>NZ_JAFCJX010000011.1 GCF_018130695.1 Bradyrhizobium jicamae | reverse complement strand
GCGGGTGCGGCGTGCACCCGGTCTTCCCTGCGCCCTCGCTATCGAGAGAGGGCGGAACGAGATGGACAACTCGGGCAGAACATGTCGCGAGAATGCGAACGCACGGCAAGCTGCTGTAGGGTGGGCAAAGGAGCGAAGCGACGTGCCCACCACCACGAGCACGCCGGGAATGGTGGGCACGGCGCAAGAGCGCCTTTGCCCACCCTACGAGTCACGGTGAATTACACCGCCACCACGCCCTCGCTCCTCCGCAGCCCGACATACTGCAGCTCGGCGAACACGCCCGTGGCGATCGCTTGCGCGACGACCACGACAATCCCGAGCAGGTTCGGCGACACCATCCCCGAAAACAGCAGTGCGATGCTGGCGAGCGTCCAGGCGGCGTTGCCGGCGACCACGATCATGACAAGCGCCTTCGGCGCGGCCGGCCGCGTGCCGAGCCAGCCGACGAGGGCCGTGTACGCGATCAGGAACAGGCCGGTCTCGCGCAGCAGCGCTTCGGGCAGACCGAGGAAAGGTGCAAGTGCGCCGGCGTCGAGCGTCATCACGACGGCGGACACGCCGCTGAAGATGGCGTCGGCAAGCAGGGCGCGGCGCAGGAACTGGGACGTTGTGATCATGGCGGATCTCCTCTCGTTGGGTTGGATGACGTCAGCGGAACCAGATGCGGAGCTGACGCAGCAGGCGGACCGGGCAGAGCGCCTTGCCGACCCTCATCTCCGCGGCATAAACCTGCGCGACGACGAACACACCGGTGTCGTGCACGATCGGCTGCGGCATGTTGAGGGAGCGCGCCACCAGCCAGGTCGCGAGATTGAGGGCGAGCGGGGCGAGGGCGGTGAAAGCTCGGATCAAGGACAGCATCAGCATGGTCATCTCCTGTGGGTTGGAAGATGATCCGGCCGGCGTCCGAATTCGATTACCTCGCACGTAATGGAACGAGCGAAATCCGCATGCTAGGTTTTGCACCATGAACGCACATGCATCCACGGCGCGGGCCGAGCCCGCAAAACCCATCCATATCGGCGACCATCTGCGCGGGTGGCGGCAGCGCCGCCATCTCAGCCAGCTCGATCTGGCTGTCGATGCCGAGATCTCGGCACGGCATTTGAGCTTTGTCGAGACCGGCCGCTCGGCGCCGTCGCGCGACATGGTGCTCAAACTGGCGGAGCGACTGGACGTGCCCCTACGCGAACGCAACGTGCTCTTGGTCGCCGCCGGCTTTGCGCCGGCCTTTCCGCAACGCGCGCTGGAGGATCCCGCGCTGAAATCGGCGCGCGAAGCGATCAATCTGGTGCTGAAGGCGCATGAGCCGAATCCGGCGCTGGCCTACGACCGGCACTATAATCTGGTCTCTGCCAACCGGATGGTGGCGCCCTTGCTCGAGGGCGTACCGCAGCGGCTGCTCGGCCAGCCCTTCAACATCCTGCGCCTGGCGTTCCACCCCGAGGGGCTGGCGCCGCGCACCGTCAACCTGCCGGAATGGGCCGCGCATCTCCTGGAGCGCCTGCATCGTCAGTGCGAGGCCACCGCCGATCCGGAGCTGCTCAAACTGTATCAGGACTTGAAGTCCTATCCGATTCCGGCGCGCTCGGGCCCGATCACGCCCGACAACAACGTCGCGCTCCCGTTCAAGCTGCGTCTCAATGGCGAGGTGCTGAGCTTCATCTCGACCACGATGGTGTTCGGCACGCCCGTCGACATCACGCTGCAGGAGCTCGCGCTGGAGACGTTTTTTCCAGCTGACGAGCTGACGGCGCGGCGCATGAAGGAGATGGCAGCGCTCTGAAGCATCTGGTTTGCCCTTGGCAATGCGATTAGGATTTGAGGCATGCCCACGCCATTCGATGTCGTGAAAGTGTATATCCTTGCCAAGGACGGCAATCGCCCGTTCCTGATGAAACAGGCGTTTGCCGAAAACGCCGAACTTGAGATGATCGTCAAGACTGACGCAATCAGTTTCCCGAGTTCGGCCAAAGGCGTTGTCGCGCTCGAGGATATTCTGGTCCGCCGTTTCGGCATCGACTACGAGAATGTCTTCACGTTTTGCCTCACAGAGCCTCCGGCGGTTCCTTGTGAGTATTTCCCTTGTCATTGGCTGGTTGGGATGTCCGCCAAGGCTAACGGCCAGATCCGTGTCGGCTGCGGTCGTTACGATTGGTACTTTGGCGCCAGCGGGCACGTCGAGAAGCTTGTCATTGCCATCGAAGTGATGAAGGTGCTCGCCGCGGATGAACTTTCGGCTTGCATGGCCTGGCTCTCCGCGCTGCCCTATCCCTGGTGCAGCGCCGGCGAGGCCATGAAGCGGATGCCGGCTTTGCAGGGACTCGCCGACATCAAGGCCTATCTGATGGAGGCTCGCCCTCTTGCATCCAGCTGAGCGCGACATCGCGATGCCTTTGCAAGCCACGGACGCCTGGCCGATAATGCGATGATGGACCCACGCCCCGCCACCGGTCTCAAGGCGAACCCCGTCGGCGATCTCCTGCGCGACTGGCGCGGGCGGCGCGCCATGAGCCAGGCCGATCTCGCCTTCGAGGCCAACATCTCGATCAAGCATCTGAGCTTCGTCGAGACCGGCAAGGCGGTGGCGAGCCGCGAGATCCTGTCGCAGCTCGCCGCAGCCCTCGGCCTCTCGCTGCGCGACCGCAACGCGCTGCTGGAGGCCGGCGGCTTCGCCCGGCAATATCGCGAGCGCGATCTGTCGGCCCCGGAGATCGCCGACGCCAAACGCGCGATCGATCTCTTGCTGCGCCGGCACGAACCGTTCCCGGCCATCGTCACCGACCGGCAATGGAATGTGCTGCAAGCCAATCGCGCCGCGACGCGGCTGATGACGATGCTGCTGGGACCTGAGCGGATGCAGCGGCCGCTCAATCACATGCGAATGTTCCTGGCACCCGACGAGTTGCGGCCGTTCGTGGAGAATTGGCCGAAGGTCGCAGCGGCCCTGCTGGTCCGCGCGCGACACGAGGCGATGGCCGCGCCGCTCGATCTCGCGCTGCAATCGACCTGGCGGGAGCTCTTGAAGCTGCCCGATATCGCCACGCCGCAGCTCAACGAGAGCGAGGCACCGGGGCCGCTCTGCGAGGTGCGGCTGCGCAAGGGCGACATCGGCGTCGGCCTGATAGGCACGGTGCTGACGCTCGGCACGCCTCAGGACGTCACGCTGCAGGAGCTGCGCATCGAGATGTTCATGCCGGCCGATGGCGATACCGAGGCGGTGCTGACGGCGCTCGCTTCTCAGGAGGCTTGAGCCTGCACCGCGCGCCGTTCAAAGCTCATCGCCTGCATCACCTCCGCGAATGGACCGCTGCGGTCGCTCAAGGTCGCGGTCGTCAATCCCGCGCCGCCGGCGCCGACGCAGGTGCGCGAGCGGATCAAAATCCATTCGCCCTCCGGCGGGCGGAAGAAGTACAGGCTGATCTCGGGATTGATGAAGGTCCATTCGCGCATGTCGACGATCTGCGCCACCCCGCTGGAGAAATCCGCCGCCTGCACCGCCTGCAGCAGCGGCGTGTTGGGCTCGCCCGCGACCAGCGGGACGTCGAGCCGCATCCATGCGGCTGCAGGACCTGGCTTCTCCAGCGCGCCCTCGATCAGTCGCACCGAGACGTGCTGGAAATAGCGGCTCCATTTTTGCGCAAAGGCCGGCGGCGGTGTGCCGGCTTCGGGCATGGCATCCGGCGCGGCGGATTTGGCGAAGGGATCGCGGGGCGACTCATCGCCGTGTGCGGTGAGCAGCGCCGTGCAGCGGCCGATCTCGGTCTCGCCGTCGAGGAGGCGCACCTGCAGCGTCTTGGCCTTGCGGCCGTCGCGCAGCAGGTCGGTCGCGAGCTCAAAGCTGCGCAGGCCCGCCGGCCGCCACAGGTCGAAGGTGAGGCGGCGGACCGCAAAGCCGGATGTCACAGCCAGCCGTTCGACCTCGCGCGTCATCAGCGCGGTGGTGGCGCTGCCCTGCAGCATGTCCGGCGACCACGGACCGCCGGCATGCTCGGTGGCGCGAAACGTTTGTCCTTCAGGCTGGAAAATGGCGGTCATTGGTTCGTCTCCGCTTGGCGTATGGCGGTGACTTCTAGGAAACCTTGGCCGCATCCCACAATAACCGCGGAGGTTATGTGAGGCAGACATGCGGCCGCCGCCCTTGTGTTGCCGAAGCAGGGGCTTACCTTGGGGCCTCATTCCGAAAGGACGCGCCATGACCATGAAACCGCTTCGCCTCGACATCGTCTCCGACGTCGTCTGCCCCTGGTGCTATATCGGCAAAAAGCGGATCGAGAATGCGCTGGCGCTGGTGCCTGATGTTCCGGTCGAGGTGCATTGGCGGCCGTTCTTCCTCAACAATTGGGTACCCCGCGAAGGTATCAGCCGCGAGGAATATCTCACCGCGAAGTTCGGCTCGGTCGAGGCCTACAAGGGCATCGCCGGCCGCGTGGTCGCCGCCGCCGGCGAGGAGGGGCTGACCTATCGCCCGGACCTGGTGAAGCGCCAACCCAACACCATCGATTGCCACCGCCTGATTTACTGGGCGGAAGCCAAAGACAAGGCGCCCGAGATGAAGCAGCGGCTGATGGAATTGTACTTTCGCGATGGCGGCGATCTGACCGACGTCAATGTGCTGGTGCAGGCCGCCGCCGATGTCGGGCTCGATGCCGACGAGGTGCGCCGGCGCCTTGCCACCGACGAGGACGTCGCAAAGATTTCGGCGGACGCGCAGGAGGCTGCGGAGAAAGGCATCTCCGGCGTGCCGACCTTCGTGTTCGCGCAGAAATACGCCGTCTCCGGCGCGCAGCCCGCCGAGCAGCTGGCGCGCGCGATCCGCCAGGTCTCGGAGGAGATCAACGCGCAGGCCGCGGAATAGGCCATCATCACCTCACAAGCCCGGCGTCAGGCCGGGCTTGTCGTTTGTCGAGACAAAAAAGATCAGGGAGACATCATGATCTACGAGTTGCGCACCTATACGGTCCGGCCGAACACCATCGGCGAGATGGTCAAGGCGGCGAGCACGCTGTCGCGCGAGATCCGCGGCGACAATTTCGGCAAGCTCGAGGGCTACTGGTTCACCGAGATCGGCCCGCTCAATCAGGTCATGCATATGTGGAGCTATCCCGATGCGACCGAGCGCACCCGGCTGCGCGCCGAGCTCGCCAAGAATTCACGCTGGACCGGCGAGTACATTCCGGCGATCCGTCCGTTGCTGGTGAAGCAGGAGGTGCGGTTGATGAGCGCGATCATCCCGCCGGTGGCTCCGGCGACGTCGGGCAACATCTACGAATTCCGCAACTACCGCGCCAAGCCGCTCGGCGGGCTCAAGCAGTGGCAGGAGCTGTTCACCGGCGTGCTGCCGACGCGCGAAAAATATTCCAAGATCGTCGGCCTCTGGCAGACCGACTCTGGCCAGCCCAACGAGGCCTGCCACATCTGGGCCTATCCCGATCTCAATGCCCGCGCGGAAGCGCGCGGCAATGCGCTGAAGGATCCGGCGTGGCAGGAGTTTCTGGGCAAGGCCACGCAGCATCTCGAGGAGATGCACTCGACCATCATGCTGCCGGCGCCGCATTCGCCGCTGAGGTGAGCTTAAGCGAGCCAGGGCGGCGTCATGTTCCGTGAGGCGGCCTTGGTCAGCAGTGCATATCGGTCCGCGCCGTGTTCGAACGCAATGACGGCGTCGGCGAGCTCGTCAAGCTCGGCCAAGGTGTTGCCGTCGAGAACCTTGCTCGGCGGCGTCGCGTCGCGCCAGCTGTCCCACGCGGACATCTGGCGGTTCACGAGGGACAGAACATCGCGCCAGGCGTCGACGCGGAGGAACCACCATCCCGAAGCGTCGGCATGGCCGAACAGCTCAGGCGCAACGGTGCCGGCCCTCGCGAGGCGCCAGGCTTGCGATGCCGTCAGGAATACGCCGCGCGGCAGGTCCGCGCCGTCGAACGTGACCTTGAGTTGCTCGATGTGGAACGGGTCGAGTTGCGCGTCGACTTGCACCCAGCGAGTCTCGTCCGGCGACCAGTACTCGCAGATCCAGTGGTCGTGATAGGGGCTATCGAAATAAGTCGCAAAACCGCAGCGGACACGTGCCGGGATCGATCGGCTCCTGAGCATGCTGCACAACAGCAGCGCATAGTCGCGACAGGTGCCAAAGGTGCGCCGCTCCGGCGGCCGTGCGGTCCGCAGCGATCCCGGATACGCCGCCTGGATCAGTTGCAGCCGCCTGGCGATCGGCTGGGTTTGCCGGACCATCGGCATGTCAGGCGGAATGCCATAGCGCCCGGCCCACGACACGTGAACGATCAGGCGAGAGACGACCTCGCGCAGTCCGGCAACGCCGTCGGGCAAATCATCATAGGCGCCACCGAGATCACCGGGATCGGTGAGGTCGTCCTGCCGAACATAGTGCTGCTCGATATTCCCCATCACCTGTGCGTCCCCAGACCGTCGCCGAGCGTATCGATCCCGATGGCTTCAGGTAGAGGCACGCGCGAATGGCGGCTAGGCAGATCTGGTGTGGCGATTGCGGATGAAATGAACCGCGCGGCGCGCTTGCGCGTACATGAACCGCTCGGCGGTCAGCGCGGCGTGGATCGCCGCGACGACGGGATCGTTGCGGCGGAGCGGGATCAGCACGTCGCCCATGGCGAAGCGGCCGCGCCAGATCGGATCGATCATGGGGTGACCGGGAGCTGCGGTGGAATCGGCGGAGTTGATCGCAGGATCGGCGCAGAGGTGACGGGTCAGCTCGAGCGTCAGCTGAACGCCGGGCGAGAACTTTGCGAAGCGCTCGTCGATGCCGATCTTGAAGAAGAACGCCCGGTCCTGATGCCGCGCGACGATGCCGCCGGCGACCGGCGTTGCGCCGGAAAACAGCGTGATGATCTCGCAAGCTCCGCGCTCGGCCAGCGCGGTCGTGGCGCGGCGGATGAAGGCTGCATCGCCCGCATCCTGGCTGAGCGCAGTGCGGCGCTTGCCCTTCCAGCCGCTGGCTTCGAGCGCAAGGAAGGTTTCGAGCGCACCAGCCACCTGTTCCGGCGTGCGCGCCACGTCGAAGCGCACGTCGCTGTGATCGCCGAGGCGATTGCGCAGCCGGCGCAGCTCCTTCAATTTTTTGGCGCCGAGCGCCTCGCGCAGCAATTCGTCTGCATTGCGCGTCGCATCGAGCGAGGCGCGGGCATATGTGGTCAGCACGCGCGAACGCAGGCGGTCGCGGGCGAGAGCGGCGTCGATCGCCTGCATCGCCGGGCCTTCCAGCGACATCGTGCGCAGAACCAGCGCATGGGCGCCCGACCGTCGCGCATTGTGCAGCAACTTGGCCGCGGCATCCTCGGCGGCGTCGCGATCGAGCAGCGGCGTGCACAGCGTGCCGTAGGGCTCGGCGCCGACCAAAGCGGGCAGCGGAATCATGGTGGCGCGGCGCAGCGGGATGACCGGCAGCAGTCCGATCAGCTTGCCGGCGTTATCGATTGCGGTCAGGGCGGAAACGTTGGTCCGGCCGCACGCGAATGCGTTCACGGCCAATTCCCATTCGGCCTGATAGTAGCCGTTGGCCTCGATCGCGCGATCGGCAAGCGCGCGCCATGGATTGAGCGGGATGTCGGCAAGCCGCGGCAGGGCGCGCGCATCCGTGGCATCGTTCGATGCACGGCGGACCAGTGTCTGGTCGGCGATATCGGCCACGTCCCGTTTCCCCGCTCGCGATCGGCGCAACTGGTGCGTCATTCGCAGGCCAACGCTAGCGGAAAGAGGTGGAGATTGCCGGTGGTGTCGCCGTGCAATTTGAGCGGTAATGTTAACGCCGCGTTCAGCATGAGCCGCGGCGGAATGAGGCCGGCGGCCTCAGGCCGCCTGACCGTCCGTCAGCAACTCGGCCGGCGCCGCCAAAAACTGCCGCTCCAGCTCGCCCACCGGCATCGGACGGCCGAAATGATAGCCCTGGCCTTCCTCGCAGCCCATGGTCGCGAGCAGATCGGCGGTGGCGCGGTTCTCGATGCCCTCGGCGATCACGGACAGGCCGAGCTGCTTGCTGAGCCCGATGGTCGAAGAGACGATCGCGGCGTCATCGGGGTCGGTCAGCACGTCCAACACGAAGGAGCGGTCGATCTTCAGCCCGTCGAGCGGGAATTTTTTGAGATAGCTGAGGCTCGCATAGCCGGTGCCGAAATCGTCGAACACGACGCGGACCCCGAGGTCCTGGATGCGCTGGAAGGTGTCGAGCACGCGCTTCTCGTCGACCAGCAGGATGTCCTCGGTGACCTCGAGCTCGAGCAGCGCCGGCGTGAGCCCGGTCGCGGCCAGCACGTCGGCGACGGACCTGGCGAGGTCGCCGGTGTGGAGCTGCGACGGCGACAGGTTGACGCCGACACGCAGGTGATGGCCGGCGAGCTCCCAGGCACGGGCCTGCCGGCACGCGGTCTCCAGCACCCATTGCGCGATCCTCTCGGAGATCGATGCGGTGTTGACCACCGGCATGAACGCGCCCGGCGATATCAGCCCGCGCTCCGGATGACGCCAGCGGATCAGGGCCTCGGCGCCGATCAGCTCTCCGCCGTCAAGATGCACCTGCGGCTGATAGAACAGCTCGAACTCGCCGCGCTCGGTGGCGCGCGCCAATTCGGCTTCCAGCGTCAGGCGCGTCTCGAGCTCCTGGCGGATGCCGGCCTCGAACAGCACGTGGCCGCCGCCCTTGTTGGCCTTGGCGCGGCGCAGCGCGAGATGGCCGTTGGAGAGCAGTTCGTCGGCGTTGCTGCCGTCGGCAGGGAACATCGCGGCGCCGATCGAGACCTTGACGCGATGGGTGCGGCTGCCGGTGACGACGGGTGTGTCGAAGGCAGCGGCGATGCGTCGGGCAAGATGATCGACGGTCTCGGTCGTCGAGCTACACGGCGCGGCAATCGCGAACTCATCACCGCTGAGGCGGGCAACGATTCCGGCGTTGCCGACCTCGCCGGTCAGTCGCTCCGATACAGCGTGCAGCACGAGATCGCCATTGGCGTGGCCGAGCAGGTCGTTGATGTGCTGGAAGCCGTCAAGGCCGACGACCAGCAGCGCGACTTCGGCGCCGGGAGACTCGGCCGTTGCGATCATCGCCGCGACGCGGGCATCGAGCGTGTAGCGGTTGGCGAGGCCGGTCAGCGAGTCGTGTTCGGCGAGGTAGCGAATCTTCTCGGCCTCGCGCTTGCGCACCGAGATGTCGCGCAGGATGGCGCCGTATTGGCGGCCGTCGGTGCCCTGCCAGCCGGAGAAGCTGGCCTCGACCGGAAACACCTCGCCGTTGCGGCGGCGGCCGTCGAACTCGATTACCTTGCCGGTGCCGAGCGTGGCCGCATCGCGGATCGAGAAGGCCGCGGCATCGTCGCCATTGATCGCGCAGATCGTGTCGAAGGGGCGGCCGATCATCTCGTCCGGCCCGTAGCCGAAGATCGCGGCCGCGCCGGGATTCCACACCGTGATCAGATAATCCTTGTCGGTGCAGATCAGGCCGTCGCCGAGCGACATCGCGATGCGGTGAAAACGGTTTTCAGCGACGCGGCCGAGCAGGTCGCGCACGTCGATCTCGTCGAGCGCGATTGCCGCGATATAGACCAGGATCGCGATGTGCAGCAGCGCGGTGTCGAGGACGAGCGGAAATATGGCTTGCAGCAGATAGGCCGATAGTTCGATGCCGACCGCGGTGAAGGCGAGCACGGTCACGCGCTGGCCGGCCGACCGGCGGCGCCACAGCAGTATCATGGTGAGCGAGAGAGCGCCGAGCGCGATCATCGTCGTGGTCATCGACGTCCAGTGCAGCTCGCGGCCGCGCAGGATCGAATCCGCGGCGAGCGCCTGCATCACCGGGCCGGAGACGATGCCGCCGTTCGGAATGCTGAAGCGGTCGCCGAGCTCGAGCGCGGTGCCGCCGATGATGACCTTTTTGTCCTTCAACCTGTCGAGCGTCGCCTTGTCGCCGTTCAGCACATCGACGAAGGAGACCTTCGGGATGGAGGCGTTCCGGATACCGAAATCGATCAGGAAGGGCGGGCGCTTCTCGTCATACTTGCCGGCGAGCACTGCGCCCATCGAGGGCAGGAATTCGCCGTCGAGCTTCTGGCCGAGCGGATAGTAGCGCACCAGGCCATCCGGCTCGATCGCGACGTTGACGATCGCCGACCAGGCGTGGGGACGGAACGCCTTCAGCGGGCGGTTGAAGAACGTGGTGCCTTCGGGGCCGGGCTGCTTGAAGGAAGGCAGCACCACGGAGCCGCCGGCGCTCTTCAGTGCTTCGAGGAACAGCCTGTCGGATTCGGGATCGGAGGGGGTGCTGAAGTCGACGTCGAACACGATGTCGCTGGCGCCGGCGTGGTTGAGCTGCTGGAGCAACTCGGCATGGAGCCGGCGCGGCCACGGCCAGACGCCGATCTTTTCGATCGAGGGCGCATCGATCGCGACGACGACGATCTCGTTGCCCGCCGGTTGCGACAGCCAGCCGAAACGAAGGTCGGCGAGCGCGTTACGCAGCCCGGCGTGCCAGCCCGAGGCCAGCACGATGGTCAGAACGGCCGCGACCAAAACATGTGGCCGAAGGTGTTTCACGTGTCCCCATCCCCCTGCGGCAGACACAACGCCCGCCGCGCGTTGTCAGCTAGTGCTTCGCGTTTCCATTGCCGTTGCCGTTACCCTTTCCGCCGTTCCCGTTCCCGTTCCCGTTCCCGTTTCCATTTCCGTTCCCGTTGCCATTTCCGTTCCCGTTGCCGTTTCCATTCCCGTTGGCATTTCCGTTGCCATTGCCGTTTCCGTTGTTGCCGGAGCCAGTGGCTGCGGCGACGGTGGTTGCGACGGAAGAGGCGGTGCCCGACGTGCTGCCGATTGCACTGCTGGCGGTGGCGGTCGCGGTGGCCGTATCGCCAGCGCTGTTGGCGTTGGCAGTCGTCGTCGACGAGGAGCTGGACGAGCCCGCCCAGACGGTGTTGTTGGCGGCGCTGCGGCTCGAACCGGTTGCACCGTTCGTGCCGCGGGCGAGGCCGTGCGTGACCTTGTGGAAGTTCAGCTTGACCTCGCCGAGTGCGGCCGGGATCCGCAAGCCGACATGCGGCCTGGCGACCGCATGTTGTTGCGACGTCGCCGACTTGCCGCCGGAACGATCATTCGTCGCCAGCGCGCGGATCGCCTGTCCATTCGCAGCGTTGCGGGGCGAGGACAGGCCGCCCTTCGGCACGGGCACGCGATCGACCGACGACGGACGCGGCTTGCCTTGCCCGATCGGATTGAAGGTGCCGGCGCCGCTCAGCGCCAGGCCGGCCTTGCCGTGCTCGAAGGCGGTCGCCTTCTGGCCGGCCAGCACCTGGGCGATCTGGCCCGACTTGAAGTCGGAGACTTCGACCTGGCCGCGGACCACGTCGACGCTGGTGCTGCCACCGCTCACCGACACGCGGAACTGGGTGCCCTTGACCACGGCGGCGAGGTAGGGGGTCTCGACCTCGAAATGCCTGACGTTCCTCTTCTCGACCTCGAGCAGGATCGAGCCGGCCTTCTGCACGATGGTGGTGGAAAGCCCTGCCTTGCTCTCGGTGGGCAGGCCGACCACCGAATTCGGCGCAATCATGATGCTCTCTTCGCCGCGCATCAGCAGCACACGGCCATTGCGGCCGGTGCGAATGGTGTCGCCGGGCTTGAGATTGTCTTCCGGCTTGAGAGATGCCTGCTGGACGTCGCCGTTCGAAATCCAGACCTCGCCGGACGATTTGCTGACCGACCAGGTGCCGCCGTCGGCGGCAAAAAGCGGGGACGTGACGACAACCGCGACCACCGTCGCGAGAGCACGCAGATACCTGTGGGCCGTACGCATGACCTTCTCCTCAGCCTCAGGGTTCCAAGGCTTAGGGGAAAAGTTTCAACATTTAGTCAGCGGTATCAGAGCGCTTCCGGGGCCGCCGTTAACGATTCATTGACCATAAAATCTTAAGAAAAATCATGCGTCTAAGAGCTTTCCATAGATCTGTTGGTGGGTGTCCGTGGAAATACGGGGACGCGATGGGGTTGACCTGGATCGGTCGCCAGGTACCGCGTCTTTCGACCGCTTTTGGCGTCTTTTCGACGCTTTTGCCGGCGGTAACCCCTTCCTCTGCACAGCAGGCCAGCCAGCCCTCATTCGACCCGCGACAGCTCGAACGGCGCTTCGACAATGGTCCGCTTGGGCAGTCGCCGGCTGCGCGATCGCGTGTGCCATTGCCAAAGCTGGCCCGGCCGGGGGAGATCAAGGCCGATCCCACGCCGTTGTTTGTGCTGCGCCATGTCGCGGTGAAGGGGGCGACTGCCCTTCCGCCGGACCAACTGGCAACGGTCTATCAACCCTATCTCGGAAAGAAGGTCTCGCAAGCCGACCTCGCGACCATCGCCAAGGGGATCAGCGAGGCCTATCGCGCGGCCGGCTTCCATCTGAGCCGTGCGATCATCCCCCCGCAGGACATCAAGAACGACACCATCCTCGTCCAGGTGATCGAAGGCGGCATCACCGAACTCGCGCTGAAGGGCGAGGGCGCCGAGGAGTTCGGCGTCCGGGCGATGCTTGGTCCGATATTGGCCGAGCACCCATCGCGCCTGACGACGCTGGAGCGGCAGCTGCTCTTGATCAACAATCGCGCCGGGGTACGGATCGAGGACACGACGCTGGACGAGATCGGCAATTCCACCGGCCGCTTTCGCCTGACCGTGTTCGTGAAGACGTGGCATGTCTACACGTCGTTCGGGCTCGACAATCTCGGATCGTCATCGGTCGGTCCGTGGCAGAGCTATGCCACTGCCGCCTTCAACTCCACCATGGCGCCGGGCGACTCGATGGTGGTCAACCTGTCGACCACGCCTGGCGATCCCCGCCAGCTCGCCTTCGGCCGGCTGTCCTATGACGTGCCGGTCGGTACCGACGGCCTGCGCGTCGGCGCCTCCGGAGTCTATAGCGAAGTCTGGCCGGGCGATTATCGGCGCGTCTTCAGCGACAACACCAAGACGGAAGCCTTCGAGCTGCGCGCCAGCATCGTGCCGCTGCAGTCGCAGCGCGAGACATTGACGATCACGTCGGCGATGGGATTCAGCAACGTGACCGAGAACGATTTCTTCGGTCCGGTCTACCGCGATCACATCCGCACCGCGAGCCTGACCGCGGACTACCGCCTGCAGGACAATTTCAACGGCACTAACTATTTCACGGCGACCGTTCGACAGGGGCTCGACATCATGGGCGCCTCGCAGAAGGGCGACGACTTCCTGTCGCGCACCGGCGCGTCCGGAACATTCTCCGCGCTGAATCTCTGGTACACGCGCTATCAGACGTTGACCGACACCTTGTCGCTGAAGATCGCCGGTGCCGGGCAGGTGGCGTCAGGTCCGCTGTTCCTGTCGCAGCAATTCTATCTCGGTGGTGCCGCCTTCGGCCGCGGCTACGGCGCGGCCGAGATCAGCGGCGACAACGGCATGGCCGGCTCGCTCGAGCTGCGCTTCGATCAGAAGACCAACCTCGGATATCTCACCGGCTATCAGCTCTATGGCTTCGTCGACAGTGGCGTCGCCTGGAACGACGGTTATCGCTACACCGACGGCCTGTCGCTCACGTCCGTCGGCGGCGGCGTGCGCTTCTACCTCGCCAACGACATGCAGGCCGACATCGGCGCCGCGGTCCCCCTGAGCTATCGCGCGCCGGACAATTACGCCCGCGACGTGCGCGTGCTGTTCTCGCTGACCAGCGCGCTCAAGCTCTGCCCGACGCGCGCCGCGACGCGCTGTTTGTAGTCGACGCAAGCGAAAGCCGCCGAAGTCGCTTCGGCGGCTTTCATGTCTGCTGAGATCAGTTACCAGCGATCGTCGCCGACACCGACACCCACGCTGACGCCGGGTGCGCGGATGCCAACGCCCGCACGCGGGCTGTCATCCCAGTCGCGATAGTGGCGGCGCTCGATGTAGCGCTCGCGCGGCGCATAGTTGTAGGAATCGCGCACGATCACACGCGCGCCGCTGCGGGTGCGATAGCAGCGTCCGTCTTCGTCGCAAACCATGCGCACCTGCTGCACCAGCTCGGGCGCCGCATATTCGGTGGTGGTTGACGTGTAGATGTCCGACGCCTTGGCGGCACCGCCCGCCGACAAGGCGCCGACGCCCGCCAGCAGTGCAATCGCAAATGTCCTCATAGTCCCACTCCTCGGTCCGAATCTGCCCTCGCGATACAAATCATCGCGATTGCATTCGTTCCGCAGGTTCCCTGGGTTCCGAGGTGATGATTGCCTAGATCGGCTCGTAATTCTCGGCGACGCAATTGTCGTCGGCTTCGATGCGCTGGCGATCTGCGATCACGCCGTCGTTGATGAAGATGCGATAGGTCTGGGTGCCCAGCGGCTTGCCGACCACGGATGTCAGCTCGGCGCGCACGCAGGCCGTCCAGCCGGGGCCACGCGGATCATGCAGCGGTGCGGAGACCCGCACATGGGTCGGCTGCGATCCGCTGGTGAACACCGAGTCGAGCTTCTGGCCGACCAGACGCTTGACGTCGGGTGGCGCTTCGAGCGGCGGCGGCTCGGCCGCCTTGGCGCGCATGAATTCCGGCAATGGCGCGCGGCTGTCGGCGAAGCCGCAGCCGCCGAGCACCAGGGCGCAGCCGACCAACAGCGCGGCAGTGTAGAGGTGATCCTGTCCCATCGGCGGGAGATGTAGGGAGCGGCGGCCGAAACGCAAATCGTGGCCGATTTGTCATTCAACAATTGCCGATGGTCGAGGTATTCTGGTCACATCAGGTGTTGCCGGATGTTTCTGGCGGGAAGGCAGGATGCAATGGTCATCAGACGATTCACAATTGCGGCGATCGCGCTGACGTTGCTGGCGATCCCCGCTTATGCACAGCGCAAGCAACCGACTGAAGACAAGAAGGCCGACAAGAAGCCGGTGGTCGACGAGAAGGCCTACAAGGCCGCGCTCGATCGCATTCCGGAGCCGAAGGAAAAGTACGACCCCTGGAGCATCGCCAAGCCCGCCGAGCCGGCCAAGAAGCCGAAATGAGTGCGGACGCCTGCAACGTCTAATTGCTGCGACAATTCAATCAATTGATACCGACCCGCTGGCGCTTCACATTGACGCGCCCAAAGCGCGATGAGTCGTCATCGCGCTTTAGCTTCTTGTTTGCGCATGATCTTTCGGAAAACCGCTTCACACTTTGCGCTAGCGCGGCCCTCCGGGTCCGGATCATGCTTGAAGTGAACCCTGCGCGCCGATTCTTCGACTAATTTTTGATGTGATATTGCCGGGAGGCCGCCCGATGCTTCGCCGTTCGTTGTTTAGTCTGCTCGTTCCCGCGACGTTGTTGCTTGGCCTGGCTCCGGCGCTCGCCGAGAATCGTCTGGCGATGGTGATCGGGCAATCCGCCTACAAGTCGGTGCCCGCGCTTCCCAATCCGGCCAACGACGCCAAGGCGATGTCGCAATTGCTGACGGAGTCCGGATTTGCGGTGACTTCCGCATCGGACCTGTCGCAAGCCCAGCTGCGCGACAAGATCAGCGAATTTGCCGGGCAGGTCGCGGCCAAGGGGGCCGATACGGTAGCGCTGGTGTTCTATGCCGGCCACGGCCTGCAGATCGACGGCGAGAACTATCTGGTGCCGGTCGACGTCGATCCGAAGCGCGAGGCCGACATTCCGATCCAGGCGGTGCGCCTTAACGATATCCTCAATGCGCTGAACTCGGTGCCGAGCCGGATGCGCATCCTCCTGCTCGACGCATGCCGCAACAATCCGTTCCCCGAACTCAACAAGACCGCCGGCCACGGCCTTGCGATCATCGACGCCAAAACCGGCGCGCCCGGCACCTTCGTGTCGTTCTCGACATCACCCGGAGCTGAAGCCGAGGACGGCAGCGGCAGCAACAGCCCGTACACGACGGCGCTGCTCACCGCCGGCAAGGAGCCGGGGATTCCGATCGAGGATACATTCAAGCGCGTTCGCGTCGCCGTGAACAAGGCGACGGACGGACGGCAGACACCGTGGGACAGCTCGTCGCTGACCGAGGATTTTCGTTTCGTCGCGAGCGGCTCGGCAGCAGCAGCGCCAAAGCAGGCTCCGACCAAGCGCACGGTCGAGGAGTGGAAGCGCAATTTGCAGGGCAAGCCGGTCGACGTCGCCAATGAGTTGATCGTGGCTGACGGCTCGGACGAAGCCTATGAGGCTTTCGCGGTTGCCTATGCCGGCACGCCGCGCGGTCTGCAAGCAAAGGACTGGCTCGATCGCCATCGCCGCATGGTGGCGTGGAACAACGCGGTCCTCATCAACACGGCGACCGCCTATCGCACCTTCCTCCTGCAATATCCTGACAGCGACCTGACAGTGACTGCGCGCAATCTGATCGAGCGGCTGCGCAACCGTCCCGAACAGGCTGCCAATATTGCGATGGCGGCGCCGACCTGTCCCTGCAACATCGCGCCAGCACAGCCGCGGAAAGTCGACCTGCCGACCAAGAAGCGCGTCGATCCCGATCCGCCGCGGCGCGCCAGTTCGCAGCCGCCGCGCCGCGTCATCGAGGACGACGTCGTGGTGGTCCGTCGTCCGCCGCCTGTGGTGTATGAGCCGGCCGGACCGCCGGTCGGCATCGGTATCGGGATTGGCATCGGTGGCGGCGGCTATGGCGGCCGCGGCGGTTACGAGGGCCGCAGGGGATACTGACGAGGGTGGATACTGACGCGCCGATGGCGTAAATCCATCCGCGCAAGATGCGGTGTAACCCGGGAATGATCGCATCGGCCGGAGGGCGCGATGCGATCCCTGTTTTGTCTGCTAGCCGTGCTGCTGTTTGGTGCGTCGCCGGTGCTTGGCTGGGAGTATTGGGGCGGCGATCGCGGTGGCCAGCGCTTCTCGCCGCTCAATCAGATCACGCCTGACAATGTCGGCAATCTCGTCCGCGCCTGGGAGTTTCGCACCGGCGATCTCGATGCCCGCGCGAGCGAGCTGATGAAGCGCACCAAGTTCGAGGCGACTCCGCTGTTCGTCGAGGACAGCCTGATCTTCTGCTCACCATTCAACGAGGTGATCGCGCTCGATCCCGGCATCGGCGCACAGAAGTGGCGCTACGACCCGAAGATCAGCACCGCGCAGCGGCCGGCCAATCGTTACGTCTGCCGCGGCGTCGCCTATTGGGTCGACGAGCGCGCGGCGGAGAATGCACCGTGCCGGACGCGGATCTTCACCGGGACCAACGATGTCCGCGTGATCGCGCTCGATGCCAGGACCGGAAAGCCGTGCGCCGATTTCGGTACTGGCGGCGAGATCAAGATCGATCTCGGGATGAAGCTGGAATGGCCGGGCGAAGTCCAGATCACCTCAGCCCCGGTGATCGCGCGCGGCGTCCTCGTGGTCGGTACCGCGATGGCCGACAACCGCCGCGTCGAGGCGCCACTCGGTGCCGTGCGCGCGTATGACGCGAGGACCGGACAGCCGCGCTGGAGCTTCGATCCGCTGGTGCATGACGGTGTCACCGCCGGCCACACCAATGTCTGGGCGCCGATGTCGGTGGACGAGGCGCGGGGGCTGGTGTTCCTGCCGACGACGTCGCCGAGCCCGGATTTCTGGGGCGGCAGGCGGCCCGGCAACAATGAGCATGCCAATTCGGTGGTGGCGCTGCGCATCGAGACCGGCGAACTGATCTGGTCGTTCCAGACCGTGCATCACGACGTCTGGGATTACGATCTGCCGGCGCAGCCGACGCTGGCGCGCATCGACACTGGCGAGGGCCAGCGCGATGTCGTGATCCAGCCGACCAAGCAGGGCTTTGTGTTCGTGCTCGATCGCGACACCGGCAAGCCGGTCTGGCCGGTCGAGGAGCGCGCGGTGCCGCAGAACGGCGCCGAGGGCGAGCAGTTGTCACCGACGCAGCCATTCCCGACCCATGTGCCGCCGCTGATGAAGCAGAGCATCTCGAAGGACGATGCATTCAAGCTGCTGCCGTTCGGCCCATCGCCCTGCGAAAAGCTGCTCGGCGATCTCCGCAATGAGGGGCTCTACACGCCACCCTCGACGCAGGGCACGGCGGTCTATCCGATGACCGGCGGCGGCGTGAACTGGGGCAGTGCCGCGTTCGATCCGGTCAACCAGATCCTCTATGCCAACACCAGCCACGCCGTTCATGTCATCAAGCTGATCCCGCGCGAGGAGGCCAAGGGTTTTAGCCCGCCGCCGGGGCATGATTTCGGCCGGCAGGACGGCGCGCCATTTGCGATGTCACGTGCGGTGGCGATGTCGCCACTCGGGCTGCTCTGCAACAAGCCGCCATGGGGCGAGATGGTCGCGGTCGATTTGAAGGCCGGCAAGATCCTCTGGCATTCCTCGGTCGGCACCAGCGAGGATCTGGCGCCGCTTGGCATGGCATTTTCCTGGGGCACGCCGCTGGTCAATGGTCTCGCGATCACCGCCGGCGGACTCGCCTTCACCGGCGCGATGGACGCTTACCTGCGGGCGTTCGACGCCAAATCGGGGAGGGAGCTTTGGCAGGGACGGCTGCCGGTGCCCGGCGTCGCCAACCCCATGACTTATCTCTGGAAGGGCGAGCAGTATGTCGCGATCGGTGCGGGCGGCCATTCCGAGGCCGGCACCTCGATCGGCGATAGCGTGGTCGCGTTTCGTCTGGCGCGGCTGCGCGAAGGGCCGTCGCTGTGGTCGCACACCATCGACCGCCCCGGCGGACGGTTTGCGAGCAAGGCGATCGCGGCGGTCATTGTTTTGATCGCGCTTGTCGCCCTGGCTTGGCGCTGGCGCAAACGGCGACGCTTGCGGACCGCCTGAGCAAATGCCGCAGCGTCGTGTAGCGCACGCGGCGTGTTGATGACAGTTCCCAAATGTGAATTCTCAACCAGCGCAGCGAATACATGTCGGTAAGCATCCGGCGTCGTCGCGCTTGCAGGCGGCTTCCGATTCCGTTTACGACTTCGCCCCGGAAAGCACTGATGCTTTCCTTGCGCCCAAACATTTTCGGCAATTGCTTTGCCAATGGAGATTCATGATGAAGATCACCGCATCACTCGCGCTTGCTGCCGCGCTGGCCCTGTCGTCGGTCCCGGCGCATGCCACCAAAATCGATCTCTCGACCATGACCTGCAAGCAGTTCGTCGAAAGTGACAAGGACACCATCCAGGTGGTGCTGACCTGGATGGACGGTTGGTACAAGGGCGACTCCGACGAGGCGATCATCGACACCGAAGTGTTCGTGGCCAACGCCAAGAAGTTCGGCGAGTACTGCGGCAAGAACCCGACCATCAGCATCGTGAACGCCGCCGAGGAAGTGCTCGGCAAGTAAGTTGTCGCGCTGCTGCCGCGAATTAAGGCGCGATGAGATCGCGCTTTAGTTTCTTTGTTTTGAGCATGATCCTATCGGAAAACCGCTTCGCACTTTTCCGGATCATGCTCCCAGCATCGCGAACGCGCTCGAGACCATCGCCACCGGCCTGTTGTCGGTGGCGGACAGCAGCGTGACCCTGCCAAAGCTCATGGTGCGGCCGAGCCGCACCACGCGCGCATCGGCCAGCACGTCGGATGCGCTGACCGCGCGCATGAAATGCGTGGTCTGGTCGACCGTCGTCATGGGACGATAGCCCTTGTTGGCGGCGAGATTGGCGATCACCATCGCGGTGTCGGCGAACGCCATCAGCGCCTGGCCGCTGACGGTGCCGCCGTTGCGGCAGAGCCGCTCCGAGAACGGCATCCGCAGGATCGCGCCGGGCTGCCAGTCGACGGCACCCGCCGGCGGCGTATAGTCGAACGCGTCGATCGACAGATTGAGATCCAGCACCCAGGGCGCAAACACCTCAGCCAACGCGCGCCGCGCTTCCTCGATCCCGAACTCACCGGCTTGCTGCTGCATGACGGTCCGTTTCCTCTCCTGATGCGTTGTTGTCAGCTCTGCGTCACGTGCACGCCGGGCCGCTGGCCGCCATTCCATTTGCCGCCGATCGCGCGCTCGATCTGCGCCGCCAGTTGCAGCAGCAATCCGTCATTGGCCTGTTTTGCGATCGCCTGGATGCCGAGCGGCAGGCCGTGCTCGTGCGTGGCAAGCGGCAGCGAGATCGCGGGAATGCCGCAGAGGTTGGCGAGCGGCGTGAACGCAAAGTTGCGCCAGAGATTCTCGAACCAGTCGAGCACCGACGGATTGTCGCTGATGGTCAGATATTCCGTCGTGCCGACCTTCGGCGTCGGCAGCGCGGTGACCGGCGTCAGGATGATGTCCCAATCCTCGAAGAACGCGCCGAAGCCGCGCGATGTGGTGTTGAACACCGCCTGCATGCGCGCGCGATCGGCGAAGCTGGTGTGCCGGCCGTGCTCCCAGATGCGGATGTTGATCGGCTCGATCAGCTCGGCCGGCGGTCTCTCCAGTCCGCGTGCGGCCAGCATGTTGGAGATCACCACCGCAAAATTGCTGATGTAGCAGGTGGTCTGCGCGGCAAACGCCTCGCGATAGTCGAGCGCGGGCAGGGCATAGTCGACGTGATGGCCGAGGCCTTCGAGGAAGCGGCCGACACGCTGCAACTCGGCGGCGATCTGCGGCGTGGCGCGATATTCGCCCCATTGATGCGAGAGTGCGATTCTGAGCCGGCCCGGATCGCGCGCGATCATCGTCGTGTAGGGCTCGGCTGGCGTCCAGAATGGCATGAACTCGCCGGGCGCAGGCCCGCGACAGGAATCGACAAAGGCCGCCGTGTCGCGCACCGAGCGCGACTGGCAGCCCTGGATCGAGACCAGGCCCGAGAGATCCGACAGCAGCGGCGACAGCGAGAACACGCCGCGCGAGACTTTCAGCCCGATATTGCCGTTGACGCCTGCGGGAATCCGGATCGAGCCGCCGCCGTCGGTCGCATGCGCGATCGGGACCACGCCGGCGGCGACCATCGCCGCACTGCCGGCCGAGGAGCCGCAGGTGGTGTAGTCGGTGTGCCAGGGATTGCGGGTGACATAGACCGCCGGGTTCTCGGCCGAACTGCAGACCCCGAACTCCGGCGTCGTGGTGCGGCCGATCAGATTGAGCCCAGCCTTGCGCAACTGCGACGTGAGAAAGGTGTCGGAAGCGGCGCGATTGCCGCGCATCATCTTGGAGCCCATCTCCTGCAGGCGGCCCTGCATGGTCGGGCCGAGGTCCTTCATCAGAAAGGGCAGGCCGGCAAAGGGGCCATCGAGATTGGCGCCGTCCTTGGCTGGATTGGCGATCACGTCGTCGAACAGCTCAACGACGCCGGACAGCGCGCCGTCGACCTTGGCGACGCCGGCAGCGGCCTGGGCTGCGAGTTCCGCAGGGCTCAGTTCGCCCTTCCTGACGCGTGCGGCGAGCGCCGTTCCATCGTGCTGCGCCCATTCGTCCCAGCTCATCGGCAAAGTCATGCAAGTCGAATCCTTCGTTTTCTTTTATGTCCCACTGTAGTTTGGCCGGGCGCCGGGTCAAACAACCCGGGATTAGCAAGCCCGGTCAACGGCCTGGGCGTGCCGGCGGGTGGCTTGAAAATGCCCCAGTTTTGGGGCCCTATGGCCGCCGGTCGGGGGAGTGGGTGGTGATGATCCGTAAGTTGGTGATGCTGGGCAGCGTGATCGCGATCGGGCTTGCCCTGAGCGGCTGCACCAAATGCGGGCCGATCTGGGAAGACTGGATGTCGCCGAAATCCTGCAAGTCGGACCATCTGTGACCCCAGCGCCAATGGGCGCTCTGAAAATGGACCCTCTGAAGAAGGCAAGGAGCGGAGTGATGAGAATTCTAGGCGTGGCCGCCGTGGCGATGTTGCTGACAGCGCCGGCCTACGCGCAAATGCCCAACATCAACCTGCTGGCGGACGCGCCGAGCAAGACGCAGGAAGAGAAGGAGCAGGACGCGGCCAAGGACAAGGCCTACAAGGACACGTTGCGGAAGATTCCCGACGCCAAGGCCTCGTCCGATCCCTGGGGCACCGTGCGCGGCCCGGATGCGCCGAAGACGGCGGCTGCTCCTGCCAAGCCGAAGACCAAGACCGGCAGCACGACCTCCACCAACACCCAGCGCAGCCAGTAAGCGCCTGACATCGCCGACTCGGATTCCGCGGCGGCCAGCCCTATATTGGACTGGTCGTCAGTTGGTTTTGGAGTTGCGACATGGTGTTCCGTCCGCGCGATCTCGCCAGCCGAATGGCCGCACGACGCCGGCCGGACGACGGCTATCTGCGCGAGACCTTCACGCTGCCGCGCGATGCGGCCCGCCTGCGGGCGCGTGACTTCCTCGATCGTTATCCGAAAGCCGCCTATATGAGCGCGGTCGAAAGCTGGCGCGAACTGCCCGGCGGCGACATCGAATTCACGATGCGGCGGCTGGCCAGCGCGGATTGATCCGAACGCGGATCGTTCGCGCCTCACCCCGTTTCGCTTCTGCCGACGAGGCCGGCTTCATCCTTGGCCTTCTTCAACTCGCGATCGATCCTGAGTTGAACACGGCGGATCGCCAGCAGATTGAGGCGAGCTTCGGTCTTGCCGGCAAAGGTCCGGTCGCCGATCTGGAAGCGCCATTTCCAGACGCCCGCTGCCGCCTGTGTCACACTGAATTCAACGCCCTTGTGGATCATTTTGGAAGCTCCGCATCAGACTCAAGGCGGGCATTCGTTGTAAACCAAAGGTTGTATTATTTTCAAAAGCTCGTCAAACGGCGAGTTGCCGCGCCGTTGCTGCTCGCTGGTTTGCAGATCTCGCGGAGCCCGTCTTTGGGCCCCTGTTTCGCAATCTTCGTCGCCGGCCGGCTGTCGCCTGGCAGGCTCAACATCACGATCAATTCGCGGTTGAACGGGCTTGTTGAGCCCTGAACTCTTCATGACCGAACACCAAGCCAAGCCGGGTGTTCCCCTGAGGCTTGCGAATTTCTCTCAGGCCTCAGGAACGATTATGCGGCAAATCCCGCCGCTGGCCAGAGCCGGCAACGCGACTGGGCGGTTTTGACGCGATGCCGGACGGGACTGAAACGCGCGCGCCGAGCGGACGTATCTTTCGTTACGGCGGGGTGCGGTCCTCCAGATTAAATCCCGCCGTCGGCGGCCCCGCCTGCATGGCCCACTTGGGGCGGGGCCGCGCGCCCGCTCACGTTGATTGCGCTGTTGAAAATTCGGAGCCGTCGGTATCTGACGGTATCGGGGAACTTTGTTCTGGACCGGAGAACTACGGAAATTGCTGCCGTCTGCACGCGGATGCGAAATGTGACCGCAACCGCGCTCCGGTCATGCTGACCTATGGTTGGGAGGCACAGCGCATGGAACCGTATGCAGGCACCGCGAGAGAGGCGACCAGGATCACCGCCGGCGCGGTGGCCGCCGTGGTGATGACGACGATGCTGTTCGTCATCCTGTTCGCGCTGCTGATCGCTTGAGCGAGAGCCGCCGCTTTGGGCTGTTCGCACGCGGAATCATCGTTGGCCCTGACGCTGGCTGCAGCGAGTACGACTGCAACACTCCCAAAGACGCAAACCGCGATGCCACGCGCATCGGCGGTTACGCTCGCAGACTATCCCGCAATATGCGTTACCCGAAACTGCGCGAGCATTTGGGCGCGACAGGCGCGCGTATGAAGCCCAGTCGTGACCATCACGACTTCATCGACAAGATGGAGACTTACGATCCTCGCTTCGGCGAACAGGATCAGTTTGAGCGCGAGAAAGACGAAGTGTCTTTAATGAAAGAGGCCACCAACTGCGGCGGCCCTATCTTTGAATTTTAAACGGCCCCAAGTGGGGGCCGCCAACCCCGCTGATGGGGGTTTTCCTCCAGCAGTCGGGGGGCTACCTGTCAGCTGGGGGCCCACGTATCATGCGCTGCCAAGCTGATTGTTCCTATACCCCAAATGTGTATGCCGTTTCCGGAACCTGACGTCGGTCAGAGGCTGGCGGAACGCTGTTCTCGCCCCGAGAACTACGGGGCCGCGCAGCGAAATGGAACGCACCCCCGCACTCGTCCACGCGCAGGAGAACATTCACCAAGCCGTCTCGGTAGAGCTACTGAGAACATCAACTAAGCCTTGGTTTCCGCAGGCTTAATAGCGTCCCATCCACACCGGAAAACGAATTGACCCATCGATGCTTGGATGTGGATTGGGCGTTCGCCCTCCAAAAGAACATATTGCGAACATAGAACAAACGTGGTACATTTTTTTCATCAACAACGAAGTCCCCTGAATCGCCCGCCGAACCCTTAACGCCCGTTTGTCCCGCTAGCGAATCCTCGCCATAAGGAGCACATCCAATGTCTGTCTCTGCCCTGCGTATCGTCGAAGGATCCTCCATGGATAAGTCCAAGGCCCTCTCAGCCGCGCTCTCCCAGATCGAGCGCCAGTTCGGCAAGGGCTCGGTGATGAAGCTGGGCAAGAACGACCGTTCGATGGATGTCGAGACGGTGTCCTCCGGCTCGCTCGGGCTCGACATCGCGCTCGGCGTCGGCGGCCTGCCGAAGGGGCGCATCGTCGAGATCTACGGGCCGGAATCATCGGGCAAGACCACGCTGGCGCTGCACACGGTGGCGGAAGGGCAAAAGAAGGGCGGCATCTGCGCGTTCATCGATGCCGAGCACGCGCTCGATCCGGTCTATGCCCGCAAGCTCGGCGTCAACATCGACGAACTCCTGATCTCGCAACCCGACACCGGCGAGCAGGCGCTGGAGATCGCCGACACGCTGGTACGTTCGGGCGCGGTGGACGTGCTGGTGATCGACTCGGTCGCGGCGCTGGTGCCGAAGGCCGAGCTCGAGGGCGAGATGGGCGATGCGCTGCCCGGCCTGCAGGCGCGTCTGATGAGCCAGGCGCTGCGCAAGCTCACCGCCTCGATCAACAAGTCCAACACCATGGTGATCTTCATCAACCAGATCCGCATGAAGATCGGTGTGATGTACGGCTCGCCGGAAACCACCACCGGCGGCAACGCGCTGAAGTTTTACGCCTCCGTCCGTCTCGACATCCGCCGTATCGGCGCGATCAAGGAGCGCGACGAGGTGGTCGGCAACACCACCCGCGTCAAGGTGGTGAAGAACAAGCTGGCGCCGCCCTTCAAGCAGGTCGAGTTCGACATCATGTACGGCGAGGGCGTCTCCAAGATGGGCGAGATCCTCGATCTCGGCGTCAAGGCCGGCCTGGTCGAGAAGTCCGGCGCCTGGTTCTCCTATGACAGCCAGCGTCTCGGCCAGGGCCGCGAGAACTCCAAGGCATTCCTGCGCGCCAACCCCGACATCACCGCTAAGATCGAAGCCGCGATCCGCCAGAACTCCGGCCTGATCTCCGAGCAGATTTTGGCCGGCACACCCGAGCGCGACGCCGAGGGCGAAGAGCCCGCGGAAGAGTAAGGTTTTAGCCATATCCGTTTTTCGAAGAAGCGGGCGCTGAGGACGTTGAGTTGCCGACGTCGTCAGCGCCCGTTTTTTTTGTTGTTCATTGTCTGAGTTGGGCCAATGAAGCGATTGATTTTGACCAGTTTGTCCGGTTCCTGTCTCAGGCGTTTTGGTCTGGCCGAGGCGGTCATACAATTTGGCTTCCGGTTCATCGCGCAACCGTTGCCGCCCGCGATCAGACTCGAAGCGTTTTTGGACGCACGTTCAGATCAAGGCCCAGGCTGGCATTGGACGGATTGGAATCCGAAAGTCGGCTCTCCTCGCCCCGTCAGATCTCGACACATCGCGTTCACTGAATATTGCGCGCGGTACGACCTCATTGAGCTATGGTTTGACTCGACCGTCGAAGATCAACTGCAGCTCATCTGGTTGCTCGACTTCTTCGAGTCTCACCCTGAGACTGCGGCCAAGTTGAAATTGCGCCTTATCGGCTTCGATCTGATCATGCTCGAAAGAGCGCCTGATCTGAAGCACGTTCCCCTGGCCGACATCAGTCCGCAAGAGCTTAGGACGGCGAGTATGTGTTGGCAGGCGTATCGGGCGACGACACCGGAAGCCTGCATAGCTGTGTTGAAGCAGAACCTAAGTGCATTTCCGTTGTTGAGGCCCGCTCTGCTTGATCTGATCCAGGAATTGCCGTCGCGCATTACTGGACTTGGTGCGACAGAGATACGGCTGCTTGAGTTGATTGGTGCTGGTTTCGTGAGTACGAACGCGCTGTTCTACCTGCGCGGCTTCCGACAGCGTGGCGTATTCAGCGATATGGAAATCGGCACTTTGCTTGAGGGACTGGCGCACGGTCCGCGGCCCGCGATTACAGGGCTCGATGACGAGTTGCGTACCATTGATCGAGCGAATTTGCGCGCTCGCTTGGAGGCCTATCAGAGAAGCCGCCTGTCACTCACCGATTTTGGCAAGGAAGTTCTTGCCCACAAGCAAGACTTCAGCCGCCACAACCCGATCGACCGCTGGTGGGGCGGCACGCACCTGACCAACGACAATATGTGGCGCTGGAACCCAACGCTGATGAAACCATAGCGGTTGGCCGGAACGCCTAAGCCTTGGCGAGTGCCTTCTCTCGGCTTGCAATCAGCGTCCGCAACGATTCTTCGACCGCGACGGACTGATGGGTCCTCTGATCCGCGGCCACCCAGATGATCTCACCAGTCGCGCGCAGATCCGCCGACCCCTTGGCGAAGATCGCAAGCAGCAGCGTGATCGAGGAACGCCCGATCCTGGCGACACGCACGCAGACGTCGATGTCCTCATCGAAGCGGATCGGTGCCTTGTATTCCACCACCGACTTCACCGTGTGGAAGTCGACGCCGGTCCGCTTCACCTCGCCGAGATAGTCGTAGCCAAGCGCGCGAAAGTATTCGGTGATCGCGGTGTCGAAGTAGGTGAGGTAGTGGGCGTTGAACACCACGGCCTGCGCGTCGACCTCGGAGTAGCGGACGCGGAACGGGAAATGGAACCAGAACTCCTCGCGCATGGCGCCTCCAGCCGCGGCTGATTCTGTCAGCCACCATTGTTGTTTTTGCAGATGGTGGGTTGAGCCGGAGGCTCAACCCATTCTTTGACGTGAGGTAAGCACGCGCGTGCCGAAGACGCGTTGATCGTTACTCCGCCGCCTGCGCATAATCCTCGACCGGCGGGCACGAGCACACCAGGTTGCGGTCGCCATAGACGTTGTCGACGCGGCCGACGGGGCACCAGTATTTGTCTGATCGCGACACGCCGGCCGGGAAGCAGCCTTCGGCGCGGCTGTAGGCGCGGTTCCAGGCGTCGTCGGCGATGTCGTGCACGGTGTGCGGCGCGTGGCGGAGCGGCGAGGCCTCGATCTTCCAGCGGCCCTTCTCGACCTCGGCGATCTCGTTCCTGATCGCGATCATGGCGTCGCAGAACCGGTCGATCTCGATCCTGGATTCCGATTCCGTCGGCTCGATCATCAGCGTGCCCGCGACCGGGAAGCTCATGGTCGGCGCGTGGAAGCCGTAATCGATCAGGCGCTTGGCGATGTCGTCGACGGTGACGCCGCTGGTCGTCTTCAGCGCACGCGGGTCGACGATGCATTCATGCGCGACACGGCCTTTCGCATTCCGATACAGCACCGGGAAATGCGGCTGCAGCCGTGCGGCGATGTAGTTCGCATTCAGGATCGCGATCTCGGTGGCGCGCGTCAGGCCTTCGCCGCCCATCATCAGGATGTAGATGTAGGAGATGGTCAGGATCGAGGCCGAGCCGAATGGCGCGGCCGATACCGGCCCGACCGCGGGCGGCGTATCGCCGACAATGGCGGGATGACCGGGCAGATAGGGCGCGAGATGTGCCTTCACGCCGATCGGGCCCATGCCCGGGCCGCCGCCGCCATGCGGGATGCAGAAGGTCTTGTGCAGATTGAGATGGCTGACGTCGGCGCCGTAATCGCCGGGCCGCGACAGGCCGACCTGCGCATTCATGTTGGCGCCGTCGAGATAGACCTGTCCGCCATGGCGATGGACGATGTCGCAGATCTCGCGGATGTGCTCCTCGAACACGCCATGCGTCGAGGGATAGGTGATCATGACCGCAGCGAGGTCTTTGGAATGCTTCTCCGCCTTGACGCGGAGGTCCTCGACATCGACGTCGCCGCGCGTGTCGCAGGCGACCACGACGACGTCCATGCCGACCATCGCGGCCGAGGCCGGATTGGTGCCGTGCGCGGAGGAGGGGATCAGGCAGACCTTGCGGTGCGGCTCGCCGCGCGCGAGATGGTAACCCCGGATGGCGAGCAGCCCGGCATATTCGCCTTGCGCGCCCGAGTTCGGCTGCAGCGAGATCGCGTCATAGCCGGTGATGTCGCACAGCCACTTTTCCAGCCGCTTGAACAGCGCGTGATATCCCTTGGCCTGGTCGGTCGGCGCGAACGGATGCAGATTGCCGAACGCCGGCCAGGTCAGCGGGATCATCTCCGTGGTCGCGTTCAGCTTCATGGTGCAGGAGCCGAGCGGGATCATGGCGCGGTCGAGCGCGAGGTCGCGATCGCTGAGCTTGCGCATGTAGCGCAGCAGCTCGGTCTCGGAGCGATGGGTGTTGAACACGGGGTTGGTCAGGAACGCGCTGGCGCGCCGCAAATCCTTCGGCAGCGCCTCGCGCGCGCCGGCCTCGATGTCGGCATAGGCAAACTTGCCGCCGAACACGCGCCACACGGCCTCGACGATGTCGGCCGTCGTCGTCTCGTCGACGGCGATCCCGAGCGTGGTCTCGCCGATGCGCAAATTGATCCGCTCCGCGAGCGCGCGGGCAATCAGGTCGTTCTGCCTGGCGCCGACCTCGACTGTCACGGTGTCGAAGAACGCGTCGCTTGTCAGCGCAAAGCCGAGCTTGCGCAGGCCGGCGGCCAGCACGGCCGCACGGCGATGCACGCCGCGTGCGATATGCGTCAGGCCTTCGGGGCCGTGATAGACCGCATACATCGAGGCGATCACGGCGAGCAGCACCTGCGCGGTGCAGATGTTGGAGGTCGCCTTCTCGCGGCGGATATGCTGTTCGCGCGTCTGCAGCGCCAGCCGATAGGCCGGCGCACCGCGCGAATCCACGGAGAGGCCGACGATGCGGCCGGGCAGCGATCGCTTCAGCGTATCGCGCACCGCCATATAGGCGGCATGCGGCCCGCCATAGCCCATCGGCACGCCAAAGCGCTGCGCCGAGCCGACCGCGATGTCGGCGCCGAGCTCGCCGGGCGAGGCGAGCAAAGTCAGTGCGAGCAGATCGGCGGCGACGATCGCAAGCGCACCCTTGGCGCGGAGCGCGGCAATCGCGGGCCTGAGATCGCGTACCGCGCCGGAGCTGCCCGGATATTGCAGCAGCGCACCGAGCACCTCGGCCTTGTCGAGATCGGTCAGGGGATCGCCGACCACGATGGTCCAGCCCAGCGGCTCGGCGCGGGTGCGCATCACCGCCAGCGTCTGCGGATGCACGTCCTTGTCGACGAAGAAGGCCTGCGCCTTGACCTGCGAATGCCGCTCCGCGAGCGCCATCGCTTCCGCCGCCGCGGTTGCCTCATCGAGCAGCGAGGCGTTGGCGACGTCGAGCCCGGTGAGATCGCAGATCATGGTCTGGAAGTTGAACAGCGCCTCGAGCCGGCCCTGGCTGATCTCCGGTTGATACGGCGTGTAGGCCGTGTACCAGGCCGGGTTCTCCAGGATGTTGCGCTGGATCACTGCCGGCAGGATCGTGCCCGAATAGCCTTGGCCAATCAGCGACGTGAACACCTGATTCTGCGCGGCGAGATCGCTCATATGCGCCAGTGCTTCGGTCTCGCTCAGTGCGCGCCCGAGATCGAGCGGCGCCTGCTGGCGGATCGATGCCGGCAACGTCTCGCTCATCAGCGCAGCGAGACTTTGCGCGCCCACCGTCTCCAGCATCGCGTTGATGTCGCGCGGGGAGGGCCCGATATGGCGGCGAACGAAATCGGCGGCGGCGTCGTTGGCAGGCTTGAAGGGCGCGTTCATGGGCAAATCCTTTAGGCGGTGTGCGCGGCGTAGGCGGCTTCGTCCATCAATCCGTCGAGCTCGCTCTTGTCGGCCATCTTGATCTTGAAGAACCACGCCTTGCTGCCGGCGTCGGAATTGACCAGCGCGGGATCGGCGGCGAGCGCGTCGTTGATCTCGACCACTTCACCCGTGATCGGCGCGTAGACGTCGGAGGCGGCCTTGACGGATTCAACGACGGCTGCGGCTTCCGCCTTCTTCAGGCTGCGGCCGAGCTTCGGCAGTTCGACGAACACGACGTCGCCGAGCTGGGACTGCGCGTAGTCCGTGATGCCGATGGTTGCGACATCGCCCTCGATCTGGAGCCATTCGTGGTCGGACGTGTAGAGCGTCGTCATGAAACTTCCTTTAGCGTTTGTAGGTATTGGGAACGAAAGGTGTGGCGGCGACCTTGAGCGGCAGCCGCTGGCCGCGCACTTCGGCGAACACGGTGGTGTCGACGGTCGAAAGCGAGGTGGGTACATAACCCATGGCCACCGGCGCATTCAGGCTCGGGCCGAAACCGCCTGACGTCACCTTGCCGACCGGATCGGCCGAGGTCGCATCCGCAAACAGCAGTGCGCCCTCGCGCACCGGCGCGCGGCCCTCGGGCCGAAGGCCAACGCGTCGTCGTGCCGCGCCATGCGCGAACTGCGCGAGGATATTGTCCGCGCCCGGAAAACCGCCGGCGCGGGCGCCGCCGCCGCGACGCGCCTTCTGCACCGACCACTCCAGCGCGCCTTCGACCGGCGTCGTCGTGGTGTCGATGTCGTGGCCGTAGAGGCAGAGCCCGGCTTCGAGCCGCAGGCTGTCGCGCGCGCCGAGCCCGATCGGCAGCACGTCGGGATTGTCGAGCAGGGCGGTGACCAGCGATTCGGCCTTGTCCGACGGCACCGAGATCTCAAAGCCGTCCTCGCCGGTATAGCCGGAGCGCGAGACGAAGCAGTCGATGTCACCGACGCGGCGCGGTCCCGCATCCATGAATTTCATCGAACCGACATCTGCACAAAATTTCGCCAGTGCCGATTCGGCCTTTGGCCCCTGCAGCGCGATCAGCGCGCGCTCGGCGAGGGAGACGATCTCGCAGGTGTCGGAGAGATTCGCGCGCAGATGCGCCTCGTCGTCTTCCTTGCAGGCGGCGTTGACCACCACGAACAGGTGATCGCCGAAATTCGCGACCATGAGGTCGTCGAGCAGACCGCCGTCGCTGTTGGTGAATTGCGCGTAGCGCTGCCGGCCCGGCGCGACGCTGAGGATGTCTTGCGGCACCAACCTTTCCAGGGCGAGGGCGGCATCGGCAACCTTGCCGGATTTCGCCCGAAGCGTGAGCTGGCCCATATGGGAGACGTCAAACAACCCGGCCTGGCTGCGGGTGTGCAGATGTTCCTTCAGCACGCCGGCAACATATTGCACCGGCATGTCATAGCCCGCGAACGGCACCATCTTGGCGCCGCGCGCCAGGTGCAGCGCGTGCAGCGGGGTCTTTTTCAGCGGGGAATTGTCGGGTGCAAGCATTCGTAGGCCCTCGCGGTTCCCGCCGGGGACCATTCCCCCTGGGAAACCTGCAGAAAGCCCCATCTGTCGCTGTGCCTGAGAGTATTATCCCGTCGGCGGACGCGTCCAGGCCAAAGCCCTCGGCGCCTCTTTCCAGATGTCGGACGTCACACGGTCCTTTTGCCTGAGAGTTTCCGGGGCGGTTGCTCCTTCGGCGCCGGCGATGAAGCCGGTCTCTCCCGACGTGACGTAACAATAGGTAGGTAAGAAACACGGCACCACCAGGGCTGTCAACGCACCCTGAAGGGCTATCAACGGCTCTTACGCTGGTGCGGCAAGTCTATGATCCGCCTGCACAGTTTCTGGACACCGCGGCCCGCAATGTCTAAAAGCGTTCGGCCGGAAATGAATGCAGTTTGCGCCTGATCCGGCCTCTTTGCCCGATTGGATGAACATGAGCAGCGTCAACGACATCAGGTCGACCTTTCTGAACTACTTCAAGGCGAACGGCCACGAGATCGTGGCCTCGTCGCCGCTGGTGCCGCGCAACGACCCGACGCTGATGTTCACCGCGGCCGGCATGGTGCAGTTCAAGAACGTCTTCACGGGAATCGAGAAGCGGTCTTACCAGCGCGCCACCACCGCGCAGAAATGCGTGCGCGCCGGCGGCAAGCACAACGACCTCGACAATGTCGGCTACACCGCGCGCCATCTCACCTTCTTCGAGATGCTCGGCAACTTCTCGTTCGGCGATTACTTCAAGGAGCGCGCGATCGAGCTCGCCTGGAACCTGGTCACCAAGGATTTCGGGCTGAAGAAGGACAAGCTGCTCGTCACCATCTACCACGATGACGACGAGGCGGCGGGCCATTGGAAAAAGATCGCGGGCTTCTCCGACGACCGCATCATCCGCATCGCGACCTCGGACAATTTCTGGGCGGCGGGCGACACCGGCCCGTGCGGTCCGTGCTCGGAGATCTTCATCGATCGCGGCGAGCACATCTGGGGCGGCCCGCCCGGCAGCCCGGAGGAGGACGGCGATCGCTTCCTCGAGTTCTGGAACCTGGTGTTCATGCAGTTCGACCAGGTGACGAAGGAGGAGCGCCTGCCGCTGCCGCGTCCCTCGATCGACACTGGCATGGGGCTGGAGCGCATGGCCTGCATCCTGCAGGGCGTCGACAGCGTGTTCGAGACCGACCTGTTCCGCAACCTGGTCGACGCGACCGGCTCGGCGCTCGGCCGTGGCCCGGGCAAGGACGACATCGCCTCGTTCCGCGTCATCGCTGATCATCTGCGCGCATCGTCGTTCCTGATTGCCGACGGCGTGCTGCCCTCGAACGAGGGCCGCGGCTACGTGCTGCGCCGGATCATGCGCCGCGCGATGCGCCACGCTCAGCTGCTCGGCGCCAAGGAGCCGCTGATGCATCGGCTGGTCTGGGCGCTGGTCCGCGAGATGGGCCAGGCCTATCCGGATCTGGTGCGTGCGGAGTCGCTGATCGAGGAGACGCTGCGGCTGGAAGAGACCCGCTTCCGCAAGACGCTGGAGCGCGGCCTGTCGATCCTCGACGAGAAGAGCGCGGGCTTGAAAAAGGGCGACATGTTCGACGGTGACGTCGCCTTTACGCTGTACGACACTTACGGCTTCCCGCTCGACCTGACGCAGGACGCGCTGAAGTCGCGCGGCATCGGCGTCGACCAGTCCGCCTTCACCGACGCGATGGAGCGCCAGAAGGCCAAGGCGCGCGAGTCCTGGAAGGGCTCGGGTGAGGCCGCGACCGAAGCGATCTGGTTCCCGTTGCGCGAGAAGCTCGGTGCCACCGAATTCCTCGGCTACGAGACGGAGCGCGCGGAAGGCGCGGTGACGGCGCTGATCAAGGACGGCGCCGAGGTCGACAGCCTCAGGGCTGGCGATGCCGGCGCGATCGTGCTGAACCAGACGCCGTTCTACGGCGAGTCCGGCGGCCAGGTCGGCGACACCGGCGTGCTGACCGGGCAGGGCGTCACGTTCCGCGTCACCGACACGCAGAAGAAGGCGGGCGACGTCTTCGTGCATCTCGGAACGGTCGAGCAGGGCACCTTGAAGGTCGGCACCGCGCTACAGCTCGAGGTCGATCATGCGCGCCGCTCGTCGATCCGCGCGCACCACTCGGCGACGCATCTGCTGCACGAGGCGCTCCGCCAGGTGCTCGGCGATCACATCGCCCAGCGCGGCTCGATGGTCGCGCCTGACCGCCTGCGTTTCGACTTCGTGCATCCGAAGCCGATCACGGCGGAAGAGCTCGCGCGCGTCGAGGACATCGCCAACGACGTCGTGCTTGAAAATGACGAGGTCACCACCCGCGTCATGGCGGTCGACGATGCCCGCGAGGCCGGTGCGCGCGCGCTGTTCGGCGAGAAATATGGCGACGAGGTCCGCGTCGTCTCGATGGGCAAGGCGGCGCGCGAGCACGGCCAGAACGCGCTCGGCTGGTCGGTCGAACTCTGCGGCGGCACACACGTGAAGCGTACCGGCGATATCGGCCTGATCTCGGTGACCAGCGAAAGCGCGGTCGCCTCCGGCGTGCGCCGCATCGAGGCGCTGACCGGGCGTTACGCACGCAAGCACGCCAATGACACCATCGCGCTCGCCAAGACCGCGGCGCAGGAGCTGCGCACCACGATCGAGGACGTGCCGGCGCGGATCACGGCGCTGATGGACGAGCGCAAAAGGCTGGAGCGCGATCTGTCCGACGCGCGCAAAAAGCTCGCGATGGGCGGCGGTGCCTCGTCGAATGGCGCGGCCTCCAGCGTGCGCGAGATCGGCAACGTCAAACTCCTGGCGCGCGCGGTCGAGGGGGTCGAGACCAAGGATCTGAAGAGTCTGGTCGACGACGGGAAAAAGCAGATCGGCTCCGGCGTGGTCGCGATCGTCGGCGTCACCGAGGACGGCAAGGCCGGCATCGTGGTCGGCGTCACTGCCGATCTGACCTCGCGCTTCAATGCGGTCGACCTGGTGCGCAAGGGCTCCGAAGCCCTCGGCGGCAAGGGCGGCGGCGGGCGGCCCGACATGGCGCAGGCGGGCGGCCCCGACGGCGCCAAGGCGAGCGCCGCGCTGTCGGCGATCGAGCAGGCGATGGCGGGCGCCTGACGGAGGCCTCACGTGGCGACGGTTCCGGGCAAGCGCGCGATCAGCGATCCGGATTTGCGGGACCGTCTCTACGAACTGCTCGAGCACGACCATTTGCCCTACTCGGTCGGCTCGCGCTTCGTCCGGCTGATCATCGCCATCATCGTCCTCGACGTGCTGGCGGCGATCCTGGCCTCGGTGCCGGAATACGACGCGCAGTTCTATTGGCTGTTCACGACCATCGAGGTCGCGGCCGTCGCGGCGTTTGCGCTGGAATACGCCGCCCGGCTCTGGAGCATCGTCGGCCATTCCCTGCGCGACATGACGCCGACGAGGGCCCGGCTCGAATATGCCTTCTCCAGCCTCGGCATCATCGATCTGCTGGCCTTCCTGCCGTCGGGCATCGCGCTTGCGCTCGGCGACCGGCATTGGCTGGTGCTGTTCGGCCTGCTGCCGTTCCTCAAGCTGGTGCGCTATTCGCCGGCGATGCGCTCGCTCTTGGCCGCGCTGCATGCCGAGCGGCGCACGTTGTTCGGCTGCATCGTGATCCTGACCGGCGCCGTGCTGCTGTTCGCTTCCTTGCTCTTCGCCATCGAGCACAATGTGCAGCCCGACAAGTTCGGCACCATGCCGCAGGCGATGTGGTGGGCGATCGTGACGCTCGGCACCGTCGGCTATGGCGACGTGGTGCCGGCGACGCCGCTCGGCAAGATGGTCTCGGTGGTCGCCATCGTGGTCGGCTTCGCGATGATCGCGCTGCCGGTTGCGATCGTCTCGACCGCCTTTGCCGATGAGGTGCGGCGGCGCGACTTCGTCGTCACCTGGGGCATGCTGGCCCGGGTGCCGCTGTTCTCGCATCTCGGTGCGGCCGAGATATCAGACATCATGCGGCTGCTGCGCTCGCGCACCATCGAGGCGGGCGAGGTGCTGGTGCGGCGAGGCGATGCGGCCACGTCGATGTATTTCATCACCGCCGGCGAGGTCGAGATCGAACTGCCGAGCCAGCGGGTGCGGATGTCGGACGGCACCTTCTTCGGTGAGATCGCGCTGCTCCGGCGGACCAAGCGGTCCGGGACGGTCACGGCGACCCGCAAGACCAAACTGCTCGCGCTCGACGCGCAGGACTTTCATGCGCTGATCGAGCGGCTGCCGGCGCTGGCCTCGCATGTGAAGGAGACCGCCGAGGCGCGGATGGCCGACAGTGCCGGCGGCGATGTTGCCGAGGCCGAGATCGCCCAGGCCGAGCCGGCCGATGGGGACGGCGGGCATCGGGACTAGCAGCCCCAGCTAGCCCTTCTTCAGGAACACGTAGTCGGCCGAGTAGGGTGCGCTCTTCGTCGCGCCGGCTTTTTCACAGGCACCGTCGAGCTTGCCGCCGACCGTATTGATCCGCTGCACGGTGGTGACGCCGGTCAGCGTGCCCGAGCCGCGCTGCGAGATCACCTCGAGCTTCAGCCAGGGAATGTCGGCAGCCGTGGCGCCCGGCGCGTTGCCGGCGGCGCGGGCGAGCACGCCGCTGCCGTCGACATGGTCCCAATTCGGGCCGGCATAATGCCGGCCGACGGTCTTGCCTTCCGACATCAGCGTGGCGACCGGCTCGCGGAAGGCCCAGGCGAGCTTGCCGTCGGCGACGGCCTTGCATTCGTAGACCTGCGCGCCCTCCGCGTGGACTGTGAGGATTGCGGTCTCGCCGCGCGCGGCGATGGCGTCGGGCAGTGCCGACTGCGCGACTGCGGCCGGGCTGATCACGGCCGTGAGCAGCAGGCAGGGGACGGTGAACTTCTTGATGGGCATGAGCGGGCTCCGCGCGATCGTATCAAAATGAATGGGCCGCGCGTGGGCGCGGCCCATAATGATGTCTAACCCCGATCAGGCGAAATCATTCAGGGGCAGCCGTTAAGCCGCCATCGCCTTCACGAGATTGTCAGCAACCTTGTCCAGGAACCCGGTGGTCGACAGCCAGCGCTGGTCGGCGCCGACCAGCAGCGCGAGGTCCTTGGTCATGTAGCCTTGCTCGACGGTGTCGACGCAGACCTTCTCCAGCGTCGACGCGAACTTGGCCAGCTCCGGATTGTTGTCGAGCTTGGCGCGGTGGGCGAGGCCACGGGTCCAGGCGAAGATCGACGCGATCGAGTTGGTCGAGGTCTCCTTGCCCTTCTGGTGCTCGCGGTAGTGGCGGGTCACAGTGCCGTGGGCGGCTTCGGCCTCGACGGTCTGGCCGTCCGGGGTCAGCAGCACCGAGGTCATCAGGCCGAGCGAGCCATAACCTTGAGCAACGGTGTCGGACTGCACGTCGCCGTCATAGTTCTTGCAGGCCCAGACGTAACCGCCGGACCACTTCAGCGCCGAGGCGACCATGTCGTCGATCAGGCGGTGTTCGTAGGTCAGCCGCTTGGCCTCGAATTCCTTCTTGAACTCGCGGTCGTAGACGTCCTGGAATATGTCCTTGAAGCGGCCGTCATAGACCTTGAGGATGGTGTTCTTGGTCGAGAGATAGACCGGGTAGTTCCGCATCAGGCCGTAGTTGAAGGAGGCGCGGGCGAAATCGATGATGGAGTCGTCGAGATTGTACATCTCCATCGCGACGCCGGCGCCGGGCGCCTTGAACACTTCCTTCTCGATCACGGTGCCGTCCTCGCCGACGAACTTCATCGACAGGGTGCCCTTGCCGGGGAACTTGATGTCGGTGGCGCGGTACTGGTCGCCATAGGCGTGGCGGCCGATGATGATCGGCTTGCTCCAGCCGGGCACCAGGCGCGGCACGTTCTTGCAGATGATCGGCTCGCGGAAGATGCAGCCGCCCAGGATGTTGCGGATGGTGCCGTTCGGCGACTTCCACATCTGCTTGAGCTTGAACTCCTCCACCCGGGCCTCGTCCGGGGTGATGGTGGCGCATTTGACGCCGACGCCGACCTTCTTGATCGCTTCCGCAGCGTCGATGGTCACCTGGTCATTGGTCTTGTCGCGGTATTCCATGCCCAGGTCGAAATAGAGCAGGTCGACATCCAGGAACGGGGTGATCAGCTTGTCCTTGATGTACTGCCAGATGATCCGGGTCATCTCGTCGCCATCGAGCTCGACGACGGGATTGGATACCTTGATTTTTGCCATGACGGAGGGGCCCTCTTGGGAACAGCGCGCTTTTGACGGCGGGGGGTGAATTATCCCCGCGCTATAGCACCGCCCGGAGGCAGGCGGAAGCGGAGCGGTTATGCACTTTCAGCCCATCTTTTAGTCCTAAAAAGCAGCCTGCGTCGCCGTCCCCGCCACGATGTACCAGGTCACGAACAGGCCCGAGATCAGCGCCCCCGGCAGGCTCGATCCGGTCCGCCGCCAGGTGAAGGTCGCGATCACGGCGACGATCGCGAGCAGCGGCACGAACTGGATCGCGACGATGGTCGAGAGCGGCACGAAGCCGGGATCGGGGATCGGGTTGAACAGTTTTCCGGTCAGCCACAGCGTGCCGTATTGCAGGACCAGCAGCACGATGAAACCTGACGTCAGCGCCAGGATGTTGGTCAGGTAAAGCGCCAGCCGCGGCGCCTCCATGGTCGAGAAATTCCGATGCAGCACGTGCAGCGCCACGACGAAAAACGCCGTGAATGGAATCAAATAGATCAGGAAGATCATGAATTGCTTCACGCTCATCAACTTGAGCGCGATGATCCAGAATCGGAAGTCGATCTTGAAGGCGAGGTCGGCGAGCCACAGCGCCGCATAGCCGACCGCCACCGAGGCGACCGCGATCACCAGCGACTGTCCGAGCAGTCCGCTCCGGCCCGTCCGCTTCGGAGCAAAGCGCATCAGCGCCAGCGTGATCAGGCCGTTGACGATGGCCCAGACCAGGATCTGGTTGGTGATGCCCTGTGGCAGGAACGCCATTGGCGTTACGAAGGTGCCGCCCGCCGCGAAGGCCGGGTAGTAGGTCAGCGCCGGCAGGAAGGCGGACAGGATGAACGCCGTGGTCCAGCGCCGGCCGGTCGCGGCCTCGTGTGGCGGCATGGTGCCGTCGGGCACCGCGGGCAGGCGGAGGCGGGAGAACATCTGCGCCTCGAGTAGGCCGTCGAAGGTGCCGATCAGCAGTGCCACGAAACCGAGCAGTGCGATCAGGGTGCCCAGTTCTTTCCGGAACCAGATCTGGTCGTCGGCCGGGTGCGGGGTGCCGCCCTGCAGGGTTTTTGCGAACCAGTCGAGGCTGTAGCCGATCGCCTCATGCGAGATGTGCTCGGCCGGGTGGGTGATGGCGGGCGTGTACAGCACCCGGGCGGTGCCGGCTGCCGGGTCGCCATAGACCTTGCCCGGCTCGACTGCGCCTTGGGTGCCGAACATCGCCCAGAGCTTGGGACTCTTGGTGACGTCGCGGGCGAGCTCCTCGCCCCACATCAGGCTCGAGAATTCCTCGTACTGGGCGAACACCAGAGCGGTGTTGCGCGGCCAGGTTGGGGTGCCGTCGGCCGCGAACGGCTTGCCGGTCGAGGAGCCCTCCAGCACCATCGACTTGTAGTCATTGGGCATCGCGGCGGCTGCCGCGAGCACGGTCCAGCCGCCCATCGAGTGACCCTCGAGGCCGATATTGGCCTTGTCGACCATGTCGAGGCTGCGGAGATAGGCGAGGCCATCAGGCCCGCCGAACCCGTTGGCGAAGGATGGCGGGTCGCTATAGCCATGGCCGGTCTGGTCCAGCGCCAGCACGACATAGCCGCGGCGGGCGAACTCGATCGCGAACCCGTCCTGGGTTTCGCGCGAGTTGATGTAGCCGTGGACGGCGAGGATGCCCGGCGCCGGGGTCTGCTTTGTGGCATTGGCGGGGACGTAGAGCAGGGCACTCATGGTGTTGCCCTTGGCGCCCTTGAACCTGACGTCCTCGATCCGGATGCCACCGGCGGTTTGGGTGAGATGAGCAAGGAGCCCGCCCGCCACGATCAGGACCACGCCCAGGATTGCCAGTGTCCATCGCCCGCGCATCGCCGTCCCCCCGTTATTGTGCCGTCTGAGCGGCGGCTTTACAGCTTCGCTTTGGTTGTGGTTGATAGCCTTATCCGAAGGCCAAGCGCGCGCAAGCGGGGCGGTAACATCGTCCCCAGTTGAGATTCCGATTGAGGATTCGCAAGCGCCGCTAACCCTGTTATTTCCCTTGAGAAACCGGTCTGCGCGGAAGGCCGCCTGGCGGCGCAAATGAGAACTTGAATCAACACCTTCAGAGGTTGATTCAAACTCTCCGGAAGCAGAAGCGGAAGACGTTGAATCAGAAAGTGAAGTGAGATGTCCGGCACCGACAAGACCAAGGCAGGGCATGACCTTGCCGGTCCCGTCGTCATCCTGGTCGAGCCGCAGCTCGGCGAGAACATCGGCATGACCGCGCGCGCGATGGGCAACTTCGCGCTGACCCGTTTGCGTCTGGTTAAGCCGCGCGACGGCTGGCCGAACATTGCCGCGCAGCGCGCCGCCGCCGGTGCCGACCACATCCTCGACAAGGTTGAGCTGTTCGACACCGTCGAGCAGGCGATCGCCGATCTGACCCTGGTGTTCGCCACCACCGCCCGCGCTCACGACCAGGCCAAGCCGGTGGTCGGACCGGAGGCCGCGGCCGGCGAGATCGTCGCCCATGTTGGCGCCGGCGGTGGGGCCGGGATCCTGTTCGGGCGGGAACGCTCGGGCCTGACCAATGACGAGGTCGCGCTCGCCAACCGCATCATCACCTTTCCGGTCAACCCGGGCTTCGCCTCGCTCAACCTGGCGCAGGCCGTGCTGCTGATGGGGTACGAGTGGTTCAAGCTCTCGACCAGGGGGGCGCTGCCGTTCGCGATGCCCGAGCGGAGCGAGCCGGCGTCCCAGCACCAGATGCAGGCCTTCTTCGACAACCTCGTCGCCGAGCTCGACCGGGTCGAGTTCCTGCGCCCGCCGGAGAAGCGCGACACCATGCTGGTCAATTTGCGCAACATCTTCACCCGGATGGACCCGACCAAGCAGGACATGCACACCCTGCACGGGGTGGTGATGGCGATCGCCGAGGGGCGGAAGGGCCCGGCCAAGGGCGGCGTGCTCGACGGCGCCCAAGCGACAAGGCTGCGGGCGCTGCTCGCCGAGCAGGGCCAGGGCGGCGCCACCGCCGACAATTCGAGCACGGTCCGCGGCCTCGCCCGGCTGCTCCGCCGCAACCCGACCGACGCCGAGCGGCTGCTCTGGCAGGCCCTGACCAAGGACCGCCGCTTCGCAGGAGGGTTCAAGCGCCAGACCCCGGTCGGCCGCCATATCCCGGACTTCGTCTCCTTCACCCATCGGATGGCGATCGAACTGGTCAATGCCGGGGAAACCGAGGCCATTGCCCGGGACCGGGCCGGCCGGCGGGCCTGGCTGGAGGAGCGGGATTATCGGGTGATCGAGATGGCGGTGGCCGACGTCGAGCGCGATCTGGCGGCCGAGCTGGCGCGGCTGGAGGCGGGGCTGCAGGGGCGGTGAGTTCCTTCGCGTTTCACGCCACCTCCTCAGTGTCATCACCCGCGAAAGCGGGTGATCCAGTATTCCAGAGACGCTTGCGATAGAACCGATGGGCCGCGGCGTACTGGGTCGCCCGCTCCAGTGCGCAAGTGCGCACAAGGCGGGCGATGACAATTGAGTGTGAGGACGCAGCTTCCCGTTCTCGCGACATGATTTGTCCGAGTTTTCCATCTCGTTCCGCCCTCTCTCGAATACCGAGGGCGCAGGGAAGACCGGGTGCGCGCCGCACCCGCGGTCCCGTGCGCCATGTGCACAGAAGAAAGTGCGCGCACGAGCATACAGGTTCGGCGGAGGCATCCGGCCTTCCCTGCGCAGTGGTTTTACGGCTTATACGTGCTCGCCCTGGTGAGACTCTGCGTTTGTGCCACCATCATCCGCGATCGGCTTTGGACCTTTCGCGTGCTTGCCACCTGCATCGGGGCGGCAGGCCCACACGACTTCACCGTCCGCCTTGCGCACACACGCCTGTCGCACGCCCAGCGGCCACCGCATCTTCACCCACGTTCGTGGCGTTCGCGAGCGCCCCTCGTGTCGGATGAGATGGGCGCATTGTTAGCATAATCAGAAGTTCATGTAAAGAGAAAAAATCGGGAGTGGAGCGGATTTTTTGTCCGGTGCCGGGGAGGCCGCTGGTGACGGTGCTCCGGGGAGAGAGGACGGCGACGGCAATGTGACGAAGGTCACGGTGAGGCCGGCAGCCCGCAGGCATAACGCACCCATGTGAGCGGGCGATCCGATCACCCAACCCAACTCAGATGGAGATCACGATGACGAGCTTCGAGAATGGTCAGCCGGCCGCGACCCGTGCCCTCACGGATGGCGACCTGGATTCGGTGAACGGCGGCTGCTTCGGGGTTCCCGTGGAGACCCGTGGCGGCGGCATCATCTACGTCTCGCCGACCACCGGTTACCCGAATCCGAACGGCGGCCCCCTGCCGTATTTCCCGATCAATTCCTTCGGCCGTCCGTTCCCGCTCTGAGCCCAGAACCGGTTCGGTCATGACTCTCAGCTGCGCTTGGCTCCGAGCACAATCGGCACGGCCTCGCGCAGCTTGAGGGATTTCACCATGTCCTGGGTCGCACCCTTGTACGCCTTGAAATGCGCTGCCTCGAGGTGTGCCTGGTAGGCCTCGATGCTGGCGTAGATCTCGAACACCGTGACATGGGCCGGGTTGTCCGTGTCGGACACCGAATAGAGCGCCAGCACTCCGGGCTCAAGTCGGATCGCGGCTTCGATTTGCGTGGTGACCGCCGTTCTGTAGGCACTCAGCTGCGCCGGATCGATCTCGATGTCGGCGATGCGCACATAGCGCTGCGTGTCGTCCGCGAGGATTGAACTTGCGGTCGTCATTTCCGGTACTGGTCGTCGCCGACCTTCTCCAGCCAGTCGACGGTCTTGCCGTCAAGCGACTCCTGAATGGCAATGTGGGTCATCGCCGTGGTTGGCGTGGCGCCGTGCCAGTGCCTTAAGCCCGGTGGAAACCAGACCACGTCGCCCGGCCGCACTTCCTCGACAGGACCGCCGTCGCGCTGGACCCATCCGAGGCCTGCGGTGATGATCAAGGTCTGGCCGAGCGGATGGGTGTGCCAGTTGGTGCGGGCGCCGGGCTCGAAGGTGACTTGGCCGCCGGTGGTCCGTGCAGGATCGGGCGCCTGAAACAGCGGGTCAACCCGAACCGATCCGGTGAACCAGTCCGGCGAGCCCTTGGTGGCCGCCCGCGAGCCATTGCGCTTGATGTCGATGTCCATGATCGTCCTCTTTGGTTCGAAAGCCAACGTTTCGGCTGATGTCTTTGCGATTGTGATCGCAGCGGCAAAGCTGCCAACCGTGGCCCGCAACGCGGTTCGCCGCGAACAGGTCGAGGTCATTTCGCGGTGGACCTTTTCTCGATCACGTCCTTGACCACGGGTGCTGCGGAGAACGCGTTGGGCCAGCCGGCGTAGAAGGCGAGATGACCGAGCAGCTCGCCGGCTTCGTCTCTCGTCAACCCGTTATCCATCGCGCGGTTCAGATGATAGGTGACCTGCGCGACCTGTCCGGTCGCGATCAGGGCACTCACCGTGACCAGACTGCGGTCCCGCGGCGCCAGATCGGGGCGCAGCCAGAGATCGCGGAACAGCACGTCGGTGGTGTAATTGACGAGGCGCGGCGTGATCTGGCCGAACTGTTCGCCGACGCGCGTCGCCCGCTGCCTTTCCGCGGCCTCATCGAGCGGGAGTTTGGGCCCCGCAACCGGCGGGAGCTGATCGGCGCCGATGTTACGGTTCACGAAGACCTCACGTGCCGCCGGGATCGCATCCATCGCATTCGCCCAGCCGGTGTAGAACGCAAGATGCGTGATGATCTCGGAGACCTCCGCCGGCTTGACGCCATTGTCGAGCGCAAGAGCGAGATAGTGCGGAAGCTCGACGGTCTGATCGCGGGCGATGAGGGCGGCGACAGTGACGACGCTGCGGTCGCGCGGCGACAGGCCGGGGCGGTTCCAGAGGTCGCCGCGAATGACCTGCTGCGCGTAAGTCTCCAGCGCGGGCGCGACGGCGCGGATGTCTGCAGATGTCGGCATGCGATTGGCTCCTTCGGTAATGGTCCGCTCCGCGGCGGACGCGCCGCCGGCGATCAGGCTGAACGAAACCAGGGTTGCTGCGAGGCGTTTCATTGCGGTGATCCTTCGGCAGTTGTTGGGTGGGCCATCAGCCACGACGCGACGACCGCAGCGCCGAGCACGGTGATGGCACTGGTGAGAAACACGACATGCAGCCGCGCGCCGGTCGCGACCAGGCCGAGCGCGGGGCTTGCGAGCCCCTGGGCAAGATCGAGAAAGGCGGTGTAGGCACCCATGGCGAGGCCGCGGCTCTGCGCCGGTACGCGGCGCACCGCTTCGACGCCGAAGCCGGGATAGACCAGCGAGAAGCCGAAGCCGGTGAGTGCGGCCCCCGCCAGCGCCGTCTCCGGCTGAACGGCCATCCAGAGCAGCACCTGGCCGACGGTTTCGACCAGTGCAAAGACGAGCGCGACCTTTGCGCCGCCGATCTTGTCGACGAGATGACTGAAGAAGACCCGGGCCAGAATGAAGGCCACGGCATAGGCCGAGTAGGCGAGCCATCCGTTGGCCCATCCGCGGCTCGTGAACAGCAGGGCTGCGAAAGTCGTCACCGCGCCGAATCCGACGCTGCCGAGCGCCGAGCCGAGGCCGGGTATCCATACGGCACCGACGACGTCGGCAAATGACGCGCGGGCGTGCTGAATGGGTGCGACCGCGGGAAGGCGCACCACGAACAGCAGTGCGGCCAGAGGCGCCACGGCAGTGGCGATGGCAACGGCGGCAAAGCCGTAGGCCGCGTAGAGCGCGGAGCCGGCCGGTGCGCCGATGGCGAAGGCTGCGAACATCGCCGAGCCCATCCAGGCGATCACCTTGCCGGTGCTACCGGTATCGGCGAGCGCCAGCCCCCAGCTCACGGCCGCCGTGATGATGAAGCTCTCGGCGCCGCCGAGCAGGCCACGCCCGAGCAGGAGGATCGCGACCGAGATCAGCGGAGCGCCGCTGAAGCCGAGCGACAGTAGATACAACAGGCCGGATGCCGCTGCGGCCAGCAGGCCGAGGATGACGGCACGCTTCGCCCCGCGTGCGTCCGAATAGTGGCCCGCCCACGGCCGCGAGATCAGCGAGGCCGCGAACTGACTGCCAGCGACGAGGCCCACCACGAAGGGTCCAAGCCCCAAGCCGTCGTGCACATGGAGCGGAAGCACGGGCATCGCCACGCCGATCACGAGGAAGGCGACGAACACGATCGCCATGATCGGCAGCAGCGTCGCTGTGAGGCGAGGGGCTGCAACGGGATTCTCAATGGCTGTTGCCGACATGCGGGTTCCATGGGTTGGGACGGCGTTGCCGTTGACGCCGCGCTGAACCTAGGACTTCCGAGGGCGGACGATTAGGTGATAGATTTCGTATGTAGTCATTAGGCAGGCTTATCAATGCAGCGGGATGACGCGAGCGATCTCCTGGCCTTTCTCGCGGTGGCGCGCGAACGCAGCTTCACGCGTGCGGCGGCGAAGCTCGGCATGACGCAATCCGCGCTCAGCCAGATCATCCGAAACCTGGAGGAGCGGATCGGCGTCAGGCTGCTGAACCGCACGACGCGGAGCGTCACGCCGACCCAGGCCGGAGAGCGGCTGTTCCTGAGCATCGGTCCGAGGTTCAGCGAGATGGACGCAGAGCTCGCGGCGCTCGGCGAGCTCCGTGAAAAGCCGGCCGGAACGATCAGGTTGACCGCGACAGAGTACGCCGCCGGCGAGATACTGTTGCCGGCGCTAGCGAAGATCCTGCCGAAATATCCCGATGTCCATGTCGAGGTGATCATCGACTACGGGCTCACCAACATCGTCGCCCAGCAGGTCGATGCCGGGATTCGCCCGGGCGAGCTCGTGGCGAAGGACATGATCGCGGTGCGCGTCAGTCCTGATCTGCGTATGGCTGTCGTCGGCTCGCCATCCTATTTCACTGAGCGCAAGCGGCCGAAGACGCCGCAGGAGCTGACCAACCACAATTGCCTCAACCTGCGTCTGCCGACCCATGGCGGCAGCCTCTACGCCTGGGAGTTCGAGAAGAACGGGCGCGAACTCAATGTCCGCGTCGAAGGCCAACTCGTCTTCAACAGCGCAGGTCTCTTGCTCGCCGGCGCGCTCAAGGGCCTCGGGCTTGCGTACCTGACGGAAAGCCACGCGCAGCCCTACATCGCCAAAGGACAATTGGTCCGCGTGCTCGCGGACTGGTGCCCGCCGTTTTCAGGCTATCATCTCTACTATCCGAGCCGGCGCCAGCCGACGCCGGCTTTCTCGCTCCTGATCGAGGCGCTGCGATATCGCGCGCGGTGATATCGGCGAGGTGAGTTTTCATGACCTACGGCTTCATGATGTTCAAACCGAAGGGCGCCGTGCCCGCGATCGACGATCTCGGCGAGGACACGCTCGTCCTGCAGGAGCCGGCCGTGGTTGTCGCCGGGCTGACCGCGCTGTGTCCCGACATTGCCTGGCGGCGAGAGGACGACGGCGGTTGGTTCGGCGCGCTGGATGGCGAGGATGGCTGGTACGAATTCCGCATCGGTGCAGAGCCGGACCTTTGCTGGACGATCTCGACCTCGCATCGCGCCAGCACACGCAAGCTGGTGCCTGAGATCTGCAACGCGCTCGGCGTGGTGGCCTTCGATGGCCAGGTGATGAGCCTGATCGCGCCGGAGCGGCCGTAACGCGGCCGCTCCGCGTCGAACCGGACGTCACACCGCCCCGACAACGCCCTCGACCAGATAGTCGGTGCTTTCGAGCGAGGGATCGTAGAGGCCGGTATCCTTGTCGGTGATCACCTTGCCGGCGTTGCTCTTGACCGTGCCGGTGAAGATCGGCTTGCCGGCCTTGAGGTCGGCGATGGCGGCCATCGCGGCGTTGCGGCCGGCTTCGCTGCAGCCGGCGCCGAAAGCCGAGCTTGCCACCATGTCCTTGTCGTAGCCGCCGATCACCATGTTCGGCAGCTTCTCGCCCTTGGCGATCATGCCGGCAAAACTCTTGTAGACCGTTTCCCATTTCAGCTCGGCGCCGGTGATGAATCCTTTCGGCGCGAGGTCGGCCTGGTTGGCATTGTGGCCGCAGCTCTTGACGCCGCGCTTCTCGGCAGTCTCGATCACGACCTTCGGGCTGTCGATGTGGCAGGCGATGATGTCGCAGCCCGCATCCACCAGCGCATTCGCGGCTTCCGCCTCGCGCACCGGCAAGGCCCAGTCGCCCGTCACGATCAACTGCACCGTCGCGTTGGGATTGACCTTGCGGGCGCCGAGCATGAACGAGTTCACGTTGCGCAGCACCAGCGGGATCGGCTTGGCGGCGATGTAGCCGATCTTGTTCGACTTGGTCGACAGGCCTGCGGCGATGCCGTTCACATAATGGCCCTGGTCGAGGTAGCAGAAATAGCCGCCGAGATTGGCGGGATGCTTGTCGGCCTGCCACAGCGTGGTCGGATGACGGAATTCGATCTTGGGAAATTTCTTCGCGGCATCCACCGTGAACGGGTTGAAGTAGCCGAACGAGGTCGGAAACAGCAGGGTGGCGCCGTCGATGTTGATCATCGATTCCATCGTCTTCTGCACGGCGGCCGTTTCAGGCACGTTCTCTTCCTCGACGACCTTGACGCCCGGCACCGCCTTCAACGCTTTCGCCGCGACCGCATGGGCCTGGTTCCAGCCGTAGTCGGCGCGCGAGCCGACATAGATGATGCCGATGGTGAGGTCGGCGGCATGCGCCGGTGAGCCGAGACCGGAGAGCACGAAGGGGGCGGCGGCAGCGCCACCGAGGAACGCGCGGCGGGAGAGGGCAGGCTTGATCAGCGAGGAAGGTTTGGTCACAGGCAATACTCCGTCGTTGGCCGCAGCGTGGCCGCTGGCGGCATTGGGTCCGAACAAAACTTGAAGTCAGATCAGGCGCGCCGCTTAAAGCGGGTTCGATGCGATCATCGTTTCCCCTTCGCTTTCGCTTTGGGAATCCTTGCGACCTTCGCGGAGCCGGGCTCATCGAGTCCGCTCGCATAGCGCGACAGCACCGTGCCGAGATCGAAGCCGGCGTCGCGGCCCTGATCCAAGAGCGCGCGCGCCTCGACCGAGCCGATGTGATGATCCATGATCCTGATCGCGGTCTCCGCATTGCCGGCGCGCAACGCTGCGACGATCTCGCGATGCTCGTTGACGGCGCAATCGGCCGAATGCGGCCGGCCGTAGAGCGCGAGGATCAGCGAGCAGCGCGACACGACTTCCGAGAGATAGCGGCGCAGCAGCGAGTTGCCGGCCATCTCGCCGAGCCTGGTGTGGAATTCACCGGCAAGGCGGATCGAGACGCGGGCCTCGCCCGCTTGCCGCGCGGTCTCCTCGGCGCGGACATGGCCTTCGAGATCGGCGCCGAATTGCGGGCGCCAGCGCGCGATCACGAGCCGCACCACCTCGCGCTCCAGCATGCGGCGGGTCTCGAAGATCTCGCGGGCCTGATCGAGCGTCGGCTTCGCCGTGGTCGCGGTCCGCCGCGGCGGCGCATCGACCAGCCCCTCCGACTGCAATTGGGCCAGCGCCTCGCGGACCAGCGTCCGGCTCATGCCGAAGCGGAGGCCGAGCTCGTCCTCCGGCAGCTTGGTGCCGGGCGGCAGCGCCTGTTCGATGATGGCCTGCCGCAGCGCCTGGCAGGCCAGCGCAACACGGGTGGATTTCTTGCTCATCGGCGGTCCGCATGCGTCGCCGGCCTGGGTTGACCGGCGAAATCTCGTATACGATATCACTTCGATCTGTACACGTGATGAGGAATAAATAGTCGACTGGCGCGAAGATTCGGCAGCAGGGCGCCCAAAGTTTGCGCTCGATCTGCCGCAAAACCCGGGATATTTGCATGTGAATGCGTCGAGCCGGTGCGGCTCCGCAGACGAAAACTGTATACAAGAATGCCCAGAGGGGCCGAGGAGGACCGATGTCGGATACGGTCATCAGGCTGCAGCTCAACCAGCAGCAGCTCGAATTGATGGATCGCACAATCGCGCGCGGGGTGGCGCCCGATCGCGTCGCTTTGGTGCGGCTCGCGCTCCGCGAATACGTCGCGGCGCGCAAGGCCGAGACGACAGCGAAGCCGAACGATCTGGAGGCGAGGCGATGAGCGCGCGCAGCGTTCTGTTCGAGCACATCCTCGAACCCGGCACCGGCAAGGCGATCGAACTGTTGAAGGGACAGATCCTGCGCATCGAACAGGTCGAAGGCGGCCAATGTGCCGACTTCAACTGCTTCAACCTGCACGACTACAAGGAGTTCATGCATTGCGGGCGAACCCGCACGGTGCACGGCTTCCATCCGACCAAGGGCACCTTCATGTGGTCGGCACCGCCGCGCGAGCGGGCGATGCTCTACATCCTCGAAGACACGGTCGGCCGCAACGACGTGCTGTTTCCCCGCTGCAGCGCCTATGTCTATGAGGCCTCCTACGGTTTCTCGGTGCACACCAATTGCCATGACATCCAGGCCGAGGCGCAGCGCGAATACGGGCTGACGCCCGACGACGTGCATGATTCCTTCAACCTGTTCATGTGCACCGGCGTCGACCAGGACGGCCACGCCTACATGACGCGGCAGACCACCAAGCCCGGCGACCATGTCGACCTGCTGGCGCTGATGGATGTGCTGGCGGTGCCGAACGTCTGCGGCGCCGACGTGATGCGCACCAGCAATTTTGCGCTCAAGCCGCTCAAGCTCACGGTGTTTGCCGCGACGGACGCCGATCTCGCGCAGGTGCCGAAGACGCCGACCTTGGCGAGCCAGCGGACACCGCGGGATTTTCGTAACGCGACCATCAAGTCCGACCGGCCGCTGCGGCGCGATCCCGCCTACAGAGCGGAGTTCCCCAATACGCCGATCCGCATCACCGAGCTGCCGGTGGCGCTGTCGGCCGAGGAATTCGCGGCGTTCCATGCGGTCAAACGGACCGACATCTATGGTGATGACGATGCAGCTGCGCTGCGCGATCTCTTGTTTTCGTGGTGGGAAGAGCGCTTTCTGCAGGCGCATGCCGGCGCGCCGGCGATCGAGGGCGAATGATGGAAGCTGCTTCCCAGGACAATGTTTCTCCCTGCAATGTCGATTTCGACTTTCGCGAGCTGTCGGCGCGCGACAAGTACAAGCTGATGATCGGTACCGTGGTGCCGCGCCCGATCGCGCTGGTGACGACCGTCGATCTGCAGGGCCGCGTCAATGCGGCGCCGTTCAGCTTCTTCAACTGCCTGTCGGCCGATCCGCCGATCCTGGCGCTGGGCGTCGAGAACCATCCGGACATGCGCTTCAAGGATACCGGCCTCAACGTGCGCCTGACCGAGGTCTTCACCGTCAACATCGTCTCGCATGCGATCGCCGAGGCGATGCATCTGTGCGCGGCGCCGTTCCCGCCCGAGCAGGATGAGCTGAAAGCCGCGGGGCTGACCGCCATGCCCGGCGTGAAAGTAGCATCGCCCTGGATCAAGGAGGCGCCGGCGTCATTCGAATGCCGGCGCCATCTGACGCTCGAGGTCGGCAAGTCGCGCCAGATCATCCTCGGCGAGATCGTGTTCGCGCATTACCATGCCGACGTCATCGACGTCGACCGCATGCGCATCGATCCGGCCAGGCTCGATGCGATCGCGCGTCTCGGCGGCAACACCTGCTCCACCATCCGCGATCGTTTCGAGATGCTGACGCCGACGCTCGACGAGTACCACGCGGGCCTGTCCGGCGATCGGGGCTAAACTGCTTCGAGCTCGGCGGCGCGCTTGGTCTTCTTCACCTTCGACGGCGCGAACAGATTGCCGGCGGCAAGCGCTGCCGTGTCGGCGACGCCGGGATCGCAGGACACCATCGCGGCGACGATGGCGCCGTCGATCAAGAGCGCCAGTTGATGGGCGAGCACGGCGGGCTCGGCCGCGCCCATCTCGCCGGCGAGCTTTTCGATATGCGCCAGCACCACCTTCTTGTGCTTCAGCGCGATGTTGCGGAACTGTTTTGAATCCTTGTCGTGCTCGGCGACGGCATTGATGAAGGGGCAGCCATAGAAGCGCTCTTCGGCGAACCATGATTTGAGGGCAGGGAAGATCCGCGACAGCTTGGTCTGCGCGTCGCCGCCGCCGGCCTCGATCGCGCCGATGAACCATTCGCGCCACTGCTTGCCTTCGCTCTCCAGCACGGCGTGGACGAGGTTGGTCTTGGAGCCGAACAGCTTGTAGAGCGTGGTCTTCGCGGTTCCGGCCTCGTCGATGATTGCATCGATGCCGGTGGCGTTGATGCCGTTCTTGCAGAACAGCCGCGTCGCCGCGTTCAGCAAGCGCCCGCGCGCGGATTCCTCATCGCCGGCGGCGAACGCTGCGGCGGATTTTTTCTTCACACCTGATTTGCCCATGCGCGGCAGTAAATCGGACCGCCGCGCAATCATCAAGTCGCATCTTCATGCGCCGAAAATAATCGCTGCTGCGCAGCAGATGCATCGGCTTTGAGCAGAAGCGCGCTGATCAATCCGCAGGCAGGGCAGCCCAAGTGGCTCAAGCCATTCGGCTTTTGATTTGGCCGCTGGCTGGCACGCTTCATGCAGGATACAGAACGTTCTGTATCCTGCCGATTTCCACGGCTCCAGGGAGAAAACCATGACTGCTGTCGCTCAAAAAACCGTGCTGACGGGTTGCCTCGCGCCCATCGACAAGAACGGGTTGGAACAGCTGATTGCCAACGGCAAGGCCAACCCGAAGATCATCAAGACCTTGAAGTGCAAGACGGTGGCCGAGGGCAAGTTCCGCCACGCCAACTACATCCGCAACCTCGCGCCCTACATCGTCGACGAGCCGCCCGGGCTGCTCGGCGACGACACCGCGCCCAATCCGTCGGAAGCTTCGCTCGCAGCCCTCGGCTCCTGCCTTGCGGTCGGCCTGCACGCCAATGCCGTGCACCGCGGCTGGACCGTCAACAAGCTGGAGCTCGAGCTCGAGGGCGACCTCAACATCACCGCGGTGTGGGGCACCGGCGACGTCAGCGAGAAGCCGGTCGGCTTCACCGATGTGCGCGTCAAGGTCGACATGGAATGCGAGGGCGTTCCGCAAGACGAGATCAACGCGCTGGTGGCGCATGTGAAGAAATGGTCGCCGGTCGCCAACACCTTCACCCGTCCCGTCAATCTCGAGGTCAGCGCCTGATCTCGCGGGCAGCCGTAGGGCGGATTAGCGAAGCGTAATCCGCCACGACGGACCGAGATTGAAGGCGGATTACGCTGCGCTAATCCGCCCTACGAACTGACCAGACATTGCAAGGTGCGGAGACAAAAGATGGGTTCACTGGCTTTATCGCGGGTTGACGCTGCAAGTCCCGCACCGACCATTGTCGACGAGGTCGCACGACTGGCCCGTCAGGAGCTGGCGCCGCTGGCATCGGCCATCGATGCCGGCTCCGTCTATCCCGGCGACTTCCTGCGCCGGATTGGCGACGTCGGCGCCTGGCGCAGCCATGTGCCGCTGGAGGGGCCGGCAGATCTGCGCTGTGCCATCCAGTCGATGGCCGCGCTCGGCGAGGTCTGCGGCGCCACCGCCTTCATGGCCTGGTGCCAGAACACGCTGGTCTGGTACGCCGCCAACTCCACCAACATGAAGCTCGCCGCGCGCGTCGGTGACAGTTTTGCCAGCGGCCGCGTGCTCGGCGGTACCGGGCTCTCCAATCCGATGAAGAGTTTCTTCGGCATCGAGCGGTTGAAGCTGAAGGGGCGCAAGGTTGACGGCGGCTACATCGTGCGCGGCGCGCTGCCCTGGGTCTCCAATCTCGGCCCCGACCATTTCTTCGGCACCATCTTCGAGCGCGAGGATGAAGAAGGCGACGGCACCGCCAAGGGCGGGCCGGGAATAGTGATGTTCCTCGCCGACTGCGCCGATCCCGCGATCACGCTGCAGCCGTGCAAGCCGTTCCTGGCGATGGACGGCACCGGCACCTATGGCGTGCAATTTCGCGATGTCTTCGTGCCGGATGAGCTGATCCTGGCCGAGCAGGCGGGACCGTTCGTCAAGAAGATCCGCGCCGGCTTCATCCTGCTGCAGGCCGGCATGGGGCTTGGCCTGATCAAGGACTGCATCAACATCATGGACGAGGTCCATGCGCCGCTCGGCCACGTCAACCGCTATCTGCCGCAGCAGCCGACGCAGTTCCGCGAGCTGCATGCCGAGTTCGAGAAGGAGGCGATGGCGCTCGCGCGCGATCCCTACAACACCGACGACGCATTCTGGCGCCGCGTGGTCGCGCTGCGCCTGCGCATCGGCGACGCCAGCGTCGCGGCCGCGCATGCGGCGATGCTCCATTGCGGCGCGCGCGGCTATCTGAAGAGCCACCGCGCCCAGCGCCGGCTTCGCGAAGCCTATTTCGTTGCCATCGTCACGCCCGCCACCAAGCAGCTTCGCAAGATGCTGGCGGAGCCATCGTGAGGCAACACGGGTCCACCCAGACTGCAACCACAAACAGGAGAGAGCCATGACGGACGTTCTGATCACTGCCGGCGAACTTGCCGAGCTCGTCAAGAAAGAGCCGTGTGTCGTCATCGACACGCGCAATCCGGATGCCTATGCGGCCGGTCATCTGCCCGGCGCCGTCAATGTGCATGACATCTTCACCTATCTGGCGACCTCGACGCCCGAGGGCATGCACGAGCTGAAGACCAAATTCGCCGATGCGTTCGGCGGCGCCGGTCTCTCCGGCAAGGAGACGGCCGTGATCTACGAGCAGTCGATGAACTCCGGCTTCGGCCAATCCTGTCGCGGCTATTATCTCCTGACCATGCTCGGCTATCCCAAGGTGAAGGTGCTGCATGGCGGCTACGATGCGTGGAAGGCGGCGGACCTTCCGACCACTACCGACGTGCCGGTGCCGATCAAGGCCGCGTTCGCGGTCGTGCCTGAGGCGGGCGACATCCTGATCGACGCCAAGACCATGCTGTCGGCGCTCGACAAGCCCGGCATCGCGATCCTCGACGTGCGCGATGTCGACGAGTGGATCGGCGACAGCTCCTCGCCTTATGGGAAGGACTTCTGCCCGCGCAAGGGCCGCATCCCCGGCGCGGTGTGGCTGGAATGGTACCGCATGATGAAGCCGACCGCCGAAGGCCCGCGCTTCAAGTCGAAGGACGAGATTCTGGCGGAATGCGCCACCGTCGGCATCTCGCAGTCGACGCCGGTCTATCTCTATTGCTTCAAGGGCGCGCGCGCCTCGAACACCTTCCTGGCGCTGAAGAATGCCGGCGTGAAGGATGTGCGGATGTATTTCGGCTCCTGGAACGAATGGTCGCGCGATCCGTCGCTGCCGATCGACGAAGGTCTGCCGACCGCTGCCGTCGTAACAGGCAAAGCGGCATAGAACGTGCATGCTTTGCACCGTCCGGCTGCGCAAAAAGCAACCGGACGGCGATGAAATGGGCCGGATCGCGGCGAACGAACCCGTTCGTCGCGGCTCGGTGTGACAATGGGGCGCAGCATGTCCACCTTCGACGATCCCTTCGATTCCGACCGCGCGCTGACGCGCTGCGTCTGCGGCCAGCATCGCTCCGCAGCCGAGCATGATCACGCCGAACGCATGATGCGTTGCGAGCCGATTGCGCCTGCGCCGAGTGAGGAGAAGCGCTACGAAGGCGTCGTCGCGTCCGCCGTGATGCGCGCGGTATTCCCCAGGGATGCGGCGCGCCGCGCCTTCCTGAAATCGGTCGGCGCCTCCACTGCGCTCGCCGCGCTCTCGCAATTCTTCCCGCTGAAGACCGCGACCGATCTCTTCGCCGCCGGTGGGCCGCCGGAGAAGAAGGACCTCAAGGTCGGCTTCATCCCGATCACCTGCGCGACGCCGATCATCATGGCCGCGCCGCTCGGCTTCTATGCCAAGCAGGGGCTGAATGTCGAGGTCGTGAAGACCGCCGGCTGGGCCGTCATTCGCGACAAGACCATCAACAAGGAATACGACGCCTCGCACATGCTGGCGCCGATGCCGATCGCGATCTCGCTAGGCTTAGGCGCCAATGCGATTCCCTTCGCGGTGCCTGCGATCGAGAACATCAACGGGCAGGGCATCACGCTGGCGATGAAGCACAAGGACAAGCGCGACCCGAAGGACTGGAAGGGCATGAAGTTCGCCATTCCCTTCGACTATTCCATGCACAACTATCTGCTGCGCTATTATCTGGCCGAGCACGGCCTCGATCCCGATACCGACGTGCAGCTGCGCTCGGTGCCGCCGCCGGAAATGGTCGCCAATTTGCGCGCCGACAATATCGACGGCTTCCTCGCGCCCGACAATATCTGCCAGCGTGCGATCTATGACGGCGTCGGTTTCCTGCACATCCTGTCCAAGGAGATCTGGGACGGCCATCCCTGCTGCAGTTTTGCTGCGAGCAAGGAATTCATCACGACCTCGCCGAACTCGTTTGCGGCGCTGACGCGCGCGATCGTGGATGCGACCGGCTATGCGGCCAAGCCTGAGAACCGCAAGCAGATCGCGGAGGCGATCGCACCGGCGAACTACATCAACGCGCCGGTGACGGTGCTGGAGCAGGTGCTGACCGGCACCTATGCGGACGGGCTCGGCGGCGTGAAGACGGATGCCAAGCGCGTCGATTTCGATCCGTTCCCCTGGCAGTCCTTTGCGGTCTGGATGCTGACCCAGATGAAACGCTGGGGCCAGATCAAGGGCGACGTCGACTACAAGGCGGTCGCCGAGCAAGTCTATCTCGCGACCGATACGGGCAAGGTGATGGCCGAGATGGGCCTCGCGCCGCCGACCACCTCGTCCAAATCGTTCTCGGTGATGGGCAAGACGTTCGATCCGGCCAAGCCCGACGATTATCTCGCGAGCTTCAAGATCAGGAAGTCGTCGTGAGGGAGCGCGCTCTGCTTACTTCGCCTCGCCCCGCTTGCGGGGAGAGGCCGACGCGCAAAGCGCGGCGGGTGAGGGGGACTCTCCACGAATTCGGCTCGCGGAGATTCCCCCTCATCCTAACCTTCTCCCCACAAGCGGGGAGAAGGGAATGACCCTCCGTCTCCGCGCCGCCATCGTCTCGATCGCACTGCTCGCCTTGTTCCTCGGCGTCTGGCATCTCGCGACCCGCAGCACCGGTGCTGCGGCCAACATGAGTCCGGAATACGCAAAGCTGATGGGGCTGACGGCAACGCAGGGCAAATCCGCGATGCCGGGACCACTCGATGTCGGCGCAAAGCTCTGGGAGCATCTCAAGCGTCCATTCTACGACAACGGGCCGAACGACAAGGGGCTGGGCATCCAGCTGGCTTACTCGATCGGCCGTGTCGGGCTCGGCTATTTCATCGCGGTGCTGGTCGCCATCCCCTTGGGCTTCATGATCGGCATGTCGCCGCTGATCAGCAAGGCCCTTGATCCCTTCATCCAGGTCTTGAAGCCGATCTCGCCGCTCGCCTGGATGCCGCTCGCGCTCTACACGATCAAGGATTCCTCGATCTCGGCGATCTTCGTCATCTTCATCTGCTCGGTGTGGCCGATGCTGCTCAACACCGCGTTCGGCGTTGCCAGCGTGCGGAAGGAGTGGATCAACGTTGCCCGCACGCTCGAGGTCGGCACGCTCCGGCGCGCCTTCACGGTGATCCTGCCCGCGGCGGCGCCGACGATCCTGACCGGCATGCGGATCTCGATCGGCATCGCCTGGCTCGTGATCGTCGCGGCCGAGATGCTCGTCGGCGGCACCGGCATCGGCTATTTCGTCTGGAACGAGTGGAACAACCTCTCGATCACCAACGTGATCATCGCGATCCTGCTGATCGGCATCGTCGGCATGCTGCTCGACCAGATCCTGGCGCGCTTCGCGCGCATGGTCACGTTTCCGGAATGAGTATGGCAACGCGCAATTCTCTCATGTCCCGGGCGCGCTGCGGCGCGAAGTGCTGCTGCGCAGAACCGGGACCCATTGCGGCGACATGGGTCCCGCATCTGCGGCGCACCACTGCGTGCTGCGCCGCGTGCGGGACACGAGAATCATGACCGACAAGTTCATCTCCATCGAGGGCATCGCGCGGCGCTATCCGGCGGCCGGGGGCGGCAGCACCACGATCTTCGAGAATCTCTGGCTGTCGATGGCGCGGGGCGAGTTCGGCTGCATCATCGGCCATTCCGGCTGCGGTAAGACCACGGTGCTGAACATCCTCGCCGGTCTCGACGAGCCGAGCGAGGGCGCCGTGATCGTCGACGGGCGGGCGATCGAGGGCACCAGCCTCGATCGCGCCGTGATCTTCCAGAGTCACGCGCTGCTGCCATGGCGCACCGTGCTCGGCAACGTCGCCTATGCCGTGAGCTCGAAGTGGCGCAAATGGGACCGCGCGCGGGTGAAGGCGCACGCGCAGAAGTTCATCGATCTCGTCGGTCTCACCGGCTCCGAGCACAAGCACCCTTCCGAACTCTCAGGCGGCATGAAGCAGCGCGTCGGCATCGCACGCGCGCTGTCGATCACGCCAAAGATCATGCTGATGGACGAGCCGTTCTCGGCGCTGGATGCGCTGACCCGCGGCACGCTGCAGGACGAGGTGCGGCGCATCTGTCTGGAGACCGGCCAGACCACCTTCATGATCACCCATGACGTGGATGAAGCGATCTTCCTCGCCGACAAGATTTTCCTGATGACCAACGGCCCCGGAGCAGTGCTGGCGGAGATCGTGGAAAATCCGCTGCCGAAGCATCGCGACCGCATCGATCTGCACCGGCATCCCTATTACTATGCGCTCCGCAACCACATCGTCGATTTCCTGGTCAGCCGCAGCAAGACCTTTGCGGCAGATGTCGGCGATCACGACCCGCGCAACGTGCCGACCGTCCGGCCGGGCCTGCCGGAGTTGGTGATCGCATCTGGAGCTGAACCACACCCACAGACGTCATGGCCGGGCTTGTCCCGGCCATCCACGTCTACTTAGTTGCCAACCAAGACGTGGATGCCCGGGACAAGCCCGGGCATGACGAAGAGAGGAAACCACATGAAACGCGAAGACCTCACCGAAAAGCTGCTCGACATCAAGCGCGAGAAGGGCTGGAGCTGGAAGCATATCTGCGAGAAGATCGGCGGTTATTCCGAGGTGCTGATCGTCGGTGCCATCCTCGGCCAGATGAAACTGACCAAGCCGCAGGCCGCCAATGCCGGCGAGCTGTTCGGGCTGTCGAAGTCCGAGATTGCGATGCTCAACGAGACGCCGATGCGCGGCATGCCGATGCCGCCGACCGACCCCCTGATCTACCGCTTCTACGAACTCGTGATGGTCAACGGTCCGGCTTGGAAGGCGCTGATCGAGGAGGAATATGGCGACGGCATCATGTCGGCGATCGACTTCGACATGGTGATGGAGCGCCTGCCGAACCCGAAGGGCGACCGCGTCAAGATCACGATGTCGGGCAAGTTCCTGCCGTACAAATATTACGGCGCCAGCGGCAATGTGCCGGAGTACGGGTTCAAGGAGGAGTAAGGTTCTCTCAACCGTCATTGCGAGGAGCGATAGCGACGAAGCAATCCATGTCTCCGCTAGTTGCGAAATGGATTGCTTCGCTTCGCTCGCAATGACGATTGGGGCCTACAAGATCGCACCCGGCGTGTAGCTGGCCGCTTCCGGCTTCGCCTTCGCCAGCGCGTCGACCTGCTCGGCAAAATGATCGACCTGGGCGGGCGCGTCGCCGGAATTGGCGCGGCCGTGATCGAGCACGCTCTGCAGCTCGGCGTCGCTGAGGCCGAGGCGCTTGTCGGCGGCGAGGCGCTGCAGCAAATCGTTCTGCACGATGGTGCCGGTGCGGAGGTCGCGGATGGCGGCGACCGCGTGCTCCTTGATCGCTTCATGGGCGCCTTCGCGACCGGCGCCCTTCTTCACCGCTTCCATCATCACGGTGGTGGTGAGGAGGAAGGGCAGGTAGCGATTGAGCTCGGTCGCGACGACCGCGTCGAACACTTCCATCTGGTCGAGCACCGAGAGCAGGGTCTCGAGCAGGCCGTCCATGGCGAGGAAGGCATCCGGCAGCATCACGCGGCGAACCACGGAGCAGGAGACGTCGCCCTCGTTCCACTGATCGCCGGAGAGGCCGGCGGCCATCGCGAGATAGCCCTTCAGCACCACATGCAGGCCGTTGATGCGCTCGCAGGAGCGGCTGTTCATCTTGTGCGGCATCGCCGACGAGCCGACCTGGCCCTTGGCAAAGCCTTCGCTGGCGAGCTCATGGCCCGCCATCAGGCGCAGCGTCTTGGCAAAGCTGCCGGGGCCGCTGGCGAGATCGACCAGCACGCTGACGGCGCGGAAGTCGAGGCTGCGCGGATAGACCTGGCCGACGGCGTCAAAACTCTTGGGCAGGCCGAGGTGCTTGAGGATTTGCTGCTCGAGCGCGCGGGCTTTGCCGGCGTCGCCATTGAACAGGGTGATCTGGTCGAGACGGGTGCCGACGGCGCCCTTCAGGCCGCGCGCCGGATAGGTCTGCAGCACATGGACCAGGCTCTGATGCGCCAGCAGCATCTCCTCGCCGAACATGGCGATGCGCTTGCCGAGGGTGGTGACCTGCGCGGCCACGTTGTGGGTGCGCGCGGTGAAGGGGATGTCGCGCAATTGCCTGGCGTGCTTCGCAAACCGGATCAGGGCGGCGATGCTCTTGGTCTCGATCAGCTGCAGTCCGCGATAGACCTGCAGCTGCTCGACGTTCTCGGTGAGATCGCGGCTGGTCATGCCCTTGTGCAGGTGCTCGTGGCCGGCGAGATCGCAGAACTCCTCGATGCGCGCCTTGACGTCGTGGCGGGTGATCCGCTCGCGCTGCATGATGGAGGCGAGGTCGACCTGGTCCTTGACGCGCTCGTAAGCCTCGATCACGCCATCCGGCACGGCAATGCCGAGGTCGCGCTGGCCCTTCAGCACGGCGATCCAGTAGTCGCGTTCGAGGCGCACCTTGCCTTCGCCACTCCAGATGGCGCGCATGGCGGGTGAAGCGTAACGTTCGGAGAGAACGTTGGAAATGTGATCCTGGGGCATGATTCCGCTGTCTTGGCATTGCCCGGGGCCGGCTGCAAGCCTCGAACGCGCCTGTGGGCGACACCCTACCAGATAGGTTCTGATTCCTGGTCCGGCAATCCGGCCTGTTCGGCGCCGATCGGCAGCTGGCGCTTCCGCGTCAAGGTTCTCGTGTCCCGCGCGCGGCGCAGCACGCAGTGGTGCGCCGCTGATGCGGGACCCATTCTCGAAGCTGGGTCCCGGTTCTGCACAGCGGCACTTCGCGCCGCAGTGCGCCCGGGACAGGAGGGAATTTCGATCGACTGGACGCCGCCCGAGCGGTGACCCCGCAAAAATCCTCACAGAAATCGACAAGCCCGCTCAGGCCCGACGGCCCATTGCCGAGCTGTGACGGGAGCGACGCTTGTCGCATCGCGTGAACAATAGGGACGATAGTGAGATCGCTCTGTCGCGCGCGCCGCATCATCCATTGCGGCGCGCGAATGCGAAACGGATCGATGAACCTCCAGATCGCGCTGATGCAGGTGCGGCCCGCCTTACGTGCCCGCCTTCACCTGTGCCGCGGCCTGGGCCAGCAGCTCGTCCATCTTGGCGCGGATGTCGCGCTCGGTGACGGCGTGGCCCTTGGCAGTGAGATCGCCCAGCACCTTCTTCAGGACATCGCCGTCGCCGGCTTCCTCGAAGTCCGCGGCGACCACCTCCTTGGCATAGGCGGCGGCAGCATCGCCGGTGAAGCCGAGCTTCTCGGCGGCCCACAGGCCGAGCAGCTTGTTGCGGCGGGCCTCCGCCTTGAATTTCTGCTCCTCGTCGAGGGCGAACTTCTTCTCAAAACCTTCCTGGCGCTTGTTGAATTCGCTCATGGCTGAAGTTCCAATCCCCTGCTGAAAGGCCGGCCGCCGCATCCGTTGCGGTAGCCCCGGCGCCTGCCTAGATAGGTAGGAGAAAACGGCAACACAACGAGCCGTTAAGCCGCAGGCAAAACAGGCGGAATCCGAGCCTTACGATAGGGCGGTATAAGTGCCGCCAATGGGCCCGGATCGATTGTGCTGGAAGGGCCAATCGGATAGGTTGCCAACAGGCGTGGTTCTTGTTCTGTTTCCGGTTGAAATGGTCGGGTTCCAGGCCTCCGCGGCAGCTCCGTCGTGGGTCGTAAACCCCTGTTATCCGGAGCACACCAAATTCATGGATTTCAACAAAACACGGTACATCCCAATGAGCCGTCGACGTCGCATTTATGAAGGCAAGGCCAAGGTCCTGTACGAAGGCCCGGAGCCGGGAACCCTGATCCAGCACTTCAAGGACGACGCCACCGCGTTCAATGCCAAGAAACACCAGGTGATCGAGGGCAAGGGCGTCCTCAACAACCGGATTTCGGAGTACCTGTTTCAGCACCTCAACGACATCGGGGTGCCGACCCACTTCATCCGCCGCCTCAACATGCGCGAGCAGCTGATTCGTGAGGTCGAGATCGTGCCGCTGGAGGTGGTGGTGCGGAACGTCGCCGCGGGCTCGCTGTCGCAGCGCCTCGGCATCGAGGAGGGCACCCAGCTGCCGCGCTCGATCATCGAATTCTATTACAAGAACGACCAGCTCAACGACCCCATGGTGTCGGAAGAGCACATCACCGCGTTCGGCTGGGCCACGCCCCAGGAGATCGACGACATCATGGCGCTCGCCATCCGCGTCAACGACTTCCTGACCGGCCTCTTCCTCGGCATCGGCATCCGCCTCGTCGACTTCAAGATGGAGTGCGGCCGCCTGTTCGAAAACGAGATGATGCGGATCATCGTCGCCGACGAGATCTCGCCGGACTCGTGCCGGCTGTGGGACATCAAGTCGAACGAGAAGCTCGACAAGGATCGCTTCCGTCGTGACCTCGGTGGTCTGCTGGAGGCTTACACCGAGGTGGCAAAGCGGCTCGGCATCCTGATCGAGAATGAACGGCCGGCTGGTAGCGGCCCGGTGTTGGTTAAGAGCTGAGGGAAAGTCGTGAAGGCACGTGTGACTGTGACGTTGAAGTCGGGCATCCTCGATCCCCAAGGCAAGGCGATCGAGGGTGCGCTGAAATCGCTCGGCGTCGATGGCGTCGCCAGCGTCCGCCAGGGCAAGGTGTTCGACATCGAACTGTCCGAAGGCGACAAGGCGAAGGCGGAAGCCGCGCTGAAGGCGGCGGCCGACAAGCTGCTCGCCAACACCGTGATCGAGAACTATCGCGTCGAACTGCTCTAGGCCTAAATCCATGAAATCAGCCGTCCTCGTCTTCCCCGGCATCAACCGCGAGCGCGACATGGCGCGCGCCTTGAAGCTTGCCTCCGGCAACGAAGCTGCGATGGTCTGGCATGCCGAGACCTCGCTGCCCGAGAGCACCGATCTCGTGGTGGTGCCCGGCGGCTTCTCCTATGGCGATTATCTGCGCTGCGGCGCGATCGCGGCGCGTTCGCCGGTCATGGATGCGGTGCGCGACTATGCGGCCAAGGGCGGCCTCGTGCTCGGCGTCTGCAACGGTTTCCAGATCCTCTGCGAGTCCGGCCTGCTGCCCGGCGTTCTCATGCGCAACGACCGGCTGAAGTTCATCTGCAAGGACGTGCATCTGCGCGTCGAGCGCTCCGATACGCCGTTCACCCGCGGCTACAATGCCGGCCAGGTGATCCGCGTCCCCGTCGCGCATGGCGAGGGCAATTACGAGGCGGATGAGGAGACCGTGAAGCGGCTCGAGGGCGAGGGGCGGGTGCTCTATCGCTACTGCTCGGCCGATGGCGTCGTCGACGAGGCCTCCAACATCAACGGCGCGGCGCATTCGATCGCCGGCATCGTCAACGAGCGCGGCAACGTGCTCGGCATGATGCCGCATCCGGAAAACCACGTCGAAGAGATCATGGGCTGCACCGACGGCCGCGGTCTGTTTGCCGGCTTGGTCCAGCATCTGGACAAGGCGGCGTGATCTCGCGCAGCGTAAGGCTTATCGCCGCGCTGGCGGCGCTGTCGCTTGCGTCGGTCGCGCATGCGCAGGACTATCCAAAACGTCCGATCACCATGATCGTGCCGTTCGCGGCCGGCGGCACCTCCGACGTGATCGCGCGCGCGGTCGCCGACCAGATGAGCCCGGCGCTGGGCCAGCCGATTGTGATCGAGAACGTCGCCGGCGCCGGCGGCTCGACCGCGCTGGCGCGCGCCGCGCGCGCCGACGCCGACGGCTACACGATTGCGATCGGCAATGCCGGCACCAGTGCCGCGACCTACACGATCTATCCCAAACTGCCGTTCACGCCCGAGTCCTTTGTGCCGATCGCTGTTGTCGCCAAGACCTTCGGCATCGTCGCGCTGCGCAAGGATTTCCCGGCGAAGGATCTCAAGGAGTTCCTCGACTACGCCAGGAAGAATCCCGGCAAGATCAATCTCGGCCACGCCGGCGTCGGCTCCTCGAATTACCTGATCTGCAAGAGCTTCGTTCATGCCGCGCAGATCGACGTCACGCTGGTCGGCTATCGCGGCGCCGCGCCTGCGCTGACCGACGCGGTCGGCGGTCAGATCGACGGCGTTTGCGACGCCGCGGCCTCGGTGTCGCAATCGGTTAACGAGAAGCTGGTGAAGGGCCTCGTGGTCGGCTCCGATGTGCGGCTGTCGACGCTGCCGGATCTGCCGACGTCGACCGAGGCGGGCCTGCCTGAATTCGAGGCGCAGGGCTGGAACGGATTGTTCGCCCCGAAAGGTACAGCTCCCGAGATCATCGCCAAACTGAATGCCGCGGCGCGCAGCGCGGTGGCCAGCGACGCCGTGAAGAAGCGCTTCGTCGATTTGTCGACGGTCGCGCCCGACGCAAACGAGATGACGCCGGAGGTGCTGCAGCAGCTCGTGACGCGCGACGTCGAGAAGTACAGGAAGCTGCTGGCGGACGACAAGAAGTAAACTCTTGGTTTGAGCATGATCTCCTTCGGAAAACCGCTTCACACTTTGCGCTAACGCGGCCTACGGGTCCGGATCATGCGCTAGCGCGATGAACCTGCGGGGCATGGCGGGAAACTAACAGTCAGCCGCTTTGCGTTTCACATTCCTTTCACGATGATCTCTGCGGTGGCGACAACCGGGGATTGTTCGATGTTGCCGGTCACGCTATCAAGGCCATGATTTTGATCGCTTAGCTGGATTTCGCCATGCCCGTTGCTTTGGTCGTTCTGCTGCTCGACATCACGCTGATCTGGCACGCCTCGCGCACCGGGCGGCTGCAGCCCTGGGCCTTCATCATCCTGATGGTGCCGCTGATCGGCGCGTTGGCCTACATCGTGGTCGAGCTGGTCCCGGAATGGTGGGGTGGGCCGGGCGGCGCACAGGCCCGCAAGCGGGTCGCGAGCAAGCTCGATCGGGAGAAGCAGTATCGCGAACTGTCCGATCGCCTGGTGGTCTCGGACACGATCTCCAATCGCGCCGCGCTCGCCGCCGAGTGCCAGAATGTCGGCCGCTTCGACGAAGCCGAGCACCATTACGACCACATCATGACGCTGCCGATGGGCAACGACCCGGCCTATGCGCTCGCCAAGGCGCAGGCCCAGTTCGCCCGCGGCCGCGCTGCCGACGCGCTCGCCACGCTCGACAGCTTGCGGGAACGCTGGCCCGAGTTTGAATCCGCCGAGGGCCATCTGCTGTACGCCCGCGCGCTCGCCGAGCTCGGCCGCACCGACGAGGCGCTGGAGGAATATCACGCGCTGGTCGACTATGCGCCCGGCGCCGAGGCGCGGGTGCGCTACGGCCTGCTGCTCGACATGGTCGGCCGGACCGCGGAAGCGCGCATCGTGTTCAACGAACTCCTGATCCAGATGCGCCGCGCGCCAAAATATCTGCGCGACGCGCAGGCCGAATGGCTGAACATCGCCGAGAAGCAATTGTCAGCGTCGCGCTGATCGTCACTTCAACGCCAAACGCCAGAGAAGGCGATCAGGTCAACCAGGTAATGCACGAGCACGACCGGCCAAAGCGCGCCTGAGCGCCGGAACATCGCCATGAAAAGAATGCCAATTGTTGCGGAGAGCAAGATGTTTCCGATTCCCGCCCACCAATGATAGGCGCCGAATATCAAAGACGTGACCAGAATGGCAAAGCCACCGTCGCCGAGGTAAGGCTGCGATGCGTTCCGAAGCAATCGCCTGAAAATGATTTCTTCGCTGGCTGCGACCAGCGCCAGGCCAACGATGAGATCGAGAACGTTGAGCCAGCCGGTCGGATGCGGATACTTGCCAATGATGGTCGCCGGAAATGTCGCATTGATGAGACGTCGCGGCCACTGGCCTAAGCGGTCCAACAGCACAATTCCCGCGATCCAGACGCCGATTTCAAGAATGGAAATCCGACGTTTCTCCGTGCGATAGGCAATAGCTCGTGTTGCCGGAATCGCCGCAAGGATGACCAGGGCGGCGATCCGGCCCGCATAGTCCCAGACGAGCCAACCCGCTGCAGTGTTCTGATGCAGGCGCATGAGTTGGGATGCCACGAGCGGAACAAGCGCGAGGGCGAACCACCAGATGCCGGGCACGCGATCGGCTTTTGAATCGCCAATGGCGTACGGTGAACGACTCTCCATGCTGAGCCTTGAGGGAGGGATGCGTCACGTCAGGCTTGCGCGCGACTACCTCACATTCGCCCAACGTGTGTCAACCGGCCCTCAGAGCCCCCGCAATCGCCCGAGCCAGCGCTTGTACACCCCGCCCGGGATCGTCATCGCGGCGACGCCGGCCATGACCAGCACGAGGCCGAGCGCGAGGTTTGACGGCACGCTTTCGCCGAGCAGCACCACCGACAGCGCCACGCCGATCGGAATGCGCAGATAGCCCTGCGCATTCGTGGTGAGCGTACCGAGCCGCACCAGGCACATGTAGAACAGCATCAGGCCGAGCGCGCTGGAGAATATGCCCATGGCGACAACCGCAGCCAGCGCCTCCGGCGTCGGATGCAGCGTCCAGGGATGGTCGACGATGAGCGAGACCGGCAATAGCACCATGCCGCCGAACAACAGTGAGCCGGCGGCCACCACCATCGGGTCGTAGTCCGACAGCCGCAAGCCGAAGATCGTCGCGCAGGCAAAGGAGACGGTGGCGAGCAGGATCGCAAGCTCGGCGATCAGCTGATGGCCCATGCCCTGCAGCGCGTCGAGGCCGATGATCACGGCGGTGCCGGCGAGGCCGAGGATCGCGCCGATCAGCTTCAGCAACGTCGCCGGCTCGTGGCGGGTGATGCCCCAGGTGATCAGGAAGGCGAAGATCGGCGTGGTCGAGGCCAGCACCACGGTCGGCGCGGCCGGAACGTAGAGCTGCGCCCAGGTGATCATCAGGAACGGGATCGTCGAGTTGATGGTCTGCTGGAAGGCGAACAGCTTCCAGGCCTTCAGATCGGTCGGGATCGTCAGGCCGCGGAAACGCAGGATCACGAACAGGAAGAGGGCGGCGACCAGCGAGCGCGCCGAGATGAAGGTGATTGGCGGGATCGAGCCGAGACCGATCTTGGTCAGCGGATAGGTCGAGCTCCAGCAGCAGGCGAGTGCCAGCAGCAGCGCATAGTCGCGCCAGCCGCCTTTGGGCCGTGGGTTGATGGACGGAATCGGCGTTTGCACGGGAGCCGTCGCGCGGCCCGTTCTCGCTGTGCTCTGCGGCACCTTGTTTGGCTCCCCGCGCATCCATGCGCTACTCAACTTTGTAGCTTGGCTGCGTCGGAGAAAGATAGCCGCGAGCTATGCGCTGGCCTCAGGCTGTGCCTTCCGCTTCACCCGCTTGATCGTCCCGGAAAACGTGAACAGGGAGCGATCGCCTGAGGTCAGCATGCCCCGCACGAAGATCAGCGAGCCGCCGGCGCGGGTGACCTCGCCGGTGCATTCGACCAGATCGCCCTCGCGAGCGGCGTCGAGGAACTCGCTGGAAAAAGACACCGTCACCGCCGGGCCCTGCAGCTCGATGGCGGCCAATGCAAACAGGCAGTAATCGGCAAAGGTCATGAAGCAGCCGCCATGGACGTTGCCGGAGCTGTTGAGGTGCTGTTTCGCGACCCGGAATGCGCAAGTGATGCGGCCGGTCTCGTCCATCCGGTGGTAGAACGGCCCGGCATGGGTCTCGAAATGGTCCCGTTTCCAGGTCCGCCAGCCGGCAAACTCGCCCTCGGTTTCGACGTGGATGCCGGGGCGAAGGTCGAATGCGGTCTTGGTATGCTGGTTCACGAAATCTGGCCTTCAAATGACGGTTTCGGTCCTTAAATCCGATCCATTCCCGCAGTGCAAATCCCACGCCTGCGGTAAGCCGCCGCAAAGCTCTGGACAGGCCGAAAATGCCCCCTAAAAGGCCTTTTCGCCCCCGTTCGATCTCCCTATGAAGGGTCCCATGACCGCCAAGAACGAGCCCCAGATCACCCCCGAACTCGTCGCAGCCCACGGGCTGAAGCCGGACGAGTATGAGCGCATCCTGAAGCTGATCGGACGGGTGCCGACCTTCACGGAGCTCGGGATCTTCTCGGCGATGTGGAACGAGCATTGCTCGTACAAATCCTCGCGCATCCATCTGCGGGGACTACCGACCAAGGCGCCCTGGGTGATCCAGGGCCCCGGCGAGAATGCCGGCGTGATCGATATCGGCGACGGCCAGGCCGTGGTCTTCAAGATGGAGAGCCATAACCACCCGAGCTACATCGAGCCCTATCAGGGGGCGACCACCGGCGTCGGCGGCATCCTGCGCGACGTCTTCACGATGGGCGCGCGGCCGATCGCCTGCCTGAACGCGCTGAGCTTCGGTGCGCCGGAGCATCCCAAGACGCGCCACCTCGTGTCCGGCGTGGTCGCCGGCGTCGGCGGTTACGGCAATTCCTTCGGCGTGCCCACCGTCGGAGGCCAGGTGCGCTTCCACACCCGCTATGACGGCAACATCCTCGTCAACGCGATGGCGGTCGGGCTCGCCGATGCCGACAAGATCTTCTATGCGGCGGCGTCCGGCGTGAACATGCCGATCGTCTATTTGGGCTCCAAGACCGGCCGCGACGGCATCCATGGCGCCTCGATGGCCTCGGCCGAATTCGACGATGCGTCCGAGGAAAAGCGTCCGACCGTGCAGGTCGGCGATCCCTTTGCCGAGAAGCTGCTGCTCGAGGCCTGCCTCGAGATCATGGAAGCCGATTGCGTGATCGCGATCCAGGACATGGGCGCGGCGGGCCTGACCTGCTCGGCCGTCGAGATGGGCGCCAAGGGCGACCTCGGCGTCGAGCTCGATCTCAGCGCGGTGCCGACCCGCGAGACCGGCATGAGCGCCTACGAGATGATGCTCTCGGAAAGCCAGGAGCGCATGCTCATGGTGCTGAAGCCCGAGAAGGAGAAGCAGGCCGAGGCGATCTTCAAGAAGTGGGGGCTCGATTTCGCGATCGTCGGCTACACCACGCCGACCAAGCGCTTCGTGATCAAGCATGGCGGCGACGTGATGGCCGATTTGCCGATCAAGGAGCTCGGCGACGAGGCGCCGCTCTATGACCGTCCGCATGTCGCGTCCGCCGCGCAGCCGGTCGTGCATGCGCGCGACGTGAGCCCGCCGCTTCCCATCGCGCAGGCGCTGGAGAAGCTGATCGGCACGCCTGAGCTGTGCTCGAAGCGCTGGGTGTGGGAGCAATACGACCACGTCATCATGGGCAACACGGTGCAGCGCCCCGGCGGCGATGCCGCTGTGGTGCGCGTGCAGGACGGGCCGAAAGGCCTTGCGCTCACCGTCGACGTGACGCCGCGCTATTGCGAGGCCGACCCGTTCGAGGGCGGCAAGCAGGCGGTGGCGGAAGCCTGGCGCAACATCACCGCGGTCGGCGGCCGGCCGCTCGCGATCACCGACAATCTCAATTTCGGCAATCCGGAGCGGCCCGAGATTATGGGCCAGTTCGTCGGCTGCCTGAAGGGCATTTCCGAAGCGTGCCGCACGCTCGACTTCCCGGTCGTGTCCGGCAACGTCTCGCTCTACAACGAGACCAACGGCCGCGGCATCCTGCCGACCCCGTCGATCGGCGGCGTCGGCGTGCTCGACGATTTCACCAAATCAGCCTCGCTGGCGTTCAAGTCGTCCGGTGAGGCGATCCTCCTGATCGGTGACACCCAAGGCTGGCTCGGCCAGTCCGTGTATCTGCGCGACGTCTGCGGCCGCGAAGAGGGCGCGCCGCCGCCGGTCGATCTCGCCGCGGAGAAGCGCAATGGCGACGTCGTGCGCGGCATGATCCACGCGGCGACTGCGACCGCGGTGCATGACGTGTCCGACGGTGGTCTCCTGATCGCGCTCGCCGAGATGGCGATCGCGAGCGGCATCGGCGCGCAGCTGCTGGCGGCGCCGTCGTCGCTCGTGCCGCATGCCTTCTGGTTCGGTGAGGATCAGGCGCGCTACATCGTGACGGTGCCTGCGGCGGACGCTGGCCTGGTGCTGGCGAAGATGAAGGGCGCGGGCGTGCCCTGCGCGCGGATCGGCACCACCGGTGGCGATGCGATCGCGGTCGCCGGCGAGACGCCGGTGTCGATTACGGCGCTCAACGCGGCGTTCGAGGCGTGGCTCCCGGCCTATATGGGCGGCAAGGCGGCGTAGTTCACGGACCTGTAGCCCGGATGGAGCGAAGCGAAATCCGGGAAGTCCCTCGGCGGAAAAGGTGACCCCGGATTGCGCTGCACTCCATCCGGGCTACGCGTCACTAAGGTCAGAGCACCTTCGTCGCGCCCGGAATCTGCCGCAGCGCGCGCGTCAGCGCCCAGCTTGCGGCGACCGTCAGCACGAACCCGATCGCCACCTTGACGATCGCCGGCAGGTCGTAGTCGAACAGCCAGTATTGCAGCCATAGCGCGATCGGATAGTGCACCAGGAAGATGCCATAGGCGTCGGCCTGCATCGGATCGAGCAGCCTGGCTGAGCCCGATTGCTTGAATCTCTGGAACAGGGCCAGGATCAGAAACATGATGGCCACGCTGAAGACGGTGAAGCAGACGGCATAGAGCCCCTCATACCAGTCCGGCAGTGGCGACGGGTTGCCCAGTATTTCGCGCTTGATGAAGATCAGCGTCCACAGCAGGCAATACGGAACGATCGCCAGCACCATCCAGTCCCAGCTGACCTTCGCCATCCGGCCGTCTGCTGCGAGCAGCCCGCGATCCATTTGCGCAACGCCGATGCCGGCACCGAAAAAGAAGTAGCTCGCATAGAGAAACACGCGCCCGTGCTGTACCGAGAACGGCCCGAATTCGAACCAGCTGCCTGCTCCGAAGTGAATCCGCCCGGGAATGTAGAACGCGGCGGTGACGGCAAGCATGACCGCGAAGAACACGGCGGGCCGGCGACGGCCGTGCAGCGAGAGGCGGTTGATCGGATCGAGCAAATTGGGCGACAGCCGGTACAGCACGCAGGCAACCAGGTCGAAGGCGAACAGGACCCAGAGAAACCAGATCGGTCCGCTCGGCCACGGGCCCTTCGTGACCATGTTCCACCAGTAGTCCGAAAAGCCGATCTCGGGATGGTGCCGCAGCGAGATGGCGTAATAGGCGAGCGGAATGACGGTGAAGGCGCAGATCACGAACGGCAGGCCAAGCCGGAGCACGCGGTCCGTCATGTAGTTCAACGGTCCCTTTCGGGCGATACCGGACCAGGCGAACAGTCCCGACAGGAAGAAGAACATCGCCATGAAGAAACTGTCGGTGGCGAGCACGATCATGTCGAAGCCGAAGAAGTACTTCGGATCGGTGTGACCGAAATAGGTATAGGGGATCACCGCGTGGTGCAGCAGCACCACGAGCGTGAGGAAGGTCCGCGCACGATCAAGCGCCGCGTTGCGGGCTCGCGCCTGTGGCGCGGCGTGGACGTCCGCGGTCGCGGCCGTCTGTGAAATCGATGACATCAATCCCCCCGGCAGGGTTTTGGGCAATGTTGCAGCCGCGAACCCGATTCAGCAAGGGCCAATCCGGCCAGCCGGATGTCGCAGCGCTCGTTTCATACAAGGAACAGCAGCCGCGGACCGCGGTTATCAAGCCGAATATCCGGCTGGCCGCGGCAAGACGCGGCGCCGTTGGCAGGTTTTGGAGCACGCAATGACGATCTTGAAATGGGCGCTGATCTTCCTCGTGGTGTCGATCGTCGCGGGCCTGTTGGGCTTCACCGGCATCTCGGCGGCCTCAGCCGACATCGCGCGCTTCCTGTTCTACGTCTTCGTCGTGATCTTCCTGGTGCTGCTGATACTTGGGCTGACGATCTTCAGGGCGTAGCGGGACAGACGCGCGATCTGTGAGGCTCAATTGCCTACGAACGGCATCACGCGTGTCAGCAGCTCCGCCAGGAACTCGTCGGGACGATCGAACGGAATGAAGTGATCGCCGCCGCGCACCCAGACGAATTCCTTGTACGGGGCCGTGATCTCCTTGAAATACTGCTCGGCAGGTTCGCCCGGCGTCACGCTGTCCGCATCGCCCTGAATGAAGACCATGGGGATCGGAAACGCGAGGCCGCTTCCGGCCATGTCGCTCTGATACATCGGCCCGGTCCGTCCGGTCAGGTATTTGGCGGAGAAGGCCACGCCTTTGTGCCAGTTGTACAAATCGAGCAGCGAGACATCAGGCATGAAGAGCGGCGGGACCGGGCCGGCCAGCGGGAAGCTGTCAGCCGGCGGCAGGGCCAGCGCGTTGCTCCATTTGTCGGCGATCAGGCGATTCTCCGGGGTGAGGGCCGGCTGCGATGCGATCGGCGCCAGCTCCGCGAGAGCAGAAGCGTTGTTGGCGGACTGCGCCAGCGTTTGCAGGCGCGCGATGGTGAGCGCGAAGGCCTTCTCGAACGTCGTCCTGCCCACCACCTGGCCAGTGCCGACATAGGCATGAAACAGATCGGGGCGCTCCCTCGCGATGCGAATGCCGAGGAACGATCCCCAGGAATGCCCGACCAGGATGATCTTGTCCTTGTGCAGATGGTTTCGCAGATATTCGGCGAGCTCGATGCCGTCCTGCGTCATCCGCTCCACCGTCATGGTCGGCGCCAGCGCCTCTCCAGCCGCGCCATAGGTGCGGCCGGCGCCGCGCTGGTCCCACTGCACGACGGTGAAGCGCTTCTCCCATGGCCGCCAGGCGGACGAGATCGGCAGGCTGGACGCGCCGGGCCCGCCATGGACGAACAGCAGAACCGGATTATCCCGATTCTCGCCGCGGATCTGGACCCATTGCTTGATGCCGCCGATCTCGACGTAGCCTGATTCCTGCACGCCGTTGGGCGAGCGGATCGCGAGCGTTTCCGCGGCGACATGCTGGCGGTAGGCACGATATCCCAGTCCGGCGGAGGCGAGGACAATGAGGACGCAAGCTGCCCCCAGCAGAGCGACCCCAAACCGTCTTACGGACTTTCGCGGCATCGGAGCCTTGCGCTGGCTTAAGAGGAGGCGACTGAGAGGAGTCGACGAAGATCGACTCGCGGTGCGCCCCAAGCTTACACCACTTCCTCGATCTTGACCCTGTCCGGATAGAACGCCAGATGGCCTGATATCTCGGCCATCGCCGGGAACGGCGTCTCATAGGTCCAGATGGCGTTGTCCAGCGTCTTGCCGTTGGCCTTGATGCTGAAATAGTTCGCGTCGCCCTTGTAGGGGCAATGCGTGGTCCGCTCGGTGCGGGTGAACAGGTCCATCCTGGCGTCCTGGCGCGGGATGTATTGCACGGCAGGGTAGATCGCTTCCTTCAGGGTCAGCGCATGGGTCGTCTCGGCGATCACGACGCCGTCGGCGGTGACGCGGACGCGCTTCGGATTGGGCGTGATCGTGATCGGGTGGTCGGGACCGGGGAGCTTCATGTTTTTGCGCCTTCTTGGGTCATTTCGACGTGATTGCTTGTGACCGATTGTTGCAGGTTTCAATCGACGGGAATGAGAATATAGTGACCGATGGGATGACCTAGAAGAGCGCAAGCCCTAGGTTTATCCCTCACGGCCGCGCGAGCGGGCCGTGATTCGAAGACCTTATGGAGGTGGACTGGGATGCCGATGGACGCCCGCGATATCGAATCGATGATCAAGGCAGCGATCCCTGATGCCGAGGTGACGATCCGCGATCTGGCCGGCGATGGCGACCACTACGCAGCCACCGTGATCTCGGAATCCTTCCGTGGCAAGTCGCGCGTTCAGCAACACCAGATCGTCTACCAGTCGCTGAAGGGCCAGATGGGCGGCGTGCTGCATGCGCTGGCGCTACAGACCGGCGTGCCCGGCGGCTAGCGCCCAACGGGCGAGGGGCGGCAGCGATGGCCGACAATCCGCGCGGCGCGATGTTTCGTGTGCTGGTGCCGAACCAGCACAGCCGCGTCACCAATGCCGAGCTGTTCTTCGATCTCGTCTTCGTCTTTGCCGTCACGCAGCTGTCGCACGCGCTGCTGCACCACTTCACCCCGCTCGGCGCCGTGCAGGTCACGCTGCTGTTCCTCGCGGTGTGGTGGGTGTGGGTCTACACCACCTGGGTCACCAACTGGCTCAATCCCGAGCTGACGCCGGTCCGCATCCTGCTGTTCCTGCTGATGCTGGGTGGGCTGGTGCTGTCGACCTCGATTCCCCAGGCCTTCGAGGGCCGTGGCCTGTGGTTTGCGATTGCGTATGCGGCGATGCAGGTCGGGCGCACCGCATTCTGGCTGTTCGCGACGCCGCCGCATCGCACGGCGGTACGCCACAACGCGATCCGCATCCTGGTCTGGCTGTCCGGCTCGGCGGTGTTCTGGATCCTCGGCGGGCTCTCCGAGGGCGAGACCCGGCTGTGGCTGTGGATCGTCGCGATCGCGATCGAATATGTTTCGCCCGCCGCGCGGTTCTGGACGCCGGGGCTCGGCTTCTCCTCGATGGAGGCCTGGTCGGTCGAGGGCGGCCACATGGCCGAGCGCTGCGCCGGCTTCATCATCATCGCGCTCGGTGAAGCCATCGTCGTCGACGGCGCGACCTTCGCCGAGCTGACCTGGACGCCGGAGAATGTCGCAGCGTTCCTGTCGGCCCTGGTCGGCAGCATCGCGATGTGGTGGATCTATTTCCATCGCGGCGCGGAGGCCGGCTCCGAGCGGCTGTCGAAATCGACCGAGTCCGGCCGCCTGGCGCGGCTCGCCTACACCTATCTGCACATGCCGATCGTCGGCGGCATCATCCTGACCGCAGTCGCCGACGAACTTGTCTTGAAGCATCCGACCGGCCATGCCGATCTCAAGACCGCGGTCAGCGCCGTCGGCGGTGCGCTGCTGTTCCTGGTCGGGACCATCCTGTTCAAGCACTCGATCCGCGGCTTCCTGCAGCTCTCGCACGGCGTCGGCATCATCCTGTTGGCTGTGACCGCCTGGTTCGCAAGTGATATGTCGCCGCTGCTTCTGTCGGTGGTCACGACCGCGATCCTGATCGTGGTCGCAATGTGGGAGTCGCTGTCGCTGAGTGCGCCGGCGGAAGAAGAATAGGGCGGTGCAGTTTTATCCCGTCATTGCGAGCGAAGCGAAGCAATCCATCTCACGGCTTGCGGAGATATGGATTGCTTCGTTGCTTCGCTCCTCGCAATGACGGGGAGAGAGCCGTCTCAGTCCGACGCCGTCAGCGCGTGCACCGAGAACATCTTCGCATTATCGGTCCAGGAGTTGCGCACCGTCCAGCCGGTCTCGCGGGCGAGCGCGGTGAAGCGGTCGAGCGAGTATTTGTAGCTGTTCTCGGTGTGAATGCTCTCGCCCGGTCGGAACGAGAAGGACTTGCCGAGGATGCGCACGGTCTGGGCCTTGCGGCTGATCAGGTGCATCTCGATCCTGTGGCGGTCGCGGTTATAGATCGAGCGGTGGTTGAAGGCGGAGATGTCAAAATTGCCGCCAAGCTCGCGGTTGATGCGCACCAGCACATTGAGGTTGAAGCGCGCGGTGACGCCGGCCGCGTCATTGTAGGCGTCGTAGAGCACGCGCTCGTCCTTCTCCAGATCGACGCCGATGATCATCTGCGCGCCGCGGCCGAGGATCTCGCGCGCGGTGCGCAGGAAGGCGGCGGCTTCCTGCGGCTCGAAATTGCCGAGCGTCGAGCCCGGAAAGAAGCCGACCTTCGGCAGGTCCCTGATCTCCTCCGGCAGCGCGAAGGGCGCGGTGAAATCCGCGGTGACCGGATGGACCGCAAGCCTGGGGAAATCCTTGCGCAGGCCCGCGGCCTGCTGCGTCAGGAAATCGCCGGAGATGTCGACGGGGACATAGGCGGCGAACTCGCAATGCTGCAGCAGCAGCCGCACTTTTGTCGTCGCACCGGCGCCAAATTCGACCAGCGCTGCGCCCTTCGGAATGATCGCGGCGATCTCGGCTCCGCGGTTGCGCAGGATGCCGAGCTCGGTGCGGGTCGGATAATATTCCGGCAGCACCGTGATCTGCTCGAACAGCTCCGAGCCCGCCGCGTCGTAGAAATATTTCGGTGACAGCCGCTTCGGATGCTGCGCGAGCGCGCCGATCACGTCATCTGCGAAGATCGAGGTGGCTTCATCGAACGGATCGGAATTGCCCAAAGCGGGAGTGTGCACATTCATGATACTCTCCTGAACGCGCTTTCCCGCGCGTGACGATGTTGACAGAGATCAGATCAGGCGTAGTCGGCGAGGCGTAGTCCCGTGAACTGCCAGCGGTGGTGCGGATAGAAGAAGTTGCGGTAGGTGACGCGGCTGTGACCTTCAGGCGTTGCCAGCGAGGAGCCGCGCAGCACCAGCTGGTTGACCATGAACTTGCCGTTGTATTCGCCGAGCGCGCCCTCGATGGCGCGATAGCCGGGATAGGGCGAGTAGGAGCTGCGGGTCCATTGCCAGACGATGCCGTAGGCGTCGTTGAGCTGGCCGGCGCGGGCCGCGACCTCCCATTCCATCTCGGTCGGCAGATGCTTGCCGGCCCAGCGCGCGAACGCGTCGGCCTCGTAATAACTGACGTGACAGACCGGCGCGTCGGGATCGATCGGCTGCAGGCCACCGAGCGTCATGATCTTCCATTTGCCATCGATCTCGCGCCAATGGCCGGGTGCTTGCCAGCCCTCGTTGTTGGCGGCGGCAAAGCCGTCCATCAGCCAGAGCGTCGCGGTCGCGTAGCCGCCGTCCTTCATGAAGGCGAGCCATTCGGCATTGGTGACGAGATTCTTCGCGAGCTTGACCGGACCGACGAGGGCGCGGTGCGCCGGCTTCTCATTGTCGAAATGGAAGCTGTCGTCGCCGTGACCGACGGTGTGGATGCCCTCGTTCAGCGCGACCCATTCCTCGGCCCCGCGGTTCGATGCCGGGAAGCGCCAGGCGGGATCATAGGCCGGCGGAATCGGGTTCTGCGCGAAGGCATGCAGGATGTCGGTGATCATCAACTCCTGATGCTGCTGCTCATGATTGAGGCCGACCTCGACCAGCGGCACGAGTTTTGTCAGCGCGTCCTCGCTCGCGGACTGGAAGAATTTCACCACCTCCGCGTCGACATGGCGGCGATAGGCGGTGACTTCATCCGCACTCGGGCGCGTCAGATGGCCGCGCTGGTGGCGGGCATGGCGCGGGCCGGCGCTGACGTAATAGGAATTGAAGAGATAGGCGTAGTCGGGGTGGAACGGCGTGTAGCCCGCGACGTGCTCGCCGAGCAGGAATTGCTCGAAGAACCAGGTCGTGTGCGCGCGGTGCCATTTGGCGGGGCTCGCGTCCGGCATCGACTGGATCAATTGGTCTTCCGGCGACAGCGGTGCGGCGCGGCGTTCGGTTTCCTCGCGCACGGCGCGGTAAGCCTCGACCAGCCGCCGGGCGAGCGACCCGGATTGGGAGAGCAGTGACGGGGTAGGGGCGGAAAGGGCGGCCGCAGCGGATGCTGTTTTCGTCACAGGTATCTCCGGTGAGTGGAGAGAACGTTGGTTCGGCAGACAGGTTCCTAACGGACAGTTCGTCCTAGATAGGGGCTCTGTTACAGGAAAAAAGACCTCCTCAGGCGCTATGATATGAATGTCATCAGGCTATGATCGAGGCCCAATGGGCCGCCGCCCAACCTCCGGGCATGCCAGACCCCCGCCATTTTGCTTTGGATGCACAATGGTTTGGGCTACATATATGGCAAGTCACGGGTTAGACAGGGTGGACCGGCCAACCGATGTTCAAAGGTTGGCTTGAGGGTCCGCCCGCAAAGGAAGCCACAATGAGCATCGAGCAATTCATCGACAACGAAGTGAAGGCCAACGACGTCGTGCTGTTCATGAAGGGCACGCCGCAATTTCCGCAGTGCGGGTTCTCCGGCCAGGTGGTCCAGATCCTCGACCACATCGGCGTCGGCTACAAAGGCCTCAACGTTCTTGAATCTGCCGAACTGCGCAACGGCATCAAGGAGTATTCGAACTGGCCGACCATTCCGCAGCTCTACGTGAAGGGCGAGTTCGTCGGCGGCTGCGATATCGTCCGCGAGATGTTCCAGGCCGGTGAGCTGCAGCAGCTGTTTGCCGACAAGGGCATCCCGGTCGACGCGGCGGCCTGATTGTGACCGCGCGCCGCGTCGGTCACGCGCGGCTCGACATCATCGTTGCTGACATCACCACGTTGCGCGTTGACGCCATCGTCAACGCGGCCAATTCGTCGTTGCTCGGTGGCGGCGGTGTTGATGGTGCGATCCACGACGCGGCTGGTCCAGAGCTGTACGACGAGTGCCGGACGCTCGGCGGTTGCGCCACCGGCGACGCCAAGATCACCAAAGGATACCTGCTTCCGGCCAAGCATGTCATTCATGCGGTCGGTCCCGTCTGGTACGGCGGCGACCGAGGCGAGGATGCCGACCTCGCATCGTGCTATCGCCGCGGCATCGAGCTGTGCCACGCCAATAATCTTTCCTCCGTTGCCTTTCCGGCGATCTCGACGGGCGTTTTTCGCTTTCCGCCTGACAGGGCCGCGAAGATTGCGGTGAAGACCGTCGTTGGTGCGCTGACCTCAGCCCCTGGCGTGACGCAGGTGACCTTCTGCTGCTTCTCCAGGAGCAGCGGCGAATTGCATCAGGACGCTTTGGACGCGTTCGGCAGCCCTTGTGCCTGATGACGTGCTGGCTACACTCCCCGGCGTTTTCCGGGGAGGGATTTGATGACATTTTTGCGATTGTTTTGTGCGACCGCCGTTGCGGCGTTGCTGGCGGCTGCGCCCGCGCGCGGCGAAGGCACCTATGAGGTTCCGGCCGGCGCCAAGTTCAACCCCGACAAGCTCGCCAGGATCGGCGAGTTCTTCAAGAACGAGGTCGCGACCGGCAAGATCCCCGGCGCGATGGTGCTGATCCAGCAGCACGGCAAGCCGATCTACAAGGAGTCCTTCGGCGTGCAGGACGTCGAGAGCAAGGCGCCGCTGACCGACAAGACCATCTTCCGCCTGTTCTCGATGACCAAGGCGATCACCGCCGTGGTGTCGATGCAGCTTCTGGAGGAGGGCAAGATCAAGCTCGACGATCCCGTCTCGAAGTACATTCCGTCCTTTGCCAATGTGAAGGTCGGCGTCGAGAAGAAGGCCGACGACGGCAGCAAGACGCTCGAGCTGGTGGCGCCGGACCGCCCGGTGACGGTGCACGATCTGATGACGCACACCTCGGGCGTCACCTACGGCTTCTATGGCGACAGCCTGGTGCGCAAGGCCTACAAGGACGCCAATATCTATGCCGGCGATTTCGACCTTGCCGAGTTCGCCGAGCGGATTGCAAAACTGCCGCTGCACAATCAGCCCGGCAAGCTCTGGCAATACGGCCACTCCACCGACATCCTGGCGCGGGTGATGGAGGTCGCGGCCGGCAAGTCGCTGTATGCGATCGAGCGCGAGAAGCTGCTTGATCCGATGGGGATGACCGACACCAGCTTCTTCGTCACCGATCCTGCGAAAGTGAAGCTGATGGCGCAGCCGATGCCGAACGACAGCGATTTCCGCGTCGGCCGCATCAACGATCCGACCAAGGTCAAGAAATGGGAATCCGCCAGCGGCGGCATGGTCTCGACCATGGGCGACTATGCGCGCTTCGTGCAAATGGTGCTCAACGGCGGCACGTTCGAGGGCAAGACCTACCTGAAGCCCGAGACCTTCAAGCTGATGACCAAGGATCAGATCGGCCCTGGTTCCGGCGTCGAGCGTGACTATTTCTATTTCCCCGGCGACGGCTTTGGCTTCGGCCTTGGCCTTGCCGTTCGCACCGATCCCGGCAACGCCAAGCCGCCGCCGCCGGGCGACCTCGGAGAATTGAAATGGGACGGCGCCAGTGGCTGCTACTTCGTGGTCGATCCGAAGCAGGACATGTTCTTCGTCCTGCTCGAGCAGACGCCGACCGAACGCCAGCGCATTCAGCGGACTTTGAAGCAGTTGGTCTATGAAGCCCTGGCGAATTAAGCCGTCCTGGCGCGTTGACCTGTGCGGGCGCCGCGCGCTGATCGCGGCGCTCGTTCTGCTGTTCGGGACGTTCGGTGCGCGGGCCTCCGAGATGCGGGCCCGCACGTTCTCGCCTGAGGGATTGGCGAAGGTCTCCGACTACATCAGGAACGAGATCGCGACGGGCAAGATTCCCGGCGCGATCCTGCTGCTGCAGCAGCACGGCAAGCCGGTTTACTACGAGAGTTTTGGCGTCCGCGACGTCGCAACCGAGCTTGCGATGAGTTCAGACACCATCTTCCGCCTGTATTCGATGTCCAAGGCGATCACATCAGTGATGGCGATGATGCTGGTCGAGGAGGGCAGGCTCTCCATCGACGATCCCGTCTCGAAATACATTCCGGCCTTTGCCGACATGAAAGTCGGCGTCGAGAAGAAGGGGGAGGACGGCAAGGTCACGCTGACGCTGGAGCCGCTCGCGCGTCCGGTCACGATCAAGGACCTGCTGCGCCATACGTCGGGGCTGCCTTACGGCTACTATGGCGGCGGCGCCGTGCGTGAGCTGTATGCGCAGGCCAATCTCTTCCACGCCGACCTCAGCAATGCCGATTTCGTCGCGAAGATCGCGACGCTGCCGCTGGTCGAGCAGCCGGGCACGATGTGGGACTACGGCTATTCCACCGACGTGCTCGGCCGCGTGGTCGAGGTGATCTCGGGCAAGACGCTGCTGCAGTTCGAGAAGGAGCGGCTGCTCGATCCGCTCGGCATGACCGAGACAGCTTTCTACGTCGCCGATCCCAAGAACTTCCTGCGCATCGCCGAGCCGATGCCAGACGATCGCCTGGTCAATCCGACCACGCCGGTGCGCGATCCGCGCCGGCCCGTGAAATGGCAATCCGGCGGCGGCGGCATGGTCGGCACCATCGGCGATTACGCGCGTTTCGCGCAGATGCTGCTGAACCGCGGGACGTATGACGGCCGGCGCTACCTCAAGCCCGAGACCATCGCGCTGATGGCATCCGACCACATCGGTCCGGAGACGAAGATCGCGCGTGACCAGAATTACTATCCGGGCGTCACGAGTGGCTTCGGCCTCGGCTTCGCCGTGCGCACCGCGGTGCCGCCGGGCACGTCATGGCCGCTCGGTGAGTATCGCTGGGACGGCGTCGGCGGCACGTTCTTCTTCATCGATCCCGAGGACGATCTGTTCGGGATCTTCATGGTGCAGACGCCATCGCAGCGCGGCCGGATCCAGCTCGCGCTGAAGACGCTGATCTATCAGGCGATGGGAAGGTAGTGGTTTCGTAGCCCGGATGGAGCGAAGCGCAATCCGGGGCCGGTTCATTCGCGGATGGACCTGCCCCGGATTACGCTGCGCGCCATCCGGGCTACACGTGCGGGCTACGCCGCCCGGACGATATCCCGGACGTGTCCCACCATCTCCTCGATCTGGGCCGCGTTGACGTCGAGATGGGTGCAGGCCCTGATCCGTCCGTCCATCATCGCCAGCGTCACGCCGCGCTTGCGCAATTCGCTGACCATCTTGTCGCCGGAGACGCCGGCGCCGTCGGGCTTGAAGAACACGAGATTGGTCTCGGGCGACTGCACCTCGACGCCAGAGATCTGCGACAGGCCGCGCGCCAGCGCGCGGGCGTTGGCGTGATCGTCGGCGAGGCGCTCGACGTGATGATCGAGCGCGTAGACACAGGCCGCTGCGCAGATGCCGGATTGCCGCATCGAGCCGCCGAGCCGCTGCTTCCAGCGCCAGACCTCGTCGATGAAGGCGCGCGTGCCGGCGATCACGCCGCCGATCGGCGCGCCCAGGCCTTTCGAGAAATCGATCCAGGCCGAATCCCAGCCCGCCGCCATGTCGCGCGCGGAGATGCCGGTCGCAACGGTGGCATTGAGCAGCCGCGCGCCGTCCATGTGGGTGGCGAGGCCGTGGGCCTTGGCGATTGCCACGACCTCATCGAGCGCGGCCTTCTTCCAGATCGTGCCGCCGCCGATATTGGCGGTCTGCTCGACGCTGACCACGGTCTGCGGCGGCTGGTAGCGGGTGCGCGGATGCAGCGCGGCGCGGAACGTCTCCGGCGTGAACTGGCCGTCCTCGCCCGGCAGCGGCATGATCTGGAAGCCGCCGACGGCTGCATGTGCGCCGCCCTCGCGCGCGATGATGTGCGCGGTCGCATGCGCGAGGATCTCGTCGCCGGGACGGCAATGCACCAGGGTCGCGGTGACGTTGCACAGCGTGCCCGACGGCATGAACACCGCGGCTTCCTTGCCGAGCAATTCGGCGACGCGGTCGCACAGCAGGTTCGTGGTCGGATCGTCGCCAACCTGCTCGTCACCGACCTCCGCCCGCGCCATCGCCTCGCGCATCGCCGGCGTCGGTTTTGTCTGTGTGTCCGACAACAGATTGATGCGGACAGGCGGCGCCTTCGGATCGGGACGGGCAGGGGTGTACATGACAAAATCTCTCGATGAGGTTCGCGCGACATTACCCAAACAAAAAGGCCCCGGCAAAACCGGGGCCTTCCGAATCTCGCAATGCTGAAATGATCAGCGCGAATAGAATTCGACGATCAGATGCGGCTCCATCTGCACCGGGAACGGCACGTCGGAGAGGCCGGGGATGCGGGCGAACTTCGCGGTCATCTTGCCGTGATCGGCTTCGATGAAGTCCGGCACGTCGCGCTCGGGAAGCTGGGAGGCTTCGAGCACCGGGGTCAGCTGCTTGGAGGATTCCTTGACCTCGATGGTGTCGCCGACCTTCAGCTTGTAGCTGCCGATGTTGACCTTGCGGCCGTTCACCTTGACGTGGCCGTGGTTGATGAACTGGCGCGCGGCGAACATCGTGGCGACGAACTTGGCGCGATAGACCACGGTGTCGAGACGGCGCTCCAGGAGGCCGATCAGGTTCTCACCGGTGTCGCCCTTCATGCGGCCGGCCTCGACATAGATGCCGTGGAACTGGCGCTCGCTGATGTTGGCGTAGTAGCCCTTGAGCTTCTGCTTGGCGCGGAGCTGCACGCCGAAGTCGGAGAGCTTGCCCTTGCGGCGCTGGCCGTGCTGGCCGGGGCCGTATTCGCGGCGGTTCACGGGGCTCTTCGGGCGGCCCCAGATGTTCTGGCCCATACGGCGATCGATCTTGTACTTCGCCTCACTGCGCTTAGTCATCGCGTCCTCTTGATAGAGTTTGAGTTTTGAGGAAACGCGCCCTCCTGTGCACCCGCCCCACAAGACCGGTGCCGACAGGTCCGCCTCGAAAGCTCGGGGAGAACCACGGGTCGCGAAACGCATCGCGGGCCGAAATCGGCCCGCGAGCAAGGGGGTCTTTAAGGGGGAAGCGCCGGCCTGTCAAACGAAACCGGCCGGTTTTGGCGCGGATCGGTGCGGAAAACCGGCCGTTTCGGCCATTTAGAGCGTTTTCCAGTGAAGTGGACACCGTTCCGGTACAATCAGAACGGGCTCTAGGGCCGGGATCCCACCGCCCGGACCGGTTTTGCCTCGGTTTGCGGCACAATCGCCCGCAACTCGGCCGAAATCTCGGTGTTCAGCACCTGTTCCAGCCGGCCGAACATCCGCGCCATCAGCGCGGCATCGCAGACCCGGTGGTCCCAGCGCAGCACCACGTCGATGGTCTGGTCGGGATTGACCACGCCATAGCTCAGCACGAACGGTCCCGGGCTCAGCGGGTGCAGCTCACCCGGTCCATAGGCCGCGACCGAGGTGATCCCGAACGAGCCGAAGAAATTGGCGCGCTGCCGGCCGAAGTTCAGCCCCAGCGCCCAGCACAGCCGCCGCAACGGCAAGGGCAGGCGGGTGATGCCCAGCATCCTGCGGAACGAGGCCACCTCGCAGATCGGCGCATCCTTGGCGTGACGGAGCTCGGCTGCGATCTGGGTGAGCGGCACCGCGTCGGGATAACGGATCTGCTGGAACAGCACGCAGTCCTGGCCGTCCTCGACGCGCGCGATCGCGACCGTGCCGACGCTATCAGGCAATTCGTAGAGCTGTGGCCACGGCCATTTGGCATAGAGCGTGCGCAAGGTCGGCTCGCCCTTGGCGAGGATCGCGAAGGCCTTGACGAAGATCGCCGCCCAGCCGGCCGGCTCGGCGCAGATCGCGCGCGCCTCGAGCAGGCCACGGACGTTGATCGGACGGGACAGCGACACGAACGGCACGCACATCGACGCGTGCATGAGGTCGGCGACGAGGCGACGCGGCAGCGAGATTTTCCGTGACGTACCGCGCATCCGTTTGGCTCAAATTCCCAACAGCAAATGATCAAGCAACCGGCGCGCCAAATCGGTCGCTCGCCGGCTCCCTGATACCACGAACCAACGGGCCTGAGGCCAATTGGTTCTTTTTATTACGGCGCCGGCTTGGCCAGCGGCTCGCCGGCCTTGACCACGTAAACGCCAAGCACTTTGAAGGGCTTGTCGCCCGCCTTGGCATCATGAACGGCGCCTTCGGGGATCTGGTAGGATTCCCCGGCCTTGATCTTCATTGGTGGCTTGCCGTCGATGATGAGTTCAAGCTCGCCTTCGAGCACATAGCCGGTCTCGGCACCGGGATGGGTATGGCGACCCGCCGCACCGCCGGCCGGGACTTCGGCAATGGCGGTGACGGTGTTGTAGCCAGGCGGGAAATCGAGCTTCTGCAGCGGCGTGCGCTTGATGCCGCTCTGCTGGGCAAAGGCAATGCCGACGCCGGCGATGGCAAGGACTGTGCAGCCGAAAATGAATTTCTTGAGCATGGTTTTGGTTCTCCCTGTGCGCGCGAGTTTAGCAGCGCGGTAACGGAGCGGAAAGCGGCGGGCAGGCTCAATCCCGGACGTGGCGCCTAGGTCCTTCGGTGGAGACATGGATGGTACCGCGCATCGGACCATTCCACTTAATGGAAACGTTCTCCGCTCATCTGCGCCGCCGCCGATGCACTTCGCGGCCTGGTGAAAAACACATACAGCAAATAGACGTCGATCAGGATGGCGGTCGCCATGACGATGTAGGCCTGCGGGCTTGCCATCAGATTCAATTCGATCAGCACCCGCGAGAATCCAAACCCGACCACCCATGCGTCGAAGCTCATGCAGATTCGACGAAACGTCTCGGACGGCATCCGTCGGATCAGATAGGCCCCGAGCGGGATTCCGATCACGACGCCCGGAATCAGCGCCAGCAGCACGTTCGCGCTGTCGTGAATGAACAGGCCGAGCCGATAGTAGACGAGCGCCGTCACACTCGACTCGACCACGCGCACGAGGGCCAGCCCGGCGCGAAACTCATGTTTGACCAGGCCCTGATTGTTGAACAGGATCGCCAGCGGCGGGCCTGAGATGGTCGTCACCGAATACAACAGCCCGAGGCCGGTGCCGAAGGGAAAACCGACGGTCCAGCCGAACGAGATCGGCCGCCGCCAGCCGGCGGCCTGGACCAGAATCAGCGGCAGAATCATCGCGTAGGTGGCGAGCTTGATCCAGCCTGGTTCGAGCGACGTGAGAACCAGCGCGCCGATGCCGATGCCGGGCAGCATCCCGACCAGGATGGGAATGACCCGCCGCCACACCGACCTGACGCCCCCGAGATTGGTGAGCAGGACGTACCAGTTCAGAACGACCTCGACCAAAACGATGGCCGGGTTCAGCACGCGATTGGTGTAGAAAACCAGCGCCAGCGGCACGGTCAGCGACGAAAATCCGTAACCCAGCGCGCCATTGACCGTAGCCGCCAGCAGAGCGATCGCGGCGAGGACGAGCATGGCGGTGTCAAAGGCAGGCATCTTCTCTACTCAATCACCTGGCCAGCCGTCGCTGGGAAGCGTGTCGATGATATCGCAACAGTCTGGCGTGCCGGAAGCCGCACATTCCTGCATTCGCATTTTGTGTTCACCTCGGCAATCGCGATTCCGAGTGGCTCAAGGTGATCTCGCCCGGCTACGGCGGAATTCTGGTCGGCCGTGCGCAGATATGAGAGCTTGGCTGTGGATTTCGCCGCGCCGATGTCTATGGTTGCGGGAGGCGACGGACGCGGCGATCGTGGGGCGATCCCCTCATCGCGTGATGTTCGCCGCTCGGGAATTCCAAAGGCATGATCGTCCTCGGTCGCCATCGTCGGCTCGTACAAGACGCCTGGAATGAACAGGCCGTCCGCGCTGTGATCGAGGAGATCGCGTGCGACGCGATCGCCCAGTTCGATCCCGACAAGTTCTGGCCGGCCCACCCGAGCGACGATTGGGTCGGTGACGGCAACGCCAGCTTCTACTACGGCGCGGCCGGCGTGATCTGGGCGCTGGACTATCTGCGTCGGATCGGCGCTGTCGATGCCGCAATGGACTTTCGCCCGGTGCTGCCGACGCTCATGGAGCGGACGGTCGCCAATCTGCAGGGCCGGCCGGCGGACTACCTGAAACATGGCTCGCTGCTGGTCGGCGACATGGGAGCTGGACTGCTTGCCATGCGCCTTGCACCGGCGTCGGACTTTGCCGATCTCGTGCACGCGCGCGCCATGGCCAACATGGAGCTGCCGGTCCGGGAGCTGATGTGGGGTACGCCCGGCTCCATGGTGGCGGCCGTCCATATGGCCGACATGACGCGCGAGCCGCGATGGCGCGCGCTGTTTGAAGAGCAGGCGGCCCGTCTGCTCGCCGATCTGGAGGAGACGCCGCAAGGGCCGCTTTGGAGACAGGATCTATATGGCACTCACGACTGCTGGCTCGGGCCCGTGCATGGCTTTGCCGGCAATGTCATTCCGTTGCTGCGCGGCTGGGATTGGTTGACGCCGGCACAGCAGGCGCAGGTGGCCGACCTTGTGCCGAAGGCCCTCGCGGCGAATGCGTGGCGGTCCGACGTCGGGACGACATGGAGCATGAAGAGCCAGCGCGAGAGGCCGCCGGCGATGTGCCAGCATTGCCACGGCGCACCGGGCATGGTGACGACCTTCGCCGATGCGCCGTTCGCGAGTCCCGAGCTCGACGACCTGCTGCTGGATGGCGGCCGCTTCACCTGGGCTGCCGGCCCGCTGACCAAGGGCTCGAACCTCTGCCACGGCACCGGCGGCAACGGCTATGCCTTCCTCAAGCTCCATCGCCGCACCAACGATCCGGTCTGGCTCGATCGTGCGCGGCAATTCGCGATGACCGCGATCGTGCAGTATCGCGGTGCGCTGCTGGCGGTCGGTCGCGGACGCTATTCGCTGTGGACCGGCGACGTCGGGCTTGCGATCTACCTGTGGGATTGCATCACCGCGGAACCGCGCTTTCCGACCATCGACGTGTTCTGACGGCGATAATGCGACGGCCGGGCTCGTCGTTTTGTCGTGGATTTCGTGCTGCCAGCGTCTATGGTCGGGCGGGATGGCAGAGACGACATCGTGAGCGATCGACAGAACAAATCTTTGATGCAGGCCCTTCAGCAGGCCGCGCATGCGCTGCAGATGCGGCAGTTCGGCCAGGCCGAGCAGATCGCGAACGGCATCCTGAAATCGAACCGCGCCGACCGCAACGCGGCGCTGATCCTGGCGCATGCGCTGCTCGGCCAAAATCGCGCGGCTGAGGCGCTTCCGCCGCTGGAACGCGCTTTGCGCCGCCACGAGGACGCGGAAATCGGCACGCTGCTGGGGGCCGCGCTCTGTGCTGCGGATCGCGCGGCGGATGGCATCGCGCAACTGCGGCGCGTCGCGGCGAAGCGTCCGCTCTATCTGCCGGCGTTCCAGGAACTGGCCGGTCAGCTCGCCAAGGCCGGGCAGCTCAGCGACGCCATCGCGGTGATCGAGGATGCGCTTACGCTGGCACCTTACAGCATCGATTTGAAACTCGATCTCGGGCGGCTCTGTTTGCAGAACAATGAACGCGCCAGGGCGCGTGCGGCGCTGATCGTCGCGCGCGATGCGGCGCCGGGGCGCCACGACATTCTGATCGAACTCGCCTGGGTGCTCTATCGCGACGGCGACTACGCTGCGGCCGCGGATGTCTATCGTCACGCGCTGGGCCTGCGGCCCGACGACACCATGGCACGCGGCAATCTCGCGGGCGCTCTGCTCGAGATGGGACAGCGCGACGGCGGCGAGGCGGCGCTCCGCGCCGTGCTGGCCGGGCGGCCCAACATGCTGAGCCGCACCGCCTATGTGATGGCGACGTCGGCGCATGGCCGCTTCTTCTTTCGTCCCAGCGCGGCGGCGAAGTATTTTGGGCGCGAGAATTAGGCCCTGAACTTCCGCCGGTAGAGCTCCGGCTCGCGCCGGATCTCATTGCGCAGTTCGTGCACCTTCAGCGACTCGTCCGGTGTGAAGGACGAGGTCTGCACCGCCCAGCTCTCGCGTTTGACCGGAATGCATTGCGCGATCGGCGTGCCCTTCGGCAGCACGCCTCGAAAACTCGTGTTGTGCCAATGTGCGGGGAAGTGGATCCAGGTCTCGTTGTAGCGATCGCAATCGACCCGTCCGCTCAGCGTGGTAAAGGGCAGGTCGAAGCGGTTGAAGGGATGGGTGAACATCACCGCATAACCTTCCGGCGCTTCGATGGTCCAGAGATTGTGGAATTTGATGAAGAAGCGGTCCTGGTCGAACAGCGGCGTGCCCGACAGCTGGCCTGCATCATGAAAGCCGATCGGCGAGCGCGGAAAGTCGAGCTCGCCGCCCGGCGGGATCTCGTTGTCCCAGGTGATCTCGCCGTTCTCGATCCTGAGATCGCAGACCAGCGGAATCAGGAAGCCAGAGGTCATGGCGTCGATGAAGGGCGGGCAGCGCTTGACCGTTTCCTCGTCGCGCAGATTGAGCGCGCTGAAAGCTTTGACCGGCATCGCCTTGATCCAGTCGGGAATGCCTTGCGCTGCCGGGATCGGCGGCGGCAGCAGGCCTTCGAGTTCCGGCGGGCAGCGAAATTTCAGCGTCGGTTTTTCGGTGGCGGACATGGGGTTTGTCTGAGCTCGGATGGGCGAGGAGGAACTTCGGCGATCGGAGTCTACGACAGATCGCGATCGCCACTCAATCCGCGTTCCAACATCGTACCATTTAGGAACCGCCGTTCCGATCGGCCGTTGGCCCGACTGATATCAATGTGTTTAAGACCATAGGGAGAACGACCGTATGAAGAAGATCATCCTGGCTTCGGCCTGCATCCTTGCGCTGTCGTCGGCCGGCGCATTCGCGCAGACTGGTCAACCCGCACCCGGCGCGTCCGGGCAGGGCGAGGTCGGCCCGGGCGCGACAAAGGGCACGATGAAGAAGGGCAAGATCAATCACGCCACCGGCATGACCACCGGCACCGGTGGCGCCATGAAGAACAAGGCCGGCGACAGCCGCGGCAAGACGCCGGGCGGCAGCCTGCCGAACACCAACAACATGGGCAGCACGGCCGGCGGTGGCAGCGGCAAGTGACGATGACGTCCTGGTGAAATGCAGGAGGGGCCACCGCAAGGTGGCCTCTTTCAGCGTTGCAGTATGCCGGGTTGAGAACGCTGCGTAGCTGCGTAGCCCGCATGAGCGATAGCGATATGCGGGACAAGTCTCCCCGGGTGTCGCTTCGCTCACCCGGGCTACGACAGACGAGTTTCCCTCAACACCTTCCGTCCAACTCGCCGGCGGCGTCCATCGCGGCGCGCCAGGCAAACACGATGGCCGGCCCGATCATCGTTCCCGGTCCGGGATAGGTCCCGCGGAAAATCGACGAGGCATCGGTGCCGATGGCGTAGAGGCCCTTGATCGGGCTGCTGTCGCGCGTCAACACACGTCCGCGGGAATCCGTGCGCAGGCCCGCGCTGCTGGCGAGATCCGCGGGCCAGACCGCCACCGCGTAGCAGGGGCCGGGTCCAAGCTTGCGCAGGCAGGGGTTCGGCGTGTTCAAGGGATCGCCGTTGAAGCGGTTGAACTCGCTGCTGCCGCGGCCGAACTCCTCGTCGATCCCGCTCTCGGCGTAGGCATTGTAACGCGCAACGGTGTCGGCGAGGGCGGCACCGTCGATGCCGATCGTCGCGGCAAGGTCGGCGATCTCGCGGCCTTCGACCAGATAGCCGGCCTCGACGAAGCGTTCGAGATCGCGCGTGCCCGGATGGATCAGGCCGATCCCATAGTCGGTGATGAAATTGCGGTCGCAGATGAGATAGGCCGGCACGCTGGAGGGATTCCGGTTCGACCGCAGCATGCCCTGCACGAAGTCATGATATGAATTCGCCTCGTTGACAAAACGTCGTCCGCTCTTGTCGACCGCGAGCAATCCGGGCTTGGCGCGATCCAGCATGATGTGCGGGAATACCGAGAGATGGCCGTCGGGCAGCATCATCACCGAAACTGGCATCCACAGCGCGGGGCCCTCCAGCGCGGTGTCGATCTCGCCTGACGCGCGCTCGCCGGCCAAGATACCGTCGCCGGTGTTGCTCTCCGGGGCCATCGAATAGCGGCGGGTGTTCTCCGGCAGCAGCCGCGCGCGGAGCGCGTCGCTCCAGCCGATCCCGCCGGTCGCCAGCATCACGCCCTTGCGCGCGCGCAGCGCGATCTCGCCGGCCGGCGTGGTCAGGATCGCGCCAATGATCTCGTCATTGTTCCGGATGAGGTCCTTCAAACCGGTGCGATAGCGGATGTCGACGCTCAGCCGGCGGAGATCGTACAGCAGGCGAGCGACCAGCGCGTTGCCCATGATGAGACGCGTGCCGCGCCTGAAGCGCAGACGATCCGACAGCTGCCGGGCGAGCAGGCCGATCACGTGCCGGAAATTCGCCAGCGAGCGGAACGGCGCGAGCAGCGGCGCGATATCGGTCTTGCCGACCATCATGCCGCCGAGCACCATGAATTCGCGCCGCGGCGGCCGCACCCGATCGAAGTCGGCGCCGAGCAGGCGCCCGTCGAATGGCACGGTGGAGAGCGCGCGTCCGCCGCGCGCCGCGCCAGGCAAATCGTGATAGTCGGGATGCACGGGCGGCGGCGTGAAGATGACATGGCTGCGCTGCGCGAGGTCGTCGAGCGCGATCGGTCCCGACGCGAGATAGGCCGACAGCCGCTCGTCTGCCGCAGCTTCGCCGAGCAATTCTCCGAGATAGGTTCTCGCTGCATCGATCGTGTCGGGGACGCCGGCGGCTTTGCTCTGCCGGCTGCCGGGAATCCACACGGTGCCCGCCGAGGTCGCCGTGGTGCCGCCGACCATGTCGGACTTTTCGCAGAGCACGACCTGTAGCCCCTCGAGCGCGCCGACCAGCGCCGCCGTCATGCCGGCCGCGCCGGCGCCGATCACCAGCAAGTCGGTCTCGTCATCCCAATGGCGGTCGTCGGGTGAAGACATCGGTGCCGTCTTGAACGCTTTTTGGTGAACCTGTCGGCCAGGGCGCCGAACAAAGGTCTATCCCATTCACCCGGAGTGGCTCAATGTTGTCTGCGCGAACAGCGTCTTTGGCAGTGGCCTTCACCGCAGGCCTCTTCGTGGTCTCCACGGCGGCACATGCCGCCGGCCGCTGGACCTATCACGAGGACCGCAACGACGGCCATATCCTCAGCTATCTCGACGACGGCAAGAAGGTGTTCGAGCTCTCTTGCGGTCGCGGCTTCGGACTGCTGATCAAGCACCCGGCTTCGACCAGCCATGACGGCAAGGCGCGCCTCACGCTGGTCGCGGGGAAGAACAGGATCGAGCTCAACGGCGAATTCGTCCCGTCCTACGAGAACAGCGTCACGAACTTCCAGCAGGCCTATCTTGGCTACGGCAAGAACGACCCGAGGGTCTACGGCAAGCGCTGGCAGGAGGCCGAATCCCGGCTGCTCGACCTGATCGGATCCGACGGTGGATTCATCGTCTCGTCCGGCACGACGAACTATCTGGTGCCTGCGATCGACATCGACAAATGGCGCCGGCCGTTCGAGCTGTGCGGCTACGGCTTCTGGGTCTCGCCGCGCGAGTTTCCAGCCGAGACACCGTGATGACCGCGCTGGTCCGCGGTCACGGATCGCTCACCGCCTGATCCCCGCGAATGCCGCCGCGATGCCGCGCTGGAACAGAGACCAGTCGAAGCCGAGCGCAAGCGCGAGGTAGCCGCGATCGATCATCGCATTGGCTTGCTCTGCGGTGCGCGCGACGCCGCCGATCGGCACGCCGCTCTTCAAGATGCCTTGCTCGGCGCGCTGCATCAGCGCGATGACTTCGGGATCGTCGGGCAGGCCGCGCTTGTTGATGGAGGTGGCGAGATCGCCGGGGCCGATCACCGCGAGATCGATGCCCGGTGTCGCCATGATCTCATCGATGCGGTTGACCGCTTCCACATGCTCGATCGTGATCATGCAGATCATATCGTCATCGGCGGTTGCCATGTAGTCGGCCATCGAGACGCCCCAGCGAAACGGCGCATGGAACGGGCCCCATAGCCGGTCGCCGTTCGGCGGATAGCGCACGCTGCGCGCGGCTTTCTCGGCATCCGCCCGCTTGCAGATCATCGGGAAGTTGATGCCGAGCGCGCCGAGATCCATCGGCGCCTTCGCCAGATGCGGCTCATTGGCCGCGATGCGCACCATCGGCACGCATGATGTGCCTGACGTCGCCACGATCATCGCATGCGCCATGGTGAGATCGATTGGCCCATGCTCGAGGTCGACGATGATCCAGTCGAGCGACTGCGCCATGATCTGCACGGTCTGCACGCTCGGGATCGTCGCGATCGCGCCGAAGGTGGGACGCTTGTTGCGCCACGCCTTGCGGAGACGATTGAGCGGGGGCGGGGGTGTCGGTGTCAATTCCAGTCCTCCTCGTGAAGGCAGGGAGGAAGCTAGCAGTCAGCCATGACGCCGAAAAGCATCACGCCGGGACGCGGCCGCCGAAGAACGGCATTAGCGTGTCGGCGAGCGTGTGCGGGCGCTTCGAGGTGAAGATCATCTCGGCACCGGCGGTGTCGCTGACGGCGCCGGCGGGACCGAGCAGGTCGGCGACGCGGCGGGCGATCGCAGGCGCGGGATCGATCCAGTCGACCGGCCAGGGCGCCAGCCTGGTCAGGCGGTCCAGCAGCAGCGGATAGTGGGTGCAGGCGAGCACGACGGTGTCGGTGCGCGCAGGATCCTCGGCGCCATTGCCGAGGAAGCAGGGGGCGAGCTCGGCTGCAATGTCCTCGTCGCGGACGGCGTTGCCGCTCAGCGCGGCTTCCGCCAGCGACGCAAGCTCGCCGGAGCCGACCAGGGTGACCTCGCAGCCTTGCGCGAAATCATGGATCAGCTTGCGGGTGTATTCGCGCTTCACGGTGCCCTTGGTGCCGAGCACGGAGACGCGTTTTGTCTTTGACGAGGCGCAGGCCGGCTTGATGGCGGGGACGGTACCGACGAAGGGCAGGGTGTAGGCATCGCGCAGGTGCGACATCACCAGCGTCGAGGCCGTGTTGCAGGCGATCACCACGAGGTCGGGCGCATGCGCCGCGATGAGGTCGCCGACCAGCGGCACCACGCGGGCAATGATCTCGTCCTCGGTGTGATGGCCGTAGGGGAAGAAGGCGTCGTCCGCGACATAGACGTAATGGGCATCGGGCCGCGCGCGCACGACTTCGCGCAGCACGGACAGGCCGCCAAGGCCGGAATCGAACACGAGAATGGTGGGGGGAGCGGACACGACGGCGAGTCTAGCCGAACTGTGGTTACGATTCAGTTGTTTTCGACCCGGCCGGGGTTGCGCGGAGGCATGCGGAACACACAAGGCGGTGAGCTCCTGGATTTTCTTTGGAATTTCTTATGGCTATGGCCGATACCTGCCATTATCAGGGCAAGCCATTGCCACAACGGCGGATTTTGGGGATCGACAGGGGACTGCGCCAGAGATGATTCGAAACACTCAAACCAACTGGGGCTCGCTGGCGCGGGCGTTCCACTGGGCGCTGGGCGCGGCCATCATCGGCATGCTCGCTTACGGCTGGTGGATGAACCACGTCCCGGCGCGGGCGGACCGCTTTTTCTACCGCTCCATCCATGCCGACATCGGCTATCTGGTGCTGCTGCTGACTGTGCTGAGGCTGGTCTGGCGTGGCGTCAATCCGACGCCGGCGCTGCCGGCGGACACGCCGCGCTGGCAGCGGATCTCGGCGCGGGTCAGCCATGGCGCGCTCTATGCCGTCACCATCCTGGTCGCGCTACTCGGCTGGGCGCATTCCGGCGCGCGCTCGCCTGACTATTCCGACTTCTTCGGCCTGTTCCACGTGCCGCAGTTCACCTCGCCGGACAAGGCGGCCGCAGCCGCCTATGAGGACCGCCACATCCTCTCTGCCTATGTGCTGCTGGCGCTGGTCGTGCTCCATGTCGCCGCCGCAGCGTTCCACCAGTTCATCAAGCGCGACCGCGTGGCGGGACGGATGATCGGCGGACAGGCGGACAAGACAGCATGAAGCGAAATCGAGTCAGATGAGGCGCTCGTCCTTCACCTCTCCCATTGGGAGAGGTCGGCGCGTAGCGCCGGGTGAGGGGTCACGCTCTCTCGTGGGCACCGCAGCCCCTCACCCGAATTGCTGCGCAATTCGACCTCTCCCTCCGGGAGAGGTGAGGAACAGCCTCAGCCGGCCGGCATGGACTTCTCGACCAGCCGCACCCAGTAGGATGCGCCGTGGCCGAGGATGTTGTCGTTGAAGACGTAGCCGGGGTGGTGGCACTCATTGCCGTCGCCCATGCCGAGGAACACGAACGCGCCGGGGCGCGCTTCCAGCATGAAGGAGAAGTCTTCGGCGCCCATCAGCGGAATGGCGCGGTCGTTGACGCGATCGACACCGACGACGTCGCGGGCGACTTCGGCGGCGATGCCGGCCTCACGCGCGTGGTTCATCGTCACCGGATACATGCGCGTGTACTTGGTCTCGGCCGAGCCGCCATAGGCGCGCGCGATGCTGTCGGCGATCTCGCCGATGCGGCGCTCGACGAGGTCGCGGATCTCCGGGTCGAGCGTGCGCACCGTGCCGGCGAGACGCGCGGTCTCCGGGATGATGTTGAAGGCGGTGCCGGCCTGGAACATGGTGATCGAGATCACCGCTGATTTGAGCGGATCGACATTGCGCGACACGATCGACTGCAAGGCGCTGACGATCTGCGCGCCGATCAAGACGGTGTCGACCGCGCGGTGCGGGCCGGCGCCGGCATGGCCGCCCTTGCCCTGCACGAAGATCTCCAGCGAATCCGATGAGGCCAGCAGCGCGCCCGGCGTGGTGGCGAAATGACCTTCGGGCAGGCCCGGCATGTTGTGCAGGCCATAGACCTCCTGGATGCCCCAGCGCGTCATCAGCCCGTCCTCGACCATCGCCTTGCCGCCGCCGCCGCCTTCTTCCGCCGGCTGGAAGATCACGATCGCGGTGCCGTCGAAATTGCGGGTCTCGGCGAGGTACTTTGCGGCACCGAGCAGCATCGCGGTGTGGCCGTCATGGCCGCAGGCGTGCATCTTGCCCGGCACCTTCGAGGCGTAGGGCACGCCCGAGGTCTCCTCGATCGGCAGCGCGTCCATGTCGGCGCGCAGGCCGATGGTCTTGCCCGAGCCGTTCTTGCGGCCGCGGATCACCCCGACCACGCCGGTGCGGCCGATCCCCGGCACCACCTCGTCGCAGCCGAACTCCTTCAGCTTCTCGGTGACGATGCCGGCGGTGCGGTGGACGTCGTAGAGCAGCTCCGGGTTCTCGTGGATGTCGTGGCGCCAGGCGGCCATTTCGTCCGAGAGAGCAGCGACGCGGTTGACGATGGGCATGGGAAGGGTCCGTTTGCAAAGACAATAAAGGGGTGAGCGAGTTCGCACAGCGTAACCCGCCGCGTTGTGATGGGCAAAGGGCGGATCACGCCGATCCGCCCTGCAATTTCAGACCGACCAATAGTGCGGATGCGTGTACGACTGCGAGCGATCGCCCCAGTCGAAATCGTCGTCATCGAACTCGCACGGGCCGGCGCGCAACTCCTCCAGCGTCAGCTCGGTCTCGAAGGCCTGGCGCTTGGGGTCATATTTGAGCGCGCTCCACTGCACCGGATAGTGGTGGTGGCTGGCGAGCAGCCCGCCGGTCTTGATCACCGCGTAGGCCACCGTTCCGCTCAGCTTGTCGAGCATCAACCGCTCGATGGTGCCGAGCTTGGCGCTGTCGCGCCCGTAAACGGTCACGTGCTCCACGCGGTCACTGGGAACCATGGCATGAGTCATGGCGTCCTCCCGTTTGCCTCGGGTGTCATGATAGCACGAATAGGCGCGGGGGAAGTAGGGCGGTTAGCCGCCCTACGGCCTTACGGCCATCCTACTCCGCGATCTGCTCCACCACGTCCCGGACCAGGCCGACCAGCAGCGCGAGCTTGTATCCGGTCATCGGCAGCGGCCTTGCGCCCGATGTAGCGAGCTGCGCGGCTTGCGCGATGTTTTCCACGTCCGCCGGCTTTCCCTCCAGGGCTGCTTCGCATGCTGTCAGCCGCAGCGGCACCGGGGCTATGCCGCCGGCGGCGATGCGCACCTGGCGGAAGGTGCCGCCTGTTAGCACGGTGCGCGCGCACACCTCGACCAGCGGCCATTCCGCATAGGTGCGGCTGATCGCGCGCTTGTAGGCGGCGCGTTCGGAGGCGAGCGGCGCGGGAAGGTCGATGGCCTCGATCCGTTCGCCCGGCGCCAGCAAATGGTCGGCGGTACCATTGGTGCCATCGCCGAGCAGATCGGCAAGCGTCAATCGGCTGCGCTGGTCGGTTGTTACCGTCGCATCATAGGCGAGCAGCGCCATCGCCATGGTCGACGGATGCGGCGCCACGCAAGGGCCGAGGTCGAAGGCTGCGTGATAGAGATGATTGCCCGAGCGCGCCGGGCAATCGGAGCCGCCCTTCTTCAGGCAGTCGATCTGCGGATTGCGGAAGTACCAGCAGCGTGAACGCTGGGCGAGGTTGCCGCCGAGCGTGGCCAGATGCCGGATTTGCGGTGTCGCGAGCCCCTGTGCCGCGGCGGCGACGCCGGGATAGGCGGCGGCGATGCGCCGATCGGCCGCGATCATCGCAATCGTGGTGAAGGCACCGATGCGGGCCGAGCCGTCGGCTGCCCAGGATACTCCGATCGTGCCTGGTGTCGCGGCGAGATCGACGATGGGTCCGCGCGACAGGCCGCTGCGGCGGCGTTCCGAAAGGTCGGTGCCGGCGGCGCGGAATTCGGGCAGGGCGCTTGCGGTTGCTGTTGCGGCACTCATGCGACGGCCCTCTTGTTCAGCGCGGCGACGATGCGGTCTGGCCGGATCGGAATCTCGGTGAGGCGAACACCGATCGCGTTGAAGATCGCGTTCGCCACCGCAGGCGATGTCGGCACCGTCGCCGCTTCGCCGATGCCGACGCTGTTGCCGAGCACGTGATCGAAACCCGCCTCGTCGAAATGCACGTCGATCTCGGGCGTATCAGCAATGCCGGGGATGCGATAATCCTCCATCCCTGCGGTCAGGACGTTGCCGCCGCGCGGATCCACCTCGCGCGCCTCGTAGAGCGCGTAGCCAAGGCCCTGGATCACCGCGCCGCAGGCCTGGCTATGGGCGAGCTGGGGAGCCGCGATCCTCCCGACCGCGATGCCGGTGTGCACATTGAGCACGCGGACGTGGCCGAGCCAGGTGTCGACCTCGACCTCGATCACCTGCACCGAGCTCGGCACGCCGGCGCCGATCGCGATGTTGGAGCTGCGGCGCATCATCCAGCCGAAGATGATGCCGAGAAGCCCGAGCTCCTTCAGCGGCGAGCGGATGCCGGGCGCGGTGTTGGTGCCGTCCTCGCCGCGCGTTTCGGTGACGGCGATGTCGGGCGAGCGCGCGATCAGCTCGCGCCATGGCGCATTCGAGCCGGGTGCAGGTTTTCGCGTGGCCTGATCGAGGATCGCCGCCTTCAGTTTCGCAATCGCGTTCAGCGTCGGCGGCAGCACCGAGGCGGTGACGCGGCTGCCACCGGAGCCGGGGCCTTCGGGCAGCGCGGAATCGCCGATCCGCACCTCGACCTCGCTGGCCTCGATGTCGAACGCGCGCGCGACCGTCTCGGCCAGAACGCTGCGGGTGCCGGTGCCGATATCCTGGGTCGCAGTCGATGCGACGATGCGGCCGGCCTTGACGGCGACCTCGACCTTCACCTTGGGCTGCCAGAGATAGAGCCAGTAGCCGGTCGCGACGCCGACGCCGCGGCGATAGCGGCCGGTTTGCACCGCGTTCCGGTTGCGCCAGACCTCGAGACCGGACGCCCAATCATAAAGCCGCTGGCGGTTGGGATCGGGGTCCCAGCGCTTGCGCAGCGCGATCGGATCGAGCTGGAGGCGCAGCGCGGCCTCGTCGATTGCCTGCTCCACCGCGAATGCCATCGGCGGACCGCCCGGGCCGCGGAACGCCGCGCCCGGCGGCAGATTGCTGATGACGTCGAAATCCCGGAGCTCCTTGGCCTCGGCCGGGTAGATCAGCCGCGCCAGCCCCGCGATCATCGAGTTGGTCGCAGCACCCGTGTCGGCATGCGCGATGACGGAGAGCGCTTTCAGCTCGCCCTGGTCGGAGGGCAGTAGCGAAACCTTCACCTCCGCGGCCGGCCGATAGCCGGCGACCGACAGCTCCTCATGCCGGTCGTAGGCAACTCTCACGGGCGCATTCGCCGCGCGCGCAAGCTCGATGGCGGCGATCGTCTCCATGCCGAGGCTTGACTTCGAGCCGAACCCGCCGCCGACATGGTCGGCGATCACGCGGACCTTGTCATGATCGAGCTTGAACCGCTTTGCGATCTGCTCCTTCAGATGAAACACCCACTGCGATGAGGCATGCACGGTCAACCGATCGCCGTCGAACCGCGCCACTGCGGCGTGCGGTTCGAGACAGGCATGCTGCTGCGTGCCGGTGCGGAAGGTCCCCTCGACGAGCAGCCGGTTGTTGGCCTGGCGTGCCTCGTTGACCCAGTTGCGGGCCTTCCTGGCGCGCTTGGCAAACACCGAGGTCGGCCCGCGGATGTTCTGCTTCCATGGCGCCGGGCCGCCGGCCGCTTCCGACACATTGCCCGCCTTCTTGCGGTTGGCCCGGTCGAACACGACAGGCGCATCATCTCTCCGCGCCAGGTCCAGCCCGATCACCGCAGGCAGCCGTTCGCTGGTCAGCCTGATCGCAGCGAGTGCCGCGAGCGCGCTTCTGCGGTCCTTGGCGGCGACCGCCGCAATCGGCTCGCCGACATAGCGCACGATGCGGTCGTCGGACAGCAGCGACACCGCAGCGACATCGCCGAGCGCCCGCGCCGGCGCGAGATCGAGCGCCGTGATGCGCGCATGGGCCTCGCCCGAGCGCAGGATCACGCCTTCGAGCTGACCGTCATGCCTGATATCGACGGTGTACTTGGCCGCTCCCGTCACCTTGTCGCGCGCCTCGACGCGGGGAGACGCAAAATTGTCGCCATCGAAGCGGCCGGCGCAGGCATCGGCGACGGCGCGGAAGATGCCGTCATAGGCGCCGCAGCGGCAAAGATGACCCGACAAGGCCGCGCCGATCTCCTCGCGCGACGGCACCATTGTTCCGTTTGCCGCGCGCCAGCGGTCGCAGAACGCGACCGCTTCCACGACAAAGCCGGGCGTGCAGAAGCCGCACTGCAAGGCGTCATGCGCCATGAACGCCTTCTGCACCGGGTGCAGACCTTGCGCGCCGATGCCTTCCACGGTCGTGACGGATTTGCCGGCGGCGGCATGCGCCGGCATCAGGCAGCTCGTGACCGGCGCGCCGTCGACCAGCACCGTGCAGGCGCCGCAGACGCCGCCACCGCAAGACAGCTTTGTGCCGGTGAGATCGAGCTGATCGCGCACGACGTCGATGAGGAGCGCGTCGGGATCGTCGGGCAGGGTTTCGACGCGGCCGTTGATGGTCATCGTGTTCATGGACGGGCTCCCGCTTTGCTGCGTGGTGATCGTGATTTGATCCCGGCTCTGTTGGCGGGTTGGTTTTGCGACTTCGGCGCGACGCCGGCGCAGAGCGTGCGCACCATCAGCACCATGTCCTTCAGGAAGGCATCTACCGGCTGCATTGCCGGATGCTGCGACTTCGATGCATGCACCGCCATTTCGACCAGGCGTGCAAATTCGGCCGGCGACAGGCCCTGCGGCAGCACAAGATTCTGCTTGCGCGCGATCCGCGCGATCGTCGCGACCAGCCGCTCCGCATAGAGCGCCGCATATTTCTGGTAGAGATCGCGGCCGTGCACGAGGTGCTCGGAATACAGTTCCTCGATATGCGGAGAGCCGTCGAAGGATCCGATCATGGCCTGCATCCGCGCCGTCATGCCGGCGGCAAGCACATCGGCGAAGCCGCCTGCGTTCTCCGCCTCGCTGATCGCAGCCGCCTCGGCGGCAAGCGCGGTCTCGTGCACGCGTGCGATCACGGCGCGGAACAGCGCCTCCTTGGACTCGAAATGATGATAGAGCGCCTGCCGCGTCAGGTGGGCCGCTTCGGCCACCTGCTCGATCGAGGAGCGGCGAAAGCCGTGCCGGCGAAACACCAGCATGGCCGCATCGAGGATGCGCGTCTTAGGTCCCATTTGTCGATTTTGACAAAATAGGGAAAACTGTCAAATCGCGAGTTGGTGAGACGAGGCGAGGCCGGGGGCGGTCAGCGCGGGCGACATTCGCGATGCGCGGGCGCGGCTCATGGTAGCGAGAGGGCGATTTGAGACCTGGGTTTCTGGCCTTGCCGGAAGGGACGGCCTCCGCCGGTGACCCGTCCCGGGACCGGCCCGAACTCCTTGACCCCACAATTTCAGCCATCAATCACGGAAGTTTGACTAACAGATATTGAAATCTGTCAGCGCGATACGATATAACCAAAGTCGACGCCGGGGCAGGGCGTCAAAGGTCTTTAGCCGGCACCGGTCGGCGGGCCTGCCGGACTTAAAGGAATACCGCCATGACGATAGAATTGATCCATCTCACCACCCAGATTCAACAGTGGCTCAACTTGCGTGTTGCTCGCCATTTGGCCGCCCAGGCCGCCAAGTTTCACCGCGAGCAGGACAGCGACAACCGGACGGTGAACGCATGAACGAGGCGGTGGTTTTGACTCCCGAGCGCATCCTCGAAGCAACCGAGGATGTCTTGCGACGCTTCGGGCTCGCCAAGGCCACCGTCGTCGACGTTGCCCGTGCGCTGGATGTCAGCCACGGCAGCGTCTACCGCCACTTCCCGAGCAAGGCCTCGCTGCGCCAGGCCGTCGCCAAACGCTGGCTCGACCGCATGGGCGCACCGCTGCGCCAGATCGCGGCCGAGACCGGACCTGCGCCGGAGCGGCTCGATCGCTGGCTGCGCGCGCTGTTCGCCGCCAAGCATACGCGTGTCAACGACGACCCCGAGATGTTCGAGACGTACCTCACACTGGCCCGCGAAGCCTGCGCCACCGTGCGCGCGCACAAGGAAGGACTGGTCGACCAGGTCGCCGGCATTCTGACCGACGGTGTCAAGCAGGGCGTGTTCGAGGTCGCCGATGCCAGGGCAACCGCGAAAGCCATCTTCGACGCCACCAGCCGCTACCATCATCCGGGCCACGCGCTGGAATGGAAGGACGCCGATCTGCCGGCGCGGATCGACGCCACGCTCGCGCTGCTGCTGCGCGGGTTGAGGGCCTGCTGATATAATTTGAGTCGAAGCGGCGAGCGCGCTTCACCTCGCCCCGCTTTTCAGCGGGGAGAGGTCGAAATTCGCGTAGCGAATTTCGGGTGAGGGGCATGGCACACGATCGCCGCAAGGACGATCTCTCCGACTCGTTGAATGATGCGCGCCAATGAGATCATCATTGTGCGGAAGCAGCCCCTCACCCCAACCCTCTCCCCGTAAGAACGGGGCGAGGGGGCGCAGTTCCGACGCGGCCGCTACTTGGGTCGATCTCAGCGCCCTAAAGCTTCGTCAGCCCGCAACTCGCGGCAATCCGCACCAGCTGCGCATCGGTGCGCGCGCCGGTCTTGGTCTTGATCATGTAATGATAGTTCTGCACCGTCTTCACACTGAGATTGAGGTGCGAGGCGATCTGCTCGGTGGTGGCGCCGCCGGCGAATTGGCGCAAGATCTCGATTTCCCGTTCACCCAACTCATCGAGCACCGATCCGCTTCGCGACAGGCTGGCGTCGGCAAGGCTGTGCGCGACGTCGTCGCTCATCGCGCGCTCGCCGCGTGCCACCGCGCGGATGGCTTTCACCACCTCTGACGGCTCGCTGCTCTTGGTGACATAGCCGCTGGCGCCGGCATTGAAGGCGGACTTCACCAGCACGGCCTCGTTGTGCATCGTGAAGCAGAGAATTTTTGCGCGCGGATCACGCGCGCGAATATTCCTGATGGCCTCCAAACCGCTCGCGCCGGGCATGGATATATCGAGCACGATCACGTCGGGGGCGTGCGCCTTGAAGGCGCCGTAGGCCTCCGCCGCGTTGTCGGCTTCCGCCACCACATGCAGGTCGCCCTGACTTTCCAGCACGCGGCGGTAGCCCTGGCGGACGATCGGGTGATCGTCGACCAGCAGCACCGTGATGCCCTGGGATGCGACGTCGGTCATGCCGGTCTCATGCGGCAAGCGGAATGGTCGCGGCGACGCTGAGGCCGCGCGTGGCCGGTGCGATCGACAGCGAGCCGCCGGCTGCGGTGACGCGCTCGCGGATGCCGGTGAGGCCGAAGCCTGCGGATTGCGCGACGCGCGCCGCATCGCCGCCGCCGTCGTCCTCGACCCGGATTAACAGCTCATCCTCGGCGCCGCTGCGGCGCTCGATCCGCAGCACGATTTCGCGCGCCGCGCTGTGGCGCAACGCATTGGTCAGGCATTCCTGCGCGACCCGATAGGCCGTGGTGGCGGCGGTGCCGCGCACGTCGGTCAGATCGCCCTTGAGGTCGAGCTGGATCACCGGCTGTGCCGCGCTCTGCGAACGCCAGCTGTCGACGAGATTGACGAGGCTGGCCTCGAGCCCGAGCTCTTCCGGCAGCGGGTGGCGCAGCCGCTTCAGCGTGTCGCGGAGCGAGCCCATGATCCGGTGCGTGGCCTGCGAAATCATGCGCGCGTCCTGCGCGATGGTCTTGTCCCTGGTATCAGCGGCTTCGATCGTGCTGGCGAAGGCGAGGATGGCCGAAAGATTCTGGCCGAACTCGTCATGCAGCTCGCGGGCCAGCGCACGCCGCTCGTCGTCGCGGATCTCGATCAGCCGCCGCGTCAGCGCCGCGCGCTGCTCGGTGGCCTCTTCCAGCCGGCCGCCGAGCTCGCCGACGGCCTGGCCGATCATCGCGAGTTCCATCGAGCGGAAGCGCGGCAGCTGCGTGCGGTACTGGCCGCGCGCCATCCGCTGCAACGCTGACACGATCGAGCGCGCCGGCGCCAGCGTGTGCGCGATCGCGAGCGAGGCGAGCAGGGCGATCGCCGCCGCCATCAGCAGCGCGACACCAAGCACGTTGAGAATGTACTCCCAGGCCAGCGAGATCGCGGCCTCAGTATTCGGCGTCGCCACGACGGTGCCGGCCGACGCCGCACGCGGGCTGACCGGCCGCACCACCTCGGCATGGCTGCCGAGGAAGCTCGGGACAACAGCCGCAAACCAGCGGGGCGGGGTCTTGCCGATGCCCTGGCTCTGGCCGCACAGCGGCGTCTCGAAGGCGGTGGCCGGCTGGAACTGGACGCAGATTCCGGGCGAGATCAGCTTCATCATGTCCAGCGTGCGCCAGTCCGGAACCGGCAGCAGGTGCTCGCGCATCCGGCTGCTGCGCAGCAACAGCTCCTGCCAGTACAGCCCCTCCAGCGCCTTGGCGACCCGCTGGGCCGAGGCCGACGTGGCGCGATCGACGCTGCGATGGGCGTCGAAAATGGCCCATGCCGTCGCCGCACCGAGGCACAGCGCGACAATCAGGAGCAGACGGGCGACAAGCTGGAGCACGAGGCGCATGCGATCATCCCCAGTGTTTGGTAGGGTCAGACTAACAACGCCGCCATGGCTTGCCAATCGCGGCGGCGCTTGAGGTCACAGCTCGGGCAAATTTCCCGAACCAATCTGGGCATCGCTCTTTGGACGGGATGACCCGGCTTTGATCTAATCGGCAAAAGGAATCTGGGAGCAATGCAGCATGAGTTCGATGACGATGGGACCGACTGTACGGCCAGCCACCGATCCGTCCGAGCGCAGTGCGCTGCTGCTCTGGATGATCTTCACGGGGCTGTCGATCTTCGCCGTCATCCTGCTGTGGCGTTATGGCCTGATCCATCTGATGCTGGTCTCGGACCGCACCTACATTTCGAGCCTGATCGGCGTGCTTTACATCGTCACCTGTGCGCACTGCTTCTGGCGGACGCGGGCGATCGCGCGCGAGGGTGTCGCGGCGAGACGCTGCCGCGCGGTGCTGTCGACCGCCGACGGCGGCAAGGCGCTCGATGCGCCAGCCGCAAAACTGCCTGATGGATTGGTGCGTGACCACATCGAGAGCCTCGCGACCAAAGCCGCGGCACAGGACTACCGGCCGGTCGACCAGACGCTGCTGTTGCGCACGCTCGCCGACCGGCTGCGCGGCTCCAACGGGTTCGGCGCCTTCGTCTCGGACACGCTGATGAAGCTCGGCCTGCTCGGCACCATCATCGGCTTCATCATCATGCTGGCGCCGATCGCGGGACTCGATGCCGCCGACAAGGTGGCGATGCGCTCCTCGATGGGGCTGATGAGCGACGGCATGGCGGTCGCCATGTACACGACGCTTGCGGGCCTGGTCGGCTCGATCCTGGTCCGCATCCAGTATTACATGCTCGATGCCGCGACCCAGCGGGTGTTCTCCGACGCCGTGATGCTGACCGAGACCTATGTGACGCCGGCGCTGGAGCGTCGGGGCGGTACGCGGTCATGATGGACGATTACGGCCTCTATCCGCGCGAGGAGCAGTTCGATCCGCTGGGCGTCATGCTGTTCAAGGCGCTGCAGGTGATCGCGTTCCTGTTCTTCCTGGCGCTGCTCGCGGTCTCGCCCGATTCCAAGGAGGGCAAGATCGACTCCAAGGCCGAGTTCATCATCACCATGGACTGGCCGGACAATCATCCCGACGATCTCGACCTGTTCGTGCAGGATCCCGCCGGCAACATCGCCTGGTACCGGCATCGCGAGGCCGGTTTCCTGACGCTCGACCGTGACGATCGCGGCGGCGCCAACGATTTCATCGTCGTCAACGGCAAGAAGATCGCCTCGCCCATCCGCGAGGAGATCGTCACTGTGCGCGGCATCCTTGCCGGTGAGTACACGGTCAACATCTCGCACTTCGTGGCGACGACCGGTCAGCCGGTCGAGGCCAATGTGAAGGTGCAGAAGCTCAATCCGACGGCGCAGGTGATCTTCGACAACAAGCTGAAGCTCGACCACACCGGCGACGAGAAGACGGCGGTGCGGTTCCGCCTCGACAGCGAGGGCAAGGTGATCAATGTCGACCAGCGGCCGAAATCGCTGCTCGAGACGTTCCGCAGCAGCTGGCGCAATGGCGGCGATCTCGATGCCAAGACCGGGGTGAGGGTGCGCCGTGACTAATCTGCAATGGGTCATCGTCACGCTGTCGGTCGCCTATGCCGTGATCGGCGCGCTGCTGCTGCTGGTACTGGTCTATGCGCGGCTGCACTGGTCGTGGAAGGCGCTCGCCGTGATCGTCACCAGCGCGTTCTACATCATCAGCTTCGGCGGCATGCGCGGGCTGCTCGGCTGGGCCACGCCGGACAGACTGCCGGCCTCGTTCAAGCTGTTGCATTCGCGGATCGTCGAGCCGCATTCGCTGGAGGGCGAGCCCGGCGCGATCTATCTGTGGGTCGAGGAGCTCGACGCCGACAATCGCCCGAGCGCGATCCCGCGCGCCTTCCGCGTGCCCTATAGCGACGCGCTGGCCGAGAAGACCCACACCGCCGAGAACGAGATCAAGGCCGGCCATCCCCAGGGCGGCCGCGCCGCCGATTTCGGCGGCGGCGACGGCACCATCATGGACCTGGTCCGGGAATACATCACGCCCAAGACCGTGCTGGAGACCACCGGCGGCGATTCCACGACGGGCGTGTTCCTGGCGCCGCCAGCCGGCGCGCAAGGCGCCGTCTTCACGCCCCTGCCGCCGCCGCGCATGCCGCCCAAGGACGAGCAGCAATAGGCCGCATGACAAGTGAGTCCGCTGGCTCGCTTCGCCTCTCCCGCTTGCGGGGGAGGCCGACGCGCTTGAAGAGCGCGGCGGGTGGGGGTCTCTCCACAATGGGAAACCCAACGCGGAGGCACCCCCACCCCAACCCTCCCCCGCAAGCGGGAGAGGGAGCCGAGTGCCGATGCGGCTACGAGTGAGCGCCATCGCCGCAAAGCGCCGGCTGGAAAACCGCCGCGCACTGACGCATCCTGTTGACCTCCCTCAAATCAGCCTGATCTGTGGCAGATAGGATCGAGGGAGGGAGCGAGCGCGTGCGACTGGCGATCTTTGCGGACATCCACGGCAACCGGCAGGCCTTTACCGCCTGCCTCGAGGCCGCGCGCGCGCGTGGCGCCGAACGGCTGGTCTGTCTCGGCGACGTCGTCGGCTATGGTGGAGATCCCGAATGGTGCGTCGATACGATGCGCGAGCTGGTCGCGCAGGCCGCGCTCGCCGTGCGCGGCAATCATGACGATGCGATCGGCAATCCCAGCGACAACATGAATGCCGACGCGCAGGCGGCGATCGACTGGACGCGCGCGCGGCTGAGCGAGGTACAGCGCAAGTTTCTCGCTGACCTGCCGATGACGCGCGAGGAGGACAACCGCCTCTATGTGCATGCGGAGGCCTCGGCGCCGTCGAGGTGGCACTATGTGCGTGGCGCGTCGGATGCCGGCCGCAGCATGATGGCAACCGACCAGCACATCACCTTTTGCGGCCACATCCATCGCCCGGCACTGTATTCGATGTCGACGACGGCAAAGATGACGAGCTTTGTCCCGACCACGGGCGTGCCGGTGCAACTCCTGACTGGCCGGCGCTGGCTTGCGGTGCTCGGCTCGGTCGGCCAGCCCCGGGACGGCGATCCGGCGGCATCTTTTGCGATGTTCGATACGGGTAGCCGCGAGATCACCTACTGCCGCGCGCCCTACGACGTCGAGACCGCGGCGGCGCGGATCCGCAGCGCCGGCCTGCCGAACTGGCTCGCCGACCGCCTGTTCCTCGGCAGGTGACGCCGTGCCGCAGCCGATGCAAACGGGTGTCGAGATCGACGGCTTCACCATTGGCGAGCTCGTGCATCGCGGCGGCATGGCGACGCTGTGGACCGTGACCCATCCCGGCATCGGCGTGCCGACGCTGATGAAGGTGCCGCTCACGTCCGAGGGCGAGGATCCGGCCGCGATCGTCTCCTTCGAGATGGAGCAGATGATCGTGCCGCGGCTGTCGGGGCCGCATGTGCCGGCCTGTTTCGGCACCGGCGATTTCGAGCGCCAGGCCTATGTGGTGATGGAGCGCATCCCCGGCGTGACGCTCTACAAGCGGCTCGGCGATCTGCCGATACCGTATGAGGAGGCGAGGGGGATCGCGGGCCGCATCGCGTCGGCGCTGGCGAGCCTGCATCGGCAGAACGTGATCCATCACGACATCAAGCCGAGCAGCGTCATGTTCCGCGAGCGCGGCGAGGCCGTGCTGATCGACTACGGCCTGTCGCATCACAACCATCTGCCCGATCTTCTGCAGGAAGAATTTCGGCTGCCCTACGGCACCGCGCCCTACATGGCACCGGAGCGGCTGCTCGGCGTGCGCGACGATCCGCGCAGCGATCTGTTCTCGCTCGGCGTGATGCTGTACTTCTTCACCACCGGCGTGCGGCCGTTCGGCGAGACCGAGACCTTGCGCGGCATGCGCCGCCGGCTCTGGCGCGATCCTTATCCGCCGCGCAAGCTGCGCGCCGACTATCCGCCGGGGCTGCAGGAGATCGTGTTGCGCTGTCTCGAGATCGAGCCGGCCGCGCGCTATCCGACGGCGGCCCAACTTGCCTTCGATCTCGCCCATCCCGACCAGGTCAAGCTGACCGCGCGGTCCGAGCGGATCGATCGCGATTCCCTCGGCACGGTCTGGCGGCGACGCTTCAATCGCGGCGCGATTAAGCCGCAGCCGAAGTCCGACGTCGCCGCGCAACTGGCCTCGAGCCCGATCGTCGCGGTGGCGCTGGATCTGTCCGAAGGCGGCGATGCGCTGCATGACGCGATCCGCGTCACAACGGAGCGCGTGCTCTCGACCTCGCCCTCGGCGCGGCTCGCCTGTCTCAACGTGCTGAAGCTGAACCTCGTCAGCATCGACCGCACGCTGGACGAGCAGGGCCGCAACAAGCACGTCGACCGCCTGGTCGCGCTCAAACACTGGGCGCGGCCGTTCGGCCTGGAGGAGGGGCGGCTAACCACGCATGTGCTGGAGGCGATCGATCCGGCCGCCGCGATCCTGGAGTTCGCCGCGGTCAATCATGTCGATCACATCATTATGGGCGCGCGGCAGAACTCGACCGTACGCTCGCTGCTCGGCGGCGTCTCGGCCAAGGTCGCCTCGGAAGCGCCGTGCACGGTGACGGTGGTGCGGCCGTCGCGGCTGGTGGCGCAGGCGGATGAGGATGGCGAGGAGCCGCGGGACGCGGCGGGCTAGATCAGCGCCCGTTCGGTGGATGGAGCTGGTCGTCCAGCTCGATGCCATCAAATCCGGTTCCGTCATCGTGCGACGTCACAGCGGATTTGCGGTCGTATTTGTTGAAGAAGAACTCGATGTCCGGATGCGGACGCTTCGGGATATGGCACCTGCGCTTCGGCTGCCGCTTCACGATCACGGCGGGCACGTGCTTAGCCCTTGCGCGGCAGCTCGATGATCTTGGCCGACGACGTCAGGTCCGGAAGCGCGATGTAGACGTAGCGGGCGGCCAGCGCCGCGTTCAAACCAAGCCAGAACGCAACGCCAGTCCAAACCAGGGTCATCGTCATGGTGCACTCCCAAAGAATCAGTGCACCCCTCTTGCAGTGATTTGCAGGACTCCGTGAAGTCCGGTCGAATACGGAGTCGGACGAATAATTGCTGCGGCAACGCAACATCGCCGCGACGGACAGCGCGTCCGTCGCGACGGGGTCGCTAACGATGAGACGAAAGTCTAGATCGCTTCCCCGCGGGCCTGCGCGGCGGCGTTGCGGATCGCGCCGATGTTGGTCTTATAGGCCTCGAGCGTGCCGCCCTTGAACACCGCGGAGCCGGCGACCAGCGCGTTAGCGCCGGCGGCGGCCAGCTCGCCGGCGACATCGGGGCCGACGCCGCCGTCGACCTCGATGTCGATCGGACGGCCCGCGGTCATCGCCCGGATGTCGCGGATCTTGCCGAGCGCCGAGCGGATGAAGGCCTGGCCGCCGAAGCCGGGATTGACCGACATCACCAGCACGAGGTCGACCAGGTCGAGCACATATTCGATCGCGCTCGCCGGCGTGCCCGGATTGATCGAGACACCGGCCTTCTTGCCGAGCGCGCGGATCGCCTGCAGCGAACGATGCAGATGCGGACCGGCCTCGGCATGAACCGTGATGTGATCGCAGCCGGCCTTGGCGAAGGCTTCGAGATAGGGATCGCAGGGCGATATCATCAGATGGGCGTCGAAGATCTTCCTGGTATGCGGCCGCATCGCCTTGATGACGTCGGGGCCGTAGGAGATGTTCGGCACGAAATGCCCGTCCATCACGTCGAGATGGATCCAGTCGGCGCCGGCTTGGTCGACGGCGCGGACCTCTTCGCCGAGCTTGGAGAAGTCGGACGCCAGGATCGACGGCGCGATGACGAGGGGACGCGGAGTGAAGGCTTGAGTCATGTGCTCTTCCGAGACTTACGAGGGCGCACCGGGTCATTCCGCCTAACACGCAGCAGTGTGGTGAGCAATCAACGGCAAAGCGTTGTGGGCGGAAAAATCTGCCGCCGACGGCAGTTTCTGCCCGGTGCAGGGAACTCCGCCGATTGCGAAAAGGCCCGATTTCATTGGGTTTTTCACCATGGCACAGCGCTTGCTCGACTTTGGCCAAGAGTAGAGCGCGCACCGTGCACGGTGCTGTCGGAGTTTGGTCATGTTGTTTGCCCTTGGCGCTGCGTCGTCCGCCATCGATCTCTTGAAGTCGTTGACCTCGACGAACTCGTCCTCGTCGACCCAATCGAATACCCAAAGCAGCGGCCTGTTCGACGCCCTGCCGGGCGCCGCGAGCTCGACCGGCAGCAGCACCAGCGTCGGATCGGGCGGCAGCGGCTGCGCGCAGATCTCGCCGGAGACCATGAGCGCGCTGCTCGCGGCGCAAAGCCAGTCCTCGAGCGGGTCGAGCAGCACGACCGCGACGAGCCCGCAGGATGCGCTGAAGGACCTGTTCTCGCAGATCGACGCCAATGGCGACGGCAGCATCACCAAGTCCGAATTCGAGAACGCGCTCGGCGCCGGCGGCACCAACACCGCGCAGGCCGACGACGTCTTCTCCAAGCTCGACAAGAATGGCGACGGCTCGGTCAGTCTCGACGAGATGTCGCAAGGGCTGAAGGGCTCGCATGGCGGCCACGGCCATCATCATCACATGGCGAGCAACTCCACTGACGGCTCCAACTCGGATGGATCGAGCTCCGATCCGCTGATGCAGGCGCTCGACGGCGCAACCTCCACCTCGACGACCAACAGCGACGGCTCGACCACGACCACGATGACCTACGCCGACGGCTCCAAGGTCACGATGACGACCCCGGCCGCGCAGTCGGCCTCCAGCAACGCGACCTCGTCCTACAATTTCATCGAGCAGCTGATCCAGCGCCAGGCCCAGGCGGTGTCCGCGCAGGCTGCGTCCTCGGTGTCGGTGAGCGCGTAGGTCTAATGGGGTAAGAGGGCCTCTGCAGGCATCGGCTCTCGCGGATTTGGCAAACCGCTGTTGTCACAAACAGTGCTATCGCGCCGACATGGCCCAAGCGACGAAAGCCTTGATCGACGACATCTTCGGATGACTGGCCCGATGGACGATGTAGAAACGGCAACCCGGCATCGTCACGTCGGTGAGCCTCACGAGGGCCCCCGTCGCCAGCTCGGGAGCCACCAGCACGTCGCTGCAGATCGCGATCCCTTGGCCTGATATCGCAGCCTCGATGGCGTGAAGTTCTTCACGAAAATTCAAGCTGACGAGGCCGGAAAGATCCGGAACGTGCTTGTGATGTTTGCGCGCGGCGGCCTCCCATTGTTGCCAGGTTGGTGCTTCCGCATCATTCGAACGCCAGCCGGCCTCGATCAGCGGAAATCGCGCCAGCTCGGCCGGACTGAACGGCCTCTTCCGCTTTCCGACCAGCTTGGGCGCGGCGACGACGTGGAACCTGTCGCGTGTCAGCTCGAATGAAAGCCCATCGGTCGGAATGCTTCGGACATACCGGATCGAAATGTCGGCTTCGCCGTTCTTCAGGCTCAGGACTTCATCGCTGGCCACAATTTCAAGCTTCAACCGCGCATGTGCCTTTCGCCATTGCGGTAGTCGTGGCACCAGCCACCGCGCCGCGAAGGCGTTTGTTGTCGTAATGCGCAAGCGCCCCGTCGCGCCTCCGGCTCGAACGACGTTGATTGCTTCCGCAAAGGAGGTGAAGCCATCCCGCACGACGGGGAAGAGCTGCTCGCCGGCCCAGGTCAACGTGATCGGACGCGGCTGTCGCCGAAACAGGGGCTGTCCGCAATAGGCTTCCAGCAACTTGATTTGATGGCTCACTGCGGTTGGCGTCACCCCAAGTTCGGTCGCGGCCAGCTTGAAGCTCCGGCAACGCGCCGCCGCTTCGAATGCACGCAATTCCACCAGGGGAGGGAGTTTACGCATGCCCGGAAGTCTAGATGAATTTCATTCATCTGTACCGAAAATATTCGATATTGCGTCCGCTGCCGGCATGCGTCGACATTGCCATCATCGCCCATTGCAAGTGGACAGGCGGCCAAATGTTAGCTGTCACGCCCTCGCGTACGACGGAATACCTTCGCGCCATCGAATTGCTTGCACCTCTCGTCGAGCAGCACCGCGCTTTCTTCGATCGCGACCGAAAGCTTCCTGATGTTGTATTTCGCGCGCTGGCCGAGGCCGGGCTGTTCCGCCTGTGGCTGCCGTCGGCGATCGGCGGTCCGGAATTGTCGCCCATCGAATTCATGGAAGTCGTTGAAGCGGCATCGGCTCTTGACGGCTCGATCGGATGGATCGTGGCAAATGGCGGTGGCATGAGCCGCGTTGCAGGATATTTGCCGGAGTCCATTGCGCGCGAGTGGTTTGCCGATCCCTATGCGTTCATCGTCAGCGCCACCGGTGCAGTCGGAACGGCCGAACCTGTTGCGGGCGGTTATCGCGTTCGCGGAAGATGGCCATTTGGCAGCGGAGCGAGGCATGCCACCCGCTTCATGGGGCTCGCCGCGGTGAAAGACGACGGTGACAACGTCAAGCCGCCGATCTGCTGCTACTTTTCGCGCGAAAGCGTTACGGTTCACGACACCTGGCACGTCTCCGGGCTTCGCGGTACCGGCAGTTGCGACTTCGAGGTGACGGACGCTTTCGTGCCGGCACAGCACACCCACGATCTCATCGCCCCGGCGCCAAGCCAGGCGGGTGTGATCTACCGGATACCGGGGCTGACGATATTTCCCTGGTCGATCACGGGCACCACCCTGGGCATCGCAAGCGGCGCGATGGCCGCGTTCGTGACATCAGCGACCCAGCAAAAGGTCCGGATGGGGATGACGGTCCGGCTGCAAGATCGCGAGGCGGTTCAGTCCGCAGTTGGCCGGGCCGAAGCGATTGTCGGCGCCGCCCGGGCCTTCCTCAAGGAAGCGATCACCGAGCTGATTGCTGCACTTGATGACGACCACGCTCGCCTGATGCGAGCCCGCGCTCGGCTGCGGATCGCCTGCGCCTATGCTGCGGAAGGATCCTCAAATATGGTGCAAATGCTGACAACCGAAGCTGGTGCCGGCGCCATCTTCGAGAGCAACCCCCTGGAGCGTGCAGGACGCGACATCAACGCCGCAGTCAAGCATGTCGCGATGAGCCCCCTCAACTACGTTGTTGCGGGCCGTTTAGGTCTCGGCATGGATCCGGGCACCACGCGATTTTAGCGACATTCGATGGAGTGGCGGCGTACGACTGGTTCTAACCGAACCGATCCTTCCAGCTCGGTAGCGCGCCGGGGAAGGGCAGCGCGGTCGCCTCAAACACACCACGTGCAATCGCGCGCGCCACCACGTTGGCCGCGACCGTGCCGAGCTGCGTCAGGCCGAACACGGGATCGATCGGCTTCACGCCGGTGGCCGCGGCAAACACCACGTCGCCGTCGGTCGGCGCGTGCACCGGATAGATCGCGCGTGCCATGCCGGTCTGCGCGATCATCGCGAGCCGCCGCGCCTGCGGTTTTGTCACTTTGGCATCGGTGACCACGGCGACCAGCGTGGTGTTTTCGACGGCACTCACCTCAGGCCCGCCTTTCACGCGCATCCTGAGCATGTCCGGCGTGAACGACGGCGGCAGGCCGCGCCCGCCGAACTCGCCGTTCACCTCGAACGGCGCCGCCCAGAACCACGGGCCGTCGCCGACCGTGACGCTGCCGACCGCGTTGACCACGGCGATTGCGGCGACCATGACGCCGTCCTCGGTCGTGGCCGAGGCCGAGCCGAGGCCGCCCTTCACGGTCGCGGTGGTCGCGCCCATGCCGGCGCCGACGCTGCCGAGGCCGAAATCGCCGCCTGCCGCGGCATCGGCTGCGGCGTAGGCCAGATCGCGATAGGGCGGAAAGCGCCCCCATGCCTTGTTGCCGCCGTTGAGCAGGTCGAAGCAGATCGCACCGGGCACCAGCGGGATCACGGCGCCGCGGAGCTTGAGGCCGCGGCCGCGCTCGGCGAGCCAGGCCTGGACGCCGCCGGCGGCATCGAGCCCGAGCGCCGAGCCGCCGGACAGCGTGATGGCATCGATCGCCTCGTTGGCGCTGTGCAGGTCGAGCAGCGTGTTCTCGCGGGTGCCGGGCCCGCCGCCGCGGACGTCGATCGCGGCCACCGCCGGCTGATCGAAAACGATCGCGGTGACACCTGAGGCAACGACGGGGTCGTCAGCGTGGCCGACATTGACGCCGGGGATATCGGTGAGGAGGTTTTTCACGAGCTGCGCCTGCGTTTATCGGTCAAATCCGATATAGCAGCCGCGCGGGGCGTATCAACCGTCAAGCGCGGTGCGCAGCATCCGCGCCAGCTCCGACTTGCGGTACGGTTTTGCCAGCAGCAACACGCCGGTATCGAGCCGTCCGTGATGGACGATGGCGTTCTCGGTGTAGCCTGAGGTGAACAGCGTCTTCAGCTCGGGCCGCCGCTTCAGCGCTTCGTCGACCAATTGCCGGCCGTTCATCGCGCCGGGCATGATGACGTCGGTGAACAGCAGGTCGACCGAAGGCGTCGCATCCAGCACGTGCAGGGCTTCCGCGGCGTTGGCCGCCTCCAGCGTCCGGTAGCCGAGGCTTTCGACCTGGGTGAGGACGTATTTGCGCACCATCGCGTCGTCCTCGACGACCAGCACCGTCTCGTCGCCGCCGGCCATCGTGGCGACGGCCTGCGCCTCCACCGCGGTCTCGCCGAGCCCGGTCGCGCGCGGCAGGTAGATCTTGACCGAGGTGCCGTGGCCTTCCTCGCTGTAGATCTTGATGTGGCCGCCCGACTGCTTGACGAAGCCGAACACCATGCTCAAGCCCAGGCCGGTGCCCTTGCCGACCTCCTTGGTGGTGAAAAAGGGATCGAACACCTTTTCCAGCAGATGGGCGGGAATGCCGGTGCCGCTGTCGCTCACGGCGACCATGACGTAATGGCCGACCGTGACCTCGCTGTTCATGTCGGCATAGGCTTCGTCGAGATAGACGTTGCGCGTCTCCAGCGTCAGCTTGCCGCCGTCGGGCATGGCGTCACGTGCGTTGATCGCGAGGTTGAGCACCGCCGTGGTCAACTGGTTCGGATCCGCCATCGCGCTCCAGGCGTCTTCGGCCAGCAGCGGCGTGATCTCGATGTGCTCGCCGAGCGTCGGATGCAGCAATTTTGCGGCTTCCAGCACCAGGCGGTTGACGTCGACCTCGGCCGGCTGCAGCGGCTGCTTGCGGGCGAAGGCGAGCAGATGCTTGGTCAGATTGGCGCCGCGTTCGGCGGCCTCGTCGATCAGGCGCGCCACCGCGACGAGGTCGGCCCGGTCGGCGACGGCTTCCTCCAGGATGCCGATCGTGCCGGTGATCACGGTGAGGATGTTGTTGAAGTCGTGCGCGACGCCGCCGGTGAGCTGGCCGACCGCATCCATCTTCTGGGCGTGGCGAAGCTGCGCCTCCGCGGCATATTTCTCGGTCAGGTCGCGGCCGATGAAGAAGTGGCGCCGCACCGGCTCCGACCAGGTGCCGGTCCAGTTCAGCGCCACGTCCTTGCCGTCCTTTGAGACGTAGCGCGTCTCGAAATTGCGCTTGCTCATGCCGCGGCGGGCCGCGCGCATCTCGTTGCGGGTGTTTTCGAGATCGTCGGGATGGATGAACTCGACCGCCGAATGCCCGACCATCTCCGCGGGATCGTAGCCGATGATCATCTTCGAGCTCGGGCTGACCTGGACGAAATTGCCCTGGGTGTCCGTCACCAGGATCAAATCGTTCGAGCTGTCGAAGATGCGCTGCCGTTCCTCGATCTCGCGGTCGAGCGCGGTCTGTGCGCGCTTGGTGTCGGTGACGTCGCGCGCGATCTTGGAGGCGCCGACGATCTGTCCGTTGGCGGCGCGGATCGGGGAGATGCTGAGCGCGACGTCGACCGCGCGTCCGCTCTGGTGGACCCGCACGGTCTCGTAATGTTCGATCTTCTCGCCGATGCCGACACGCGCGAGGATCTCGTCGACCTCCTCGCGCCGTTCCGGCGGCACGATGATATCGATGCGGCGGCCGACGGCCTCGACCGTGGAATAGCCGAACAGGTTTTCCGCGGCGCGATTCCAGCCGGTGATGGTGCCGTCGAGGGCCTTGGTGATGATGGCGTCGTTGGAGGATTCCACCACCGCGCTGAACAGCCGCTCGCGCTCGGCATGATAGTCGCGCTCGCTCTCGGCCTGCCGGCGGGCGACGCCGAGCAGCCGCGCCATCTCGGCCTGCAGCGCGACATTGTCGATCAGCAGCACCGCCAGCACGAAGCTCGCGGCGCACAGGCCGTAGATGCGGCCGAGATAGAAGCCGAGATCGTAGCGCGCCACGTTGAGCATCGCCGACATCGCGATGTCGAACAGCCAGGCGCACAGCACCACCATCAGCCAGACGTCGATCACCGAATGCGGCTTGCGGACGAACAGCACCGCCAGCGTGGCCAGGCAGAGGCACCAGATCGTCGACACCACCACGATCATCGTCGCGGTGTAGTGGCCGCCGCGGAGCAGGATCGGCAGCAGGTCGTGATGCGCGGTGACGAGCCAGGCCAGGATGGCCATCGCGCCGATCACGGCAAGGATGCTGCCGACCGCCGCGCGCCAGGTCGAGCCGCGGATCCTGGCGCCGCCGTCCTTGCCCTTCGACAGGGCGTAGCCGAGTGCCAGCAGCGGGAATACGCCGTGCCAGATCATGTAGAGCCAGACCGTGGTCTGCGGGCCGGCGCCGAGCAACCCCTGCGGCGCAAACAGCCCGGGGAAGGTGAGGGCGTGCGTCACCGCAGCGGCGGCCGTGAACAGATAGCCGCTCGCCAGCATCAACAGCGCGCGCGAGCGCAGGATGGCAAACTGCGAGAGCAGCAGGACGGCGGTGATGATGTCGCTGATCGCGAGCGCCGCCTGATAGCTGGCGACGAAGGCCGGCACCTGCAGCAGCGGCGTCCCGGCAAAGGGAAGCGCGACCGCAAACAGCACGGCCGAGATCGCAACGACGGTCAGCGCGGCGGTCTTTTCGCCGCGCGAGGCCGGCAGCGTCGATAGGAAGATGCTACGGTCGCTTCCCGCCGGCACTCAAGGTCTCCTGAAAAGGGGCATCGCGATGCGCCAAGGAAGAACTCGAAATCAACGCTGGGAACGCGCAGCAACCGAAATCCAGGCAACAACCAAGATTGGTGGGAACGCCGGTCGGCTCGAGCATCATCTGGTGGGAAAACCGCTGCAAACTGTCCCGCATCATGCTCTATCGTCGATGGCGTTGTACATACGCCTTGCGACCTGGCGCGGACGCGATACGGCGCGCGATCGAAAGAGACTCAACGCCAGGTTACTTATTACCTTTTCATTCGAAGGGCCAGCCTGTTCGGCATCGAAGTAACCGCCCCTTTACCGACAATTCGGATAATGCCGGACTTTACCAGCTGATTTGGGATTATCCCCAGGCTGAGGAAATTACGGGAGCATTGCATGGCCCGCATTCTGGTGGTCGACGATCAGGCCGACGTTCGCGCGATGATGGCCATCGTGTTGCGGGTCCAGCGCTTCGAGATTGTGGAGGCGGCCGACGCACAGGAGGCGCTGCAGGCCTTCGATGCCTCCGCTTTCGACCTCGCGATCGTCGACATCTTCCTTGAGAACAAGAGCGGCGTCGACGTCATCATGGCGCTGCGCGAGCGGGTTCCCGATCTTCCGATCGTCGCCATTTCCGGCATGACCGCGCTGGATTTCCTGCCGGGCTCGCCCGAGCTTGCCAATGTGGTCTGCCTGCAGAAGCCGTTCCGGCCGGGCGATTTGACGCGTGCGATCGAGACCGCCCGCGGCGCGGCGCATGCGGCCAGGCAACGCGCAGTCGGCTAACGCCCCACGCCAAAAAAACGCCCCGGTGAACCGGGGCGTTTGATCTCTTGGACGACTGATATCAGGGCTCCTTGATCAGGACCCCTTGGGGTTGATCTCGGCGTAGTTGCCCTTGTCGTCCCACTTGTAGACGACGTAGTCGATCACCTTGATGTCGCCCTTGGCGTCGAAGCCCATCTTGCCGAGCACGGTGTCCCACTCGCCGGCCTTGATGGTCTCCATCACCTTCTTGGCGTCGGTGGTCTTGGCCTTGGCGGCGGCCTGGGTCCAGACCTGGATCGCGGCGTAGGTGTAGAGGGTGTAGCCTTCGGGGTCGATGTTCTTGGCCTTGAACTTCTCGACGATCGCCTTCGCGGTCGGCTTGTTGCGCGGGTCGGGGCCGAAGGTGAACATGGTGCCCGCGGCGGCCGGGCCGGCGATCGAGGCGAACTCCTTGTCGTTCATGGCGTCGCCCGCCATCAGCACGGCCTGCATGCCCTGGTCGCGCATCTGGCGCAGGATCAGGCCGGCTTCCTGGTGGTAGCCGCCGACATAGACGAGGTCGATGTTTTCCTTCTTCAGGCGCGAGACGATCGCGTTGAAGTCCTTGTCGCCCTTGTTGTAGGACTCGTTGACCTTCTCGGTGATGCCGAGCTTGTTGAGCGACTTCTTGGTCTCGTCGGCGAGGCCTTTGCCGTACGTGGTCTTGTCGTTCAGGATTGCGATGTTCTTGCCCTTGTAGGCCTTCGCGATGTAGTTGGCGGCGACGATGCCCTGCTGGTCGTCACGGCCGCAGACGCGCGCCACGTTCCAGAGCTTGCGCTCGGTGAACAGCGGGTTGGTCGAGGCGGGCGTGATCTGCAGGACGTTGGAGTCGGCATAGGCCTCCGAGGCCGGGATCGACGACGACGAGCAGAAATGACCGGCGACGAACGGGATCTTGGCGCCCGCGAGCTTCTCGGCCACCGAGCGGGCCTGCTTGGGATCGCAGGCGTCGTCACCGACTTCGAGCTTGAGCTTCTTGCCGCCAACGCCGCCGGCGGCATTGATGTCGGCGATCGCCTGGTCGGCGCCGTTCTTCATCTGCCGGCCGAAAGCGGATTCCGACCCCGTCATCGGGCCGGCCACTGCGATGGTGATGTCCTGCGCGAACGCGCTCGCCGACAATGCGAACGAAGCGCCCAATGCCAGGCCGATGAGTTTTAGTGATTTCATGACAAGTCCTCGTGGTCGTTGCCTCTACGGGAAGCGCCCGGCAGGCCGGGCGCAAGAACCGGCGCCATAATCGGCTGATTTTACGGGGAAGTCACCGGCAATTTTCGGGCAAATCGATCGTCACTTCGCAGCACGTCGCCGCAGGCGTAGCGTTTTCGAGCGAAGCCCGTCCCGGACTTGATCCGGGATGGGGACCGGTTCGCGTCAAGAAAACGCGTCAAAACAAGAAGGCCTTACCGCTTAGCCGTGCCGGCCGCCTTCGAGATAGGCGGCGCGGATTTCCGGGCGCTGCAGCAGCTCTTTGCCGGTTCCGGTCAGCGTGATCAGGCCGTTGACCATGACGTAGCCGCGATGGGCGAGTTTCAGGGCATGGTTGGCATTCTGCTCGACGATCAGCACGGTGAGGCCGTCCTGGCGGTTGAGGGTGCGGATGGCGTCAAAAATCTGTCGCGCGATCAGCGGCGCGAGCCCGAGCGAGGGCTCGTCCAGCATCAGCAGGCGCGGCCGGCTCATCAGCGCGCGGCCGATCGCCAGCATCTGCTGCTCGCCGCCGGACAGCGTGCCGCCGCGCTGCGCGATGCGCTCCTTCAGGCGCGGAAACAGCGTGAAGACGCGCTCCAGGCCGCTGGCGCGCTCGGCCTCGCTGCAGTCGGTGGCGTCCGCCCCCATCTGCAGATTCTCCGCCACGCTCATGCGCGGGAAGATGCGACGGCCCTCCGGCGATTGCGCGATGCGCAGCCGCGCGATGTCGTGGGTGGCAACACCGGTGATGTCCCGGCCGTCGAATTCGATCTGGCCGGCGCGGGCGCGCGGCTTGCCGAAGATCGTCATCATCAAGGTCGACTTGCCGGCGCCGTTGGCCCCGATCAGCGCCACGATCTCGCCGGGGTTGATCTCGATGTCGACGCCCTTCAGCGCCTCGATCTTGCCATAGGCCGCGCGAAGGCCCCGGATCGCGAGCAGGGGTGTTGTGGAGGTGGACGCCGCGCTCACGTGCCGCTCTCCATCACGGCGATGGCCTCTTCCTCGTCGGCGCCGAGATAGGCGGCGATCACCTTGGGATCGTCGCGCACCGCCTGCGGCGTGCCTTCGGCGATCTTGACGCCGTAGTCCATCACGACGACGTGGTCGGAGATCTCCATCACGACCGACATGTCGTGCTCGATCAGCAGGATCGAGGTGCCGTCGCCGCGGATCGCCAGCAGCAGTTCGTTGAGCGCGCCGCTCTCGCGGGCGTTCAGGCCGGCGGCCGGCTCGTCGAGGCAGAGCAGCGCCGGCTCGGTGCACATCGCGCGCGCGATCTCGAGCCGCCGCTGGTCGCCATAGGCGAGATTGCCGGCGGCATCGTCGGCGCGGTCGAGCAGATTGACGCGGGTCAGCCAGTTGCGGGCCAGCTCGATCGCGTGCTGCTCGGCCTGGCGCCAGCTCGGCGCGCCGATCAGGCCGAGGAAGGTCAGGCCCGAGGCGCGCATCAGCGCGTTGTGCTGGGCGACCATCAAATTCTCCAGCAGGGTCATGCCGGGAAACAGGCGGATGTTCTGGAAGGTACGGGCGACCTTGGCCTGCTGGGAGATGCGGAAATCGTTGAGCCGCTCGAGCTGGATCGCGTGACCGTCGTCATGGGTGAGACGGATCGAGCCGCCGCTCGGCCGGTAGAAGCCGGTGATGCAGTTGAAGACCGTGGTCTTGCCGGCGCCGTTCGGCCCGATCAGCGCGGTGATCTGCTTGCGCTGGGCGACGAAGGAGAGGTCGTTGACGGCGACGATGCCGCCGAAGCGCATCATCAGATGATTGACGCTGAGGATCGGCTCGCTCATCCGTGGCCCTCCTTGACGAGGTCGGACGAGATCGCCTGGCTCTTTTCGAGAAACACGGTCGGCGCGCGATGGCCGATCAGGCCGCGCGGCCGCCAGATCATCAGCAGCACCATCGCGATGCCGAACACCAGCATGCGGTACTGGTCGAGCCCGCGGAACAGCTCGAAGCCGCCGATCATCGCGAGTGCGGCCAGCGCCACGCCGAGCTGCGAGCCCATGCCGCCGAGCACGACGATGGCGAGCACCAGCGCCGATTCCTGGAAGGTGAAGGATTCCGGGCTGATGAAGCCCTGCCTTGTGGCGAAGAACGCGCCGGCGAAGCCGCCGAACATCGCCCCCGTCGCAAACGCCGTCAGCTTGGTGGTGGTGGTGTTGATGCCGAGCGCGCGGCAGGCCACCTCGTCCTCGCGCAGCGCTTCCCAGGCGCGGCCGATCGGCAGGCGCCGCAGCCGGATCGTCACCCAGTTGGTGAGCAGCGCCATCGCCAGGATCAAATAGAACAGGAAGACCACGCGGTGGGTCGGCGAGAACTCGATGCCGAGCTTGGCGGCGAGGCCGTCATCGCTGTTGTCCAGGGGAATGCCGAAAAACGTCGGGCGCGGAATGCCGGAGACGCCGTTGGGGCCGCCGGTCAGGCTCTGCCAGTTGATGATGACGAGGCGGATGATCTCGCCGAAGGCGAGCGTGACGATCGCGAGATAATCGCCGCGCAGCCGCAGCACCGGGAAGCCGAGCAGCACGCCCCAGAACGCGGCGAGGATGCCGGCGAGCGGCAGGCAGACCCAGAATGACAATCCGAAATTGGTGGCGAGCAGCGCGTAGGAATAGGCGCCGACCGCGTAGAAGGCGACGTAGCCGAGATCGAGCAGGCCGGCGAGGCCGACCACGACATTCAGTCCCCAGCCGAGCATCACATAGGTCAGCACCAGGATCGCAAGATCGAGGATGTAGCGCTGGTCGTAGAAGATGACGGGGACCAGGAAGGTGAAGATCAGCAGCGCCGGCGCGATCCAGCGTCCGGCCAGCGCCGTCGCCGAGCGCACCACCGGCGGCACGAGCTTCTCCTTGTCGACCGGCCCGAGCCATTGCCGCAGCAGCTCGACGACGATGCTGCCGCCGAACACCGCGGCGACCATGGCGGCGAGGTCGTCGAACCGGGTCCAGTAGATCAGGCCGCCCTGGTTGCCGGCCTCGGTGCGCACGCCGATCATCAGCGAGAACAACACCAGCGCGACGAGGGCGCTGATCAGGGCTTTCTTGAAGATGAAGGCCGCGCCCGAGGGCTGCTGGGCGGCTTGCGAGGTGCGGACGTTGGGGGTGCTCACTTAGCGATCCGTCCGTCAGACTTTTTCGACTTCGGGACGGCCGAGCAGGCCGGTCGGCATGAAGATCAGGACCACGATCAGGATCGAGAACGCGGCGACGTCCTTGTACTCGACCGAGAAATAGGCCGACCAGAATGTCTCGATCAGGCCGATCGCAAGGCCCCCGAGCATCGCGCCCGGCAGCGAGCCGATGCCGCCGAGCACGGCGGCGGTGAAGGCCTTGATGCCGGCGACGAAGCCCATGAAGAAATCGACCAGGCCGTAATAGAGCAGGTACATCATGCCGGCGACGGCGGCCAGCGCAGCCCCGATCACGAAGGTCATGGAGATGGTGCGGTCGACGTCGACGCCGAGCAGCGCGGCCATGGTCTGGTCCTGCTCGCAGGCGCGCATGTCGCGGCCGAGCCGGGTGCGCGAGACGATCCACGTGAACAGCGCGAGCAGCACCAGGGTGGTCAGCACCACGACGATCTGGATGTTGGAGAGCTGCACGGCGAAGCCCTGCGATCCCTCATGCAACGTGTGGCCGCCGGTGATGATCGGCGGCACCGGCTTGACGCGGGCGCCTTGCGAGACCTGCGAGAAATTGGTCAGCACGAAGGACATGCCGATGGCCGACAGCATCGGCGCCAGGCGGAACGAATGCCTCAACGGACGGTAGGCGATCCGCTCGATGGTCCAGCCATAGAGCGCCGTGACCGCCATCGAGACCAGCAGCACGAGCAACAGGATCACGGGGATCGCGGTCAGCCCGAAGGAGACCAGCACCAGGAACGAGATCAGGGCGATGAAGCCGCCGATCATGAAGATGTCGCCATGGGCGAAATTGATCATGCCGACGATGCCGTAGACCATCGTGTAGCCGATGGCGATCAGGCCGTAGATCGAACCGAGCACGAGGCCGTTGATCAGTTGCTGGGCGAAATAATCCATGCGCTGCCGTAACTCGAGAGGAAGACGCGGCGAGGCCCCCGGCAGCCTTTTTCTCCGCGTCGTTGCATTTTCTAACAGTGGAACCCCGGCGGCGGCAACAGCGCCGGCCTTGGTTGATCGGGCTTGTACATAACTAGTTTGGCGGGTGCGGTTCCGATGTCACAGGGCGGTCACGGCATCGCCTTGCAATGATCACGCCGGAACCGGCGTTTCCGCGCAACCCCGCTGCCCGCCGCCGCGTTGTCACTGGCTTCCATGAAACAAGGGAGATTCCCGAATGAGCAGCCAGAAGCCTAGTCCGGGTCAGCAGGACCAGAGCCCGGGTCAGAAGCCGGGCCAGCAGCAGGGCGGCGGGCAAAAGCCCGGCCAGCAGCAGCAGGACCCGAGCCGTCAGGGCCAGACCCCCAATCCCGACATGGATCGCTAGTTCGGAGCGAAGCAATGCACTGAAATCAGGCCCCGCCGGAAGGCGGGGCTTTTTCATGCCCGGCCGAATGGCCGGTTCCCCGGGGGGGCGTTAAGGTTAACAAAGGGTTTAAATTGCCGCTCACTCTTGAGGAGCGTTACGTCCGAAAACCGCCGCCTCGCGTCCTGAGGCCGCGGAACGAACGGGAAGCGGCATGGCGGGCATTGGGTCGAAGAGCGAAGCGGGTGACGGCTGGCGGATCAGCGCATTCAACGGCGCGCTGCTTGCCGCCTATTTCATCCCGACCTGGACCATCATCGCCTTCAACATCATGGTCTCGCCGATCCACAGCTTCTATGACCGGCCGAGCGTGGCGATTGCGCTGTTCGTCAGCGATAACTTCCATTGGACGGCGATGCCGACGATCCGCCTCGCCTGGATCCTCGCGCTGGCACGCATGACCACGGTGGCGTTCTTCGCGCTGTTCCTGGTCTTCCTCACCCGCCCGTCGATCCGCAAGAGCGGCGGCTGCAACGAGGCGCTGGCCTTCGCGCTCGCGATCGGCAGCGTGCTCAGCTTCATCAGCATGGTGATGGCCTCCAAGGTCGGCGAGATGGAAGCGCTGCGCATCCACGCGGCCGAACTGTTGATGCTGCTCGGCACCGCGATCGTGATGGCCGTCGAGAAGCCGGCGCAGGCCACCGTCGAGGCGACCGCGCCGGCCGGCGAGCTGTCACTTCAACAGCCCTAATTCGCTGATGATCGCGCCTGCTTCCTTGACGGCGTGATTGGCCGCAGGGACGCCGCAATAGATTGCCTGCTGCAGCAGGATCTCCTTGATGTCGTCGGGCGTGAAGCCGCCCTCGGCCAGCGCCGCGCGGACATGCAGGCGGAATTCGTCCCACTGTCCGAGCGCCACCATGGTGCCGATCACGAGCACCCGCCGTGTCCGATGATCGAAATGCGGCCGTGTCCAGATCTCGCCCCACGCATAGCGCGTGATCAAGTCCTGGAAGTCGGTGTTGAAGGCGTTGCGGTTTGTGATCGACTTGTCGACCCACTCATTGCCGAGCACCTTGCGTCGCTGCGTCATGCCGTCATCGCGGCGCTGATTGTCGTCCATGGAAGTCTCCTCTGCTGATCGCCTCGCTCGCCACGAGGTAACACTTGTGTTACGCTGCTCTTGGAGGCCGATGATGGCACGAACCAAGCGCTTTAAGGAGCTTGTCCAGGAACAGGTCAAGAGCGACCGGAAGTTCGCCGAGGCGCTGTTGCGTGAAGGTGTTGATGCCATGCTCTCGGGCGACGTAGAGACGGGCAAGACCATCCTTCGCGACTACATCAAGGCCATCGTTGGCTAGGCTGCGCGCTCAGCGTTTCGGGTTACGACCGCGGATGTGGTCGAAGCCTTGCTTGATTGCGGCGTAGCGCGCTTCGACGATCGGCTCGAATTCGAGGTCGGTGAAGATATACGGCCAGTCGTTTTCGACGCCTTCGCGGACGAGTTCACCGACATAGAGGGGATCGATGCCCTGAGAGACGCGTTCCCGGATCAGATTGATCCGCTCGGCAATCGGGCCCGAAGTCGGCATGGCAGGGACCGCCTCCTCGAAGCGCTTGGGGACATTGCGCCTTGAGTTCACGATTTGAGTGCGGATGAACCCGGGACACAGCACCGATACGCCAATCCCGCGTGGCGCGAGTTCTTGCCGCAAGCCCTCGGACAGCGCGACAACGCCATACTTTGAAACGTTGTATGCGGTGCTCGCCCCTGAAATCAGGCCAGCGATCGAGGCCGTGGAGACGATGTGTCCACCCTCGCCATGCTGCTCGATCAAAGGCCCGAAGATCTCGATCCCCCAAATGGTCGCCATCAGGTTGACGCCCAGGGTCCAATTCCACGACGCTTCGGTCCAGGTGCCATAGGGGCCACCGCCGCCGACACCCGCATTGTTGACGAGAATGTGCACCTTGCCGTAGCGGGCAGTCGTGGCTTCGGCCGCTGCCACGAGTTCGGCTTTGAGCGAGACGTCTGCTTTCACGCCGTCGACATCGACGTTGGTGAGCCTCAGTTGCTTGAGCGCTGCGGACAGGGCCTCTTCTTCAATGTCGCAAAGCATGACTTTCGCCCCGGCCTGGGCGAAAGCGGTTGCGATACCCAGTCCAATGCCTGACGCTGCACCGGTCACGAACGCGGTCTTTCCAGCGAGTTCTTTCACGCGCGTTATCCTCCCGCAAGCCGAGACTCTTGCCACAACGCCAAGTGGCGCCGGACGGCATATGACCGCACTTTCGAACGATTGGGAAGGGTGCCGGATGACCGACGAGTCTCTCACCGGATCACTTCGACGGCTTCGTACGGTCCTATTTTCGAGGTCGCTGTCCCGAGGCCATCGTGCTAATGATGGTTCACGCTTCCTGCTGCACTTCGATTTGCGCGAAGTGTAGCCCGTCTCCAGGATGTTTAAGCCATGTCGCAACCCTGCATCATCTGTGTCGCCATCACCGGCTCGTTGCCGACCAAGGAAAACAACCCGGCAGTCCCGATCACGATTGCCGAGCAGATCGAAAGCACGCATGAGGCTTTCGAGGCCGGCGCGACCATCGCACATTGTCATGTGCGCGATGACGAGGGTAAACCCACGTCGGATCCTCAGCGCTTTGCCCGTCTCAAGGAGGGCCTCGAGAAGCACTGTCCGGGCATGATCGTCCAGCTTTCGACGGGCGGCCGGTCGGGCGCGGGGCAGGCCCGCGGCGGGATGCTGCCGCTGCGTCCGGACATGGCGTCGCTCTCGGTCGGCTCGAACAATTTTCCGACCCGGGTCTATGAGAACCCTCCGGACCTGGTCGATTGGCTGGCCTCGGAAATGGTGGTTCATGGCGTCAAGCCCGAGATCGAAGCCTTCGACCTCTCGCATATCCTCAAGGCGCATGAGATGTGGAAGCGCGGACAGCTTAGGGATCGCCCCTATGTTCAGTTCGTGATGGGCGTGAAGAACGCGATGCCCGCCGATCGGAACGTGTTTGATTACTATGTCGCGACCGTCAAGCGCCTGTTCGGCGACAACGCGCCGTGGTGCGCAGCCGGCATCGGTTCGAACCAGATCGTGTTGAACGAATGGGCCATCTCGGCAGGTGGCCACGCCCGCACAGGCATGGAGGACAACGTGCGTCTCGACCGCACGCGGCTGGCGCCATCGAACGCAGCCCTGGTCCAACGCGCGGCAGCACTGTGTCAGCAATACGGGCGGCCTGTCGCAAGCTGGCAGCAGGCGCGCGAGATCCTCGGGATTCCAGTGAAAGCGTAATTGCGCGGCGGAGCGCATGGGTCAGCTAAAGCGCGATGAGATTAGGTTGAATTGTCATCGCGCTTTAGCTCTTTGTTTGAGCATGATCTTTTCGGAAAACCGCTTCACACTTTTCCGGATCATGCTCTAGCGTTGCGTCAGGAAACCCTGCCGGACTGGGGGGCGGGAAGTCGCCTCTAGCCTGAGGGCAGTCCGGCGTGCTTTGATGGTTCGTGTTGGACTTCCGAGTTTAGGGCAGTTCCTTGGCGCCCGAGCGAGTGGAAAGGCGACTGGCAGCAGTGCTGGCGGCGGACGTCGCCGGCTACAGCCGCTTGATGGGAATCGACGAGGAAGGCACGCTGGCAAGGCTTAAGGCGGCCAGAAACACTCTGGTCGACCCTGCGATAGCTTCCCATCGAGGCCGTATCGTCAAGACGACAGGCGACGGCCTGCTGGTCGAATTCGCCAGCGCCGTTGATGCGGTGCGCAGCTCTATGGAAGTTCAGAGCAGGATGGCGGAGCAGAATGCCGCCTTGTCGCAAGCGCAGCGGATCGAATTTCGCATCGGTATTCACGTCGGCGACATCATCATCGACAACGACGACATCTTCGGCGATGGCGTCAACATCGCCGCTCGGCTGGAGAATATTGCCGATCCGGGCGGTATTTGTCTGTCTGACGATGCCTACCGGCAAATTCGGGGAAAGGTCGACGCGGCGTTCGAAGATATGGGCGGGCAAACCCTCAAAAATATAACTGAACCGATACGTGCTTGGCGGATGAAAATCGGTACCGAGGTTTCGGCCGCGCGCCATTCAACCTCTACCGAACCGCATTATGTCCGCCCGCTATCGGGAAAGCCCTCCATTGCGGTGCTGCCATTTCAGAATATGAGCGGCGAACGCGAGCAGGAGTATTTCGCAGATGGGATCGCGGAAGACGTCCTCACGACCCTATCAAAGGTTCAAGAGTTGATGGTGATCGCTCGCAATTCGAGCTTCGCGTTCAAGGGACAGAACAGGGACATTCGCGAAATTGGACAGATTCTGGGTGCTCGTTATTTGCTGGAAGGCAGCGTTCGAAAAGTCGGCAATCGCATCAGGTTGACGGCGCAATTGATCGATAGTCGAGACGGCGGTCATCTGTGGGCGGATCGCTTCGACGGGAATCTGGACGACGTGTTCGATCTCCAGGACCGGATTACGCAAGAGATTGTTGAAGCGCTCGAAGTTCAATTGACAGTCGGCGAACGCGCAAGGGTATGGCGAAAACGCTCAGGCAGTCCACTGGCTTATGAGCATGTCCTGAAAGGACGTGCCCTCTACGTTAATTTCGCAAGGCACACCCATTCACAAGCCCAGAATCTTTTTGAACGGGCGCTGGAGATCAATCCCGCCTTTATGCCGGCGCTCTATTTGTTGGGCCTTACTCTGACCGACCAGGCGCGGTTCGGTTGGAAGAAAGATGAAACCGAAACGTATCAAGCCGCACTGGACTGTGCGGACCGAGCCCTCGCGGCCGACCCAAGTTTCGGCGAAGCATACCTGATCATCGGCTATGTTCGCACGTTTCAACGCCGCCATGACGAGGCCGTGGCAGCAGGAGAAATGGCGATCAACCTCGCTCCAGGCAGTTCTGACGCCCATCACATGGCAGGCATGTACCACGGCTATGCCGGCAATTTTCGAAAAGCGGTCATCTATGAGGAACACGCGCAGCAGCTCAGTCCCATTGAGCGCAATGAATCCATGGTGGACGAAGCGCGGGCGAGATTTCATCTCGGTGAATTCGCGATGGCACGCGACATTGCCTCCCGCGTCCTGAAAGAGCGGCCGCTCTGGTTGACTGCGCAATCAACGCTCATAGCGGCGCTCTGGAATCTCGACCAGAAGGATGAAGCGCGCATCATTTCAAGGGAATTGCTGGCGGGTCATCCCAGTTTCACCTTGGTCCGCTGGGCCAGGCTGCTTCCGTACCGTCGACAAGGCGACCTGGACGCATTGGTCGGCCCGCTACGCATGGCGGGGCTTCCAGAGTGAAGCCCGCCCTTCGAATAACTCGGGCAAGTCGTTGCGATACTTAAGAGTTGGCGGCCGAATTAGCGCTGCGTCAGGAAGCCCACCACCGCGTCCGTGAACGCGTGCGGCTGCTCGACATTGGAAATGTGCGCAGCGTCGATGATGGTCATGCCGGCGCCGGGGATGTTGCTGCGGATCAGCTCGGCGTCGGCGATGGTCGTCGACATGTCCTGCCGTCCGGCGATCACCAGCGTCGGACTCTTGATTTTGGGCAGCAGCGCGCGCTGGTCGAGGGTCGACAGCGCTTCGCAGCAGGCGAGGTAGCCCTCGACCGGCGTCGCCACCATCATCGCCTTCATGTTGGCGGTGATCTGCGGCTCGCGCTCGCGGAAATCCGCGGTCAGCCAGCCTCCTATCACGGCGTCAGCGACCGCGGCGATGCCGCCTGCCTTCACGGCGGCGATGCGTTGATGCCAGCGGGTGGGATCGGGATAGTAGCAGGACGTGTTGGCGAGGACCAGCTTGCCGAACCGCTCCGGCGCGTTGGCGCCGAGCCATTGACCGACCATGCCGCCCATCGACAGGCCGCACCAATGCGTCTTCTCGATGTTGAGGTCGTCGAGGATTGCGAGCACGTCGCGGCCGAAACGCTCCATGGAGTAGGGGCCGGGCGGTACGCTGGATTTGCCGTGACCGCGGCGGTCGTAGCGGATGACGCGGAACAGCTGCGTCAGCGCCTTCATCTGCGGCTCCCACATCTGCATGGTCGAGCCCAGTGAATTCGACAGCATCAGCGTCGGTCCGCCGTCGCGGCCTTCCACGGAGACGTTGAGCAGGCATCCGTCGGCGTCGATCATCGGCATCGGAAATACTCCGGTCTCTTAGATATCGTTGAGCGAGGCGAGCAAACGGTCGATCAGGGCCTGCGAGGCACCCTGATAGGCCATTGGCTCGAACAATTTTGCGATCTGGTCGGTGCTGAGCTGTGCGGTGACTTTTGCATCTGATGACAGCACGTCGCGCAGATGCTTCCTCTCGGCGACCGCGGTCTTGCTCGCGGCCTCGACCAGATGATGCGCGTCGCTTTTGCCGAGCTTCTCGGCGAGCGCGAAGGTGACCGCTTCGGCCATGATCAGCCCGTGCGTCATATCGAGATTGTCGCGCATGCGTGCGGCGTCGACCTCGAGACCTTCCGCGAGATCGACGATCGCCGCGAGCGCGCCCGAGGTCGCCAGCATCAGGGCCGGCAGGGTCGGCCATTCCGCGTGCCAGGGGCCGGCGCTGCGCTCGTGGTCCTGAACTTGTGCCGCGAAGATGGTCGCTGCGAGATTCGGCGCCAGGGTGGCCGCGCCGAGCGCGCTGGCGGCGGCGACCGGATTGCGCTTGTGCGGCATGGTGGAGGAGCCGCCGCGGCCGGCGCCCGCGGGCTCAAAGGCCTCGCCGACATCGGTCTGCATCATCAGCGAGACGTCGCGCGCGATCTTGCCGCAGCTGCCGGCGATGATGGCAAAGACGGAGGCGGCATCCGCAATGCGGTCGCGGTGGGTGTGCCAGGGCGCCTCCGGCAGCGGCAGCTGCAATTCCCTGGCGAGCGCTTCCGCGACCACCATCCCCTTGTCGCCGAGTGCGGCGAGCGTGCCGGCGGCGCCGCCGAACTGGAGCGCCAGCGATTCGCTGCGCAGGCGCTGCAACCGCTTGCGGGAGCGGTGCAGGGCGGCGGCATATTCGGCAAGCTTCAGGCCGAACGGCATCGGCAGCGCGTGCTGCAGCCAGGTCCGTGCCACCACGGCGGTGTTGCGGTGCGCTTGCGCCAGCTTGGCGAAGCCTGCGACGGCGCGGTCGAGGTCGGTGAGCAGGACGTCGATGCCGGCGCGCAAGGTCAGCATGGTCGCGGTGTCGATCACGTCCTGGCTGGTGGCGCCCCAATGCACATAGCGCGCGGCCTCGGCGTCGGCCTTTGCGACATTGGCGGTCAGCGCCTTGACCAAAGGAATCGCCAGATTGCCGGATCGCGTCGCGGCATCGGCCAACACGGCCTGGTCGATCGATTCGGCTTTGCAGGCGGCGCCGATCGGGTCGGCTGCGGCCTGCGGAATGACACCGCAGGCCGCCTCGGCGCGGGCCAGCGCGGCCTCGAAGTCCAGCATGTTCTGCAGATAGGTCGCATCGTCGCAGACGGCGCGCATGGCGGCGCTCGACAGCATCGGCGCAAGCAGTGGGGAGAGGGCGGTGCTCATGTCGGGGCGACCTAACCATTCCCGCGGCGCCATGCCAATGGCCGCCAGCGCTTTGCACGATTTTCGGCCACAGCCGGGATACGGATTTTTGCGAGCCAGCCGATAGTCTTGCTGCGCTTGCGAATATGCATCGCACATCCTCCCAAGGTGCTCTTTTCTTTGCGCGGCGGCTGCTTTACTGGGGGATAACAGGTTTTGCGATCCGGGGAGACGTCTCATGGCCATGACGATGACAGGCGAAGTGCAGCTTGCGGCGACCCGCCAGGCCGTCTGGGACAAGCTCAATGACCCGGAGGTGCTGAAGGCCTGCATCCCCGGCTGCGAGGAGCTGGAGCGGACCGAGGACCAGGGCTTTCGCGCCACCGCGAAAATGAAAGTCGGCCCGGTCTCCGCCCGCTTCAAGGGCAAGGTGACCTTGAGCGACCTCGACCCGCCGAACGGCTACAAGATCTCCGGCGAGGGCGAGGGCGGGGTCGCCGGCTTCGCCAAGGGCGGCGCCACCGTGGCGCTGGCCGACAAGGATGGCGGCACGCTGCTCAGCTACAACGTGGAGGCGCAGATCGGCGGCAAGCTCGCCCAGCTCGGCCAGCGCCTGATCAATGGCGCGGCCAAGAAGCTGGCCGACGAATTCTTTGCCAATTTTGCCAAGGCGGTGCAGGGGTAAGCCCTGCCGATATCCCGGATCGGTCGCGCCGGGCCATGCCCCAAACGGGTGGCTCCTGAGGTTGCCCTTGGGGAGTCTGGCCCATATTATGCCGCTGGAACGATTTTAAACCGCCTGTTCTGCCGATATGCGGCAGGGCAGATAAGAGAGTGCTGATGGCCAAGATTTCCCTGATCGTGAACGGCAACCCCGTTAACGCGAACGTCGATCCTCGTACCCTTCTCGTCCAGTTCCTGCGCGAACATCTGCGCCTGACGGGCACCCATGTCGGCTGCGACACCTCGCAGTGCGGCGCTTGCGTCGTGCATCTCGACGGCAAGGCCGTGAAGTCCTGCACCACGCTGGCTGTCATGGCCGACGGCCATGAGGTCAAGACGATCGAGGGGCTGGCGGCGGACGGCGCGCCGCTGCATCCGATGCAGGAGGCCTTCCGCGAGCATCACGGCCTGCAGTGCGGCTTCTGCACCCCCGGCATGATCATGACCGCGGTCGACCTCGTCCATCGCAAGGGCCATGATCTGTCCGATCACGTGATCCGCGAGGAGCTGGAAGGCAATCTCTGCCGCTGCACCGGCTATCAGAACATCGTCGCCTCGATCTCCGCCGGCGCCAAGGCGATGGCGAAGTCGGACCGCGCCTAAAGTCCCGCATTCATCGCGACACGCGATCAGGAAATTCCAATGTACGAATTCAAATATCATCGTCCGGGGACCGTACGGCAGGCCGCCAACCTCCTGGTCAAGAACGAGGACGCCAAGCTGATCGCCGGCGGTCACACCTTGGTGCCGGTCATGAAGCAGCGGCTTGCGAGCCCGCCGCATCTGGTCGATCTCTCCCATATCGAGGGCCTCGACACGATCGAGATGAAGGGCCGGTCGCTCGTCATCGGCGCCACCGCCAAGCACGCCGATGTCGCGAACTCCGCTGTCGTCGGTGAAGCCATTCCGGCGCTGGCCGATCTCGCCGGCCAGATCGGCGATCCCGCCGTGCGCCATCGCGGCACCATCGGCGGCTCGCTCGCCAACAACGACCCGACCGCGGATTATCCGGCCGCGGTGCTGGCGCTCGGGGCCACCATCGTCACCAACAAGCGCCGCCTCAAGGCCGAGGAATATTTCCAGGGCCTGTTTTCGACCGCGCTGGAGGCCGACGAGATCATCACCAAGGTGATGTTCCCGGTGCCGAAGAAGGCGGCCTATGTGAAATTCCGCAACCAGGCCTCGCGTTACGCGTTGGTTGGTGTGTTCGTGGCCAAGCGTCCGGCCGACGTCCGCGTGGCCGTGACCGGCGCCGGTTCCGACGGCGTGTTCCGCGTCACCTCGTTCGAGGAAGCCCTGAAGAAGCGCTTCTCGCACAAGGTGCTCGACGGCATGACCGTGCCGGCGGAAGGTCTCAACAGCGACCTGCATGGCAGCGCCGAATACCGCGCCCATCTGATCGCCGTTCTGGCGCGCCGTGCCGTGGAAGCTGCGACCGCCAAAGCGTGACCTTGCTGACCTCTGATCGAAGACTGGCAGTCCCATGAGTGCATCGGCGCTACCCACTTCCGTCGATGCGCTCGTGGAATTGCTGACCTCGCGCGGCTACCTCGCCGAGCGGTCACTCGCGACGGTGACGTATCTTGCGCTGCGGATGGGCCGGCCGCTGTTCCTGGAAGGCGAGGCCGGCGTCGGCAAGACCGAGATCGCCAAGGTGCTGTCGGCCGCGCTCGGGCGCAAGCTGATCCGCCTGCAATGCTATGAAGGCCTCGACGTTGCCTCCGCCGTCTACGAGTGGAGCAGCGCCGCGCAGATGATCGCCATTCGCCTTGCCGAAGCTTCCGGCGATACCGACCGCGACCAGCTCGCCAGCGACATCTTTGCCGAACGCTTCCTGATCAAGCGGCCGCTGCTGCAGGCGCTGGAGCCCGACGTTGCCGGACCGCCGGTGCTCCTGATCGACGAGCTCGACCGCGCCGATGAGGCGTTCGAGGCCTATCTCCTGGAAATCCTCTCGGACTTCCAGGTCACGATTCCCGAGCTCGGCACCGTGAAGGCGCCGGCGCCGCCGATCGTCATCATCACCTCGAACCGCACCCGCGAGATTCACGACGCGCTGAAGCGGCGCTGTCTCTATCACTGGGTGGACTACCCGGCTGCCGAGCGCGAGCTTGCGATCGTCAAGTCGCGCGTGCCGAACATCTCCGCAAAGCTGTCGCAGCAGGTCGTGCGCTTCGTGCAGGCGCTGCGCAGCCAGGATTTCTACAAGTCGCCGGGCGTGGCCGAGACCATCGACTGGGCGACCGCGCTGTCCGAGCTCGATGCGCGCTCGCTGACCCCGCAGGTGGTCGGCGATACCCTCGGCGCACTGCTCAAGTATCAGGACGACATCGCGCGCATGCAGGGCGACGCGCTGCAGAAGGTTTTGAAGGACGCGACAAGCGAGACCTGATCGCAGAATCGTCAACAGTGATTCCGCAAGCGAGTGGTTCGATGGCGATCAATCACCTCAATCCGCCGACCGGGCATATGGCCGACAATGTCATCGGCTTTGCCCGCGCGCTGCGTGCGGCGGGCCTGCCCGTCGGTCCGGGCTCGGTGATCGATGCGCTCAATGCGCTGCAGCTGATCGAGGTCGGCCATCGCCGCGATTTCTACACCACGCTGGAATCGATTTTCGTCAAGCGCCACGAGCATGCGCTGATCTTCCGCCAGGCCTTCGACCTTTTCTTCCGCGCCGCCGAGGAGTGGAAGAGCATGCTGGACTCGGTGCCGCTGCCCGACCACGCCAGGAAGAAGCCGCCGCCGGCCTCGCGCCGCGTCCAGGAGGCGATGGCGCAGCCGCAAATGCAGGAGGAGCGGCCGCAGGCCCAGGAGCAGGAGTTGAAGCTGTCGGTCTCCGACAAGGAGATCCTGCAGAAGAAGGATTTTGCGCAGATGACCGCGGCCGAGATCGCCGAGGTGACGCGTGAGATCATGAAGATGCGGCTGCCGCAGGCGGAGCTGGTGACCCGCCGCTACCAGCCGGATGCGCATGGCCTGCGCCTCGACATGCGCCGCACCGTGCGCAACTCGCTGCGCACCGGCGGTGAGATCATCGATATCAGAAAGCTCGGCCAGATCCAGAAGCCGGCGCCGATCGTGGCGCTGCTCGATATCTCGGGCTCGATGAGCGAGTACACCCGCCTGTTCCTGCATTTCCTGCATGCCATCACCGATGCCCGCAAGCGCGTCTCGGTGTTCCTGTTCGGCACGCGGCTGACCAATGTGACGCGGGCGCTTAGGCAGCGCGATCCCGACGAGGCGCTGGCCAGCTGCTCGTCCACGGTCGAGGACTGGGCCGGCGGTACGCGGATCTCCGCGTCGCTGCACAGCTTCAACCAGCTCTGGGCCCGCCGGGTGCTCGGGCAGGGCGCCATCGTCCTCCTTATATCCGATGGACTAGAACGGGAGGCGGATGCCAAACTGGCCTTCGAGATGGACCGCTTGCACCGCTCCTGCCGCCGCCTGATCTGGCTCAATCCGCTGCTGCGCTACTCCGGCTTCGAGGCCAAGGCACAGGGCATCAAAATGATGCTGCCCCACGTTGACGAATTCCGTCCGGTGCATAACTTGACGTCCATCAAGGGGTTGATCGAGGCGCTGTCGTCGCCGCCGCCGGCGCACCACCGCAGCCTGATCCGCTCCGTAGCCTGAAGAAGCATCCGAACAGGAGGCCGCCATGCTGAACCGCGACGAAGACATCCTGCAGGCCGCCGAGACTTGGCAGAAGCAGGGCCATGGCGTCGCGCTGGCGACCGTGGTCGAGACCTGGGGCTCGGCGCCGCGCCCGGCCGGCTCCAGCCTTGTCATCAATGATGACGGCACGTTCTTAGGGTCCGTCTCCGGCGGCTGCGTCGAAGGCGCCGTCGTCACCGAGGCGCTCGATGTGATCTCGAGCGGGCAGCCCAAGATGCTGGAGTTCGGCGTCGCCGACGAGACCGCCTGGAATGTCGGCCTGTCCTGCGGCGGCACCATCCGCGTCTTCGTCGAGAAGGTCGGCTGACCGTGAAACTCGACACCCTCAAGGAACTGAACGCCGAGCGCGCCGCGCGCCGCCCGGTCATCATCGTCACCGACACCGCCAGCGGCGATCAGCGCCTGGTGAAAGCGAAAGACATCGCCGCCGATCCCTTGCGCGCGGAGCTGTCAAAACAGCTGCGCATGGGCAAGAGCGGCAATGTCGAGGTCGGCGGCAAGAAGCTGTTCCTCAATGTCTACGCGCCGACGGCTAAGCTCGTGATCATCGGCGCGGTGCATATCAGCCAAGCGCTGGCGCCGCTGGCGCGCTCGCTCGACTATGATGTGACCGTGGTCGATCCGCGCACGGCATTCGCAAGCCCCGAGCGTTTCCCCGACGTGCCGCTGGTCGCCGAATGGCCTGACGTCGCGTTGCCGCCGCTCAATGTCGATCACTACACCGCGTTCGTCGCCGTGACCCACGATCCCAAGATCGACGACCCCGCGCTGCTGCACGCCTTCGACCGCGATTGCTTCTATATCGGCGCGCTCGGCTCGCGGAAGACCCATGCCAAGCGCTGCGAGCGATTGCGCGCGCAGGGCGCGAAGGACTCTGACATCGCGCGTATCCGCGCGCCGATCGGGCTCGACATCGGCGCTGTCTCGCCGTCGGAGATCGCGGTCTCGATCATGGCCGAGATCACCGCGCAGCTGCGTTTGCCTCCCAAAGAAAAAGAAGAAGCGGCATGAAGTTCGGTCCCGCCAGTCCGGCCGACGCGATTGGCGGCGTCACCGTGCACACGCTGCGCCAGGGCGCGCTGGTGCTCAAGAAAGGCACGACCATCGGCGATGCCGAGGTCGACGCGCTCACCAAGGCGGGTGTCAAGGACATCGTCGTGGTGCGGCTGGAAGAGGGCGACGTCTCCGAGGACGTTGCCGCCGCCAGCGTCGCGCAGGCGGTGGCGGGCGAGGGCGTCACCGTCGAGCGCGCCTTCACCGGCCGCGCCAATCTGTTCGCCGCGCGGCCCGGCGTGCTGGTGGTCGATCGCGCCGCGGTCGACCGCATCAACGGCGTCGACGAAGCCATTACGTTCGCCACGCTCGCCGCCTTCAAGCCGGTGGTCGAAGGCGAGATGATTGCGACCGTCAAGCTGATCCCGTTCGGCGTCGAAGCGAAACTGCGCGATGCCGCGGTTGCGGCCGCGGGCAAGGACGCGCTGCGGATCGCGCCCTATGTCATCAGCAAGGTCGGCGTGGTCTCGACATTGCTGCCGGGCTTGTCGCCGAAGGTGATCGACAAGACGCTGCGCGTGACCGCTGAGCGGCTGGCGCCTGCGGGCGCCACCATCATCGCCGAGCGCCGCGTGCCGCACGACGAGACCGTGCTCGCGGCTTCGATCAAGGAGTTGCTCTCACTTGGCGCCGAGCTCGTCATCGTGTTCGGGGCGTCGGCGATTGCCGACCGGCGCGACGTGATCCCGGCGGCGCTGACCGGCATCGGCGGCATGGTCGAGCATTTCGGCATGCCCGTCGATCCCGGCAATCTCCTCTTGATCGGCCGCGCCGGCGAGGTGCCGGTGCTCGGCGCGCCCGGCTGCGCGCGCTCGCCGGTCGAGAACGGCTTTGACTGGGTGCTGATGCGGCTGCTCGCCGGGCTCAAGGTGACGCGCGCAGACCTCACCGGCATGGGCGTCGGCGGTCTCCTGATGGAGATCGTCACAAGGCCGCAGCCGCGCACCGTCCCCGACACCGAAGGCAACCGCAACGTTGCCGCGATCGTGCTCGCCGCCGGCCGCTCCACCCGGATGGGCGGGCCGAACAAGCTGCTCGCCGAGCTCGACGGCAAGAAGCTGGTGCGCATCGCCACCGAGCAGGCGCTGGCCTCGAAGGCGTCCGAAGTGATCGTCGTCACCGGCCACCAGGCCGAGCTGGTCGAGCAGGCGCTCGCCGGCCTGAAAGTGACATTCGTTCGCAATCCCGATTTCGCCGGCGGGCTCGCCAGCTCCGTGAAGGCGGGCATCTCGGCAGTCTCCGACAAGGCCGATGGCGCCATCGTCTGCCTCGGCGACATGCCGCTGATCGATGCGCAGCTGATCGACCGCCTGATCGAGACGTTTGCGCCGGACCGCGGTCACCTGATCGCCGTTCCCGTCAGCGAGGGCCGCCGCGGCAATCCGGTGCTGTGGTCGCGCCGCTTCTTCAAGGAGCTCATGACGCTCGACGGCGACATCGGCGCCCGCCATCTGATCGCCAAGCACGCCGAAGCCGTTGCCGAAGTCCCCGTCGACGGCGACAGCGCCTTCCTCGACATCGATACGCCACAGGCGCTGGAAGCGGCGCGAAGAGGCTAAAACCGGTGCCGTAGGGTGGGCAAAGGCGCTCTTGCGCCGTGCCCACCATCACGAGCACGCCGAGGATGGTGGGCACGTCGCTAACGCTCCTTTGCCCACCCTACAGCCCGCCGCAGTCAACCCCTCATTCACCATCTGGAAACGTCCCCCCGCTAGATTCCCGGCCGGGTTCTGGGGGATTTCCGTCTTGATCGTGTCGACCGCCACGGCGCAGCGCCGCGCGCTGATTGTCCTTGCCTTCACGCTGGTGCTCGGCGCCTCGCGTTTCGCCGCGGACAATCTCGTCACCAAGGCCTGGGGTGCCGGCGCGTTCGCGGTCGGCAAATGCGGCGCCTATGGCCAGGCCTACGACTACCAGGCGGAAGCCGCCGCCCGCGCCGCCGCGCAGAAGCAGTGCAAGGGCGAGTGCACCACCATCACCATGAAGCGTGCCTGCGCCGCGCTCTCGGTCGACATGGCCAATCCCTGCGGCGCCCATGGCTATGCCGTGAAGCCGCGGATATCGAGCACGCTGAACGCGCGACGAAGAAGTGCTACGAGTACGGCGGCAAGGAATGCGTAATCCGCGCCTGGGCCTGCGACGCCAAGGGCTGACTACCGCCCGCCGAACATCACCGATTGGCCCGGCAGCAAATTCGAATTGATGTCGCTGTCGACGCGGGTTGATCCCTGCTGGGTGTAGCCGACGCCGAACTGCAGGCTGACATTGGAGGCCGGCTTGAACTCGACGCCGCCGTGCATGCTGTAGCCGGCGTTGGTGCTGAAATTGTTGTTGAACGGGCCCATCGGCGTGATGCCGCCCGGATTGTATTTCAGCGTGTCGAAGCCGGCGAAGAAGGTCACCGGGGAATCGCCGACGCCCTTGAAGGTCTTGCCCATCTGCATGCCTTCATAGGACAGCGTGCCGAAACTGCCGAACGCGCTGGCGCGGCCAAGACCACTGAAGCCGAGATTGCCGCGCTCGCCGCCGACGAACCAGCCGTTCTGGAAATTGTAGCGGCCGGTCGCATCGAAGCCCGGCGCATTGGTGTAGCTGTCCGGGCTCGCGCCCTCGCTGGCGCCGCCGCCGAAGCCGAACGGACCACCGGGAATCCAGTACTGCACCGGTGCGACCTGCGCGCTGGCGGCGTGGGCGCCGAGGCACAGCACCGCCGTCAGGATTGTGAGACCGCATCGATTTGCGAACAGAGACATCAGACACCTGTATCCGAACACCGGAATTATACACGGCGAAGGCGGCGAGGGCCAGTGTGGTGCAGTCACAGTCCGGATAGGACCCAATGCAGTTTCGAAACGTTTCTAAAGCGAAGCGCATCGACGAACCCGGCCATGGAGAGCATCGCAGCCTATCTCGACCGCAAGCATGAGGAACTCAGGCTTCTGAACGAGGGCCTGCGCACGCCCTTGCCGGTACCGCGCCCTCAATCGGTCACGGAGGTCGTCAGGCAAAAATTCCAGCTCACCGCGGCGCTGAAGGCGGAGCATACGCTGCATGACTGGAACGCGACCGAGACCGACTGGTCGCATGCCGGCCAGCCGCACGCCGGCCCGTTCGCGTTCGCTTACGACTATCAGCGCGCCGATCTCGAGGTGCACGGTCCGTCCTTCTATGACCTCCAGGAAAGCGCCGGTGAGACGGTCTACACCGCCTCCGGCATGGCGGCGATTGCGGCGCTGCTGCTGGCCTCCGCTGATGTCATCGGCAAGGCCGACATCCGCGTTGCGGCGGGCTCCTATGGCGAGACGCTGGAACTGATCGAACGCCACGCGCGTCATCTGCGCCTGGTCACGCTGAAGCATGCGTTGGACGAGGTGAGGGCACCGACGACATCGCGCCAAATCCTTCTGCTCGATTCCTGCGCGCCGGCGCGCGGCTTCGAAGCCGCACTGCGCGGCATCATGAGTCCTTCGCTCGATCTCCTGATCTTCGACACCACCTGCTTCTCCGCCGGCTCCGGCCGCATCCGCCGCGTGCTGCGCCGGGCGCGCCGGCGAGAAATCCCCACGGTGATGGTGCGCAGTCACACCAAGCTTGACTCGCTCGGCGCGGAGTACGGTCGGCTCGGCTCGGCGGTGTTCGTTGACTGGGACCACAACGCGACGCTCAAGCAGCTTCCCGTCGAAATGCGCAATGCGGTCAGGCTGCTTGGCGGCGCACCGCTGCCGGCGCATTTCCCGCCCTATATCGGCACTGCGTCCTATCATGCGCTGACCAGCCGGCGCGTGGCGGCGATGCTGCGCAACAGCCGCCGCGCCATCCGATATCTTGCGTCTGCCATTCCGGGATTGACGGCGGAACTCCACTTCGCCCACGGCCTCTATCTCACGCTGGCCAGCACGCAGCCGTTTGATGAGGCGAGTGCACGCCGCGCGTCCGCGCAGATGAGCGACGATCTCGCGAAAGCCGGTCTGCCGATCCGCCACGCCGGCAGTTTTGGTTTCGATTTTGCCGCCACCGAGTGGTTTCACAACGCGACGACGGACCGCTACAGCGTCCGCCTCGCCGTGCCCGATCTTCCGACGCCGCTGTGGGAAGAGCTCACGCAAGCGATCGCGCAATGGTGGTTGGCGCACCAGCGTGAGGGCGTTGCGGCGTGAAGGTTGTTGTTCGCACGCGGCGCGCATTGCACGCGCCGCGCTATTGACGGGCGGTCCGGCGTGATCGCCGAACCGCCGATCGCGATTACTTTCGGTTCGTGCTCGATCCGGTCATCGCCTTTGTGTTCGACGACTTTGTGTTCGCGCCGGTCGTGGTCTGCATCTTCTGACCCGGCGCGCTTTCCGAGTGGCCCGGGCCGGCCGCCGTGTTGCGCTGGTGACCCGGCGCATATTCCGAAGCGCCTGGCCCCGTTGACTTGGTGCTGTTCTGCATCTCCTGGCCCGGCGCGTATTTCGATGCGCCGCGCGAGGATGTCGTGTTCTGGGCGAGAACGGGCGAGGCGATCAGAATCGCGGTCGCAGCTATCATCAACGTCTTCATTTAGGAACCTCCTCCTGTAGGGACGTGTGCGCAGTAACGGCCCACCGGAGCCCATGTTCCCTGTGAAGGGCAGGACAAAATATGGCAGTTGGGGATGGTGGTGCTGGCGTCGTTGCATCCACGACTTGCAAACGGCGAGATATTCGCTTATGTACGCGCCTCCTCGTGTTCAGAGACTTTAGGCATCCAACAATGCGGCAGTCACAGCAAGCATCAGTGCTGATGATGACGGAAGGGCTCATGCCCTTGTCCGCCGTGGATCTGCTGCGCGCCTGAACGAACGTCACACCTGACAATCGAAGCGGCCCGGAGCGGATACGGCTCCGGATGCCGATCGAGCTCTCGCGGTGTCCCGAGCAGTGCAAACCCGGCACGGGAGCTCGAGCACCACAGGTGTCCAATGTCCAAAGAGAAGTTCACCCGTCTCAAGCCCAACTGCAATGTGGGCACGATCGGCCACGTGGACCATGGCAAGACGACGCTGACGGCGGCAATGACGAAGGTCTCGGCCGATCACGGCTGGGGCGCGTTCGTCTCCTATCAGGATGTCGCCAAGGCGTCGGCTGCGCAAGGTACGCGCGACGACTCGAAGATCCTGACGATCGCGACGAGCCACGTCGAATTTTCGACGGCGGCGCGGCATTACTCGCATGTCGATTGTCCGGGCCACGCCGATTATGTGAAGAACATGATCACCGGTGCGGCCCAGATGGACGGCGCGATCCTGGTGGTCTCGGCGACGGACGGGGCGATGCCGCAGACGCGCGAGCACATCCTGCTGGCGCGTCAGGTCGGCGTGCCGCGTATCGTGGTGTTCCTGAACAAGTGCGATGTGGCTGACGATCCGGAGCTGATCGATCTCGTCGAGATCGAGCTGCGCGATCTGTTGTCGAAGTACAAGTTCGACGGCGACAACGTGCCGGTCATCAGAGGCTCGGCGATCCAGGCGCTGCGCGGCGAAAGCGGTCCGCTCGCGGATCAGGCGATCCTGAAGCTGTTCGAGGCGCTCGATGCTTACATCGAGGTGCCCGAGCGGGCCAAGGATCGTCCGTTCCTGATGCCGATCGAAGGCGTGCAGTCGATCTCCGGCCGCGGCACCGTCGTGACCGGACTGATCGAGCGCGGCACGGTCAAGCTCGGCGACGAGGTCGAGATCGTCGGCCTCGGCGAGAGCCGCAGGTCGGTGGTCACGGGCATCGAGACCTACCGGAAGATCCTCGAGCAGGGGCAGGCCGGCGACAATGTCGGCTGCCTCCTGCGCGGGATCGATCGGGACGTCGTGCAGCGGGGCCAGGTGCTGTCGCGGCCGGGTTCGGCTCAGCCGCACCGGACCTTTCGCGCGGAAGTGTACGTGCTGACGAAGGACGAGGGCGGGCGCCACACGCCCTTCTTCGGCAAGTATCGTCCGCAGTTCTACTTCCGCACCGCCGACGTCACCGGCACCGTCCAGCTCGACGACGGCGTCGAGATGGTGATGCCGGGGGACAGCGCCGAACTGACGATCGAGCTGAACAAGCCGATCGCACTCGAAGAGCGTTCGCGCTTTGCGATCCGTGAGGGTAACCGCACCGTCGGTGCCGGCATCGTGACGCAAATCGTGGCGTGACGGACGGGGGCCGGGTCAAACCGGCCCCCATTCACATTGATCCCGACGTCCATCAACTGCTCGGTGCGCAACGCGATGACACATGCGCGCGAAAGGTGAATACACACCCATTCACGTTTCCAAGAGATTTGAGCGTGAATCCCCCGGGGGTGAAAATGGGCGCGAAGAAGAATCCTCGCACCTCGTTCACGTTGTCGAGTGCAATATTCTCGTAGACCCAGCACGAGTCGGGATTCTGTTCGAACCGAAAGATCTCCTGTTGGCATTCCGGGTCGCCGCACGGCTGCTCAGGCTGTGTGAACGTAAACGAGACATTGCCGTTGGAATCCGGTGCAGTGACAAGCGGATTTCCACCTATGATGGGTGGGTTGATGATCAATGTGGCGAGATAGAAGAACCCGGTAGATAAGTGGAGCGGATCGGGCACGCCAAGGCCTCCAGACTGTTGCCGTACATCCGGAAATGAACGCTCTCGCGCCTGATTGTCGCAAGCATCGTTTCCATCAATGTTCGGCAATTATCCTTGGATGGTGTGCGGTCCTGTCCGGATTTGTGAGCGTCTGTACGGTCCACGTTGCCAGCACGGCTGCGATCATCGCCCTGCCTTTCCCAGCACCAGATCGACCGTATGCGCGGCAATGGTCCGCAGCTCATCCTCGTCGCCGAAGGCGCGTTCGAGCACGGCGAGACCGCGCGTGACCGTGACGATGTGGCGTGCGGCCATCTCGGGGTTGCCGGCGAACTCGCCGCGCGTCTTGCCTTCGGCGAAGGTGTCTCGCAGCACCTCGGCGATCCCTTCGATCAAATCCGCAAATGCCTGCCGCGCGGTGTCATCGAGCCCTTCGCCCTCGGCCGCTCCGAGCTCCATCAGGCCGCGCGTGGTCGGGCATCCCCGCGGCGGCGAGCCCGCGCACATGTTGCTGATCGTCACCTCGAAGAACGCGGTGAGGCGGGCGCGCAGGCTGCCCTGGCCGAGCGTCGTCTCGATCGCGGCGAGATAGTCGCGCGCGTAGCGCTCATAGGCGGCGAGGAAGAGGGCCTCCTTGCTGCCGAAGGCGTTGTAGAGGCTGCCGCGCTGGACGCCGGCGTCGCGCGCGATGTCGGCGAGCTGTGTGCCGCGCACCCCCTTGCGCCAGAACTGGTCGAAGGCGACGCGCAGCACGTCGTCATGGTCGAACTCGCGGGGCCTCACGGCAAGTCTCCTCGGGATCATCGGCGCCAAATAGTATTTGACGCTGCGTCAAGAATGTGTTTTTAACATCGTGTCAAAAACATTTGTAGCTGATTTCATAGCCTTGCGAAAGGATCCCGTGATGCCGCTGATCCACGTCTCGCTGCGTGCCGGAAAGTCCGACGCCTACCGGCAGGCGATCCTCGATGGCCTCTACCGTGCCATGCGCGAGGCGCTCGACGTGCCCGAGGACGATCAGTTCATGACCATCACCGAGCACGCGCCCGCGAACTTCCGTACCGGCTCGGCTTACGGCGTCGCCAGGAGCGACGACGTCGTCTACATCCAGATCACCGTGTTTAGCACGCGCACGGTCGAGCAGAAGAAGGCGCTGTATCGCCGCATCGCCGCGCTGCTCGGCGACAATCCCGGCATTCGGCCGGATGATGTCTTCGTGAATGTGCTCGATTCACCCAAGGAGAACTGGTCGGTCGGTCACGGGCTAGCACAATTCGCGTGAGGCGATCGCTGCTGCCGGCTCTGGTCATCGGCGGTGAAACGCCGCTACACTCGCGCCATGCAGTTCGACACCAAGATCGCGGTCGTGATCCGCACCAACCTGGAAGCCTGGCAGAAACTCAATGTCGCTTCCTTTCTCGCCGGCGGCATCGCCGCCGCCTTTCCCGAATGTATCGGCGACAACTACCAGGACGGATCGGGGACGAGCTATCTGTCCCTGATCGGCCAGCCGATCCTGATCTACGGCGCCGACCGTGCCGCGCTGTCGCGGGCGCTGGAACGCGCGCTTGCGCGGGACGTGAAGCCGGCGCTCTACACCGAGGACATGTTCAGGACCACGCATGATGCCGCCAATCGCGAGGTGGTGAAGGCGGTCGTGCGCGCCGATCTCAACCTCGTCGGGCTTGCCGTGCGCGCCGAGCGCAAGGTGGTCGACAAGATCATGGATGGGCTGAAGTTTCATACCTGATCGATGTGGCGCGTCATGCGTCTGCGCGGCGCAACAGGCGGCCATGGCGCGATCAAACGCATAGCTGGCCGGTCGGGCTCATTGTACGCTGCCGCGCATTGCGGCTGCGGAGCCACGCCCATGACAATCAAACCGCTTGCTCCCTTTGCTATCTACGGGGACATGGAGCGCGCGCGCGAGATCGCGCGCTCGTGGGGCCCGCTCAACCATCTCTCGGCAGCGGATGCCGAGATCGTCGCGAAAGCGATCGCCGAAGGCATCGCGCGCGGACGCCGGCACGGGATCGAGATGGGGCAGGCCTGCCACGAGGCGTAAGCGCAGGAGTCGACGATCCGGCCGGCCGGGAGGCTGCCGGCCCGATCATGCGCGCCGTCAGTTGGCCTGGTTCGGCATGCAGGGCGGCACGGAGTAGGGCGCCGAGGCGAACGCGCCCGCTTTCGGCGCCCGCACGCAACCGCCGACGGCGCCGGTCATTGCCGTCATCTGGGCGTTCTGTGCCGGCGCATGGCTGCGTGCGGACACCGCCTCGGTCGTATAGGCCGCCGCCGCAACCAGCGCTGCCGCCACGAAGGTCAATTTGGTCATGGGTCTCTCCATTGGGATGGTGGAAGCGAGGCTTCCAATGACCAGGTGCGGCGAGGGGACGGCGTTATTTCATCACGCGCCATCACCGACGCGCGAGCGGGCGGCACCAGCGGTGTGGCAAATCCGACACGACGGGCAAATCAGAAAAAGCTGTCAAGCGGCTCATGCAAGAATATTTCCTATTTACACGAACTTCTGAATATGCTAAAAATGCATCGTCTCACCCGACACGAGGGGCGCTCGCGAACGCCACGAACGTGGGTGCAGATGCGGTGGCCGCTGAGCGTGCGACAGGCGTGTGTGCGCAAGGCGGACGGCGAAGTCGTGTGGGCCTGCCGCCCCGATGCTGGTGGCAAGCACGCGAGAGGTCCAAAGCCGATCGCGGATGATGGTGGCACAAACGCAGAGTCTCACCAGGGCGAGCACGTATAAGCCGTAAAGCCATCGCGCAGGGAGGGCCGGATGTCTCAGCCAAACCTGTATGCTCGTGTGCGCACTTTTTTGTGCACATTGCACGCGAGACCGCGGGGGCGGCGTGCTCCCGGTCTTCCCTGCGCCCTCGCTATCGAGAGAGGGCGGAACGAGATGGACAACTCGGGCAAATCATGTCGCGAGAATGCGGACGCATGTTTCAATGTCATCCCCGCGTACGCGTGGATCCAGTACGCCGCGGCCCATCGGGTCGAGCACGACGGCCTCTGGAATACTGGATCACCCGCATCCGCATGCGCAGGTGATGACACTGCTGGTGGTTGCAGATGCCTCCTGGCTTGACCCCCATCAAGGCCAGCCATCCCCAAAGCAGGCATCACGGCACTGTGACACCCCGCCGCGCCGGCCCAGGTTGACTATGACTGACCAGTCAGTCATATATGGATCATGACAAAACGAGCCGCAAAACCCTCGCGCAAACCTCCCGCCAAACGCCCGGCGATTCTCCGGGCCGCCGCGGCCAAGATGCCGAAGGTCGTCTCGCCCAAGCTTGAAAAACCCGCATCGAACCGCGCGGAAAAATCGGCGGAACGGCGGGCGGCGATCGTGGCGGCGGCGATGGACGAGTTCCTCACCCGCGGCTTCGCGGCGACCCGGCTCGATGACGTCGCCAAGCGGGCAGGCGTTGCCAAGGGCACGCTCTATCTGCACTTCAAGGACAAGGAATCGATGTTCGAGGAGCTGATCCGCACCGCGATCGTGCCGCTGATCGGCCGCATGGCGGGGCCGCCGCCGATCGGCGGCTCGATCCGCGACGCGGTGGAGCGGTTCGTCGAGACCTTCATCCACGAGATCGTGTCGACCCGTCGCGGCGACATCGTGCGCGTGATCGTGGCCGAGGGACCGCGCTTCCCGGCGATCGCCGATTTCTACTACCGCGAGGTGGTCTCCAAGGGCCTCGCCGGCATGCGCGCGCTGATCGAGCTTGCGATCGCGCGCGGCGAAATCCGCCACGAGGGGCTGGCGCGTTATCCGCAATTGCTGATCGCGCCCGCGATGGTCGCGGTGATCTGGCAGAGCCTGTTTGCGCGGCACGCGCCACTGGATGCGCTGGCGATGTTCAAGGTGCATCTCGATCTGATTTTTGGCGAACGGAGGACGACATGACCTCGTCGCGAATGACGAAGCTGTTTGCGGTGCTGGCGCTGACGACGGCGACGGCTCTGGCCGGCTGCAACCAGAAGAAGGACCCCGGCTTCCAGGGCTGGGTCGAGGCCGACATGATCTTCGTCAGCCCCGACGAGTCCGGCCGGGTGACAAAACTCAACGTGCGCGAGGGCGACGAGGTCAAGACCGGCGACCAGCTCTATTCGGTCGACGACGACCTGCAGAAGGCCGACCTCAACCAGAACAGCGCGACGCTGGCCAACGCGCAGCAGACCTTTGACCGCGCCAACTCGCTGCGCGGCACCGGCGCGGGCACGCAGGCGAACCTCGATTCCGCGGTGTCGGCGCTGCGGGTGGCCGAGGCGCGCGTCGTCACCTCGCAGACCCGGCTGGCGCGCCGCAGTGGCTTCGCGCCGGTTGCCGGCACGATCCAGCAGATCTATTTCCGCGAGGGCGAGATGGTGCCGGAAAAGCGGCCGGTGCTGTCGATCATGCCGCCCGGCAACATGAAGCTGCGTTTCTTCGTGCCCGAGGCCGAGCTGCCGAAGCTTGCGATCGGCGACGAGGTGAAGGTCACCTGCGACAATTGCGCGGCCGATCTCACGGCGAAGATCTATTTCATCGCGACCACGGCGGAGTACACCCCGCCTGTCATCTACAGCCTCGATGAGCGCAACAAGCTCGTTTACCTGATCCAGGCGCGGCCGAGCCGGCCCGACGTCTTGCGCGTCGGCCAGCCGATCAGCGTCTATCTCAACGCCAAGACGCCCGTGGCGAACCGGCAATGACCGACGTGCACACCAACTCGCACACCAACTCTGCTGGCATCGCCATCGAGGTGAAAGGCCTGTCAAAGTCGTTCAGCGGCCGGCCGGTGGTGCGCGACCTCTCAATGCAGGTCAGGCGCGGCTCGATCTACGGCTTCCTCGGTCCCAACGGCAGCGGCAAGACCACCACCATCCGCATGCTCTGCGGCCTGCTGACACCCGACAGCGGCGAGGGCACTTGCCTCGGCTACGACATCCGGCGCGACGCCGACAAGATCAAGCGCAAGGTCGGCTACATGACGCAGCGCTTCAGCCTGTACCAGGATCTCTCGGTGCGGGAGAACCTTGAATTCGTCGCGCGGCTGTACGGCCTGCCGAATGCGGTCGCGGCCGCGCGCGAGATGATCGCGCGGATCGGGCTGAAGGGCCGCGAGGAGCAACTCGCCGGCAATCTCTCCGGCGGCTGGAAGCAACGGCTGGCGCTCGGCGCCTGCACGCTGCCCAATCCGCAATTGCTGCTACTGGACGAGCCGACTGCCGGCGTCGATCCCAAGGCGCGGCGCGATTTCTGGAACGAGATCCACGCGCTCGCCGCCGACGGGCTCACCGTGCTGGTCTCGACCCACTACATGGACGAGGCCGAGCGCTGTCACGAGATCGCCTACATCGCCTACGGCAATCTGCTGGCGCACGGCACGGTGGACGAGGTGATCGCGCATTCGGCGCTCTCGACCTACACGGTCACCGGAGATCTCAACGGGCTGTCGAACGAACTGACCAGCAAGCCCGGCATCGACATGGTGGCGCCGTTCGGCACCAGCCTCCACGTCTCCGGCCGCGACAAGGCGGCTCTGGAAGCGACCATCGCGCCCTATCGCAGCAATCCCAGATGGCATTTCGAGGAGAGTGAGCCCTCGCTCGAAGACGTGTTTATCGACCTGATGAATCGCTCCAAGGATAATTTCCAATGAGCGCAACCGACACCATCCCCAACAGCGAGGCGAGGGAGCCGAGATTCGGCTTCTGGCGGCGCTCTTACGCGATGCTGGTGAAGGAGTTCATCCAGCTCCGCCGCGACCGCGTCTCCTTTGCCATGATCATCATGCTGCCGGTCATGCAGCTCACCTTGTTCGGCTACGCCATCAACACCACGCCGCGCAATCTGCCGACGGCGGTGCTGATGCAGGAGGATTCCGATCTCGGCCGCTCGATCCTGAAGGCGATGGAGAACACCGCCTATTTCCGCTTCACGCGCGAGGTGCACACGGTCGAGGAGTTCGACAACCTGCTGCAATCCGGCAAGGTGCTGTTCGGCGTCGAGATCCCCCGCGGCTTCGAGCGCGCGGTCCGGCGCGGCGACAAGCCGGCGCTGCTGGTCGCGGCCGACGCCACCGATCCGGTGGCCGCGGGATCTGCGCTCAGCGCGCTCGGTCCGCTGGTGCAGACCGCACTCGACCACGATCTGCATACCGGCGATCCGCCGTCGATGCCGTTCGAGATCAGGACGCATGCCCGCTACAATCCGGCGGCGGAATCGCGGCTCAACATCGTGCCCGGCCTGGTCGGCACCATCCTGACCATGACCATGCTGATCTTCACCGCGCTGTCGGTGACACGCGAGATCGAGCGCGGCACGATGGAGAGCCTGCTGTCGATGCCGATCAAGCCGGTAGAGGTCATGTTCGGCAAGATCATCCCCTATGTCCTGGTCGGCTTCATCCAGGCGACGCTGATCATCGGCATCGGCGTGCTGCTGTTCGGCGTGCCCATCCTCGGCAGCCTGACGCTGCTCGCGCTCCTGACCACGCTGTTCATCACCACCAATCTGTCGATCGGCTACACCTTCTCGACCATCGTGCAGAACCAGCTGCAGGCGATGCAGCTCTCGATGATGTTCTTCCTGCCGAGCATCCTGCTCTCCGGCTTCATGTTCCCGTTCATGGGCATGCCGGTCTGGGCGCAATATATCGGCGAGGGCCTGCCGCTGACCCACTACGTTCGAATCGTCCGCGCCATCATGCTGAAGGGCGCGGTGGTGCAGAACCTGCAATATGACACATTGGCGCTGATCGCCCTGATGCTGTTCGCCATGACCATCGCCGTGACGCGCTTCCGCCGGACACTCGATTGAGGCAATATGATCGCAGTGGCTGGGGCAGGAGCGATGGCTGGAATCGTGGACAGGGAAAAGACGGCGCAGGACGCAACGGTCACGGCCGACTTCCAGCATGTGCTGATGCAGGAAGTGATGAGCACGGAGCTGCTGCGGATCAAGGTGCTGATCGGCACCGCCGCTGTGCTCGGGGTCATGGTCTGGATCATCTACTTCATCGATCCCGAGGCCATGATGCGCGTGTGGCACGGCAACCTCAAGCCGTCCTATCTCTACTCGGTCATCGTGCCGTTCATCCTGTTCGAATGGTGGGTGCATGGCGCGATCACCCGGCACATGCGGCAGGGGCGCGATCTGCCGGTGGTCCGGCGCTACATCGGCGCGCTGATCGAGACCTCGATGCCGACGGTGGCGCTGGCGATCCATATCGACAACATGGGTTCGGTCGCTGCGCTCGGCTTCGTGGCGCCGCTTATCTATTTCATCTTCATCATCACCTCGACGCTGCGGCTGGATTTCTGGCTCTCGACCTTCACCGGCTTTGTCGCGGCCGCCGAGCTGTTCTGGATGGCGATGTATTATCATCGCTCGGGCAGCGTCGATCCCGAGCCGGTGCTGTTCTATCACGCTGCGCGCAGTGTCATCATCCTGGTCTGCGGCATGTTGGCGGGCGCAGTCGGCATGCAGCTGCGCCGCCAGTTCGGCGCCAGCATCATGGCGGCGACCGCGCGCGACCGCATCACCAATCTGTTCGGCCAGCACGTCTCGCCGCAGGTGGTCGAGCGCTTGATGACCGAAGGCGCGTCGACCCACAGCGACATCCGCCACGTCGCCGTGATGTTCGTCGATTTCCGCAGCTTCACCGCGACCGCCCGCACCCGCTCGCCGCAGGAGGTGGTGGATCGACTCGACGGCGCCTTCGCCGTGCTGGTCGACATCCTCGATCGCCACGGCGGCATCGTGAACAAATTTCTCGGCGACGGCTTCCTCGCGCTGTTCGGAGCGCCCTTTGAATCCAAGGACTCTGCGCAGCACGCAGTCGCCGCCGCACGCGAGATGCTGGAGGCCAATGAGCGCGCCAACAAGGCGACGAGCTGGCCTTTGCGCATCGGCATCGGCATCCACATCGGCGAGGTCGTCGCCGGCAATATCGGCTCGCCCCGGCGCAAGGAATACACCGTGATCGGCGACACCGTGAATTTCGCCTCGCGGCTCGAGGCGCTGAACAAGGATTTCAATTCGCAGCTGCTGATTTCGTCAGCGGTGCGCGAGGCGCTCGGCGACGGCTGCGGCGAAGCGGTCTCGCACGGCGAGGTCGCGGTCCGCGGCTACGACCGTCCGATGACGGTGTGGGAGCTGGGATAGAGGTTTGATTGTACTGAGTGCTCCGAAGAGGGAGATTGCACCGAGTGTTCTGAAGAGCGTCACCGCGAGCATGTTAAAGTGATCGCACTTCGCTCGATCAAGCACGAGGACAACAGCAATGCAGCGCCGCTACATCACCGTCGACGTTTTCACCGACCGCGCCTTCGGCGGCAATCCGCTCGCCGTCGTGCTCGATGCACGCGGACTGACGACGGCGCAGATGCAGTCGATCGCGACCGAGTTCAACTACTCCGAGACCACCTTCGTGCTGCCGCCGCGGGATGCCGCGAACGATGCGGAGGTCCGCATCTTCACGCCGGTCCGCGAGCTTCCGTTCGCCGGGCATCCCAATGTCGGCACCGCCTTCGTGCTGGCGACGCTCGCGAAGCAGCCAAAGCCGCAGCTGCGCTTCGAGGAGAAGGCCGGGCTGGTGCCGGTCGACATCGTCAGGGATGGAGGCAGGGTCGTGGCCACCGAGCTGACCGCGCCGCAGCCGCTGTCGCGCCTGGCGCAGTTGTCCGCCGCCGAGGTTGCAGCCCTGATCTCCCTGAGCCCGGAGGAGATCAAGACGGATCGTCAGGCGCCGCAAGTCGTCGGCGTCGGCACGCCGTTCCTGGTGTTCGAGGTCGTCTCGCGCGATGCGGTGCGCCGCGCCAAGCCCGACGCTGCCGCCTTCAGCCGATTCTTCCCGAAGGACGGCGCCTTCTCCGCCTATTTCTACACGCGCGACGTTCCTGCAGCGGAGAAGCCCTGCGATCTGCAGGCGCGGATGTTTTTTCCGGGATCGAGCGGCCTGATCGAGGACCCCGCCACCGGCAGCGCCACGGTCGCGGCGGCCGCGCTGCTGGCCGAGCTCGACCCGCAGCGCGATGGCGAACTGAAGCTGACGATCGGCCAGGGCTTTGACATGGGCCGTCCGAGCCTGCTGCTGACGCGCGTGTGCAAGCAGAATGGCGCGAATGTATCGGCGCATGTCGGCGGGGCCTGCGTGCAGATGATGGAGGGAACGTTCAAGCTGGAGGGGGAGGGTTAGACCTGCGGCGCGGCCAGATTCTTCACCTTCACGCCGTCGCGGTCCTGGATGATCTCCGCGATCCATTGCCGGTGACAATTGGTGTGGTCGCGCTCGTAGCAGAGGATGCAGACCGGGCCGGATTTCTTCACCAGCGCGGAGAGCTCGTCGAGCTCCTCTCTGGCCTGAACCGTCTTCAGGTGCGCCGAATAGATCCTGTGCAGCACGTCGTACTTGCCGCTCCGCGCGGCCTCGCGGCCGGTCTTGGGCGTGCCGAGGCCGCGCAGATGCAGATAGGCGATGCCGCGCTCGTCGAGCCCTGCGGCAAGCTGGCTCTTGGAGAAGCCGGGACGGCGCGAGGAGGCGATGGCGCGGACGTCGACCAGGAGCTTGACGCCGGCGTCCTCGAGCTCGTCGAGCACGGCCTTCGACGGCGTCTGCTCATAGCCGATGGTGAAAAGTGTCTTGGTTCTGGCCATGCTGACATTCCGGAACTGGACTCCGGTCGAGCCTATGTCAGCCGGCAACGCATTTCCACAACCGCCGAGGTTATGCGGGCGATCCGGCCCGGCATGTGGTTGCCGACCCCTTCGGCATGGCGCATGGTCGGCTCATCCGGAAGGCCGCCGTCGCTTGGGGGGACGCAATGACAGGGCATTTGCTGGCAAGGATGGCAGTTGCGTTCGCGGCTTTCGGCGTCGGCATCACGCTGGCGCTCGCGCAACCGGCCTATCCGGAGCGTCCGGTGAAGATCATCGTTCCGATTGCGCCCGGCGGAAGCTACGATCTGGTCGGACGGCAATTGGCGGAGGTGCTGTCGAAGCGCAGCGGCCAGAGCTTTTTTGTCGAGAACAAACCCGGCGCCGGCACCGTGGTGGGGACTCAGGCCGCAGCCCAGAGCGAGGCGGACGGCTATACGCTGCTGATCGGCGGGCTCTCCAACATGGCGTTCAATTCGGCGCTGTATTCGAAGCTCGCCTACGATCCGCTGAAGGATTTCGTTCCGGTCGCCGTCGTCTACAAGTTCGGCTATGTGATGGTCGCGCGCAAGGACCTGCCGCACGCCAGGCTGCAGGACATCGTCGCCGCTGCGAAGGCAAATCCCGGCTCCATCAGCGTTGCGACCGCCGGTGTTGGGACCGGTCAGCATCTGGTTGCGGCGGCCTTCATGAAGGCCGCCGGCGTGAAGCTGCAGGAGGTCCCTTACAAGGGCTCGCCGCCGGCATTCACCGATCTGCTCGCCGGCCGCATCGACCTGTTTTTCGACTCCGTTGCCGCCGGGCTGCCCTATGTGCAGTCGGGGCAGGCGAGGGGCATCGCCGTGCTGTCGTCGCAGCGAAGTCCGCTCGCCCCCGACGTGCCGACCATGTCGGAGGCCGGCGTCTCCGGCCTCGACGTCGATTCCTGGCTCGGGATTTTCGCGCCCGCCCGGACCCCGCCGGAGGTGATCGCGAAGCTGCGCCGGGACATCCGTGCCGCGTTGCCCGATCTGAAACCGCGGTTCGAGAAAAGCGGCGGGGATGTGTGGGACGTCCCTGACGAGAAGCTCGCTTCGTTCGTCGCGTCCGAGCACCAGAGCTGGACAAGGTTGATCCGTGAAGCGGGGATCAAACTGGATTGACGTGCGGCGCGATCCAACTCATCGATCAGGGCGACGGACGCGGTTCCGACCGTGCTCCGCCGTCACTTCACCCGTTCGATCAATTCCATCGCGCCGGCCGGCGCGCGGATCTTGCCCTCGTGGATGACATAGGCGAACACGTCGCGCGGCGCCTTTTTCGGCTTGATCTTGTCAACGCGCGGCAGGTCATCGGGTTCGCTTCCGCCGGCCCAGTCCTGCAGCCGCTTGGCCCAGGCGTCGAGCTGTTTTGGCGGATAGCAGGTCTTCAGCTCGTCATTGCCCTTCTGCAGCCGCGCATAGACGAAGTCGCTCGCGACATCGGCGATGGCCGGATATTTGCCGTGCTCGGCGAACACCACGGGCGTCTCGAACTCGCGGATCAGCGCGATGAATTCCGGCACGCAGAAGCTGTCATGGCGGACCTCGACGACGTGGCGTAGCGCGCGGCCGTCGAGTGTCTTCGGCAGCAGCTCCAGAAACTTGCCGAAATCGGCGCCGTCGAACTTCTTGGTCGGCATGAACTGCCAGAGCACCGGGCCGAGCCGATCCTTCAACTCCAGCACGCCGGAATCGTAGAACCGCTTCACGGAGTCGCCGGCCTCGGCGAGCACCTTGCGGTTGGTGGCGAAGCGCGGACCCTTCAGCGAGAAGATGAATCCGTCGGGGACTTCACTGGCCCATTTGCGAAAGCTCTCCGGCTTCTGCGAGCCGTAATAGGTGCCGTTGATCTCGATCGAGGTCAGCTTGGACGCGGCGTAGGCGAGCTCCTTCGATTGCGCGAGCTTGTCCGGATAGAACACGCCGCGCCACGGCTCGAAGGTCCAGCCGCCGATGCCGATATAGATGTTGCCTGCGTTGGTCTTGGGGGCTTTGGCCACGAACGAACTCATCGTGAGGAGGGGAACAACTGCAAGGAGAGTAGTCAAAATAATCGTGATTGGCCAGTTCGGCAGATTGGCGCCGATGCGCTTGGTTGCGTGCATCACGCCGCGCTAGGATGTTCAAAAAGGGAGAACAACCATGCGCATGCTGCTCGCTTCCGTCCTGGCCCTCGCATCCTCGGCCGCGATCGCCGACGAGGTTGGGGACGCGCACAAGCTCGCGATCAGCGGCCGCGATGCCTACTGGAATTGCCTTGCCCGCGAATATCCGCGCGATACCAACAAGGCGATGTCGGACCAGGAATTCACCACGCTGATCGCGACCGTCTGTCCCTCCGAGCGGCAGAATTTCCGGGTATCGCTGATCGATTTCCTGTCGCTGCAAAATCCCAAAGACGATGCCGACAAGCACCTGACCACCGCCAACCGCGCCATCGAGCTTGCGCAAAAGGACATCGTGACCGCCTTCGTCCGGCGCCGGGCGAGGTAACGGGCGGAACCGCTGTTGCAGCCGGCCGATTCTTGATATCAATCCCGCCTCGGAGGCGAGGGGACGACCGGCATGAATTCTCAATCCGTCGCGGGCTTGTTGGGCGCGATCGTCGCGGCGATCGTGCTGGCGGCAGCGTTCATCTATGGGCCGTCGCCGAGCCAGATCGGCAAGCCCGCCCAGCCGGCCGCAGCGCAGCCGGCACCGGCTGCCCAGCCCGCGCCCGCCCCAACGCCACGGGGACCGGTGATTCGGGAAGTCCCGAACAATTAGGCCGACCGGCTCTTGCGGAAGGCGTTGCGCGTTCCTATTTAGCTACCAACGGCGACGTTGCAGCTTCAGAGGCTCCGGCGCTGGGACGACCACGATACAGTTGGCTGCGCCGGATGTACGCGCGCCCAGTGTTCGTGGTCGTTGGCATTTCCGGGCCCCTTTATCCGGTTTCCCCCTGTTTCCGGCCTGCGAATCGGAACCTGCCGCCTTGGCAGCGCGGGAGGCTGCGGCTATACGCTGGCCCTCATGAACGACACCATCAAACCGGGCCCCGAAACCCCGTCGCAGGCCACAGGTTTGCCGCAGCTTTCGGTGGTCGTCCCGACCTTCAACGAGCGCGATAACGTCACGGTGCTGTATCGCCGGCTCGACGCGACGCTGAAGGACATCCCCTGGGAGGTCATCTTCGTCGACGACAATTCGCCCGACGGCACCTGGGACGTCGTGCGCGGCCTGGCGCGGCAGGACAAGCGGGTGCGCTGCATCCGCCGCGTCGGCCGGCGCGGCCTGTCGGGCGCCTGCATCGAGGGCATCCTCGCCTCCAGCGCGCCCTATGCCGCGGTGATCGACGCCGACCTGCAGCACGACGAGACGCAGCTGCCGAAGATGGTCTCGCTGCTGCAGAGCGGCGAGGCCGAGCTCGTGGTCGGCAGCCGTTACATCGAGGGCTACAAGGCCGAGGGCTTCAACAAGCAGCGCGCCGGCGGCAGTGCGTTTGCCACCGAGATCGCGCGGCGTGCGCTCAAGGTCGAGATCGCCGATCCCATGAGCGGTTTCTTCATGCTGCGCCGCGACCGCTTCGAGCAGCTCGCCCCGCAGCTCTCGACCCAGGGCTTCAAGATCCTGCTCGACGTCGTCGCGACGGCGCAGGGCAAGCTGCGCGCGGTGGAAATTCCCTACACTTTCGGCGCGCGTCAGCATGGCGAGAGCAAGCTCGACTCGATGGTCGTGCTGGACTTCCTCGGCCTGGTGCTGGCGAAGCTGACCAATGACCTGATCACGCTGCGCTTCATCCTGTTCGCGGCGGTCGGCGGGCTTGGCCTGCTGGTGCATCTCGCCGTGCTCTTCATCTCGCTGGAAATCTTCCACGCGCCGTTCCCGGAGGCGCAGGCCGCGGGCGCGATCGTTGCGATGACCAGCAATTTCATCCTCAACAACTTCCTGACCTACCGCGACCAGCGGCTAAAGGGTTTTGCGATCCTGCGCGGCTTGCTGTTGTTCTATCTGGTCTGCAGTGTCGGCCTGCTCGCCAATGTCGGCGTCGCCTTCTCGGTGTACGACCAGGAGCCGATCTGGTGGCTGGCGGGCGCGGCCGGTGCGCTGATGGGCGTGGTCTGGAATTACGCGATGTCCGGACTGTTCGTCTGGCGCAGGCGATGACGCGCGCATGAATCCGGGCGAGGCGCGGCTGGTCCTCAACACCGTCGCGACGGTGTGCGTGCTGGTCGCAGTTCGGCTTGCGGCGGCGGCCTGGACGCCGCTGACCTTCGACGAAGCCTATTACTGGATGTGGTCGAAGGCGCTCGCCGGCGGCTATTACGACCACCCGCCGATGGTCGCCCTCGTGATCCGCGCGGGCACGCTGATCGCCGGCGACACCGCGCTCGGTGTGCGGCTGGTCTCGATCCTGCTGGCGCTGCCGATGAGCTGGGCGATCTATCACTCCGCCGCGATCCTGTTCGGCGGCCGTCGCGTGGCGGCGAGCGCGACCATCCTGCTCAACGTCACGCTGATGGCCGCCGTCGGCACGATGATCGTGACGCCCGATGCGCCGCTGCTGGTCGCTTCGAGCTTCCTGCTGTTCTCGCTCGCGAAAGTGCTGGAGAGCGGCAACGGCGCCTGGTGGCTCGCGGTCGGCGCCAGCGCCGGTGCTGCGCTGCTGTCGAAATACACCGCGCTGTTCTTCGGGCCTGCGATCCTGATCTGGCTCGCGGTGGTGCCAAAGCTGCGGCGCTGGTTGCTGTCGCCCTGGCTCTATCTCGGCGGGCTGGTCGCGCTCGGCCTGTTCGCACCGGTCATCCTCTGGAACGCGGATCACCACTGGGTGTCCTTCATCAAGCAGATGGGCCGCGCGCGGATCGAGGATTTCCGTCCCGCCTTTATCGCCGAGCTGATCCCGACGCAGATCGCCTTTGCGACGCCGCTGGTGTTCATCCTTGGTGCGATGGGCCTCTCCGCGCTGTACCGGGGCCGGGTCGGCGCGTTGGGCGCGCGAGTGCTGATCAATGCGATGGTCTGGACCATCGTTGCCTATTTCGTCTGGCACTCCCTGCATGCGCGGGTCGAGGCCAACTGGTTCGCACCGGTCTATCCGGGCTTTGCGGTCGCGGCTGCAGTGGCCGCGGTGCTGGTGCAATGGGGACCACGCGCGCAACGCCTGATCGATTTCTGCCGGCGTTGGGCGATGCCGGGCGGCGTCATGCTGTTTGCGCTGCTGATCGTGCAGGCCAACACCGGCGCGCTGTCGGGCTATCGGCGCGATGCCACCGTGCGCAGCGTCGGCGTCGGCTGGCGCGAACTGGCCGGCGAGATCGAGGCGGTGAGGGCGCGGATCGGCGCGACCTGCGTGCTGGCGCCGGATTATGGCACCACGAGCTGGCTCGCCTTCTATCTGCCGAAGGGCACCTGCGTCGCGCAGCCGAGCCAGCGCATTCGCTGGATCAACATGGCGGAGCCGACTGCCGCGCAGCTCGCCGGCAAGCTGCTCTACGTGCACGAGCTCGACCAGGGTATGCCGCCGGCCCTGCGCGATACGTTCGGTCGTATTGAGAAGGTTGCGGAGGCCAAGCGGATGCGCGGGCCGCTCGTCATCGAAACCTACGCACTCGACCTGCTTGAAGGCCCGAAGGGCGAGATTTTCGACCGCTCGCCGCCGCCGGAACTACAGCCGTAAAAAGTTGCGGGGTGTGTCGGATCGCCCAATGCCGGAACGTCTTGTAGTCTCACGTCCTAGCACGGGAGGTCACCATGAATGGTTCCAGCCTGAAACCCGCTACCGAACTCGCCAAGACCAACGCGAGGCGCGTTCCCAACGAAAGCGATGACTATCGCCGCGCCCGCCAGGCCCTGCTCGCCGAAGAGATCGAGCTTCGCCGCCACATCGAGCGCGTCGCCGAGATGCGCCGTGCGTTGCCGCCGGGCGGCGAGGTGACTCGTGCTTACGAATTCATCGGTGAGGCCGGCGAGGCAACGCTGGCCGATCTCTTCGCCGGCAAGACGACGCTCGTGATCTACAGCTACATGTTCGGACCGCAGCGCGAGAAGGCGTGCCCAATGTGCACCTCCTTCATGAGCACCTGGGCGGCGAAGCTGCCCGACATCGAGCAGCGCATGTCGTTCGTGTTCGTGGCGCGCTCGCCGATCGCCCGACTGATCGAGGCGAAGACCGCGCGTGGCTGGACGCGGCACCGGATCTATTCCGACCAGTCCGGCGATTACACGCGCGACTATGTCAGCAAGGACGACGCCGATATGCCCGGCTACAACGTGTTCACCCGTCGTGATGGGACCATCCGCCACTTCTGGGCCGGCGAGATGGGAGCGGGTACTGTCGACCCCGGCCAGGACCCGCGCGGCGCGCCTGACCTGGATCCGCTCTGGACGATTCTGGACACGACGCCGGAGGGACGCGGCAAGGACTGGTATCCGAAGCTTAGCTACTGATCGCTCACTCAAGTCGGCGGTCGAACGGTGCGACCGCCGCACCCGTTGCGGGCATTGCACTTTACAAAACCGGGAATTGCTGTATTTCAACCCGCACTTCTGCCGATCCACGAGAAGATTGATGCTGCGTCTCCAATCCGATCACGCGCGCTATGCCGTCCTGCCGGTCGTCCGGCGGGAACGGAATGTCGCGCGCGCAGCATCGGCGATTGCGTCGATACTCCCGCGCCCATCGTCGCGGTAAACGGCAGCGGGGTGTCCCTCTGCCGCGCAGGCAGAGAGAGACGCCGTCACGTGTCTTTAAGGGGCACGCCAAATCTCCAGAAGGTCTCCCTGTCTGCAACACCAAACCGGCCTCCGTCGCGTCTGACGGAGGTCATCGCCGGCCGCTTGAATTGGCGGCCGGAGCCGAGTGTACTGCAGTGAAGGAGGATCCCATGCGATCCGATCCCTATCAGACCCGCGCGAGGGAGCTCGCGATCGAAGCCGGCCTCGATCCGGACGCCAGGATCGACCGCCCCGGACAGCGGCCGATGCCGACCTGGTGCCTGTTCCGCGATGCCGCGCGCAAGGAAAAGCTTGCGCGCGACATGGAGGCCGTGGCCGCCGACGTCGCGATCAAGCCGCAGGGTGCCGCGTATCAGAACAGCCCGCTGAAGATCTTCGGCAAGCACGAGGACGCGACCGTCGCGCAGATGCGCAACTGCATGTCGGTCGGCAATGTCGTGGCCGGCGTGATCTGCGCCGACGGCCATCTCGGCTATGCCCAGCCGGTCGGCGGGGTGATCGCCTATGAGAAGCAGATCAGCATCTCCGGCGTCGGCTTCGACATCGGCTGCGGCAACATGGCCGTGCGTCTCGATACGCCGTTCAGCCAGATCGAGGGCAAGGTCGGCACCATCATCAGGGATGTGCACCAGGCGATCTCGTTCGGTATCGGTCGCACCAATGAGGAGCGCGTCGAGCATGATCTGTTCGACGATGCCGACGCCTGGCGCGAGTCCGACATGGAGGCGTATCGGAACAAGGCGACCGCGCAACTCGGCACGGTTGGCTCCGGCAACCACTATGTCGACCTGATGCGCGACGAGGCCGGCCTGGTCTGGATCGGCGTGCACTTCGGCAGCCGTGGTCTCGGCCACACCAGCGCGACGCGCTATCTGAAGGCAGCAGGCGGCAAGGATGGCATGAACGTGCCGCCGGCCGTGATCGACGAGGACAGCGAGATCGGGCGGCGCTACATCGCGGCGATGCAACTCGCCGGGCGCTACTCCTATGCCGGCCGCGAGTGGGTGGTCGAGCGCGTGCGCAAGATCATCGGCGGCGCGGTCACCGACATGGTCCACAACCACCACAATTATGCGTGGCGGGAGAACCATGGCGGCAAGGACCTCTGGGTGGTGCGCAAGGGCGCGACGCCGGCCTTTCCGGGCCAGCGCGGCTTCATTGGCGGTTCGATGGGCGACGATGCCGTGATCGTGGAGGGGATCGACAGCGAGGCCGCCAAGGCGTCGCTGTACTCGACCGTGCACGGTGCCGGCCGCCTGTTCGGCCGCAAGGAGGCCAAGCGTCGCTTCACGCGCGCCGAGATGGACGCCTGGCTCGCCTCGCGCGGCGTCACCTTGATCGGCGCCGATCTCGACGAAAGCCCGATGGCGTATCGCAGGCTGCCCGAGGTGATCGCCGAGCATGCCGGCACGATCAAGGTGCAGCACACCTTGCGTCCGTTCGCGGTCGTGATGGCCGGTGGGAACGAGTTCGATCCCTTCAAGGACTGAATGCGGCGAACAGCCCGGTGCGGAACGTTGATCGACGCTCCGCGCCGTGAAGCGTTCGCCGCCCACGGTCCCCGTAATCCTGCTGGAGAGAGATTTTGCGGAACTCCCGTGCGATTGCGGGGTGATCGGAAACGAATTTCTCCGCGCTGCCGGGAGGCGCGTCAATGTCCCATGATGGGACAGAAATTCCGCATTTCCGCGCGGAACTCATCTTAAAAAAGCCCCATGCCACAGGCACTTCCCGCGGTGCAGGGATCGCAAGCAATTAAGCCGCATTTAACTAAAACCCGCCTTAATGGCCGTCCGCACCCCTGCGAGATGCGGCGCCGAGATGATGTGTTTTCGGCGCGAGATCGAGCGAGGGACATGGTGGAACTGTTTCGAGCGGGCGTATGAGTACGAGTGCGAGTGCGTTGGTTCTTGGGGCACCAGTCCGCAAGACGTCTTCCCGGAAAATCCTTCCTCAGCATTTCCTCGGCAGTGCCGCGATCGCGGGGCTCGTGCTGGGTTGCGCGTGGACGGTCTATGCGAACATCTTCGCTGCAAGCGTCTATCCGTCGGTGAACAGCGCCGCCTATGAGGCGCCAGTGGCCAGGCGACCGGTCGCGGTCGCCGCACGGCTGGCGCCGCCCGCATTCAACGAGGTGTTCGCCTCGCTGCCGGCGCAGCCGCAGCAGGCGGCGAAACCGGAAGCGCCGCAGCCTGAGCTGATGTTCAACGATCGGTTTGCGGCGTCGGCCCCGCAGGGCGAGCCGTCGCGCGTCGTCGCCGATGCCGCGCCCGCGCAAATCATCAAGCCCGTGGATACGCCGAAGGTCGCAGAAGCTGTCAAGCCCGTTGTGGTCTCGCGTGTCGCCGAGGCCTCGAAGACCAGCGTTGCGCCGAAATCGGTCGACGCCGCGAAGAAGGAAGCGGCCGCCAATCTGCAGGTCGCGCTCAACACGCCGGCGGCCGCGGTTGACACCAGGCCCGCCGAAGCCAAACCGGCCGACAAGGCGCCTGACGCCAAGTCGGCGACGAAGTCCGGCGTCACGGTTCGCGACATGGCCGCGCGCGCCAAGGCCGCGGTGATGTCGATCGCTTCGAACGAGAAGCAGACCATGGTCGAGAAGCTGTGGGGCAAGCGCGAGGGGGCGGGGTCGCTGCTGTCGTTCGCCTCGGCCGACGCCAGCGTCACCGGCAGTATCCCCTCGACGCTCGATCAGGATCCGATGCTCGGCGGCTCGCCACCCTATGACCGCCAGACCGCGGTCTACGACATCTCCGCCAAGACGGTGTATCTGCCCGACGGCACCAGGCTCGAAGCGCATTCCGGCCTCGGCTCCCGGCTCGACGATCCGCGCTCCTCGCATCTGAAGATGGTCGGCGTCACGCCGCCGCACATCTACGAGCTGAAGCCGCGCGAGGCGCTGTTCCACGGCGTGCCGGCGCTGCGGCTGACGCCGGTCGGCGGCGAGGGCAAGATCTTCAATCGCAACGGGCTGCTCGCACACACCTTCATGCTCGGCCCGAACGGCGATTCCAACGGTTGCGTCTCGTTCAAGGACTATTACGCATTCCTCGACGCCTATCGCAACAAGGGCATCCGCCGCCTCGCCGTGCTCGCAAGGGTTCAGTAGGCGAAGGGTCTCACTACCGTCGTCCTGACAACCCAACGGCGTCATCACCCGCGCACGCGGCTGATCCAGTATTCCAGAGACGCCAGCGATAGAGCCGGGGAGCCGCGGCGTACCGGGTCGCCCCGGTCAAGGGCGATGACATCCTTCAGACGTGGCCTGGATGCGGGCTCGCATGCTCTCGCCGATCATCGCTGCCGGATTGCGCGGGGCGGTATCTCGGCTATTCTGAACCCCAGGGTTGCAGGGATACGGGCATGACATGACGCTGATACAGCAAGCGGGAGCGCAGCAAGCGGGCCGGAGGAGGCCCTGGGGCAAGATCGTGCTGATCGTACTTGCCGGTCTCATCCTGTCTCCGCTGCCGTTTCGCACCTTCCTGTTTCATCCGTTCAACATGCCGTCGGGTTCGATGACGCCGACCTTGCAGGTTGGCGACATGTTTTTCGTCGCGAAGTACAGCTATGGCTACAGCCACTATTCCCTGCCGTTTTCGCCCAATCTGTTCTCGGGACGCATCTTTGGATCGGCACCGGAACGCGGCGACGTGGTGGTCTTTCGCTCGCCCAAGGACGATCGTATCGACTTCGTCAAACGCGTGGTTGGCTTGCCCGGCGACCTCGTCCAGGTCAAGCAGGGACAGCTCTACATCAACGGAACGGCCGTGGCGCGCGAGCGCGGGCAGGATTTCGTCGGCAACGATCCCTGCGGATCGGGCCCGGCAACCGCCACACGGCGTTGGCGCGAAACTCTGCCGAACGGCGTGAGCTATGAGACGCTCGACTGCGTCGCGAACGGCTTCTACGACAACACAAACGTCTACACGGTGCCGCCGGGCCATTTCTTCGTGCTGGGCGACAACAGGGACAATTCGGTCGATAGCCGCGTGTTGTCGCAGATGGGCTACATCCCGCTCGAGAATGTCATCGGGCGTGTCGGGCTGATCTTTTTCTCGAAATCGCCGTCAGGGGTGACCCGATCCGAGCGCATCGGAACGGTGGTTCGTTGAGCGGCGGGGAAGGCGATCTGGCAGGATCGCCGACGGTTGTTGTAGTCTGGCCATCCAGGCCTTGAGTCCCTGGCCCGACAACCAAACCGGTGCCAAGCGAATGTGTCCCGCAATGCTCGTCGAAACGCCGCCGCCGATCGCAACCGAAACCTTCGTCGATGCCGATGCGGCGGTCGACCGGCTCGAGGCGATCTATGAGCGCAATACGCAGTTCCTGCGCGATCGGTTCGAAGCCTATGTGACCAGCGGGATTTCGACGGCGCGCGTGCGCGCGCATTATCCGTTCGTGCGGATCACGACCTCGTCGCATGCGCGGCTGGATTCCCGCCTTGCTTACGGCTTCGTCGCGGGACCCGGCGTGCATGAGACCAGCATCACGCGGCCGGATATTTTCCGCACCTATCTCACCGAGCAGATCGGGCTCCTGATCAAGAACCACGGCGTGCCCGTCGAGATCGGCGAGTCCCTCGAGCCGATCCCGATCCATTTCGCCTATCGGCGCGACATGAACATCGAGGCGGCGCTGACGATCGCCGACTCATCGGCCTTCACGCGCTCGATGCGCGACGTGTTCGATACGCCCGACCTGTCGGCGATGGACGATGCGATCGCGGACGGCACGTTCGAGCTGAAGCCGGGCGCACCCGAGCCGCTGTCGCTGTTCCGCGCCGCACGGGTCGATTACTCCCTGCGCCGACTCTATCACTACACCGGCACCGATCCCGAGCACTTCCAGAACTTCGTGATCTTCACCAACTACCAGTTCTATGTCGACGCCTTCGTGCAATCGTGCCAGCAGCGCCTCGCGGCGGGCGAGCCGGGGCTCGAGGCCTTCGTCGCGCCTGGCAATGTGGTCACACACAACGCGCAAGCAGGCGGCGGCAGCACGGGGGTCGCGCCGGAGCGTGCGCCGCAGATGCCGGCGTTTCATCTGGTCGAGCCCGGCTATCGCGGCATCACCCTGATCAATATCGGGATTGGGCCGTCGAATGCGCGCAACATCACCGATCACGTCGCGGTGCTGCGGCCGCATGCCTGGCTGATGATCGGCCATTGCGCCGGCCTGCGCAACACGCAGCGGCTCGGCGATTACGTGCTCGCCCATGGTTACGCCCGCGAGGACCATGTGCTCGACCACGAGCTGCCGCTCTGGGTCCCGATCCCGGCGCTGGCTGAAATGCAGGTTGCGCTGGAGGAGGCGGTCGGCGACGTCACCGGGCTCTCCGGCTTCGAGCTCAAGCGGCTGATGCGCACCGGAACGGTGGCGAGCGTCGACAATCGCAATTGGGAGATCAGCGGTCCCTCGGTGATCAGGCGGCTGTCGCAATCGCGCGCGATCGCGCTCGACATGGAGTCGGCCGCGATCGCCGCCAACGGCTATCGCTTCCGCGTGCCTTACGGCACCTTGCTCTGCGTCTCCGACAAGCCGTTGCACGGCGAGATCAAGCTCGCCGGCATGGCCAGCGAGTTCTATCGGCGCCGTGTCGGGCAACATCTGGAGATCGGCCTGAAGGCGCTCGAACGGTTGAAGCAGCAGGAATCCGAGCGGCTGCATTCGCGCAAGTTGCGCAGTTTTGCCGAAGTTGCGTTTCAGTAGCTCCGGTCGTCACGCTGTCGCGCTTTGCCGATTTTGCGTTGGGAAACTGGAACTTGGGGCCGCGTTACTACGGCCCCACCATGCGCATTTTGCTGTTGCGTCCGGCGGCGCATTTGCATCTAACTTTAGAGAGTACTGCCGCAGAATGCGTTTGGAAGTCTGATTTTTTGAACGTGTCGGAGTGTGTTGGTTGCGTGTGTTTGACGATGAGTCCCCGCCAGTGAGTGCTTTCGGCGGAACCGGTAATCGCTTACTTGCGACATTGCCGGCAGCGGATCTCGAACTGTTGCGGCCGGAGTTGGAGACGATCGCTCTGGAGCAGGATGTGGTCCTGGCGCGCGCCGGCGACGAGATCGACTATGTTTACTTCCCGCATAGCGGTGCGATCCTGCTGATGATCGACATGGCGGATGGCCACACGGTTGCGACCGGCGTGGTCGGGCGCGAAGGGGCGTTCGGCGGTCTCGCGGTGCTCGGGTCGTCACCGTTGGGCGTGACCGCAGTCGTCCGGGCTGCGGGCACCGCCTCGCGGATCTCGGCGGCGCGCTTTCAGGCCGCTTTCGACCGCAGTCCGACGATCCGTCAGGCGGTTCTGAAGTACATCAGGATGTTGCTGATCCAGCTGGAACTCGGCTCCGCCTGCAATGCACTGCACCCGGTCGAGACGCGCATGGCGCGTTGGCTGCTCCAGCTGCGCGACCGCGTCGACGGCGACGTGCTGCCGCTGACCCAGCACGCGTTGTCGCAAATCCTCGGGGTGCGGCGCACGACGGTGACGCTCTTGATGCGCAATCTGCGCACGCGCGGCGCGATCAGATCCGAGCAACGCGGCCGGATCGAGATCGACCGGGCGCGGCTTTCGGCGGCGGCGTGCGAATGCCACCGCGTCATGCGTTTCGAGGCCGAGGAGGTCCTGGCGAGCCGCAAGGCCCGATTTCACCCGGCGCCCATAACCAAACGTACATGTCGAGCATGATGCGGTAAGGGCTTGAGGGCGCGATCGAAACCGACGCTGCAACCGCGCCTCGGCGCGATCAGTGGCTCCGGCGCCGATCGGGCTTGCCGGCCTGCATCTCGAGCTTGGCAATCTCGCGCAGCACCTTCGCGGTCTCGCGCAATTCATTGCGTTGCGGGCCTGGCTTCAGCCGACGTGCTTCGTCGAGAAAATCCTTGGCCTGCAGCAGCCAGGTGGATGTTTCAGTGGTGATTTCCATGCGCGCCATGGCGTCCCCTCCATCGCGATCATCAAAGGGCCTTTCCGTCGACGTTCAGGCCGGCGCGGCGGCGCCGCGACGCCGCACGCGGATGCTCGGCTCGTGGACCCAGGCATCCCGCGCGAACCAGGAGTGGTCGGTGTGGCAGAGCGGGCAACTAGTGCGCGAGAAAAACACCGCGCTACGCCTGAAGCTCTCGCGATCCGTCAGGATTCCGGTGGGAATCGCGTCTCCGGTCCGCGGACATTTGACCATGAGCATACCCATGTGAGCCTCCCTCGATACTTGCTTTTGATTGTTTGTTTTCTTTGGAAAAAAAAGCGCCGACCGGTTGGAGTACGCCTGGTGTTGGTGCGGCTATCTTGGGGGGCATCGCGCGCACCTGCGGCGTTTGACAAGCATCGGGCAGTGGGGGCTGCATGCTCGTCATGGGCGTATCCAACCGGCCGGATCCCTCCTCGAACGTTTCCTCGACGTGAATTGACTGCCTGCTTTTCTAGCGGGCTTGTTGGAGAACCGTGGCGAATTGCTTCTTGACCGGCTCACTCATGTTGGTGGCCAGCTTCTGGCCGAGCGCCCACAATTCCCTGTTCTGTTCGGTTGCCATGGCGAAACTCTTGCGGGCGTGCTCGGCGGACAAGCTCAAGACATCGGTCGGTGACTTGCTGGCGAGGAGATCGACGAAGAAGCCGAACGCCGAGGCGGCGTTGGCATGCGAAATCTCGAGCACTTTGAGCCCGTAGTCGGCCGCGCCTTGCGCATTGGATGAATACGCTTCGCTGAACGCCTGCGCGCGGGCAAAACTGCGTTCGGCGAGATCGCCAACCACACCAGGGATGGCAATCCTCGAAAACGGAAACGATTGCGTTCCGTTGGTGCTGGCGCCGTTGCCCGTGACTTTCGTTTTAGTTTCACTCAAAGTGCAGTCTCCCTCGCGAGCGAAAGCCTTCCTCGCAACGCTTGTCCGCGTCACGAGAGCTGATGCTCCGTGCTTCCGTTTTGATTTTGGGTGAGTTTTCAGCCCGTCCCGACGCTAATGTGCGGGACAAGAGCACGACTGTCGGTTCGGTTTGCGACTCTCGTGAAAATTATTTTTGAGATGTCAACTCAAACCAACGTATGTTTACGGGCATTCTGTGTATAACGTGGATATCGTGGGCAGCAGGCGATTCTTTTTTCAGCGTAAGGTTGTGCAAAAAATATTCGCGTCAGTCGCGCTGAGAACCCGTCGCGGGTTTTGCGAAAAGTGCCGACATCGCCGCAAGTTGCGACCCTACCTTTGACTGGAGCGTGAAGCGGTTCGTGGTTGTCGCGCTCACGCCGCGAGCGTCTTGCGCAGGGCCGCCTCGATCCCGATCGCGGCCTTGACCTGCGGCCGCGCCTGCATGCGGGACAGATAGTCCGCGAGCTGCGGCCATTGTGCCACATCGACGCCGGCGGCGCGGAGCAGCAGCAAGGTCCAGGTGAGATGCGCATCCGCGACAGTGAAACGGTCGCCGACCAAGAATTCCCTGGTCGCGAGATGCGCAGCCGGGATCGACAAGGTCTGTCCAATTCTGGCGCGCGGCTTGGCGAGCGCGGCGTCATCCTTGTACCAGAAGGTCGGAAACAGGAACGCCTTGTGGATTTCGGCGCCGACAAAACTCAGCCATTCCTGCAGGCGGTAGCGATCGGGATGACCGGGCGGCGGGGCAAGGCCGAGCTCGGGCTTGAGGTCGGCAATATATTGCAGCACTGCGGCGCTCTCGGTGAGGCGGTCGCCGTTCTCCAGCACCAGGACCGGGACCGCGCCCTTCGACGACACGCTGCGGAAATCGCTGTCGTCGTCGACGACCTTCTTGGTCCAGATATGGGCGAGGTGATAGCGCGCCTCGATGCCGGCCTCCATCAAGGCGATGCGGCTCGACAGCGAGCAGGCCATCGGAAAGAAATACAGCTGCAGCATGGCGCGCTCCGTCACTTCAGCGCGTCGCCGCGCGCGATGATCGCAAAGCGGTCGGACAGCTCGGCGAGCGCGACCGCGTGGATGGTGCGGGCGTCGAGCGTGCCGCCGCGACCGTCGGGCAGGTCGCGCGTGGCGCAGGCATCGGCATCGATGGTGGTGCGGAAGCCGAGGTCGAGCGCGGCGCGCGCGGTGGAGCTGACGCACATATGCGTCATGAAGCCGGCCAGCACGATGTTCTTGCGCTCGGTCGCGGCAAGCCGCGCCTGCAGATCGGTGCCGGCGAAGGCGTTCGGCAATTCCTTCTCGATCACGAGTTCGCCTGCGCGAGGGCTGAGCTCGGCGACGATGGCACCGCGGTCGGCGCTGCGATCGAACAGGCTGCCGGGCTTGCCGCGATGGGCGATGTGGATGATGGACGCGCCGCTCTCGCGGGCCCGCGCCAGGAGCGCCGCGGCTTGCGCGGTCGCGGGCTTCGCGTCGGGCAGGGCGAGGGGACCTGCGAGGTATTCATTCTGGATGTCGATCAGCACCAGCGCGGCGTCGCCGAGGCGCGGCGGGGTGAGATCGGCGCCGGCGAGCTGCAGCAGGGTCTTTGCGGATGTCATGGGCCTTGGATCTCCGGGACGTGTGGCTCACCAAACATAGCCGCTCGGACGCCTGCCGATATGCAGGGATATTGCAGCCGATGGCTGCGATATTGCAGGCGGCTCGCGCGCGATGTAGCCTCAAGCGATGAACTGGGACGACCTCCGCATCATCGCCGCCGTGAGGGACGAGGGCACCTATGCCGGCGCCAGCGCGCGGCTGAAGATCGACGAGACCACGGTCGGGCGCAGGCTGTCGCGGATCGAGCGCTCGCTCGGCCTGCGCCTGTTCGAGGCCGCCGACGGCGTTCGCAAGCCGACCCGGCAATGCGAGGCGGTGCTGGCGCATGTCCAGGCGATGGCCGCGCATGCCGCCGAGATCGGCCGCATCGGCGAAAGTCTTCCGGGCCCGGTGGGGCGCCTGCGCATCGCTTCCACCAATGCGGTCGCCGAGGAGGTGCTGTCACCGCGCGCGAGCGATTTCCTGCGCGCCAATCCCGGGCTGTCGCTGCAATTCCTGACCTCGAGCGAGAACGTGAAGTTCTCGCGCTGGGAAGCCGACCTCGCGATCCGCCTGCGCAAACCCGACAAGGGCGATTTCGCGATCTCGAAGCTCGGCGACATCAGGCTCTATTTCTTTGAACCGGTCACCACCGATGACGAGCCCGTGCTGTGCGCGTATCCGGATGAGCTCGGGCCCATTCCCGAAACGCAATTCCTGCGCGCCAGGAAAGCTCGCGCACGCTGCGTCACGCACAATGTCCGCGTCATCCGGACGCTGATCCGTTCGCATCAGGCCGCTGGCGTCCTGCCGGAGCACAGCTGCGCGGATCTGCTCGCCGATCGCCGCCTGCGCGCGACGCTGCTGCCGAAGCGGCGCGACGTCTGGCTGCTGGTGCAAAACCACCTCAAGCGCGACGCCGCGACGCGCGTGACGATCGACTGGGTGCGGGCGTGCTTCCAGGAATTGCCGCACAATTGACACCGCTGTCGTCGTGATGAGTGCGTCATACGACGCGGCGTGCGACAAAAAATTTTTCAATCACCCCCTTGCAACCCGAACGTGCTTCGTCTATTAGCCCGCTCCTTCGCTTTGGCCATGTGTTCAGGCTCGTTGAGATCCTGACTGGCGCGGGTTGCTCTGCAGCTTCGTGTTCCGCTGAAGGGAAGGCCACGAGATGTAGCTCATGGAGAGCGTCGGAGCTGAAACTCCGAAGGCGTCGGTTCGATTCCGATCTCTCGCACCACAAAGGATAGCTCAGTTGGGTAGAGCAGTTGACATTGAATCAACGGGTCGCGGGTTCGAATCCCGCTCCATAGCGCTCCGTTTCAGCCTGCAAAGCTGATACCTCTGAAGGGGACCGGACGCGCGCTTCAGTCGCAGTCCGGTCGTTTTGCCGAAAGGCTTTTCGTCCGAACTTAAGACACTGTGAGACCGGCTATGCGCCGCGGTGGATGCCGCTTGCGCTGATGCCGGGTGGCTCCGCACGGCCGCGCGGCTTCTGTCGCGCGATCGCGCGCGTGCGCCCGTCATCGCGCAAGCTCAAGCCACGGCCCGCTGCGCCTTACAGGAAGTCGCGTCCGCGTCCTCACGTCCTTTGCCAACGAAAACCCGCTGCGCGGCCCATGGGCCGGCGGCAAACGATGGAGACGTGCCATGACCTGGCATCTGATGACCAAGCTGACCGTGAAGGACGGTGAGCGCGCGCTGTTGACACGCAACGGCCGGCTCGAGCGTGTGCTCGCGCCCGGGAAGCATCGCCTGTTCGACCTGCGCAACGAGCTCGTGGCCGGCGTGTACAATGTCGTGGGGACCGAATTCCCCGCGGATCGCTACGCCGTGATCAAGGCTGCGCGTCCTGATCTCGCCGCGGAGCTGTTCGAGGCGGTGGAGACGAAGGCGAACGAGATCGCCATCGTCAGCCTCGACGGCCGTCCCGCGCAGGTGATGACGCCCTGGCAGCTGCGCGTCTACTGGAAGGTCGTGACTGCGGTCACGGTCGAGCGCATCGACGTGGCCGAGCAGCCGCGCGTCACCGCACAGCATCTGGCGATGATCCAGCCCAACCGGGCTGGTGTCATCACCGAGGCCGTGATCGAGAACCACGAGGCCGGTCTGCTCACCGTCGAGGGCAAGCTGGTTGAGCGCTTGGCGCCTGGCCGTCACGCGTTCTGGATCGCCGGTCGCAAGATCGAGGTGAAGCGCCTCGACCTGCGTCCCCAGGTGCTCGAGATCACGGCCCAGGAGATGCTGACCAAGGATCGCATCGCGCTGCGCGTGACGCTGACCGCGTTCCGCCGGATCGTCGATCCCGAGAAGGTCGTTGCCAGCGTTCCCGACGTGGATGCGTGGCTGTACCGTCTGGTGCAGTTCGCGATCCGCGAGGCGGTTGCCGGCCGCACGCTCGACGAGGTGCTGTCGGCGAAGGCTGCGCTCGACGACGAGCTGCGGGCATACGTCCGTGAGCGCGTCGCGGAGTCCGGTGTCGAGGTGACGGAGCTCGGTGTGAAGGACGTGATCCTGCCCGGCGAGATCCGCGAGCTCGTCAACAAGGTGGTGGAGGCGGAGCGGGTGGCGAAGGCCAACCTGATCCGTCGCCAGGAGGAGACCGCGGCGACGCGTTCACTGCTGAACACCGCCAAGCTGATGGAAGAGAACCCTCTGCTGCTCCGGCTCAAGGAGCTGGAGTCGCTGGAGCGCCTGGTCGAGAAGGTCGGCCGCATCGACCTGCATGCGGGCGACGGGCAGGGCCTTGATGCGCTGCTCACCAGGCTGGTTCGCCTGAAGGCGCCCGAAAGCGCCTGAAAGAGAATGCGTGACAAGACAGAAGGGCCGCCCACGCGCGGCCCTTCACGGACATCACATGACAGGAGCCTGTTATGGCTGAGATCTATTGGAGAGCGGACAACATCGCCACCATCGCGGGCTTTCTCTCGGCGGCCGAATGCGACGACTATATCGCGCTTGGCGAGGCGACCGGTTTCGAGGACGCACCGATCACCACCTCGCGCGGGATGATCATGATGAAGGACGTGCGCAACAACAACCGGGTCATGATCGATGATCCGGCGCGGGCGCTGGCGCTTTATCAGCGGCTCGCCGACGATCTGCCGCCCCGCTTTCAGCAGAGATGGTGGCCAGTGGCGTTCAACGAGCGGCTTCGACTCTACCGTTACGACATCGGGCAGCAGTTCGATTGGCATCGTGACGGTTATTTCGAGCGGCCGAACGGCGAGCGCAGCCAGTTCACGTTCATGGTCTACCTGAACGACGACTTCGAAGGCGGCGCGACGACGTTCAGCGACGATGGCTTCGGTTTCGGGACCAGCGGAATGCTGCGCATCACGCCGGCGAAGGGCATGGGGCTGTTGTTCCACCACCCGATCCTGCATCGCGGCGATCCCGTCTCCGCGGGGCGCAAATATGTGCTGCGGACCGACGTGATGTACCGCCGTATCGCCACGCTGACGGCATGAGCGCGTGAAAGAAAAAGGGCCGCCCACGGGCGGCCCTTTGCATTGCGATGGAAACGCGCGATCCGATCAGCGCGCGGCGCCGAACATCTCGAGGCCGGAGACCAGCGTTGCCTTCACGGCGCCGGTGCTCTCGATGGCCTCGACGAGCCGGATCGCTGCAGCCGGGCCGATGCCGGTGATGACGCTGACATAGTCGTGCGCCGAACCGCGGGTTGAGTAGAGCCGGCACTGGCCGCCGGCCTTCTGCACCGCCTTGGTGACGTCGTTGGCGCCGCGCTTCTTGTCGGCGTCGCTCTGCGACCGGCCTTTTTCGGTACGGCTGATCAGGTAGAAATGGGTGATCTCGTCCGCGTCGGCGCCCTTGATAATTTGTCGCATTATTCATTTCCTCCAATATGATCCCGCCGCGACACAATCGAACCAGTCGCCGGGACTGTCAATATTGGTTGAATTGACGATGCCGCACAATTCGGCGTGACGCCGGCGGTCAGGCGAGCTCTTCGAGCAGGGCGCCGGCTTCCCGCAGGTCGGGCGCATCGAATCCTTCGGTGAAGGCGCCATAGACGCTTGCCAGGAGATCGCGCGCCTCGACGTGGCGGTCCTGTGTGCACCACAGACGCGCGAGACGGATCGATGCACGCAATTCGTACGGCCTGGCGCTCTGCCGCCGCGCCACCGTGATGGCCTGATGATAGCTCGCTTCGGCCGCGGCGAGATCGCCGGCGGCGTTGAGCAGATCGCCACGCAGCCGATGCAGTTCGGCCTCGCCGAACCGCTCGTCGGTGACCTCGATGATCTGCTCGGCCTCGGTCAGGCAATCCAGGCCCTCGGTGGTCTGGCCGAGGGTGGCGTGAGCGCCGGCGATCATCCGGAGCAGATCGGGCGTGCCGGTGACGGCGCCGGTGGTCCGGATCGCCACCATCGCGTGCTGGATCTGCGTCAGCGCGGCCTGGCCATCGCCGAGCGCGGTCAGCGACACGCCGCGATACGCCGTGGCCCAGCCGAGATGCAGCGGGAAGCCGCGCTCGGTCGACAGCGCCATCAGCTCCGCCACATGCGTTTCCATGTCCGGCGAGCCGGTCAGGCCTTCGACCGGACGCGCCGACAGCAGCACGTCGGCGAGCGTCTGGGGATGGTTGAGCCGTCGTGCCTCGGCCAGCGCTTCGCTCAAGCGCGCGCTGGCCTGGTCGAGGAAGCCGAGCATTGCCAAGGTCCAGGCGAGATAGGTCAGCGTCATCACATAGGGGTCGGCGGAGGAGACGCCACGGCGGTGCGCGGGATCGGCGAGGCCGTGGCAGCGCTCAAGCAAGTCGCGCGCGCCGGCAAAGTCGCCGAGGAACAGCAGCGAGCGTCCGTTGGCCCAGCGGCCGACCAGTTGCGCTCCGATGTCATGGCGCGCTTCGCCGACATGCTCGAGCTGCTCGGCCAATGCGAGCGCGAGCCGGTGCTCGCCACGCACCCGGTGAAACGACGATTGGCCGAGGATCACCGGCCAGAGGTAGCGCGGCTGATCGATCTGTTCGGCGAGCACGCGGGCGCGCGCCAGCGTCTCGCCGACCTCGGGCGCCGAATAGCCCTTCAAGGCCATCAGCGCCAAACCGAGTCCAAGCTGCAGATCGAGCTCCTGCTTGCGCCGCTCGGCACCATCGGGCACGCCGTCGAGCGCCTGCAATCCCTTGCGCAGCTGGGCGGCGGCCTCGATCATCGCCGAACGCGCCAGCGCCTGCTGGCCGGCCTTCAGCCAATAGGCGACGGCGCGCCCGGGCTGTCCGGCTTCCGTGTGATGCCGGGCCAGCAAGGCGGGCTGTGCCGCGACGATGTCGGGGAATTGCGCTTCGAGCGTATCGGCGATGCGGCTGTGCGCCTGCTGGCGGGGGCCCCGCAGCATGGTGCCGTAGGCGGTATCCTGCACCAGCGCGTGCTTGAAGGTGTATTCCGCCTCGGGCGGTTTGCCGCGCTGGAAGATCAGCTCGGCATCGACGAGCTGCTGCAAGGTCTCATCCAGCGCCGCCGGCGGCATCGCCGTCACGGCGCTGATCAATTCATAGGAGAATTGCCGGCCGATCGCCGCGGCGATCTGCGCCACATTGCTGGTCGGTCCGAGCCGGTCGAGCCGCGCCAGCAGCGATTCCTGGAGCGAGGTCGGGATCGCGAGCTGCGTCACCGGACCGACCGCGATGTAGCGATCGTCCTGCTCGACGAGTGCGCCGCTCTCGACCACGGCCTTGGTCAGCTCCTCCACGAACAGCGGCACGCCGTCGGTCCGCTCGGTGATCTGGTCGGCGACCTCCTGCGGCAAATTCTTGCGCGCGGTGATGTGCGAGATCATCTCGGTGCAGTGCCGGCGCTGCAGGCGATCGAGGCCGATCGTCGTGACCTGCGGCCGGCCGGACCACGGCGGCACGAAGTCCGGGCGGAAGGTCGCGATCGCCAGCATCGGCAGGGCAGGGGCGCGGTCGATGATCTGCTCAAACAGCTCGAGCGAGGTCGGGTCCGCCCAATGCATGTCCTCGAGCAGCAGCAGCAGCGGCTGGCGCATCGCGAGCCCTTCGACCTGACCGAGCAGCGCCTGCAAGGTCTTCTCCTTGCGCTTCTGCGGCGTCAGGTCGAGCGCCGGATAGGCTTCGCCGTTCGGGATCGACAACAGGCCGGCGAGCAGCGACACGGTCTCGCCGCGGCTGCGGGTTGCCGGTGCCAGCGCGGCCTCCAGCTTGGCCAGCCGTTGCTCGTCCTTGTCGTCGCGGCGAAAGCCGGCGGTGCGCTCGAGCTGGGTGATGACGGGATAGAGCGCGGTGTGCTGGTGATAGGGCGAGCAGAACTGGCGCAGCGGCGTATGCGGCTCGTTGCTCAGCCGCTCCAGCAGGTTCTGCGCGATCCGCGACTTGCCGATGCCGGCTTCGCCCGACAGCAGCACCACCGAGCCCTCGCCATGATGCACCGCCTGCCAGCGCCGCATCAGCAGGTCGACCTCCTCGAAGCGGTTGACCAGCGGCATCGTGGAGGTGCGCAGCGCCTCGAAGCGGTTTTCCGCGGCGCTGACGCCGAGCGCCCGCCACACCTCGACCGGCTCGTCAAATCCTTTCAGCTCGAAGGTGCCCATCTCGCGGTAGTCGATCAGACCGGCCGTCAGACGGCGGGTGCTGGACGAGATCACGACGGAGCCGGGTTCGGCCATGGCTTGCAGCCGCGCCGCCAGGTTCGGCGTCTCGCCGATCACGGTCTGCTCGGCCGCCGAGCCTGCGCCCACGAGGTCGCCGACCACGACGAGGCCGGTCGCGATGCCGATGCGCACCTGCAACGGCGCCTGCGCCGGCGTCTGCAGCTTCGGCACCGCTTCGACCAGCGAGAGGCCAGCCCTCACGGCGCGCTCGGCGTCATGCTCATGGGCCTGCGGATAGCCGAAATAGGCGAGCACGCCGTCGCCCAGATAGCGCGCGATGAAGCCGCCGGCGCTGGTGATGATGTCGGTGCAGCAGCGCTGATAGGCGCCGATGATTTCGCGCAGATCTTCAGGATCGAGCCGCGTCGACAGTGCCGTCGAGCCGACCAGGTCGCAGAACATGATGGTGAGCTGGCGGCGGTTGGCGGCATCGGCCCGGCGTGGGGTGGCGGTCTGCTCCGGCAATGCGTTCGTCTCGGCAGTCCCGAGATTGGCGACGGCGCGCAGGAATTTGCGGCGGTGGCCCAGCAGCAGTCCGAGCTGCGCGAGATCATGATCCGTCAGGTCGTGGACGACACTGAGGTCGACCCCGTTCTGGTGGAAGGCCTCGGCATATTGCGGAAGGCCGATCTCTGAAAGCCAGTCGTCGATGCCCAAATCGAGTCCTCTTGGCCGCGTTCGTGCCCATCCGCGGCCCAACCATTCATCCCGCGGCTTCTGTTCTAACCGCGGGGGATTCCCGCACCCGTTTTAGATTTGCCGCCCCGCTTCGTCAAAACGTCTCGCCGCCACATTGTTGCAAAGGAATCAGGCATCTCGATCCCGGACGAAGGGAGGAGCCCGTTCAAGGGACTGAAATACCCACAAAAACAAAAACCCCGGCATCGCTGCCGGGGTTTTGCATCTTGTTGTCGTTGAGCGAGATCCCGGCTCTGCGGTGCACCGCTTCGCGCTGCACCGCGTCCGGGACGACTTCGTCGCTTAGAAGTCCATGCCGCCCATGCCGCCGCCCGGGGGCATCGCGGGGCCGCCGGCGTTCTTCTTCGGCAGCTCGGCGACCATCGCCTCGGTGGTGATCAGGAGCGCTGCAACCGAGGCAGCGTTCTGGATCGCGGTGCGCACGACCTTGGTCGGGTCGATGATGCCCTTCTTGACGAGGTCGGCGTATTCGCCGGTCTGGGAGTCGAAGCCGTGCGTGTAGGTCTTGTTCTCCAGGATCTTGCCGACGATGACGGAGCCGTCCTCACCAGCGTTGATCGCAATCTGGCGAGCCGGAGCCGACAGCGCCTTGCGCACGATCTCGACGCCGGTCTTCTGGTCGTCGTTCTTGGTGCGCAGGCCCTTGAGCTGCTCGGAGGCACGAAGCAGGGCGACGCCGCCGCCCGGGACGATACCTTCCTCGACAGCCGCGCGGGTCGCATGCATCGCGTCATCCACGCGATCCTTGCGCTCCTTCACCTCGACCTCGGTCGCGCCGCCGACGCGGATCACCGCGACGCCGCCTGCGAGCTTGGCCAGACGCTCCTGCAGCTTCTCACGGTCGTAGTCCGAGGTGGTCTCCTCGATCTGCGCCTTGATCTGGGCAACGCGGGCGTCGATGTCGGCCTTCTTGCCGGCGCCGTTGACGATCGTGGTGTTCTCCTTGTCGATCATCACCTTCTTGGCGCGGCCGAGCATCTGCAGCGTGACGTTCTCGAGCTTGATGCCGAGGTCTTCCGAGATCGCCTGGCCACCGGTCAGGATCGCGATGTCCTGCAGCATGGCCTTGCGGCGATCGCCGAAGCCCGGAGCCTTGACGGCCGCGACCTTCAGGCCGCCACGCAGGCGGTTGACGACGAGGGTGGCAAGCGCCTCGCCTTCGACGTCTTCAGCGACGATCACCAGCGGCTTGCCGGTCTGCACGACGGCCTCGAGCAGCGGCAGCAGCTCGTTCAACGAGGAGAGCTTCTTCTCGTTGATGAGAATGTAGGCGTCGTCCATCTCAACGCGCATCTTGTCGGCGTTGGTGACGAAGTAGGGCGAGATGTAGCCGCGGTCGAACTGCATGCCCTCGACGACGTCGAGCTCGGTCTCGAGCGACTTGGCTTCCTCGACGGTGATGACGCCCTCGTTGCCGACCTTCTTCATGGCATCCGAGAGGAACTTGCCGATTTCGGCATCGCCGTTGGCGGAGATGGTGCCGACCTGGGCGATCTCCTCGTTCGAGGTGACCTTCTTGGAGTTCTTCTGCAGGTCCGCAACCACGGCCTCGACCGCGAGGTCAATGCCGCGCTTGAGGTCCATCGGGTTCATGCCGGCGGCGACCGACTTGGCGCCTTCCTTCACGATCGCGGCCGCGAGCACGGTCGCGGTGGTGGTGCCGTCGCCGGCCGCATCAGCGGACTTGGAGGCGACTTCGCGCACCATCTGGGCGCCCATGTTCTCGAACTTGTCGTCGAGCTCGATCTCCTTGGCGACGGTGACGCCGTCCTTGGTGATGCGGGGAGCGCCGAACGACTTGTCGAGCACCACGTTGCGGCCCTTCGGACCGAGGGTGACCTTCACCGCATTGGCGAGGATGTCGACGCCGCGCAGCATCTTGTCGCGCGCTTCGACCGAGAATTTGACTTCTTTGGCTGCCATGTGAGTTGTCTTCCTTGAGAATTGATCTTTGGAGGGGAGAAGCGCTTAAGCGGCCTTCTTCTTGGAAGCGGGGACGTCGAGCACGCCCATGATGTCGCTTTCCTTCATGATCAACAGGTCCTGCCCGTCGATCTTGACCTCGGTGCCCGACCACTTGCCGAACAGGACGCGGTCGCCGACCTTGAGGTCGATGGGGATCAGCTTGCCAGCTTCGTCGCGGCCGCCCGGGCCGACGGCGATGACTTCGCCCTGGGAGGGCTTTTCCTTGGCAGTGTCCGGAATGATGATGCCGCCAGCAGTCTTCTCTTCGGCGTCGATACGCTTGACCACGACGCGGTCGTGAAGCGGACGGAATTTCATGCAGTCCTCCTAAGCATTTGCATATGTTGTCGGATTTTTGGAGCGTTAGCAGTCCAGACTAGCGAGTGCTAGTCCAGCCGCGGCTGAGATAGGCCAGCTTTGGGCGCCGGGCAAGGGCTTCTAGCAGAAAATTTGGCACTCGGATGGCACGGCTGCCAGAATTGTTTTTCATTCTTAACGATGCCGAGGGGCTGCCGACCCCGTATTAGCACGTGCGGTAAGCTGCTGCTAACGCATGAAATTTCAACAACTCATTAAACATTTGGGCTTGTGATGAGTTAGTCGCGTGCGTCACATTTCTCTCATGTGAGCGCAATCTTGGCCGGGGTGTCCGGCAGGTCGGCCACCCCAATGAATGCGCTCCGTCACAGGAGGTTGGCATGGTCTCGCGGGTTGGTGGGGTTGTTTCCGACGACTTCCGGAAACAGTTGCTGGGGTACGGGCTGACGACGGCGCAAATTCTCTACCGGATGCCGGATCATCCCTCGTTGCTGCAGACCTATGTCTGGCAGAACTACGATCTGTTCCCGAAATTCCCGGCGCTGCAGGACTTCCTCGCGTTCTGGCAGGAGAAACTCGAGGGGCCGCTGTTCTCGGTGACGGTGGCGCACTCCAAGCTGGTCAAGCCGGCCGAGATGCGCGCCGTCGACGGCGTCTTCAGGTTGCACTGAGGCTCGATCTTGTAGGGTGGGCAAAGGCGCGTAGCGCCGTGCCCACCCTCGCGAGCACACCGGGAATGGTGGGCACGTCGCTTGCGCTGCTTTGCCCACCCTACAGACCGCAATCCGTGTTAGCCTCCGTCATGAAATCATCAGGGAGGCAAGCATGGCCAAGAAGCCGGCATCAAGACCCGCAGCCAAGACGGCGGTCAGGAAGAAATGGACCGGGCACAAGACCGCGGCCAAATCCTCCGCGCGCAAGGCGATCAAATCGAAGGGCCGCGTCTCGACCGCCAAGCCGAAGGCGAAAGCGCGGCCGAAGCAGCGCATCGCGATCAGCCATCACCGCGAGGAAGATTTCAAGGCCGACGGCCTGCGTGCCTACGCCAAATATCGCGATCTCGGCATCGCCGCGGCATCGCATGGTCTGGCGCAGGCGCATGTCATCCGCCTGCAGGGCCCGTGCAATCCGGAGGAAGTGTCGAAGCTGCACTTCCACGACGTCCAGTTCCAGATGGTCTACGTGCTCAAGGGCTGGGTGAAGACCTACATGGAAGGCGAGGGCGAGACGCTGATGAAAGAAGGCAGCGCCTGGACCCAGCCGCCGAAGATCAAGCACATGATTTTGGATTACTCCGACGACGTCGAGCTGCTGGAGGTGATCCTGCCGGCAGAGTTCAAGACGGTGGGGTTGAAGGCCTGACGTCGTAGATCTCGTAGCTTCGTAGCCCGGATGGAGCGAAGCGAAATCCGGGAAAGTTTCTCCGCGGATGATGCGGCCCCGGATTGCGCTGCACTCCATCCGGGCTACGCAGTTACGTCAACAGCCCCACGATCGCGCCCATCAGACACGTCGTCAGCGTGCCCGAGACGATCGACTTCAGCCCGAGCGCGTTGATCTCCTCGCGCCGCTCGGGCGCCATCACACCGAGGCCGCCGATCATGATGCCGAGGCTGCCGAAATTGGCGAAGCCGCACATCGCATAGAGCATGATCAGCCGTGAGCGCGGATCGAGCGCATCAGGGCCGAGCTTGGCGAAATCGACATAGGCGATCAATTCGTTCAGCACCGTCTTGGTGCCCATCAAACTGCCGGCCGTGATCGCCTGCGGCCAGGGCAAGCCCATCAGCCAGCACACCGGCGCCATGATGTATCCGAGCAATCTTTGCAGCGAGATTTTTGCGCCGCCGATCTCCGGCAACAGGCCGATGATGGCGTTGGCAAGATAGACCAGCGCGACCAGCACCAGCAGCATTGCGACGATGTTGAGCAGGAGCTCGAGGCCCGCCGTGGTGCCCTTGACGATCGCATCCATGGTCGAGGACACGCCGGCTTCCGGATCGTTCAACAACCCGCCCGTCCGCTTGTCGGACGTCTCCGGAACCATGATCAGGCTGATCAGGATCGCAGCCGGTGCGCCGAGCACGGAGGCGATGACGAAATGCGCGGCCGCATCCGGGATCAGGGGTGCCAGCAGCGTCGCGTAGAGCACCAGCACGGTGCCGGCAATGCCGGCCATGCCGCCGGTCATCACCAGAAACAATTCGCTGCGCGTGAGTTGCGCGAGGTAAGGGCGGATGAACAGCGGCGCCTCGACCATGCCGAGGAAGATGTTGGCGGCGGTCGACAGCCCGACCGCGCCGCCGACGCCGAGCGTGCGCTCCAAGAGCCAGGCCATGCCGCGCACGATCGGCGGCAGCACGCGCCAATAGAACAGCAGCGTGGTCAGCACGCTCATCACGAGCACGATCGGCAACGCCTGGAACGCCAGGATGAAATCCGCGCCCGGCGCCTTGGGATCGAACGGCAGCGTGCCGCCGCCGACATAGCCGAACACGAAAGCGGTGCCGGCGCGCGTCGCCGCGGCGATGGTGCCGACGGCGTCGTTGATGGAGCCGAACGCCCTGGTGACCAGCGGCACCTTGATCAGGACGACAGCGGTGACGATGGTCGCGACCAATCCGATGGCGGCCTGACGGAGCGAGACCGCGCGGCGGTTCTCGCCGAGCGCCCAGGCGATGCCCAGGAGCGCGACCACGCCGAATGCCGATTGCAGCTGCAGCATCATGCCCCCGCAGAAACCCCTGCAGCGATTATGGCAGGGGCTTCGCGCCGCGCAATGCTGTTGCGCGTTGGCGTGGCAGCCATTGACAACTCATTGGCGCTCAGCCACGGCTCGGCCATGTCCTCGATGATGCCGGTCGGCGCCCGCGATCTCCTGAAGCACAGACCGTTTCTGTTCTTCCTGCTGTCGCGCAGCCTGTCGCGCTTCTCCAGCCAGATCGGCGCGGTCGCGATCGGCTGGCAGATCTATGATCTGACCGGCAGCGCCTTCGATCTCGGCATGGTCGGGCTGGTGCAGTTTCTCCCCACCGCCTTGCTCGTCTTCGTCGCCGGCCACGCCGCCGATCGCTTCGAGCGCAAACGCGTGGTGCAGGCCTGCCAGCTCGCGGAAGCGGCGACGGCGCTGTTTCTCGCGGGCAGCACCTTCGCCGGCACGATCAGCGAGGTGCAGATCTTCATTGCCACCTTCGTGATCGGGATCGCCGGTGCGTTCGAAAGCCCGGCGACCGCGGCGCTGTTGCCGCTGATCGCGCCGCAGGGCTCGCTGCAGCGCGCGACCGCGATCTCCAGCGGCGCCGCGCAGGTTGCGACCATCACGGGCCCTGCGCTCGGCGGGCTCGCCTATGCCTTCACGCCGAGTCTCGCTTACGGGATCATGGTGGTGTTCTGGCTGTTCGGCATGGTGCTGACCGGCGGCATCGGCCGGCTGCAGCAGGCGGTGGTGAAAGACTCCGACGCTTCGGACGATCTCTATGCCGGCGTGAGGTTCGTGCGCAGCAATCCGGCGATCCTCGGCACCATCTCGCTCGATTTGTTCGCGGTGCTGTTCGGCGGCGTCACCGCGCTGCTGCCGATCTATGCCCGTGATATCCTCGTCACCGGCCCGCTCGGGCTCGGCATCCTGCGCGCCGCACCTGCGGTCGGGGCGCTGTTCATGACCATGGTTCTCGCTCGGCACACCATCAACCGCCATGTCGGCCGGCGCATGTTCCAGGCCGTCATCGTGTTCGGCGTGGCCACCGTCGTGTTCGCGCTGTCGCAATGGATGTGGCTGTCGGTGCTGGCGCTCGCGGTGCTCGGCGCCGCCGACACGATCAGCGTCGTGATCCGCTTCTCGCTGGTGCAGCTCGCGACCCCCGACGAGATGCGCGGCCGCGTCGGCGCGGTGAATTTCCTGTTCATCAATGCCAGCAATCAGCTCGGCCAGTTCGAGAGCGGCGTCGTCGCCGCGCTGCTCGGCACGGTCGCCTCAGCCGTCCTCGGCGGCGTCGCCACCGTCGGCATCGCATTGCTCTGGATGAAGCTGTTCCCGACGCTGCGGGATGTGGAGAGGCTGGAGTAACTTTCGTGTCCCGGACGCGGCGCAGCGCGAAGCGGTGCGCCGCAGAGCCGGGACCTATCGCGGCTCATGGAGATATGGGCCCCGGTTCAGCAGCGCAGCATTGCACGCTGCGCTGCGCCCGGGGCAGGAGACCGGCTCCCGGAGGACGTGTGTTTTAGAGACGCCACACGAACGGCGTATTCCCAACTGCATTGTATCGTGAAGGATCGGAAGATCGGTCTCCACGTCTGGCAGAGGGAGCGATGGGCCTGCGATCGAAATTATCATCCTGGGCGGCGTTTGCCCTGGCCGGCGGCGTTCTCGCCGCATCCGCCGCTCATGCGATGACCAGAAGCACCGTCGAAATGACCTGTCCCTATGACGGCGTAACTTTCAGCTTCAGCGCGCAGAACTCCGGCACATCGTTCGACAGACAGCTCGATTGGATGCCGATCGGCGCGATTGAAAGTCCCTGGCCGCTCGGGAGCTGTCCGACCAACGGATTTGTCTTCCTCAAGGCGAAGTACGAGGACGATGAGCTCGAAAAGCTACGGCCCTTGATCCTGTCGCCGGAATATCAGGACCTCAAGAGCGAGACGCCTTACTACCGTGCAGCCTGGATTATGGAGCACACCGGCGCAGCGCATCCGCAAGTGTCCAGCCTGCTGCTGCAGGCGACGTGGGAGGCGGGACAGGCCGAGCTTGTTGAACGGGCGCGAGCGAACCCACCGGGCGAGCCCGCGAAGGGCGCCGCGGATTTCGCTCGCCGCATCATGGCGGAAGGCACGACCGGCGAACGCTATCGTCGCTATGCGAATGAATTGCTGGCGCGGCTGGCGGTGGATGCTGCCGACACGACCAGGAGCGCGGAAGCGCGCACCGTCGATCGGCTTCTGATGGGCGAGATGCTGCGGCGCCTTGGCCGATTTGACGAGGCCGACAATCACCTCGCTGCCTTGAGCAATGATCTTGCACCCGATAGCAAACAGGCAACCCTGGTCGCGTTTCAACGACGGTTGATCGCAGCCAGGGATGTCGGGGTCCATGTCATGTCGGAAGCGTTTGGCAAGAACCGGTGACGGGTTCACTTCCGTCCCACGAGCTCCTATGGCGACCAGGTTTGGGCGGCAGCGCAGTATGTCGCGATGGGCCAACAGCGGTCATCTCGGGTTAATCAGATTGGGTTGACAAGGGGTGACGCATCGGCGCGAGCTATTCGGTCGCCGGAATTCCGAGGCGTGAGAACTGGTCGACAATGTCGGCCTGGATCGCCTTCGCCGCAGCGATGTCGGAGGCTCCGCCTGTGCGATCGCCGTTCTTGAGCTTGGCGACGCCGCGCCCGTAGAGCGAGCTCGCCGTCAACCGATGGTGCTTCAGAGCGGAGTCGTAATCGACGATGGCGCTGTCGAATTGACCGCGCTTGAGGTGAGCAAAGCCGCGACTGTCGAAAGTATCGGCATCGTCCGACCGCAGCCGCAGCGACTCGTTGCAATCGGCAAGTGCCCGTTGCGCTTGGCCGGTGATGGCGAGCGCGTAACAGCGCTGGTTGAAGGCCTGGGCGTTCCCGGGGTCGAGCCTGATCGCCTCGTTGAAGTCGGCGAGGGCGCGGTCGAGGTCGCCAGCGGCGCCATACGCGGCGCCACGGTTGCTGTAGATGATGGCGTCCTTGGGGGCGAGCTTTGCAGCCTCGCTGAAGTCAGCAATGGCGAGGCCAAGGTCGCCCTTGAGGCGTTGTCCGAGGCCGTTGTTCTTGTAGGAAAAGACGGCCTTGGGGACAGGCCACCGGCTGTCGGCGATGATGGTCCAATAGACGATGGTGGCAAGGTCGAGATCGCCCCTGGCGGCACGCGCCGCGCCACGGTTGTTATAGGCGATGGCGTCCTTGGGATCGAGCCGGATCACCTCGTCGAAGTCAGCGATGGCGCGGTCGAAGTCGCCATTGGCGTAGTACACCATGCCGCGGTTGCCATAAGCGATGGTATTCTTGGGGTCGAGCCTGATCGCCTCGCTGTAGTCAGCAATGGGCTCGCTGCAGGCGGGGGCGACCAGGGCCAACCCCATCAACGCGGCGCCGGCAACGGCGAGCAAAGCTTTTCGCATGTTGTTCCGCTCGGCTTTCACCGGATCGATTCCATCGCATCTTGGATGCTTTGTGACCGGGTTGCCCTAAAAGGTTCGAGCGCACATGACCTTTTGATGTGAGGCCGGCCTGCAAAGGGCCAGATTTGCCCGACGTTTCAAGTTGCCGTGGCGAACAGCGGCAGCCGCCGGCTACAGTGCATGGGGTTGTTTTCGATATTTTGGCAGAGCGCCCAGGGAGCGGCGGGGATGGCCGGGCATAGGCGAGCGGAAGGCACGCCGTCCTTCGGACGGCTATGCCCGGCCATGACGACGTGATCGCCCTTCCGCAGTGGGGGCGAAGATCAGCCCCGTCCGACGAACGGCATCTTGGTGGCCATGACCGTCATGGTCAGCACGTTGGCGTCGAGCGGCAGGCTCGCCATGTAGGCGACGGCATCGCCGACCGCCTTCGCATCCATGCGCGGCTCGTGCTTGGTGGTGCCGTCGGGCTGCAGCACGCCGGGGCCGTTGACCATGCGATCGGTCATCGGCGTTGCGGCGTTGCCGATGTCGACCTGGCCGACCGCGATGTCGTACATGCGGCCGTCGAGGTTGCTCGACTTGGTGAGGCCGGTGATGGCGTGCTTGGTCGAGGTGTAGGCTGCCGAAAACGGTCGCGGCGCGTGCGCCGAGATCGAGCCGTTGTTGATGATGCGGCCGCCGCGCGGGGTCTGGTCCTTCATGATGCGGAAGGCGTGCTGGGTGCACAGGAACGGGCCAGTGAGGTTGGTGTTGACCACCGCCTGCCACTGCTCGAGCGAGAGATCCTCGAAGTTCACCGCGGGCGCGCCCATGCCGGCATTGTTGAAGAGCACGTCGAGCCGGCCATAGGTGTCCTTCACCTTCTGGAACAGCGCCGCGATCGATGCGGGGCTCGTCATGTCGGCGGAGACGCACAGGCTCTTGCCGATGTTGTCGCCGAGCTTCTTGGTTTCCTCCAGCATTTCCATGCGGCGTCCGACCAGGACGACGGTGTAGCCCGCGTTCATCAGCGCGAGCGAGGCTGCGCGTCCGACGCCGGTGCCGGCACCGGTGACGAGCGCGATCTTCTGGGTTGCTTCGGCCATTTGGTTTCCTCTGCTTATTTGGCTTTTGCTTCGGTTTCGTTCTTGTAGGGTGGACGTGGAATGTTCTGATGCGCCGCGCGCAGCGCCGCCGACCAGCGCGAGCGCAGATCGTGGAAATAGGGCTCGCCGGCCTCGATGCGGTGGTTGAGGTCGGCCTCGCAGGCATCGGTGCGCACCAGCAGCACGTCGATCGGCAGGCCGACGCCGAGATTGGAGCGCATCGTCGAATCCATCGAGATCAGCCCGGTCTTCAGCGCCTCATAGAGCTCAACGTCGTAATGCATGGCGCGGTCGAGCACCGGCTTGCCGTATTTGTGCTCGCCGATCTGCAAATACGGCGTGTCGGTGGTGCATTCGATGAAGTTGCCGGCCGTGTAGACCATGAACAGGCGCATCTTGGAGCCCTTGATCTGGCCGCCGAACAGGAACGAGACGTCAAATGAGACGTCTTCCGACTTCAGGGCTTCACCTTCGGTGGCATGCACCGCGCGGATGGCGCGGCCGATGCGCTGCGCGGCCTGGAACATGGTCGGCGCGTTCATCAGGGTCTCGAGCTCGCCGGTGTCGGGGTTTTCCATGCCTTCGGTCAAGGTCGACAGCACCGACTGGCTGATCGCCAGATTGCCGGCGCTGGCGACCGCCATGATGCGCTCGCCGGGATTGGAGAAGATGTGCAGCTTGCGGAAGGTCGAGACGTTGTCGAGGCCGGCATTGGTGCGGGTGTCGGCGATCATGACGAGGCCGTCGCGCACCAGGATTCCGCAGCAATAGGTCATTTCCAGTCCCCGAACGTCCGAAGGTCTCGGCGCCCGACTGATAGCCAATTTCGTCGGGGCATCCAACCCCAATTCCCGTGGCGAGATAGGCCGCGGATGAGGTAAAAGGCGATGGGAAGAGGCGGGCAAACGTATGAGGAAAGTTATCGTCGTGAGCGGCGCGATCGCGGCCGCCCTTGTCATGACCTCAACAGCCGCATCGGCCGGGCCCTGGGAGGACGGCATGGTCGCCTATAACCGCGGCGATTACATCCCGGCCATGCGCCTGTTCCGGCCGCTGGCGGAGGCCGGCAATCCCAAGGCGCAGTCCCAGATGGGGACGATGTACCGCAAGGGCGAGGGCGTCGGCAAAAGCGCGGCCCGGGCCTTCATGTGGTTCAGCGCGGCGGCCAGGCGCGGCGACGGCAAGGCGAAGGCCGAGATGCAGGCGGTCGCGAAGACAATGACGCCTGACGAGCTGTCACATGCGCGCCAGATGGTCGACGCCTGTGAAGCGTCCGATTATCGCAATTGTTCGTACTAGCTTCAGAACAGATTGATGATGTTCGCGATCAGGTACAGGATCGCGATCAGGATCAGCACGCCGATGAAGAAGAACGAGACCTCGATGGCGATCGCGCCAATGCCGAGGCCGGCTGAGACCACGGCCAGCAGCCGTTCCTCGCGGAAGATCAGGGCAAGCACCGCAAGGATGATGGCGAGCAGGCCGAGCGAGATCGCGGTGATGGAGAGGCTGTCGCTCAGGGTCCGGCGGACCGGCTTCTCCTGCTGCGGCTCCTGATACTCGACGCCCTTCACGCGGGCGATGATGCGATCCTTGATCTTGTGACCGGTGTCGACGACGACCTTGTCGACCGGCGGCGGCGGATAGATCACCGGCAGCACCCAATGCGGCAGTACGGCGGCGATCAGGGCCAGGAGGCCGATGATGCTGCCGATCGAGCCGAGGCGGCGGGATTGCACTTGCGTGGCGGTCATCGCGAAAGGCTTCTACCAAAGGGTTGTCTCGCCTTAGTGGCCGTAGCCGCCGGCGAGGTTCATCGGCGGTGCGGAACCCTGGTGGTACGCGGCTGCGCCACAGCGTCGCGATCTGCGTGCAGCGCATCCGGCAATGACAAGGCTCTCCCGTGATTGCGATGCATCGCGGCGTGTGCTCGACTGCATGTACGACAAGAAAACAGAAAATTCCGGGAGGCGAGAATAACGCTCAGACTGGCTGCGTCGGTCGCGATGCTTGGCGTGATGCTGTTGGCCGCAGGCCCGGTTGCCGCGCAGAAGAAGGGCGGCACGCTGCGGCTTTATCACAACGACAATCCGCCCTCGACCTCGCTGCTGGAAGAGTCGACCATCGCCTCGGTGATGCCGTTCGCCGCTGTCTTCAACAATCTCGTCGTGTTCGATCCGGCCAAGCCGCACGAGACTATCGACACTGTGATCCCGGATCTCGCCGAGAGCTGGTCGTGGGATTCCACCAACACGAAGCTGACCTTCAAGCTGCGGCAGGGCGTGAAATGGCATGACGGCCAGCCATTCACGGCCAGAGACGTGCAGTGCACCTGGCGGATGGTGATCGGCAAGGCTGAGACCCAGGACTTCAAGCGCAATCCGCGAAAGGTCTGGTACTCGAAGCTGCAGGACGTCAGCATCAACGGTGACCATGAGGCGACGTTCGAGCTGTCGGAGCCGCAGCCGGGCCTGCTGGCGCTGCTCGCCAGCGCCTTCTCGGCGGTCTATCCCTGCCACGTGCCGCAGCAGGTGATGCGGACCAAGCCCATCGGCACCGGCCCGTTCAAATTCGTCGAGTTCAAGCGCGGCGATTCCATCCGCCTGGTGCGCAATCCCGATTACTTCAAGAAGGACCGGCCATATCTCGACGAGATCTCGGTGCGCACCATCGACAGCCGCGCGACGCGGATGCTGGCGTTTGCGACCGGCGACTACGACATCACCTTTCCCTCCGATGTCAGCGTGCCCCTGATGAAGGACGTCAAGGCGCGGGCGCCGAGCGCGATCTGCGAGATGACGTCGACCAATACGCAGATCAATCTGCTGGTCAACCGCGTCAACCCGCCGTTCGACAATGCCGAGATCAGGCGTGCGATGTCGCTGGCACTCGACCGCAAGGCGTTCAATACGATCCTGATGGAAGGCAATGCGCGACTCGGCGGCGCCATGCTGGCGAAGCCCGAGGGCGAGTGGGGCCTGCCCGACGACGTGATGGCGACCTTGCCCGGCTATGGCCCCGATGCCGCGAAGAACCTCGCTGAGGCGCAAGCCATCATGCAGAAGCTCGGCTACAGCGAGAGCAAGACGCTGCCGATCAAGATCCAGACCCGCAATCTGCCGACCTATCGCGATCCCGCCGTGATCCTCGCCGACCAGCTGAAGAAGATCTACATCACAGGCGAGCTCGATATCCTCGACACGCCGCGTTGGTACGCGAAATTGCAGCGCAAGGACTACACCATCGGCCTCAACGTCACCGGCGTCAGCGTCGACGACCCCGACGGCAATCTGGTCGAGAACTACAGCTGCAACTCCGAGCGCAACTACACCCAGTATTGCAATGCCGAGGTCGACAGGCTCATCGCCGCGCAATCGCGCGAGCTCGACAAGGAGAAGCGGCGCAGAATCGTGTTCGACATCGAGCGCCTCCTGGTCGACGATGCCGCGCGCCCGATCATCCTGCACTCGGCCGCCGGCAATTGCTGGCAGCCCTATGTGAAGAATTTTCATCCGCACGAAAGCAGCCAGTACAACAATCTGCGCTTCGAGGACGTGTGGCTGGATAAGTGACAGATGCGTGGCTGCGTAGGGTGGGCAAAGGCGCGCTTGCGCCGTGCCCACCAGCTACGGCGTGCTCGTGATGGTGGGCACGTCGCTGCGCTCCTTTGCCCACCCTACATTTCTTTGGACGTATCGATCAGGAACGCCTCATCGACAGGCACGCCCAACGCGGTGACCAGGCGGTTGGTCTCCGCGGCCATGCCGACGATCGCCAGCATCTCCTGATATTCGGCGTCCGTCATGCCTTTCGCGCGCGCGGCTGCGGTATGCGAATGAATGCAGTAACTGCAGCCATGGGCGATCGAGACCGCCACGTAGAGCATCTCCTTGACCTTCGGATCGAGCGCGCCGGGGGCCATCACCTCCTTGATGCTCTCCCAGGTGCGGCGCAGGGTCTTTGGGTCGTGCGCGAGCGCGCGCCAGAAATTGTTGACGAAGTCCGACTTCCGCACGTTTCGGATGTCTTCGAAGACGGCGCGTGCCTCCGCCGAGAGCTCGTCGTCTGAAAGCAGTTTTACGGTCGCCATGATCAGTCTCGCTAGCTGCGTAGGGTGGGCAAAGGAGCGCAGCGACGTGCCCACCATTCTCGGCGTGCTCGCGATGGTGGGCACGCTTCCGCCTTCGCTCGCCGAGCTACAGCGGACAAGTCGCTTTGCCCACCCTACGGCTTCGGTGCAAGCCGCGAAATAACGATGGCGAGATGTGAGCTTTACGACTGCGTCTGGCTCTGCCACTGACCGGGCCGGCCGGCCTGGTCGACCTTCACTGCGACCGTCAGCGTTTCCGCGCCGCCGCCATAGCGGGTGCCGCGGACGGGGGCGGCGCCGAGATAGTCGAGGCCGATGGCGACGCGGGCATGGGCGTCGGTGGTGCAGATGCCGTTGGCGGCGTCGAAGCCGACCCAGCCGAGATCGGGAACATAGGCTTCCGCCCAGGCGTGGCCGGCCTGCTGGTTGACCATGCCGTCGGAGCGCAGGAAATGGCCCGAGACGAAGCGGGCCGGGACGCCGCCGGCGCGCGCGCAGGCGATGAAGATATGCGCGTAGTCCTGGCAGACGCCGCGCTTCAGTGCGAAGGCTTCCGCCGCCGAGGTGCCGCTGTTGGTCGGGTCTTCGTCGAACGTCATGTGCTCGTTGAGCTGCACCATCAGCGCATGCAGGAAGCCGAGCGTGTCGCCGGTCGCCTCGGAGCGCAGCTCGCGCACGAAACTCGCCATCGCCGGATTGACCTCGGTCAGCGATGTCGCGCGCAGGAACAGGCTCGGCGGGAAGCGCTCGTCGGTGCCGCGCAGCACGCCGCCGGTGTCGTGGGTCTCGACCAGGCCTTCGACATGGATCGTGAGGTCGGCGATCGACCCATAGGTCAAGACATGGGTGACGTTGCCGAAGGCGTCCTCGTGGACGTCGAGCCGGGAGTCGGTCGAGACATCGATTTGCCAGTTCGCGACATACTGCCCGTCATGGCTGCCGGGCGTCATCCGCAGGATCTGGATCACGCCGGACGCCGGCGGCTCGTAGCGATAGGTGGTGGTATGGGCTATCCGCAGGCGCATGGCTGAACCAGGAGGTTAGTGGCGTCGTACCCGGCCTCGTGCCGGGATCCACGCCCTTATTCGAGCGGCATAGCAAGACGTGGAGGACCGGGAAAGTCTCTTTAAAGACGCGCTCCGCGCTTTTGCCCGGCCATGACGGATCAGATCAGGTACTGCTTGGTGATGATTTCGCCCAGGCGCGAGTTGTCTGCAATGAATTCCTGGATGAATTCGTGCACGCCGTGCTGGAAGATGTCGTCCATGTGGCTGTGCTCGAGCCGGTTCCTTATGCCGCGGGCGTGGCGCTGGGAGGCGCCTTGGCGGCCATAGGCGACGCCGATCTGGTCGAGGTTGCGCACCAGATTGCTGTAGCAGCTGGCGAGCGAGCGCGGCAGCGTGTCGTTGAGGATCAGCAAGTCCGCGATCAGCCAAGGTTTCAGCGTCTCGCGATAGACCCAGTGATAGGCTGTCGTTGCCGAGACCGAGCGCAGGATCGAGGTCCACTGATAGTAGTCGAGGGGACCGCCGACATGCTCCTCCTCGGGCAGCAGCACGTGATACTTCACGTCGAGGATGCGCGCGGTGTTGTCGGCGCGCTCGAGATGGACGCCGAGCCGCGAGAACCAGTAGGCGTCGTTGCGCAGCATGGTCCGATAGGCCGAGCCGTCGAAGCGCAGCGAGGTCTCCTGAACGAAGCGCAGGAATTTCGCCAGCTCCTCGCGGTTGCCGGTGCCGCCCTTGCTCCAGACGCCCTGCAGCTCGATCCAGGCCGAGTTGATGGTGTCCCACATCTCCGATGTCAGTGCTGTGCGCACCGAGCGCGAGTTCAGCCGCGCCGCCTCGATGCAGTTCTTGATCGAGGAGGGATTTTCGTCCGAGAACGACAGATACTCGACGACACTGGCCTCGTTGGCTTCCTTGTAGTGCTCGTAGAAAGCCGGCCCGACGCCGGCGGTGAGCAGCGCGGAATCCCATTCATTGGTCTTGCCGATATAGGCGGCGGGCAGAGCCGTGACGCGCAGGGTCGCATCGATGGTGCGGGCGAGATATTCGGCGCGCTCGACGTAGCGGGCCAGCCAGAACAGGTTTTCGGCAGTACGCGACAGCATGCTCGGTTTACTCGCTCAGAATCCAGGTGTCCTTGGTGCCGCCGCCCTGGCTCGAATTGACCACCAGCGAACCTTCCTTCAGCGCCACGCGGGTCAGTCCGCCCGGCACGATCGTGGTGCTCTTGCTGCCGGTCAGCACGAACGGCCGCAAATCGACATGGCGGGGGGCGAGGCCCTTCTCGGTGCAGGTCGGGCAGGTCGACAGCGCCAGCGTCGGCTGGGCGATGAAGCCTTCCGGCTCGCGCTTGAGCTTGTCGCGGAACGCCTCGATGGTCGCTTTCGTCGCGGCCGGGCCGATCAGCATGCCGTAGCCGCCGGAGCCGTGCACTTCCTTGACGACGAGATCGCCGAGATTGTCGAGCACATAGGAGAGATCCTGCGGCTCGCGGCAGCGCCAGGTCTGCACGTTTTTCAGGATCGGCTCCTCGCCGAGATAGAATTTCACGACATCGGGCATGTAGGAGTAGATCGCCTTGTCGTCGGCGATGCCGGTGCCGACCGCATTCGCCAGCGTGATGTTCCCTGCGGCATAGGCCGACATCAGGCCGGGAACGCCGAGCGCGGAGTCCGGGCGGAAGGTGAGGGGATCGAGGAAGTCGTCGTCGACGCGGCGATAGATCACGTCGACGCGCTTCAGTCCCTCGGTGGTGCGCATGAACACCTCATCGTTCTTGACGACGAGGTCGCGGCCCTCGACCAGCTCGATGCCGAGCTTGTCGGCGAGGAAGGAGTGCTCGTAATAAGCGGAGTTGTAGACGCCGGGCGTCATCAACGCGACGGTCGGCTCGGCGGAGGCGGAGAGCGGTGCAACCGAGCGCAAGGCCGACAGCAGTTCGTCCGGATAGCGCTCGACCGGCGCCACGCGGTGCCGTGCGAACAGGTCCGGAAACAGCCGCATCATGATCTCGCGGTTTTCCAGCATGTAGGATACGCCGGACGGCGTGCGGGCGTTGTCCTCCAGCACGATGAAGTTTTCCGGATCGGTGCGGATGATGTCGATGCCGGCGATGTGGACATAGACGTCGTGCGGCACGGCCTGGCCGTTCATCTCGGGCCGGAACACCGGGTTCTGGAAGATCAGGTCTTCCGGGATGATGTTGGCGCGCAGGATGTCGCGGCCGTGATAGATGTCCTTGAGGAACATGTTGAGCGCGAGCACGCGCTGCTTCAGGCCCTTTTCCAGGATGGTCCATTCCTTGGCCGACATGATTCGCGGGATCACGTCGAAGGGGATCAACCGCTCCTGGGCTTCCGAGTCGCCATAAACCGCGAAGGTGATGCCGATCCGGCGGAACAGGAGCTCCGCTTCCTGGCGGCGATATTCGAGCGCATCCGGCGGCACTTCCTTGAGCCAGCGGGAGAGCTCCTGATAGGCCGGGCGGAGATCTGCCTCGCCGAGCCCGTTCATCTCATCGAACGCAACTGCCATAAATCCTGACTGCCCCTCGAGGTCGTTCGATACACTGCATGACTTCAAGGGGTGGTAGCAAGGCCCGGGCCAGCGCGATATGCACTGGCTGAAGGCATTTGCGGGGAACGGGCCGAAGGGCTGCCTGAAAAACCGGCGGGGCCGTGCTTATTTGTGCGGCAAAACCCCGTGACATCAAGGCGTTGTGGCGGCAATGTCGGGGAATGGAAGAAGGAAGTGAACCATGAGCGAGATCGTCACGGCGGGCATATTGGTGATCGGCGACGAGATCCTGTCCGGCCGGACCAAGGACAAGAATATCGGCTTCATCGCCGAGTACCTGACCAACATCGGCATCGACCTGAAGGAAGTCCGCGTCGTCGCCGATGATGAGAGCGACATCGTCGCGGCCCTTGATGCACTGCGGCATCGCTACACCTATGTCTTCACCACCGGCGGCATCGGGCCGACCCATGACGACATCACCGCCGACAGCGTGGCCAAGGCGTTCGGGGTCAAGATCGATCACCATCCCGAAGTGGTGGCACGGTTTCGCGAGCGCTGGAGCGAGCAGGATCTGAACGAGGCGCGGCTGCGCATGGCCCGCGTGCCCGATGGCGCCGAGCTGATCCAGAGCGCGACTATCCTGGCGCCCGGCTTCAAGCTCGACAACGTCATCGTGATGGCCGGCATCCCCTCGATTATGCAGGCGATGATGGACATCGTGGCGCCCCGCCTGAAATCCGGTGTGCGCATGCTGTCGGACTCGGTGCGCGCCAATTCGCGCGAGGGCGACATCGGCGGCCCGCTGCGGGCGATCGCCGAAGCGCATCCCGACACCATCATCGGCAGCTATCCGTTCATGGACGAGGACATGAAGCCGAACACCAATCTGGTGGTGCGTTCGCGCGATCCGGACAAGCTCGCGGCTGCGATGGGGGCCGTGAAGGAAATGCTGGCCAAGCTTCATGCGAAGGCTTAAGGCGGCCAGCCGGATTTTTTGGAGAGAGATATGGCTTCAGATACCACCCTCAGTGCGCAGGAGCGGGCCGGCAGGGCCTTTCCGGTGTCGTGGGACCAGTTTCACCGGGACTGCCGGGCGCTGACCTGGCGGCTCAACGAGGTCGGTCCGTTCCATGCGGTGATCGCGATCACCCGCGGCGGGTTGGTGCCGGCGGCGATCGTGGCGCGCGAGCTCGGCGTGCGCATCATCGATACCGTCTGCATCGCGAGCTACGACCACGACAAGCAGGGCGACCTCAAGGTGCTCAAGGGCATCTCGGCAGACACCGCCAGGCTCGGCGGCGGCACCGGCAAGGGGCTCTTGATCGTCGATGACCTCGTTGACACCGGCAAGACCGGCAAGCTGGTCCGCGAGATGATGCCGGACGCGCATTTCGCCACCGTCTACGCCAAGCCCAAGGGGCGTCCGCTGGTCGACACCTTCATCACCGAGGTCTCGCAGGACACCTGGATCTTCTTCCCCTGGGACACTGCACTGTCGTTCCAGCCGCCGATCCGCGACGGGGCGGCGTAGGGCATTGTCAATGACGGGACGCGCGCGGTTGGCACGGCAGGCACGACGCGGCGTCCTGGTCGCGCTGTGTGCGCTGCTCGGTGTCGCCGAGGCGCGGAGCCAGGACGCGGCCGTCGTCGAGGACATCGTAACCGGCAGCCGCGTGCTGGCCGAGTTCGGCGTGCTCGACGGCTTTGGCCACGTCAGCGCGCGCGATCCCGCCAATCCCAATCATTTCCTGATGGCGCGCTCGCTGGCGCCGGCGCTCGTCACATCAGGCGATATCATGGAGTTCGACCTCGACGGCAATGCCGTCGACGCCAAGGGACGCAGCGTTTTCCTCGAGCGCTTCATCCACAGCGAAATCTACAAGGCGCGACCGGACGTGATGGCCGTGGTGCACACGCATTCGCCGGGCGTGATCCCGTTCACCGTCAGCCAGGTCGCGTTGCGGCCGGTGTTCCACAACGCCGCGTTCCTCGCCGCTGGCACGCCGGTCTGGGATATAAGGAAAGAGTTCGGCGAGACCGACATGCTGGTGCGCAATGCCGAGATCGGCAGGACGCTGGCAGCTGCGCTCGGCGACAAGGCGGTGGTGTTGATGCGCGGCCATGGCGATGCCGCGGTCGGACCGTCGGTGAAGGTCGCGGTGTTTCGCGCCTATTACACCGACGTCAACGCGCGGCTGCAGTCGCAGGCGATCGCGCTGGGCGGCGAGGTGAACTATCTGACCGCAGCCGAAGGCGCCAAGGCTGATGCAATCAATCTGCAGGTGCTCGACCGGGTCTGGAATCTGTGGAAGATGCGCGTCGCCGCGCAAGGCAAATAATGCCGCTGCAGAACCGCGTCACGCCCGCAGGCGAGATCGTCGCGACGCCGCAGCGCGGCACCTTCACCGGCAATCGCGGCATCATCCACGATCCCGCAACCAGGACGCTGCTGAGCAAGCGCTGGTCGACGCCGGCCTGGATCACCTGCCTCTGCGAATTCCGCGGTTGGCGGCGCAAGGTGATGAGCAAGCGGAGCTGGACCGAGCTGTTTTTCCTCGACGAGGCCACGGCGTTCGCTGCCGGTCACCGGCCATGCTTCTTCTGCCGCCGCGAGGATGCCAAACGATTCCGTGCCGCGTGGGAAGAGGGCAATGGTGTGAGCGGCATCAGCGCCAAGGCGATGGATGCGGTGTTGCATGCGGAAAGGCTCGACCGCGGCAAGAAGCGGCTGCATCCGTTGCCGATGCCGATGCAGGAGTTGCCCGACGGCGCGATGGTGCAGGCGGATGGTGAGAGCTATCTCGTCACCGGCGGCAAGACGTTGCGATGGTCGTTCGATGGATATCGGCGGGCCGAGGTTGATGGTGCAGCGCTGTTGTTGACGCCACCGTCAACGGTCCGCACATTTCAGGCCGGCTATCGGCCTGTGCTGCATCCGACCGCGTCGGCCTAGCGCAGCGGCTCACCGTTCTCGTCGACCGACCTGCGGGAGTCCCGCAGCGTCCATTCCTTGATGATCTGGCGGCAGCGCGCCACGTCCGGCGTCTCCGGCGCTCCGGCCGGATGTGCTGCAATCAGCGTCTTGCAGGCATTGAGCTGATCGCGCTCGCCGGCAAGAGCGGGCGAGGCTGCGATCAGCAGGACAAGTGCTGCCGCCGGCCGAACGCGCATCAGCCAAGCCGTTGCCTGGCCAGCTTGGCGCCGGCGCCCAGCGCCAGCAGCTTGGCCTCGGCAATATCCCGCCGCATCGGCGCCATGCCGCAATTGGTGGTCGCGATGATGTTGCTCTTCGGCACGTGCCTGGCGACCGCCTCGATCACCTGAACGACATCCTCGGGAGTTTCGACCTCGTCGCTGGCGACGTCGATCACGCCGGCCTGCACGATCTTGGCCGGCAGGGCGCCGAGCAGTTCGATCGGCACCTTCGAATTCCGGCATTCGATCGCGACCTGCTGGATCGTGCTCTTGTCGATCACCGGGAAGGTCTCTTCGTATTGCCGCCACTCGCTGCCGAGCGTCTGCTTCCAGTCGGTGTTGGCCTTGATGCCGTAGCCGTAACAGATGTGCACGGCGGTGGCGCAGGTCAGGCCCTCGGCGGCGCGCTCCAGCGCCTTGATGCCCCAGTCGCGCACCTCGTCCATGTAGACGTTGAAGGCGGGCTCGTCGAACTGGATCATGTCGACGCCGTCGGCCTGCAGCGCCTTGGCCTCCTGGTTCAACAGCTCGGCGAAGGCGAACGCCATCTTGACGCGGTCCCCGTAATATTGATCGGAGATGGTGTCGATGATGGTCATCGGGCCGGGCAGGGTGAACTTCAGCCTGTTCCTGGTGTGTGCCCGCGCGGTCAGCGCTTCGCCGGCATGAACACGGCCCTTGAGCTGCAGCGGGGCGACGACCTGCGGTACCATCGCCTTGTAGCGATCTTTCCGGATGCCCATCTCGACCTTGTGGGCGAAATCGATACCCTCGATCTTCTCCAGGAAACCGTGAACGAAATGCTGGCGCGCCTGCTCGCCCTCGGTGACGATGTCGATGCCGGCGTCCTCCTGGATCTTCACCGCGAGCACGGTGGCGTCGCGCTTGGCGCGGGCGAGCTCGTCGCCCTGCGCCTTCCAGGGCGCCCACAGGATGTTCGGCTCGGCCAGCCATTCCGGCTTCGGCAGCGAGCCTGCGATCGTGGTTGGAAACAGCATGGGAGCCTCCCGGACGGATATGATTGAGCGCCTGTCTGCCATGTCTTATGGTCGAGGTACAGAAAACAAAAGTCCTGTGATGCGGGAATAGGGAGCCCTTAAGGAAACTCATGATCGACCTGCACTACGCGCCGACGCCGAACGGCTGGAAGATCTCGATCATGCTGGAGGAACTGGGGCTGCCCTATCGGGTGATCCCGGTCAACATCCGCGCAGGCGAGCAGTTCCGCACCGAATTCCTGGCGATCAGCCCGAACAACCGCATCCCCGCGATCGTCGACCACGCGCCCGCCGACGGCGGCGGACCGTTCTCGGTGTTCGAGACCGGCGCGATCCTGATCTATCTCGCCGACAAGACCGGCCGCTTCCTCCCCGCAGAGCTGCGTGCGCGGTCGAACGTCATCCAATGGGTGATGTGGCAAATGGGTGGACTCGGGCCCATGCTCGGCCAGCATGGCCATTTCGCGCTCTATGCCGCCGAGAAAATTCCCTACGCGATCGAACGCTACCGCGACGAAACCGCGCGGCTCTATGGCGTGCTCGACCGCCAGCTCGGCAAGACCGGCGCCTATATCGCCGGTGATGAGTATTCGATCGCCGACATCGCCTGCTTCCCCTGGACCATGACCCACAAGGCGCAGGGCTTCACGCTCGACGACTATCCGAACGCCAGGCGCTGGTACGCGACCGTGCGCGCCCGGCCGCGGGTGCAGGCGGGGTTGGCGATCGGCAAGTTCGTCAAGGAGCCGTTCGACGAGGAAGCGCGGAAGAACATGTTCGGCGCGAAGGCGAAGGAATTGATTGGGAAGACGTGACACTCTCACCCCTCATGGTGAGGAGGCGCGAAGCGCCGTCTCGAACCACGAGGCCACAGACGGGCCCGCATCCTTCGAGACGCGCTTCGCGCTCCTCAGGATGAGGGATAAAAAACGAAGCAAAAGGAAACGCCATGATCGAATTTTTCTTCGACTGTTCCAGCCCCTGGACCTATCTCGCCTGGCACAACATTCAGCCGCTGGCGAAAGAGCTCGGCGCCGAGATCATCTGGCGGCCGATCCTGGTTGGCGGCATCTTCAACACCGTTAATCCCTCGGTCTACGCCCAGCGCGAGACGCCGGTGCCGCTGAAGGCGCGCTACATGAAGAAGGATCTCGCCGACTGGGCGCGTTCGGCGGGGCTTGCGATCAAGATGCCGCCGACGGTGTTTCCGGTGAACAGCGTCAAGGCGATGCGCGGCTGCATCCTGCTCGGCAACGAGGCGATGGTGCCGTTTGCGCGCGCGGTATTCGCCGCCTATTGGGGCGACGACAAGGACATCTCGCAGGATGCGGTGCTGAGCGAGATTTGCGGCAAGGTCGGGATCGATCCGCAACAATTCCTTGCCGGCATCGGTGACCAGGCGATCAAGGACCAGCTCAAGGCCAACACCGAGGAGGTGGTGGCGCGCGGTGGCTTCGGCTCGCCGACCATCTTCGTCGGCAAGACCGACATGTATTTCGGCAATGACCGCCTGCCGCTGATCCGCGAGGCGTTGCTGCGGCTGAAGGCGAAGGCCGCCTGATGCCGAAAGCCGTTATTTGCCGCGAGCTCGGCCCGCCCGAGCGCCTGCAGCTGGAGAGCTTTGCCTCCGCGCCGCTGAAGCTGGGCGAGGTCCGCGTCGCGATCCGCGCTGCCGGGATCAACTTTCCCGACATCCTGATGGCGGCTGGCGAGTATCAGCTCAAGCCGCCACTGCCGTTCACGCCGGGCTCGGAAGCCGCGGGCGATGTCGTCGAGGTCAACGAGGCCGCAGGCGTCAGCGTCGGCGACAAGGTGATCGTCAAGATGCGCTTCGGCGCCTATTGCGACGAGGCGGTCGCGGTGCCGTCGCAACTCGTGAAGATTCCCTCGACCTTCGACTACGCGGAAGGCGCGACGTTCCTCGCCGCGCACGGCACCGCCTATCACGCGCTGATCGACCGCGGGCAGCTCAAGCCGGGTGAGGTGCTGCTGGTGCACGGCGCCGGCGGCGGCGTGGGGCTGGCGGCTGTCGAGATCGGCAAGCTGCTCGGCGCCACCGTCATCGCCACCGCCTCCAGCGACGAGAAGCTCGCGATCGCGAAAGGCCGCGGCGCCGACCATCTCGTGCGTTACGACCGCGAGCCGTTTCGTGATGCCGTGAAGCGCCTGACCGACGGCCGGGGCGCGGACGTCGTGTTCGATCCCGTCGGCGGTGAGGTGTTTGAAAGCTCGATGCGCTGCATCAACTGGGGCGCGCGCATTCTCGTGATCGGTTTCACCGGCGGTGTTGGCTTGGCAAAAACCAATCTGCTGATGATCAAAGGCGCCAGCGTGCTCGGCGTCCGCGCCGGCGAGGCGGTGCGGAAGGATCCTGATCTCGGCGAGGTCAGGATCAAGGCGCTGAGCGAATGGGCCGAGGCCGGCAAGGTGCGGCCGAACATCTCGTACCGCTTGCCACTGGAAGATTATGCGAAGGCGATGCGGCTGCTGGTCGAACGCAAGGCGATCGGCCGCGTGGCGTTGATGATGCGGTAGTCCTGTCGTTGCGAAGAGCGTAGGGTGGGCAAAGGAGCGTAAGCGACGTGCCCACCATCACGAGCACGCCGAGAATGGTGGGCACGCTTCGCTTTGCCCATCCTACGAATTTGCGTGAAACCTCCCATCCCGCAGGAACGCCATCGTCTGCGCGATCGCTTCGCCATTCCTCACCAGCCAGGGATGCGACGTCCGGATCACGATGTGGTCGGCCATGCCGTCGAGCCTGGTGTTGGTAACAGACACACGCCCATCATGCGGCCGCGGCAGGCCGATCGAACTGATTGGGTAGATCGAGCGATTGCCGGCGATGATGCCGATCGGATAATCGATCGCAGGCAACAGCGCCACCATCGCCGCATCGCGCTTTGTACCAAGCTGCTGGCCGGCAGGGCCGAAGAAGGCACGATAGGCTTTGAGGTCCTTCAGGCGGTCGGCGATCTCGCTGCCGCCGTTCGGCGTGCCCAGCATCACGACGCGGCCGAGGCGTGGCGGCCGGTGCTTGGCGAGATAGGCGCGGGCGAGCAGGCCGCCCATGGAATGGCAGACGAAATGCACCACGCCGGTGACGCCGCCGGCGAACAGCTCGATCGCCGGATGGATGTCCTCCGTCAGCGCCTCGAGCGGCTTGCGCCGGCTGGCATAGTCGAGATTGAGCGTTGCATAGCCGGCGCGTTGCAGCGCCAGCTCCATCTTGCGGAACGAGCGCGCCGTCCGGCTGATGCCGTGCAGCAGCACCACGCCATCGCGCGCGTCGCTCACTTATAGTCGCGCTCCTGCCACCACGGGAAATAGTCGGGCATGTCCGAGGAGACCTTGTTCTTGAACTGCGCCGGGCGCTTCTCCAGGAACGACACCACGCCTTCCTTGACGTCGTCGGAGCGGCCGCGGGCGTAGATGCCGCGGCTGTCGACCTTGTGGGCTTCCATTGGATCGTCGGCCCCCATCATGCGCCACATCATCTGGCGGATCAGCGCGACCGACACCGGCGCAGTCTTGGCGGCGATCTCCTTGGCGAGCGTACGTGCGGTCGGCAGCAGATCATCCGGCGGCACCACCTTGCTCACGAGGCGGCCGGCGAGTGCCTCCTGCGCCGGGAACACGCGGCCGGTGTAGCACCATTCCAGCGCCTGCGAGATGCCGACGATGCGCGGCAGGAACCAGCTCGATGCTGCCTCCGGCACGATGCCGCGCTGGGAGAACACGAAGCCGAAGCGTGCGGCGTCCGACGCAATGCGGATATCCATCGCAAGCTGCATCGTGACGCCTATGCCGACGGCCGGGCCGTTCACCGCGGCGATCACGGGCTTGAGGCAGTTGAAGATGCGCAGCGTCACCTGGCCGCCGCCGTCGCGCACCTGCGGATCGCTGTAATCGACCTTGCCGTCGGCGAGTCGCTTCACCGGCCCACGGCGCGCGTCGCGATCGAACGTATTGGCACCGGAGGAGAGATCGGCGCCGGCGCAGAAGCCACGGCCTGCGCCGGTGACGATGATCGCGCGGATGTCGTCATCCTTGTCGGCCGCGTCGAACGCGTCGATCAGCTCCTGCTGCATCTGGCCGTTGAAGGCGTTGAGCTTGTCGGGGCGGTTCAGCGTGATGGTGAGGATCTGCTCGGCGACCTCGTACTTGATCGTCTCATATGCCATGGACGGTTTCCTCTCCGCGTTATTGTTGGTGTCGAATTCAAAGGCATCGTCATGCCCGGCCTTGTCCCGGGCACCCACGTCTTTCTGGCGACAGTGTAAGAACGTGGATGGCCGGGACAAGCCCGGCCATGGCGATTGTGTTCAGACGCTATCGAGGCGCTATTTCTTTGGCGGCGTAGGCCACGGCTTCTGCGCACCCCGCAGGCCTTCGAAGGCCTTGGCCATGCCGAGCACGCCGATGTCGTCGAAGCGGCGGCCGACGATCTGCACGCCGATTGGGAAACCCTTCTTGTCGTAGCCGCCATTGACCGAGACGGCCGGGTTCTCCGACATATTCCACGGCACGGTATAGCAGATGTGCTCGAACGGCTTTGCGGGATCGTTGAGCGGGGAGGCGAACTCAGCCGGGAAGTTCACCACCGGCGATACCGGCGAGAGCACATAGTCGAACTCGCAGAACAGCTTTGCCGCGGCGGCGCGGATCGCCATCGTCATGTTGAAGCCTCTGATGACGTCGACGCCGGAAAGCTTCGCGCCGGCCTCGCCCCATTTGAGGATGTAGGGCAGCGTCTTGTCGCGCTCGGCGGCGGGAAGTTTCGAGAGATCATCCCACATCCGCGCGCGCCAGAAATTGTCGAGGCCTTCGAGCATCTCTGGGGTGAGGATGCCGTCGACTTCGGTGACGACGGCGCCGGCGGATTCGAACGCCTTGGCGGCCTTCACCGCGACGTCGCGGACGTCCTTCTCCAGCTTCTGGCCGACGCCGAGATCGAGCATCAGGCCGATGCGCAGCTTGCGCGGCGATTTCTCCAGCGCCTTCCAGTTCACCTCCAGCGCCGGCAGGCTCATGCCGTCGCGGCGGTCGGGGCGCGACAGCACGCTCATCATCAGCGCGGCGTCATCGACGGTGCGGGTCATCGGGCCAGCGACGCGGCCGACATAGGGCGGATCGATCGGAATGCGCCCGAGGCTCGGCTTCAGCGCGACGAGACCGTTCCAGCATGCCGGCAGGCGCACGGAGCCGCCGATGTCGGTGCCGAGATGCAGCGGGCCATAGCCGGCCGCGCCCGCGGCACCCGCGCCGGAGCTGGATCCGCCGGGATTCTTGCCGAGGTCCCAGGGATTGCGGGTGAGGGGATGGAACGAGGACAGGCCCGACGACAGCATGCCGTAGTCAGGCATCGTGGTCTTGGAGAAGATCACCGCGCCCGCTTCGCGCAGCCGCGCCGCCGGTGGCGCGTCCTTCACCGCCGGCGCGAGCTTGACGCTCGCTGAACCGAGCGGCACCGGCTGGTCCTTGGTCGCGACGTTATCCTTGATGGTGGCGGGGACGCCGTCGAGCGTGCCGACGGGCTCGCCCTGTTGCCAGCGTTCGGTCGAGGCCTTCGCCACTTTCTTCGCGGCATCGGGATCGTAGAGATAGAGCGCCTTGATGTGCGGCTCCCAGGCCGCGACATGGGCGATCACCTCGTCCAGCACCTCCGACGGCGAGAATTGTTTGGCGCGATAGCCGGCGAGCAGGTCGACGGCCGAGAGGTCATGCAACGATGTGATCGCGTTCGGCTTGAGCTTATGCATGGGCACCTACCGGCAGGCGTTTCTCGATAATGCGAGCAAACATGCTGGCGCCGATCGGCAGGATCTTGTCGTCGAGGACGTAGCCGGGATTGTGGACGGGGACCGAGCCATCATGACCGATCCAGAAATAGGCGCCGGGGATCGCCATCATCATGTCGGCGAAATCCTCGCTGCCCATCTTCGGCGTCGCGCGCGTGAACACCTTGTCGGGATCGACCACGGTGCGGGCGACTTCCTCGACCACGCGGGATTGCTCCTCCTGGTTCACCAGCACGCTGAAGATGTCGCGGATGTCGACCTCGATCTCAACGTCGAAGGTGGCCGCAATGCCAGCACAGATCGTGCGCATCCGCTTGGCGATCAGCTTGCGAATCTCATCGTCGAACGTACGCACCGTGCCGCACAGCCACGCCTCGCCGGGAATGACGTTATAGGCGGAGCCGGCGTGGATCTGGGTGATCGAGAGCACCGCGGCGTGCAGCGGGTCGACGTTGCGGCTGACGATGGTCTGCAAGGCCTGCGCGACCGACATTGCAATCACGACCGCGTCCTTGGAGCGCTCCGGCATCGCGCCATGTGCGCCATAACCGTGGATCTTGATGTCGAAGAAATCAGCGCCGGCCATCGCCGGGCCCGGCAGGATCGCAACCTCGCCATGATTGAGATCGGGCGCATTGTGCAGGCCGTAGATCTCGTCGCAGGGAAACTTCTGGAACAGCCCGTCCTTGATCATCTTGCGCGCGCCGCCGAGGCCTTCCTCGGCCGGCTGGAAGATGAAATGCACGGTGCCGTCGAAATTGCGGGTCTCGGCGAGATAGCGCGCGGTGCCGAGCAGCATGGTGGTGTGGCCGTCATGGCCGCAGCCGTGGAAGCGGCCGGGAATGGTCGAGCGCCACTTCAGATTGGTGTTCTCTTCCATCGGCAGCGCGTCCATGTCGGCGCGCAGCCCGATCTTCTTCGTGCCATTGCCCTTGCCCTTGAGCACGCCGACGACGCCGGTGCGGCCGAGGCCGCGGTGCACCTCGATGCCCCAGCTCGAAAGCTTCTCGGCGACGATGCCCGACGTGCGCACCTCCTCGAAGCCGATCTCGGGATGGGCGTGCAAATCCCGCCTGATAGCAGTGAGTTCGTCGGCAAAGCCGTCGATGCGGTCGATCGTGGGCATCTGATCCCTATCCGGTTGTGCGTGAGTGGGCGGGTGTGAACGGCGTGCCGTTCGGCTTGAGGCGAATGCCCGGACGCAGCTTGGTCCAGGGCAGGGCGGCGGTGTCGGCCGGCATCGCGCCGGGCGCGGCACAGATCAAAAGCTTTGCCGCAATCGGCTCGAAGTCGGCGCGGAAGTGCACGGAGCTCTTGTTGACCAGGATTTTTTCCGTGGTCGGCTCGATGCCGACATAGCGGTACATCGCCTGGTCCGCGAGCTGCGCCTTGTAGGAGCCGACGACGATGCGGACGTCGCCGATGCGCAGGCACGCCGACGGGCCCATGTCCATGTCGCGGCCGCCGTAATAGGGGCCGGGGGCGACGAACTTGCCGTCCGACAGTTTCTCGACGACGAAGGTTTCCTTGTAGGGGGCGTCACCGGGAATGCCTGATTTGCCGCCGAGCTCGAGTGTCACCGTTGCGCCAACGCCCGCGGCATGCGCGGTCCTGGCCGAGTGCGGATCATAGATCACGCCGGTGGCGGCGCTGGCCTTGTTGCGCACCAGCGCGCGCAGCATGCCGGTGGTGTCGGAATCGCCGCCGGCGCCGGGATTGTCCTGGGTATCGGCGATGATGATCGGCTTGCTCGCCGATTTCGCCAGCGCCATCGCGTGCTGCACGCCCTCGTCGGGCAAATAGATCTTGCCGTCGAAATCGTCCTCATGGCTTGCGACGATGGCGACGACCTGATCGGCGGCGGCATCGGCGTCCGCTTGCGTGCGGCCATAAGCGAACACGCTCGGTCCGCAATCCCTGAAGTCGGCGGCCGGAAAGCCCGGTGCGAAGGACAGCGTCGGCACGGCATCGCTCTCCAGCGCCGCCAGCTTCTCGTAGATGCCCTTGGTCGGCTGATCGTTGGTGCATTGCCAGCTGATCGGGATCAGGAACGGCAGTTGCCGAAACGCCTTGGCAAAGCGCTGCTTGGTCTTCAGCAGCAGTCCGAGGTGTTTGGCGCAGGCGCGGCCGGTGTCGGCCATGTCGACATGGGGATAGGTGCGGTAGGCGATCAGCGCGTCGGCATGCGCGACCATCTCGGGCGAGACGTTGGCGTGTAAATCGAGACTTGCGACCAGCGGCAGATCGGGACCGATCACGTTGCGGACGCGGGCGAGGATCTCGCCTTCGCCGTCGTCGAAATGCTCGGTCACCATCGCGCCGTGCAAATCGAGATAGACGGCATCGACGGGCAGGGCCGCGGCGATGCCGTCGACCATCTCGGTGACGATGCGCTCGAAGGCGTCCTTTTTGACATGGGCCGACGGGCTTGCCGCCGCCGAGATCGTCGGCACCAGCTCCCAGCCATTGGCTTCCGCCTCCTCGACAAAGCCGGCGAGGCCGACATTGATCTTGCGCATCACCTTCAGCACGTCGGCGCCGCGCGCCATCGAAGGCCAGCCGCCGCCATGCACGAAGTCTTCGTAGGTGGCCTTCGTCGGCGCGAAGGTATTTGTTTCGTGCAGGAAGCCGCCAACGGCGATGCGGGTCATCAAGTTGGTCTCAACATGTTTCTTGGCCGCGACGTTAAGCGCGTCGTCAGGCGGAGCGCAAGCTGCCGAGCACTTCCGGAATTGCATGCCCCTCAGGGCTGGCTGTCATTGCAGAGAGCCCGTCATTGCGAGGAACGATAGCGACGAAGCAATCCATCTGTCCGCGGGCGCGAAGGGATGGATTGCTTCGCGGAGCCTGTCATCGGGCGCGCATTCGCGCGACCCGTTGGCTCGCAATAACGGGGGAGAGACCGCTACTCTGCGGCCTCCGACACCGGACGAAAGTTCGCAAAGTCCCAGCCGCGACCGGGTGCCGCATCCAGGAGCGCCCGCGTATAGGCCTGCTGCGGATGGGACAGCACCTCGGCGGCCGGACCCTGTTCCACGACCTTGCCATGCTGCATCACCACGACGTCGTCGCAGATTTGCGCGGCGACGCGCAGGTCGTGGGTGATGAACAGCAGCGCGATGCCGAGCCGCTTCTGGATCTCGTCGAGCAGATCCAGCACCTGGGCCTGCACGGAGACGTCGAGCGCCGAGACCGCTTCATCGGCCACCAGCACGTCGGGATCGAGCGCCAGCGCCCGGGCGATCGCGATGCGCTGGCGCTGGCCGCCGGAGAACTGGTGCGGATAGCGCGAGATCGCATCGGGCGGCAGGTGGACCAGCTCCAGCAACTCACGCGCTCGCGCCATCGCCTCGTTGCGCGGCGTGCCGTAGTTGATCGGGCCTTCCGCGATGCTCTCGCCGACGGTGACGCGTGGATTGAGCGAGCGGTAGGGATCCTGGAAGATGATCTGGATCTTCTTGCGGTGAGGCTGCAGCAGCCGCCGCGACAGTTCGGAGATTTCGCGGCCCGCCAGCCGGACGCCGCCGGAGGTCGGATCGATCAGGCGGACGATGCAGCGCGCCACCGTCGACTTGCCGGAGCCGCTTTCGCCGACGATGCCGAGCGTGCGGCCCTTGCGTAGCGTCAGCGTGACGCTCTTGGCGGCGGCGACCTCGCGGGCTTTGCCGAAGAGGGAGCGCTCGCGATAGACCTTGCTGAGCTCGTTGGTCTCCAGCACCACCGGCTCCTGGGTCTCCTCACGCGGCGCGCGCGGCACCAGGCTCGGCACCGAGGAGAGCAGATTGCGCGTGTAATCCATCTTCGGCGTGCGCAGGACGTCATCGAGCGGACCGGTCTCGACGAGACGGCCGTGGCGCATGACGGCGACGCGGTCGGCGATCTCGGCGACCACGCCCATGTCGTGAGTGATGAACAGCACGGCGGTGCCGTGGTCGCGCTGGAGGTCGCGGATCAGGGTCAGAATTTGCTTTTGCGTGGTCACGTCGAGCGCCGTGGTCGGCTCGTCCGCGATCAGCAGTTTGGGCTCCAGCACCAATGCCATTGCGATCATGATGCGCTGGCGCTGGCCGCCGGAGAGGCGATGCGGGTAGGAGGAGAAGATGCGCTCCACATCCGGCAGCCGGACATGCTCCATCATCGCGAGGATTTTCTGGCGGCGGGTGCGCGCATCGAGATCGGTATGGACCCGCAGCACCTCGTCGATCTGGCGGCCGACCGGCACAACCGGATTGAGCGCCGTCATCGGCTCCTGGAAGATCATCGCCATCCGCGTCGCGCGCAACTGGCGCAGCCGGCGGTCGGTGGCGCCGAGCAACTCCTCGCCGACCAGCTTGACGCTGCCGGCCGAGGGCGTCAGCGCGCCCTTCTGCAACAGGCCCATCACCGTCAGCGAGGTCACCGATTTGCCCGAGCCGCTTTCGCCGACCAGGCACAGCGTCTCGCCCTCGTGCACTTGCAGCGAGAGATCGTCGATGATGCGGCCGCCGCCCGGCTTCTTGCCGAGGCTGACGACGAGATTGTTGATGTCGAGGACGACGTTGTTCGGATTCGCTGTCGTCACTTGCCGGCCTCGCGCTGTTTCATGCGGGGATCGAGCGCGTCGCGGGCGGCGTCGCCGATCAGATTGACGCTGAGGATGGCAATCGACAGCAAAAGACCCGGCCAGAAGATCAGCGACGGCTTGATCTGAAAATATTGCCGGCCTTCGGCCATGATGTTGCCCCAGGTCGGCGTCTCCGGCGAGATGCCGGCGCCGAGGAAGGAGAGGATCGCCTCGGTCAGGATCGCGGAGGCGCAGACATAGGTGCCTTGTACGATCAGCGGCGCGATCGTGTTCGGCATCAGATGCCGCCACATGATCTTGGGCAGGCTGGAGCCGACCGAGATCGCGGCCTCCACATAGGGCTCCTCGCGCGCGGTCAGCACCACCGAGCGCACCAGCCGCGCCACGCGCGGGATTTCGGGGATGGTGATCGCGACCATCACGGTCCAGATGCTGGCGCCCGACAGCGAGACCACGGCGATCGCGAGCAGGATCGCGGGGATCGCCATCAACCCGTCCATCACCCGCATCATCACCGCGTCGACCCATCGGAAGAAGCCGGAGACGAGACCGATCACAAGGCCGAGCGCGATCGAGAACACGGCGGCGCCGAGCCCGATCAACAGCGAGATCCGCGCGCCATAGATGATGCGCGACAGCACGTCGCGGCCGAACGCGTCGGTGCCGAGCAGGAAGGTCGCATCACCCGGCTTGAGCCGTTTGGCGGGTGCCAGCAGCAGCGGATCGTGAGGCGCAATCAGCGGTGCGAAGATCGCCATCAGGATGATCAGCACCAGGCAAATCGTCGCGATCGCGATGATCGGCGTTGCCGTGAGAAATCCGAACTTCACCCGGAACGGGCGGGTGACGGGCAGCGATGACTCAGGGAGGGTTTCGATCGCCATCGCTTTAGTACCGGATACGAGGATCAAGCAGGGTGTAGGCGAGGTCGATCAGCAGATTGACGCCGACATAGATGCCTGACGTCAACAGGATCATCGCCTGGATCACCGGATAGTCGCGCGCCAGCACCGCATCCACGGTGAGGCGGCCAATGCCCGGCAGATTGAACACGCTCTCGGTGACGACGACGCCCGAGATCAACAGCGCAAAGCCCGAGCCGATCACGGTGATGACGGGCACGGCGGCATTGCGCAGCGCGTGGCGCAGCAGCACGCCGGCTTCCGCGATGCCCTTGGCGCGCGCGGTGCGGACATAATCCTCGCCGAGCACGTCGAGCATCGAGGCCCGCGTCATGCGCGCGATCAGCGCGACATAGATGAAGGAGAGGGTGCAGGTCGGCAGGATGATGCGCTCGAAGAAGGGACCGAAGCCGGCCGAGATACTCTTGAAGCCCTGCACCGGCACCCAGCGCAAATCGATCGCAAACAGCTGGATCAGGACATAGCCGATCACGAATACCGGCACGGAGAAGCCGAGCACGGACAATCCCATCACGAAGCGATCGATCCAGGTGCCGTGCTTCCACGCCGCGATGACGCCGAGCGGGACTGCGACCAGGATCGAGAGGATGATGGTGGACAGCGCGACCGAGATCGACGGCTCGACGCGGTTGCTGATCAGGTCGATCACCGGCTTGTTCGAGATCAGGGACACGCCGAGATCGCCGTGCAGCAGCTTCATGATCCAGGTGTAGAACTGCACCACGAGCGGCTCATTGAGGCCGAGCGACGTCCTGATGCGCTCGAGCTGTTCGGGCGTCGCGTTGTCACCGGCGAGGATCGCGGCGGGATCGCCCGGCGTCAGGCGCAGCAGCAGGAACACGAACAGGGCCACCACGCCCATCACGGGTATGGCGGCGAGGATGCGGCGTAGCAGATATCCGAGCAAAGGCGATCCGTTCGATGAGGGTCGATGCGTCCCGATGGTGCCGGGACGCCTGCAATTGAGCAAGTCCTATGCCATTGGCGCCGCGTTTTTTGCGATGCAGCTAGGCGGCGCGATCACTCCAATGTCGCCAGCAGCGCGGCCATCAGGCGGCCGCGGTCGGCGAGGCTGTCGACCTCGATGTGTTCGTTCAGCGTATGCGCATCGGCGCCGCGCACGCCGAGGCCGTCGAGGGTGGGAATGCCCATCGCGCCGGTGAAATTGCCGTCGGAACCGCCGCCGGCGCTGCCATGGGGCAAATCGAGACCCATCTCCCGTGCAAGCCCCTTGGCTTTTTCATAGAGCGCCATGGTTCCGGCATCGGGTTCCCAGACCGGACGGGTGACGCCGCGCGTCACCTTGAACGTCACGTCATTGCTGGTGCCTGACAGCGCCAGCATGCGCTCGACGCCGCGATCGAGATCGGCCTGGCGCTTGGCCATGCTGAGCGCCTCGCCGGTGCAGGTGGTGGCGACGCAATTGACCCATTGCCCGCCATGCACGATGCCGACCGAGAAGGTGCAGTCCTCCGTGGTCATGCCGTCGATCGCGAGAATCTGCCGCGCCATTTCGCGGATTGCGGAACGGCCGGAGGAGAGCGTGGCGCCGGCATGGCTCGGCTTGCCGATCGATTCCAGATTGAAGCGCGCGATCGCGTAGCGGCCGGTGACGACGCCGTTGTTCGGCCGGCCGGGCTCCGGCACCAGCACATATTTGTTTCGCGCGGCCTCCGCCTCGATGATGTCGCGCGTCGAGGGCGTGCCGACTTCCTCGTCGGGCGTGAACAGCACGGTGATCGGCAGCGGCGTGGTGAAGGATGCGCGCGCCAGTTGGCGGATCGCCTCCAGCGAGAGATAGTTGCCGCCCTTCATGTCGAAGATGCCCGGGCCGTAGCATTTGTTGCCGTCGCGCCGCCACTGCAGCTTTTCGATGGTGCCGACGGGATGCACGGTGTCGAGATGGCCGGCGATCAGGATGCCGGGCTGGCCTTGCTTTGGATGCGGAAAGCGGGCGCGCACGCAACCGGCAAAGCCCTGGCGGCCGGCGATGCGTTCGATCGTCGCACCCATGATCGCCATCTCGCGCGCGGCGAGATCGAGCATGCGCTCCACCGCCTTCGCATCCCAGGTCGGGCTCTCGCATTCCACCCAGCTGCGCAGGCCTTGCAGCATTGCTTCGGAATCAAAGGGAAGATTGGCTGGGTTCATGGATTTTCTCTCTTCTATTTATCCGCCGCGCGGCATCGCGCCCCGTACGAAAGTCGCTTCCCCCGGTTTTGTAAAGGGCGGAAGGGACATTCGTTTGTGTACATGCGATCTCGACCAAATCCCGATTGACGGGCCAAGCGCTTGGTGCAAGTCTCGATTTCCGAAGCCATACAGCATGTTAGTTCGCCCAAATAACGAACCACATGCATAACGAATAAGCCGGCTTTGACCAGTTTCACGTCAGGAGAGATTGAATGTTCGACATCTCGCGTTGGAAACGACACACGTTGGCTGCGGCGTTGTCCGCGCTCGCGTTATCCTTCGCACCGCCGTCACTATCGTTTGCGCCGCAGGCGCTGGCCGCGGGCAAGACCATCACCGCCGTGATGCATTCGGATCTGCGCATCATCGATCCGATCCTCACCACCGCCTACATCACGCGCGACCATGGCTACATGGTCTACGACACGCTGGTCGCGACCGACTCCAACTTCAAGATCCAGCCGCAGATGGCGGACTGGAAAATCTCCGACGACAAGCTGACCTACACCTTCACCCTGCGTGACGGATTGAAGTGGCATGACGGCACGCCGGTGACGGCGGAAGACTGCGTCGCCTCGCTGAAGCGCTGGGGCAAGGTCGACGGCATGGGCCAGAAGCTGATGGACTTCACCGCCAGCATCGAGGCGACGGACGCCAAGACCATCACGCTGAAGCTGAAGGAGCCTTACGGCCTCGTGCTCGACTCGATCGGCAAGCCGTCGTCGCGCGTCGCCTTCATGATGCCGAAGCGTCTCGCCGAGACGCCGCCGGACAAGGCCATCCCCGAGCAGATCGGCTCCGGCCCGTTCAAGTTCGTGCAGGCCGAATTCCAGCCCGGCGTGAAGTCGGTCTATGAGAAGAACAAGGACTACGTGCCGCGCAAGGAAGCGGCGAGCTGGACCGCGGGCGGCAAGGTCGTCAAGGTCGACCGCGTCGAGTGGATCACGATGCCGGACGCGCAGACTGCGATCAACGCGCTGCAGTCGGGCGATATCGACTTCATGGAGAACCCGTCCTTCGAGATGCTGCCGATCCTCGAGGGCAACAAGGATCTCAAGGTCGAGACGCTGAACAAGTTCGGTTTCCAGACGCTCGGCCGGATGAACTTCCTGCATCCGCCGTTCGACAATCCGAAGGTCCGCCGCGCCGCTCTGCTCGCGGTCAACCAGAAGGACGTGCTCGACGCGCTGGTCGGCAATCCCAAATACTACAAGACCTGCGCGGCGTTCTTCATCTGCGACACGCCGTTCGCGACCGACGCGGGCGGCGAGAGCCTGGTGAAGGGCGGCAGCATTGCCGATGCCAAGAAGGCGCTCGCCGAGTCCGGTTACGACGGCACGCCGGTCGTGATCATGGCACCGGGCGATGTGGTGACGCTGAAGGCGCAGCCGATCGTGGTCGCCCAGCAGCTGCGCGATGCAGGCTTCAAGGTCGATCTGCAGGCGACCGACTGGCAGACCGTGGTGAGCCGCCGCGCCAGCCAGAAGCCGCCGAAGGAAGGCGGCTGGAACATGTTCTTCACCAACTGGGTCTCGGCCGACGTCTCCAACCCGATCTCCAATCTGTCGATCGGCGGCCAGGGCACGAAAGGCGGCTGGTTCGGCTGGGCGGAAGACGCCAAGATCGAGCAGCTCAAAGACGCCTTCGTCCGCGCGGCGTCACTCGACGATCAGAAGAAGATCGCAACCGAGATCCAGAAGGAAGCCTACGACCAGGTGATCTACATCCCGCTCGGCCAGTACCAGGCCCCGAGCGCGTGGCGGAAGTCGCTGACCGGCGTGCTCGACGGTCCGGCGACGCCGATCTTCTGGAACATCGACAAGACGGAGTAGGGGCAGACCCTCTCGTCACGACATGCAAATGGCCGGGCTCGCCCGGCCATTTTCTTTTGCGCGTTGTGCGCAAGCGTATCAGGTGTAGGTGTCGCGCACCTGCTCGAGCCCGTGATGGATCAGACGCGAGCTGACCGACGGCGAATCTTGTTTGATCGACCGCTCGCTGTCGCGCTGATCGCGATCGTTCTCCACGTCCTTGTCGTCAAGCTGCTCGTTCGTCATGCGTCGTGCTCCAATTGCTGCATGACAACAATCGTGATGCCATGTGGTTCCGGGGTGAGCTGCGGTTCCGCGCGGCGCGTCAGCTTCGCGTCAGGTTGGAGCGATAGCCTTGCAGATCGACTCTCGACACGATTTCGACGAAGTCCATGACCGCGCACGATCTCGAACCCACACCGGCCGTCCTGCAATGCGCTCCGCCTGACGACAACCGCCGCGTGGCGCCGCGACGCAAGGTGCTCAAGGCCGGCACCATCGAGTTCGCCGGCGGTGCGATTCCCTGCACCGTCCGCAGCCTCTCGGCCTCAGGCGCCGCCATCGAGGTCAACACGCCGCTGTGGTTCCCCGACCGCTTCGTCCTCGCCGTCGACGGCGAACGGCACCCGTGCCGGATCGTGTGGCGGAGGGAGAAGCGGCTGGGGCTGGCTTTCGAGTGAGGTGGCTTGCCGACGTCGTCCGTCGTCGCTTTCGCGGTGCTCAAGCTATGCCGGACACGCCTCACCCAGCCGGCCTGCGGCGTGGCTGCGCCACGCGTAGCCCGTCAGGGCGAAGCGTGGTGCGGGCGGTGGGACTCGAACCCACACGACGTTGCCATCGAGGGATTTTAAGTCCCTTGCGTCTACCAATTCCGCCACGTCCGCATCGCCCCTCGAGGGTGCGCCGATATCTAGCGCGTTTGGGGTGGAAGTGAAATGGCATTCTCTTGGGCGAATATGCGCGCTTTCAATGGCTTAGCGCGGTACGTTGCGAAATCATTTGCGCTGACCTCACTCGGCGCGCTAAGGGCCCGCGCGCGGCCGGAATCAAGCCTCAATCCGGACACCGGCGGCTGCTTTAGGCAATCTCAACACTGTCTGCTTACGAAGGTCGGATGTCGCCAACCCGCTCATGTCGTCGAATCTTGCCGCGCGCCGCTGCCGTCGGGGCGCTGCTGGCGCTGGGCGTTGGCGTGTCCGGCTGCGCGCAGATGGGCGACACCATCTCGCCGGCCTTCGCCGATCCCGCGAAATACGATCTGTACGACTGCAAGCAACTCGATGCGGAACGCAAGAGCCTTGCTGCACGCATCAAGGATTTGCAGGGGCTGATGGCAAAGGCCGAGACCGGCGTCGGCGGGCCTGTCGTGGCCGAGGTGGTCTATCGCAATGATTACATCTCGGCGCGCGGCCAGCAGAAGCTCGTCGAGGAAAACTGGCAGCGCAGCAAGTGTCACGACGAGCCGCCTGCACCGGCGGCCGCGACGCCGCCGCAAATTGCGCCCGCGCCGGCTGCGAACGCCAAGGGCAAGCGCAAGTCGGGTTAGAGCATCATCCGGAAAAAGTGTGGAGCGGTTTTCCGACAAGATGATGCTCAAAAAAGAAGTCTAAACCCGCCAGTCGTAAATCCAGTCCTGCCGCGCCAGCATGCGCTGCGGTCCCATCGCGCGGATCGCAAGATCGCGCGCGATCGCGGCCGGTCCCGTCAGGTGATAGATGCGCCCCTGCTGGCGCGCGGTACGCTGAACTCGCAGCACGCGGGCGCGGCGCATCCGCGCGTAGCGCTTCAGCGCAGCAGGGATGCCGGCGATGTTCTCGCCCGTGCTGTCGCTCAGGGCCTTGGCGAGCACAGCGGCATCCTCGATCGCCATGCCTGCGCCCTGGGCGGCGAACGGCAGCATCGCATGCGCGGCGTCGCCGAGCAGCGCCACCGAATCGGCGTGCCAGTCGCCGATGTCAGGCAGGGTGAACAGCGCCCATTTGCGCCAGCCGTCGACTGCACCGATCAGCAGTCGCGCGGTCGCGGGCCAGCGCGCGGCGGCAAACGCGTCCTTGATCTCGTTGGTGTCGCCGGGCGCGCTCCAGCCCGGCCTGTTCCAGGTGCCGGGCACGATCGCGACCACGTTGATCTGGCGTCCTGCCGAGATCGGATAGGCGACCAGATGCGCGTTCGGTCCCATCCAGAGCTGCACGCGCGGCGAGGTGTATTCCCGCGGCAGCGCCTTCGCCTCCATGGTGCCGCGCCAGGCGATCAGGCCTGAGAATTGCGGCGCGACGTCCGGAAACAGCAGGCTGCGCACCGACGACCAGATGCCGTCGGCGCCGATCAGCGCCACCGCCAGATCCTGTTGCCGCGTGGTGCCGCGGCGGCCGACCACCGTCAGTCCCTTGGCATGCTTCGCGACGTCCTCGAACTGCCAGCCGAGACGGAGCTCGATATCGGGATGATCGTTGACCTCGGCCTGCAGCGCGGCCTGCAGATCGGCGCGGTGGATCACCCAATAGGGGGCGCCGGCGCGGAAGGCGGCGGCCTCGCCGAGCGGGAGGCGGGCGATCTCGCCGCCGGCCCGTGTGCTGACGATGCTGACCGCCTCGGGCGTCACCGCGCGCGGGGCAAGCCGATCCTTCAGTCCGAGTTCGACCAGGATCCGGCTGGCGTTGGGGGAGAGCTGGATGCCGGCGCCGGCTTCCTCGAGCCGCTCGGCCTTCTCCAGCACGACGACGCGAAAGCCCACCGCGGCGAGCGCAAGCGACGCCGTCAGTCCCCCGATTCCGGCCCCTGCGACGACGACGGTTCGGGTCAGCGCCACGGGTCAGCGCACAGGGCGCGCGGTCAGGCGACCTTGTCCTTCAGGACGCATTCGGGCGGACGGGCCTCGCCGGCGCCGAGGTCGGCTGCGAAGCGGTAGAGCGTCGAGCAATAGGGGCAGATGATCTCGTTATCGTTGCCGAGGTCGAGGAACACGTGCGGATGGTCGAACGGCGGGTTGGCGCCCACGCACATGAACTCCTGCGAGCCGATCTCGATCACCGAGACTCCGGCATCGTTGTGGAAGTGCGGGACGACGTGGTCGGACATATTCTCACCTTGGATGGCAACGGCGGATAAACGCAATCAAACGAGATGCGGCATCACGAAATGCCGGCACCATACTGGCGGGAACCGTTGATTCCAAGTAGCCCCGTCCGCTCATTTGCTCATGCAAATTCGACACAATCTTGTCGTCCCAGAGAAGCCCTTCTTTCGTCGGGGACGTTGTGTCGCAAAAACGGCACACTATTTTCAAGCTGACTAAAACTGCGAGGTTTTCGGCGCGATGACGCGGGTGGGGCTCAGTTTTGCGGCGGCAGGCATGGCAGCAAGCATTGCCCTGGGCGTGGCCATTTGGCCGCAGGCCCGCGAAGCTTACGCAGAGCTGACAGCGCGGGACGATCCCGCAACGCTTGCCGACGTCAAGATCGGCGCAGTCTTGCGGAACAACCCGAAATTGATCCCTGACAATATCGAGGCGGCGTTGGCCGCCGGCGATGCCGACCTCGCCGCGAGCTTCGTTGCGCTTGCGCGCGAGCGGAACGTTGCGCTCGATGACGGCCTGATCACCCGCGTCGACGATGCCGTCGCCGAGGAGAACTCCGCCTCGCATTTCGCCAAGCGCTTTGCCGCCGGGCTCGTCACCGGCACGGCCGACGATGTCGGCAGCCTCACGGGCACCGTTGCCGGCGATCTCTTCGTGTTCGGCGATGTCAGGGACGTCGTGCGCGAGAGCAAGCATCTGGCGATGGGCGAGGAGGCCGATCATCTCGTGCTCGGGCTCGCCACCGCAGGCCTCGCCGTCACTGCGGCCACCTATGTTTCGGTTGGCGGCATGGGGCCGGTGCGCGCCGGGCTGACGCTGGTCAAGGACGCCCGCAAGGTCGGCCGCGTTGGTGAGGGGCTTGCGGCATGGGCCGGCCGTTCCGCGCGCGAAGTGGTCGATACGCCGATGCTGCAACAGGCCGTCGCCTCCGGCTCGGTGCTGCGGCCGGGCCAGACGGTCGATGCGATCAAGGCGGCGTTCCGCGTCGAGAAGGCCGGCGGCCTGGTGCGGCTCGCCAAGGATGTCGGCCGCGTCGGCGAGAAGGCCGGCACGCGCGGTGCACTCGACACGCTCAGGGTCGCGGAGGGGCCGAAGGACGTGGCGCGCGCGGCACGGCTTGCGGAAGCCAAGGGCAGCCAGACCCGGGCGATCCTGAAGATCCTCGGCCGCGGCGCGCTTCTGCTCGCGACCGGCGCGTTCAATCTCTCGATGTGGCTGTTCAGTGCGCTCGTGATGCTGTTCGGCTTCCTGTCCTCGATCAAATCAGCGACCGAGCGGGCGACGGAGTCGTGGCTGCGCCGGCGCAAGGCGCGTCGCCTGAAGGCGCAATTGGCCGCGGCGGCAAGCGGTGATGTTGCGCTGGCGGGCGCCGCAGTGCAGGGCTAAACTCGCGGTCGTTTCTCGATCGCCAATTCCAATCTCCCAATCCATGGAATGAATGCATGCCGAGTTTTCACCACGGCGATGTCGAAATTGCCTATCTCGACGAAGGCGAGGGCGAGCCGATCGTGCTGGTGCACGGCTTTGCCTCCAGCAAGAACGTGAACTGGAATTATCCGGGCTGGATGTCGGAATTGACCAAGGCCGGCCGTCGGGCGATTGCGCTCGACAATCGCGGCCATGGCGAGTCCTCCAAGCTGTACGACTCCGCACAGTACGGCCTTGAGACCATGGCCGGCGACGTGTTCGCGCTGATGGATCATCTGTCGATCCCGCGCGCCGACGTGATGGGCTATTCGCTGGGATCGCGGATCACGGCGGTGATGGCGCTGAAGGATCCGGCGCGGCTGCGCTCGGCGATCCTCGGCGGCATCGGCATCGGCGGCATGATCGAGGGCACCGGCCCGGGCGAGATCGTCGCCGAAGCGCTGGAGGCCGCCTCGCTGGACGACGTCACCGATCCCGTCGGGCGCACCTTCCGTGCCTTTGCCGAGCAGACCCGCTCCGACCGCCGCGCGCTCGCCGCCTGCCTGCGCGGCTCGCGGCGGCTGATGACGCGCGAGGAGGCCTCGCGGATCGGTGTCGCGGTGCTGGTCGCGGCCGGCACCAAGGACGAGATCGCGGGCTCTGCAAAGGGGCTGGCCGATCTCGTTGCGGGGGCAAAAGTGCTCGACATCCCCAACCGCGACCACATGCGCGCGGTCGGCGACAAGGTTTACAAGACCGGCGTGCTCGACTTCCTGTCACGCCGCGCCTGAGTCACCTACCGCGTTCTTGCCAAAGCGCTTTGCCACCGCGATCAGCACCACGAAGGTCGCCACCCACGCGATCCGCGCGCCATAGCGGTTGTGTGGGCCGGAGATCACGCCGCAAATGACGGCGTTGCCGAGCAACGCCAGCGTGACGGTGCCGGCGAGCAGCGTGAGATCGTCCAGCCGCCGTTGCCAGAGGCCGCGGCCGAACAGGATCGCTACCAGCAGCATCGAGCCGAGTGCGACCGGCACGTGAATGTGGTTGATCGCGGTGAAGTCGAGCTGCCACTTCTGCTGATGCGCCGCGCGCATCGGCTTCAACTGGGCGGGGATATAGCGCTCGATGATCCCATAGGTGTGCGGAATCCAGCCATTGGTGCCTTCGCCGGTCGCGACATGCACGAGTTGTTGCGCGGTCGCTACCGCTGCTGCCTCCGCCTGCCAGCCTGGATAGGCCGCAAGCGAGCGGCGCACGATGTAACCCATCTCGTCGTTCATGCCGGCGAAGCGGCCGAGCGTGTTGAACATGCTCTTGCCCCACAAAAATTCGTCGGCAGTGGCCGGCAGCTCGTTGCGGTAGGGACAGAGCTTCAATTGCTCCTGCGCGCAGTGGTCGCGCAGATATTGCGTGACGATGCCATCCTGCAGCATGCGGCCGAAGGCGACGCCGGTGCCGCCCGGCGTCCAGGCGAACTGCCCCGACAGCGCGAAATTCGCCGACAGCAGCATGACCGCGCCCGTGGCAATGGTCAGGCTGCCCTGCGCGAGGCCCTTGGCCGGAATGCGTTTGCGCAACACCGGCCATAATATCCACCCGACGCAGCAGAGCCCGAACAGCACTCCCAGCGTCGCGCTGTGGGTTGCAGCGGCGAATGCGATGAAGGCGAACAGCGCGCAGGTCTCGATTTTGGAGATGCGCTCGCCATGCAGCACCAGGATCGCGAGCGCGAGCACGGCGAGACCGGCGAAGATGTCGGTCAGCAGCATGCTGGCAAGCCAGGGCAGGGCGGTGGCGAGCACCAGCGCCAGGCTGATCGCGACCAGCCGTCTCGGTTGCGCGAGATCAAGCACGCGCAACGTCAGTTGCAGGACCCACAGCGTGGCCAGCGCCTGAATGCCGAGGTTGAACCAGAAGCCCGAGTCTTCGCCGACATGCAGATAGATGCCGAACACCGTGGAGCGGCTCGGCACCAAATAGCCTTCATACCAGCGTGCCAGATAGCCGCCCGTGTCCCATTGCAGCAGCGGGTAGCCGTTCCAGAAGGCCGGCGCGAGCAGCAGCAAGGGAAGAGCGATGGCGGCGACCCAGACCGCGCGCGTATCGGTCGTGCGCGCACGTAAAATCTGCGTGTTGATGGCATATCCCCCCGTTTCCGGGACCATGCCCAAACGCGAGGTCAAGAGGAAATTCGTCATTAGTTGCACGGCCAGCGGCTTGATTTCGGCGAAATCTGGGCCACTTGCTCATGACGCCCATGGGGAGCCGTTCGGCTGGGGTTTACTGTACCGAGCCTTCCCGGGACGCGACCACTTCACCGTGCTATAACGCACCACCACAAATGCATTGAGAGCAGCCGAGGCGACAATCATGGCAGTTCATCAGGTCAATCCGCAGGGCGGCAAGGTTGCGACGCTCGATCCAATCTGGGATCGCGTGCGCACCGAGGCGGAGGACATCGTGCGCCGCGAGCCCGAGCTTGCGTCCTTCATCTATGCCACCGTGCTGCATCACGAGCGGCTGGAAGATTCCGTGGTCCATCGCATCGCTGAGCGGCTCGACCATGCTGCGCTGTCGGGCGATCTGATCCGCCAGACCTACAGCGAGGCGCTGCGCGACGAGCCCGATTTCGGCAACGCCTTCCGCGCCGATCTCGTCGCCGTCTATGACCGCGATCCCGCGACCTCGCGCTTCATCGATCCCTTGCTCTACTTCAAGGGCTTTCACGCGCTGCAGACGCATCGTCTCGCGCACTGGCTCTACCTGAAGGGCCGCAAGGATTTCGCGTTCTATCTGCAGAGCCGCTCGTCGGCGGTGTTCCAGACCGATATCAATCCGGCCGCCAGGATCGGCCGCGGCATCTTCCTCGACCACGCCACCGGCTTTGTCTGCGGCGAGACCGCCGTCATCGAGGATGACGTTTCGATTTTGCACGGAGTCACACTCGGCGGCACCGGCAAGGAGAACGAGGACCGTCACCCGAAGATTCGCCACGGCGTGCTGATCGGTGCCGGCGCCAAGATCCTCGGCAACATTGAGATCGGCCATTGCGCGCGCATTGCGGCCGGCTCGGTCGTGGTCAAGCCCGTGCCGCACAATGTCACGGTCGCCGGCGTGCCTGCCAAGATCGTCGGCGAAGCCGGCTGCGCGGAGCCGTCGCGCACCATGGACCAGATGCTCAACGCAATTGGAATTTGATTGCAGGTTTCAATCGCGAGCTTTGATTTTATTCGCGATTTGAGCCGTCAAAATTTGCGCAAGTTTGGGATCGCCGGGGCGCAAAAGCCTCTGGCGATCCCTGTCGTCTCGTCCTAAAACTCCCCGGAAAATCATCAACCCGATACCATCATCGATCCGATTGGAGACCGCCGTGGACGTTCAGGAAGTCAGGAAACTCGACGCTTATCTCAAGCGCGTATTTGGCAATCCCAAGCTCCGCGTGGTGCCGCGGCCGAAGAAGGACGATTCCGCCGAAGTCTATATCGGCGAGGAGTTCATCGGCGTGCTGTTCGTCGATGACGAGGACGATGATCGCTCGTTCCAGTTCCAGATGGCAATCCTGGAAGAAGATCTCAGCGAGTAAGCTGAGCGCGAGATGTGTAGGGTGGGCAAAGCGATAGCGTGCCCACCTTCGCGAGCACGCTGGTGATGGTGGGCACAGCGCTACGCGCCTTTGCCCACCCTACAAATCTCTACAAGAAATCACCCCTTCGAGCCGTGCAGTTGCTGCGCGAGGCGATCCATTGCGGTGGCCACGTCGCGCCATTGCGCGAGCCAGCTGCGGGGAAAGCGGAAGGTGAGGTCGGCGCCGTCGATGCGGCGTTCGCTGAGGCACATGCCGGGCGTGCTGGTGTCGCGCGTGCAGCGCGCGACCAGCGCGGGCTCGGTCGCGGTGTAAAGATCTTCGCCGGCGTAGGGTGTCCCGTTGCGGAATGCGCGGGCGGTCAAGCCATCGTCGGCGGTCGATGTCGGTTCGAGATAGCGCGGATAGATCGTGCTCGCGCGGGCCTCGGGCGCCAGCGCATCATGATGCGCCGAGATCGACAGGAAGATGCGGTCGATCGGCTGCACCTTGTCCTCGACGGTGTCGGCGCTGTAGTGCTTCGGCGCGGCGGGGGCTTCGAGCGAGGGATAGACGAAGCTGAGGTCGACGCGCTCCTGCGGCCCGGAATGGCGCTGGATTTTCATGCGCACCGCCGCGGGCTGCACGTTGAACAGCGTCGCGCCGACGCTGACGGGGAGCCGTGACGGATCGGCCGGCGACACCGTGCCGTAGGTCGGCCAAAGCAGATAGCCCACGAGCGTCACGGCGCCGGCGGTCAGCATGATGGCGACGGTGATCGGGAGCAGGTGGCCGCGCGGATTGCGGCGCGTGTCACGGGCAAGATGCTGGGCCGTCGAGAGAAGCGTCATGAACCATGCGTCGGTTGAAGGCGCGGGCGCCGAATCACCGGGCAATATGCCACGGAGCGGGCGATTTCCGTATGATTCCAAGGGAATCACCCAGGCGTGAGCCATGCATGTGCGGCGCAACGGGGCAGGCGGGTTAACCTTTTCTTAAGGATGTTGTAGCGGCCGGCCGGCCAATTTGCGATGTGGAACCCTCAGTTGATTGCGTAGCGGAAGTTCCATGTCGCCGGATGCGTTGAATTCCCTGTTCTCGCTTTGCATTGGCTTTGCGCTCGCGGGCGCGCTGGCCAGCGGTTACCAGGCCTGGGCCCAGCGTCCGGCCGGGTTCGGCCTGCTCGGCGAGGGCGTGGCGGCGACGACCTTTGCCGCCGTGCCGTTCCTGGTGTTCGCCGCGCCCTTCATCATCATGCGCAACACGCTGCGTGGCGCCAAGATCGAGCGTCGCCGCTTTGAATTCGTGATGATGGCGACCGTCATCGCCGGCTTCTGGAGCCTGATGTCCGGTACCTTCTTCCTGATGACGCTGCGCGCCGCAGGCCTGCTTACCTGAACAAGGCTTGCTCGCTTGAAACCTCGTTAGCGGCCGTGCCAAGGTCTTCCTAATCAAGGAGACTTTCATGGCGATCTACGAGCTCGACGGCCAGGCCCCCGATCTTCCCTCGGATGGAAATTTCTACATCGCCGACACCGCGGTCGTGATCGGCAAGGTGCGGCTGCATCCGCGGGCGAGCGTGTGGTTCGGCGCGGTGGTGCGCGGCGACAATGACTGGATCGAGATCGGCGAGGGCTCCAACGTCCAGGACAATTCGACGCTTCACGTCGATCCCGGCTTTCCCCTGACCATCGGCAAGGACGTCACGATCGGCCACAACGCGATCGTGCATGGCTGCACGCTGGAAGACAACGTGCTGATCGGCATGGGATCGATCGTGATGAACGGCGCGCGGATCCGGCGCGGCTGCGTCGTCGGCGCCGGCTCCGTGATCACCGAGGGCAAGGAGTTTCCGGAATTCTCGCTGATCATCGGCGCGCCGGCGCGGGTGATCCGCACGCTCGATGCCGCGCAGATCGAAACGATGTCGCGGCCGGCCAAGTCCTATGCGATCAAGGGCCCGCAATTCAAAACCGGCCTGAAGAAGATCGGCTGAGGCCGCTCACTTCGTCTTCTTCGTTGTGCCGCTCTTCTTCGTGCTGCGTTTGATGTTTGCGCGCGTTTGCTCGGGTGCCGCATTGAGCCGGGCGCTCTTGCGCAGTGCGTCCTTCAGGTCGATGGGCACGCCGTGTTTTTTCAACAGATCGGCGAACGCTTCGTCGGCCAGTTCCTGCAGCGTGCCCATGCGGTCGCGGCCGAGCTGCTTCAGCTTGTCGAAGGTGTCGTCGTCGAACTCAATCAGCTTGCGCAAGGCTGAATTGCTCCCGTTGCAGGCTCGGAACTGCGCCTTCGCCGAATCGTTGACCGGCAAAGGAGACTTCCGATGCGCAAATTATCGGTCACCTCAGCGCTTGCGACAATCGCGATTCTGTCATTTCCGATCGCCGCATCCGCCCAGGGCACGGGGAGCTCAGGCAGCAGTCCCTCGTCCAGCAGTCCTTCGAGCGGTCCATCGACAGGCATCAACACGTCGCCGCCCGGCACCAACAGCGCCGGCACCGCGCAATCCTCCGGGCTCAACAGGGGCGCGGGTGTGACGACCGGCGCGTCGGGTTCCGAAAGCACCGACAAGGCGATCGCGGACGAGAACAGGCTGATGGACCGGAAGGTGAAGGGCATCTGTCGCGGCTGCTAGGAAGCGGGTCCCTCGCGCCAAGCGCGCGATGACGGTTCCAATTCTCATCACGCTTTAGCCTTCGCCGTTTCAGTCGGTTTACCACCAGCAATCGTAATCACTGGCCACAACTGGCGGATGTCGCCTGGTCTTGGCACCATCGCGGCGGCCGTCCCGTAGTACTACCGATCCGCAACTTAAGGCGGCGCTAGGGCTGCGGCGTCTAGGCTCGGTCGTTTCGTCAGCCTGTGGTTACGTCGATGGAAAGTACATCCCTGAGCGCCGGTCCCGGCCATGCGTCCGGCCCCGGAGCGATCAAGAAGATCATTGCGCGCGCCATCACCGGGATGAGCGTCGCCGAGAAGAGCTACGCCATCATGGGCGGGCTGATCATCGTCACGGTCGTGCTGCTGGCGATGTCGATCCAGACGGTCCGCCTGCAATCCGGTTACCAGCATCTGCAGACGGCCTCAATGCAGGCCGGCGACAATGTCGGGCGCGTCAATGCGCTGATCTACGCCATCGTGATGGAATCGCGCGGTGTCTATATGTCGACCGAGCGCGCCAAGGCGAAGCAATTCGCGGAAGAATTGCTCAAGCGCAACCGCGAGCTGGCCGAGGTGATGAAGCAGTGGGGGACGGCGATCCGCGCCGACGACGCCGCGCAGTTCGAGGCCTTCAGGCAGCGGATCAACCGGTTCATCGAATTCCGCAAGGAGCTGGCCCGGCGTGGCATCGAGGTCAGCGCGGCCTCGGCGCGCGAATGGGGTGACAACGATGCCAATCGCACGCTGCGCAGCCAGCTCAACACCGATCTCGAGGCGCTGCAGCGGATCTACCGCGAGCGCGCCAGCGATGCGGCGGAGCTCGGCGACCAGGGCCGCTATGCGTCCTGGTACCTCTGCATCCTCGGCATCGGCGCCGCGCTGTTCGCCGTGCTCAACGTCATCCTGATGCGCTCGTCGGTGGTCGGCCCGCTGTCCGAGATCACGGCGGCGACCGCGCGCATTGCCGCCGGCGACACCGCCGGCACGATCCCGCATCTCGACACTCCGGACGAAATCGGCAAGCTGGCGCTGGCGGTCGAGGATTTCCGCAAGGCCGTCAGCCGCAATGCCGAGCTCGAGCAGCTCGGTATCTACACGGCCAGGGCGCGCGACGCGGCGATGGACGAGCGGGACAAGTTTTCCGACAAATATCAGGCCACCAAGTGGCAGCTGTCCGCGGCGATCAACACCATGCCGCAGGGCATCATCATGCTCGACGCCAGGATGGACGTGCTCGCGATCAATGACCGCTATCGCAAGCTCTACGATCTGCCCGCGACCATCGTGGCCGGCGCGTCGCTGGAGGCGATCCTGCAGCACCGTGTCAAGAGCGGATTGTTCATCGGCGACGTCGCCGCCTATCTCGCCGCGATCCAGGCGCGCATCGCCAAACGCGCGCCCGGTGCCGACGAGATCACGCTGAGCGACGGCCGCATCATTGGCATCACCGAGCAGGCGATGGACGGCGGCGGCTGGGTCGCGGTGCACGAGGATGTCACCGAGCAGCGGCTGAACGAGCGGGCGCTGAAGCGCACCGAGCAGTTCCTGGCCACCATCATCGAGAACATTCCCGAAGGCATCATCGCCAAGGATGCGCGCAATCTGCGTTACGTCTTCGTCAACCGCGCCGCCGAGCAGATGATCGGCATGTCGCGCGGCGAGATCATGGGCAAGACCGCGCGCGAATTGTTCTCTGCAGAGGCGGCCGACCTGATCGAGCGGCGCGACCGCCAATTGATGGAGCGCAAGCAGCAGCTCGAGGAGATCGTCGACACCATCGACAATCCCGTCCGCGGCCGGCGCACCATCGCGGTGCGGCGCCTGCAGATCGGCGGACCGGACGGCGAGTCCCAGCTGTTCGTCAGCATGGTCGAGGACCGCACCAGGCAGGCCGACGTCGCGGCCTGAGGATCCCAAGGCATTCGTTCATCCTGGCCGGTTGCCGCGCCATTGCCGCTTGCGGTCGCGCAGATGTGAGCGGCGCAAGACACCCGCGCCGGAAGAAGCCGTCCTAGATTGGGGTTGCACGCGCGGACGAGAGGATGCGTCCCGCACCGACACTGACAAGGAGGGTGAGGTGATGTTGCGGAAGATGACGATCGCCCTGATGGCGACGGCTGCGGTCGGCCTGCTTGGCGTCGATGCCGCGTCGGCGCGCGGCGGCTTTGGCGGACATGGCGGCGGTGGCTTCGGCGGCTTCCGTGGCGGGGGTGCGCCGGGCTTCCGCGCCGCTGGAATTGGCATGGGCGGCGCCGGCTTTCGCGCGGTTGCGGTCAGCCCCGGCATCGTCCGCGGCGGCACCTTGGCCGGCAACGCCTGGCGTGGCGGCTACTATCCGGGCTACCGCCACCGCGGTTTCCCGTTCGCGGCGGCCGTAGGGGTCGGCCTCGGCTATGCCGCGGGCTACGGCTATCCGTACGGATATTATGATGACGCCTATCCGTATTACGCCAATTACGGCTACGACGACGGCTATTACGGCAACGGCGGCTGCAGCATCGTTCGCCAGCAGGTGATGACGCCCTACGGCTGGCAGATTCGACCCGTGCAGATTTGCTACTGACCCCGCCCTCGAATGCATGACCGGCGAATGGCCTGAAGACGCCGGCCATTTCGGAACGTTTGTCGCGGCCTCGGTGTTTTCACTGCCGGGGCCGGCCATTGTGCGGCGTCCTGCTGGTACGCCGATTGCTTTGCAGGTCGGAAGTTGGCTGCGTTGATGGCGGTTAAGCGCGAGAGGGTCTGGATATGCTGACGATTCCTGCTTTGACCTTGCTGTTCATTTGCATCGTTTCCAGTCTGGCGACCGCGTTCGTGTGGATGCTCTGGGAGCTGGAGCCCAAGATCGCGAAGCTGCGGCGCGACCACGTTCACATCTTCCGAGATCGCATGCGCTGAAGAAAAGCGGCACGCGTCAGTCGTGGCTGAGCACGCCGTATTTCTTCAGCCAGCCCTGCATCTGCTTCCAGCCATCCTCGGCGGCGTCCTTGCGGTAGCTCGCGCGGTAGTCGGCATGGAAGCCGTGCGGGGCGCCGGGATAGATCTTGAACTCGGCGGTCTTCTTGTTCTCGGCGAGCGCCGCCTTCAGCGCCTCGACGGTTGAGACGGGAATGCCGGTGTCGGCTTCGCCGTAAAGACCGAGCACGGGTGCCTTCATGTCCGGCGCGAGCTGGGTCGGGCTCTTCGGCCAGAGCGGGTTCGGCGGATCGACCGGTGGGCCGTAAAAGGCGACGCCCGCCTTCAGTGCGGTGGAATGCGCCGCATATTCCCACACCGTGCGGCCGCCGCGGCAGAAGCCGATGATGCCGAGGCGGGCGGTGTCGCCACCTTGCGCCTTGGCCCAGGCGACCGTCGCGTCGAGATCGGAAAGCAATTCGGCGTCCGGCTTTGAATTCACGATCGGCAGCAGCTGCGCGATGTCGGTGATCTTGGTGAGGTCGGTGCCCTTGCGGAAGTAATAGTCCGGGGCAATCGCGAAGGCGCCGAGCTTGGCGAGCCGGCGCGTCACGTCCTTGATGTATTCGTGCAGGCCGAAGATCTCCATTGCCACCAGCACGACCGGCGGATTGCTGACGCCGGCGGGACGGGCGAAATAGCCGGGCATCTCTCCGTCGGCGACCTTGATCCTGGCGTCGCCCACCGCAAGTCCGGTGGTGTCGGTCGTGATCACGTCGGCCCGCACCGGGCCGGCGGCCAGCGTGTAGCCGGCAGCGACCGCGGCGGACACAGTCATGAAGCCGCGGCGGGACACCGGCGCGGCTTTGGTCAATCCCACCACGTCGGCGGTCAAAACAGGTTCAGCGCTCATCCATATTCCCCAGGACAACAAGGAGGCGCATTCAGCAAACAATGGGGCGGGGAGGCAAATCACCAGCGTGCGAGGTGGCTCATGGCTGCGGATCGGCGGGCTGGTGCAGAAAAAAAACAAGGCCGCCGACGTAGTATACCGTCAACGACCTTGCCAGCCCCGGACATTGAAATCGGCTCACGCCATCCGGTAGCCGTAACAATGCCCCGGATTCGCGCCGCGATATGTGAACCAGTTCACAAAGCGCAGACAAAAATCACGTTGACGTGCTTTGAGGCGCTCCGGGCTGGGTGCCCGCCGCCCGTCCGGCGGATGATCCGCCCTCGAACGCGGGGCCTTCGGGGCGCGACTGACCGTGAGGGTCAATCCGAGGCGGATCGTGGCAATGACAATGCTGTTTGTGCTGGCCGGGCTGCTGGCTGCCGGCTTTGCCGCAAGGCTGCTCTGGCGGCGCTTCCGCGCCCGCCGGCACGATCCGGTCGAGTATTTCGGCAGCTGGGACGGCTATGGCCTGCCGCTGCGCCTCGTCAAGCGAATCAGCAAGGAGGAGGCCGAGGCCCGCGCCGTCAGGGGCTCGGCCTATCTGGTCGGCTATTTCGATGCCGACAACCGTCTGGTCCGCGACGTCAAGATGCTGCGAGGCCAGGTGTTCTTCGAGCACCATTACAGCTACTACCCGAGCGGCCGGCTCAGGCACATGACCGTCACCAATGCGCGGGGCGAGGTGCTGGAGCGCGACTACACGGAGGCGGATTCGCCGACGTTCGTCTGGTAGCGGCCATAGCGTTTTCGAGCGAAGTGGATCCCGGTTCGCGTGAAGAAAACGCGTCAAAACAAAAAGCGGCCTAGCCGCGCGAGCGGTAGCGCTTGCGGTACGAGGTGCGCGTCGCCTTGGAGCGCTTGCGCGGGGTGGCCTCGGCGGACGGGTCATTGTCCTTGGCGCTCGCGAAGGACTGCCGCAGGCCTTCGACAGCCTCGGTGAGGGCTGCGACCTGGTCAGAGAGCTTCTTGGTGTCGCCCTGCTGCGAGGCGATCAGCCGGCGCATCGTCTGCAACTGGTCCTGTACCACCTGCAATTGATCGATCGATTCCTGCTGGGTGGCTTCGAGACCCTTGGTCTTCTCGACCAGCGCCTCCGACGCCTGCGCGGTGCGCACCTGCAGCTGGCGGGCGACTGCGGCGCGGTCCGTCTCCGGGGAATGACCGGTATAGAAGCGCCATCCGGCGATCGCACCGATGCCGAGCACCACGAGGATCAGCGCGACCGCCCCGATCGCGATCGGTTGCACGCCGAGACGGGCGCTGTCGGGGGAATTCCGGGGGGCGAGTTCGATCATACGACACCAAAACCGGACTTAAATTGAAAGGTTCCGAATAGCACAGCCGGGCACGCCCTCAAACCCGGGATTCACGCTTCCTTAAGGATTCACCCCTGATTCGCAGCAAAAGCGCGGCTTTTGCGCCAAAATGGGACGTTGCAGGGGATTCACCCGGCCGCACCCTGCAGGCGCATGGCGGTGCACGGACCGACCCGGGCGGGCATCAAGCTTAATGCCGGGATGTTGTTGCGAGGGCCAATGCGGGCGCTAGCCTTTCACCTGCCGGGCATCGATCGCGCCGCGATCTGTCCGTCGCCCGGCGTGACGACGTCGTTGTTCGAAGGGCCGCTTGTCATGCGCAGGATCGTGCCAGTTCTTCTCACAGCATGCGCCTGGCTGTGTCTGCTGTTGCTCGTCGCCGCCGGCCTCGCGCGGGCCAGCATCGGGACGAAGGAGCGCAAGGCGCCGCACGGCGCCCACGTCGCAGGTCCGAACAACGCGCCCTGAACCCTTTACTTCGACGGCGCCGCAGGCCCGCCGGTGGTCGGCGCGTCGCCGTCATCGACCTTGCCGTTGTTGGCAACGCATTTGTTGAAATAGGCCGTGATGTCGCGGACCGTCCCCTTGGTGCTGCCGGCCGCGGGATTAACAGCCGAACGCCGCGGGTACGCCGCATCCGCCATGATCTTGCACCTCTTGGCGAGCTCGGCGGTGATGGCACGCGACGGGCTGGTGAAGGCTGCACTCGCGCCGACGAGCACGGCAAGCAGCATGATGGCGCGGATGATCATGACTCGTCTCCTCAAGTCGTCGATGATCGCACGCGCGATGATCCATGCCACCAAAAAAGTTGCGGCCAGGCTTTGGGGGAAGCCTGGCCGCGCGCGAACCGGTCTGGGACGGGGAGGGGTGGGGATGTGACCGGGTCGCGGATTCCTTTGAAGTCGTTAGCGTGAGCTCGCAGTCGAGACGGCCGGGCGGTTGTCGCCGAGCGAGACCCACACATTCGGATCGCTCTGCGACTGCCGCTTGACGAAGCGGTAGCCGGTCTCCGTCCAGCCGACGACGTTCTCGTTCTGATTGTCGAGCACGTATTCTCCCTTGTCGGTCTTCACCGTCAGCACCGCGTGGCCTTCGCCCTTCTTGTCGCGGACGACCGTGATCAACAGCGCCTCGCGTGGCCAGCCGGCATCCATCAGCATCTTGCGCTTCAGGAGCACGTAGTCCTCGCAGTCGCCGTAGCCGTCTGATGGCAACGACCATTTCTCGATCACGCCCCAATGATCCATGTCGGTCAGGGGCTTCACTGTCTCGTTCACCCACTTGTTGACCCGCACCAGGTCGCGCCAAGCGGTCTGCGACATCACGATGTCGCGGGGTTGTGTCGCGCCGCCGCGGCATTCGCTGGCGTTGTCGGCGCAGAATTCGACCCAGCCAATCGGCGAGCGCGTGGTGTCGCCCAGGCTGGCATAGAGCGCGTCGCCGGCCTTCGCCGACACGCATGTAGCAAACAGGATGGCGGCAACCGCCAAGCCTTTCCCCTGTCCCCCGAAACCAAACATTGTGGCCCCCGTTTTTCTTGTTGGGACCACTTTTGCCACAAAGGTTTTGCACCGCCGCTAAGTCAGCAAAGTAGATTTGACGCGAATACTGGTAAAAAGCGCGGTGAATTCGATCTATACTTGATTCAAATTCGCGTAAAATTTGAAACAACTGCAATTGATTCAAATTTTATGCATTAACGCGCGAGGCGTTGTTCCATCGCGGTTTGTTGCTGCAAATGGCTGTGCCGTTAACCGCGGAAGGCGCGCGCCAAAAGCGGCAGAGGCGGCTTCCGCTGCACCGGACGCCGCCTCTTGAGGCCGAAAATCAGGGGTTTTTGCGCGTCTCGCGCTTTACCGCGCGGTAACGCTCTCTTCGAGCGTTTCAGCGGCCTGCTCGTGAACGAACTCGAGCGCGAAGCCTTCTTCGAGATTGCGCACCACGCGGGACTGCACGCGGCCGAGCATGACCAGCGATTTCAGCGGCGGACGGTTCTCGGCGGCGATCGCAGCGCCCGACAGAGACAGGTCGATGATGCGGCAGGTCATCCGCGTGCCGTCTTCCTGGGTGAGCAGGGCGATCGGATTGCGCGGCACGATACGATCGTGGCGGCGATCCTCGGGCAAGTTGAGGATGTCGCGGTTGGCGAGCCAGGTCAGCTGGGCGGCGAGCTTGTCGCGCTTGCGGGCGGTGGCGCCGACCGTCATGGCAAAGCCGTTGTCGATGATGCGGGTGATGCGGCCCTCGACGCGGCCGATATGGTCGAGATAGGCGATCACGCGGTCGCCGACATTGCCGATGCCGGGCGCCAGCAAAGCTAGCCCACCGGGCGACATATTGATGATCTGGCAGGGAAATTCGCGCCGGTCGGGCAGCATGTAGCGGCCGAGCAGGTGCACCTTGACGCGCTGGAAGCGGCGCCGCTCCTCAGCCTGGGGCACGACCGTAGTTTTCTTCTGTGCAAACGACATTACCGCAATCCGCCACCCGGCCTTTCGGCTCGAATAGACCCTACGGCTGACAGGGTTAACGATGCGTTAGCAAAGGGTGCAAGAAGTGTGTGCACGGCCTGCGGTTGAGCGACGCGGGAAGTTCCACCAGTTCACACCTTCCTGGCCCGGTGCTGCAGCGCGAGCAGCAGCGCCAGCAGGACCGCGGCCGAGAGACCAAGCGACCAGTGAATGCCGATGCCCGCGCCCACGACGCCAACCGTGATGCCGCTGAAAGCGCGCATGCCGAGGCCGGCCATATTATAGAGGCCGACGACGCGGCCGCGGATCTCGGCGGGCGCGTTCAGCTGCATCAGCGCCTGCGCCATGGTGTTGAACGACAATTCGAAGAATCCGGCGCAGAACAACAGCGCGATCGCGAACGGATAGACCCTGACGGAGGCGAAGGCGAGCAGCGAGGCGCTCCAGAGGATCGCAAGCCCGATCGCGGTGCGCGGCGTGCCCTTCAGCCGCCCCCATGATTCCAGCGCGATGCCGGCGAGCAGGGCGCCGGCCGCATCGGCGGCCAGCAGCACGCTGTAGGAGACGCCGGGATCGCCGTGCCCGAGATCGCCTGCAAAGCCCGGCATCTGGGCGTGGTAGGCGTTGCCGATCATGAAGGAGGTCAGCCCGGCGAGAACAGTCATCGAGGCGAGCACCGGCTTCAGGCCGATGGCGCGGATGGTCTGCATGACATCGGCGAAGCCGCGGACCGCGAAGCGGTGCGTCGCGACGGCCATGTCCTTGGCGGGCGCCCAGAACAGCCACAGCAGCATCGGCAGGTAGAACAGCGTGTTGAGGATGATGCCGTGCGAGGGAACGAGCGCCAGCATGATGACGCCGCCGACGGCCGGGCCGACCAGGATGCCGAGATAGCGCGCCATCGCGTTGAGCCGCACCGCACTCGGCAGGTCTGATGGCGCGACGAGATCATAAAGCAGCAGCTGGTTCGGCGTCTGCCACAGCACGCCGGCGCAGCCATGGATCACCAGGAGCCCCATCGCGTGCCACATCTGCAGCGTATCGGTGATGAAGAACACGCCCCATCCGGCGGACGCCACGATGAACAGCAGCATGCCGCACTGGATGATGCGGCGCGGATCGGTGCGGTCGGCAAGTCCGCCGACGGCGACGGAGAACAGCAGGAACGGCAGCCAGTGCGACAGCACCGCAAAGCCGCCCAGCGTCGGCGAATGGAATTTCTGGAACACCACCCAATAGCTGATCACGTGCTCGATGTTGTCGGCCATCATCGCCAGCACATAGGCGATGAACTGCGCGCGATACGGCACGGACTTCATGGCCGCAAACGAGCTCGATGCGACCACGGGTCGGGGAGGATGGGGGTTCAAGGGGGCACCTGAACAGGATTTTGCTGGCCTCGGCGAGGTCGCGGCGGCAAACAGGCTTTGCTTGGGCGGATACACGCTCACCACCGACCACTCAAGGCGTAGACCTCGGCGCTACGCGCATTGCAGCAGAGCGGTGACGTTGTCGTGATGATCCCTGCGCGCCTGACGGCTGCTTGGCATCGCAATGCGTCTCCCATACGCTGCCGTTAGCCCCACCATGATCAATCACAATAAGCGGGCAGCGAGGAACAGCCATGAACCAGATCCGCGTATGCACCTATGACGGCCCTGGCGCAAAACCCGTGATCCGCACCGTGCCGTGGCCGAAGGTCGGCCGGAAGGCGGCGCTGCTCAAGGTCGGCGCGTGCGGGGTCTGCGGCACCGATCTGCATATCCTGAAAGGACATTGGCCGAAGCCGCTGCCTTGGCCGTTCACGCTCGGCCACGAGATCGGCAGCGTGATCGTCGAATGCGGGCCAGAGTTCAGGGAAGACTTCATGAGCAAGCCGCTCACCGTCGGCTCGAAGGTGATGATCCCGCCCTTGATGCCGTGCGGCCAGTGCTACTACTGCATCCACTATCCGCTGACCGCCAACAAATGCCTGACGCCGGTCTATTACGGCCGCTATCTCGGCTTCGATAAACCACCTCATTTGTGGGGCGGCTGGGCCGAATATGTCTATGTCGATCTCGAAGAGCTGCCGGGCACCAAGATCTACAAGCTGCCTGACGACATGTCGCTGCGGTTAGGGGCGCTGTCGGAGCCGCTCACATCCTGCATCCGCGCCTTCAACCGCGCCACCCGCGCGGGTGGCTTCAGTTGGGGCGATACGGTGGTGATCCAGGGCTCCGGCCCGATCGGCATTCTCGCGGTCGCCGCCGCGCAGGAGATGGGCGCCGGGCGCGTGATCTGCGTCGGCGCGCCGGAAAATCCGCGGCTGGCGCTGGCGCGCAAATTCGGCGCGGAGGCGACCGTCGACATCGAGCAGCTGAAGACGCCGGAAGAACGCATCAAGGCAGTGCGCGACATCGTCGGCGGCTTCGGCGCCGATCTGGTGATGGATTGCTCGGGCCATCCGACCGCCGGTCCTGAAGGCATCGAGATGCTGCGCGACGGCGGCACCTATGTCGAGATGGGTCAGTTCACCGACGCCGGTTCGATCAACACGTCCTGGCATCGCATCTGCACCAAGGACCTCAACGTGCTCGGCTCCTGGGGCTTCACCGGAAATGATCTTCCGCTCGGCGTCGACATGCTCTACCGGACCCGCAACAAATATCCCTGGCTCGACACCCAGACGATCTATCCATTCACGGAGGAGGGCGTCGCGACTGCGGTCGCCGACGCAATGGCGATGCGGACGGTGAAGTCGACCATCGTGCCGTGGCCGGAATTGGTGAGTTGATCGCGTGACCAACGTTCCCGATGATCTCGCAGCCTTCCTGGTCGAGGCCAAGCGGCGCACCTACGCAGGTCTTGACGACGATGCGACCATCGCGGTGCCGCTGCTCGGCGGCTCCAGGCAGCTCGAGCATCGCGCGCCGCCGTATGCCTATCGCGACATCTATTTCGGAATGGGCTTTTTCGTCGGCCAGGAGACCGTGTCGAAGGACGACCGCGTCATCTGGTCGATGAGCTACAGCGGCGGCGCGCGGCCGGAGATCGCGGATCGATCACGGTTGCTGGCGATCTACGGATTCTTGCGGCAGGCGCTGCTCGCCGGCGACGTTGCCGCGCCGTATCGAGGCCCGCCTGTCCTCGCCGCCGACGGCATGACCTATCGCACCGATGTGGAAGGCACGATGGAGCGCTTCCATGGTGTCGAAACGATCTCGCAGAACGATGCTCTGCTATACGAGCTGCGCTACAGTGGTGGCCTGCTTCGGTGAGGGCATTCCTTCACTGCGCGCCGGCCAAGGCAATTTGAATGTGGAAGCGCCAGGCATGCCCGGACGATTTGCCCAACTTCTTCTCATCGCGGCCTTTAGCCTCGCCGCACCGCATGTCGAGGCGGCCGGGCTCCAGCTGTTCGAGATCCCGGCAGATGGTGGCTTGCCGCTCAAGGGCATCATATGGACGCCATGCGCGGCACCGGCGGCAGAGGCGGCTTTTGATGGCGGCATCGTCCTGTCAGGGGTGAAGGATTGTGCGATCGCCGGCAATCGATTGCCGCTCATCGTCGTCTCGCACGGACGACGCGCCTCATCGCTCAGCCACATCGACACTGCAACTGCTCTCGCAGACGCTGGCTTTGTGGTCGCCGCCATCAATCACCCCGGCGACACCTCTCAGGACTTCAGCCGGACGGATGAGTTTTCGGTGCTGGTCGAGCGACCGGCCGACATGAAGCGCCTGACCGACTTCATGCTCGGCACCTGGAAGGATGCGGCGGTGCTCGATCCCCGGCGGGTCGGCCTGTTCGGGTTTTCGCGCGGCGCCTACACCGGGCTGATGGTGATCGGCGGCAACCCCGACTACGGCGTGATGGTGCCGCTTTGCCAACAGGCGGCAGCCGTGGCGGCGAAATGCCTGGCGATCCGCGAGGGACGGATGCCGACCGCGCCGCCGGTTCACGATCCGCGCGTCAAGGCCGCCATTCTGGCGGATCCGCCGTTGGTCGAAGGCCTCTTCAATCGCGAGGGCGTGGCCGGCGTGACGATCCCGCTGCTATTGTGGCGCTCGGAGTTCGGCGGTGACGGTGCGACGCCCAACACGATCGACGCTCTGGAGAAGCTGCTTCCCGTCAGGCCCGACTATCGCACGGCGTCCAATTCGCAGCACTTCTCCTTCATCGCGCCATGCCCGCCAGCATTTGCGAAAGCGGCACCGGCCTTGTGCACGGATCCGCCGGGCTTCGACCGTGTGGCCTTCCACAGGGAGCTCAACGACGCAGCCGTTGCATTTTTCCGCAAGCACCTTGGAACGACGCCTTGAGAGGAACTGACGATGCGAACCGAGTTCGAGACCATCGCGCTGTCGCGTCCCGACCAGCACATCCTGCTCGTCACGCTGAACCGGCCTACCGCATCGAATGCGCTCAACACGCAGATGGGCCTCGATCTCATGGAGCTGTTCGAAGGCTTCTCGATCGATCTGCAGGATCTGCGCGCGATCATCGTGACCGGCAGCGGCGACAAGGCGTTTTGCGCCGGCGGCGATCTGAAGGAGCGGAATGGCATGACTGATGCCGCCTGGCAGGCGCAGCATGTCATCTTCGAGCGGATGCTGCGGGCGATATTGGGCTGCCCGATCCCGGTGATAGCGGCAGTCAACGGCGCGGCCTATGGCGGCGGTTGTGAGATCGCTGCTGCTGCAGATTTTATCTACGCGTCGAACACTGCGCGGTTTGCGCTGACCGAGGTGACGCTCGGCATCATGCCCGGCGCCGGCGGCACGCAGAATCTCGCGCGCGCCGTCGGCGAGCGCCGGGCCAAGGAGCTGATCCTGTCGGGACTGCCGTTCACCGCGGCAGAAGGAGAGGTGTGGGGGCTCGTCAATCTCGTCACCGAGCCTGCTGAACTCCTCGAAGCAACCTTCGGCATCGCACGCCGCATTGCGGGCAACGGTCCGCTCGCGACGCGGCAAGCCAAACAGTCCATCCATCGCGGCCTGCAGATGTCGCTGCCGGATGGTCTCGCCTTCGAGATCGAGGCCTATAATCGCCTGGTGCCGACGGAAGACCGGCGCGAGGGCGTCCGTGCCTTCAATGAGAAGCGCAAGCCGGTGTTTCGCGGCACCTGACGCGGCACCGCTACCGGGCGTCACTTTGTCGCGTATATCCGAAGCGTTCCGTGGCCGGCTGCCGCGTTGCAACACGTACCGGCGGCGGTTGCGCTTTATATGAATTGCTATCGCAATATCGATTGAAAGATAACGGTCAGCATTGCTGACCGTTCGACGCGCAGTGAATCGCGTCATCACCTCTCCATGATTGGCCGTCATCAATTCCGTGCTACGCTATGGGAGCGGGCAGGGCTGTGCACCGAAAACCAGGCTGGCAATCGCTCATCCGCGATCTCTCTCCCGTCAGTCTGCACGCGCGACAAGAACGAGAAGCATACGCAAGTGCAGGCGCCGCTCGCGTCCGGCATCGACAAAAAAACATCATCAGGAGGACATGCTCATGAAGAGGCAGTGGCGTTTCAGCTTCCTTGCTGCAGCGGCGGTCGCGGCACTCGGCACCTCGTCTGCGTTGGCTCAGACTGTCGACACGGCGCGGATCGAGGCCGGCGGACAGAACGACTGGCTGACCTATCACGGCTCGTACAAATCCTATCACTACTCTCCGCTGGCCCAGATCAACGCGAGCAATGTCGGGAACCTCAGCGTCGCCTGGATGCACATTCCCGGACGCTCGACGCGCGGCCTGCAGTCGACGCCGCTGGTCGCCGACGGCGTGCTCTATTACACCGGTTCCTATAGCCGCACCTTTGCGCTGAATGGCGCGACCGGCGAGGTGATCTGGTCCTACTTCCCTGAGCTCGATGAAGCCCTGATCGCGCGGCAGACCCACTCGCCCTACAATCGCGGCGCCGCGATCGGCGAAGGCAAGGTCTATGTCGGCACCATGGACGGGCGGCTTATTGCGCTCGACATGAAGAGCGGCAAGGTGATGTGGGAAACCAAGCTGATCGATTCCCAGAAACTGACCGTCGGCTTCACCGGCGCGCCGCTCTACGCCAAGGGCACGGTGGTGATCGGCTCGCAGGGCGGCGAATGGCCGGGCCGCGGACCGATCTTCGGGGTCGACGCGACGACAGGCAAGAAGAAGTGGGAATTCCTCACCGTCGCCGGCACCGACGAGGCGATGAAGACCTGGGGTAACGACTCCTGGCGCACCGGCGGTGGCGGCGGCTGGATGCCCGGCACCTTCGACAGCGAGACCAATACGATCCTGTGGGGCACGGCCAACCCGGCGCCGCTCTACGACTGGTCGGGCGCCGACTACAAGACGCAAGGCGCGCGTCCCGGCGACAATCTCTACACCACCTCGGTGATCGCACTCGATATCGAGACCGGCAAGCTGAAATCCTACCACCAGGAGCTGCCGCATGACGCCTGGGACTTCGACAGCGCGGTCGGCGAGTTCCTGATGCTGGAGCGCGACGGGCAGAAGCTCGTGGTGCATCCGAACAAGAGCGGCTTCGTGTTCGTCTATGACCGCGGCCTTGCGGTGAAGAACGTCTGGCGGCTCGTGGAGAACATCAACTTCGTCAAGGATATCAATCCCAAGACCGGCGAGCTGATCGGCCGCCGCGACTTCACGGCGGGCAAGGTCGAGTCACCGCCGCTGTGCCCCTATATCGGCGGCGGCATCAGCTGGAACGGCGGGTCCTACAACCCGAAGACCGGTCTCTATTACAAGATCGGCCAGGAATGGTGCATGACGCTCGAGGTGCAGAAGACCACGCCGGTCGTCGCCCCGCAGGTCCAGCTCAACATCGGCGCCGACTTCAAGATCGCGCCGCCGCCCGGCGGCGAGATCTACGGTCACCTCGACGCGCGTGATCCCATCACCGGCGCGAAGAAGTGGGAGGTTCGCTTCCCCGAGCCGCCGATCGCAAGCGTGCTGTCGACGGCCGGCAATCTCGTGTTCGTGCCCGACGCTCGCGGGGTCGTGCATGCCTACGACGCCGAAAGCGGTACCGAGCTGTGGAACCACAACAACGGCACCGGACACCAGGGTGGCATCATCAGCTACTCCGTCGGCGGCAAGCAGTATATCGCGATGACCGCAGGCTTCGGCGGCATGCTGTCGGACGATTACGCCGCGACCTTCGGCGGCGTCTACAAGAGCATGCCGCGGGACGACGGCGCGCTGATCGTCTACAGCCTGAAATAGGCCGTTTCTTGAAATATCGGGGAGCGGTGTCGTGCCGCTCCCCGATGCGTTGCGATGTGCTTCGAACAAACCCGCAGGTCTGATGTTGAGCAGTATGCGATCGAATTGGAAATTGGTGGCTCTGCCATCGTTGATGCTCGTTGTCTCCCTTGCAGTGCCGGCCTTCGCAGCCGATGACGGACCGGGCGAAGCCGGGCAGCTGTTCGCGACGACCTGCGGCTGGTGCCACTCCGATGGCGGGCGCATGGCAGGGAAGGGCCCGCAGCTGATGGACAGCAAGCGGGACGATGACTTCCTGCGCAATCGCATCAAGACCGGCAAGCAGGGCGCGATGCCGGCCTTCGGCGGCGCTTTCAGCGATGTGCAGATCGACGGACTCGTCAAATACATCCGCGCCCTCAAGCCGCACGAGGGTTGAGCCAGGCAAACGTCATCGGGCAACAGAATGAAGATCATTCTCTCCCTCACGGTCGGCGTCTCGATTGCACTTGCTGGCGCGGGGCAGGCGCGACCGCTCGGCGCAATCCGCGACTCCGGCGTGCTCGGACTGTGCGCCCATCCGAACTCGCTGCCGTTCGCCAGCAAGGCCGGCGATCCGCCGGGTTTCCAGATCGAGCTGGGGCAGGCGCTGGCGCGCGAGCTCGGCGTCACCATGCGGCCCGACTGGATCATCACCCAGTATCAGATGCGCAGCGCCGGCTGCGATATCGTGCTCGACGTGATCGCCGATCGCGAGGCGCAGGGCGAAACCCGGTTGCGGATCTCAAAACCCTATTACCGCACGGGCGTCGCGCTGGCCGTGCCGGCGTCGAGCAGCCTGACGTCATTCAAAAGTCTCGACGGGCACACCAAGGTCGGCGTCCTCGTCGGATCGATGGCGGCGATGACGCTCGGCCAGCGCCACGTGCCGATGTCGACCTTCGGGTTCGAGATCGACAGTCTGGAGGCGCTCGCCAACCGCGAGATCGACGCGGCCGCGGTGACGCCGGCGATGGCGAGCTATTTCAACCTGACGCATCCGGACAAGGCGGTCCGCATCGTCGATCCCGACGACGGCGAGCCCGCGCTGAGCTGGAACGTTGCGGTCGGCATGATCCGGCCCGACGACGATTTGCGCAATGCCGTCGACGGCGCGATGGAAAAGCTGCGGGCCGACGGCACGATCGAACGGATCTACCGCCGCTACGGCGTCGCGCTGCGGGGGCCGAACTAGACGTGGCATCGTTGCGAAGGCTTTAGCTCAGAGCGAGCATAAAAATCCTATAAATGCCGCGTCGATTTGCACGGCGCAAATCCTCGGCATTGTCAATCAGGCGCGCACGAAAAAAGATTGGCTCGGCTGTTATTGTATCCGCCTTGCCGGCAGGTGGCGGCACACCACATCAGCGCTCCGCAATTCTGGGATGACCGTTTTGGAATCCCAAAACGCCCGGTTGCGTATTGTGGAGAAGATGATGGACTTCAATGCTTTGAACAGCTCCAACCTGCTTCAGCCGGGGCTGTGGATCGCAGCGGTGATTGCGTTTGGCGTCCTGCTGCGAATTTCAAACATCTTTCGTTACATTCCGAACAACCAGGTCGGCATCGTCGAAAAACTCTGGACCTTCAGGGGCTCGATCGAGGACGGCTTCATCGCGCTGAACGGCGAGGCGGGCTATGAGCCCGAAGTGCTGCGCGGTGGCCTGCACGTGTTCTTTCCGTTCATGTACCGCATCCACACCTCCGACCTCGTCACCGTCGGCCAGGGCAAGATCGCCTATGTGTTCGCACGCGACGGCGCGCCGCTCGGCCCTTCGCAGGTGCTCGGCGCCAACGACACCGAGGACAAGTCCGACTTCCAGGACGCGCGGCGCTTCCTGCTCGGCGGCGGCCAGAAGGGCCCGCAGCGCAAGATCCTGCGCGAGGGGACCTATGCGTTCAACACCACGCAATTCGCCATCATCACCGACGATCGCGTCTATGGTCATGCGCTGAGCGCGCAGGAGCGGGGCGTGCTGGCGAGCATGCAGGAGACGATCTTGGAGCGCTCGGGTTTCACGCCCTTCGTGCTCGCGACCGATCACGATCTGGTCGGCATCGTCACCGTGCACGACGGCCCGTCGCTGCCGCCAGGCGAAATCATCGCGCCCGAGGTCGGCACCGAGCTCGCTGATGGTGCGACCTTTCACAACAACTTCCAGGAGCCGGAGAAATTCCTGGCCGCCGGCGGCTATCGCGGCCGGCAGCTGCAGATCATCGTCGAAGGCACCTGGTACATCAACCGCCTGTTCGCCACCGTCGAGGCGGTGCCGAAGACGATCATCCCGGTCGGCAATGTCGGCGTCGTGATCTTCTACACGGGACCGCGCACCGACGACGTCTCCGGCGAGCAGTATCGTCATGGCGAGCTCGTGCACAACGGCAGCCGCGGCGTCTGGAAGGATCCGCTGCTGCCGGGCAAGTATGCCTTCAACACCTATGCCGGCAAGATCGAGATCATCCCGACCGTCAACTTCATCCTGAAATGGGTGAGGGGCGAGGTCGGCGCGATGAAGCTCGACGAGAATTTGTCGGAGATCTCGCTGATCACGCGCGACGCGTTCGAGCCGACGCTGCCGCTCTCTGTCGTGATGCATATCGACTACAAGAAGGCGCCGATGATCATCCAGCGTTTCGGCGACGTGAAGAAGCTGGTCGAGCAGACGCTCGACCCGATGGTCAGCGCGTTCTTCAAGAACATCGCGCAGAAGATGACGCTGATCGAGCTGTTGCAGAACCGCGCCTCGATCCAGGAGGAATCGGCGGCGCAGATGAAGGCGAAGTTCGAGGGTTATTCGCTCGACCTGCAGGAGGTGCTGATCGGCACGCCGCGCGCGCCGGCCGGCGACCACACCATCGAGAACATCCTGATCCAGCTGCGCTCGCGCCAGGTCGCGCGGGAGCAGATCGAGACCTATCAGGAGCAGGAGAAGGCCGCGACGCAAGAGCGTGCGCTGAACGAAGCCAAGGCGACCGCCGCGGCCCAGACCGCGCTCACCCAATCGCTGATCCAGATCAAGGTCAACGAGAACGAGGGTGCGGCCGCACTTGCCCGCGCGCAGAAGGACGCCGAGACCCGCAAGGTGACGGCGGCCGCGGTCGGCGAGCAGTCGCGGCTCGAAGGCCAGGGCGAGGCGGATCGCGTGCTCGCGGTCGGTACCGCGAACGCGCAGTCGACCAAGCTCGCGGTCGACGCCTATGGCGGGCCGGAGTTCCGCCTCGCCGAGCAGAACTTTGCGAAGTTCGCGGATGCGCTGACGCGCATCAATCAGCCGCTGGTGCCGCAATTCCTGATGTCGGGCGCGCAGGGACAGGAGGGCAGCAATGCCGGCCTGATCCCGACCGCGATGCTGAGCTCGATGTTCGGCCGCATGATGCCCGATGCGCTGGAGAAGCTGAAGGACGAAGCGCCGAAGGCAGCGCGCCGGCCCAACGGTCCGCAATAGCGATCGACGAAATGAGCGGCGGCGCGAGGCGATCGCGCCGCCGCCTCTCACTCCTTCTTGTCGACATTCCAGAACATCGGCGTCGCCGGGCCGTCGATCACGCCGGAGAGCGACTTGCGCCAGGCGCTCGGTGCCTGGAATTGACCAAGCGGGACGTAGATCACCTGGTCGTAGGCTTCCTTCTGCACGTCGAGGGCGATCTTCTTCTGCTCCTCGGGTGACGTCGCGCGGGCGTAGGCGTCGCGCAGCGCCTCGAGCTTGGGATCCTCGGACCAGCCGAACCAGCCGCCGTCCTTGCCCTTGCCGACGATTGCGCCGTTGACCAGCGGGTTCATCGCGTCGGCGGCGCCCTGATAGGTAAAGAACATGTTCCAGCCGCCTTCCTTCGGCGGCTTCTGGATCGTGCGGCGGGTGACCACGGTCTGCCAGTCCATCGCCTGCAGATCGACCTTGAAGCCGGCGTCGCGCAGCAGCTGCGCGACCACGACCGGCTGCGCCTTCAGCAGGATCTGATCGGTCGGCGCCAGGATCACGACGGGCGTGCCGTCATAGCCGGACTCGGCGAGCGCCTTCTTGGCCGCTGCCAGATTATTGCCCTTGATCAGGGTCTCGCCGCCCTCGTCGCTGGCGAGCGGCGTGTCGCAGATGAAGAAGGCGCCGCAGAGCTTGTAGTATTTGGGATTGCCGATCTGGGCGTCGAGCACGTCCTTCTGGTTGATCGCCAGCATCGCGGCGCGGCGGATCTTCACATTGTCAAACGGCGGATGCAGGAAGTTCATCCGGCCGAACGACTGGAAGCCGAACTTGTTCAGGATCGACACGTTGATGTCAGGATTGGACTCGAGCGCGGGCAGGAAGTCGAACGGCGGCGTCTCGACGAAATCGACATCGCCTGACTGCAGCGCGTTGAGGGCGGTCTGCGCGTCCGGCATCGTGATCCATTCGACGCGATCGACCCTGGCCACCTTGCCGCCCGAGGTCCATTCGGCCGGCTCCTTGCGCGGGACGTAGTCGGTGTTCTTCTCGTAGACGACCTTCACCCCGGGCTGGAATTCGCTGGCTACGAACCTGAACGGGCCGGAGCCGATCTGCTCCGGGATCTGCTTGCTGACCGGGGTCTCGGCCAGCCGCTTCGGCATCATGAAGGCGACGATCGACGATGGTTTGGCGATCGTCTCCAGCACGAGGCCATAGGGTTCCTTCAGCTTGAGCACGATCGTCTTGCTGTCAGCGGCTTCGATGCTCGCCGTGAAGTCCATCAGCTTGCGCGCCATGCCGTCGACGCTTCCACCCCAGCGCTTCAGCGAGGCGACGCAGTCCTCCGCCGCGACCGGTGCGCCGTCATGCCATTTCAATCCGTCGCGCAGGGTGAAGGTATAGGTCAGCTTGTCGTCGGAGATCGTCCAGTCGGCCATCTGCGGCCGCACCTTGAAGCTGGAATCGATGCCGAGCAGCGTGTCGTAAACCATGTAGCCGTGGTCGCGGGTGATGATGGCCGTCGTGAAGCCGGGATCGGTGACGCGAAGGTCCGATTGCATCACGGCGGTGAGGGTCTTCTTGCCGGCCGCCACAGCGGACGTCCAGGCCGCCGGCAGCGCCACGGCGCCCGGTGCGACCGCGGCAAACTTGAGAAGCTTTCGGCGCGAAACGTGAAACATGCTGGCGTCTCCAGAGTGGGGCGGGCGAGGTGGCCGGGACGTGACGTCATAAACCCGCGAAGCAAGTGCGAGCATATGGGGTCCGCTTGGCCCTCGATAGTCCGAAGGTAGCCGATTGCCGTGCATGCCGCGACAACGCAGGCGTGCCGCCAAGGGAAATGAATCAGGTTTTTGAACGGGTTAGATTTTGTTTCGAGGCGGCCGCGCGGAGTGCCATCTCCGGTTGATGCGACCTCCCGACCGTTTACCTTGCGCTCGCGAAGGGTAGCCGGGCTTCTACGGCTGTGTATGATGCCCTTGCGGCATCCGGTCTAGCGCCAGTTAGGACCGTGCTTGCTGTTCGGGAACGAGCTGGCCTCGACAGCAACGATGAATGTACATGTCCGTGACCCGAAAGGCGAACGTCATCGATTGACGGTGCTTTTCTCTGACCTCGTCGGGTCCACCGTCCTGGGCAGAGATATGGAGTCGGAAGACCTGTCCGAGCTGCTGGGCCAGCTGCGGCAGATCTGGCATCGCGCGGTGGCCAAGCACGGCGGCCGGGTGATCAGGACGCAAGGTGACGGTGCTCTCGCCGTGTTCGGCTATCCACGGTCGGGCGAGGATGACGGGCGTCGTGCCGCAGAAGCCGCACTCGATATTCACCAATGGGTCGGACAGTTGCGCCACGACGGTGTGTCGCCGGCGCTGATGCCGCTTCGCATGCATTCCGGGATCCACGCCGGCACCCTGCTGCTCGCGGAAGGCGACATCGAGTCAGGCCGGTACGACCTGATCGGCGATGTCGTGAACACGGCGGCGCACCTGTCGCGCTACGCCGGTCCAGGTCAGATCCTCGCCAGCATTGATGCCCTCGGGCCTCATGCGAATTTCTTCGAGCTCGGCGGCTATCTGCAAACATCGGGGCCGGCGTCCGGAATGCCGCAGGCGCGGGTGGTGCTGAGACGAAGCACGGCGACCCGGCGATTTGAGGCCACGTCCCGCCGCGGCTTGACGCCCTTCATTGGCCGCGACGAGATCTTCAACTTCCTGACCGGCTTTCTCGGCGAGGGAAAACCGGCCAAGCAACGTTGCGCGGTCGTCGTTGGCGGTCCCGGGCTCGGCAAGACGCGCCTTCTGGAAGAAGTCTTGCGACAGTGCGGCACCGAACAGTTCAAGCTGTTGCGGGGCAGCTGCGAGAGTTATGTCGGTGCCGAGGTTCTGCAGCCCTTCCTGCAGATGCTGCGCGCCTGCCTCGGAATACGGCCGGACGCATCTGTCGCCGAGGCCAACGAGACGGCCCGTGCCGCGCTGCAGCCATGGGTCGCCCAGCTCGGTCCGCGTGCTAACGCGATCATCGGGCTGGCGTCGACCGGCGCTGATGCGCGCGGCGGCCGGATCACCGTCGATGGCGTGGTCGGTGACCTGCTTGGATTCTTCACGGCCGTATCCGCGCAGGATGCGTTGGTGCTGGTGATCGACGACTGGCAATGGTCCGATGACGCGAGCCGGCAGTTGCTCGAGGCAATCCTGCAATTGCCCAACGGACCGCGGGTCATCCTCGCCAGCCGGCCGCGCGACGACGGCACCGAGTGGATTGCCGGCGCGCCGCATCTGCTGCTGCAGCCGTTCGAGGGACCGGAAACCGACCTTGCGGTCCGACGCTGGGTGCCGCAGGCCGATCCCTTCCTGGTGGCCCGTGTTCACGCCTATGCCGGCGGGGTGCCGCTGTTCATTGAAGAGCTGTGCCATTCCATCTCGGCCAACAATCCTGCATCGTTCGAAATGCGCAGCAAGCAAGGATGGATCGCAACGCTGGTCGCCTCGCGGCTGGCGCGGCTGCCGCCGGATGAAATGAACGTGGTGCGCGCCGCGGCGGTCATTGGAAACACGGTGCCGAACGGGTTGCTGGTTTCGGCCTGCGGCAGCGAGCCCGATCCGGCGACGGTGCGGGCATTGGCCGACGCGGATTTTCTCTATGCCGATCCGGCGGGCAGTGTCCTTCGCTTCAAGCATGGCATCACGCGGGACGCGGTGTACGACACCATCGGCCTGCACGAGCGTCAGGCCATGCACAAGCGCATCGAAGCGACATTTTTGGCACGATCCGAGCAGGCCGATCGCGAAGACGCGCTGGAAGCCCTGGCCTACCATTCGCGCGGCGCAGGCCATTGGGAAAGCGCGGCCCGTTATGCCGAACGTGCCGGCGACAAGGCGATGGCCGCGTTCGCGCTCGACCGTGCCCGCGCCCAGTATCAGGTTGCGATGGAATCGCTGGATCGCGTGCAGAACCGCACGCGCGAGCAGTCGCTGCGCTGGTGCCTGCTGGCCAATAAATTGGGCATGGCCAGCATATTCGACCCGCTATCGTTGACCGATGACACCAGCGTATTCGAGAAGGCGGTCTCGATCGCGTCCTCGCTCGGCGATACCGCCGCGATGGCGAGTGCCTACGAATGGCTTGGCTACATGTGCTATGGCTTCGGCCGCTTTCGGGAGGGCGTGACACACACACGGACGGCGCTGGAAATCGCGCGCAAGCTCGGGGAGCCGCGCCTGATCGCCCAGATCGAAGCCACGCTGGGCCAGATTCTCGCCGCCAGCTGTCAGTACGACGAAGCCATCGCCTTGATCGACGCAGCCATCTCGGCCAAGCAGCAACGCAGCCGCCGGCACGGCGCCATCGCCATCGGCTCGGCCTATGCGCTGTCGTGCAAGGGCGGCGTCCTGGCGGATCGCGGCGATTTCGACGGCGCTCACGAATGTTTCAATGAAGCGATGGCTCTGGTCGAAGGGTCGACCCATCCGGTCGTCAATTCGGTGCGCAACTGGATCTCGGTCGCGCTGGTCTGGCAAGGCCGCTGGCAGGAAGCGGAGCGCCTCGCCGTCGAGGGCGCGCGCGTCGCCGAAAATACCCGCAGCCTGCTGCTGCTGGCGGATTGCCGCGCCGCGTCCGGATTTGCGCGCTGGTCGGCGAGCGGCGATGCCGACGGTCTGCAGCAGTTGCGGAATGCCGCGCAATGGATGGAACGGCGAAACTTCCACTTCTACACCTCGGTTCAGTATAGCTGGCTGGTCGAGGCGGCGGCGGCCGAGGGCGATGTCGACACCGCGCGGCGCTACGCCGCCCATGTGCTCGCCCGCGCGCGCGAGGGAGAGCGGATCGGCGAGGCGATGGCATGCCGTTCGCTTGCGAGGCTCGCAGCCCGGCGCCACGATTTTGGGCGAAGCCAGCGCTGGCTGCAGCGGGCCGACACGTCGGCAGGCTGGCGCGGATCGCTGCGCGACGCCGCCCTGAACATGGCCGCGCGCGGTGAGCTTCTTGCCCACCAGGGGCAGAGTGAGGCGGCCCAGCAGATCGCAGCGGAAGCCACCGCGAAACTGCACGCGCTCGGCATGCATTGGCACGCGGAGCACGCGATCCGCTTGGTGACGGGTGCACGTCAGCCGATGTGAAGCTCGTCCTTGAGCTTCTTGCGGACCACCTCTGCCAGCAGGTCGAAGCCCGCCTCCGTCGGGTGGAATTCATTGGCCCACAGCAGCTTGTAGTCGACTTGGAAGCGGGGATCCTGCTCCAGCGTGCCGGCGGTTTTGACCGGGAACACGCGGCCCGGATACTCGGCTGCGACCGTCGCCACCACCGCGCCGACCCGGTCGATGAGACGCCGCACCACTTTGGTTGACACGGACAGGTCGAGGATGCCGCGTGCCTTGAAGATCGGAAACAGCCACGGGCCGGCCGCCGGATCCCTCCGGCCGTCGGGGATCGCATAATCATAGCCATGGATCAGGATCGGAATGTCGGTGTGATCCTTCAGTTCGTGGACGATGCAATCGAGGATGGTCCGGTAGAAGTTGGCGATCTTGATGTCGATGAACGCGTGGACCTCGTCCTCGATCAGCGGGTCGACGCCGGCAGCCGGTGCCTGGAGCAGCATCTTGAAGAGCGGCGTGGTCGCCGGCGCGAAGTAGCCATAGACGATGTCATTTCCGCCACCACCCATCACGAGTGCCTGCGGTGGCGGCGCAAGGGGATCGGGATTGAGGAAACAATTTCGCAGTTTGTCGAGGCTGTCGGGACGCGCCATCTCCTCGAGGCGTGCGCCGAACGTGCCGAAGTGATGGCCGTTACCGGCTACGTAGCGCAGCTTCTTGAGCGATGATGAGAGGCTCGGCCGGAAGAAGGCCGGCGGGAATTCGAACAGCCAGGAATCGCCGAGTGTGACGATCTCGGTCGTGGTGGCCCTCAAGAGCCTGTCGGCGTCCTGGATCTGATAGGCGTGGGGATCGTGGAGCGCCGGAATGGTCGATGAACGGAAATCAAATGTACGGAAATCATTTGCGGTCAACATTCTGGTCTCCAGGGCAAGGGTGAGGGGAGAGCCGGGCTGCGGCGGCAGCCTTCCGTCCATGCTCAGCGTCAGCGGACCGGGGCCGGCCCGCAGCGGCAGCTTGGTTTCCACCAGCGCGCTGAAGAAGCCCAGCATCACGGCGAGCGCCGGATTTGCTCCGGGACACGAATGCGTGGGATGCCCCTGGACCCTGCGGTTGCCGCCGAAGGCGGGATAGAGATCCTGGCGGCCTTCGGCGAGATTTTGCTGGGTGGCAGATACCGCGCCGGCGACGACGATGTCGCCCGGCCTGACCTCGACCGCGTGCTCGTCCTTTCCCAGCGTGTGTGTAAGGACGGCTGTCCGCCATATCAGTTCGGGTACCGCGCGCAGCTGCATCGCCGGGATGAAATCGTCTCGCAGCCGGTTGAGGGCGTCGATGTAGTCTCTTGCGGTCGTGCCGGCATAGCGCGCACGCAACGACCACAGCGTTCCTTCGCGCAGCCATTCGTTCAGGATGCGGCGCAAATTGCCGTCGACGGTCGGAATGAAGCCCATCATGGCGCCGGCGATGGTGCGCGCCACATACGGGATGTCGCCGACGGCCCGTGGCGAGTCGAGGACGGCGCGTGTGACCGGCGCGGTGATCGTTGCCTTGAACCGGTTGAGATATTCGATCATGGCGGTGCGGACCGCGGCGCCGTGCGCGGCGCCGACGGCCTCGACCTCCTGGTTCGGATGCGGCTGGAAGATGTAGCGCGAGGGCGACAGGTAATGGCCGGGATAGTTGGGGGGCTCGCCCGGCTTCCAGTCCCAGCGATAGCCGGAGCGGCGGAACAGACCGTCCTGCTCGCTCATGCCGAACCACTCTTCACAGAAGATCATGAACAGCGGATCGATCAGTTCGCGCACATCGACCGTCAGATTCCAGCTCGCTTCGCCGTCGTCCCGGGCATAGCCGATCGATTCCTCGACCAAGCAGTCGAGTACGCGCTGGATCGTCGTCCGCGCCAGCTCGAATGCCGCCGGCTGGTCGAGCGCCATGATGGCGGCATTGCCGACTTCGGACTCCCGCTCATACGCATGGTCCTCCTGTCCGGCGTCGCGGCCGAGATAGAGGATGCCGAACGAGCGTTGCATGCGGGGCAGGTAGCCGGTGATCGTCAGCCTGTGCTCGGGATCGGCAAAGACCTGATGGACCATGTCCCGGTCGGCGACCAGCACCCCGAACGGCGTGCGCAGCACGCCGCCGTGGCGCTCGCGGATCGCAGCCCAGATCGACGCATTGATGAAGTTCGCGGCTGAATCCGGATCTTCGAGCGCCGTCTTCCATGCGGCCGCCGCCTCGGCGTCACCGTGCAGGCGCTCGATCTCACGCAGCCGCGCGATCTCCTCTTCGCCGGCATCCGCGCTCCACGTCACCTGCGGCTTGCGACAACGCTCCTCCGCCCATTGCTGCAAGGTCGCGAGCGCCTTCTTCGAGGGCGCAAAGAAGTAGGCGCCCCATTCCAGGCGCACGAACGGGCGCGGCTCGTCGTGGAGGCGGTCGGAACCGTCGAGCGCCACGCGAACCGTCTGGCCGTCATGCTCGAAACGGAAATGGCGCAGCCGGCCAGGCTCGGCGAGGCCGAGGAAGGGGTCGCTTTGCCCGGAGTAGGAGCCCGAGCTGTTGCCGCCGGCGAGCCAGCGCTGCACCACCTCGAACTGTTCGCCGAGGCTCGCATTGTAGGCCATGAAGACGAGGCCGCGCTCCTGTTGCACGGCATCCCTGCCGTCGTCGGGTTTGAGCGGCGGACCGTAGGACATGCCGCGCCGGATGATGCGCGGCGGCCGAACGCCGCCATCCGCCCGCGTGACCCGCACGCGTGGATTGGCACGCCTGATGTGCGCGTGAAACGGACACAGCTTGGCCTGCGTGTCGTAATCGTAGTTGAAGTCGTTGAGCAGCTTGTCGGTTGGATGAACCGGGTTCAGCGGCTCACCCGCCTGCGGGTGCCCGGTGGGCCAGCGTCCCATCATCTTGGCCAGCAGCGTTTCGCGCGGCAGGACGGGTGCGGTGGCGCCGGCCGCGGCCGCGTCGGCCGCCTGTCGCGTGTTGCGGTAGAGCACTTCCTCGAGTGCTTCGATATCCTGTCGAAGTTTCCTCAGCGCCAGGAAGCTGCCGTCGCGAAGCAGCATGTGAACGCGATTGGTGTCGTCGCCGAAAGGAGCCTTCTTGTCGGCCAGGTTCGGATAGCCGCACAGGACCTCGCCGAGATGCACCTGATTGGGATAGCGCGTGCCGGCCTGGTCCTTGCGCAGCACCGGGTTCGAATTGCCGTCGACGAAACCGAAATGGTCCTGCGTCGCACCGGACGCATCGTGCTGACGCTGCATCCACTGGATCGAAAGTGGCCTGACGCCGGGATCGACGTCGACCAGGCGCTGCATTTCGGCCATCAACGGTGCGCGCGCCTTCTCCGTTGCCGGCGGCGTCTTGGACAGCAGGCGGAGCTGAAGGACGGCGTGGACGGAGCTCATGTCGATGCGCGGCGCCGGGTCGTCTTCGCGCACATCAGGCGCGTTGATCCCGAGCGCCCAGTTGCTTGCCGGCAGGCGCCATCGCCGCGGATGATTCCAGCGGACGTCGCCGAGCAGGCCGGCGCGGCGCTCCATGCCCTGCACGAACTCATCCGGCAGGCTGCGCACCTCGGCATCCGACAGTCCGGCGTAGCGCAGGCCCTCGACCGTGAACGCGATGTTGGTGGTGAACTGCCGCTCTTTCAGATCGTCGGCTTCCGACGTCACCTGCAGCGCGTTCAGGAAGGCGGCCAGCGCCGCCGGCGTCGTGAACTGCAGCAACAGCAGGCAGCCGTGATCCGTGTTCTCATAGGATGTCAGAATCCCGCCTTGCACATTGCCGCGATCCTGCACCGGCGGCACGGCCGGCAAGGCGAGCGGCAGGTCTTGCCGCACCGGCGCGACGTCGGGCGGGGACATCAACCAGAGCATGGCCTCGTCAAACCGCCGGCGCGCGCGGCCGATGCCTTCCGCGTAGCTGTTGCCGTCGTTGATCATGGCGACGAATTCCGGCAGCAGCTCATGGGCGGCACGGTGCAGGATCTTCCCGTCGTCGGTGCCGGGCGGATAGTAGTCGGCCAGCCGGTACAGCCCGGCCAGCGTGCCGACACCATGACGGAACGGGGGCCGGCCCGCGATCTCGACGGTGAGCGGCTTGCTGTAGCCGGCATCGGTGGGATCGACGCCGATCAGGCCGTCGACCTCGAAGATGCCGCGCTGCGCGATCTCCTCCGGCGACGGAATCTTGATCCGCGTGACCAGGAGGTCGGCATTGTCGCCTGTGGCGCGCCGGTAGACCCGCTCCTCCATCTGCAGGTAGCGGGTGTCATCGACGGTCAGGTCGGGGACGGCGTAGAGGAAGTAGGCTTCGGTCTGGCTGCTCTTCAGCCATTTGCCCCAGTCTTCATAGGTGTTCTCATAGCCGAGGACATAACCCTCGGTGTTGCAGAAGATGAGATCGAGCAGCCGCGCGACCTTCTGCCAGATGGTGCGGACATAGGCTTCCCACGCGCCGTCGAATGTCACGGTGAGCAGCACATAGTCCTCGGGGTCGTCCTCGGGCTCGAGCACGGCGATGCCCACGGAGTGGATGCGTCCGACGCGCTCCACGGAGTCGGACAGGATGCGGGCAAGTTCGTATTCGAACGCAAAGGCGCGGCCGGCATTCAGCGTCCGCAGCACGTATTTGACGCGTGTCTTGTAGGTGGTCGCATCCAGCGACGGCACGAACCCTTTCTTGATCGGAGCGAGCACCCTGAAATCCGAAGTGCCGGCCATGCTGCCGTTCTTGATCGTCAAATCCCGACGCATGTTCACTCTCCCTGGTGGCAAGCCGTCGAACCGTCGTCGCGCTCAAGCCTGAAATTACAACTAATACGTGTTTCGTTCGGAAGATGTAATTCTGCCCACACTATCGCTGGTTTTCCGCCGCTGGATGATGGGGTTTTGCCGCAGCCTCTACGCTCGCAGTGCCCTCGCCAGCTGCGCATCGATGTCGCCAGTCAACTCTGCTGTTCCCGCGCCCTCGATTCTATGAACTGGCCCACACTTGCGAACTTTCCTGTCGCGGTCCGCGGAACGGAAAGCCGTGACGATCAGGCAGTCGCTGCAACCGCAGGTCGTTGTGAGGCGTGGCTCTTTTGCCGATTCCGAGTGTGAATCGGAGGCGCCCACACCAAAAATCCGTCGATGATCCCTGCTGCGTCAAACTGACACAGGGCTGTCACGGACGACGAATAAGTGTGTCCCGGCTTTTACATTGAACAGTGGGGCAACAATGAAAACGAAGCTTCTGTCGACCGCATCGGTCCTTGCGGTCGCGGCTGCGATTGCGTGCAGCATTCCGGTTTTCGCAGGTCAGGACAATCAGGGTAACCAGGGCAATCACGACAACCAGGGCCATGACAACGATCATCGCCGCGGGCATGAGATCCCCACGGAGACGCCGATCAAGCATCTCGTGGTGATCTTCAACGAGAACCGCTCCTTCGACCATTATTTCGCGACCTATCCGAACGCGGGCAATCCGTCCGGATCGATCCCGTTCGTGCCGCGGCCGCATACCCCGAAGGTCAACAACCTCGCCAACAACAATTTGCTGACCAACAATCCGAACCTCAACCCCGCCAACAACAGCAACGGGGTGATCAACGCGTCGAACCCGTTCCGCCTCGATCGCACCCAGGCCAACACGCGCTCGCAGAACCACTCCTATACGCCCGAGCAGCAGGCCGTCGACAACGGCAAGGAAGACCTTTTTCCGAAGTACACCGGCCGCGGCACGGCGGGCGCCACCGGCGCTTTCGGCACCAATGGCCAGGTGATGGGCTATTTCGACGGCAACACCGTCACCGCGCTGTGGAATTACGCGCAGCACTTCGCCATGAGCGACAACAACTGGACCGACACGTTCGGTCCGTCGACGCCCGGCGTGCTCGAGGTGGTCGCCGGCCAGACCAACGGCGTGCAGCCGGTGATCGGCACGACGTCATCGATTGCGGACGGGCAGGGCGGCCTGACGCTCACCGGCGACACCGATCCCGGCCATGACGCGTGCTCCAGCACGACCAGCACGATGCTGATGGGCGGCAAGAACATCGGCGACCTGCTCACCGCCGAGCGCATCAGCTGGGGCAGCTTCATGGGCGGCTTCGACCTGACGCTCAAGAACGCCAACGGCACCACCGGCTGCGGGCGCAGCACGTTCTCGAGCACCGTCAACAGCACCATCGTCGACTACGTGCCGCACCACGCCTTCTTCCAGTATCACGCCTCGACGGCCAACCCGACCCATGCGCGTCCGAGCTCGGTCGCCGCGATCGGCCATAGCAAGGTCGTGGGTGGAACGGCGCTCGATCCGGCCAACCACAATTACGATCTGCAGGACTTCTACGCCGCGGTGAAGGCCGGCAACTTCCCGGCCGTCTCCTACATCAAGATGCCGGCCTATCAGGACGGTCACGCCGGCAACTCCGACCCGCTCGATGAGCAGGCCGGCAACGTCGCGCTGATCAACTTCATCCAGCAGCAGCCGGAATGGCGCCACACCGCCATCATCATTACTTACGACGACTCCGACGGCTGGTACGATCACCAGTACATGGCGCCGAAGACCGCCTCCTATGATCCGACCGCCGATCAGGTCAACGGTCCCGGCCTGTGCGGCCGCGGCGCCGACAAGCAGCAGCAGCCCGACGGCCTTGCCGGCAAGCCGGTGAACGGCCGCTGCGGTCCGGGAACGCGCGTTCCGCTGATCCTGGTCTCGCCCTACGCCAGGACCAACTTTGTCAGCCACAACTACACGACGCAGGCCTCCGTGGTGGCCTTCATCGAAGACAACTGGCTGCAGCACCGGCGCCTCGGCGGCGGCGCGTTCGACGAAAAGGCCGGATCGATCATGGATCTCTTCGATTTCGATCACGACCATAGCCGCGAGGTCCGGCCTGCCACGCTGTATCTCGATCCGGTGTCCGGCACGGTCGTGACCAGCCCGCCGGCGCAATAATTATAAGAAACGACGGACGATCAATGAACAGCCGCATCGTGTGGCTCCTCGGCGCCGGCCTGCTCTTGCTGGCCGGCGTCTGCTTTGCGGGCGAGGCGCCGGAGGCGACGCCTGTGGGCGTCAATCCGAATCCGGTTCGCCTGATGCGCCCGCCGGTCGCGCCGCTGTCGGCGATGGCGCTGCTCGGCAAGGAGATCTTCTACGACGTCTCGCTGTCCTCGTCGGGCAAGCTCGCCTGCGTCTCCTGCCACAGCCCGGACCACGCCTACGGCCCACCCAATGACGGGCCGGTGATGCTCGGCGGCGCCACGCTGTCGCGGCAGGGCATGCGCGCCGTGCCGTCACTGACCTATCTGGAGCGCCAGCCGGTCTTCAGCATCGGCCCGGACAAGGGTGACGACGACCACGTCATCGATCTCGCGCAGATGGCCGCGGTCGGCCAGCAGGCCGCGCGCGCCACGAAGACCGCCGGCGGATCCGCGGCCTCGGCGGCCAACATCGTGCCGCAGGGCGGCCTGTTCTGGGATGGCCGGGCCGAGACCCTGCAGGAGCAGGCGCTGTTTCCGCTGCTCGATCCCAACGAGATGGACGGCGGCAGCATCGACATCGTCGCCGACAAGTTGCGCAAGGCGCCTTACGCCGCGCGCTTCACCGACCTGTTCGGGCCTGGCGTGTTCGGCAATACCGGCCTGCTGGTCTCCGAGGCGATGTTCGCCGTCGCGCGCTATCAGATCGAGGATGTCAGCTTCCATCCCTACACCAGCAAGTACGACCACTGGCTCGAAGGCAAGGCGCGGCTGTCCGAGAGCGAGTTGCGCGGCCTCAAATTGTTCAACGATCCCGACAAGGCCAATTGCGCGGGCTGCCATACCTCGGCGCCGACCCTCGACGGCCTGCCGCCGCTGTTCACCGACCATCAATACGAAGCGCTCGGTGCCCCGCGCAATACCGCGCTCGCCGGCAACGGTAACCCCGGTTATTTCGACCTCGGGGTCTGCGGCCCGCACCGCACCGACATCGCCGAGCAGACCCAATATTGCGGGATGTTCGTCACGCCAAGCCTGCGCAACACCGCGACGCGCCGCGCGTTCTTCCACAACGGCGTCTTTAGCAGCCTCGAGCAGGTGCTCGACTTCTACAATTTCCGCGACACGAATCCGGAAAAGGTGTTTCCGCGCGCGGCCGACGGCTCGGTGCAGAAGTACGACGATCTGCCCGCGAAATATCACGCCAATGTCGACGTCACCGATCCGCCCTTCGACCGCAAGGCGGGCGATCAGCCGGCGATGACCGCGCAGGACGAGGCCGACATCATCGCGTTCCTGAAGACGCTGACGGATGGGTATCGCGCGGAGCGGTGAGGGGGCTAGATCCCTGCCACCGGCGTTTCGTGAATATTCAACAGGCCCAGCGCCATAGGTGACATCTCAGGTCTAATAAGCCACATTCGCCAAATGTCCTTTGCCTGCCAACGCGACGAAGAGCGCCCCTGATGCCGCAAGCCGGATGGGAGTCGCTCGGGCAGTGGGGTGACGATGCAACTCGCATCGAACGACTCTCCGGCGGGGTCGCCAACGACGTGTGGAGCGTGCGCGTCCACGGGCAGCTTGCGGTCGGTCGTCTGGGTAGCAGGAGCGACGCCGATCTCGCATGGGAGACCGGGCTGCTCCAGCACCTCGACCGTGCAGGCCTGACCGTGCCGGTGCCGATCCCGACGACAGACGGCCGGCTGTTCGCGGACGGCCTGATGGTGATGACATATCTGGAGGGCACGCCGCCCGAGACGGAAGCCGACTGGCGTCGCGTGGCCGACACGCTGCGCAAGCTGCATCTGATCACGCAGGGCTGGCCGCAGCGTCCGGGCTGGCGATCGTCGACCGACCTGCTGCATGCCGAGACCGGCACGAGGATCAATCTCGGCGCAATGCCGCCAGAGGCCGTTGCGCGATGCCGCGCCGCGTGGGCGCGGCTCGTCGGACGCGAGAGGTGCGTCGTCCACGGCGATCCCAACCCGCGCAACATCCGCATATCAGCCGATCGGGTCGCGCTGATCGACTGGGACGAGTCGCATGTCGACGTCCCCGATCTCGACCTCGCGCTGCCCCACAACGCCGGCGGTCTCGACGCCGCCGCGCATGACATCGCAGCCCAGGCCTCGGCCGCTTGGGAAGCCGCCGTCTGCTGGGACGATGATTTCTCAAGGAAGCGGCTTGCACAGGTTCGCGCGGTCTGACTCACGAGCGAACATGAATTTGCGCGGCTGTGATGGCGCTTTGACCTAGGTCAAGACTCTCCGCCCGGATTCACCTTGGAGGTAGAGCAACCAACTTTCGGAGCGACTGCAATCTTAGCCCCGTGCGCAACGCCGATGAGGGAGCTTGTAGATGGGTATCCTTGACGAGCTAATGGGTGGTGGCCAACGCCAGAGGGAGTACCGGGACTTCATTGATCGATACGAACAGGGAGACCCGTCGCAGGGCTACTCCGATCAAGAGGTTCTCAAGCGGTATGGTGATGTGTCACACGCCGTGCCGCCTGACCAGTACGCGCAGGCAGCAACAGAAGCGTTGGGCAAGCTTTCGCCGGAGGAGCGGGCGGCGTTCGTGAAGATGTTGCAGGAGCGCGCCATGGCGCGCGGCGTGGCGCTACCGAGACAAGTGGCGCCCGAACCGAAGCAACTGGGCGAGGTGCTCACCGATCTGCATGGGAAGCCCGGTCAGCTCCGGGATATTCTCGGCGGTGGCGACGCCCAGCCTCAAGAGCAAGCACAACCGTCGAACCCGATCTTCGACATGCTTGCGTCCCCGCAGGCAAAGGCCGTGCTCGCAGGTATCGCGGCCATGGTGGTCAAGCGTGTCATGCAGGGGTCCCGAAGCGCGTAGCGCACGCGTGAGGCCCGCAGGAGACCTGCAGCATCTGCGTTGGGCAGCGATTGGCCAAGGTCCATGGCACAACTTTACGGCTTCCCCCTTCTCTTCCTTTTTCTTGGTGGCGTCGGCGTTGTCTTCTTGGCGCACGAAATCGGATGGCAACTTGGCAAGCGGAATGAGGGCAAAGGCGTCAGCAACCATCTGGCCGCGCTGGAGCAAGTGCTTCTCGGAATGGTCGCCTTGATGGTTGGTTTTAGCTTTCTGATGGCGCTCACGCGTTTCGACGCGCGACGCGAAGCGACAGTCAATTTGGCCAACGCGATAGGCACCACGGCCTTGCGTGCGCGCTTGCTGCCAGAGCCCACCCGGACAGAGACACTGAAGTTGCTTCGGGAAAATGCCGAGATGCGGACGGCCCTTTCCACGTCCGAGAAAGCGCGGACGGTGCTTTTGGCTCGTACGAACGAAATCCAGGAGAAGTTATGGGAGCATGCGAAGACTCTTTCCGCCAATGACAAGGAAATGGTGCCCACCGGGCTCTTTATCCAGTCGCTCAACGAGATGATCGACAACCAGGCGAAGCGTCTTGCAGAACTGCGAAACCAGATTCCGGAAGAAATAATGGCCGCGCTGTTTGCGATTTGCGCCATTTCCTGCGGATTTGCAGGCTACGCGAACAGGCTGGACCCGCTTCGGTCTCGCTGGCCTAGCCTCACCACAGCAACGCTGGTCAGTGCCGTCATATTTCTCATCATTGATCTGGATTCCCCACGCGCCGGATTCCTGAAGGAGGACGTGCGACCCATGGTTGATCTGGTGGCCGGCATGCCGGTTATCCCTGACTAGGGCCAAACGATCTCTTCGTCATTCGCGTGGCGGGTAATGGTCTGGGCACCGAGGTGCTTGACGGAGATTTCGATCGTCACGAACGCGGCGCTGGCGGCTTACCTCCGGCGCCTCACGACCTCGCTGGATTTATCGAACTGGGTGAGGCGATCGTCCAGTCGAGCCGTATTGCCTCATATATCAAATCTTGAAACTTGGCGAAGTACGACCGGGTCGACAGCGCTCAGGCCGCAAACACCAGGATCATGAGCGCGCCCCAGGTCGTCAGCAGGATGTTCGCAACCGGATAGGCCGGAGTGTAGCCGAGCACCGCGACGGGACTGCCTGAGCGTTCCTGGACTGCCGCCATCGACGCCGTTGCGGTTTGAGCGCCGGCGAGGGCGCCGAGCAGGAGGATGGGATGCATCCGAAGGCCGAAATGGCCGACGAGCAAACCAACGATCTGCGGCAGAAGGGTCACCACCACGCCGCCGTACAGCAGCGCGACACCGACCTCTCTCAAAGCCGAGAGGAAGACCGGGCCCGCCTCGATGCCGGTGAGTCCGACGAAGGCGGACAGGCCAAGCGACGTCATGAGGGCGACGGCGCCCCCGGGGATCCGCCCGAACAGCGGAAAATGGGTTCGGAGATGTCCGACGAGAAGGCCCGCCAGCAGCGTCCCTACGCTCGTACTCAGCGACAGCGTGACGTGTCCGACGGACACGGTCATGAGGACGCCGACGACGCCACCCAGGAAAATCGCGAGACCCAGAACGAAATAATCGATGCTCGCGTCCGGAGCGACGACCGCTCCGATCCTTTCGGCCGCGTTCTGCGCGAGCGTCTCCGGACCAATGATGCGAAGCAAATCTCCACGCTGCAGGGTGATCCCGTCTGCCACAGGGATCTCCTGACCGCCGCGGCTGATCGATCGCAGGTAGACACCGCGAGCCCAGTCCTTTCCTGATATGACCGCGAGACTTGCGCCGGCAAGCTCTGCACGCATCAGCAGGACGTCCGCGGCCAAGAGAGGTACGTCGAGAAGCTCCTTGTCGTCGATCTCGTTGGCACGGGATCTCGTCAGTTCAACGATCGCTTCGCGCGGCCCGGAGAGCGCAATGACGTCGCCTCCCGCGATCGTCATGGCGGGATCCGCCTCGAGAATGCGCTCCCGGCGCCGAATCCTGTGCAGGAACAGCCGATGCTCGGGAAAGCGGGCCTCTGCGGCGGCCACGGTCAGTCCGCACAGCGGAGAATCTTCGGCCACTCGATAGGCGCGCAATTCGAATTTCCGCAGGGCCGATGCCAGACCGGGCCTCGTGCGGCTCATGCCCAAACTCTGTTCCAGCCTGAGCGCTTCCGTTCTGAGGTCGATCCTGAGGAGCGCCGGCGCGATCATGGTGCTGAAGATGATCACGCCGGCATAGCCGAAAATGTAGCAGACCGCATGAGCCACGGCGATGTGGGCGACGATCGATCCACGCTCCGCTTCGGGCAGGGCCAAACCGTTTGCCGCGTCCGTCGCCGTTCCAATGGCGGCACTCTGGCTCAGGGCGCCCGACATCAGCCCGGCCGCAAATCCTGCGTCCAATCCCAGCACCTTGGCCATGACGATCGAGGTAGCGAGACCGGTGATGCACACGACGACGGCCAGCAGCATGGGCTTCAGCCCGTCGCGCTTCAGGGCTTGCATGAATTGCGGACCGACCGAGTAGCCGATCCCGAACAGGAACAGCAGGAACAGAAAGGATTTCGTCATGCCTGCGACAGGCACGGGCGCGAGCCAGCCGATGAACAGGCCTGCAAAGAGAGCGCCGGCGACCGGGCCGAGGCTGAAGGTGCCGATCTTGATGTTGCCGATCCCGTAGCCCGCGGCGATCACAAGGAACAGCGTGAGTTCGGGATAGCGAACCAGAAATTGCTCAAGCCAGGCAAGCATTCCGCGAGCCCCCTCCAGCGGCCGGCTCCCCGTGTGCAGACATCGACAAGGGAGGCTTTGACGACAAATCGCGAGTGGCAGCATCCCGCCTTGGCGATGAGCCATGCCGCGCCGGCCGACGACGGTTCAGCTTTATCGGGCTGCGACTATCGACGTCCTTCGGCAGACCCTATTCGTACAGCGCGCAAGTCGTCCCGCTCCATCGCAGGCATCTGCGGGCTGTTCGGCGAGTCTGGCGGATCGTGGTTCTTGCAACGCAGACCCCGTCGACCCGGGTTCTGCCGGGTCCGCAGCCGACGGCGACTGGCGTGACCATGTCATCCGGCGCCGCAATCAGCGCGGGCGTGAAGGCGTGCGCCGATGTTGCGAGCGTCAAGGCGAAACCTGCCGCAGCAATCCATTTGATCATGGGAGGCCTCCTGCGTGTGTCGTCGAAAGCTATCTCGTGGCGTCAGCCTTCGACGCCATGCGTTGTGGGTTGGCGCCGCGGCTGCAATCGAGAATGCTGCTGGCGCCTCAAGTGTGCCAGCGAGCGAGGTTGCCAGTTGGCCCCTGTCGAAGAGGCGGCAGGACGGCCGCTCCTGCCATGATGAGGTCGAACTGCTACTGGCACGTATAGGTGTGACCGTCGTCGAGCTTGATGACGCCGCCGGGCGTGCATTTGAGGCCGTTGCGCGTCGAGTAATCCTCCCATCCGGCATAACCGTAATAGGGGCTACGTCCTAAATAGGCCCGGTGTGGATAGAGGGGTTGCCCAAAATAAGGATCGGTCTGGGCCGCGTAAGCGTTGCTCCAGTTGTTGCTGCCCCATCCTCCATAATAGGGTGAGGTCGCGACGGCGGCGGCCGTGCCGACGGCGGCGGCGGTGCCGACGGCGGCGGCACCAGCGACAGCCCCGCCAACCCCATATCCATACGCCGCACGGCGCGTTTGCCGACGCGCAACGCCGGCAGCGCTGACGGGTGTCAGGGGACGACCGACGCGGGCCTCGGCACTATCGACCGACATCGAGACCCCGCCTTGTCCAGACCAGCCGAAGGAGACGAGTGTAGCGCACGCGAAGGTCGCAATTGCAATGGCAGACTTGCTTACCTGTTTCATTGCTCTCTCCTTTCAAGGACGCCAACGCCGCAACACCTCATGACCGAAGTGAGCGCGGCTTGATCCAGATCAAGCCAATCGACGTTTGTTCTCGGCCGACGATGGTGTGGCGCATGTCGTGCCGTTGGCATGTGGCGTGTGCCCGCCGCGATGCAGGACGTCGCGCAACCAGATGCCGGGACGATATCGCCAGGGCCCGTTGTCAAACGCGATTCCCTGATCGCCGAGATCGGCATGCCGACGAGCGTGAACAGCGTCGCGAATACGATCGCGCTGCTGCCAGCTGCACCTGGCGGCGAGTGGCGTCGGCGTGCCGACCATCAATCAGACGGTCTCGACGCTGCCCGGGTCACGCTGAAGCGCCGCGAGATTGCAGCCGTTCCCGGCGGGTATTAGCGTTTGCAGCAAGACGTAGGCAATGCTACATAATAAAGCGTTGGCAATCCCGAAAGCTGCTGAAAGGCTGGAGTCGATGCAATTTTGTACATTTCCGCGCCGTCACCTCCGTTGGGCCGGCCGGGCGGCTCGTGTCGCCGGCCGTGTTTCCGCGGGCGCCGTGCCTGGCTTGATCGGCACGATGAGTTCCGCGCTCGCCCAGCAGGGGTCTGACGGTGCGCCGGTTGCGGCCGCCACGCTGCCGCGCGATCTCAGCCCCTGGGGCATGTTCATGCAGGCCGATATGATCGTGAAGGCCGTCATGATCGGGCTTGCGTTCGCGACCCTCGTCACCTGCATCGTCTGTCTGTCCAAGACGATCGAGCTGATCGGCGCGCGCCGCAGCGTGGGGCGGGCGCTGCGCGCGCTTGCGGCTGCGCGCAACATGGACCAGGCCGTGCGCGCCGTCCGCGACGGGCCGGTGGCCCGGTTGCTCGACGGCGCCGTTGCCGAGCTCGATCTCAGCACCGATCGGATGGACTGCGACGGTATCAAGGCGCGGATCGTGTCTCGCCTGCAGCAGATCGAAGCTGCCGCCGGCCGGCGTATGGCGTTCGGGACCGGCGTGCTCGCGACCATCGGCGCAACCGGCCCCTTCGTCGGCCTGTTCGGCACGGTCTGGGGCATCATGAACAGCTTCATCGGCATCTCGAAATCCCAGACCACCAATCTCGCCGTGGTCGCGCCCGGCATCGCGGAAGCGCTGCTGGCGACTGCGCTCGGGCTCGTCGCCGCGATTCCGGCCGTGGTGATCTACAACCTCTTCGCACGCCAGATCGGATCGTTTCGCGCCTTGCTCGGCGAGGGGTCGTCGGAGATCGCGCGACTGGTGGGGCGGGATCTCGATGGCGGCATGATCGCCGGAAAACCGCGGCTCGCCGCAGCGGAATGAACCAATGGCGATCAATCTCAACCAGGCCGGCGGCGATCTTGCCGAGGTCAACGACATCAACGTGACGCCGTTCATCGACGTCATCCTCGTGCTTCTCATCATCTTCATGGTTGCGGCGCCGCTCGCGACGGTCGACATCGCCGTCGATCTGCCGGCGTCGAATGCGCAGCCGCATCCGCGGCCCGACAAGCCGGTGTATCTCACGGTCAAGCCCGATCTCTCGCTGTCGGTCGGCGATGCGGCGGTGAGCCGGGCTGCACTGGCCGGCGCGCTCGATGCCGCGACCAACGGTCAGAAGGACACACGCATCTTCCTTCGCGGCGACCAGCTCGTGCCCTATGGGGAGATCATGAAGGTCATGAACGGGCTGCGAACCGCGGGCTATCTCAAGGTGGCGCTGGTTGGGCTGGAGCAGACGACCGAGCCATGATGCGTCTCGCTGCGGAAGATGCCTCCGATCTCAAGCGTTGGACCCTCAGCAGTCTCGCCGTCCTGACCATGTACGGCGCCCTTGCGGCGACAGCCGTGACGTGGCCCCGGCCTGACGATTTCGATCCTGCCGAACCATCCGGAGCCGTGGTGGTCGACCTTGCGCCGATGCCCGCCGCGCCATCGGCGACGCCGACCGACATCCCTCCCGGGCCGGAGCAGGTGATGTCGGAGGCGCGTCCCGCGGCGAAGCCGGAGGTCGCGCAGCCCGACGATGCGCCGGAGCTTCCGCAGACCGCCAATCCCGAGGCCGTGGTCGATGCGCAAACCAGGGCGCAGCCTGATGCAGCGCCGGAGCAGCAGGCCGCGGCCACGACGTCGGCGCCGCCGGCGATATCGGAACGCATCGCGCCGGTGGCGGCCGCGCCGATGCAGGGACAACCGGATCAAAAGAATTCGCAGGCCGTTGCGACCTGGCGGTCGCAGATCCTGGCGCTGGTCGAGCGCAACAAGCGCTATCCGGACGCGGCGCGCTCGCGGCGCGAGCAGGGCATCACCCAGGTTCGCTTCACGCTGGACCGCAACGGCATCGTCGGCGATCCGCGCGTGATCCAGAGCTCCGGCTCCGATGCGCTGGATGGCGAAGCCATCGCCCTGTTGAAGCGCGCCCAGCCATTTCCCGCGCCGCCCGATACGTTTGCCGGGCCCGTCGTCGTGGTCCGGCTGCCGATCCGTTTCACCGTCAAGTAGGGTGTTCGTCGGCCGCGTCGAAAACGTGACAACGCCTCATCCCGAATTGATCGCGCATCAGTTCTTTGCGATGTCGGCACCGAACTTGTAGTTCAGGCCGAGCCGGATGGCGTCGGTGCGCACCTGCGCATCGGAATCGAAGGCGGTTGCCACGCCGGCCGCCAGGTTCGGCGTGGCGCGGAATGTGCCGAGGTCGGAGTGGAGGTACTCGATCCGTCCGGTCCAGTTGGCGAACAGCCGGCTTTCCAGTCCCGCGCCGACGGCCCAGCCGAAGCGGAACGTATCGACGCTGTAGGGCATCGTGGTGGCCGCGCCCGTCGTCGTGAAACCCGATACCGTTCCTGACGAACTCACGGTGCCGAAGGGGACGCCCGCCGTGAGATAGGCGAGCGTCATGGGGGTGACGGCAACGCCGACCCGGCCGCGAAGCGAGGCCATCCAGTCGAGCCGGTAGTTCATGTCGGCCGTCATCGGGGCATTGAGCGGAAGCAGCGCCGCATTGCAGGCAGCGGTGGGGCAGGTGGTGGACGAGTGGCCGCGCTGGTTGCCATAGACGAAATCGCCTTCGATGCCCGCCAGCATCCGGCCCATCGTCCAGTTGTAGCCGGCCTGCACGCCCAGGCCCGCGTGGTCGAGCCCGGCGCTCGGCTGTTCGCCATAAAGCGGTGTCTGGCTCGCATTGTCGATGAAGCCGGCATAGGTCTTTGCGGCGCCCCACGCGAACCCTGCGTTGCCGCCGGCATAGAAGCCGCCCCAGGTCCAGCCTGTTGCGGACGGCGTCTGACGGAAGATCGAGGGAACGTCCTGCGTGCGCGCAGCGCCGATCCGCGTTGCCTCGGGCGCATCGGCGCCGTATTTGACGTTGAGGAACAGCTTGACCGTGCGGCCCGGCTGCAGGATCTCGTCCTTGTGGAACTGCACGGAGTTGCGGATGTCGGCGTTGAGAAGGTTGTCGCCGATCAGGCCGGTTGCCACGTCCACGGCGCCCCAGGGCGAATCCTTCCATCTCTGCCGATGCTCGATCTGGAGCTTGAGCAGATTGTAGCCGTCGGTCGGCGTGTCGAATTGCGCATAGTCGTTCTGCTTGAAGGCGTGCAGCAGGTTCAGCCGCGCGTACCAAGCGTCGCTGCGCCAGTAGACGCCGCCGCCGAGCCGCATCGGCGGGATGCGCGGCACGTTGCTGCCGTCGGTGAAGGTGGCGCGTACCATGTCGAACTGGCCCTCGAGCCCGAAGATGCCGCCCGAGAGCGGGAGGGCGTCCCATTGCCACGACAATTCGCCGCCGCGGAAGATCGCGTCGCGCTGGGAGTAGGCGACCTGGATGTAGTCGCCGGTGCCGCCGGCCACGCAGGTCGCAAAGGTCGCTCCGCAGAAATTGCCCGTCGACTGGCCGAAGATGAACTTGTCGTAGCGGGTGTAATACAGATTGGCGTCGAATCTGACGTCGCCGCGCGTGCGCTTCAGGCCGATCTCCGCGGTGTTGGCGGTCTCGAGCGTCAGGTCGGGATTGCCGATCTTGAAGGTCTTCTCCGAATCGTCGGGGCCGCTCGCGAACAGTTCGAGCGCGCGCGGCGCGCGCTGGATCCGCTGCAGCGTCAGGCTGGCCTGCAGATATGACGGAAGATCCTTGATGACCCCGAAGCTGACGCTCGTCGGCAGGAAGTCCGAGCGGGACGGCGTGCTCGTGGGCGCGCCCGGCGGCGGCAGGTAGCTGCTCGGAAATCCGAACGAGGTACCGGCGACGTCGACGGATTCGATGCGCGCGGCGAATTGCGTTCGCAGCGTGTCGGTGTGCCGCATCTCCTCGAAGAAATACCCCGCAGCGGTCGTGGTCTGCGCCGGAAGCAGGATCGCCTGACCAAGCGTGTCGAGCCGTTGGTATGCGCCCTGCACACCGATGATGCTGGTCAGTGCGCCGAGTGGCGTCGCCACCGGCTGGCTCTCCACTTCGACCTTGCCCTCGGTCTGGCGGTTCTTGAACGTCGCGCCGATGGTCTGGAAGGTGCCGAAAGCGGTCTGGTTGACGTCGATCTCGTCATGTCGGTAATCGGAATAGCCGAGCCAGTAGCGGACCGCGGCGATCGCCGCGGCATCGGGACGATACTCACCCTTGCTCATGATCTTGGTCTGCTCGAGATCATTGTGCTGCTGGCTGTCGGCCGATGCGATGCCGGGGACGTGGTAGTCGCTGGTGAAGCGGGAGATCGACAGGCCGGCATATCCGCCGTCGAACAGATAGGAGCCGCCGATCGCCGCACCGGCGCTCTGCATGGCCGAGTTCGGCTGCCGCCCGTTGAAGGCCGGTGCCGGACTGGGCGGGACCAGATAGGGGTAGCTCGGGATGCGATAGTCCTGGGCGCCGCGGCCGTAGACGTCGGCGTGCACGGCGGCGTTGCCTGAGCCGGCATCCAGCAGCAGTCCGCTTTCCCAGCCGCTGTCGCCCGAGGTGACGGCCGAGCGCAGCTCCGCCGCCATGCCGCCGACTGGTGCGGCGGTCGGAATCCGGTTGTTGGTGACGTCGACGATGCCGCCGACGGCCTGCGAGCCGAAGCGAAGCGCGCCCGGTCCGCGAAACACCTCCGTCTTCTGCAGCGCCAGCGGATCGAGCGGCACGCCGTGATCCTGCGCAATGTCGGAGACGTCGACGCTGCCGATGCCGTTTTCCTGGATCCTGACCTTGGCGTCGGACAGCCCGCGCAGCACCGGGCGCGAGGATTGGGTCGACAGGCCTGCCGACGTCGCTCCGGGGGCGGTGAAGAACAGATTTCCGAAGCTCGGACTGGTGCTCGACTGGATCTGGCCGCTGGTCAGCGCCGATGGCGCGAAGGGCTGCGTGTCGGATGCGACCGCGGGCGGAGTGGTCGCGGCCGGCGCGGGCGTTGGGCGAGATGCCGTCCGTCGGGCCGGCTCATCGCGGCCGGTGCGGCGTGTCGCCTTGGGCTGCCGTCCTTCGACCGTCACCTGAGGAATGTCGACCTCTGCCGGACCGGCAGCCTGTGCGGGCGATGTCGACGGCGACGGTTGTGATGCGGTGGAGGGAGGCGGGGCCGGGGGTGACGGGACACCGGACGCCGCCGGGACTGGCGTGGAGGTGCCGGAAGCAGGCGGTGCGTCCGGTGCCGCGGCCGGCTGGGTCTGGGCCGGGCTGTCGGTCGACGGAGACGGAGCCTGCTGGGCCGCCGCTAGTCCCTGCAACCAGATCAAGGCGACCGACGTCGTGCCCAACAGAACCGAACGAGCGACGCAAACACGCATTCCCAACCCCCAAAGGCGCGCCCGCAAGCGCGTTAGCAAGAGCACTAACATGTAGCTTTGGCTACAATTGAAGAGCGTCAGCTACGATGTCAAGGCGGGGCTGTTGCAATTGCGAAGCTGTTGCAAGAAGGCGACAGGACAAACCGTCAGCTTGCAATGTCCTGCCGCGGAGCCCATGGTTCGGCGCGGAAAGACACGGATTCTCCAATGAGCCGGAAGGCTTCACCTGTTCGCAAACAATCGCTGCACGCTCTGCCGACGGAACAGGCGCAGGCCCGACGTTTCGGCAAAGCACGCTCGGCGCGATCGACGGCGATCCTGGAGGACTATGTCGAGTTGATCGCCGATTTGATCGAATCGACGGGCGAGGCCCGCGCCACCGATATTGCGAGACGGCTCGGTGTGTCGCATCCAACAGCCATCAATACGATCGCACGGCTGAAGCGCGAGGGATTGGCTACGGCCCGTCCTTACCGTGGCATCTTCCTTACGGAGAAGGGGGATGTCCTCGCAAGGCGGGTACGAGCGCGCCACCGTCTCGTGCTCGAGGTGCTGCTTGCACTCGGCGTGCCGCATGAAGCTGCCGAAGCAGATGCCGAAGGCATCGAGCACCACGTGTCGGAAGCGACGCTCAAGGCGTTTTCGGAGTTTCTTAGGGGATCGCGGGTCAAGAAGGCCAGCTGACGGTTCGGCTGCGTTGCCGAGATGTGTCGCCGCTGCCTCGACCCCATCCGCCAAAACCTCTCATGATGTGAAACGTCCATGATAGCGCCCGAAGCGTGTTCCGCTTCCAGCGCCGCACAAGCCCACTTCCTGCATAGGAGCCTGCCGCTTTCCACCGCAACCGGGAGGCTGTTCCGGAACCGCCCCGGCGTGTAGGCTCTTGATCCTGCTGGCCAACCATAAGGCCACGACAAGGGAACAAGCAGACGAGGGAGAGTTCAAGCAGCCATGACCGACCTCCGATACGTGGCACCGCGCACGCTTGATGAAGCGATTGGCGCATTCGCTGCCGCCGGAAGTGCCGCCCGCATTATGGCAGGCGGCACCGATTTGTTGGTGCAAATGCGATCCGGCCTGGTGCGGCCGGGATTGATCGTCGACATCAAGAAGATCGGCGAGATGACCGAAATTACGGAGACCGCCGATGGCGGCTTCCGCGTGGGCGCTGCCGTCTCCGGCATGGCGCTCGCCGAGCATGCCAAATTCGGCAAGGTCTGGCCCGGCGTGCTCGAGGCCGTGAACCTGATCGGCTCCAAGCAGGTGCAGGGCCGCGCCTCGGCCGGCGGCAATCTCTGCAACGGCTCGCCCGCCGGCGACAGCGTGCCGGCACTGATCGCATCCGGCGCCGTCGTCACCCTGCAGGGCCCGAACGGCCGCCGTGAGATGAAAGTGGAGGAGGTGCCGGCCGGGCCCGGTCGCACCAACCTCAAGCCGGGCGAGATTCTCGTCAGCTTCACGCTGCCGCCGCGCCCCGCTGGGTCGAGCGACGCGTACCTGCGCATGATCCCGCGCACCGAGATGGACATCGCCGTTGTCGGCCTCGGCGTCAGCCTCACCTTGAAGGACGGCGTCTGCACCGCCGCCCGCGTCGGCCTCGGCGCGGTGGCGCCGACTGCGCTGCTGGTCGAGCTCGCCGCGAAGGCGCTGATCGGCTCCAGGCTCGATGATGCCGCGCTGGAAGCGGCAGCTGCCGCCTGCCGCGCCGCATGCCGTCCGATCGACGACAAGCGCGGCACCATCGCTTACCGCATCAAGACCGCAGGCGTGCTGCTCAAGCGCACCGTTGCCATCGCCGCCCAGCGCGCCGGAGGACAATAACACCATGGCGAAACTTCACGTCACGACGTCCGTCAACGGCGAGCCCGTGGAATTCCTCTGCGAGCCCTATGACACCATGCTCGACGCGCTGCGCGGCCAGCTCGGCCTGACCGGCTCGAAGGAGGGCTGCTCGTCCGGCGATTGCGGCGCCTGCTCGATCACGCTCGACGATCGCCTCGTCTGCTCCTGCCTGATGCTGGCGGCGGAAGCCGAGGGGCATGAGATCAGGACCATCGAGGGCATGGCCCACGGCGACAAGCTTCATCCGCTGCAGCAGAAATTCCTGGAGCACGCCGCGCTCCAGTGCGGCATCTGCACCTCGGGCATGCTGGTCGCCTCGGAGGCGCTCCTGAAGAAGAACGCGAACCCGACCGAAGAGGAAGTCCGCTTCTGGCTCGCCGGCAATCTTTGCCGGTGCACCGGTTACGACAAGATTGTCCGCGCGGTGATGGAGACCGCGGCCGAAATGCGGGGAGCTTAAGCATGAACGTCGTCAACAACAAATGGATCGGCCAGCGCACCATCCGTCCCGATGGCGTCGACAAGGTCACCGGACGCGCGGCGTTTGCCGCTGACACCAACATGCCCGGCATGATCTGGGGCAAGGTGCTGCGCAGCCCGCATCCGCATGCGCGGATCAGGTCGATCAACACCGCGAAGGCCGAGGCGCTGCCGGGCGTGAAGGCTGTGGTCACCGCGCGCGACATCGTGGATTTCACGATCGAGAAGGGCGCGGTGATGCTCGGCATCCAGGACATGCGCTGGATGTGCCGCAACGTGATGGCGCGCGAGAAGGCGCTGTTCCCCGGCCATCCCGTCGCAGCGGTGGCCGCGACCACGGAGGCGATCGCGGCGGAGGCCTGCAAGCTGATCGAGGTCGACTACGAGGTGCTGCCCTGGGTGATCGAGATCAACGATGCGCTCAAGCCCGGCGCGCCGATCCTGCACGAATTCAACAAGGTCGATGGCAAGCCGTCGAATCTCCTCGGCAAGCTCGAGGTGAAGAAGGGTGATATCGCAAAAGGCTTTGCCGAGGCCGAAATCATCGTCGAGCACACCTTCACGACGCGCCCGGTGCACCAGGGCTATATCGAGCCGCATGCCTGCCTCATCTCGGTGGCGGCCGACGGCAAGACCACGATCTGGTCGTCGAGCCAGGGCCAGTTCATGGTCCGCGCCATGACGTCGATGCTGACGGGCATCCCGCAGAGCGACATCCGCGCGATCCCCGCCGAGATCGGCGGCGGCTTCGGCGGCAAGACCATCGTCTATCTCGAACCGCTCGCCACCATGCTGGCCAAGAAGTCGGGCCGTCCGGTCAAGATGGTGATGACCCGCGAGGAGGTGATGCGGGCGACCGGTCCCACATCGGGCTCGAAGAGCATTGTGAAGATCGGCGCCAGGAAGGACGGCACCATCGTCGCCGCGCATGGCGCGTTCTTTCTGCAGGCCGGTGCGTTCCCGGGCTCGCCGATCCGCGGCGCGGTCGGCTGCAGCTTTGCGCCCTATGATATCCCGAACGTGCTGTCGGAGGGCTTTGACGTCTGCTCCAACCGCTCCAAGGTCGCGGCCTATCGCGCGCCGGGTGCACCGATCGGCGCCTATGCGGTCGAATGCGTACTCGACGAGCTCGCCGAGAAGCTGAAGATGGACCCACTGGAGCTGCGCCTGAAGAACGCGGCGAAGGAGGGGACGAAAGCGGCGCATGGCCCGGTGTTCCCGCGCATCGGTTACATCGAGACGCTGGAGGCGGCGAAAAACCATCCGCATTATGCGGCGCCGCTCGGCAAGCTGCAGGGCAGGGGCGTCGCGTCCGGTTTCTGGTTCAACGCGGGCGGCGAATCTTCCGCGCAGGTCAACATCACCGAGGACGGCAACGTCGTCGTCACCACGGGCCATCCCGATATCGGCGGCTCCCGCGCGGGGATCGCCAACATCTGCGCCGAGCTGCTCGGCATCGACTACAAGCGCATCTCCGTGATCATCGGCGATACCCAGACGGTCGGCTTCTCCAATCTCACCGGCGGCAGCCGCGTGCTGTTCGCCTCCTCGATGGTGGTGACGCAGGCGACCGACAAGGTGATCAACACGCTCCGTGAGCGCGCGGCCAAGATCTGGGAGATCGATCCGGAAGCCGTGAAGTGGGAGAACGGCGCCGCGCATCCGGCAAGCCCCAATGCCGGCCAGTTCGAGCCGTTGACCCTCGCGGATCTCGCCGACAAGGCGCCGTCGCAGGGCGGCCCGATCGGCGCCAGCGTGCAGCTCAACACCCAGGGCGCCGAAGGCGGCTTCGGCACCCATATCTGCGACGTCGAGGTGGACGTCGAGCTCGGCATCGTCAGGGTGATCCGCTACACGGCGGTGCAGGATGTCGGCCGCGCCGTGCATCCGAGCTATGTCGAGGGCCAGCTGCAGGGCGGCGTCGCGCAGGGCATCGGCTGGGCGCTGAACGAGGAGTACATCTACAACCGCGACGGCAAGGTCGATAATCCCGGCTTCCTCGACTATCGCATGCCGGTCTGCTCGGATCTTCCGATGCTCGACTGCGTGCTGGTCGAGGTGCCGAACCCCAAGCATCCGCAGGGCGTCAAGGGCGTCGGCGAGGTGCCGCTGGTGCCTGTCATGGCGGCGGTCTCGAACGCCGTCTACAACGCGCTCGGCAAACGTTTCTATCATTTGCCGATGTCGCCGCCGAAAGTGTCCGAGGTGCTCGACGCGCCGACCCGACAGGCGGCGGAGTGATCGCTCGGGGCGGATGACGAATCCGCCCCACTTGCTATCCTGCGATCTGATTCTCTCGCAGGTACCAGCTAAGGCCGTGGTCGCAATCCTCATCGCACTCCTGATTTTCGTGCTGCTCACCGGTGCGATGCTCGTGACCATGGCGATCCATGCCCGGCTCGGCGAGCATCACCGCGGCGACGACACCAACACCTCGGTGCGGCTGGTCGCCACCCTGTTCGTCACCATGCCCTCGCTGCTGCTGGGCCTGATGATGAACAACGCCGCCAACACCTATGTGGCGGTCGACCGCAACATGCACGTCTTCGCCACCGACCTGATCCTGCTCGACCGCAGCATGCGGCCGCTCGGCCCGAGCGCCGAGGAGCCGCGCAAGCGGCTGCTCGCCTATGTCGAGCAGGTGCTCAAGGATGTGCCGATCTCGCGCGCCAGCGAGGTCTCCGAGCATCTGCTCGACGAGGTCGGCAACAGCCTGCGCGAGCTGCGCTTCGACGACGAGCAGAAGGTCGCGCTGTGGAACGATGCCCGCTCGCTCTACCGGCAGGCGGTGCAGCAGCGCTGGACCTTCGTCGAGCAGTCCGAGGGCTGGTTTCCGTCGCCGCTGATCTGCATCCTGGTCGGCTGGCTGACGCTGATGTTCGCAACGCTGGGCTTCCGCGCGCCGCGCAACGCGGTGGTGATCTCAACCTATGTCGCCGCGGCCGCGCTGATCTCGGGCGCGATCTACCTGATGCTCGACATGAGCACGCCGTTCTCCGGCCCGCTGCAGCTCTCGGACCGGCCGCTGGTGCGTGCGGCGGCGGAGATCAGGCGGTAGCGCGTCCTCATCGCCGCGACAGCGGCGCAGGCGGCGGTGGCTCCGTCGCACCTGCCGCGAGCGAGCGCTGCACCATCACGCTGTCGGACCAGCGGCCGTGGCGATAGGCGACGCCGGGCAGGCGCCCGACGCGCGCAAAGCCGAAGCGGTCGTGCAGCGCCAGCGAGGCGGCATTGTCGCCGTCGATATAACCGATCATCTGGCGGAAGCCGGCGGCGGCGCAGGTGTCGATCAGCTCCTGCAGCAGGATCCGCCCGACGCCCTGGCCGACATACTGGTGATGCACATAGATCGAGTGCTTCACGGTGTAGCGATAGGCCGGCCGCTTGCGGAACAGCACGACATAGGCGTAGCCGACGACCTCGCCATGCTCGACCGCCACCAGATGCGGCAGCCGCGTGTTGCGCAAATTCTTGCGGCGGTCGCGCAGATCGTCGGGCTCCGGCGTACCGGTGTCGTCGACGCTGTCTTCGACGCCGTGACGGATATGGCGGCGGTAGATCGAAAGCATCGCATCGACGTCGGAATCGCGCGAGGCGCGCACCGTGATCCGGCGTTCGGGCGGCATGATCCCGTCGCTCATTCCGCCACCACATAGGTGTAGAAGCGAACGCGGCCGGACGCATCGGTCTCCTTGTAGACGCCCTGGATCTCGACCTCGAAGCCGGGGAAGGCGTTGAAGCTCGCCTCGAACATCCGCAAATAGTCGATCATCGGCCGGGTCTGTTCCGACAGCCGCTCGCCGGGCACGATGGTCGCGATGCCCGGCGGATAGACCACGAACGGCGTCGCCGCGACGCGGCCAACGATCTCGTCGATCGGGAGATAGTCGACGTCGTTGCGCACCAGGTAGCGCGACGCCTCGCGCGGCGACATCGCGATCTCGGGCAGATGCTCCGGCAGGAACTGCTTGGCCTGCAGCGCGCTGACATTGGCGTCGCGGAAGAAGCGGTGCATGTCGCCGCAGAGATCGCGCAGGCGCACGCCCGCATAGCGGTTCGGCCGCCGGCGGAAGAATTCCGGGATCACGTCCTCGACCAGCGCATTGTCGTCATGCAGCTTCTTGAACGCAACGAGGCCGCTCACCAGCGTGCCGGCCTTGCTGGCCTCGACGCCGGGGGTGAGCAGGAACAGCAGCGAATTGAGGTCGTTCTTCTCGGCGACGATCTGGTTCTCGCGCAGATATTGCGCGACCACGGGGGCGGGGATGCCGTGATCGGCATAGGCGCCGGTCCGGTGATCGAAGCCCGGTGTCAGCAGGGTCAGCTTGTTCGGATCGGTCATGGCAAAGCCGGCGGTCACGTCGGCAAAGCCGTGCCAGCTCTCACCCGGCTTGAGCTGCCAGTAGGCCGGATTGGTCGCGAGCTGATCGGTCGAGATCGTCTCCCAGGCCACATCATGCACGCCGTTCTCGCGCGCGACATCCGGGATCATCACACGATCAGGCACGAACGGCTCGAAGAACCAGCGCCGCTCGGCGCGCGCCTCGTTCTCCTCGAACTCGCGCTTCACGGCGCGGATCTTCTTGCGCAGCTCGATGCCGAGCCGGATCGTGTCGTCCCACAGCACCTCGCCGGAACGGCCCTTCATCATTTGCGCGCCGACGTCGAGCGAGGCGAACAGCGGATAGAACGGCGAGGTCGAGGCGTGCTGCATGAAGCTTTCGTTGAAGCGGCGGTGCTCGACCCGGCGCTTCTGGCCCCTGATGTGGCGGTCGCGGATGTGGATCTGCGAGGCCTGCGAGAAGCTCGCGAGCTGCTTGTGGGTCGATTGCGTCGCGATGATGCCGGGCGCCTCGGGGCCGAGATCGGCAAGCCCCATCGCGAAGCGCCCCGCATAGATCGGGTGGAACTTCATGAAGCCGGCCCAGGCCTCGTCGAACAGGATGTAGTCGCAGAGATGGCCGATCTGCTTCAGGATCATCTCGGCGGAATGGATTGTGCCGTCATAGGTGCACTGCTCGACCACGGCGACGCGGAACGGGCGCGGCTTCTTCCAGGCGTTTTCGTCCTTCACCAGCGGATGCTTGCGGATGCGGTCGCGAAGCTGGCCTTCATCGAGCAGGTCCCAGCGCATCGGCCCGATCAGGCCCCAGGCGTTGCGCACGGTCGGCACATAGACCGGAATGCCGCCGCCGATCAGCAGCGCGCCGTGATGGGCGGCCTTGTGGTTGTTGCGGTCGAACAGCACGAGATCGCCGTCGGTGACCAGCGATCCCAGCGCGACCTTGTTGGAGGTCGAGGTGCCGTTGAGCACGAAATAGGTCTTCTCCGCGCCGAAGATCTTCGCCGCTTCCTTCTGCGCCCGCAGCGCCGGCCCCTCATGGGTGAGGAGGTCGCCGAGATCGAGCACGGAATTGTCGAGGTCGTCGCGGAACACCGCTTCGCCGAGATGCTCGACGAACACCCGCCCGATCGGACTGCGGCTGTAGAACACGCCGCCATTGTGGCCGGGGCAGGTCCACAGCTGGTTGCCTTCCTCGGCATAGTCGACCAGCGCGCCGAAGAACGGCGTCTTCAGCGTCTCCGCATATTGCTTGAGGCGGCTGATCAGATTCTTGGCAATGAAGGGCGGCGTCTCCTCGGAGAGGAACACATAGCCGTCGATGAAATCGAGCACCTCGACCGGCAAATCCTCGAACCGCTTGCGGCGGATCAACAGGACGATCGGGAAATCCAGCCCGCGCCGCCGCATCAGATTGATCAGCGAGGCGGTCTTGCCTTCCAGCCCCTTCTTGCCCCAGTCAACCACCATGCAGCCGATTGCCGCATCGGTCTGCACCGCAATCTCGGCGTCCTCCAGCTTGCGGGCCCGCACCACCTCGAAGCCGGAGCGCTCGATTTCGGTGATGATCTGGTTGAAGCGGATGCCTTCGAGGTCGTCGGCCTCGAACACGGGGGCGGCGAACAGGAAGTTGAAGCGTTTGAAATAGTCCATGCGTGTCCTCGAACTGTGCCGGCAACGTGTCGGCACATTTCATGACAGGCAGATGACAATGGGCGATCGAATGCAGGATGGGCGGAGCGACTTGTCCGCCGTAGCTCGAAGAGCGAAGGCGGAAGCGATATCCATCACCTTCGTGCCGCATGATGAGATGATGGCTATCGCTGCGCTCCACCCATCCTACCAACGAAAATCTTTGCAAACAGCAAAACGCCGCCGGACCTTTGTCCGACGGCGCCTGCTGATTGATGTCAGTCCGATCGATGTCAGCGCGGATTAGCGACCGCCACCGCCGCCACCACCGCCGCCGCCACCGCCACCACCGGCAGTCAGCATGCCCTGGTTGTAGCGCGGGTCGGTCTGCTTGATGTAGGGAGGCGAGATGTCGCCGTCACCGACGCGGATGACGGACGTGCGACGGCCGGTCTCCTGCTGATACTGCACCATGCTGCAGGAGCGCTTCGAGGACGAGTTGCAGAGCGGGTCATACACCGTGAACGCATTCGCCGCGGTCGAGGTCAGCGCCGTCGAAGCGACGATGACGGTCAGCGTTGCGGTGGTCGCCAGCGTCGTGGTCGCCGCCGCCGTGAACAATGCAAGTCTTGATGTGAACGACATGGGTTGTTCCAGTCCTTGGTTTTCGGCGGGACCGGAATGGCCCGCTCGCAGGGTTGGACTGCGCGTGCCCGATCTTGGTTCGAGGGGGCCCAGAAAATTTCCGCAGGCCAGGCCTGCGGCAGGCCGTCGCAGGAATGTGATCCACCAAACCGAATCGGTTTGTCCGAATGATCCGGGCCTGCTGGCCGGCATTGAACCGATTTCTTCGCGGCGCAGCATCCTGGATGCGATTCCGCTTGATCGCATCATGATCTAGAATCGGCGGAACGAAGCGGTGTGCCGCCGCTTGCCTTGGGCGAGCTATTTGGGCGAGCGATTTGGGCGAGCGAAGTGAAGCGCCGACGGCGGAGGATCGCTCCGGAGTTTTGTGACAGCCAGGGAGACCGACATGCCTGCAGCAGCAGCCGACCACGTCTACAAGATTCTGGAACTGGTCGGATCGTCAGAGAAGAGCGTCGAAGCGGCGATCGAGAATGCCGTCAGCCGCGCCTCGAAGACGATCCGTGAGATGAAATGGTTCGAGGTGGTGCAGACCCGCGGCCATATCGAGGACGGCAAGGTCAAGCATTACCAGGTGACGCTGCGCGTCGGCTTCACGCTGGAGTAGGGCGACGGTGAGATGGACTGTAGGGTGGGCAAAGCGATAGCGTGCCCACCCTCGTGAGCACGTCGTGAACGGTGGGCACGGCGCAAGTGCGCCTTTGCCCACCCTACGAAACGTCGTTCAATACACCAGCCCCGTGCCCGGCGGTTTCTCCAGCGCCTCCGCCAGCGAGCGATACTCCGCGCAATCGGTGCCGCAGATCGCGGCGATCCGGCTGAGGTGATATTGCGCCTGCTCGCGGTTGCCCTGTTCGAGCTGCCAGAGGCCGTAATACTGCCAGGTCAGCACGTGGTTGGGATCGGCTTTCAGCGCGCGCTCGTACCAGACTTGCGATGTCTTGTAGTCGCCGAGCTTGCGGTAGGAGTAGCCGATCAGATTGGCGACGTTTGGATGGTCGTCATGGCCGAGCGCCTTCAGCTGCGCGATCGCGTCGGCGTAATCGTTGCGCTCGTAGATCGTGGCGTAGGCGGTGCGGTAGCCCTCGCGGAACGCGGGGTCCTCGAAGCCGGATTGCTTGCTGGATTTCTTGCTCTTCGAGCTCTTCTTGTCGGATTTGGGCGGTGTTTGCGGATAGGTGTCCGCCGCCGGATCGCCGCCACCGCCACCGCCGCCTCCGGCCGCATAGGCCGTCATGGTTGATGGCGTCGCGACGAGCGCGAACGCAGATATCGCCAAAGTCGCAATCCTGATTGCGGGCTTGATCATGTGCACTCCTGCATGCGGTGAGGGGAGGAAGCCTTCCGACGGCTATAACTCCGCCCGAGGTCCGGCATTCCCTGCCACCGGTCCGCATTCACGAGGACGTGTAATGAAGTCCGTCCAAGCCACGGACTGTGGCAAGATCGACACGACGGGCAAATCAGAAAAAGCTGTCAAGGGGTGCGGGCAAAAATAATGTGATTTACACGAACTTCCGATTATGCTAACAATATGCCCGTCTCACCCGACACGAGGGGCGCTCGCGAACGCCACGAACGTGGGTGACGATGCGGTGGCCGCTGGGCGTGCAACAGGCGTGTGTGCGCAAGGCGGACGGTGAAGTCGTGTGGGCCTGCCGCCCCGATGCAGGTGGCAAGCACGCGAAAGGTCCAAAGCCGATCGCGGATGATGGTGGCACAAA
>NZ_JAFCJX010000010.1 GCF_018130695.1 Bradyrhizobium jicamae | reverse complement strand
AGAAAGTGGCGCACACGGGCATACAAATGCAGCGGAGGCACGCCGGCCTTCCCTGCGCGATGGCTTTACGGCTTATACGTGCTCGCCCTGGTGAGACTCTGCTTTTGTGCCACCATCGTCCGCGATCGGCTTTGGACCTCTCGCGTGCTTGCCACCAACATCGGGGCGGCAGGCCCACACGACTTCGCCGTACGCCTTGCGCGCGCATGTCACTCGCACGCCCGGCGTCCACCGCATCCCAGCCCGCGTTCGTGACATTGCGCAACGCCCCTCAGAGGGTGAGATGGATGTATATATAGCATAATCCGAATTTCATACAAGGCGAAATATTTTTGCGCCGGGGCCTTGCGCCGTCGGGCAAATCAGCGGTCTAATAGACGGGGCGTCCGTCGGCGCGGTGCCGCCAATTTTGGCACGTTGCGGCCCGAATTTGCTTTTGCAGGCGTCCGTCCGGTTGTTTGATGCGGCCGGGCATTTCCCACATCAGCAAATGAGGCAGAATGACTGCGCGAACCATTTCCGTCGACGTCGTGCGGATCCCGACCAAAGGACCCGGCGATGTGTCTGGCCTGCTTGGGCTGATCGAGGCCGGCCGGATCGATCCCCGCGCGATCCTGGCGATCCTCGGCAAGACCGAGGGCAATGGCGGGGTCAACGATTTCACCCGGGAGTTCGCCACGGCGGCGCTGTCGTCGGCCCTGGCGCCGCTGCTGGGGGCTACGCCGCATCAGATCGAGCAGCGTATCGCCTTCGTGATGTCCGGCGGCACCGAAGGGGTGCTCAGCCCGCACATCACCGTGTTCACGCGCGAGATATCGAACCATCCCGGCGGGCAGGGCACGATGGCCGGGAAGCGGTTGAGCATCGGGATCGCCCAGACCCGCGATTTCCTCCCGGAGGAGATCGGGCGCAGCGTGCAGGTCGCCGAGACTGCGAACGCCGTTCGCGCCGCCATGGCGGATGCGGGTATTGATGACGTTGGGGATGTGCACTTCGTGCAGATCAAATGCCCCCTGCTGACCAGCGATCGCGTTGCCGAGGCACGCGGCCGCGGTCAGACCACCACGACGTCCAGCGCTTACGGATCGATGGGCCATTCGCGCGGCGCCTCCGCGCTCGGCGTGGCCGTCGCGCTTGGGGAAATCAAGGCCGATATCAGCGACGCGGACATCCTGAAGAACTACGATCTCTACTCGGCGGTGGCATCGACATCCGCCGGAATCGAGCTGATGCATAACGTCGTCATCGTGATGGGCAATTCGGCTGATGCCACGAGCCCGTTCGTGATCGGCCATTCCGTCATGCTGGACGCGATCGACTATGCCGCCGTCGTCACCGCGCTCCGGAGCGTCGGCCTGGAGGTCGCGGCCGCGCGCAATCCGATTTCAGCCGACCGGCTGGTGAATGTCTTTGCCAAGGCCGAAGCCTCTCCCGACGGCACCGTGCGCGGACAGCGGCACACCATGCTCGAGGATACCGACATCAGCTCGACCCGCCATGCGCGTGCCGCGGTGGGCGGGTTGATCAGCGGGCTTGCCGGCACCAGTGCGGTGTATGTGTCGGGTGGCGCAGAACACCAGGGCCCGCCGGGCGGCGGGCCGATCGCTGTCATTGCGCGGGTCTGACGATGCGTTGACCGTGCAAGTCGGGCTCGTCGTGCTATCGCGCCAGATGGTCCGTCGCCAGGCCATCGCCGCCACGGATTCGCTGCCGCAGCGCCATGCCGCCGGCAACGCCGACGCCGAGCACGTAGATCCAGCCCTCGTGAAAATCGAACAGATGCGAGTTCAGGAGCGAGCTGACCACGTTCTGTGCGACCACGACGAGGCCGATCCAGCAGGCGAGGCTGTCGCCGCGAAACAGGCAAGTATGGGCGACCCACATCGCATAGAGCACGAGCACGCCGAGCAGGCCCCACTGGATGGCGACATTAAGGGTCTGGTTGTGCGGATTGTTGACGATCTCGGCGCGCAACCCGGATTGGCCCTCGGCGTCGCGGGTGAATTGCTGCCTGATCGAGCCGGTGCCGTGGCCGAACAGCGGCGCATCGGCGACGAATTTCAGCGACTTCTGCCAGTAGGTCAGCCGCTGCGCGGTCGAGGCGATGCCGGACGTGTCCTGCGCCTGGTACTCGACGCCGATGTCGGCGATGCGTTGGCGCAGGTAGGGTGAGGTGCTCCAGACCACGATGCCGGCCAGGACGACGCCGGCGAACAGGAGAATGCCGGCGCGGCGCGTCAGATAACGCCAGGCGAACAGCGCCAGCAGCACAGGCATGGTCACCAGCACGGTCCGTGCCGACACGACGAACAGCATGTTGGCGACGAACAGCAGGATCAGCGTCGCGCAGGCGATCGCGACCAGCCATCGCTGCTTGCGCCAGGCGGTCCGCATCGGCCACGCCAACGCGAAGGCACACAGTGCGAACTCCTGGCTCTGGTCGATGTAGTTCTTGACCGGGACGCCGTCGGAGGCGGTGTGTGCGATCTTGAACTCCGGCACGATCAGCACGATCCAGGAGAGCACCATCAACAGCGTGCATGAGATCAGGAAGCCCACGAACACCCAATGGCCGCGCTGCGAGCGCTGGAAGTCATAGAGCAGGAACAGGATCAGCAGCAGTTTTGCGACTGGCTTGATGCCGTGCAGCCGGTCGGCCCATGTGGCGTCCGACCACGACAGCCCGAGCACCGCGAGCAACACGAAGCAGAGCGGCAAGGCGCGGCTGGGATCGGCGAGGTCGAGGACGAACAGCTCCCAGTCAATGGTCGGGATCACCATCAATAGCCACAGCAGGATGAAGATCGCAGGCAGCGACGTCGACCATGGCAGCGAGGCCGCCGTCAGCACCGCCAGAAAGTCGGTGCAGAGCCGGTAGGGCCTGGCGCTACAGGCGGCGCGAAAGCGGATCGGCCAGGTCGTCGTCTTCAGATGCGCGGCGGTGACGCTGGCCTCGATGGTCATGGCGGTGCGTTCTCGGCGTCAGGTGCCATGCGCGGCGAGGCCGTCGAACATCGGCGCGGATGCCGGCGGCAGCTGGGTCGGAACGAAACTGCCGGCCGTCGCGGGATGGGCGAGCAGGTCGCGCGCCTGGGTCTCGTGGCCATAACGCACGGCGAGCTCGGCGCGGCGGGCGCGGATCTTCTCGCGCCATTGCGTCTGGTCGGCCAGCACCCGCGTCACCGAGGCTGCGATGGACTCGGTCGAGAACGGGTCGAAGTAATCGGCGAGATCGCCCGCGACCTCGCGGAACACGGCGATGTCGGAGCACAGCACCGGCGTGTTGGCGGCGAACGCCTCGATGATCGGAACCCCGAACCCTTCCGCCAGCGACGGCATGATCAGGCCGTGGGCCTCGGCGATCAGCGCGGCCTTCTCATGCTCCTCGACATAGCCGGAGAAGCGGACGTTCTTCGGCAGATTGGGCGCCTTGCCGAGCGCGCCGGCATGACCGATCACGACGAGATCGGCCTGCGGGACCTTGCGGAAGGCGCGCATCACGGCGGCGAGATTCTTGCGCGGTTCGTTGGAGACGATCACGACGAAGCTCGGCCGCTGGGCGACCGCGGCGACGGGGCGCGGCTCCTCGACCACGTCGAACCGCGTGCGGGGATAGACCACGCGGGCCGGGACTTGGGCGAATTGCGGGAGCAGGGCGCGGAAACGGTCGCGGCTGTAGTTCGAGACGAAGGCGAGCTCGTCGGCCTGCTGCAGGCTGGTGAACAGGCGCGACAGGAATAGTCGGGTGGCGATATCGTCGAGCTTGAGATCGGTGATCGGCAGCAAATCGTGGATCACGCAGATCACCTTGGTGCCGGGGCGGCGCTGGATCGCCACCCGCGTCGGCGTGTCGATCAGGACCACGTCGTAATCCCGGGCGTCGACCCGCGGCGGCGGCAGCCGCGTCAGCGCCGAGGTGTCCTGATAGCTGTAGAAGGCAGGCTCGAGCATGAACTCCTGGAACAGCTCGAGGTGACGCAGGTCGGTTGGAATGTATTCGAGCCCCGCCGTCGTGTTGGCGATCAGCTTCAGCCGCATCGGCATCAGCCTGATCGAGCGCAGGAAGGAGACGAGGAACTCCCAGGAGGTCGCCATGGCGAGCTTGTGCTTGAACCAGTCGACGGTCTTGCGCAGACCGCCGCGCATCAGTGGCGCGCTCATGTCGGTCTGGTCGAGGAAGCGATAGAGCGCGAGCAATTCGATCTGGCGCGAATCCGCAGGCAGCAGCGGTGTCTGCTTTTGCCGCCGGCGCAGCTTGCGGTAGCGGCGCGAGGTCTCGACGACGAGCGTCAGCGCATGGCCTTCCGCGGCCAGCGAGCGGATCAGCTCGCGGGTGAAATGAAAGATGCCGCGCTTGTGGTTGGGCTCACCGAGCGCCTCGCTGACGACCAGGATCTTCTTCATGCGCGCTTCTCTTGCAGTTCCATTGAATGTCCGGCGGCATCAAGCGTGGTCGTGCTGGCGATGCGGCCGCGGTCGAGGTTGATGATGGTGTTGCAGGTGCGGCGCAGCAGCGGCTGGTCGTGCGAGGCGATGATCACGATCGCCGCGGTCTCGACCAGCTTGAGCAGGCGCTGCTCGGCCTTGGCGGAAAAATTCTCGTCGACCACGCTGAGCCATTCGTCGAGCAGCAGGATGTCGGCGGGGAAGGCGGTCGCGGTGGCGAACAGCACGCGCATCAGCATGCCCGAGGAGAACATGCGAAGCGGCATCCGCTGCATGCGTCCCTCGAGCTCGGTGAAGGCCCAGATCTCGTCGATGATCTTTTGCGTGGGCTTGCGGCCGCTGATCCGCAACAGGAGACTGATATTGTCGGCCGCGACGAAATCGAGATTGGCGCCGGCATTCAAGCCCAGCAGCGGCACGATATTGCCTGAGATCGCGACCTTGCCGCTGCTTGCCGGAAATACGCCGGCGATCAGGCGCAGCAGCGTCGACTTGCCGGAGCCGTTCGGACCGGCCAGGCCGATGCGGGCGCCTGATACGGCCTCGAGGCTGACATTGTCGATCGCGCGGATCACGCGCATCTCGCCGGGCTCGCGGATCAGGTGCCCGATCAGACGCCGCTTCAGCGAGAAGTCGTAGGCACCGTAGAGCGGGTAGTCGAGACAGGCGTTCTGGAGGCTGATCGAGACCATGCGTCAGATCCAGAATGCGGCTTTGCGCAAGTGGCGCAGCGTCACGACGCTCGCCACCGCCAGTGCGGCCATGCAGGCCAGCACGTAGCCGAGGCTCGCCATCGGGATGTGGCCGGTCGCCAGCGGATCGCGCCAGATCGCGAACAGATGGGTCAGCGGATTGAAGCGCATCACCGTCGAGCCGCGATCGATCATCTCAGGCGTCCAGATGATCGGCGACGACAGGAACGCAAGCGTCAGCGTCGACTCGATGATCGGCTTGATGTCGCGGAATCGCGTCGCCAGCGCGCCGAGCACCAGGCTCAGCGCCAGCGTGCACAGCATGAACAGCGCGAAACCGGGAAGTGCCTCGATCACGGTGCGCGGGTCGGCCGGCGCCAGCACCAGCCAGAGCACCAGCGGGACGCAGGCATTGTGGAGCGCGAACAGCGCCTGGCGGAAGCTGCATTGCAGCAGGAACACCACCGGCGGCAGTGCGCGGTCCTTGATCAGGCTCGCCGAGTTTTGCAGCGCCGTGGTGGCGTCGAGCACGACTCCGTTGAGGAAGGTCCAGGCGGTGAGGCTGAGCGCGAGCATCGGCAGCCGCGATCCTGCACTGGTGTTGGAGAAATGGCCGATCACCGAGCCGAGCACGGCCACCATGATCGCCATCTGCAATGACATCCAGAAGGGTCCAAGGAGGGAGCGGACGTAACGGTGGCGCATGTCGGACCAGGCAAGCGCCGCCGCTATCTGGATCGCGCTGACCAGGCCGGTTTCCAGGGGACGCGAAGCGGGGGCTGGAACGCTTGCGACCCTGGCGGCGGTGGCCTGTTCGGCGACGACCTTTCGATACACCGTCTCAACTCCCTCCTTGAAGGCTGTGGTGGAATATGTCGTGACGGCGCGCTGGCGCGCGGCCTGTCCCATCCGCGCGCGGCGCGCGGGATCGTTGATCAGGGATTCGATGGCATCGCCAAGGCGCTGCGCGTCGCCGGGCGGCACCGTGATCGCCTCGATGCCGTCGCGCGCCACATGCGGCACGCCGGTGTCGAGCGCGGTGTTGACGATCGGGCGGCCCGCCGCCATCGCCTCGAGCTGGACCAGGCCGAAGGTTTCCGCATTGGTCACCGACGGCATCACGAACACGTCGGCGATGCGCATCAGCTTGACGCGCTCGACCTCGGGTACCGAGCCGAGCAGGCGGACACGGTCCTGGACGCCGAGCTCGGCGATCAGCGCTTCCAGCCGTTCGTGCTCGCGGCCTTCGCCGACGATCCAGACCTCGAAATTGCGCCTGACCGCGGCGCGGACCAGCACGTCGAATCCCTTGTAGGGAACCAGCCGCCCACAGGCGAGCACGAGGCGGCCGCGCTCGTTGACGCGCTCGAGCTTGAGTGCCGGCCAGTCATATTTCGCGACGTCGATGCCGAACGGCACCGCGTGGCACTTGTCGGCGAACTCGCGGAGCAGCGGCGTCTGCTCGACCAGCACGGGATCGGAGACGATGATGGCGGCGGCGCGCTTCAGCGTCCGTCGCATCAAGGGTTCGATGAAGCGGCGCAGGCCGGCATGCGTGACGATGTCGGCGTGCCAGTGCACGACCAGCGGCCGGTTGCGGCCGAGGCCGAACGCGAACACGAGATCGGCGAGCGGGAAGGGCGCGTGCAGCGCCAGCAGATCGTGCTCGGCGATCCGCCGCCACAGCCGCCACGGATAGGTCGGCGCGGCCGGCAGCGACAGCACGTCGCCGAACGAATGGACGCGCTCCACCTTGACGTCGTCGACCACGATCTGCTTCTGACCGCCGGCGTTCGAGCAGACCAGGATCGCGGCGTTGAACTGGTCCTTCAGCCCGGCGCAGATGTCGCGGATCACCGACAGCGTGCCGCCGAACAGATCGGGATAGTAGACCTTGAAGATGTGCAGCACCGACGGACGGGCCGCGGCCTCGTTTGCGGAGATCATGCGCAGCATCTCCGTCAGCCCACGAGCAGCGCTGCGACGAACGGCATCGCGAGCGTGCAGAAGAAGACGACGCTGCGGGCCAGCGCCGGCAGCATCGGCTCGATGCCGGAGCGGCCGGCTTGCGGGGCGAGGGAGGCGGGAGCGCGGACTGTGCGAGGCATTGCCGATTCCCTGGAGAGGCTGATCACTGGATTGGGCTCATTCTGTGTGGGAAAAAATCACACGTCAATTGGGTGGACTAAATTGTGGGAATGTGTCCCACATATGGCGGTGGCGGTTTTTCCCGGGAGTTGTTTGGCGAAGCGGAGGTCAGGCCGGCTGCGCCGCGTCTTGCGCGAACGGACGTTTCAGGAATTGTCTGATCGCGCCGACGTCGAAATGGATGCGCTCGGGCAGTGCTGCGGGTGACAGCGGCGTGTCGTGCTCGACGACCATCCGCTTGCCGCCGTCGCTCGTCAGCGCGATCGAGATCGCGCGGGCGCAGGCGTTGGACTTCAGCGCCTCATGGGCGCGGCAGGCATATTCGCCGGCGCGCAGCGCGCCGAAGCCGAAATCCAGCAGACGGCCGTAGATATAGAGCGCGGTGAGATCGGTGTCGTCGAACACGCGCGGCGAGCCGGGATCGACGCCGGGCAGGCAAGGGTAGGCCCCGGCGCGCACGGTCGCGGTGAAGGCGTCGTGCGGCACCTGCGCGGTGCGGCAGGCGTCCGCGATCGCGAGATCGAATCGGTCGGAGGTGGTGGTGATGTGGTTGTCCATGGTCGCGCGTGTCCCCACGGCGCGCCGATCGTGCGATCGGCCCGCCATCCGCAGTTCCAATGTGTCCGGCAGTGACTATGTTTCCTATAAGTGGGAAAATTTCACACGTCAACGGGGTCTGAACAAAAAGTGGGATTGTGTCCCACGCAATCGACGGATAAAATTCGCAACATGAATCCAAAGGGCCCAAGGACCAAGCCGGCGTCGCAGCCGATCGGCGCTGCGCAGCTGCATACGCCGCTGGCGCGCATGCTGCGGCCGCTGGTCAGGCTCTGCATTCGCGGCGGCATGACGTTTCCGGCCCTGACCCAGCTGTTGCGCGAGCTGTTCGTCAACGTCGCCGAGCATGATTTCGCGCTGGAAGGCAAGGAGCAGACCGACAGCCGCGTCAGCCTGTTGACCGGCATCCACCGCAAGGAGGTGGCGCGGCTGCGCGGCGCCGGCGCGCCGGTCAATGTGGTGCCGGCGACGCTGTCGCGCACCAGCGCCATCATCGCGCGCTGGCTGGCCGCACCCGAATTCACCGACCAGAAGGGCGACCCGCGGCCGCTGCCGCGCACCGCCGAGGGCGGCAAGCCGTCGTTCGAGACGTTGGTCGAATCGATCACCAAGGACGTCCGCCCGCGCGCGGTGCTGGACGAGTGGCTCGACCGCAAGCTGGTCGTCATCAACGCCAGCGACGAGATCATGCTGGTCGAGGAAGCCTTCGTGCCGCATGGCGACGATGACCGCAAATGGCATTATCTCGGCCGTAACCTGCACGACCACGTCGCCGCTGCCGAGGCCAACGTCTCCTCGGAGATGCCGCCGTTCCTGGAACGCGCGGTGCACTATGACGGCCTGTCGGCCAAGCTCGCCAAAAAGCTCGAGGCGCGCTCGCGCGAGCTCGCGATGGAGGCGTTGAAGGTCGCCAACCGCGAGGCCAACCGCGCGCTCGCCAAGGACAAGGGCGGCGACCATCGCTGGAACTTCGGCATCTACATCTATCGCGAGGGACCGCCGTCCGACGACGACAGCGACGAGAACGGCAAGGCATGAGCACGCCGCCCACCATCTCGCGGCGCGTGCTGCTGGCGGCGTTCTGGCTGGCCGGGACCACGCTGGCCGGCGCGCAGGTGCGCCGGGGCGGCAGCGATCAGGGCATCGGCGGCACCGGAATCAGCGGCGGTTCGGACCAGGGGCTCGGCGGCACCGGCATCGTCGGCGTGATCCAGCGTTTCGGCTCGATCTTCGTCAATGGCGAGCGCGTCGCCTATGCCGCCGATGTGCCCGTCCAGATCGACGGCGAGGCGGCGAGCGCCAAGGCGCTGAAGATCGGCCAGCTCGCGCGCGTGGTGGCGCTGCGCCAGGCCGATGGCACGCTGGCGACGAAGCGGATCGACGTCACGAGCGAGGTCACCGGACCGATCGAGCAGGCCAAGGGTAGCGAGCTCACCGTGCTCGGCCAGAAGGTGAATTGGACGGGGCGCGAGAGCTGGCTCAAGCCGGGCGCGCATGTGTCGGTGTTCGGCCTGCGCCGCACCGACGGCGTGATCGTCGCAAGCCTCGTGCAGCAGCGCCATGACACCGTCGCGCGGGTCTCGGGCCCGCTGGAGCGCGACGGCCATGCGCTGCATGTCGGCGGCCTGCGCTTGACCGGCGCCGATGCGTCGCGCGTCGGCCAGCGTGTCCAGGTCGAGGGCAGCGTCAGCCAGGGCGTGATGCAAGTCGTGCGCAGCAAGGTCGACGACTTCTCGGATCTGAAGGGCGCCAGCCGGCTCTCGATCGAGGCCTATGTGCGCAAGGTCGGCAGCAATTTGCAACTCGGCTCCGGCTTCGTCGCGCGCGATACCTCGCGCTTTGCGCCGGCGGCGGACACGCGCGTGGTCGTCAACGCGCGGCTCGATGGCGCCAACGGGCTGCAGGTCGAATCGATGCAGTCGGTCGGAAAATTCCCGGGCTCGTCGGTGCAGGGACCGAGCGGACCTGCGCGCCAGCCCGGTGTCTCGCCCGGCCATGGCGGCGGCGCTCCCGGTGGCGGTGCGCCGGGTGGGCGCGGCGGTGCACCGGGCGGCGCACCTGGTGGTGCGCCGGGGCCGGGCGGCTCCGGGCCTGGCGGTGATCCTGGTGGCTCGCCGCCGCCCGGTGGCTTCGGCTCGCCCTCCGGTGGCGGACCATTCGGTCCGGGCGGCGGCGGCTTTGGTGGCCCCGGCGGCGGAGGTTTTGGCGGCGGCGGCATGGGCGGCGGTGGCCGGCGCTAAAGCCACAAAAGCAAAAGCGCCGAGTGAAGGCTCGGCGCTCGCGCAGATCAGATCGTTCCAGAGAGTGCTAGCTAGCCCGCGCTGAGGCGGACGCCGGCGCGCAGGAATTTTTGCGGGTCGACCGCTTCGCCGTCGATGCGTGTTTCATAATGCAGATGCGGACCGGTGGATCGGCCGGTCGAGCCGACCTCGCCGATCACCTGGCCGATCTTCACGACGTCGCCGACCTTGACGTTGATCGCGGAGAGATGGCCGTAGCGGGTCGAGAGCCCGTTGCCGTGATCGACCTCGACCATGCGGCCATAGCCGCCGGCCCAGCCTGACGAGACGACCTTGCCGTTGGCGGTGACGCGGACCGGATCGCCGGTGGCTGCGCGGAAATCGAGGCCGGTGTGCATCGCGGGGCGGCCGAGGAACGGATCGCTGCGCACGCCGAAGCCGCTGGTGAATTCGACTTCGCCGACGACGGGCTTGCGATACGGCACCAGCGCCAGCGTCTGGTTCAGCCGCTGCACCTGAGCGCGCGTGGTGTTGATGCGATAGAGCTGGCGCTCGAACGCGCCGGCATCGGCGGTGAGCTTCACCGGCACGAAGGGACCGCCGACGCCCGCGCGCGGCGTGGCCGCTTCGAGCTGCGCCATGTCGAGGCCGAGATCCGAGATCACGCCGCGCATCCGGCGCACCTTCGATTCCATGCCGTCCTCGACCGAGGACAGTGCGGCCATCTGCTTGCGCTCGACCTGATCGAGCGAGGTCTGCAGGCGAACGAGGACGTTGTCGACGCCCTGAATCTTTGCGAACTGGTTCGGCTGCGCCTTGGCAATCACAGGCGTCCGCGATTCGAGGCGCGCCTCACGGTCCGGCGGCGCCACGAAGATCACGGTGTCCGAGATCGGGGAGGGCTTTGGCGTGCCCGACGACGTCGCAGCGTCGGCGCCGCGGCCGGTCGGCTTGATCGAGCCGGTCGGCGCCGCATCGGGAATGGTGCCGAGCGCGGTGGCGCGGGATTCCAGTGTGGTCTGCCGGCGCATGATCTGGTCGAGCTTCTGGTCGAACTGCTCCTGGTCCAGCAACTGGCGGCTCGTGGTGCGGTCAACCTTGGCGCGCAGCTCCGCAATGCGGTCCTCATAGGCATATTGCATCTCGGCCTGGCGGGCGATCAGCCGGGTCAGGACGTCGTCGCGGAAGGCGAAATAGGTGGCGGTCGCGGCCGACCACATGCCGAGCAGGACCACGGTGCCGACCGCGATCCAGAACACCACCGGCCCGAAGCGGACCTGCTTGCCGGCGTGAACGATAGTGTAGCCGTCGCCTTCAGCCGTAGCGGCAGCCGCCACCGGCGCTGCGGCGGCATAGGCGGCCGGCCGGCGCGGGGGCGTCCGGCCATGGTCATGCGGATGGTGGTGCTTGTGATGCTCGTAATGATGACCGGTACGACTCGACATCGGCACTCCCGCGGGCCGGTCGGAGCAAGTTCCGTACGGCTAACTGACGGGCGCGATTTGACCCCCTCATGGTTAATTTTTGGGAAACAGGGTTCCTAAGATGAGAGCGACCGGGCGGCCGCAAGGACCTCGTCGGCATGGCCGTCGACCCGGACATTGCGCCAGATTTTGGCGATCTTGCCGGACGCGTCGACCAGAACGGTCGTCCGAATAATCCCCAGGAAGGTCCTGCCATACATGGATTTTTCGCCCCAGGCGCCATACGCCTCCAGCATCTCATGGGCTTCATCCGAGATCAGAGGAACCGACAGCTGGTGTTTGTTTCGAAATGACTCCTGGGCCTTAACCGTATCGGCGGAAATACCGAGCACCGCGGCACCGGCGGCGGCGAAGTCGCTCCTTAGCCGGGTGAAGTCGATGGCCTCCCTGGTGCAGCCGGGGGTGTCGGCGCGGGGATAGAAGAACAGCACCAGCTTCTGGCCGGCGAAGTCGGCGAGCGAGACGCTTGAGCCGCCGTCGCGGGGCAGGGTGAAGGCCGGCGCCTTGGCGCCCTCGGCGAGCCCCGAGACGGCTTTGGCCGGCGCGGCCGTTTTCGGTGCCGCCGCCTTGGTCTTTAACCCTTTGGATGGGGCCTTGTGGGACGCTTTGGTCGGGGCGGTTTTGCCGACCTTGCCGGGGGGCTTGGTCGTGCGTGTCTTGACCGCGGATGTCTTTGCCGCCGTCTTGACGGCACGTGCAGCCTTGGCCGGAGCCCGCTTTGCGGTGGTGCTGGAGGATTTCTTGCGCGTTTTCTTGGACATACGCCTTCCTTTCGTCGCTTTCCGCGGCTCAATCATTGGGGTATTGCGGGCCGCGAGCGTGGCGGGGGGATTCGCATCCCTCGCTGGGCAAGTTTGATGGCCTCGGAGTATGGTTACAAGGAATTCGACGCATCACCCGTCCGCTTGCTGAAACGGCTTTTGATTGAGGTCTTTGGTCCGTCGGCAGGTCACAGTATTAATCGAGGATTGGCAGCGATGCCGGCAAAGGAGCGCGCGATCTTGCTCGACGGGCGCCCCATTGGCGGCGATCAACCTCAACGCCAGCACCGAGAGGCAATGGCAAGGAATACATCGCCGCAGCAGGAGCCATATCCGCGCGCCGACCAGTATGCCCAGCAGCACTGGGAGGATGAGGTTGCGTGGGATGAGCAGGATGAGGCGGCAGGCCATCAGGCCCGCCGGCTGCTGCGCCGTTCCAATTCCGGTTTGCACCGCTTCAACGACTATCTCGCCGGCGTGCAGCGCTGGCTGACCGGCGAGCGCTGGGTCCGGCGCATCGCGCTGGTGCTGTCGGTCCTGTTGGTGATCTTCGTGACCTCGTTCGGCGCGCTGTGGTGGCGGCTCGGCGCCGGTCCGATCAACCTGGACATGGCGACGCCGTGGCTTGCCGCCGCCATCGAGGACAATATCGGCCACGGCAACACGGTCGAGGTCGGCGGCACCCAGATCGAGCGCGCCGGGCGGATCCGGATCGCGGTGCGCATCCGCGACATCATCGTGCGCGACCGCGACCACGTCATCGTCGCCAGCGCCCCGAAGGCCGAAGTCCGGCTGTCCGGAACGGCGCTGCTGATGGGCCGGCTGCGCGCCGAGAGCCTCAATCTGGTCGATGCCGAGCTGTCGATCCGGATCACACCGGACGGCCAGGTCATGGTCTCGGCCGGCGACACGGCAAAACCGCTTGCGACCGGCGTCGCCTCGAAGAAGGAAGCCGGCCTCGCGCCGACCTTCCCGCGACAGGCGCCGGCGGCGCCGCAGCAGGCTGCGCCGGATCAGACGCCGGCGACGCCTGAGACCGCCCAGAACGGATTGCTCGCCGGTCTCGACTGGCTCGACAGCCTCAGCATGACCGGCCTCGACGGCCAGAATCTCAACGAGATCGGCCTCAAGAACGGCAATCTCGTCGTCGACGACCAGCAGCGCGGCAACAAGTTCACCTTCGACAATATCAGCCTCAGCCTGCGCCGCCCGAGCGGCGGCGGCGTGGCGCTGAGCTTCGGCGAGGAGGGCGCAAAGCCCTGGTCGCTGCGGGTCCTGGTTGGGCCGCAGAGCAACGGCGTGCGGTCGGTCGACCTCAAGGCCGACAAGGTCTCGGCCCGCACCCTGCTGCTGGCGATGCGGACCAAGGATCTGACCTACACGTCCGACCTGCCGCTGTCGGGCGAGCTGAAGGGCGAGCTCGGCCGCGACGGCGTGCCGACCTATCTCCGCGGCAAGATCACCTCGGGTGCCGGCAACATCATCGACACCGACACGCCCGATTACCCGATGGCGATCGATTCGACCGACATGAGCATCGAGTGGGATTCGGGGCGGCGGGTGCTGCTCTCGGTGATCAAGGTCTTCTCCGGCGCCAACCGGATCACGCTGCTCGGCCACCTCGAGCCGCCGAACGGCAGCGTCAATGAGTGGCAGGCCGGCCTCTCCGGCGGCACCATCGTTCTGGGCGGCATCGACAACGAGCCGCCGCTGATCTTCAACCGCATCAACATCGGATTCAAATTCGATACCGACAAGAAGCGGGTGCTGCTGAGCCAGGCTGAGATCAGCAATGGTGAGATCGGCGTCGCCGGCACCGGCAGCATCGACTATGCCGGCGAGCCGCGCCTGCAGCTCGGCTTCGTCGGCACGCCGATGTCGGCTTCCGCGTTGAAGCGGATGTGGCCGACCATCATCGTGCCCGAGGTGCGTGAATGGGTGCTCGAGCGGATCGAGAAGGGCACGCTTCAGCGCATCGAGGTCGGCGTCAACTCGCCGGTACGCAATTTGTCGCGCAAGGGGCCGCCGATCCCCGACGACGGGCTTGCCGTCAACATCGTCGCCTCCGGCGTCACCGTGCGCCCGGTCGACGAGATGCCGTCGGTGCACGACGCCGACATGCGGGCGAAGGTGACCGGCCGCACCGCGACCGTGACCATCGGTCAGGGCATCGCGGACACGCCCAACGGCCGCAAGATCACAATCTCGGACTTCACCTTCGAAGTCCCTGACATGGCGCCGAAGCCGTCGCCGTCGAAGGTCAAGTTCCGGGTCGACTGCCCGGTGCCGGCGGCCGCCGAAATCCTCGCCTCCAACCGGCTGAGCGACGTCTCCGGTCCGCCGATCGATCCCAATGCCGCCAAGGGCAACGTCACCGCGCTCTTCAATCTCGGCATGCCCGTGAAGGGCGAGCTGACCAAGGCCGACACGATCTATTCGGTGACCGCCGATCTCGGCGGCATCGCCATCGACAAGCTGGTGATGAACCAGAAGCTCGAAGCCACCACGCTGAAGGTGGTCGCCAGCAATGCCGGCTACCAGGTGAAGGGCGACGTCAAGATCAGCGGCCAGCCGGCTTCGCTCGACTATCGCAAGCCCGCCGAGGGCGACGCCGACGTCAAGCTGCAGGCAACCCTCGATGAGGCGAGCCGCGCGCGGCTCGGCATCGATCTCGGTCCGGCCGTCAGCGGTCCGATCCCGATCAAGCTGAGCGGCAAGATCGCGAGCAGCGAAAACGGCAACACCAAGATGGGTGTCGAGGCCGACCTGACCCAGCTGAAGCTCGACAACATCCTGCCGGGCTGGGTCAAGGTGCCGGGCAAATCCGGCAAGGCGACCTTCAACGTGGTGCCGAAGCCGCAGTCGACGCGGTTCGAGGACATCGTCATCGACGGCGGCGGCGCCTCGATCAAGGGCTCGCTCGAGGTCGACCAGAACGGCGACGTCATCAACGCGAACTTCCCGACCTATTCGCCGTCGGACGGCGACAAGACCTCGCTGCGGGCCGATCGCGGGCCTGATGGCGTGATGAAGGTGACGATCCGCGGCGACGTGTTCGACGGCCGCGGCTTCCTCAAATCCTCGATCTCCGGACGCGACGCCGATGCCAAGGCCAAGAGCAAGAACATCGACTTCGACGTCGACGTGAAGCTCGGCGCGATCAAGGGCTTCAACGGCGAGGCGATGCGCGGCGTCGACGCCAAGATGTCGCGCCGCGGCGGCGCCATCAAATCCTTCACGCTGGCCGGCATGGTCGGGACCGCGACGCCCGTCACGGCGGACCTGCGCGGCGGCCGCGCGCAGGGCACCCGCGAGGTGATCTATCTGCAGACCAACGACGCCGGCGCCTTCCTGCGCTTCACCGACATCTCCAACAAGGCGTTCGGCGGCCAGCTGGTGGTCGCGATGGAGCCGCCGACGTCAGAGCCGGTCGCGCGCGAAGGCCTGATCAACATGCGCGACTTCACGGTGAAAGGCGTCGACCAGCTCGACCGTGCGGTGGCCGGCGGCCCCGGCGCCAACGGCAACGGCATCGCGTTCTCGGCGCTGCGCGCCGAGTTCACGCGGCAGAGCGGCCAGCTCACCGTCCGCGACGGCGTGGTGAAGGGGCCGAGCATCGGCGCCACCATCGAAGGCAGCATCGACTATGCAGCCAACCAGGTGCGCATGAGCGGCACCTTCATTCCGATGTATGGCCTGAACAATGTGTTCGGCCAGATTCCCTTCTTCGGCATCTTCCTCGGTGGCGGCAGCAATGAAGGCCTGATCGGCGTGACCTATGAAATCGTCGGCACGCCGAATGCGCCGGTGCTCCGCGTCAATCCGGTCTCGGCGCTGGCACCGGGCCTGACGCGCAAGATCTTCGATTTCAACACCGGCAAGCAGAACAACCAGATCGAGCTGCCGAACAATAATTAGCTGAACGCCATTTCCGATCCTGGCGCGGCAACCGAAATCTGCAAAACAACCCCATGCAAAGTAGAACCGTCACCACGCGTAGCGCACGGTGCCCTTGCCGGCGTAAGAGCGGGTGACGCTGGAGAACTCGCCCTCGAAGGTCGCGGCCGCGGACCAGCCGTTGAGCCATGTCTTCTCGGCCGATGCCGTGATCAATGCCGCATCGCTCGCAGCCCGCGCGCCATTGACGACGAAGCTCGCGCCCGGCAAGGCCTGGAAGGTGGCGCCGATGGAGCGATCGGGATTGAAGTCGTGTGCCCAGGCCACGCGGCCGCGGAACGTGACGACACCGTCGGTCATCGCAAAGGATTTGTCGGCGCGCAGGCCGAGTTCTGTCCGGATGTCGGTGATGCTCTTGGCTGTATAGGCGAGCGCAAATGCGCCGCCGCCTGAGACGACCGTCTCGGCGTAGGCCGGCAAATTGAACGTGGTGAACTGGCCCGCGGCATAGGGTGTGATGCCGATGCCGCCAACCCATGGCGCGGCGAAGCGATAGCCGCCTTCGAGGCGGCCGGAATAGGCGTTGGCGTTGAACTCCGCGCGGAGCCGGTCGATGCCGGCGAGCGTGACGGTGCGATCGGTCGTGACGTCCTGCCAGCCGTAGGCGAGCGCGGCGGAGATGTAGGACGCACCATTAGTGTGGCGGAGATAGGCGCCGGCCTGGAACAGGTCGGAGCGGCCGGTGCCGCTATTGACGACGGAGAAATTCGTACCGCCGCCGGCCAGCGCAAAGCCGGCGAGAGTCTGCGCCGAGAAGAAGTATTCGGCGCCGGCGGCGGTGCCGAACAGGCGACTGGTCGCGCTGTTCGATCCCTGGGCAGTGTTGCCATCAGTCGTCTGCGATCCGCCAAAGCCTGCGGCCCAGATGCTCCAGCGCTGCTCGAAAGTTTTGGCTGGTGGCGCCTTGGTGAACATCGCGTAGGCATCGCGCGCGACACTTGCCGGTCCGCTGTCGGCGTAAGCCGGCGGTGCGGATGCGCCGGTCTCGCGGCTCGCGCCGAAGGGATCGGTCAGCAAGCCCATGAACTGGCCCATCGCCTGGAACGTGGTCTGCTGCGATCCCGCCGCAGTCTCGCCGGCGGCTTGAGAGAGGCCGGCGGGGGAGAGCCCCGCATAGGTCGGCGCAATCGAGCCGTTGGTATTGAAGGAATTGCTCAGCGCATTGCCGACGGCCTGCTGGTTGCCGTTGAGGGGGCCGGCCGACGCGTAATTGAGACTGAGGTTGAGGTAGGCGTGCGTGGCGTCGTAGCTGAGAGAGGTCTGGAAATTGGCGGGCAGGTTGGAGTTGACGGTGTCGGCTGCGAAGCTTCCGGAGACGCCGCCATTAGCGGTCAGGATCGTGTATTGCTTCGAGACGCGGCTGCCGGTCGCGAAGGAGACCTCGACGGTTGCGCCGCCGAGCGTCGCGCGGCCGGTCACACGGGTGAACGAGGCCGTCGCCGGATCGACCGCGACGAGATAGAGCGCGCCCGACTGGAAGGCGAGATTGCCCGAGATCGCGAGCGAGGTGCCGGCGGTGCCGTTGCCGCCCAGCAGCGAACCTCCGCTGTTGATCGTCGTGCGGCCGATCCTTCCCGTACCCATCAGCGCGCCGTTCGCATTCACCGTCACGCTGCTCGACTGGAGCCTGCCATCCACGCGCAGGACGCCACCGTTCACGGTGGTCGCGCCGCTGTAGGAGTTGACGCCCGACAGCGTCAGCGTGCCGGTGCCGGTCTTCACCAGCGAACCGCCGGAGCCGGAGCCGGAGATCGAGCCGCTCACGGTGGTCGATCGATTGTTGCCGCCGACGGTCAGCTCGACGCTGTCGATTTGGTAAATGCCCGCACCCGCGATCGAACCGGCGCTGAGCTTGCCGTCGCCCGCAGGCCCAGATGCGAACGAGAAAGAAACGAGGCCGCCGTTGGCGATCGCGGCGTTGCCGGCCGTGCTGTTGTCGGAGAAGGTAACGAGTCCGCCGCGATTGTTGATAATGTCAGCGTTGCCGGCCGTGCTGAACAGCTGGAAAGCCAGGAAACCGCCGTTGTTGTTGACGATGGTGGCGCTGCCGGCGGTGCTGATAAGGGTCGGGCCGAGACCCACGAAAGTCACCGCACCGTTGTTGGTGATGGCGGCGTTGCCGGCCGTGCTGGGACCGAGAAAAAGCACGCCGCCGCTGTTGGTGATGGTGGCATTGCCTGCGGTCGCATTGGTGTCAAAGGATATGCCGCCATTGTTGGTGATGGTGGCGTTGGCCGCCGTGCTTGAGCCCGTGAATCTCATGCCGCTGGTGCCGCTGAAGACAATGCTGGCGTTGCCGGCCGAACTCGTATCGCCGAAGTAGAGGCCAGCGGCTCCGGAAACGTTGAGGTTGGCATTGGCAGCGGTGCTGCCGTTGTAGAAGCTGAGACCGCCCGCGCTGATGTTGAGCGTCGCGCTGCCGGCCGTGCTGGTATTGTAGAAGCCGATGGAGCCGAACGTGCCTGTCGTGACGGTGCTGTGACCGGCTGTGCTGGAGTCGAAGAAAGTCAGGATCCCGGTCGCGATGGAAATATTGGCGTTGCCGGCCGAACTGGTGTCGCGAAAGTCCGTTCTGCCGAAATTGGTCATCGAGATTGAGACGCTGCCGGCGCTGGTGCTATTGCGGAAGGTCGTCGTGCCGCCATCGGTGGCGATCGTCGTGAGGTCGCTGGTATCAGCATTCACGAGGTTGAAGATGGCGCGGTTGGTCACGGCGCCCAGGATCTTGCCGGTGTGGGTGCTGTCGCCGATCTGAAGCGTGCCGTTGGTGATGGTGGTGCCGCCGGTATAGCTGTTGGGACCCGTTAGCGTCAGGGTGCCGGTTCCGGTCTTGACCAGCGAGGCGCCGGTGCTGCCGCTGTTGCTGCTGCCGCCGCCATCCGCGATCGCGCCGCTGACGATGGTCGACAAATTGTTGCTGCCGACGGTCAGCTCATTGCCGCCGAGATAGAACGTCCCGCCGCCGGCGATCGAGCCGGCGCTGATCTTGCGGAAAACGGGACCGGTGGTGCCGGAAAAATCGACCACGCCGCTGGCCGTGTTGGCGATCGCGGCGTTACCGGCGGTGCTGCTGCCGAAAAAGTATAGGGTGCCACTGTTGGTGAAGGTCGCATCGCCGCCGGTGAAGCTGTTGTAGAAGTACGCCGTGCCGTTATTGGCGATCGTCGCGGTGCCGGCCGAGCCTCCGCTGAACTGCATGTAGTTGTTGTTGGTGATCGCTGCGCTGGCGACCGTGCCGGAAACATACAGGTTGCCGTTGTTGGTGATGGAGGCGTTGCCGACCGCGCTGCCGCTGTTGAATTGCAAGGTGCCATTGTTGGTGATGGCGGCGCTGTCCGCCGAGCTGCTGTCCTGGAAAGTCAGCGACGCGCCGACGCCGTTGGTGATGGTGGCGGTTGCGGCCGAGCTGCTGTCGGAAAACAGCAGATTGGCGCTGTTGAGAATGGTCGCGCTGCCGGCCGTACTGGAGTTGCCAAAAATCAGGACGCCGCTGTTGGTCAGAGCGGCATTGCCGGCCGTGCTGGAGTCCAGGAAATAGACGACCCGGCTGCTGTCGATGGTGGCATTGCCGGCCGTGCTGGTGTTGTTGAAATAGAGGTAGCCGCTGCTGGTGATGGCCGCGCTTCCGGCCGCGCTGCCGTCGTTGAAGTTGAGGCTGCCAGTGTTGGTGATGCTGGCATTGCCGGCGGTGCTGGCGTTTTGCAGAGCCAAGTAATTGTTGTTGGTGATCGCGAGACTGCCGCCATTGACGACGATGCCGGCGCCGTTGATGGCCAGCGTCTGGTCGTTGGTCAAGGTGTAGCTCGACGCGCCCGCGTTGAGGGTGAAGCCGCCGATCGTGGTGAAGGAGCTTGAGAACGACAGCGTGGTCGTGGCCGACGTGCCGAAGGTGGCCGTGCCTGATGGCACCGTCGCCGGCGTCCAGTTGGCGGCATCGTTGAAGTCGGCCGAGCCGGGATTGGCGAGCCAGGTGGCGTCCTGTGCCGCCGCCGGCTGCATCGCCGCCAGCGCCAGCGCGACGACCGATGCGCCGGCCAGCAGGGTGTGGCGCGTTGACGCCCTCGAGGTGGGCAGCCCTGCAGGCGCAGGCCGCGGCCCATCCAGACGACACATCACCTTCACAGCCAGCCCCCACGCCAATTAACCCCCGCAAATCAGAGGGTTCGTGGATGATTAGGGGCGGGGACTCGCGCGCGATAGTTCTCAAATGTGAAGGGGTGGAGCACTCTTTTCGCGAGTGATGTATCTTTGTGACAGAGCGTTTCCGGCCTTTGCAGCGCCGAACCCGGCGTGCGAAAATACCGCTGCTTGGATTCTGGGGGCCGCGCGGCGCAATGGCGCAGACGAACTACGAGACGCTGTTGACGTCGATCGACCAGCTCTATGCGGCCGCACTCGATCCGGACCGCTGGCAGGACTTTCTGACCTCGCTCGCCGGCCAGTTCGAGGCGAAGAACGCTTTCGTCTGCGAGGTCGAATATCGCGAGCGGAGCCTCGCCTATGTCGGGCTGCCGCAGCCGGATCGCGCGCGCATCCCTGTGCAGCGCTATGAGACGCTGATCGCGGACGACCCGCGGACCTATGCTTTCCGCAGCAGCGGCGTGCAGCCGGTGCACTGCCGGATGGCGACCACGACGGAGCGGCTGCACAATTCGCGGGTCTATCGCGAATATCTCAAGCCGCTCGGCATCGAATACACCATGGTCGTGGTGCTGCCGCTCCGCGACGGCACCACGCGCGACGTGGGCCTGACGCGGGGGCCCGACGGCCGTCCCTTCGATGAGGACGACCGCGCGTTGATGAGCCGGCTGGTGCCGCATGTCGAGCGCGCCTTCACCATCAACGGTGCCCTGGAGGCGAAGCTGTTGGCGGCGCGGCGGCAGGCTCATCTCCGCAACGTCGACCAGCGGCTGCTGGAGCTGCGGTTTGGGCTCACCCCGGCGCAGGCGCAACTCGCGGCGCTGCTGTATGACGGTGTGAGCGTGAAGCAGGCCGCGACGAGCCTCGGCATCACCGAAGGCAGCGCGCGGCAATATCTCAAGAAGGTGTTCGAGAAGACCGGCGTCAAGCGCCAGCTCGATTTGATCCGCGCGATCGAAGGCGCATTGGCGCGCGATGGCTGAGCTCCAGGCAGAGCTGAGCGGCCAGGCATTGACCTTCCGGGACCCCGCATATCGCTGGAAGGTGATCGTCTCGACCTCGATCGCCAACGCGCTCGAATGGTTCGACTTCATCGCCTACGGCTTCCTCGCCGTGACCATGGCAAAGCTGTTCTTTCCGGCCGCGAATGGCACCACCGCGCTGCTCGCGACCTTTGCGACGTTTGCGATTCCCTTCGCGGTGCGACCGATCGGCGCGGTCATCCTCGGCGCCTACGCCGACCGTCACGGCCGCAAGAAGACGCTGCTGCTCACGATCAGCCTGATGACGCTGGCGACCGCCATCATGGCCATCGTGCCGACCTATGGTTCGATCGGCGCGTGGGCCGCGGTGATCGTGATCGCCGCGCGGATGCTGCAGGCCTTCTCGGTCAGCGGCGAGTACGGCGCGGCGGTGGCGTTCCTGGTCGAGCAGGGCGACGATCACAGGCGCGGTTTCCTGGCCAGCTGGCACTATGCCAGCCAGTCGATGGTGGCCGTGCTGGCGACCGGCTTTGCGACGGTGCTCAATGCGACGCTGACCGCGGAGCAGATCGAAGCCTGGGGCTGGCGGATCCCGTTCCTGTTCGGCCTCCTGATAGCGCCTGTCGGTCTCTACGTGCGCAGCCAGCTCCGCGAAACCGATACGTTCACGGCTGCGCAGCCGAGCAAGGCGCCGGTGCTCGAAGTGATCGCAGCTCATCGCTCCACCATCGCATTCGCCATCGGCGTGATCGCGGTCTCGGCGGTCACGGTCTATCTGGTGCTGTTCATGCCGACCTTCGCGATCAAGCAGCTCGGCCTGCCGCCGTCGGTCGCCTTCCTGGGCAGCATGCTGGCGGGGACAATTCATGTGGTGCTGATCCCGATCGTCGGCTTCTTCTCCGACCGCTCTAACCGCATCACGCTGTCGCTCGTCGCCTCGCTGGCGATGCTGATCCTGGCGTATCCACTGTTCGCGTTTCTGGTGTCGACGCCCTCGGTGCCGGCACTGCTCGCCGTGCAGGGCGTGCTCGCTGTGGTCAACGCGCTCAATCTCGGTTGCCTCGGCGCGCTGGTGGCTGGGCTGTTTCCGACGAGGCTGCGCACCTCCGGCCTGTCGATATCAAACGCGCTCACGCAGATGATCATCGGCGGGACCACGCCCGTCATCAGCGTGTGGCTGATCGAAGCAATGGGAATGCCGACTGCGCCTGCGTTCTATCTGATGTTCGGCGCAGCGCTCAGTGTGACGGCCTTGGGCGTGCTCGCGCGCAAACGCTAGCGCCGCAAGGCGGGGACGACGAGGAACGGGATCAGTCCCAGCACCACGTTGACCAGCGCGAACGCGATCAGCGGATCGTCCTTTAGTTGCCGAACATTACGCAATTTGCTGGGGCGTTGAGCACGCGAGCTTTGCATTCGTTTGATATCTGCCAATCCGCGCGCCGTCCCGTGTCATGCGTCGAATGCTTCGCCGCGCTGCAACGGCGCCGACTACTTGACCGGCTCGGCGAAATCCGCCTCCGTCCTTGACTCTGAGCTACACCGTGACGCGACAACAGCCGAGAGGGAGCAAGTTTCTTGTCCGAGAAAAACCGCGCCACGGAAGTCGGGACGGCGTTGGCGAAGGCAGTTAGGCGGAAGGGCTAGGCGATCGGCGTTGCGAGCAGCACGGCGGAAAGGTCCATCGGTTGTCCCGTTCAACAAATGGATGCTGGCTAATGCATCGGCAGGTTGTATAGTGGCCCTTTTAGATTTGAGGCGGGGAAATGGACGAGGCCGAGGATGGGAGTGCCAAGGGCGCTCGCCAAGCATTCCAAGTTGCTTATCACGGGGACGATCCGGACGACCATACGATCGACGTCGAGGCGCTGGTCCCAGCGTTGAGGGGATTCGATCGGCTTGTCCGAGAATCGAATGCAATCCTCAACGGCGATAGGTCGCGAGTGCGGGTGGTCGTCGCCTCGAACTTCGAGCACAAGTGCTTCCATATCAATTTCGACGTTATCCAGCACGCTATCGAAGTAACGAAGACATTTCTGCAAGATGACTACGTCAAGACCGCAAAGAACATCCTTCAGTTGATCGGCGTGATCCGTAGTGTGGCCGGCAATAGTTCGTTGCTCGACTATTTGAAATGGAAGAAGAACAATCAGGTTGAAACGATTAAGCCATCCGAAGTACCAAGGACTGCCGACGGACCGCAAACCCAAGTTACTATTCAAATTGTTGGCGGTGAGCACAATACGATCAATGTTCACCCCGATGTTCTAAAGCTGGCGGAAAACCCTCGCGTCCTAAACGCGGTAAAAGACACTCTTGCTCCTATTGAGATGCATGAGGCGGCTCGCGTTGAATTTCGTGATGACGCTAAACTCGTTTCGAGCATCGATAAGGCTGACGTTCGCGATATCGTCCTTGCAGCTGACGCGCCCAATACAATTAAGGAACCCGAAGAACCGCCCCCTGAGACGGTCGTTGCAACGCTCTTCGTGTATTCGCCCGTTTTTGACGAGAAGGCGGAGCGTTGGCGATTTGTGTATGGGGACAAGCATATTTATGCCGACATATCCGAAACATCGATCGGATCAGATGCGTGGACCCGCGGTGGTTCGTTTAGGGATGATCGGTATCGAGTACGAATGGAGGTGACGCCCCCGGCGACCCCAAACGGCGACATTCATTACAAGGTCGTTGAAGTGTTGGAATTCACATCCGCATCCCAACAACCCGGCCTGCCATTGCCGGTACCCAAGCAGCGGAAGCGACCCGCACGGAAGAAAATAAAGAAGACAGCGAGAACAAAGCCGAAGCGAGGGCCAAACAAACGCTCCTAATCGCGAATCAGTCCCCTTGCGCGCATGTTCCACAGCGGGGTGAATATGAATCAAGAAACGGCAAAACTGCTCAGCGAGTTGGCGCCAGTAGGTACGCTATTCGTATCTGCAATGAGCGCCATAGCGGGCGCTGTTTGGATCGTAATTACATATATCCGGACGCAGCGCGACCTCGCTGCAACCAAGCTGTTCGAAGCTAGGAAGCCATTCAATGAGCTTCAGCTGAAACTCTATACGGAGACATCGCAAGTCGCGGCCAAGCTTGTCAGCAGCGCTTACGGCGACGAAAAATGGAATCAGGCGATCTTCAGATTCTGGGAGCTGTACTGGAGCGAACTGAGCATGGTGGAGAACGCCTGGGTCGAGAAGGCTATGGTCGATGTTGGGGCGGTCGTTGGTAAGATAGCGGTGTCTGGCGATAAGCACGCGCATCGCGACGAACTGGAAAACGCGATCTACGAGCTGGCGCATGCGCTCAGAGACGGCTTATCACCGGAGTGGACCCAAGCGGTCAAGTAGGTGAATGACGCAGTTGTGTTGCCTCCATGAGCAAAAAGGAGGCTGCCAATCTGGACACGGCTGTTGAGCTAAGACCTGTCGGCGCGTAGCGCCGGGCGAGCGGACGCGGTCCGTCGATAGACCTGATACCCTCACCCGGATTTCTCGCGGCGCTCGTAATCCGACTTCTCATTCCGGGGGAGGTGATCCGACGCGTTCCGGTTAGATGATCAGTCCAAATCTCATCAGTCGCTAGCGCCGCAGCGCCGGTACAACGAGGAACGGGATCAACCCCAGCACGACGTTCACAAGCGCGAACGCGATCAGCGGATTGTAGCTGTGGGTATGGTCGTGGATCAGGCCGCCGCTCCATGACCCCAGTCCCGAGCCGAGGCCTGAGCCGATCGCGATGGTGCCGTAGATGGTGCCGACGCGCTCGCCGCGGAACAGTTTGAGCGCGGTTGCCGTGATCAGCGGGCCGCGCGAGCCGATCATGCTGCCGAAGCAGACCACGAAGCCGGTGAGCAGCCAGTAGTTCGGGTGCCACTGCAAGAGCCACAGCAAGATGATGCCGACGATCGAGACGCCGTAGCTGAAAAGCACCGAGGGCCGGCGGCCGATGATGCCGTCGAGCGTGGTGACGCCGAGCATGCCGATCACGGTGGCGATGCCGGAAAATCCCCACGCGGTTGCGGCCGTCAGCGGCGAGAAGCCGGCATCGATCAGATAGGCCACGATCTGCGCGGTCAGCGCGTACATCGCGACCGCCGTGAAGAAGAAGGTCGAGAACAGCGCCCAGAAGGTGTGATGGCGCATTGCGCTCAGCAGCGTCCAATCAGTCTCGACTGCTGCGGTATCCTTTTTCTTGACCACATGCGGCGAGCCGGTGGCGAAGAGACGCCAGGGCATTAAGAGCAACGGAAGCAGGAGGCAGAGCGCGACCGCGCCGAACGCGAGATAGGTGTTGCGCCAGCCGAAGCGGTCGATCAGCACCTGCGACATCGGCAGCATCACCAGGACGCCGGTGCCCGCGGCACAATAGATCACAGCCATCGCGGTCGGCAGGCGCGGGCCGAACCAGCGGCTGAGCAGGATCGAGTTCGGCACGTTGCCGATCAGCGCGGTGCCGAGCCCGACGCAGAGGCCGACCGTGAGCTGGAATTGCCAGAGCGCCTGCGCATGCGCCGCGATCAGGAATGCGCCGCCGAGCAGCACAAGTCCAAGCGCATAGACGATGCGCGGTCCGGAGCGATCGAACAGCCGGCCGACGAACGGCGCGGTCAGGCCGCTGGCCAGCCAGGTCAAGGAATAGACCGACACGACCTGCGCGCGGTCCCAGCCGAAGTTCTCCGAGATCGGCTTGAGGAAGACCGTAAAGCTGTCGCTGAGGCCGCGGCCGATCACCGAGAGCACGAAGCAGAGCGCCAGCACGTTCAACGCGACGCGCACCGGTTTTCGCGGTGCGACGAGCGTTTCGTCCCGTGGCGTGTTCTGATCCATTGCAGGCAGGGAGCGCGCTTTCGCCGTTCCCCGCAACCGACAAATCCGAATGCGCCTATGCAGGCTTGAGCAGGACGTGGCGCTTCTTGCCGAGCGACAGTTTCACCACGCCTTCCGGCGTGAGGCTGGCATTGTTCAGCACCATCTTCTCGTCGGTGACGGCGGCATCGTTGACGCGCAGCCCACCGCCCTTGATCTGGCGGCGCGCTTCGCCGTTGGAGGCGACGAGCTCGACCTTGACGAAGGCCGCGAGCACGCCGATGCCGGCTTCAAATTCGCTGCGCGGAATTTCCACCGTCGGCAGGCTCTCGGCGAGGGCGCCTTCCTCGAACGTGCGCCGTGCGGTTTCCGCCGCCGCGTTCGCCGCATCGCGGCCGTGGAGCAGGGCGGTCGCTTCGGTCGCCAGCACCTTCTTGGCCTCGTTGATCTCGCCGCCCTGCAGTGCCGCAAGCTTGTTGATCTCGCTGATCGGCAGGATCGTGAACAGCTTGAGGAATTTTATGACGTCGGCGTCCTCGACATTGCGCCAGTACTGCCAGAAGTCGTACGGCGAGAACTGGTCGGCGTTGAGCCACACCGCGCCCTTGGCGGTCTTGCCCATCTTGTCGCCGGAGGCGGTGGTGAGCAGCGGCGTGGTCAGCGCGAACAGTTGCGGCGTGCCCATGCGGCGGCCGAGATCGACGCCGTTGACGATGTTGCCCCACTGGTCCGAGCCGCCCATCTGCAGCCGGCAGTCGACACGGCGCGACAGCTCGACGAAGTCGTAGGCCTGGCAGACCATGTAGTTGAACTCGATGAAGCTCATCTCCTGCTCGCGCTCGAGCCGCAGCCGCACGGAGTCCATGGTCAGCATGCGGTTGACCGAGAAGTGCCGGCCGATGTCGCGCAGCATCTCGATCCAGTTCAATTTCGTCAGCCACTCGGCATTGTCGAGCATGACGGCATCGGAGGCGCTATTGCCATAGCGCAGCACCTTGGCGAACACGCCGCGGATGCTGGCCTTGTTGGACTCAATCTCCGCGACGGTGCGGATCGCGCGGGTCTCGTCCTTGCCGGAGGGGTCGCCGACCATGGTGGTGCCGCCGCCCATCAGGGTGACCGGCTTGTTGCCGCTCTGCTGCAGCCAGTACAGCATCATCATGGTCAGGAAGTTGCCGATGTGAAGCGACGGCGCGGTGCAGTCATACCCGACATAGGCGGTCGCCTGGCCCTTCGCGGCCAGCGCGTCGAGGCCCTCAAAGTCGGAGCATTGGTGGATGAAACCGCGTTCCTGTAAAATGTTCAGGAAATCAGACTTAAATGCAGTCATCGGTGGGCGACTCTGATCATGCTTGTTTTACGTTATTTGCATCAATTTGCGGAACCCTGACCGGAGAGATGCCGCAATTGGGGTGCGCTGTGGCATTATAAGATGTGCTTGTTTGATACAAGCCGGGCTCCCCCCGGCTGGGGCTTGATCTGCGATGATGCTAACGGCACTCGGTCTAATGAGCGGGACCTCGCTCGACGGGGTGGACGTCGCACTGATCGAAACCGACGGCCGGCAGGTCCGGGCGTTCGGCCCCTCCAGCTACCGGCCCTATACCGACGGCGAGCGCAGCCTGCTGCGCCAGGCCCTGACCGAGGCGGTTCATCTGTCCCAGCGCGACGCCCGGCCGGGGATCCTGCGGCAGGCGGAGCACGCCGTCACCATCGCCCACGCCGAGGCGGTGGCGTCGTTTACGGCCCAGAACCGGATCACCGCCGAGGATATCGACATCGTCGGCTTCCATGGCCAGACCGTGCTGCACCGCCCGGAACGGCGGCTGACGGTGCAGATCGGCGACGGCGCGGCGCTCGCCAAGGCGATCCATATCCCCGTGATGCATGATTTCCGCGCCGCCGACGTCGAGGCCGGCGGACAGGGCGCGCCGTTCGTGCCGGTCTATCACCGCGCGCTGACCCAGTCGCTGGAGCGCGAGGGGCCGATCGTCGTGGTCAATATCGGCGGCGTTTCCAACATCACCTATATCGACGGAAAGGACACGCTGATCGCCTGCGACACCGGTCCCGGCAATGCGCTGCTCGACGACTTCATGTTCCGCGAGATGCATCTGCCGTTCGACGCCGAGGGCCGTTTTGCCGCGCAGGGCAGGGTCAACGAGGCCTGGATCCAGCAGGCGCTGCGGCTGCCGTTCTTCGCCGCGCCGCCGCCGAAATCGCTCGACCGCAATGATTTCGCGAGGCTCCGTCTGGCGGGCCTGCCGCCGGCGGACGGCGCCGCGACCCTGACCGCCTTCACGGCGGCCGCGATTGCCCGGATCGTGCCGCTGCTGCCGAAGCCGCCGCGAAGCTGGATCGTCGCCGGCGGCGGCGCCCGCAACCTCACCATGCTCCGCATGCTGCGCGAGCGGCTGCAGCCTGCGACCGTCGAGGCGGCCGAGGTCCTCGGCTGGGCGTCGGATGCGATCGAGGCCCAGGCGTTTGGCTACCTCGCCGCGCGCGGCCTGAAAGGCCTGCCGCTGAGCTATCCGACCACCACGGGCGTGCCGATCCCGATGACCGGCGGCATTGTCGCGCGGCCCTGAGCGGCGGCGCTCCGGTCTTTCCCATCCAACCCGTCTCCCGTCATCGCGCCGACGCGTGCTCACGCTTTGTTGTCCTGACGCGACAGGGCAGGCGTTGACATGTTCATGCACTTGCATCTAATTAGATGCAGATGCATTAATCTGAGGAAGCGCCATGCCCGCCCTGAAGCTGATCAGCCACAAACTCTGCCCCTATGTGCAGCGCGCGGTGATCGCGCTCACTGAGAAGGGCGTGCCGTTCGAGCGGATCGACATCGATCTTGCCAACAAGCCGGACTGGTTCTTGAAGATCTCGCCGCTCGGCAAGGTGCCGGTGCTGGTCGTGACCGCTGACGACGGCAAGGAGGTCGCCTTGTTCGAGAGCAACGTGATCTGCGAGTACATCGAGGAGACGCAGGGCGGCACGAAGCTGCATCCGCAGGATGCGCTGGCGCGTGCGCAAGCCCGGGCCTGGATGGAGTTCGGCTCGGCGATCCTCGGCGATCTCTGGGGGCTCGAGACCACAACCGATGCTGCGACCTTCGAGAGCAAGCGGCAGGCGATCGTGGCCAAATTCGCCCGGGTCGAGGCGGCGCTTGGCGAGGGGCCGTTTTTTGCTGGCGAAAGCTTCAGCCTGGTGGATGCGGTGTTCGCGCCGATCTTCCGTTATTTCGACGTGTTCGACGAGCTTACGGATCTCGCCATCTTCGCGGAGACGCCGAAGCTGCGGGCGTGGCGCACGGCGCTGGAAAAGCGGCCGAGCGTGACGGGCGCGGTGTCGCCGGACTATCCAAAGCTGCTGCGTGCGTTCCTCGACCGCCACAATGCGCACATGCTGAAGCTCGCCGCGTAGCTCCGACGCAAAAACTATCGTGTCCCGGGCGCGATGCAGCGCGCAAGCGCTCCTTCGCAGAACCGGGACCCATGACGGGCGAATCCGAGCGGTGAGATGGGCCCCGGCTCTGCGGCGCACCGCTTCGCGATGCACCGCGTCCGGGGCACGAGACCGGCTTCAGCGCACGTTCGCCAGCCGCATATCCAGATAGCCGGTCACCGTCTCCATCAGCGGCTCGAGCTTGCCGTCGAAGAAGTGGTTGGCGCCGGGGATGACCTGCTGGTCGATCACGATGCCCTTCTGGGTCTTCAGCTTCTCGACCAGCGTGTTGACGTCCTTGGCCGGCACCACCGCATCCTTGTCGCCATGCACGATGAGCCCTGAGGACGGGCAGGGCGCGAGGAAGGAGAAGTCGTAGAGATTGGCGGGCGGGGCGATCGAGATGAAGCCTTCCACCTCGGGGCGGCGCATCAGGAGCTGCATGCCGATCCAGGCGCCGAACGAGAAGCCGGCGACCCAGCAGGCGCGGGCCTCGGGGTTGATCGCCTGCGCCCAGTCGAGCGCGCTCGCCGCGTCCGACAGTTCGCCAGTGCCGTGATCGAACGAGCCCTGGCTGCGGCCGACGCCGCGGAAGTTGAAGCGCAGCACCGAGAAGCCGCGATGCGCAAACGCGTAGTAGCACTGGTAGACGATCTGGTGATTCATCGTGCCGTGGAACTGCGGATGCGGATGCAGGATCATCGCGATCGGCGCGTTCTTCTGCTTGGCCGGATGGTAGCGACCCTCGAGGCGGCCAGCAGGGCCGGTGAAAATAACTTCAGGCATCGTGGTCTCTTGATTGATCCCTCGGTCGACCCAAACACATCAACCGGATTGCGGCTGACACAGCGGCTCATCGAAAGGGTGATCGGCGTTGCGTGGCGCGCCGCGCGGTTGGCGCTCGTGAGTTTGCGGCCCGCTTCTAGCATGAGGCGAGGGGCAAAAAGCAAGCATCTTGAACACCTGGGAATGCGGTTCTCATGTCGCTTCTGCGATTGCAGGCGACGCCGCGATCCCCACTTGCGATAATGCGGGGGTATCGGCGACTCGCCGCACCGGCCCTGAGATAGGTAATATATTACTCAAATGCCCGACCGCGTCTATCTCGACTGGAATGCGACCACGCCGCTGCGCCCCGAGGCCAAGGCGGCGATGGTTGCTGCGCTGGAGCTCAGCGGTAATCCGTCGTCGGTCCATACCGAGGGGCGCAAGGCCCGCCGGCTGGTCGAGGACGCCCGCGAGGCGGTGGCCGGTGCCGTCGGCGCGCGGCCGCAGGATGTCGTGTTCTCGTCCGGTGGCACCGAGGCCAATGCGCTGGCGCTGACGCCGGGCTTGGTGCGCGGCGCAAGCGCGCCGGTGACGCGTCTGCTGGTGTCCGCGATCGAGCATGCGTCGGTGCTGGCGGGTGGCCGCTTTGCGCCCGAGGCGATCAAGGTCATTCACGTCACGCGCGCGGGCCTTGTCGATCTCGATCATCTGCGGGCGCTGCTCGGCGAGGGGCCGCCGGCACTGGTGTCGGTGATGCTGGCCAACAACGAGACCGGCGCGATCCAGCCAGTCGCTGACATTGCCTCGATCGTGCACGCCGCGGGCGGCCTGCTGCATGTCGATGCGATCCAGGCGTTTGGAAAGATCCCGTTCGATCTCGCCTCCAGCCAGGCCGATCTGCTGACGCTGTCGGCGCACAAGATCGGCGGGCCGAAGGGTGTCGGCGCGCTGGTGCTAGCTGATGGCGTTCAGGGACTTGATGCGCTGCTGCGGGGCGGTGGGCAGGAGCAGGGGCGGCGGGCAGGGACCGAAAACGTCGCCGGAATCTCCGGCTTTGGCGCTGCGACCAGGGCTGCCATGGCGGCGCTCACGGCCGATTCTGCCCGGGTGCGGGACTTGCGGGATCAGCTCGAGAACGGCCTGCGGCAGACGCCTGACATGGTCGTGTTCTCGGAACAGGTTAAGAGGTTGCCGAATACCGTTCTGTTTGCTATTCCGGGCATGAAGGCCGAGACCGCCGTGATCGGTTTCGACCTGGCCGGGGTGGCGGTGTCCTCGGGGTCTGCCTGCTCCTCGGGCAAGGTCCAGCCGTCCCACGTCTTGGCGGCAATGGGATACCGTCCTGATGTGACCCAGGCAGCGGTGCGGCTCAGTCTTGGGTGGTCTACATCACACGCAGATGTGGAATTGGTGCTCAAGGCTTGGCGAAAGCTCAGAGATACCCTAGTTAAGGGAGAGCGACGAAACACGGCTTGAACGGTTCTAAGCCAAGTGATTTCGTGCCAAAAGCATCGTAAGAGACTTTCGGAACTGAGATCCACCGCGGTCCTTGAAACCGCGAGCGGAGGATATGAATGCCTGCTGTACAAGAGACGGTCGAGCGCGTCCGGCGCATCGACGTCGACCAGTATCGATATGGGTTTGAGACCCTGATCGAGTCCGACAAGGCCCCCAAGGGTCTCTCGGAAGATACCGTCCGCTTCATCTCCGCGAAGAAGAACGAGCCGGCCTGGATGCTCGAATGGCGCCTGGAGGCGTTCCGTCGCTGGCAGACCATGACCGAGCCGACCTGGGCGCGCGTCAACTATCCGAAGATCGATTACCAGGATCTCTATTACTATTCGGCGCCGAAGAAGAAGACGCTGTCCTCGATCGACGAGATCGATCCGGAAATCCTCAAGACCTACGAGAAGCTCGGCATTCCCCTGCGCGAAGTCGCGATGCTGGAAGGCGTCGAGCCGCCGCCGGGTGGCGAGCCGTCGGCCAATCGCAAGATCGCGGTCGACGCCGTGTTCGATTCGGTGTCGGTGGCGACCACCTTCCAGAAGGAATTGAAGGCGGCCGGCGTGATCTTCATGCCGATCTCGGAGGCGATCCGCGAGCATCCCGATCTGGTGCAGAAATATCTCGGCACCGTGGTGCCGACCTCTGACAATTACTTCGCGACGCTGAACTCCGCGGTGTTCTCCGACGGCTCGTTCGTCTACGTGCCGCCGGGCGTGCGCTGCCCGATGGAGCTGTCGACCTATTTCCGCATCAACGAGCGCAACACCGGCCAGTTCGAGCGCACGCTGATCATTGCCGACAAGGGCTCCTACGTTTCCTATCTCGAAGGCTGCACGGCGCCGCAGCGCGACGAGAACCAGCTGCATGCCGCCGTCGTCGAGCTCGTCACGCTCGATGACGCCGAGATCAAGTACTCGACGGTGCAGAACTGGTACCCCGGCAATGCCGAGGGCAAGGGCGGCATCTACAATTTCGTCACCAAGCGTGGCGACTGCCGCGGCAAGAACTCGAAGATCTCCTGGACCCAGGTCGAGACGGGATCTGCGATAACCTGGAAGTATCCGAGCTGCATCCTGCGCGGCGACAATTCCAGTGGTGAATTCTATTCGATCGCGATCTCGAACGGTTTCCAGCAGGTCGACAGCGGCACCAAGATGATCCATCTCGGCAAGAACACGTCGAGCCGCATCATCTCCAAGGGCATCGCCGCCGGCAAATCGCAGAACACCTATCGCGGCCTGGTCACCGCGCATCGCAAGGCGACCGGCGCGCGCAACTACACCGCCTGCGACTCGCTCTTGATCGGCGACAAATGCGGCGCGCACACCGTGCCCTATGTCGAGGCGAAGAATTCGTCCGCGACGTTCGAGCATGAGGCCACGACCTCGAAGATCTCCGAGGACGTGCTGTTCTACTGCGTCCAGCGCGGTCTCTCGCAAGAAGAAGCTGTCGGCCTGGTCGTCAACGGCTTCGTCAAGGATGTGCTGCAGCAACTGCCGATGGAGTTCGCGGTGGAAGCGCAGAAGCTGATCTCGATCTCGCTGGAGGGATCGGTCGGCTAGCACCGACCTCATCCTGAGAAGGATGGATACCGGAAAGATTGTTGGCCTCGCCCTTCGAGACGCGCCTGAAGGCGCTCCTCAGGGTGAGGGGAGAGATGGAAAAAACAAAATGTCTTTGCTTGAAGTGAAAGATCTGAAGGTCCGCGTCGAGGAGCGTGAGATTCTCCACGGACTGACGCTCACGGTGAATCCGGGCGAGGTGCATGCGATCATGGGGCCGAACGGCTCCGGCAAGTCGACGCTCAGCCACGTCATCGCCGGCAAGCCGGGCTATGAGGTGACCGACGGCCAGATCCTGTTCAGGGGTGAGGACCTGCTGGAGATGGCCCCGGAAGAGCGCGCCGCCAAGGGCGTGTTCCTGGCGTTCCAGTATCCGGTCGAGATTCCCGGCGTCGCCACCATGAATTTCCTGCGCACCGCGCTGAACGCGCAGCGCAAGGCGCGCGGTGAGGACGAATATTCGACGCCGGACTTCCTGAAGAAGGTCCGCGAGGTCGCCAAATCGCTGAACATTCCGCAGGACATGCTCAAGCGCGGCGTCAATGTCGGCTTCTCCGGCGGCGAGAAGAAGCGCAACGAGGTACTGCAGATGGCGCTGTTCGAGCCGGCCGTCTGCATCCTCGATGAAATGGATTCCGGCCTCGACATCGACGCGCTGCGCATTGCTGCCGACGGCGTCAACGCGTTGCGCACGCCCGACCGCGCGATGGTCGTGATCACCCACTATCAGCGGCTGCTGAACTACATCGTGCCCGACGTCGTGCACGTGATGTCGAAGGGCCGCGTCGTCAAGAGTGGCGGCAAGGAGCTGGCGCTGGAGCTGGAAGAGTCCGGCTACGCCCAGTTCGAAGACGCGGCCTGACGCTGAACGGATCTTGTGATGAACGTGGTTGTGGCAAAGACCGAGACCGGACGCGCGCTGAGCGACGCATTTGCGGTCGCGCGTGAGCGGCTGCCCGGCAAGGGCGCAATCGCCGAGCAGCGGCGCCAGGCGTTCGAGGCTTACGAACGTGCAGGCCTTCCGCACCGGCGGATCGAGGACTGGAAATACACCGACCTGCGCGCACTGATGCGCGAGGTGCTGCCGCTGGCGCCCGCGCCGGATGCGGCCGCGCTGACCCGCGCGGCGACGGCCGCCAAGTCGGTCGCGATCGCCGGCGCGCGCCGCGTGGTGCTGGTCGACGGCGTGTTCGCGCCGTCGCTGTCCGATCTCGCCGGCCTCGACAAGGGGCTGAACATCCGCTCGCTGCGCGAGGTGCTGGAAGGCGCTGATACGGCACTGGCCGCAGAGGCGCTGACCTCCGACGCCGCCAATCCGATGATCGCGCTAAACGGCGCGATGGCGACCGACGGCGTCGTCGTCGACATCGTTGAGGGTACCGTGCTGAGCCAGCCGATCCAGATCGTCCACATCGCTTCCGCACAAGCTCCGGCTGCGATGTTCACGCGTTCGCTGGTCCGGCTTGGCCGTGACACGGTCGCAACGCTGGTCGAGAGCTATGCCGCCGCCGATGGCGCCAAGGCCTACCAGGCGCACGATGGTCTGGTGGTTTCGATCGGCGACAATGCGCGGCTCGACCATGTTCGCGTCGTCGAGGACGCGCTCGACGCCTTCAACATCTCCTCGGCGAATGTGTCGCTCGGTGCTCATGCGCATTTCAACACGTTCGGCCTGACCTCGGGCGCCAGCGTCAGCCGCTACCAGCTGACGATCGCGTTCGCCGGCCAGGGCTCCAAGGTCGAGACCAACGGCGTCAATTTGCTCAACGGCAAGCAGCACGCCGACACCACGCTGTTCATGGATCACGCGGTGCCGCATTGCGACAGCCGCGAGATCTTCCGCGCCGTGGTCGACGACCGCGCTCATTCGGTGTTCCAGGGCCGCATCATCGTACGTCCCGATGCGCAGAAGACCGACGCCAAGATGATGACGCGGGCGCTGTTGCTTTCGGACGAGGCCGAGGCCGATAACAAGCCGGAGCTGGAAATCTTCGCCGACGACGTCACCTGCGGCCACGGCGCCACCACCGGTGCGCTCGACGAGAGCCTGCTGTTCTATCTGCGCGCCCGTGGCCTGCCCGAGAAGGACGCCCAGGCGCTGCTGATCCAGGCGTTCGTCGGTGAAGCGATCGAGCAGATCGCCAGTGACGAGTTGCGCGAGTTTGCGATTCTAACCGCGCAGCGCTGGCTGGAGGCGCGGGCATGACCCAGCATCCGGCAGTCAGCAACGGCGCTTACGACGTCGCCCGCGTCCGGGAGGATTTCCCGGCGCTCGCGATGAAGGTCTATGGCAAGCCGCTGGTCTATCTCGACAACGCGGCGTCGGCGCAGAAGCCGCTCGCCGTGCTCGACCGCATGACGGAGGCGTACAGGAGCGAATACGCCAACGTGCATCGCGGCCTGCATTACCTCGCGAACGCCGCGACGGAAGCCTACGAAGGCGGCCGCGCAAAGGTCGCAAAGTTCCTCAACGCCCGCCGCAACGAAGAGATCGTCTTCACCCGCAACGCCACCGAGGCGATCAACCTCGTGGCGTCGTCCTGGGGCGAGCCGAACATCAAGGCCGGCGACGAGATCATCATCTCGATCATGGAGCACCATTCCAACATCGTGCCCTGGCATTTCCTCAGGGAACGCCACGGCGCCGTGATCAAATGGGCGCCGGTCGACGACGAAGGCAATTTCCTGCTCGACGAGTTCGAGAAGCTGCTGTCGCCCAGGACAAAACTGGTCGCGATGACGCAGATGTCGAACGCACTCGGCACCGTCGTTCCCGTGAAGGACGTGGTGAAGCTCGCACATGCGCGTGGCATTCCGGTGCTGATCGACGGCAGCCAGGCCGCGGTGCATCTTGCGATCGACGTGCAGGACATCGACTGCGATTTCTACGTCTTCACCGGTCACAAGCTGTACGGCCCGACCGGGATCGGCGCGCTCTATGCCAAGCACGAGCACCTCGTCGCGATGCGCCCCTACAATGGCGGCGGCGAGATGATCCGCGAGGTGGCGCAGGACTGGGTCACCTATGGCGATCCCCCGCACAAATTCGAGGCCGGCACGCCGGCGATCGTGGAAGCGATCGGGTTCGGTGCGGCCATCGACTACGTCAATTCGATCGGCAAGGAGCGCATTGCCGCCCACGAGCACGATCTGCTGACGTATGCCGAGGGGCGCCTCCGCGAGATCAACTCGCTGCGGATGATCGGCACCGCCAAGGGCAAGGGGCCCGTGATCTCCTTCGAGATGAAGGGCGCGCATCCCCATGACGTCGCCACCGTGATCGACCGTCAGGGCATCGCGGTCCGCGCCGGCACCCATTGCGTGATGCCGCTTTTAGAGCGGTTCAACGTCACGGCCACCTGCCGGGCGTCGTTCGGGATGTATAATACCAAGGAAGAAGTCGACCATCTGGTGCAGGCGCTGATCAAGGCGCGGGAATTGTTCGCATGACCGACACAGCCGAAATGAAGACGGCCTCCATGGAGACCACGTCCGCGCTGCCGGCGGAGGAGACCGAGCGCCTGAGCGGCGAGATCGTCGCCGCGCTGAAGACGGTGTTCGACCCGGAAATCCCGGCCGACATCTATGAGCTCGGCCTGATCTACAAGGTCGACCTCAAGGACGACCGCAGCGTCGACATCATGATGACTTTGACCACGCCGAACTGTCCGGCGGCGGGCGAGCTGCCGCAGATGGTCGAGAACGCGGTCGCCAGTGTTCCCGGCGTCGGCGTCGTCAACGTCAATCTGGTGTGGGACCCGGCCTGGACGCCGGACCGCATGTCCGACGAGGCGCGCCTCGTGCTCAATATGTGGTGATGCGTTAGGGGATCGGATTTACGCTTTACGACAGGCAATTGATTTGCCGCTGGGACTGACCACATGAACGACATGACACACGCTTCACCGACACCTGCCAAGAAGCCGCGGCCCCGTCCGCAGGTCATGAAACTGACGGACGCCGCCGCAACCCGGATCACCGAGCTGACCCAGCGCGCCGATTCCGAGATTGTCGGCCTGCGCGTCGGCATCAAGAACGGCGGCTGCGCCGGCCAGTCCTACACCGTCGAATACGCCCACGAGATACGCCCGACCGACGAGGTCGTCGAGGACAAGGGCGTCAAGATCCTGGTCGATCCCAAGGCCGTGCTGTTCCTGCTCGGCACCGAGATGGACTACAAGGCCGACAAGATGCAGGCCCAGTTCGTGTTCAACAACCCGAACCAGGTCTCCGCCTGCGGCTGCGGCGAGTCGGTGCAGCTGAAGCCGGCGACGGTCTGAAGTCTCTCCTGTCCCGGGCGCGGTGCAGCGTGTAACGCTGCCCCGCTGAACCGGGACCCATTCCTCGACTTGCGCAAAGGCCGATGGGCCCCGGCTCTGCAGCGCACCGTTTCACGCTGCGCTGCGTCCGGGGCACGAGGCCGAAGATGGACCGCGAATTCCTGATCGACTTGTTCGCCGATTTCGGCCCGGTCACGATCCGAAAGATGTTCTCGGGCTTTGGCATCTCCGCCGACGGCACCAACTTCGCGATGGCGTTGCGCGCCGGGCTGTATTTTCGCGCCGATGATGTGACCATTCCGCAATATGAGGCGGAAGGATCAAAGCCGTTCCAGTATCAGACGCGCACCAAGACGGTGACGGTCAATTCGTACTGGCAATTGCCGGCGCGGCTGTTCGATGATTCCGAGGAGCTTGCGGTTTGGGCGCGAGGGGCGCTTGCTGCGGCTCAACGCGCTGCGGTGAAGAAGCGGCCGAGGGCGAAGAAAGCTGCGGCGAAGAAAGCCGCGGCCAAGAAGCCAAAGCCAACCGCAAAGAAATCTAAAAAACGGCCGTCGAGGAAAAAGTCCTCATCCTGAGGAGCGCGCAGCGCGCGCGTCTCGAAGGATGGCCGCGGGTGAGGTCGGTGGCCTCGTGGTTCGAGACGGCGCGTTGCGCCTCCTCACCATGAGGGGCAATCAAGCCACGCGGCTCTGCGTCTCGGCGCTGTATTCCGGATCGACTTCGCAGATCACGCGGTTGCGGCCGGCGCGCTTGGCGGCGTAGAGGCAGGCGTCGGCGCGTTCGATCAGCGAGTCCGTGTCGTCGCCTTGCTTCAGCATGGAGACGCCGACCGAGATGGTGACGCGGCCGAGGATCTCGCCGGTCGACTTCTTCTTCAATTCCTTGGCCATGACGGCGCGGCGGATGTGGTCGGCGACGGTCAGCGCCTGGCGCAGCGCGGTGTTCGGCAGCACCACGGCGAATTCCTCGCCGCCATAACGCGCGGTGATGTCCTGGCCCTTGATGGTCTGCTTCAGCGACTGCGCGACGAGGCGCAGCACCTGGTCGCCGGTGAGGTGACCGTAGGAATCGTTGAACGACTTGAAGTGGTCGATGTCGAACATCAGCAGCGACAACGGTTCGCCACTGGCGAGCGCCGCCTGCACCGCCATCTCGATCGAGCGGTCGAAATATTTGCGGTTGCCGAGGCCGGTGAGCGGATCGGTCAGGCTCTCGGCGCGGATCGCTTCGAGGCTGTGCTGGAGATTGCTGATCTCGGTCTTCGACAGCGCAAGGCGGTTCTCCAGCGCCTTGTTGGTCTCGCGCATTTCGCGGGTCGAGCGCACCAGGCTCTCGACGATGCCCTTGATCTGCTCGCGGGTGTTGGCATGCGCGAGCTGGTCGCTGGCGCCGGCGAGGCTTGCGTCATAGGTCGAGGAGACGCCGAGCGCCTCGCTGATCAGCTTCATCACGTCGTCGATCTCGCCGATCACGCGTGCGCCGACCTTGTCGATCCGGTCGGAGGTCTTGATGTGCGAGAGATAGGTCTCGTAGATCTGCTCGAGATCGGCCTCGCTCAGCTTGCCGCTGCGCGCCAGCGTCTCGTTGATGATCTTGTTGAGGGCGGCGTTGTAGCCGGTCGCGTAGACGTACCAGATTTCGTAGTTGCGGGGGACAGCGTTCTGACGGAGGGAGCGGATCTGACCAAGCGCGACTTCGGCAAACGCCATCGTACGTTCGTGTTCGTCCAACAGCTTTACCACTGTCACGTCCCCAAAACAGAGCAGCGCCGCCTGTTGCCCAGCAGCAATTACTAAATTAACGGGCCGAGGGTACGGGACGAGGATGAAGGCGAGGTAAACAGTAAAACTACGGGGATACCTTTTCGGCAAACGCCGGCGCCAATTCGCGCAGTCGGAAATTCCACCGGAGAAGCTGGAGATGTTTATTGGCCTGACGCGAGGTCAGGCCAATGCACCTGACGTCAGGCGCGGGCGCGTACCGGGCGCAGCAGGAACGCCGGCAGATGCGAGTGATCGCCGGGCTCATGGTCGGTCTCGCGCTGCGGCCGCCGCGGTTCGGCGCGGCCGATCGAGGGCACGTGGGAGGCGGCTGCCGGCTGCGCCGCCGGGCCGCGGCTGCCATGACGCGGCTCGCGCTCGCGCCGCGGCTCCCTGTCCTGGCGTGGCTCACGCTCCTGACGCGGCTCACGCTCCTGGCGCGGCTCGCGCTCGGGGCGGGCTGCTTTCTCTTGGCCGGGCTCGCGGTCCTGACGGGGCTCGCGCTCGCGGCGCGGCTTGCGGCCGCCGCGGGCACCATCCCGGTCACGATCGCGGCCGCGCGAGCGGCGCGGCGCCTCGGACTCGTCGGACGATTCGGCTGCGACGGTGTAGTCGCCCTCGGCCTGCGGGATCGGCTGGCCGATCAGCTTCTCGATCGCGCCCATCGACTTGTGGTCGAGCGAGGTGACGATCGAGATCGCGGTGCCGGTGCGTCCGGCGCGGCCGGTACGGCCGATGCGGTGGACGTAATCGTCGGCATGATGCGGCACGTCGAAATTGAAGACGTGGCTGACGGCGGGAATGTCGAGGCCGCGCGCGGCGACGTCGGAGGCCACCAGCAGCGGAATTTCGCCCTTGCGGAATTGATCGAGGGCGGCGGTGCGGGCGGACTGATCCATGTCGCCATGGAGTGCGCCGACGCTGAAGCCGTGCTTCTGCAGCGACTTGTGAAGAATGGCGACTTCGCGCTTGCGATTGCAGAAGATAATCGCGTTGTTGAGGTCCTTGGCGTCACGCAGCAGGCGGCGCAGGATCTCGCGCTTCTGGTGGGCTTCGCGACCGGCCGGCACCTGCAACTGCGTCACGGTGACGGCGGTCGTCGCGGGCCGGGAGACTTCGATGCGGGCGGGGTTGTGCAGGAAGGTTTCGGTGATGCGGCTGATTTCCGGCGGCATCGTCGCGGTGAAGAACAGGGTCTGCCGCGTGAAGGGGACGAGCTTGCAGATGCGCTCGATGTCGGGGATGAAGCCCATGTCGAGCATGCGGTCGGCTTCGTCGATCACCAGCAGCTCGACGCCGGTGAGCAGCAGGCCGCCGCGTTCGGTGTGGTCGAGCAGGCGGCCGGGGGTTGCGATCAGGACGTCGACGCCGCGCGTCAGCTTGGAGTCCTGGTCACCGAACGAGACGCCGCCGATCAAAAGCGCAACGTTGAGCTTCTGCCCGGCGCCGTATTTGTCGAACTGCTCCTTGACCTGAGCGGCAAGCTCGCGGGTCGGCTCGAGGATCAGGGTGCGCGGCATGCGTGCCCGGGCGCGGCCCTTCTCGAGGATGGTGAGCATCGGGAGCACGAAGGCAGCGGTCTTGCCGGTGCCGGTCTGGGCGATGCCGAGGACGTCTCGCCGGGCGAGCACGTGGGGGATCGCTTGTTCCTGGATGGGAGTGGGGTTGGTGTAACCCGTGGCCGCAACCGCGGCGAGGACCTTGTCGGAAAGGCCAAGATTGGAAAAGGACATTACGCCTCTGGTCGATACCGCCGTTCGGAATCGAAGGTAAAAGGCTGTCGCGTTCGGCCCCGAAACGGCTTGCTTCTCAAAAAAGCTCGGGGGCTCTGACTGACGCTGACGGGCGGCAAACCTGACGAATCGTGCTTCGATCCGAGGCCGCGTTGAGCCGCAACATAGGGTCGAAACCGGTAAAGTCAATCTTGGAACCGGGCAAATGGCCGAAAAACCTTAATGTTTTCGCCAAAATAAGCGTCATTTCCGCCATTATGCGGTCAAAACGGCCGCCGCTCACCAGGCATACCGGATCGCCGCCTTGCCCGCGTAGGAGCGCGTGACGGGTGAAAACTCGCCCTCGAAGCTCGCCAGCGCCGACCAGCCTTTGCTCCACTTCAGTTCGGCCGAAGCCGATGTCAGTGCGGCATCGGCGGCCTGTGCGGCGCCGTTCACGACGAAGCTTGAGCCGGGCAGGGTCTGGAAGGTTGCTGCGATCGCGCGGTCCGGATTGAAGTCGTGGGCCCAGGCGGCACGGCCGCGCAGCGTCAGGATCGCGTTGTCGAGCGCGTAGGATTTGTCGGCGCGCAGGCCAAGCTCGCTGCGGCTGTCGGTGACGCTCTTGGCGTTGTAGGCCAGCGCAAAAGTGTTGGCGCCGACGATCGCCTGCTCGGCATAGGAGGGAAGCAGGAAGGTGGTGAGCTGGCCGGCGGCATAGGGCGTCAGTCCAACGCCGCCGATCCAGGGCGCGACGAAGCGGTAGCCGCCCTCGACGCGTCCGGACCACGCATTGGCGTTGAATTCGGCGCGCAGGCGATCGATGCCGCCGACGGTCACGGTGCGATCGGTGATGATGTCCTGCCAGCCATAGGCAGCCGCACCGGCAACATAGGCCGCACCGATATTGTGCCGCACGAAGGCACCGGCCTGGAACAGATCGGAGCGGCCGCCGCCGTCATTGGCGACGCTGAAATTGGTGCCGCCGCCGGCGAGCGCGAAGCCCGCGATGGTATTCGCTGAGAAGCGGTAGTCGGCGCCCACGGCGGTGCCAAAGATCCGGCTGGTGGTGTCGTTGGAGCCGAGCGCGGTGTTGCCGTAGGTGGTCTGTGAGCCGCCATAGGCCGCCGCCCACACGCTCCAGCGTGGATCGGTGCTCTGCGCGCTCGGCGCCTTGCGATCAATCGCAGCGAGCGCGTCGCTGGGCGAACGCTTGGCGGCATAGGCCAATGAATTGTCGTCAGCATACGGCACAGCGCCGGCCGGCGCCGAGGTCGCACCACGGCCGTCGATGAAGGGATCGAGCATCGTGCCCATGAACTGGTGCATGGCATTGAAGGTGGTCTGCTGCGATCCGGTCGCGGTCTCGCCGGAGAGCTGGGTCAGGCCCTTCAGCAGATTGTCGCCCGACGGGTTGAAGATCGCGCTGAACGCGGTGGAGAGACTTGCGCCGCCGAGCAGGGCGTTGTCGATCGCGCCTGCGACGTTCTTGTGGTTGGTGGCGGCATTTGTCGGCAGCACCGGAGAGAGCAGGCCCGGATCGAGCGACAGCAGAACGTCGTTGCCGACATAGCTCAGCACCGGATTGCGGGCGAGATTGTTGGCGAGCAGCAGGTTCACCGAGCTGTAGGTGCCGTTCAGCGTTCCCGCGCTCACGATCGTGTAGGTGACCTTGTGGGTGAGCCGCTCGAGCGGGTCGACGATGACATTGCCGGCGATGTTGGCCGTGCCTGTCACGATCACCTTGTCGCTGGTCGTGTTGGTGACCTGGACCAGATAGGTTGTCGCCGCCGTCATGGTCAGGCTCGCCATCGTGATGGTGCCGGGCGAATTGCCTGGAGACAGCAGGCCGCCGTTAATGACGGTGTCGCCGATGGTGCCGTTGCCGGCGAGCGTGCCGGTCGCGCTGACCGTGACGCTGGCGTTCGGCATTGCGCCGTTGAGGGTGAACACGCCCTCGACGTCGATCGAGCCGGCGAAGTTCGAATTGCCGCTGAGGCTCCAGTTCGCGCCCGAGAGGAGTGCGAGATTGGAGAAGCCTGAGAACTGCGCGCCGGTGCCGAGTTTCGACAGATCGAAGCTCGCCGCCGACTTTCCGACGAGTTGCAGGATGCTGGTCCCGGTGCCCAAGACATTGCCGTTGAAGACGGTGCTGGCCTGCATTTGCAGCACGTCGTTGGTGCCGCCGAACTGGACCGCGGTGCCGCCGGTGCCGGTGATGGTGCCGTTGGCGATCAGCGTCGTGGTGCCGCCTGACGTCGTAATGCCGGTCGTGCCCGAGACGGAAGTGCCGGTGGTGATGAAGATGTTGCCGGCCGACGAGCGCGATGCGGCGATGCCGATGCCCGTGCTTTGAACGCCGGCCAGCGCGTCGATCCTGATGTCACCGAGGCCGTCGCGCTGGGCGAAGATGCCGTAGCTGCCAGCGGCGAGGCCGCTCGCGATGACATTGCCTTCGGCGCGCAGCGACAGCGTCGCGGCGTTGTCGACAGCGTTGATGAAGACGCCGCTGATGCCGATCGCGGCTGCGCTGGTCGAGGTGGCGCTCACGGTGCCCTTGGCGACGAGGTCGATGCCACCGAGGCCTGCGGTGAAGAGGGTGGATCTGGTGCTGCCGCGGCTCAGCGTGATGCCCGTCGCGGCGCCGTCCGAGGTTGCGGTCACGCCGCCATTGGCGCGCACGGTGAGCGTGCCGGTGTTCACGATGGTCGGGGGAAAGCTGGCGGTTGAGCCTGTGATTCCGGTGGCGGTGCTACCGGTGCCGATCGCGGTGGCCGTGACGGCGCCGTCGACCGTGAGGTTCGCCGTGCTCAGGTTGTTCTGCGCCACACTGATGCCGATGACCATCGAGGCGGTATCACTGATCGATGTCGCCGACACCGCGCCATGTAGATGGAAATCGACCGGCACCACACCGTAAGCGCTTAAGGACGCTCCGGTCACATTAGCGGCGTCGCCGGCGCGAGACATGCCGGTGACTGTGATCGATCCGTTGGCGTTCAGTGTCGCCGCGCCGTCACTGGACGTGCTGCCCAGCCCGGCGCCAAGGCCGTAAGCGGTGCCATTGGACGTGTGAACGACAGAAGTTCTTGCGTCGAAGGTTCCGGAAATGTCGCCATTGAAGGTTATGGTATTGGTGCCACTGGCGCTACCAAAGCCGACGCCCGCCAGGCCTCCGCCATAGAACGAGTCGGGGCCGCTGCCCTTGGTAATGGCGCCGTCAACGACGAGGCTGTTATTGGCTCCTCCGGAGGCAGTAACCGAAAGGGTCCCGTCCGTGATGCCCTTGGTCCGGATCGTCGTGGTGCCGGTGCCGTAGTTCTGCAAGCTGACGGCGCCGCTGACATCCTGATTGAGCTTGACCGTGAATGCGCTGGTGTTGGCTGAGTTGTTGCCCTGGACGAAGATCCCCCCAGCGACGCTCGCGTTGGTGGTGAGATCGATGGTGCCGACGCCCCCGTTCTGGAGATAAATGCCGCCGGTGACGGCGCCGTTGGTCGTGACGGAAAGATTGCGCGCAGTGTGGAAGCTCTGTCCCATCCGGACGTAGATCCCGCTGCCGACCGTGTACGTGCCACCGCTGACGCCGTCTGTCGCGATCGTGACGTCGGATTGGGGACCGTCGGTCAGAACGTAGATTCCCAGGCCGGCTGCTACGATCTGGCTTCCGACCGTGTTGATGTTGACGCTGCCGCCCGGTCCGCTGCTCATGACCTGGATGCCGGTGCCACCCGTGATCGTCCCGGCGCTTTGCGTGATCGAGACCAAACCGCTGCTCGATGAGACATTGATCGCGTACCCGGTGGCCGTGACGTCAGCCGATCCTGTGTAGGTGATCCCGCTGTTTCCCAAGAACTGGAGCCCGTCGTAGATGGAAGAAGACGTGATGCCAGCGGGATCGTTGTGGTTGAAGGTGATGCTGCCGGAGGCGCTCACGGTCGCGCCGTCGGTAATTCCGGCGCCGGCGTTGACGGTGACTGTGAGGTCGCCCGAGTAGGTCGCGCTAAGGTGCCCGCCGACCGGGTTGGCGGCGTCGCAGAGCACGTTGCCGGTGCCCAGGCCCGAGCAAGCGGCCTGCGCCCCGGACGCGCAGCCGATTGCGGCCAGAGAGACCGACCCCAGCAGCGCGCCGCGCCACATCGTCAGCCTGCCGCCGATGCCCATCATGATTCCCGCCCCACACGTCCTCGTCGCCGGAAGGTTTTGACGCAACGCCGGTGGGGCGTCTTCTCAATCCGCGCAGGCTATCGATTTGGACGATTGTAGCGTTGTGTTTCCGAGCGTGTGTGATTGTTCCGCATCAGGTGCGGCCATCGGCGGTGTCATTGTCGAATGCATCGTGAAGCGGTCAGGGTGCTGTCCGTCGCGCAGAGAGCCTCGCGCGCGGTAGTCGCGCGGCGTCGTGGCTTCGGCCGCCTTGAAGGCGCGATAGAAGGTGGCAAGGCTCTCGAAGCCGCAATCCTGGGCGATATCGGCGATCGCTCGCTCCGGCGCCTCGCGGAGCAGCCGGCAGCTCTCGCGGATTCGCATCGCCGTCACGGTCTCCGAAAAGCTCATCTCCGCCGCCTCGAACAGCACGTGGAGATGGCGCAGCGAGATGCCGAGCAGGTTGGCGACCATGGCTGGCGACAGCGCCGGCTCTGCCAGATGCCGAGCGATCAGGCGGTGCGCCATCGACAAGCGGGCGACGCGTAGCGCCTTTTGGCCGCGCCGGCTGCCGGGCCTGAGCGCGCCGCGTTCGATCAATGCAAGCTCGGTCATCGCCCGGATCAACGGCGCATTGGCCGCCGCATCGGTATCGTCAGCGGTCTGCTTCAGATCGGCGAAGCAGGCGCCGAGCAGCGTTGGAAGACCGGCTTGCGCGGTCGGAACGGGATGTGCCCGATGCTCCTCGCGCGCGGGAGCGATGTCGGCGCTGAAATGCTTCATCATGCCTGAGGGCTCGCTTCGGTCGATCGCGGCTTGAAGGGGCCGGCAACCGAACCATGACCGATCGGCCGGCCCACGTCTGTCATCTATTTCACATATGATAGCAAATTGTGAAACGGAGGTCACGTGAAGAAACAGCCCCGGTTGGGGCGTGAGACGTCGAAGGGGGCCGACAGGGGCTGAAAGGGCTGGAGGGGCCGATCTGGCGGAGATGCCGGACTGCCGGCTCATGGTCGTGCCGGGCGTCGGCCTTTCGATGAACCTGGAGAGGTCGCCGCTCTATGGGAACTTGCGGCGGACGCCAACGTGCCGGTCAATCATACGGCCTTCAGATGCGTCAGTGGCTGCCAATAACCCGGTCGCGCGCTGAGGATGGGCGCCTCGACGGCTGCGGCCATCAGGCCTGCGACCGCGCAACTGGCCGCGAGAAAAACGGCTAGGGCGAACGGCCAAGGGAGACCCGAAAAGCGCGAGAGCGCCGACAGCACGAGCGGGTGGAACAGATAGACCGAGTACGAGATGCGTCCGAGCGTGAGTCCGGAGGTTGTCAGGATCGGATTGGTCTCGAAATGCCTGGAGACCGCGAGCGATGCGATGATCGCCGCCGCACCGAGGCCGCTGGCATAGAACGGGAAGGCAAATTCGATCGCGCGGCTTGGGTGGCCGGCGAGATATCCGGTGAGGCCGATCGCCATGGCCGCAGTGACGGCGAGCAGCAGTGCGGACCGAACCGGCGTCATGAACATCATCAGGCGCGTCCGGTTGACGGCAAGATAGAGCAGGAAGCCCCACGCAATCGCGTCGACGCGGAATGCGACGATGCGGCGGACCTCGGCACCCCAGTGCGCGTCGTCACCAAGCGTCGTACGGGCGAGCGTGATGGCGGCAATGAAGAGCGCGGCCGCGAGCAGCACCTTCCGCCCGGCGAGCGCGCCGACGAGGAGTACGGTAAGCGGGAAGGTGATGTAGAACCATTCCTCGACCGACAGGCTCCAGGCGATCGGGAAATAATCCGATGCGTTGGCCTGGTGGAAAAGGTTCTGCAGGTAGAGTGCGTAACGGACGAAATCCATGCTGAGGAGCCGGTGCGCGGTGATCGAGGTCAGCACCAGCGCGATGAGATAAGGTGGCACGGTGCGCATCCAGCGCCGCACCCAAAAGATGCCGAGGTTGCGCAGGCTCGGTCGTTCCGTCGTCACGAACAGGATCTGCGGTGCCAGCACGTAGCCGGAGAGGACGAAGAAGATCTCGACACCAAGGATCGAGATCGTTTCGGCGGCGGCAGGTGCGATCTCGTGAGCCATCAGGAAGTGCGGGACGGCGACGGCGAGTGCTGCGGTCCCGCGCAGGAAGTCCAGCGATGCAACGCGTTCGCTCATGGGTGAATGCCGCAACGGGCGAGACCTGCGGCCAGTTCTTCGGCAAGAACGGCGTTGCCCTCGGGGCTGAAATGCCCCGTCCTTGTCCGCATCCGCACCGTGCCGATCTCGGCGGCGAGGTGGGTGAGGGCTGGCGAAGGGTCGACCAGGCACATGGACGGCAGTGCTGAACGCGCCTCGGCGATGATGTCGGGTTTGATCTCGACCTCATCGGGACTCGGGATCATGAAGACGACGGGTTGAGCCGATCCGCGGTAGGTCTGGAGAATGCGCCAGCCGAGCTTGCGCATGGCTTTGGATGTCTCTCGCTGGTTCATCACGTTGTCGTCCGAGAGACGAGGTATGAAGGCCCGCTGGTAGACAGCGCGTGCAATGTGCCACGAGAACGGGAATTGGAGCGGAGTCCATTCGCGGCGAAAGATGTCGTCGTCGTGATACTCTGCAATGGCGCTCCGAAGTGAAGGCGGCCTCGGCTTCAAGATCAGAGCATCCCCCTCGAGCAGGAAACGCGGCTTCGTCAGTGCCGGAAGCGGCAGGTTGTCGACCGCTTTGCTGTAGAACGTCCAGGACGCGGCGGCATCGGCGGTAAACATCACGGACGTGATCCCGAAGATGACGAACGCGTCATGGCGGCTCAATGCCTGATAGTGGAGAACAGATTGATCGATGCCGAAGCCGGAGGCGCCGAGATTGTCGACGTCGCAGCCGAGCTTGCGGCCCAGCAGATACGGCCAGGTGTCTGAGTCCTCGACGTCGTCTCCGTAGGTGAATGAGCCGCCCATGGCAGCGCCACAGGTCGTCGCTTGATGGGTCGGCTGCTTCCGTGGCGCGGTATCCTTTGGCCAGCCGGTCGAAGGCGCGGTTTTCTCCCGATTGATCTGCTCATTGTTCATCGCGGTGAACAGGGACGGATAATAGAGCAGGAAGGCGTTGCCTCGTCGGATGGAAAGCACGCCGAAGCCCAGGCAAAGCACCTCGACGATCGCAATGAAGACGAACACGCGGACCGCGCGCGCAAGAAAACCGCGCATTAGAAGAACGAATACTTGAAATGCCGGGACAGGCCGTCATCGGACAGGACCAGCAGGGCGCCGAGCACAAGCGCGAGCACGAGCAGGGCGATCACGGCGCGGTTACGGAGCAGGCGTTTCATGGAACTCGCTTGGGTTGCGGAAGCGGCCCTTCGTACATGCGTAGGGTGAAACGGTCCAGACATCCATAGACACAACGGAGGCGCAAACCCACAAGCCGCCTGCGGACGGTTTTTTCTTACCTGTAGGGAACAGACACCGTGGTACCGAACGGCGTGCCGCGCTTCTTTACTTGCGCCGGGGCATGGCGGCGCAGCCGTACAGGACCATCGCGGTCATCTGGCGGTAGCGGGCCGTAAAGTCCTCACGGGCGATCGGGGGCAGGGCCTGGTTGACCGCCCGCCCGCCATCAGCCAGCGCCTGCGCGACCTGCGCCGCCGTGAACCGGCCATTGAGCTTCAGCAGGCGGCTGGCTTCGAGGTCGAGAATCAGGGTTTCCAGATCGTTCTGGAACGTCACCGCGGACGTGATCATCAGGTCGCGGCAGCGCTTGAAGGCCTCGGCGTTGAGCTCGACGGTGTGCGGCGAATGGGTCAGGCGGCGACGGGTTTCGCCGTAGCGCACGTCCAGGATCGTGGCGATGATGTCGAGCGCGCCGCCGCGCTTGGCGCGCACGGCTCGTCCAGCCTCGAACGCGAGCCCGACATCCTCGACATGCCGCCAGGCGATCACCGCGCGGAACGCCTCTTCCTTGTTGCCGAAATAGTAATAGAGCGCGCGCTGGGTGAAGCCGCAGGTCTTGGCCAGCGTGACCATCGACAGCCCGCCATAGCCGTAGTCGAGAAACGCCTGGTTGACCTGCGCCAGCAGGTCGGGACCGGGCTTGATCATCTTCTTCGACATCAGTTTTTCAACGCGGCGTTGCAACAGGCGGGAATCATATCCCGGCTTAAGCTGCGCGGGATTCTTTCGCAATCCCGCAAGAACGCGGTTTGCATTGCGCGCACGAATGGCTGCCGAAATTGAACCGTCCCGGCCGCCATTTCGACTATTATCCGGCGGCCTTAGCCTTGGCGGCCGCAACGGTATTTTGCGGGGAATATTTTGCGGGGAACAGGATGACGCGCTGGCTCTCGAGACTGACTTCGGCAACCGCAATTGTGGCGGCGGTGCTCGTCTGGGCGGCTCCGGCCGTGGCTCAAAAGCGCGTTGCGCTGGTGATCGGCAACAACGACTACAGGAACGTCCCGAAGCTGCAGAAGGCGGTCAACGATGCCCGCACCATGGGCGATACGCTGAAGCAGCTTGGCTTCTCCGTGATGGTCGCCGAGAACCTGAACCGGCAGGCCTTTTCCGAGACGCTGCTGGCGTTCGACAGGGCGGTCGGGCCCGGCGACACCGCGTTCTTCTTCTACGCTGGCCACGGCTTTGAGATCGCCGGCCAGAATTTCCTGCTGCCGACCGACGTGCCGGCCGCGACCGAAGGCCAGGAAGAGCTGGTCCGCGACGCCTCGGTGCTGGCCGACCGCGTCATCGAGCGGATGCAGAACAAGAAGGTGCGCACCGCGATCCTGGTGTTCGATGCCTGCCGCAACAATCCATTCGAGCGATCAGGCACCCGCGCCGTCGCCGGCGGCGGCGGCCTGGCGCCGATGACGCAATTGCCGGAGGGCGTGTTCTCGGTGTTTTCGGCAGGTCCCCGCCAGACCGCGCTCGACCGTCTCTCGAACGACGATGCCAATCCCAATTCGGTGTTCACGCGCACCTTCGCCAAGGAGCTGCTGCAGCCCGGCGAAAATCTCGTGCAGGTCGCGCAGCGCACGCGCCGCTTGGTCAGCGAGATGGCCGAGACCGTGAAGCACAAGCAGATCCCGGTCTATTTCGACCAGATGGTCGATGACGTCTTCCTCAACGGTGCTACGAAGGGGCCGACTGACGCGGCCAAGCCCGCCGCGCCGCCGCAACAGGTGGCGGCGCTGCCGCCGGTCTCGGTGCTGAAGGTCCCGAAGGAAGATTCCATCAATGCGCCGATCGCGAGCTTCTCGCGCCACAATGGCGGCTGGACCGTGGTGTTCTCGATTGCCGACCCGACGCTCGGCATCTCTTGGCGGATGGGCGATGCCGGCGATTACCGCGAGACCGGTTTCATCGACACGCTCGATCCGCGCACCCGCAAGCGGATGCCCAATCCCTCGATCGAGCTGCCGGCCGATGTCCAGGCGGGCACCATCCAGCTGCGCTATGTCGACACTCAGGGCGAGATGCAGGGGCCGTTCCCGATCAAGTTCGATCCGGAGGCCGCGCTGATCCGCGACCAGCGCAAGATCCTCGACATGACCGCGACGAGCTGGCTGTCCTATCGCGAGTTCAACGGGCTCCTGGTCTATTACACCCATCTGGTGTCGTATCGCTGTGCGATCCGCGAAGCACGGATCGGCATCGACAGCGCGGTGCCGGACAAGGTGCTGAAGCTGCCGCCGTGCGACCCGAGGGATCCCACCGCGATCTCGGCAGGGATGCCGCTCTACATGAAGCTTGCGCCCAATACTCAGTCGATCTCGGTGGAACTGACCTACCGCGACGGCAGCGTGTCGGAGATCAAGACGTTCCGGCGCTAGACTAGGTTCTCCATCTTCGTCCGATTGGCGTTACAATCCATCGCCAGGATCGGATCAGCGGTGAGGGCCGGACCATGGATGTCAGCAATCTGCGGACGATGAAGGTGCGCTGCTGCGTGGTCGGCGGCGGACCGGCGGGAATGATGCTCGGCTATCTCCTCGGACGCGCCGGCGTCGACGTCGTCGTGCTGGAGAAGCACGCCGACTTCTTCCGCGATTTCCGCGGCGACACCGTGCATCCCTCGACCCTGCAGGTGATGGACGAACTCGGGCTGATCGACGGATTCCTCAAGCTGCCGCATCAGGAGTTGCAGAAGATGGATGGCATCTTCGGCGGCGTCTCGGTGCGGGTTGCCGACCTCAGCCGGCTCAAGGTCAAGCACAATTTCATCGCCTTCATGCCGCAATGGGATTTTCTCAATTTCCTGCGCGAGGCCGGCAAGCGCTTTGCTTCGCTCAAGGTGATGATGAGCGCCGAGGCGACCGATCTGATCCGCCGCGGCGACACAATCGCCGGCGTGCGCGCGATGACGCCGGATGGACCGATCGAGATCGAGGCGGATCTCACTGTTGCCTGCGACGGCCGTCATTCCACGGTGCGTGAACGTGCCGGCCTTGAAGTCGAGGAAATCGGTGCGCCCATGGACGTGCTGTGGTTCCGCGCGGGTCGCCGTCCCAATGAGACCGAGAACGTGTTCGCGCGTGTCGATCCCGGCAAGATGATGGTGACGTTTGATCGCGGCGACTACTGGCAATGCGCCTATGTCATCGCCAAGGGACAATATGAGGCGGTGAAGGCGAGGGGGCTGCCCGCGCTGCTCGACGACGTCGTGCGGATGGCGCCGGTGCTGAAATCGGGCATTGCCGAAGTGAAGAGCTGGGACGACGTCAAGCTGCTGACGGTTGCGATCAACCGTCTGCCGCGCTGGACGCGGCCGGGCCTGCTCTGCATCGGCGATGCCGCGCATGCGATGTCGCCGGTCGGTGGCGTCGGCGTCAATCTCGCGGTGCAGGATGCCGTCGCCACGGCAAATCTGTTGGCGGCGAAGCTTGCGAAGGGTTGTCCGTCGGAAGAGGAGCTCGATGCCGTGCGCAAGCGCCGCGAGTTTCCGGTGCGGCTGACGCAGCGCGTGCAGGTGATCGCGCAGAACAACATCATCACGATGGCTCTGAAGGGCGGCAATCAACCGCTGACCGTGCCATTGCCGCTGCGGCTGGTCACAGCGATCCCGTGGCTGCAGGGTCTCACCGCGCGCTTCATCGGGCTCGGTGCGCGGCCCGAACATGTGCATTCGCCGACGATTGCGCCGAGCACAGCGCGCTAGCAAACCGTCAAGGATAATGCGCGGTTAAGTTGACCGCAAAGGGTTGCGCGACTGCAACACGCGACAGGATTCAAGGCGCATGCGCGCAGATTCAAGCGCGCGCGGTACGGTTGTTTTCGATTGGTAAGGGTCTCTCTGGGAAAGCTGCACCCAGCGAACAATGAGGGGTGCAAAAATGTTTCGTGCGAAAATGATTGCTGCTTTGGCCGCCACCACCGCGCTCGGTGTCAGCGCTGCTACCGCCGCCGATCTCGCGGCGCGTCCCTACACCAAGGCTCCGGCCTATATCGACTCGATCTACAACTGGTCCGGCTTCTATGTCGGTGGCCACATCGGTGGCGCCTCGACCAACGAGCAGTGGGTCAACTCCGCCAACACCACGATCTTCGGCGATCTCGCGCCGGGCCAGGGCTATCGTCAGCGCGGCTCGGGCATAATCGGCGGCGGCCAGATCGGCTACAACTGGCAGGCCAACAACGTCGTGTTCGGTCTCGAAGGCACGCTCGCCGGCCTGAACAATTCCGGCACCGTCAACAACACCGTGTTCGGCGCAGGTGATGACGTGTTCAGCTGGCGCACCAATCTGCTCGCGACCGTGGTCGGCCGCGCCGGCATCGCCGTGAACAACAATCTGTTCTACGTCAAGGGCGGCTATGCCGGCGTGAACAATCGCCTGTCCGTCGTCGACAACGTGCCGACGACTGGCTCAGGGAGCCAGACCCACTGGGCCAACGGCTGGACCGTTGGCGCCGGTTGGGAATATGGCATCACCCGCAACTGGATCGTCGGCGTCGAGTACAACTACGCCGCCTTCGAGAGCCAGAGCTATCAGCTCGCAGGCAGCGCGGCCGGGACCTACACGTTCGACGCCAAGCCGCGCGACATCCAGTGGGCGGTGTTCCGCGCCAGCTACAAGTTCGACGGCCCCGTCGTCGCGCGCTACTGAGCCTCGACGTCAACGCATTGAAAAAGCCCCGGCACCGCCGGGGCTTTTTGTTTGGGTGAAGATTTCTTATTGGAGCATGATCTTTTCGGAAAACCGCTTCGCACTTTTCCGGATCATGCTCACGCCATGATCGAATAGCCGCCGTCGACGGGAATCGCAGTGCCGGTGACGAAGTCGGACGCCGGCGAGGCCAGGAAGACGGCGATTCCTGCGAAATCGTCGATCGCGCCCCAGCGGGCCGCCGGCGTGCGCGCCAGCACACGCTCGTGGAGACCGGCCACCTGCTGACGTGCGCCTTTCGTCAGATCGGTATCGATCCAGCCGGGCAGGATGGCATTGACCTGGATGTTGTCGGGCGCCCAGGCATTGGCGCAGGCACGGGTGAACTGCACGATGCCGCCTTTGCTCGCCGCATAGGCCGGTGCGAAGCTCGCGCCGAAGATCGACATCATCGAGCCGATGTTGATGACCTTGCCCGCGCCGGATGCCTTCAGCGCCGGATAGGCCGCCTTCGAGCAGACGAACGCGCTGGTGAGGTTGGTGTCGATCACCTTGCTCCATTCCTCGATCTCGAGCTCGTGCGGCGGCTTGCGGATGCTCATGCCGGCATTGTTGACGAGGATGTCGATCCGGCCGAGCTCCTTGACGACGCGCGCGACCATGGCTGATACCGCGGCCCGGTCGGTCACGTCGGTCGTCACCGCGATCGCCTTGGCGCCGCGTTGGGTCAGCTCTTCGACGGCCGATCGCGACTTCGTCTCGTTGCGGCCGACGACTGCGATGGTCGCGCCCGCGTCGGCGAAGCCGCGCGCCATGCCGAGCCCGATGCCGCCATTGCCGCCGGTGACGACTGCGACTTTGCCTGAGAGATCGAACGGTGCTTTTTTCATTGTTGTTATCCGCTGTGATGTGAGGGTACGGGGGAGTGTGCCCGATCAACGCCGGCTCTGCCAGATCAGGATCAGGCTGACGGCCGCCAGTGCGGCGCCATAGCGCGCCCATTCCATCTGGTTGATCATGAAGCTCGACGCCGGCCAGGCGATCACGCCGAGGCCCTGGCCGATCCACAGCAGTCCAATCGCAAGGCCGATCAGGCCGAGCACCAGAAGAAGCGAGCGCATTGGTATTTTCCTCCGGGGCGGTAACGATGATGCAATGGGAAACCGTTGCCGAGGGCGTCCGTAGCCGTCGAACGAACAGATGATCGGCCGGATCGGCAAGATCCAGGCTGGATCATGCCACGGAGGCCCAGTGATGTGTCGCAGGGCGATTGTCGCGATACTGACGGGCTCGGGCGTCGCCGTCGCCCTCTGTGCTGCATGGCCAGCAGGCCGATCTGCGGGCCTTCGATCCGGCCGGGATTGCGCGGCTGGAGACTGGGATGTGGCGCGACTATTATGAGAAGCGCGATCCACCACGACTAGCCAACAAAAAAGCCCCGGACGATGCCGGGGCTTTTCAGCTGCTTGGTATTCAGCAGAGATCAGTACTTGGCGACGACCGGGCCACCGCCCCAGTTGAAGCGGTAGACGAGCTCGGAGCGAACGCTGTGCTCGCGCTGCTTCTGGACCGAATTCACGCCGACCGGAACCCCGGCGAGATCGGTAATTCCAACCGTTGCGCGGTCGAATTCCGAATAGCGATACTCGGTCTTCCAGAACAGGCCGGGGAGGAAGTTCAGAGCGTACTCGTCGCCGGTGCCGATGAACCAGCCGCTCCTGGTGTAGCCGGGCGCAATCCCGACGTCACCGACGCCGAAGGCATTGAGCGTCGTCGACTTCCAGTGAGCCTGGGTGTAGCCACCCGAGACGTAGGTCAGCAACTGCGGCAGGACGAGATAGCCAACACGGCCACCGACCGCCCACTGCCAATCCTGCTTCTGGCTGCCGTTCAGACCCGGGAAGATACCGGTGTCACCCTTGACGTCCATGAAGTCATAGTCGGCAAAGGCACCAACAACCCAGTTGTTGAACTGATAGTCGCAGCCGCCCTGAACCGTGCCGAACCAGCCACGCGCGCCACTCGTAACGTTACCGGTGAAAGCAAGGCCAGTCGCAGGGTCCACAAGGTTGGAGTCGTTGTTGGTCATGGCGCCGCCGCCGCCGGCGCCGAGATAGCAGCCGGTCCAGCTGTAGGCCACCGGAGCCGCGATCGGAGCCTTGGTGTAGGGACGAGCCGCGAGGTCGGCAGCAGAGGCCGATCCGGTGAATGCCGCGACCGCAGTCAGAGCAAGAAGAAACTTTTTCATATTGAATTCCCCAACTTCAGTTTTTCGCGGTTCGCACACCCGGTGCGCTCGCACCGATTCCGTAATTCGATGTCCCGACTATACGCGGTTCGCGCGAAAATGCTGTTGCTGGCGAGACACAACCGTCCGGAAACGAAGCCGCCGGGCTCATGTCGCGGAGTCCAAAAAAATCCGGCCGCCAGCATCGCTGGCGGCCGGAAAATGCTAAGAAATCAAATACTTCGTGCCTAGACGTCGAGCTGGTCGTCGCTGGCGAATTCGGCCTTGTCGGTGATGAAGGCAAAGCGTGCCTCAGCCTTGGTGCCCATCAGCCGCTCGACAGAATCGGCCGTGCCTTCCCGATCGTCGGCCAGCAGGACCACGCGCAGCAGGGTCCGCCTGGCCGGATCCATCGTGGTTTGCTTGAGCTGCTCCGAGTTCATCTCGCCGAGGCCTTTGAAGCGGCTGATCTCGACCTTGGCGTTGGCGTTGAACGAGGTCTTGATCAACTCGTCCTTGTGTACGTCGTCGCGCGCATAGACCGATTTGGTGCCGACCGTCAGCTTATAGAGCGGCGGCACGGCCAGATAGAGATGGCCCTCGTCGATCAACCGCGGCGTCTGCCGGTAGAAGAAGGTGATCAGCAACGAGGCGATATGGGCGCCGTCGACGTCGGCGTCGGTCATGATGATGATGCGCTGATAGCGCAGATCCTCTTCGCGGTAATGCGCGCCGGTGCCGCAGCCGATCGCCATCATCAAATCGGACAATTGCTGGTTGGCGGTCAGCTTGTCCTTGCCCGCGGAGGCGACGTTGAGGATTTTGCCGCGCAGGGGCAGGATCGCCTGGGTCTCGCGGTTGCGCGCATGCTTGGCGGTGCCGCCGGCCGAGTCGCCTTCGACGATGAAGAGCTCGGAGCCTTCGGCTGCGGTGTTCGTGCAGTCGGTGAGCTTGCCGGGCAGGCGCAGCTTCTTGGTGGCGGTCTTGCGCGCCGTCTCCTTCTCCTGACGGCGGCGCACCCGCTCTTCGGCGCGGTCAACGACGAAATCCAGCAGACGGTTGGCCTGCACCGGATTGCCCGAGAGCCAGTGGTCGAACGGATCCTTGATCGCCTGCTCGACGATCTTCTGCGCCTCGGCGGTGGCGAGGCGATCCTTGGTCTGACCCTGGAATTCGGGTTCACGCACGAACACGGACAACATCGCGGCCGCACCGACCATCACGTCTTCCGAGGTGATGGGCGCGGCGCGCTTGCCCTGGCCGATGCGCTCGGCGTGGTCCTTCAGGCCGCGCAGCAGCGCGCTGCGGAAGCCGGATTCGTGGGTGCCGCCGTCCGGCGTCGGCACGGTGTTGGTGTAGGAGGACAGGAAGCCGTCGGCGTCAGCGGTCCACGCCACAGCCCATTCGCAGGCGCCATGCGCGCCGTTGCGGCCGGACTTGCCGGAGAAGATGTCCTGATGCACCAACGTGTCGGCGTGGATCGCCGCTGCGAGATAGTCCTTCAGGCCGCCCGGGAAGTGGAACGTGGCCTCCGGCGTAACGTCCTCGACACCCTTCAGCAGCTCCGGATCGCAGCGCCAGCGGATCTCGACGCCGCCGAACAGATAGGCCTTCGAGCGCGTCATCTTGAACAGGCGCTGCGGCTTGAATGCGGCTTTGGCGCCGAAGATGTCGGTGTCCGGCTTGAAGCGGATGCGGGTGCCGCGGCGGTTGTTGATCTTGCCGAGGTCTTCCAGCTTGCCCTTGGGATGGCCGCGCTCGAACGTCATCCGGTAGAGTTTCTGGCTGCGCGCGACCTCGACCTCGAGCCGCGAGGAGAGGGCGTTGACCACGGAGACGCCGACACCGTGCAGGCCGCCCGAGGTCTCGTAGACCTTGGAGTCGAACTTGCCGCCGGAGTGCAGCGTGCACATGATGACTTCGAGCGCCGACTTCTTCGGAAATTTGGGATGGGGATCGACGGGAATGCCGCGGCCGTTGTCGGTGACGGTGAGGAAGCCGTCGGCGGTCAGTTCCACCTCAATGAAGGTGGCGTGGCCGGCCAGCGCTTCGTCCATCGAGTTGTCGATGACCTCGGCGAACAGATGATGCAGCGCCTTTTCGTCGGTGCCGCCGATGTACATGCCGGGCCGGCGACGGACCGGCTCAAGGCCCTCGAGCACCTCGATGTCGGCCGCCGTGTAGCCGTCCTCCGCGCCGCCTCCGCCGCGGGAGGCGACCTTCAGCGGCGCCCGACCCTTGGGTTCCTGCGCTCCGAACAAATCGTCATTGGACTTGCTTTTGGCAGCTGATTTCAATGATTTGGACATGGTTCTTCAAGTATGGCGCGATCAGGGGCGCGACGAATCGGTTGCTCTGACTATGCCACGGTTGGGTTTAAAAGGTGACCGGGCCGGGCTTATGGCAGGAACGGTCGGGGAAATCACGCCCGAAGCCGGCCTTTGTGACTTGAAGCCGGCCAACGGGCTGGCTTAGCTGTTGGGCGAGCCTCGGAACCGGTCTCGGGAACCGATCCGGGGGGCACGGGGCATAACGGGCGGGAAGGCATTCAAGGGAATGGAAGATTTTGCGCGCGCCTTGGCTGATTTCGTGCGCAACCACCAGGCTTGGGCGGCGCCGATCGTCATGCTGCTGGCGTTCGGGGAATCGCTCGCCTTCATCTCGCTGTTGGTCCCGGCCTGGGGCGCCTTGGTCGCGATCGGCGCGCTGATCGGCGTCAGCGGCATCTCGTTCTGGCCGATCTGGATCGCCGGCGGCATTGGCGCTGCGCTCGGCGACTGGGTCTCCTACTGGTTCGGCTATCGCTACAAGGAGCACGTCGCCCAGATGTGGCCGCTGTCGCGCTATCCGGAGATCCTGCCGCGCGGCGAGGCCTTCGTGAAGAAATGGGGCGTGCCCTCGATCTTCATCGGCCGCTTCTTCGGACCGCTCCGTGCCTCGGTGCCGCTCGCCGCCGGCATCTTCGAGATGTCGTACTGGCAGTTTCAGATCGCCAACTTCGTCTCGGCGCTGGTCTGGTCGGCGGCGCTGCTGCTGTTCGGCGACGTCATCGCGCACGCCGTCGAATGGATCTGGCGGGTGGTTTGACGCCGCCCGACACAGCTTCCGCACTTTCTGAGGGAAAATAAAATTTGTTCTATCTCCGGGAGGCTCCAGTAATTTCCGGGTGCTAGCTGAACGACCGGCATAACGCCTGGCTGCGGGGCTTCCGGGAATATGACGGCGCGTATCGTTTCAGTTCTGTGGCTATGGCTGATCACGTCCGTCATTGCTGCTGCCGCTGGCCCGACGGACAACGGACAGGGGCCCGCCTGGGTTGATCCAGGCTGGCGGCGGACGCTCGCCCGCTACACCGTCACTTTCGACGAGCAAGGTCTGAGCACGACCGTGTTCGACTTCGAGATCCGGGCGCTCGACGAGAAGGGAGCGGAGGCAATCGCGCAGCAGACCGTCACGTATAATAGCTACTTCAGCGAATTGTCCTCAAGTGAACTGGCCACCGTGAAGGCCGACGGCAGCGTGATCGCAGTCGACGAGCGTGCCATCCGCGATCAACCCGCTTCTGCAGATATCTCCTCACCTTATTTCGACGAGCTGCGGCACAGGATCATCGCCTATCCGAACGTCGCCGCCGGCGACAGGATCAAGGGACATCTGGTCTACAAGACGAAGACCGCGAAGTTTGCCGGCGAGTTTGCGCAATATTGGATGCAGCCGGTAGACCAGCCGCCCGAGACGATGGAAGTCACGGTCGACGGGCCGGCCTCAAGGCCGCTGCATGTGGCGCTCCGAAACGTCGAGCACAGCGAGGCGCGGCTCGGCGACCGGGTCATTCACCACGCGGCTTTCAGGCAGGAGACGCCGAACCGACGCCAGATCGATGCCGACGCGTTCGACGAAGCCAGGCGTTTCGAGGTCAGCACTTTCGCCGATTATGCGGCTTTTGCAGCCGAGCTGAATGCCCGCAATGCTCCCATGGCCGTACCTGACGGCGGTTTGCGGACGCTCTCGAACGAGATCGTCGGCGATGCCGCCGATCCACGCAGCAAGGTCGAGCGTATCCACAATTGGGTGGCTCGGAATATCCGCTACGTCGGTATCGGCTTTGAAGATGGCGGCTGGACTTCGCAGCCGGCATCGGCCGTGCTCGCGGCGCGCTACGGGGATTGCAAGGCGCATGCGACGATCCTCAAGGCCCTGCTGGCGGCGCAAGGGATCGAGGCCAATCTGGTCGCGGTGAACGCCGATACGCAGTACACACTCACTGAAGTTGCGACCCCCAATTTCAACCATGCCGTTGTCTATGTGCCAGCGATCGATCAGTACCTCGATCCGACCGTGTCGCTGTTGGCCTTCGGCGCATTGCCGGCGGGCCTTGCCGGCAAGCCGGCGCTCAACATCGACAAGGGCACGATGGCCCGCATCCCGGTGTCGAAACCGGAGCACTTCACCCTGGCCGCGGAGATCGATTACACGCTCGCATCCGACGGTACCCGGCAAGCGCGCTCGATCCTGTCCGGCACCGGGCTTGGAGCCCTGGTCGGCCGGTCGCTGGCGCAAGGCCTGGAAAAGACGGATCGGCCGAACACCGCCAAAAGGCTGATCGAGCAGGCCGGGCTGAACGGCGCCGGGGACTACAGCTTTCCAAACCCGCGCGATCTGTCCGACAGTTACGCGATCACCGCGACATTTCAGATCACCAAGCCCGTCGAACTCGGGGAATGGTCGCGCGTCAGGATGCTGCCGCTTACGGACCTGCGACCCTCGCTGCTGGTGCTCAGCACCGGCGGTGTGACCGACCAGCCGTTTCCCTGCCGTTCGCTGGAATATCGGGAGACCAGTTCGCTGACCATTCCAGAGGGGACCAATTTCAACGAAAAGCCGGCGCAGATCATTTACGGGAGATATCTCAACGGCCGGACTCTCTTCGGGGCTGCCAGCGGTCGCATCGACGTGAGCGGGTCCGCCGTGATCGACGGCCGAACCGTGCGCTCAAGCGTGGTTGTGCGGCTCAGCTTTGATACGGCCGTCTGCCCGGCGGAATTCGCCGCGGCGATCAAGGCGGGCCTGCAGAAGTTCACGGACTTCAAATTCGGGCCGATCGGCCAGACGCCGAAAACGCCCGCCAATGTCCGGGACGTCAGCGCCGACCTTGACGAAGGCGTCAACGCTTTTCTGGCCAAGAACTACAAGCTCGCCATGACGCGGCTCAAACCATTCGCCGAGAGCGGGAATGGCAAGGCCCAATCCTATGTCGGCAGCATGTACCAAAGCGGTCGCGGCGTTGAGCGCGATTATCGCGAGGCCATGCACTGGTTCCAGCTGGCGGCGGAGCAGGGCGATCCCTACAGCCAGGGATATGTCGGGTATCTTTACGCTGAAGGACTGGGCGTCGTGCGCGACGAAGCGTTGGCGGCCCAATGGTACACAAAGGCGGCCGATCAAGGCGACGCCTGGGCCCAGATGAGTCTCGGATTGCTGTACGTGAACGGCCGGGGCGTGCCGCTGGATTACACCAAGGGGGTGCAGTTGCTCCGCAACGCCGCCGATCGGAATAACAGCAGGGCTCAATATAATCTGGGCTGGGCCTATGAGAGCGGTCTCGGCGTTCCCAAGGATACGGCACAGGCGATCGCCTGGTACAGCAAGGCGGCTCAAGCCGGAGAAGCGCAAGCCCGAGCCCGCCTGGACGGGTTGACTGGCGGAAATGGTTTTTGGACATCTCTCTTCCGCTCCATCGGTTTGTTGAGCAAGCTGTGACGCTCGTGCGATCGCGTATTTGCCGGTCAGCCGCGCTGCGGTCGCCTTGCGTTGTCAGCGCTCTGTCCACGCCGTGAGGCCTGGAATAAGACCATGGCGCAGGGGTTAGCTCGACAGACGAGCATCGCGGTCTGTCATCGCGCGTGCACCGAAACGCTGCTAAGACCCTGCCAAACAAGCGCATCAACGGGCCACCTTCACTGTCTCACCGGGAGAAATTTCATATGGATCTGACGCGACGTCACGTTCTGACCGGCGCTGCCGGCATTGCTGCTGCGCCCTTGCTGCCGGCGATCTCGGCCCATGCGACTGCGCCAATGGCCGACAAGCAGGCGCCGAGTTTCTATCGCTACAAGGTCGGCGACATCCAGGTCACCGTGGTCTCCGATGGCAAGAACGTCTTCAAGCTCGAGGACTCCTTCATCACCAATGCCAAGAAGGAAGAGGTCAGCGCCGCGCTGCAGAAGGCGTATATGGCGCCTGACATGATGACGATCTATTTCGCACCGCTCGTCATCAACACCGGCGGCAAGCTGGTCGTGATTGACACCGGCAACGGCGCGCTCGCCAAGACCAACAGCAAGGGTGCCAACGGCCTGTTCGCGGAGAATTTCGTCGCGGCCGGCTTCGACCCGAAGAATGTCGATATGGTCGTAATCTCGCACTTCCACGGTGACCACGTGAACGGCCTGTTGACCGCCGAGGGCACGCCGGCATTCCCGAACGCCGAAGTGCTGGTGCCGGCGACCGAATGGAAGTTCTGGATGGACGACGGCGAGATGAGCCGCGCGCCGGCGGGCCGCATGCAGGGCCTGTTCAAGAACAACCGCAGCATCTTCGAGGCCAGCCTGAAGAAGAAGGTCACGCCATATGAGTGGGGCAAGGAGATCGCGCCGGGCCTGACCTCGGTCGAGACCATCGGCCACACGCCCGGCCACACCTCCTATGTGCTGGCCTCGGGCAGCGGCAAGGTCTTCATCCAGTCGGACGTCACCAACAACCCGAACCCCTTCGCGAGCAATCCGGGCTGGCATGCCTTCTTCGATCAGGACGGCGATCAGGCCGAAAAGACCCGCCGCCGGGTCTACGACATGGTGGTGGCGGAGAAGCTGCAGGTGCAGGGTTTCCACTATCCGTTCCCGGGCCTCGGCCATGTCGAGAAGGATGGCAACGGCTACCGGGTGATCCCGGCGCCGTGGAATCCCTCCATCTAACTCGGTTTTCCTTGACGGAACGCGGGCGCGGCCTTATAGCCGCGCCCATGATCAACGCCGCGACCATGTTCACTGCTCGCCGCCGCCGCATTCACGCGGTATGGGCGGTCGTTCGCGTTTAAGATCGATTTGCCTCTGCCGCCGGATCACTCCCGCGGCGCTCTCCCTTCCAAAAAGCAAAGCGGTACGATCGGGCGGCTCCCACGTTCACGTTGAGGAGACACGACCATGTATACGCCACCGGTGTTCAAGCCTGACCGCGCTGCCAGCCTCGCGTTTGTCGATGCGCGCGGTTTCGGCATCGCCTGTGCGTGGGACGGCCATAAGCCGATCGCGTCAGGGCTGCCGTTCTACCTGACCTATGCCGATGACGGCACGCCGCAGGCCGCCTTTCACGTTGCCCGTCACAATCCGCTGGTAAAGCTGGCGGACGGAACGACGCCCTGGCTGCTTTCCGTGAACGGCGCGGATGCCTATGTCTCGCCGGACTGGTACGTCTCGCCGGACCAGGTTCCGACCTGGCTCTACCAAGCCGTGCACCTGACCGGGCCGGTTCGCTTGTTGTCGGAGGCCGAACTCGCGGTGCAGATCGACACGCTGAGCGCCAAGTTCGAGGAATGGCTGGCGCCGAAGCCGCCCTGGACTTCAGCCAAGATGACATCGGGCCGGCTGGATGCGATGAAGAAGGCGATCGTGGGAATGGTGATGACGGTCGAGGAGGTCGAGGGCAGCTTCAAGCTGAACCAGCACAAATCCGAGACCGACTACGCCGCTGTCGCCGGGCAGCTGGAAGCGCAGCCCGACTCCGGCGCAAGGCAGATCGCAAATTTGATGCGCAACATGCGGCCACAGGCCTTTGCAACTGATACGACCCTTCTCGAAAGGACCACGTCATGACCATCACCGAGACCCACAAGCCCGCCGCCGCCGGCGCTGCGAAGAAGCCCTCCGTGTTCGTCGACGGAGCCTCCGGAACCACCGGCCTCGGCATCCAGGAGCGGCTGCGCGGCCAGAGCGAGATCACGGTGAAGGCCATCGCCGAGGACAAGCGCAAGGACGCCGGCGCCAAGCGGGCGCTGATGGAGGAGGTCGATCTCGTCATCCTCTGCCTGCCCGATGATGCGGCCAAGGAAACCGTGGCGCTGATCGACAGCATGGGCGCCTCGGGACCGAAGGTGCTCGACGCCTCGACCGCCTATCGGGTCGCGCCCGACTGGGCCTATGGCTTTGCCGAGCTCGCGCCCGACCAGGCCGACAAGATCAAGGCGGCGAAGAAGGTCTCGAACCCCGGCTGCTATCCGACCGGCGCGATCGCGTTGCTGCGGCCGGTGGTCGATGCTGGCCTCGTCCCCGCCGACACTCCGATCGCCGTCAACGCGGTGAGCGGGTATTCCGGCGGCGGCAAGTCGATGATCGCGAGCTTCGAGGACAGCACCGCGCCGGCCTTCGAGCTCTACGGCCTCGGCTTCGAGCACAAGCACGTGCCGGAGATGCAGCTCTACTCGAAGCTGACGCGGCGGCCGATCTTCATCCCCTCGGTCGGCAACTACCGGCAGGGCATGCTGGTGTCGGTGCCGCTGCAGCTCGACGCGCTGCCGGGCAAGCCCTCTGGCGCCGATCTGCAGGCCGCGCTCGCCAAGCGCTACGCCGGCAGCAGCTACGTGTCGGTGATGCCGCTGCAGAACGAGGCCGCCAAGAGCGGGCGGATCGAGCCTGAGGCGCTGAACGAGACCAACAAGCTCGAGCTCTACGTCTTCGCCAGCGACAAGCACCATCAGGCGGTGATGGTCGCCAGGCTCGACAATCTCGGCAAGGGCGCGTCGGGCGCGGCCGTGCAGAACATGCGGCTGATGCTGGGATTGCCCGAGAAGTAGCCGATACAGCGTTTCTCGCCAGGGAGAGCAGGGTGGACGGCGCGTGCGTTCGCAGACGTGACGCGCACGGGACGGCTGCCGGCTTTCGCTGCCGTTCGATACAAGACAAGCAGCATTTCGCCTGAAAGGAGCGTGCGATGGGCACGAAGAAGATCGGCATACTCGGCGCGTCCGGCTACACTGGAGCCGACGCGGTGCGCCTGTTGGCGCGGCATCCGAATGCCGAGATCACGGCGCTCACCGCCAACACCCATGCCGGCAAGGCCATGAGCGATGTGTTTCCGCATTTCTTCATGCTCGACCTGCCGAAGCTCGTCGAATGGGAGAAAGTCGACTGGAGCAAGCTCGACGCGGTGTTCTGCGGGCTGCCGCACGGCACCACGCAGGAGATCATCGCGGCGGTTCTCAAGGCCAACCCTGGAATCAAGATCCTCGATATGTCCGCCGATTTCCGCCTGCGTGACAAGGACACCTATGCGCAGTGGTACGGCCATGAACACCGGGCGCTGGAATTGCAGGGCGAGGCGGTCTACGGCCTGACCGAGTTCTACCGCGAGAAAATCGCTACTGCGCGGCTGGTCGCCTGTCCCGGCTGCTATCCGACCGCGGTGCTGCTGGCGCTGGTGCCGCTTGCCAAGGCCAAGCTGATCGACGTCGACGACATCGTCATCGACGCGAAGTCCGGCGTCACCGGCGCCGGCCGCGGGTTGAAGCAAAACACGCTGTTCAGCGAGGCGGGCGAGGGCCTGTCGCCCTATTCGGTCGGCACCCACCGCCACGCGCCTGAAATCGAGCAGGAGATCGGCGTCGCGGCCGGTAGCGCCGTGACCGTGAATTTCACGCCGCATCTGATCCCGATGGCGCGCGGCGAACTCTGCACGTCCTACGTCAAGCTCAACGGCGCGACGCCGGACGATTTGCGGGCTGCGCTGGAGAAGGCCTACGCCAACGAACCCTTTGTGCATGTCGCGAAGAAGGGTGTGCTGCCGCAGACCCAGAATGTGCGCGGCTCGAACTATGTTCAGATTGGCGTTGTCGCCGATCGCATCAAGAACCGGGCGATCGTGATCTCCACGCTCGACAATCTGGTAAAGGGGTCTGCCGGTCAGGCGATCCAGAACATGAACCTGATGTTCGGCTTGCCCGAAACTGCAGGACTGGAGCAGATTGCGCTGTTTCCATAGAGCATGGTCCGGAAAAGTGCGAAGCGGTTTTCCCTCGCGACAAACGCCGAAGGCGTTTGCGCGGAGATCATGCTCAAACAAGGAGGTAAAGCGCGATGACGATTCAACCAATCTCATCGCGCTTTAGTGCGAGGTGCAGGGGTGGACGACGACACGCTGCAATTCTATCGGCGCAATGCCGAGGCCTATGCCGGGTGGGCGAAAGCCCCGTCCGCCCGGCTCAGGGGCTTTCTCAATCTGCTGCCGCCGGGCGGGGCGATCCTCGAACTCGGCTGCGGCGCCGGCAATCACCTCGCAGTCATGCTGGAGGCGGGATTCGTCGTGCGCGCCACAGACGGCTCGCCGGAGATGGCGGCAGTCGCATCGCGCAGGACCGGTCATGCCGTCGAGACGATGCGGTTCGACGAACTCAATGAGCACGAGATCTATGACGGCGTGTGGGCGAGCGCCTGCCTGCTGCACGTGCCGCGCGACGAGCTCGGTGGAATCCTCACGCGTATCCACCGCGCGCTGAAGCCGGCAGGCCTGTTTTACGCGAGCTACAAGATCGGCCATGACGATGGCCGCGACAGCCTCGGTCGCTACTACAATTATCCATCGCCGGACTGGTTGCAGGCGACTTACACTGCGTCAGGTGCGTGGACACAAGTTTCGTCCGACACCAGCGAGATCAAGAGCTTTGACGAAGCACCTGCGACGATGCTTCACGTCGTTGTCAGGAAGGCGTAGGTCGGCGCAGCGCATGCCGCGGCCGGCGTCGGGAGCGCCGGTCAGAGGATCTTGAAGATCGCCAGCGCCAGCACCGCCTGAGCCAGGAAGCCGACGGTGAAGGCCAGCGTGCGGAACACCGGCAGGCCGAGCGTGTAGACGATCAGATGCGCGACGCGCGCCCAGAAATACACGGCGCAGGCGAGCACGGTCCATTTCGACGAATAGTCGATCGCGTTCAGGATCAGCACCAGCGGCGCAAAGATGATCAAATTCTCGATCGCGTTGTCATGCGCGAACATCAGCCGGTTGGCCCATTCGGCATGCGGCTTGTCGTTGCGCGAGGGATTGGCCATGGCTCCGCCGAGGCCGCGGACCTGGCAGCGGTTGAGGATGTAGGGCACCCACAGGACGCCGGTCAGGATCACCGTCAGCGTCAGCCAGAACAATTCGCGCGTCATCATCTCCCCCTCAAACTGATTCCATGTCCCGCTCCCGGGCGGGACACCCGCTTATAGCTGAGAGGGGCGCGTAAGGCTACGCGCGGACGCGGACGTAGCTGCCTGGGGCATCCTCGAGTGGCGGCATCGCCGGCGTGCCGACGGCGCGCGCCGGCACCATCTCGGGATCGAGATTCTCCAGCCACTGACGCCAGTCCGGCCACCATGAGCCCTTGTGCTCCTCGGCGTTCTTCAGCCAGTCAGCGAGCTTGACGCCCCTGATGTTGTCGTTGGTCCAGTACTGGTACTTCTTCGACGCCGGCGGATTGACGACGCCGGCGATGTGGCCGGAGCCGGACAGCACATACTTCACCGGGCCGCCGAAGAACTGCGAGCCATATAGTACCGATTCCGCCGGCGCGATGTGATCCTCGCGGGTGGCGAGATTGTACACGGGCACCTTGACCTTGGAGAGATCGAGCAGCGTGTTGTCGAGCACCATGGTGCCGGTCGACAGCCGGTTCTCCAGATAGCAGTTGCGCAGGTAATAGGAATGATTCGACGCCGGCATCCGCGTGGCGTCGGAATTCCAGTGCAGGAGGTCGAACGCCGAGGGCGACTGGCCCTTCAGGTAATTGTTCACGACATAGGACCAGATCAGGTCATTCGAGCGCAGCATGTTGAAGGCCATCGCCATCTTGCTGCCCTCGAGCACGCCGCTCTCCTGCATGTCGCGTTCGAGCGCCGAGATCTGGTCCTCGTCGACGAACACCAGCAGTTCGCCGGCATGGCTGAAGTCGACCTGCGCGGCAAAGAACGTCGCCGAGGTCACGCGCTGGCGGCGCTTCTCGGCGAGATAGGCCAGTGTCGAGGCGAGCAGGGTGCCGCCGACGCAATAGCCGGCGGTGTGCACCTTCATCTCGCCGGTGACCTTCTCGATCACGTCCATCGCGGTGAGCGGGCCCTCCATCACATAGTCGGCCCAGGTCTTCTTGCCGAGCTCCTTGTCCGGATTGACCCAGGAGATCACGAACACCGTGATGCCCTGATCGACGCACCATTTGATGTAGGATTTCTCCGGCTTGAGATCGAGGATGTAGAACTTGTTGATCCAGGGCGGCACGATCAGCAGCGGCGTGCGCAGCACGTTCTCCGTGGCCGGCGAATACTGGATCAGCTGCATCAGATCGTTCTGGTAGATCACCTTGCCGGGCGTCGTCGCCATGTTGACGCCGATCTGCATGCCGGACGGATCGGACTGGCGGATCCGCAGCGTGCCATGGCCGGACTCGATGTCCTCCGCCAGCATCTTCATGCCGCGCACCAGATTGTCGCCGTTGGTTTCAACAGTGGCGCGCAGCACCTCGGGATTGGTCAGCACGAAATTCGACGGCGCCAGCGCGTTGCTGATCTGCTGGACGTAGAATTCGGCCTTCTTGCGCGTGTGGGGATCGATGCCGTCGGCGTTCTTCACCAGCTCCTGCGCCCATTTGGTGGTGAGCAGATACAGCTGCAGCACGAAGTCGAAGAACTGGTTGGATTTCCATTCCGGATCCTGGAACCGCTTGTCGCGCGGTGCCGGCTCGATCGCGGGCTTGGCATCGGCTTCGCCGGCCATCCGGCGCACCGCCGAGCCCCAGAGGTCGAGATAGTCCTTGCCGAGCTTGATCTGCAGGTCGGTGGCGCGCTCCTTGTCGGACAGCCAGTATTCCGCGATCACGCTGAAGGTCTTGATGACCTCGCCCATTTCGTTCGGGGGCTTGTCGCGGACTTCGCCGCTCTGACGCGGCTTGAGATAGGCCGCGAGGGCCTGGCCGCTGCTCTCCATCGCACGTGCGATATTCATGGCGAAGGCTTCGGCGTTGAACTTCGGCGAAGCTTGGGATTCGGTACTGACGTTGCTCATTTCAAGGACACTATCGTTTCGTTTCGTCGGCGTCATCGCGCGGTGCGGTAGCGCAAATCAGGATAAATCCGATGTTTCGCCCTGTTGCACTGCGACAAAAAATCTTGGTTCCGACATATTGAGGCCTCACCACTCGCTTTTGTTGTTCACGGCTTAATCGTTTCGGGCGACAATGGTTTGAACGGTTGAACCGAGAATAAATGCAGCGGGGACGTTGCAAAGGCTGTACCAGTGCGACCCGTGTCGGCGACGTGCCACGTGCGCGCTAGCTTGTTGGGGACTTTCGGCGGATGCCGATCGATAGGATGATAAGGGGGCTTGCGGCCGCTTTGCTGCTCGCGTCGGTCACGGCGCTGGGGGGCTGCTCGAGCACCATCGCTGACCTGCCGACCGGCGGACTGCCGGCGGATGCGCCTGCGCGACCGAAGGAAGCAGGCGGCTATTTGCCCGTGCATGACCTTCCGCCGGACCGCAACGAGGCCGCGATCACCCCGGCCGACCAGGCCAAGATCGAGGCCGAGCTGAAGGCCGCGCGGGATCGCCAGGCAGCCGCCTCGGCCGCCCAGAACGGCGCCGGAAAGTGACGGTTTTGACGCGCATGATTGCTGGCGCCACCTGATGTCCGTGCTAAAAGAACCTCAATTCAACCGCATATCCGGTCGCTGACGTCAGATTTGTGCGCCTGAATTCGCTCTAAGTCGTTGATTCAGTGCGATTTCTGGACGAAACCGAATCCGGTTTCAACCAAGTAGCCCAGATCTTGTCGATTCTGCCCATCCGGTTGTCGGAGCCAGGTCCCATGGAAGATTTCTACCGCATCCGCCGTCTGCCGCCTTACGTGTTCGAGAAGGTCAATCAGGCCAAGGCAGCCGCGCGCAATGCCGGGGCCGACATCATCGACATGGGCATGGGGAACCCGGACCTCGCGACGCCGCCCCATGTGCTGGAGAAGCTGAAGGAGACGCTGGGCAAGCCGCGCACCGACCGCTACTCGGCCTCGCGCGGCATCAACGGCCTGCGCAAGGCCCAGGCGGCCTATTACGCGCGCCGTTTCGGGGTGAAGCTCAATCCCGACACCCAGGTGGTCGCGACCCTGGGCTCCAAGGAGGGCTTTGCCAACGTCGCACAGGCGATCACCGCGCCGGGCGATGTCGTGCTGTGTCCCAATCCGAGCTACCCGATCCACGCCTTCGGCTTCCTGATGGCGGGCGGCGTGATCCGCTCGGTGCCGTCGGAGCCGACGCCGCAATTCTTCGAGGCGGTCGAGCGCGCCATAGTCCATTCGATCCCGAAGCCGATCGCGCTGATCGTCTGCTATCCGTCGAACCCGACGGCCTATGTCGCCGATCTCGACTTCTACAAGGATCTCGTCGCGTTCGCGAAGAAGCACGACATCTTCATCCTGTCGGATCTCGCTTATGCCGAGGTCTATTTCGACGAGAACAATCCGCCACCCTCGGTGTTGCAGGTGCCCGGCGCGATCGACGTCACCGTCGAGTTCACCTCGATGTCGAAGACGTTCTCGATGGCCGGCTGGCGCATGGGCTTTGCGGTCGGCAACGAGCGCATCATCGCAGCGCTGGCGCGCGTGAAATCCTATCTCGACTACGGCGCGTTCACGCCGATCCAGGTCGCCGCGACCGCGGCGCTGAACGGGCCCGACGACTGCATCCGCGAGATGCGCGACACCTACCGCAAGCGCCGCGATGCGCTGGTGGAGTCGTTTGGTCGCGCGGGCTGGGACATTCCGCCGCCGCAAGCGTCGATGTTCGCCTGGGCGCCGCTGCCGAAGGCGTTCCAGGAAGTCGGCAGCATGCAGTTCGCGACCTTGATGGTGGAGAAATCCGGCGTCGTGGTCTCGCCCGGCGTCGCCTTCGGCGAGCACGGCGAAGGCTATGTGCGCATCGCGATGGTGGAAAACGAGCAGCGTATCCGGCAGGCCGCGCGCGGCGTGCGCCGCTTCCTTGAAAGCGGCCTTGAAACGTTGCACAACGTGGTTCCTCTCGCCAATCGACGCTAATTCCTCCAGGTTCGTTTTGTCATGGTCGCACCGCTGAAAGTGGGCATCGCGGGGCTCGGCACCGTCGGCGCCGAAGTCGTTCGTCTGATCGAGGCGCAGGGCTCGACGCTCACCGCGCGCAGTGGCCGCGGCATCAAGGTCGTCGCCGTCACCGCGCGTTCCAAAGCCAAGAAGCGCGGCGTCGATCTGCGCGGCATTGACTGGGCGAACAGCCCGCAGGCGCTGGCCGAAGATCCCAATATCGATTGCTTCGTCGAGCTGATGGGCGGTGCCGGCGATCCCGCATTCTCCGCAATCGAGACCGCGCTGAAGGCCGGCAAGTCCGTGGTGACCGCCAACAAGGCGCTGATCGCCAAGCACGGCCTGCGGCTTGCGACCGCCGCGGAGAAGCACGGCGGCGCGCTGAATTTCGAAGCTGCCGTCGGCGCTGCGATCCCGGTGATCAAGACGCTGCGCGAAGGGCTCGCCGGCACCAGCATCAACCGCGTCTATGGCATCCTCAACGGCACCTGCAATTACATCCTGACGCGGATGGAGCAGGAGGGCCTGCCGTTCGCCGAATGCCTGACGGACGCACAGCGGCTCGGCTATGCCGAGGCCAATCCGTCGTTCGACGTCGATGGCCATGACACCGCGCAGAAGCTTGCGATCCTCGCCAGCCTTGCGTTCGGAACCAAGGTTGCGCAGAGCGCGGTCTATGTCGAGGGCATCTCCTCGATCAAGCCGGAGGATCTGCGCGCCGCCGAAGAACTCGGCTACCGCGTCAAGCTGCTCGGCGTTGCCGTGCGCACCGCCAAGGGCATTGAGCAGCGCGTGCATCCGACCATGGTACCGAAATCATCCTCGATCGCACAGGTGATGGGCGTCACCAATGCGGTGACTGTTGACGGCGAGGGCATTCCGCCGATCACGCTGGTCGGTCCCGGCGCCGGCGGCGCGGCCACAGCCTCCGCCGTGCTCGCCGACATCGCCGACGTCGCGCGTGGTATCCGCGCAAAGCCGTTCGGGCGTCCGGTCGACAAGCTCCGCGCCACCAGTAAGGCGCCGATGGAGCGCCACGAGGGCGGCTATTATATTCGCCTGATGGCGCGCGATCTGGCAGGAACTGCCGCAACAATCGCCAAGCGGCTTGCCGAGCAGAAGATATCGTTGGAATCGATCGTGCAGCGCCATCCTGACGGCGTGGACATTAACGGTACGGCCAAAAAACCTTCACCGGTTCCGGTCATTCTGATTACCTATGCCACGAGCGAAGATGCGGTCTATCGTGCGCTGGAGAAGGTGCAGCGCGACAAGGTCATCAGCGGCAGGCCGCAGGTGATCCGGATCGAAAAGAACTGAACGTGTGACCCGAAAGGGTCGCTCGCGCGTTGATGGATGCGGGCAGGGTGGCCCGCAGGTAAAAGGCCTCAAGGAGTAAGCCGATGTCGACCCATATTTCCGTTCCGCCGCAGATGTTGCTCGAGCGCATCCTGACGCTCGAAATCGTGCGGGTGACGGAGCGGGCGGCGGTGTCGGCCGCACGGCTGCGCGGCCACGGCCAGGAGAAGGCGGCCGACAAGGCGGCGGTGGACGCGATGCGCCGCGAGCTCAACAAGCTGCCGATCGAAGGGACCATCGTGATCGGCGAGGGCGAGCGCGACGAGGCGCCGATGCTGTTCATCGGCGAGAAGGTCGGCCTCAACGCAGGTCCCAGGGTCGACATCGCCGTCGACCCGCTCGAAGGCACCACGCTGTGCGCCAAGAACATGCCGGGCTCGATCGCCACCATGGCGATGGCCGATGGCGGCACGCTGCTGCACGCGCCCGACGTCTACATGCAGAAGCTTGCGGTCGGTCCGGGCTATGCCAAGGGTGTCGTCGAGCTCGACGCCTCGCCCGCCGACAACGTCCGCCGCCTCGCCAAGGCCAAGGGCGTCGATCCCTCCGCGATCACCGTGCTGGTGCTGGATCGCCCACGCCATGCCGACATCATCAACGGCGTGCGCTCGACCGGTGCCGCGGTGCGCCTGATCACCGACGGCGACGTCGCCGGCGTGATCCATTGCGCGACCCCCGATGAGACCGGCGTCGACATGTATATCGGCACCGGCGGCGCGCCCGAGGGCGTGCTGGCCGCCGTGGCGCTGCGCTGCATCGGTGGCCAGATGCAGTGCCGCCTGATCCTTGACAGCGAGGAGAAGCGCGAGCGCGCCCACAAGATGGGCGTGACCGATCCCAAGATGATCTACGGCATCGAGGACATGGCCCGCGGCGACTGCCTGTTCGCGGCCACCGGCGTCACCACGGGCTCGCTGCTGTCGGGCGTCAAGTTCCGCAAGGACGGCGTGATCGAGACCGAGACGGTCGTGATGCGCTCGGTCACCGGCACCGTGCGCTACATCAAGGCCGAGCACCGCGAGCTCGAGAAGTTCCACCTCGACTAAAGCGCTACCGAGCAGGCCAAAGAGCCTGCCGCGACAACAACGACAACAAAACGGGAGACGAACATGTCGGATCTTTCAGCTGTCAAAGCGCTGGTGTTCGACGTGTTCGGCACCGTCGTCGATTGGCGCACCAGCCTGATCAACGACTTCACGAAGTGGTCGGAGACCTCGGGCATCAAGGCGGACTGGACCGCGCTGGTCGACGGCTGGCGCGCGGTCTATGCGGCCTCGATGGACGAGGTGCGCAGGAATCCGCAGAACGGCTACGTCATGCTCGACGTGCTGCACCGGCGCTCGCTCGAGAAGCTGGTCGCGCAGTTCGACATCAAGGGCCTCAGCGAGGCCGACCTGCATCATCTCACGATGGGCTGGCATCGCCTGCATCCATGGGCTGACAGCGTTGCCGGCCTGACGCGGCTGAAGACGAAGTACATTATCTCGCCGCTGTCGAACGGCAACGTCGCGCTGCTCACCAACATGGCGAAGTTCGCCGGCCTGCCCTGGGACCTCGTGATGTCGGCCGAGCTGTTCGAGCATTACAAGCCCGATCCGGAAACCTATCTCGGCGCGGCAAAGCTGCTTTGCCTGCCGCCGGAGCAGGTGATGATGGTCGCCGCGCATAACCACGATCTGAAGGCCGCGCAGAAACTTGGCCTCAAGACCGCGTTCGTGGCGCGTCCGACCGAATACGGTCCGCTGCAGAAGTATGATTTCGATGCCACCGGCAATTGGGACATCGTCGCCATGGATTTTGGCGCGGTCGCCGACAAGCTTGGCTGCTAGTCCTTCTGGGCGTTGCTGACGATCACGCCGTACCAGCCCAGCCCACGATAGGTCTCGTAGCCCGGCGTCGCGTGGAAGGCGACGAGTGATCCCGAGCGGTCCTGGTAGCAGCCGCTGCGCTGGCCGTTGAGCTGCAGCGAGACGCGCTCGCCGAGCAGGCCTTGACCGTCGGAGGCGGCGATCACCCGGAAATTGGAATCGACCAGCAGCACGCGGGCTTTGTCGGCGGCGCCGACGCGCACGCCCTGCACGATGGCGCGGGCCTGCGGCTCCCAGTCGAAATGGATTGCGAGCACGCCGGTCGGCCGGCCATGCGCCTTGCCGCCGTCGCGGACGCTGGCGCAATAGGTCGCGACCTGGGCCTGGCCGAGCAGGGGCTGGCACTCGACGTCACCCGCGACGTAATCGTCACCCGAGCGCAAGCCGCGCGCCTCGCGAAACCATCTGGTGTGCGCGACGTTCTGGCCGACCACGTTGAAGCGGTCGGCGCGGCCGTTGGCGAGGATGTTGCCGTCGAGATCGCACAGCCAGAGATCGAGATAGACGGTGTAGGCTCCGAGGATTACCGCCAGACGGTCCGAGACATGCGCGACCGCCGCGGCATTGGCCGCCGCCGCGCAGTCGACGACGGCGGAATCGGTCGCCCACCAGCGCACGTCGCAGGTCCGCTCATAGAGGTTGCGGTCGATCAGCTCGATCGCATTCAGCGACAGGTCGACCATGCGCTCGCCGCGCGAGCGGTCGGTCATCCGCGAAATCGAGCTCATGAGGTCGCCGGTGCGTTTTGTGAGTTGGGTCTCCAACTCGCGCGCGATGGTCTCGACCTGCTGGCCGACGCCGCGCACCTCCTGCGCCACGACGGCGAAACCTGCGCCTTGCGCGCCGGCGCGCGAGGCCTCGATCAGCGCGTTCAGCGCCAGCATCTTCATCTGGTTGGTGATCTGCTGGATCGACTTGGTCTTCTCGCAGGCGATCTGGTTGACCTCGGAGGTCAGCCGCGCGAGCAGGGCGGAGATATCGGACTCGTCCTCCGGACCGGCCGAATGGGATGGCTCATTGGCGAGCGATCTCGTCCGAGGGAGCGCGAGCGACATTGTCCGAATTCCTCTGGCTTGCCGGTAGAATCAAGCGGGCGCTTGTGGTATGCGCGGGAGCGTCGGGGAATATGGCTAACGACTCGTTTAGGGTTCCGCGGTAGCGCGCGTAGTACTACTGACTTGTGGTTGCATCTTGTTTTTGCAGGCAGCCGCATTTTTCAGCAGTGCCGCAGATCAGCGCTGCGGCAGGCAGACAATGGCAAGCTCATTGATCAGGCCGACCGAACCGGGCTGCGGCCAGACCGTCCCGTGCGCACAATAATCGATCGCGGTTTGCCATTGCAGGTCTGACGGTGAGGCGAAGCTGTAGCCCGTCGCTTGCTCGAACAGCCCAAGCTTGGACCAGGGCGAGCCGAGGGCGGATGTGTTCATGTCGAGGGATGACGTCCCGAGCGCGAGGGGATGCATCTTGCGGCGGCCGACGACAGCGAGCGATGTCGCCTTGCCAAAGGCGGGATCGGCCTCCAGCCGCGCCATGATGCGGTTGGCTTCCCGATGATCCCACAAATTCATGCGCCGCTGATCGAACAGGATCGAAGCATCGGCACCCACATAGCCCGCAACGACGATGGCGAACGCTGCGACCAGACAAAGTCTTGAGTTGGCGACTGCAGATCGAAAGCCGATCACGCCGAGTGCTGCGACGCACAGCGCCATGGGCGACAGCAGCCGAGGGGCCAACCACGCGGTATCGCCGATGAGCGGAGCAATTGCGGCGCTGGCGATCGCAGCCGTGACGGCCAGCCCGACCATCAGCGCTGCGGTCCTTTTCCGCTGTTGCAGCGGCGTTCGCAGCAGCAGGACGATGCTCAGTGCGAGCGCAAGAATTGTCACGATCGACGACGTCGTCGAAGTGATGCCGTGCGGTGGGAGAAAGCAAAATGCTATTGCATCACCAAAGGTGTGAAGCTTTTGGGAAAAATCCGGCGAGATTGAACGGAACGCTCTGCCCGACGCGGCCGCGGGAAGCAGAAGCTTGGTCAAAATCAGACACAGCGCGTAGGCGGCAAATCCGGCCACCAGGACGGACGTGCGGCGCAGGAAGTCGGCGAGTACGTCGGAAAGATCTGACTTCGAAACAGTGTCGCCAATGCAAAGGCAAGCCACGAGGACGAGCAGGCCGCCGGCGGCGATGTGACCGATCACGACCTGATAATTTCCCAGCGCAAGGACGACGGCTGCGATCGTTGCGCAACGCCAGGTCCATAGTGGCGGCGCGCGGTAGGCACTCCATACCGCCAATGCCGCGAAGAAGACCGCTAGGACCGTCGCGAAGGTGACCTCGCCGTAGAAGAAATACTCGGTGGCAAACGGATGCAGCGTGAACAGGGCCGCAAATGCGAATGCCTCTTTCTGCTCGATGTCGTCGACGATCGCCGCGGCGAAGATGAACCCAGAGATAATGAATAACGGAATCGACAGGCACATCGATGCCGATACCGACTCGATCGGCGAGAGTCCAATCTGGCCTTGCAGCCACCACAGCGCCGCGCGAACGAAACGCCCGTCGCTGAGGGAATAGGCGATTTCCCCGCTGAACGATTTTCGGGCGACGTCATAGCTGTCAATGGAGTACATCGGTGCAAACAGCGCCTGGCCACGTGCAATGATGTTGAGACCGAGCGCCGCCCAGAAGGGAGTTGCGAACTGTGTGAGTTTGACGCTCAACATTGAATCCCGGCCTTGCACGACTGTCTCTGCCAGAGCGGTGGAGTTCAGGGACAAGAGCGCGTTCCCGGAGGCTAAAATGAGGGGCTTTTCAGCAGATGCCGTGCAGAGGAGCGGAATTTGGCTTGGCGCTTCTCGACGGAATAGGAAAGGGATCAGGGCTGGGTTGTGCAAAACCGCGAGGTCGGGGCGTCCGCCAGTTGCCGATGTGCTATCCCTGCTCATTCGTGATTGATCGGCGTGAGGTGGCGGAATACGCCTTCCGCCTTCTCGAAGCGCTTCGGCGGACAAGCCCCTGATTCCCGTACGGACTGATTGCCATATGACTCCTCCCGCATCCGCACTTCCCGTCGAAGCGCCGCCGGCGTTTCTCGGCGTGGCGCGTTCGCTGACGGGGAAGCTGTGGCGCGACCGGCTGGATGCGCGCGGGCAGGCGCGGGCGCTGGCGATCGTGCAGCGGCATCATCTGCCGGAGATGCTGGCGCGGGTGCTGGCCGGGCGTGACATCGATCTCGACGCGGTCCCTGATTTCCTCGATCCGACCATCCGCAAGCTGATGCCCGATCCATACACTGTGACCGCGATGGAAGCCGCGGCCAGGCGCATCGCGGACGCGGCCGTGCGCGGCGAGAAGGTCGCGATCTTCGGCGACTATGACGTCGACGGCGCGACCTCGGCGGCGCTGCTGACCTGGCATCTGCGTCACTGCGGCCTCGATCCGCTGATCCACATCCCGGACCGCATCTTCGAAGGCTACGGTCCGAACACGGATGCCGTGCGCGCGCTGGCGGCGAAGGGCGCGACGCTGCTGGTCACGGTCGATTGCGGCACTACCAGCATCGAGCCGCTGGCCGAGGCGAAGAAGCTCGGCATGTCCGTGGTCGTGATCGACCATCACCAGACCGGCGACGAGTTGCCGGAGGTCGACGCGCTGGTCAATCCGAACCGGCCCGACGATCTCTCCGGCCTCGGCCATCTCGCCGCCGTCGGCCTCGTGCTGGTGACGCTGGTTGCCGTCAACCGCGAGCTCCGGCAGCGCGGCTTCTGGAGCAGCGAGATGCCGGAGCCCGATCTGCTCGGCATGCTGCATCACGTAGCGCTCGGCACCGTCGCCGATGTCGCGCCGCTGATCGGGCTCAACCGCGCCTTCGTCGCCAAGGGGCTGATCGCGATGCGCCGGCGCGACCATGTCGGTCACACCGCGCTGATGGACGTGTCGCGGCTGAACGGCCCGCCGGAAGCCTGGCATCTCGGGTTCATGCTGGGACCCCGCATCAATGCCGGCGGCCGCATCGGCCGCGCCGATCTCGGCGTGCGGCTGCTGCTGGAAGGCGATGTTTCGGAAGCTGCGCGGATCGCGGCCGAGCTCGACCGTCTCAACAGCGAACGTCGCGTGATCGAGCAGGCGGCCGAAGCGCAAGCGGAAGCCGAGGCGCTGGCCTCGCTCGGGCTGGAGGACAAGGGCTCGGTGATCGTCACCGCCGCCGAGGGGTGGCATCCCGGCGTGGTCGGCCTCGTCGCGGCGCGGCTGAAGGAGAAATTCGCGCGGCCGGCCTTTGCAATCGCGCTGGAGCCCGGCGGCATCGGCACCGGTTCGGGCCGCTCGATCGGCGGCGTCGATCTCGGCAAGGCGGTGCGGCAGGCCGTGCATGACGGCCTGCTGATCAAAGGCGGCGGCCACGCGATGGCCGCTGGCGTCACGCTGCGCAAGGAGAAGCTCGCGGAGTTCCGCGCCTTCATGGAAAGCGCGCTCGCGGCCGACGTCGCGAATTCGCGTCACGAGAACGAGCTGTTCATCGACGGCGCGGTCTCCGCGCGCGCGGTGACGCCGGAATTCGCCGCAACACTCAATCGTGCCGGTCCTTTCGGCGCCGCCAACCCTGAACCGATCATCGCGCTGCCGTCGCATCAGCTGGTCTATGCCGACGAGGTCGGGCAGGCGCATTTGCGGCTGCGCTTCAAATCCGGCGACGGCTCGATCGTCAATGGCATCGCATTCCGCTCGGTGGGACAGAAGCTCGGCAGCGCCTTGACGCAAAATCGCGGCCAGCAATTGCACGTGGCAGGGTCTCTTGCAGTGGACCGTTGGCAAGGCACCGAACGTGTGCAATTCCGTGTGCTCGACGTCGCGCTGCCCGACCAGGGGCCGGCGGTCATCCGATAAGAACAAGGGAAGAGACACATGGCAGGGCAGGTTCAAGGCAAGGTCGCGCTCGTCACCGGCGGCGCATCGGGTATCGGGGCCGCGATTTGCGAGCTGTTCGCGCAGGAGGGCGCGACGGTTGTCGCGACCGACATCGACGAACTGAACGGGCCGGAGCTGGTTGCAAAGCTGAACAAGGCCGGGCGTGAGGCGATCTTCCTGAAGCAGGACGTCACCAGCGAGGAGCGCTGGGCCGAGGTCGTGGCCGAAGTCGACAAGCGCTACGGCCGGCTCGACGTGCTGGTCTCCAATGCCGGCATCGGCATCGGCGCGCCCTCGATCGTGGACATGACGCTGGCGGATTGGCGGCGGCAGACCGCGATCAATCTCGATGGCGTGTTTTTGTCGGTGAAGCACAGCCTGCCGCTGATGCGCCGGCATCGCTCTGGCTCGATCATCATGATGTCGTCGCTGGCGGGCCTGCGTGGCGCGGCTAATCTCGCGGGCTATTGCGCGACCAAAGGCGGCGTGCGGCTGTTCGCGAAAGCGATCGCGATGGAATGCGCCCAGTTCAATGACGGCATCCGCGTCAACTCCGTGCATCCCGGCATCATCGACACGCCGATCTGGGCCAAGATCCCGACCGGCGGCAATGCCACCGGCCAGAATGCGCCGATCGATCCCGAGGAGCGCGCGAAGTTCGCAACGCCGCTCGGCCGCGCCGGCCAGGCGATCGAGATCGCGCAGGGCGTGCTGTATCTCGCCTCCGATACCTCGCGCTACGTGACCGGCACCGAGCTCGTCATCGATGGCGGCATGTATGCCGGCGGCGTGGTACGGCAGCCGCAGTAATTCTCCGTCATTGCGAGAAGCGAAGCGACGACTTGTCCGCCGAAGCCTCGGCGAAGGCGGAAGCAATCCATTGCATCCGCACACGCGGAGGAATGGATTGCCTCGCTTCGCTCGCAATGACGGGAGCGGCTAGCCACCTTGCCGCAACCGCGCCAGCACCTTAAGCCCGCCGTACCCATCGGCGGGCAGCAGGCCTGCCTTGGTCTGAAAATCCTTCACCGCCTTCATGGTGTCGTTGCCGACGCGCCCGTCGGTGCCGCCGGTGTCGAAGCCGGCTTTTGTCAGTCGCGTCTGCATCTCCTGGACTTCGGCGAGCGTCAGGATGCGCTCGGAGCCGGGGAAGGGCTGGATGAAGGGCGGTGCGCCGAGGCAGCGATCGCCGAGATGGCAGATCGCCAGCGCATAGTTCATCGACGGGTTGTAGCTCTTCACCGAATAGAAGTTCGGTCCCAGCAGGAAGGCCGGCCCGCCGGCTGTGGGAATCCAGAGCTGGGCCGAGGCATTCGGCTGCGGGAAGGGCTGGCCGTCAGTGCGGGTGACGCCAGCGCTGGCCCAGGCCGCGTAGGTGCGGCTGCCGCTGGCGCCGCCGCTCGCCGCGCGCACCTCATAGCCCCAGTGTTCGCCGCGGTGATACTTGCCGCGGTTGAGCAGATACTTTGCGGTCGAGCCGAGCGCATCGTCGGGACGGCCGAATGGGGAGACCTTGCCGTCGCCGTCATAGTCGAAGCCGACATTGAGCCAGACTTCCGGCATCCACTGCGAATGGCCCATCGCGCCGGCCCAGGAACCGCGCATCTCTTCCGGCGTGCTCCAGCCGCGCTGCACGATCTTCAGCGCGTTGATCAGTTCGGTCTCCCAATAGGCCTTGCGGCGCGGCTCGTTCCAGGCAAGCGCGGCGAGCGAGGGGAATACCGGCGTCATATGGTTCTGCTGCACCAGTGGATCGCCATAGGCGGACTCGACGCCCCACAGTGCCAGCAGCGTGCCGCGCTCGACGCCGAAATCGCGCTCGATCCGGCCGAACAGCGCGTCGTTCTTCTTCAGCGCCTCGCGGCCGTTGATGATGCGCCAGTCCGAGACGCGGCGGTTGATGTACTGCCAGATCTGCTCATGGAATTCCGGCTGGTTCCGCATCTGCCGAAACACGCTCATGTCGGGCTCGATGCGGCCCATCACGCGCGTCCAGGTCTGCTCCGTGATGCCTTTTGCCATCGCGCGAGCACGAAAGCTGTCACGCCACTGGTCGAAGCCGGGCGGGGCTGCGGCCAGCGCGGCGCCCGGTGTGACAAGCACGGCGCTTGCCGCAAGGCCTGCCTTGAGCAGGGCTCGGCGAGAAGGCATTTGTCGAGAATCAAGCTGTTCCATGGCCTCAGTCTAGCGGCGCGGCCGGTGTGGACCAAAAGCCAAGACGCCGCGGGAACTAGCTGTCCTGCAAATCTGTGGCGATTTTGGCGAGCCAGCGCCGCACCACGCGCTCTTCGCCGGCCTTGAGCCCGGTGGCCAGCCGGCGCTCCTGGGCATGGGCGTGTTTCCGGCATTTATCGAGCAGCGCGGTTCCACGCCGTGTCAGGGTCCATTGCAGCACCCGGCCGTGGACAGGGTGCGGAGTCTTGCGGATCGCGCCGTCGCGCTCGAGGTTGCCGATGATCACGCCGACCGTCTGCGGGGTCAGCAGCGCGACGCGGGCGACGTCGGCGCCGGAGAGGCCGGGATAGGCCTTCAGCATGGTCAGCACCACGAATTGCGGCGTGGTGACGCCGAGGCTCGCCAGCGCCCGTTCCATCGACAGGCGTGCGGCGGCGTGGGCCTGGCGGAGGAGATAGGCGAGGTAGCCGGCTTCGCCGCGCTTGCCCTGGCCGGGCGGCGGCGGGACGGCTTGCGGGGCAGAGGCGATGGCGGCTTGCGGTTTGCGGCCGCGCGCCGATTTCGCGGCGGTTCCGATTTTGCGTTTTTTGGCGACGGCCGACTTTTGCCGTTTCCGCATTGCGGCCATGTCGCGAGATTTTGCCTTCGCGCGCTTCCGTGTCTTGTCCATATATCAGTGCTCTTATATTGTATCAGTGTACTGATAACATGAGGCCGAACAAATGTCACACGCCCGCAAGGAATACACCGACTTCGAACGACTGGCGCCCGACGTCTTCGCTGTGGTGCGCTCGCTCGGCCAGTTCGCCGCAAAGGCCGGCCTCGACAAGCAGCTCATCGAGCTCGTCAAGCTGCGCGCCTCGCAGATCAACGGCTGTGCGTTCTGCGTGCAGTATCACATCATGCAGAGCGAAAGCCTCGGCGTTCCCGCCGACAAGATCAACCTCGTCGTGGTCTGGCGCGAGGCGCCGCAATTTTCCAAGCGCGAGCGCGCAGCGCTGGCCTGGACCGAGGCGCTGACGACGCTGCCGAGCGGCGTGAGCGACGAACTCTATGCGGAAGTCAATGCGGAGTTCTCCGAGACCGAGCTGACCTATCTCACCTCGGCGATCGCATCGATCAACGTCTGGAACAGGTTCGGCGCCGCCTATCGCTGGACGCCGCCCGCACGCAAGCCGACAGTTCGTGCCGCGTCGTAACCGACACGACCAACAACGACAACGAAAGGGAGAGAACCCATGACGTCGATGACCACGACCATGTCGCTTCCACCAGTGCGGCCGCCGCGGCAAGTCTCGCTCGCAGTTATCGCAGGGCTTGCCTGCGCGATGGTGATCGGTAAATCGCTGCCGCTTTCGATGGACGCGATCTCCAACGCTATCGTGCCGCTCTGCGCCGCGGCCGCGGGTGACGGCGCGGCGTCAGGCAAGGTCGAGGTGATCACCTCTCACGCATTGCCGAACGTCGCAGGCAAGCGCGTCACGGTCGTCCGCGTCACCTACGGCCCGGGCGGCTTCACGCCACCGCATCGCCATGCGGGATCGGTGACGGCCTACATCACGAAGGGCGAAATCCGCTCGCAGCTCGGCGGCGGCCCGCTGGAGACGTTCCAGGTCGGCCAGTCCTTCTTCGAGCCGCCGGGTTCGACCCACATCGTCTCCGCCAATGCCAGCACCACAGAGCCGGCCGAGCTGATCGCGGTGTTCGTCGCGGATGAAGGTGCGCAACTGACGACGATGCTGCAATAGCGATCGGGGGGCTGGGCCAGTTGAGCGCCAATTTCGCGGCGTACTGGACCTTGCAGCCGGAGCTGGCGTGGGGATTGATGGTGTGGCGGCAAGGCGCAGCGTTTTGTCGCCTGTCGTCGCGCGACTGTTGTCGAGGAGGAACAAGCCGATGGTGAAGCTCAAGGGGCTGTCTGCCTTCCCGATCACGCCCTCGAATCGGGATGGGCTGGTCGACGTGGAAGCGCTTCGCGCATTGCTAAAACCCTTGATCGCGGCGAAGGTGGATTCGATTGGGCTGCTCGGCAGCACCGGTTCGTATCCCTATTTCAGCCGTGATCAGCGGCGGCGTGCCGTGCAGGCGGCGGTCGCCCTGGTCGATGGCAAAATGCCGATATTGGTTGGCGTCGGCGCGCTGCGAACCGACGACGCGGTGAGACTGGCCCAGGACGCACGCGATGCCGGCGCGGCCGCGGGACTCTTGGCGCCGGTCTCCTATACGCCGCTGACAGATGATGAGGTCTTCGAGCATTTCCAGACCGTCGCGCGCGAAAGCAGATTGCCGATTTGCATCTACGACAATCCCGGTACAACGCATTTTCGATTTACGCCTGATCTGATCGGCCGCTTGAGCCGGGTGGAGGGAATCATTGCGGTGAAGAGTCCGGCGCTGGACGCTTCTGCGGTACCAGGACTCGTTGCGGAGTTGCGCGCCGTGGTTCCGAGCGGCTTCTCACTCGGCTACAGCGCCGACTGGAATTGCACCGAAGCGCTGCTGGTGGGCGGTGAGACCTGGTATAGCGTTCTTGCGGGAATTTTCCCGAAAGTCTGCCTCGACATCGTCCGCGCCGTGGCAGCTGGAGATACCGACAAGGCGCGCCAGCTTGACGAGCGTTTGCAACCGGTCTGGCAGCTGTTCAAGACATTCTCCAGCCTGCGGGTCGTCTACGCGATCGCCAATCTCAGGGGCATCTGCGTGGCCGAGCCTCCGCGTCCGATCTTGCCATTGCCGCCGGATGCCCAGAGGAAGGTCAGCGACGTCCTGGCCGGAATGGAGAGCACGCTTTAGCTCTTTGTCTTGCGCATGATCTTCTCGGAAAACCGCTTCACACTTTTCCGGATCATGCGCTAGTTGCCGCCGCTGCCTTCCTCTCGGTTGAGATGGCGCAGCACATCTTCGGGCAGCGCGTGCGCAACGGCGGCGGCAGGACCAGCATCGGGCCCGATCTCGTGGCCGCGGCCATGGATCAGCCGCTCATAGGCCGACACCAGCGTGGTGTAGGGGTTGACCCAGAGCCAGCCGTCGCGCGTGAACACTTGCACGTCGAAATGCAGATGGCGCGAGGTGCCGCCGGGGTGATCGAGATAATTAGAGACGACGCCGATCTTCTCGCCCTCGGCGACCTTGCGGTTGTTGAGCAGGCCGTCGGCGTCCATCACCGACGGATTCATGTGCATGTAGCGGAAGCGGATGTGCTCGGTGCGGGTGTTGACCTGCAAGGTCGCGGCCTGTTGCTGCGGCGAGCGCAGCACGACGCTGTCGCGCACCGCCACGATCACCTGCTGCCTGGGATCGCAATTGTTGTCGTTGTCGCCCGGGCAGCCGCCGGGGCGGATGTCCTGGCCCTGGTGGCCATAACCGCTGGCGCATTGCCCGACCTCGAAGCTGCGGGCCTCGCAGAAATTGTCCTGCCAGGGATAGCCATCGGGATGACCGTCGGTCTTGCGTTTGGCGAATGACTGCGAATGCGCAAACGCCGGCGCTCTCTCGAGCGGAAAGCGGATCTGCGAATACGCCGTGATGTCGGCGTGGCCGCCCTGCTTGCGCGCGCCGGTGTTGGCGATGATGTCGCCGCTCGGCCGGTATGTGAAATCCGGCGACGAAGCCAGCGGTCGCTCGATCACCTCGGAGGCGAGATCGCTGCGCGGCGTCGACGGCTGGCCGCCGGCAATCCGCAGCGCCTTCAGGAAGCGCTCGGCGACCGGAGAGGCCTCGCGGCAGGCCAGCCGCTTCGAGCGGGGTGTGCTGTCGAGGCACTGGATCGAGACGACGTAGGGAATGCCGAAGCGGGTGAAGGCGTAGCGGACATAGCCTTCGCGAATGAAGCGGCGGATGTCCGGATATTGCGCGGCGAGCGTCTTCACCGGTTCGCCCTTGCCGCCGAGCCTGTCAGCGAGATCGTAGATCAGGATTGATCCCGTGATCTGCACTTCAACCGGTTTGATGAAAGTTCGGGGCGGCATGCCGTCCCCGGCACCCGGCGCCAGCGAGAACACGGCGTCATAGCCGGAGGCACCGGCCTGGAAGAAATCGGCGGCGCCGAAGTCGGCCTGATAGCGCGCGATCGAAAGGCTCTCCGGCGCGCCGCTCTGGCGAGCGTCGAGATAGGAGGCCGTATCGAAGGGGAGCAGCACCGGGATCGGGCTGCGGCCGATGCCGGGAAAGAGCGGCGACGTCACCGCGTTGAGCTGCATCAGTGCCGGCGTGGAGCGCGGATCCGTCGGCGGCACGCTGCGCTGGCCGGCGAAGGTGAAGTTGGCCGAGATCGCCGGCTGGGCGTTGATCTCTTGCCGGAACTGATCGAGCACCGCGCGCCATTCGACGCGCAGGGCCGTGATCGAGGGGCTGCGGAATTCGTCGGCGGACGCGGAGGCCAGGAATGCAGCGAAAGTTGCCAGCCAGCCCGAAACGAAGCTGACAACCTTCCTGTTCAATTCATCCCCCAGCCCATGCCGACTCGCAGCAGCCTAGCGCCTAGTCCTTGGCGCGTTCAACATATGAACCGTCTTCCGTCATCACGACGATGCGCGTGCCGGTTGAGACGTGCGGCGGAACGCCGGTGCGAATGCCGTTGGAGAGCACCGCCGGCTTGTAGGAGGACGACGCAGTCTGGCCCTTGGTCACGGGCTCGGTCTCGACGACTTCCAGCGTCACCCGCTGCGGCAGCTGGATCGCGACCGGATTGCCGTCGTGCATCGATAGCTTCACCGTCATGTTCTCCTGCAGATACGGTGCCGAGGAGCCGACGATTTCCTTGGAGACCTGGACCTGGTCGTAATTGTCGTTGTTCATGAAGTGGAAGCCGTCGCCATCTTCATAGAGGTAGTTGTAGTTGTGGTCCTCGACGGTGGCCTTCTCGACCTGATCGGTGGTCTTGTAACGCTCCGAGACCTTCACGCCGTCGCCGATGCGACGCATTTCGATCTGGCTGACCGGGGTGCCCTTGCCGGGATGGATGTTTTCGGCGGAGAGGACGACGTAGAGCCGGCCGTCCTGCTCGATAACGTTGCCCTTGCGGATGGAACTGGCGATGACTTTCAAAGGGTGTTTTCCTGAATTTGGCGGCCGGGGACGCAAACCGGAGGACGCAGCCCGTCGGCCGAGGGGCGATTTCGGGCTGCAACATACTGATTTGTCCCTGAGATGCCAGCCTTTTGCGGCGGGTTTCGGCGACTTGCCAACCGCTGAAGCTGGTCCCCGTACAGTGCCGCCGGGGTCCAGCCGATGGACAAGGCCGAGGTCTTTCGACATGAAGGGACGGTTTCGGGCGGCCAAGCTTGGAATCGCAGCCTCGGTCTCATCAAATGACCTGATTTCAATGGGTTGCGGCGTCTTTCTAAACGGATTGAGTCGATATCTGATGATGAATCTTTGCAGGCCAACACAGGTTGCTGATGTCTGAGACCAACCAGGCCTCGCCATGGTGGAGTCCGGCGCGCTATGCCGACCGCAGGCCGTTCCTGCTGGCACGAAGTGCGATTACCAAGGCGTTGCGCGCGTGGTTCGAGGAGCAGGGTTTTGTCGAGGTCGAGACCTCCGTGCTCCAGGTGTCGCCGGGCAACGAGACCCATCTCCATGCCCCCAGGACCGAGCTGATCCGGGCCGACGGCTCCCGCGCGTCGCGTTACCTGCGGACCTCGCCGGAGTTCGCCTGCAAAAAGCTGCTCGCCGCCGGCGAGCCCAAAATCTACGAGTTCGCCCGGGTGTTCCGCGATCGCGAGCGCGGCGATTTGCATCTGCCCGAATTCACGATGCTGGAATGGTACCGCGCCAACGCGCCCTACGATTCCATCATGGCCGACACCATCGTCGTGATCGCCCATGCGGCCCAGGCGACCGGAATCGGGACCTTCTCGTTCCGCGGGCGGACCGCCGATCCCTTCGCCGAGCCGGAACTGCTGACAGTCGCCGGCGCGTTCGAGCGCTTTGCCGGCATCGATTTGCTGGCGACGATCCGGGATGGCGAGGGTGACCGCGCCGCGCTGGCGGCGGCCGCCTCTGGGCGGGTGCGGGTTTCGGATGACGACACCTGGTCGGACATCTTCAGCAAGGTGCTGGTGGAACATGTCGAGCCGCATCTCGGCCAGGGCCGGCTGACCGTGCTGTTCGAATACCCGACGCCCGAAGCCGCACTGGCGCGGACCAAGGCTGATGATCCGCGGGTCGCCGAGCGGTTCGAGGTCTATGCCTGCGGCGTCGAGCTCGCCAACGGCTTTGGCGAATTGACCGACGCCGCCGAGCAGCGCCATCGTTTCACCGCTGCTATGGACGAGAAGGCGCGGCGTTATGGTGAGCGCTATCCGCTGGATGAGGATTTCCTCGCTGCGGTCGGGCAGATGCCCGAGGCGAGCGGCGTCGCGCTCGGCTTCGATCGCCTGGTGATGCTGGCGAGCGGGGCGCCGCGGGTGGACCAGGTGGTGTGGACACCGCCTGCAGGAGAAGCATGAACAGGATCGATCCCAAACTGGCCGCGACCTTGCGCCAGCCGCGCGAGCTGGTCGATGCCGGCCTGGCGCCGGCAGCGGCGCTGGCCGACCTTGAGCGGGTCGCGGCGCGCTACGCCGTTGCGGTCACGCCTGACATCGCCGCGCTGATCGACACCGCCGACCCCGATGATCCGATCGCGCGACAGTTCATCCCGACTGCCGATGAGCTCGTCGAGCAGCCCGGCGAGAACGCCGACCCGATCGGCGACGACGCCCATTCGCCCGTGCCGGGCATCGTGCACCGCTACCCCGATCGCGTGCTGTTCAAGCTGGTTCATGTCTGCGCAGTGTATTGCCGGTTCTGCTTCCGCCGCGAGATGGTCGGGCCGGGCAAGGCGACCGCGCTGTCGGACGACGCCTATGCCGGCGCGCTGGACTACATCCGCGCCCATCCCGAGATCTGGGAGGTGATCCTAACTGGCGGCGATCCCCTGATGCTGTCGCCGCGGCGGCTCGCCGAGATCATGGCTGACCTGGCTGCGATCGATCACGTCAAGATCATCCGCATTCACACCCGGGTCCCCGTCGCCGATCCCATGCGGATCAGCGATGACGCGATCGCGGCGCTGAAGGTGACGGGAGCGACCACCTGGATTGCCGTTCATGCCAACCATCCGCGCGAGCTGACCGGCCCGGCGCGCGAGGCCTGTGGGCGGCTCGCCGATGCCGGCATTCCCCTGGTCAGCCAGTCGGTGCTGCTGCGCGGCGTCAATGACGACGCCGTGACGCTGGAGGCCCTGATGCGCGCCTTCGTCGAGTGCCGGATCAAGCCTTATTACCTCCATCACGGCGACCTCGCGCCGGGCACCGCGCACCTGCGCACCACGATCGAACAGGGGCAGGAACTGATGCGGGCGCTGCGCGGGCGCGTTTCCGGCCTGTGCCAGCCCGAATACGTGCTGGATATCCCCGGCGGCCACGGCAAGGCGCCGATCGGCCCATCCTATTTGTCGCAGTCCGGGGACGGTGAAGCCGTGGGCGATCGGCAGTATCGTGTCGTCGACTATTGCGGCGACGTTCATCTCTATCCGCCGAAGCCGTGAACGCCATGGCCGAGGGCGGGGAGGGACCGAAGGAGCCGGAGGACGAAGCCAACCGTGCGGTCGAAAATGCGGTGATGTTCGGATTCTTTGCGGTGCTTGTGGCCGCAGGAATCTGGTTACTTGGCACGATGGCCGATATACGGAAGGTGCAGGATTGCGCGGCGCAGGGACGTCGGAATTGCGCGACCATCGAGGTCCCGGAACGGACGCGGTAGGACAGGCGGGAGAGGTGAAAATGAGGAAGATCGTTTTGTCGCTGGCGCTGGTGGCGCTGGTCGGGGTGCCCGAGGCGTTTGCCCAGGGTGGTTCGTCGTCCGTGCAGAAAAATTCCGGCCCGATCCAGGCGCCGGTCGGTCACCGTCAGCCGCGTCCCAGCGACGTGCCGAGCGAGAAGAATCTCACCAATCCGAACGATCCGATCAACAAGGAAGACGCAGCCCTCGACAAGAAGCTGAAGAGCATCTGCCGCGGCTGCTAGCAGCGGTTCGTCGGTCTCAGGCGGGCGGAGCGCGGTCCTGTGCGCTCTGCCGCCATTGCTCAATCTGACCGGCTGCGTCAGGCCGACTTCTCCTTCAAATCGCCGCGCCTTGCCGCACGCCGCGTGGCCACGGCATCCGCCAGGCCCTTCAGCACCTCCGCCGTCGTTGCCCAGTCGATGCAGCCATCCGTGATGCTCTGGCCGTAGGTCAGCGGCTTGCCGGGCACGACGTCCTGGCGGCCGGCGACCAGGTTGCTCTCGATCATCACGCCGACGATCCGCTGCTCGCCACCTGAAATCTGGCGGGCAATGTCAGCCGCGACCAGCGGCTGGTTCTCCGGCTTCTTGCTCGAATTAGCGTGGCTGGTGTCGATCATCAGCCGCGTCGAGACGCCGGCGCGGCTGAGCTCGCTCGCCGCCGCATCGACGCTGGCGGCATCGTAATTCGTCGTGCGGCCGCCGCGCAGGATGACGTGGCAGTCCTCATTGCCTGAGGTGGCCGCAATCGCCGACTTGCCGCCCTTGGTCACCGCCATGAAATGATGCGGATGCGAGGCCGATTTCACCGCGTCGGCCGCGATCCGGACATTGCCGTCGGTGCCGTTCTTGAAGCCGACCGGGCAGGACAGGCCGGAGGCCAGCTCGCGATGGATCTGGCTCTCGGTGGTGCGCGCGCCGATGGCCGCCCACGACACGAGGTCCGCGATGTATTGCGGCGTGGTCATGTCGAGGAATTCGGCGCCGGCGGGCAGGCCGAGATTGTTCACCGCCGACAGCACATTGCGCGCCAGCCGCAGCCCCTTGTTGATGTCGAAGCTGCCGTCGAGGTCGGGGTCGTTGATGAGGCCCTTCCAGCCCACGGTCGTGCGCGGCTTCTCGAAATAGACCCGCATCACGATCTCGAGCTTATCAGCGAGTTCCTCGCGCAAGGTGGCGAGCTTCTCGGCATAATCGATCGCGGCGGCCGGATCGTGCACCGAGCAGGGGCCGACCACGACCAGCAACCGGTCGTCCTGTCCATGCAGGATCGCGTGGATCGCGTTGCGCGCGCCCATCACGACCCTGGTCGCGGTCAGCGTGCGCGGGATTTCGCCCATGACTTCTGCGGGCGTACTCAGCTCTTTCAGTTCCTTGATTCTGAGATCGTCAGTCGTGCTCAACACGGCGGGCTCCTGTGGTTGAAACCTGCCGGCAATAAAAAAGCCGCCAGGTCTGGCGGCTTGTTTCGGACTTGTGCTGCAATTCTTCAGATTGAGCGCGATCCTCCTGCCGCCAGCGAGCTGTCGTAGGTAAAATACCAAAAATAGCTGTTGGCGCGGGTGATCATGGGGCGGCTCTATAGCGGAGCTAATCGGCCTTGTCACCCCCTGCAAGGTCCGGCCCGACCGATTCAGCCGTTGCGTGCCGCCAGGGCCACACCGATCAGGGTGGCGCCGCCGAACATCAAATTGATGCCGACCAGCAAGCCGATCGCCCATTCCGCCGAGCCGGGGAGGCCGGCGATGATGAAAAACGCGATCACGATGTCCATGAGGCCGCCGATCAAGAGCCACGACCAGCGGTTCGACAATTCGCGGCGGTGCTCCAGCGCATACATGATGCTGGCGACGCCCTCGGCGAGGAAATAGGCGCCGACCACGATGGTCAGCGTCAGCACGGCCTGCATCGGCCGCGCCAGCAGCAGCATGCCGGCGAGCACCGCGAGCGCGGCCGAGATCAGCGACCACCAGAAGCCCGGCATGTTGCGCGCCCAATAGGTGACGATCAGGCCGCCGATGCCGCTGATCAAAAACATCCAGCCGAGGAAGATGGTGACGGCGAGGCTCGCCAGCGGCGGCACGATCATCGCGGCGATGCCGAGGACGACGAGCAGCAGGCCCTCGAACAGGAACGCCTTCCAGTGCGCCTTCGCCGCGGCGCTCATCTTGGCTTTGAGGTCGTCGAGATCGTGGGGAAGGGTCATCGCGAGATCTCCCTTTGGATGTTCAGCCTAGCCTTGGCCGGACGCCGACGAAAAGCCTTCCGATGTCGTGCGCAGCCGCTTGCGTCCGAACAGATAGACCGCAGTGGTCGCGATCAGCAGCGACAGGCCGACGGTGATCGATGTCACTCCGATCGGGACCAGGATGAACGAGGCATTGCGCTCGGGATTGATGTACCAGTGATGCAGCGACGTCAGCAGGAAGGCGACGCCGGCAAAGCCCGCACCGCCGCCGAGCAGCAGCAGCGCCCACATCCGTCGCAGCTGGCTGAGCCGCTCGCGCGCCAGTTCAGTGCGCGGCGCGTGATGCTTGCCGAGGCGGCGGACCAGGCGGATCGCAAAGCCGATCGAGGAGAAGCCGATCAGCACGCTGGCCGAGCCGAGCAGCAGCCGCGTCGTCGAGCCGAGGTCCGGATTGCGCTGCATCGTCAGCAGCGGGAAGTCGAACGCGGCATGCAGCGCGATCGGCGCAAACAGCACCAGTGCCCAGCTCGAGATCCGCGCCCAGTCGCGGTTGTGGCGGTTGGCGCCGAGCGCGGTGCCGGAGCGGGCGATCGCCAGATACGCACCGGCGATGACGCCGAGCGCGCCGTGAAACGGCACCGTCAGCACGCTGCGCAGTGCCGCCAGCGCCCGCCACATGTCCTTGTGCTGGACGAGATAGGCGAGGTTCTCGTAAGCGGCAAAGCCGAGGCCGGCGGCCGCGCCATAGACCACGGCATCCATCGGGTCGGTGGCGAAGCGTCGCCGCGCCCGCGCCGTCACGATGACGATGACCAGCACCTTGACGATCTCCTCGGGCGCGGCGACGCCGAACACCGAGCGCAGCGCCACGGTCATCCAGGGATTGCCGGGGATCGCGAGCAGGGCGTTGAATGGCGCCCGCGCAAGGCCGAGCAGCGAGATCGAGGCCGCGCCCAGCACGAAGGCCAGCCAGACCTGCATCGGCGGGCCGGGCCGCTCGTCGGCCGCGATCACCAGCCACAGGATCAGCAAGGCGGGAGCGATGGCGGCAGCGCCTATGACCGTTGGAAGCGACTCGAGCAGCAGCATCAGGGGGTATCGGACCTCAGTTCCACCTAGAAATGGCCGCAAAACGCACGCTTTGCAAGGCGATCGGGCCATGGTCCGTTCCGTTTCGCGTGGCGCCGCGCGCCGCATTTTGTCGCGGCGAGGCGTCACGACTGCGCGAGGATTAAGCTTTGCGTCAGGAAGGACGAGCCAGCTCGCCGGTGTCATCACCCGCGTCGCCGGTGTCATCACCCGCGCATGCGGGTGATCCAGTATTCCAGAGGCCGTCGCGCTTGAACCGAGAGGCCGCGGCGTACTGGGTCGCCCGGTCCTTGCGCGCAATTGCGCGCTGGCCGGGCGATGACAGCAATTGTGTGAATACAGCTTCGCGTTCTCGCGACATGATTTGCCCGAGGTTTCCATCTCGTTTCGCCCTCTCTCGAGATCGAGGGCGCAGGGAAAGCCGGGCGCTCACTTGCACCCGAGGTCTCGTGCGCAATGAGTAGAAGTTGCGCACACGAGCATACAGGTGCAGCCGAGACAGCCCGACTTCCCCTGCGCGATGGCTTTACGGCTTATACGTGCTCGCCCTGGTGAGACTCTGCGTTTGTGTCACCATCGTTAGCGACAGGCGTTAGCCTGTTCGCGTGCTTACCACCAACATCGGGGCGGCAGGCCCACACGACTTCGCCGTCCGCCTTGCGCACACACGCCTGTCGCACGCTCAGCGGCCACCGCATCTGCACCCACGTTCGTGGCGTTCGCGAGCGCCCCTCGTGACGGGTGAGATGCGTCATTGTTAGCATAATCGGAAGTTCGCGTAAATCGGAATATTTTTACTTGCGAGGCTTGACAGGTTTTTCTGATTTGCCCGTCGTGTCGAATTTGTCACACGTCCTGCAAAATCACTCCGCAGCACAAGACCTTGGAAGCTCAAGCCGGCTCCTCGTCACGGGAGGTCTTGCCGTCGAAGGGCAGTTCGATGTGGCAGGACAGGCCGTCTTTCTCGAACTTCATCTCGCAGGTGACGTCGACCATCTGGCTGAGCGCCCGCTCGATCAGTTCTCGGCCGAACCCACGCTTTTTGGGGGGCTGCGGAATCGAGACACCGGATTCGCGCCAGTCGAATGTCAGGAAAGAATGTTCGCCTTCCTTGTGTACATTCCAGCTGATGGCAAGGGTGCCGGTCGGATGCTTCAGCGCGCCGTGCTTCAGTGCGTTCGTCGCGAGCTCATGAACGGCGAGGCCGAGCGTCTGCACCAGCTGGAACGGGATCGGAGCCCGCAGCCCGCTCACCTGGACGCGATCCGGCTGCAGGGCGCCGAGCGCGTCAAGCTCGCGCCGGACCAGTTCGGCGAGATCAATGATCGACCTCTCATCCTGAGTCAGGAAGTCCTGGACCCGGCTGAGGGAGGCGAGCCGCTGTAGGAATTCATCCAGCGTGGCGCTCTTGTCGATCGTCCGCCGCGCAATTGACTGGACCACCGTGAGCAGGTTCTTGGTGCGGTGCTGCAGCTCGGCGATCAGCACCTGCTGTCGCCGTTCGGCGCGGGTCATGTTCGAGATATCGACGAAGGCGACCACGACACCGTCGTTCTTCCGGTCACCGTCGCGGTAGGGGAGCAGACGCACGAGATAGTGGGTTTGCTCATCCTCGGCGCTGACCCGCCCTTCCAGAAGGGTTTCACCCACCATGACGTTTCTGATGTCGTCGGCAAGTCCGGGGAAGCGCAGGCGGCTCGACAGGTCGGTGATGGGACGACCCCGGTCACTGGACAGGATATTGAAGATTCGGGCGACGGCGGGCGTAAAGCTGCGGATCACCAGGTGCCGGTCCAAAAAGATGGTCGCGACGTCGGTGCTTTCGAACAGATTGTTCAGATCGCTGTTGGCGCGGTCCAGCGCCTCGACCTTGCCGTTGAGCTCCGAGTTCACCGTGTGCAGTTCTTCATTGACCGATTGCAGCTCTTCCTTCGACGCTTCCAGTTCCTCGTTGTTCGACTGCATCTCCTCGTTGACGGACACCAGCTCCTCGTTTGACGACTTGAGCTCTTCCAGCGCGGTCTCGTACTCCTCGATCATCGACTGCAGACGGTCGCGGGTTTCCCGCAACTCGCGTTCGACCTGAGCCGCGGCGCCGGCATCGTTGGAGTTGGCGCGCAAAAATGCCTCTTCTCGCGAAAGAAGCGGGCCCTGGTCCTGGAATAGGACGACGTAGAGCGCTTCCTCGCCCTGGATCGGCAAAGGTTCGACCTGCAGGTTGATGATCTGCACGCCGGCTTCGCCTTCGACCGCAATGCCCTCGCGCGAAACGCTGTGGCCGGTTTCGACCGCTTCGCGAAATGCGGTGCGCAGATCCAGCCGCAGGTCGCGCCGGGCCAATGTGAGGAGTTGCCGGGTCGGCACGCCAGCCGGCGGTTCGAGATATTTGCCGGTTTTGTTGGAGTAGTAGACGACATCGCCGTCGCGGTTCGCCACCACATGGGCGGGCGAGAAGCGTTCCAGCACGTGCTCGTCGATCATTTGACGCAGCAGCAGGCCGGCCATCGGAGGGCGGCGTGGCACGAAATCCGCCAGGTGGCCGGCTCTGACGGCGGTCACCATCATCGGCAGCCGCAGGCTGGAATTGCCGTCCGTCCGCTTCCGGAACAGCCGATGCTTTTTTTCCACGGGAGCGAAGAGATCCTGAAACTGGCTGACATTCTCGGCCGATCCCAGGAACAGATAGCCGTCATTCCGTAGCGCATAGTGGAAGGTCGGAATCACCTGGCTCTGCATGTCCGGCCCGAAATAGATCAGCAAGTTGCGGCAGGATACGAGATCGATCCGCGAAAACGGCGGGTCCCTGATCACGCTGTGCGGGGAGAAGATGCAGAGGTCGCGAACGTCGCGGGACACGATGAAGCTGCCGCCGTCCTGCACGAAGAAACGCCGCTGCCGCTGCTCGGAAACGCTGTCGAGCAACGCTGCCGGATAGCGCGCCGTGCGCGCCACCGACAAGGCGCGCTCGTCGATATCGGTCGCAAAAATCTGCACGCGCGGTACCGCGGTCAGCTTTTCCATATATTCGCGCAGCAGGATGGCAATCGAGTACATTTCCTCGCCGGTCGAGCAGCCGGGAATCCAGACGCGAACGGTATCGGCGGCGCCGCGTCCCTCGAACAGCTTGGGAATGACGAGCTCGGCTAGATGGTCGAAAGCATCAGCATCGCGGAAGAAATTCGTGACGTTGATCAAGAGGTCGCGGAACAGGGCGTTGACCTCGTGTGGATCCTTCCGGAGCAGTTCAAGATAGGCATCGATCGTGTTGAGCTGGCTCACCTGCATCCGGCGGGCGACCCGTCGCGCGAATGTTCGGACCTTGTAGCCGCTGAAGTCATGCCCGATCTGGCTGCGCAGGATGGCGTAGATATGCGGCAGCGCCTCCCGCGCCGCACTGTCCTCATCGCCGTCCTGGGCGGTTTCAACGAGGCTTTCGATCAACTGATTGCCTCGTGCGAATTGAACGAGCTTCTCGCCCATCGCTTCCACCGGAATGGCAAAGTCGACAAATCCCGTCGCAATGGCGCTTTCCGGCATGTCGGGTTGACCGGGACCGTACCCGTCGGCGACCTGAGCAAAGGTCAGGCCGCCCCGCTCCTTGATGGCCTTGATGCCAAGTGCGCCGTCGCCATCGCCGCCTGATAATACCACGCCGGCGGCCTTCTCGCCCAGATCGACCGCCAGCGAGCTGAAAAGAATGTCGACGGGTTTCCGTTCTCGCTGCGCCATTTCGCGCAGGATGAGGCGCCCTTTCTCGACCGTGGCGATCACGGCCCGTGTCAGCACATAGACGTGATTAGGCTCGAGATCGATGTCGTCCTGCACGCCGATCACGGTCAGGGACGTTTGACGCTGGATGATCTCCTGCAGGAAGCTTTCTCGCTCGGCCGCCAGATGGGTCACGATCACGATCGCGAAATTCACCTCGGATGGCAGGCCACGAAAGAAACCTTCAAGGGCCTCGACGCCTCCAGCCGAAGCGCCGACGCCAGCGATAGGGAAGCTTTGCTGATCCATTTGCCCGCCCGTGCTTTGTCTGTGCTGCTTCGCACATCTGATAATTCCTCTCAAGACAGGCTGAATGGGATAAGGATAGACGCGGTGGATTCGTTCCCGCCGGATAGGAACAAGCCCATTACAACTGAGATTGTCCGTGGTTGGAGACATGGATGCTGCATCAGTTGACCATCAGCAGCAGGACATCCGAGGAGCTACGGCAACTCGCCCGCGAGCGGCGGCAACTCGCCCTCGATAGGTCTGGTTCGCTCAGGTCGCTGTTAATCAAGGAAGCCAAGCTTCTGGAGTTCAATGCGGACCTGCGGTCCTGGCTGGAGGCGCGACCGGCCAAGGCCGGGCTCACGGAGCGGCGACGTCTTGCCGAACCGTCGCTGGACATCGCACCCTTCCTGTCAAAATTGGCGTCCCGGACCGCCTTGTCATTTGCAGATCAGCAGGCGCTGCTGTCGGCGGCATCATCCGCCCTCGAGGTCGAGAAGGGGGACCATGTGACCGCAGAGGGAGGTGTCCTTTCCGCGCTGTTTCTGGTCTGCTCGGGAATGTTGCAGGCCGTCCGGACGCTTCCCGAAGGAGACCAGCAGGTGGTCGCGGTCTATCTGCCCGGTGAAATGGTCAATCCGGCGGAACTGGTGCTGGAGCGCGCGCGAACGTCGGTCCAGGCGCTGACGGCTGCGGTCGTTCTGCCGATTCCGCTGGCAGCGTTGCGCAAGCTGATCGCGGATCGTCCGGCGATCGCGACCGCGATCTGGCGCGAGACATCGATTCAGGCTGCGATCCAGCTGGAGTGGCTGGTCGCGGTCGGCCGCCGGTCCGCGCGAGGCCGGCTGGCGCATTTGCTCTGCGAACTGTCGCATCGCCTGCAGGTCTCGGCGGACGGAAGCGGTTATGATTTCCCCCTGACACAGCAGGAGCTCGGCGATGTCCTTGCGCTTTCCACCGTCCACGTGAACCGGATGCTGCAGACGCTTCGTAGCCAGGGCCTGATCGAGCTCAGCCGGAGCACCCTGCACATCAAGGACCGCCACGCGCTCTATGAGCTGGCGGATTTCGATCCCGGATATCTCGGAGGGACGGATTGATGCCTCACTTCTTCTTCCACTACACGTCCGAAGGGCAGCGTTACGAGGACACGATCGGGTCGGACTTCTCCTCGCTGGAAGCGGCCTACATCGACACCTGCCGCGCCGCGCTGGAAATGTCGGTCGAGAAGCTGAAGATACGAAAGGACCCCAAGGCGGACGCATTCGAGATCGCCGGCGCGGACGGCACGCCGTTGATGGACGTGCCGTTCGGCGAAGTGCTGGTGGTGGGACGTCCGTCGTTCCGGGCCCCGAAGCGTCGGATCGATCAAGCCATCCAGGACGCCGAGCGGAAAGTCCAGCGCAGCCGCGTGCTTCGCGCCGAACTGCAGGCGAATTGCGCGAGGGTGCGCGCAACGCTCGAGTCGATTCAGCGCACGCTAGGGCGATAAACGTGATTACCGACCGAGAATAATGATTCCGCAGGATAGATGAGCGGAGCCATACTCCTCACGTTTGTGCGCGTGTTCTTATCCGCGACGAAGCGTTATGCGAAATCATGCCGCAATCGCCGTGAGGAACGATGCCCGGCCTGTCCGGTTGATGCAGCCCATGTTCGAAGGAGGACCGCCATGGACTGGAATCGTGTCGAAGGAAACTGGAAGCAGGTGAAGGGCAAGATCAAGGAGCAGTGGGGCAAGCTGACCGATGACGATCTCGATATCATCGACGGCAAGCAGGACCAGCTCGAAGGCCGACTGCAGCAGCGCTATGGCTACGCCAAGGATCAGGCCACCAAGGAAGTGAACGATTGGTACGGTCGGCAGAAATGGTAGTAGCGCCGGACCATTTTCGCTCTCACGAAGGCCCCGCTTTGGCGGGGTTTTCTATTGGCGCGTGAGCCAGCGCTTTAGATTTGTTCGTAACTCGTGAGGCGCCGCATCAGCCGTTCGAGCCCGACCCCGATCGCGAGCCCGCAAACGACATCGCACCCAATGCGCCGGCAAGACGATGCTGGTCGCGACAAGCGCTGCGCCTGCGGGCCAGATCAGGTTGCGTAAAGGGGCAGGCAAGCGCGATGCGGCCGAGGCGGGGGCGCTGACATGGATGGCGTGACCGGATGGAAAGGCGTCCATCTTGTTGCCTGACCGCGGCACGCCGTGGAGATGTCCGCGGATGGTCAACCGGTCGGGGCGTTCCTGATCGAAGATCGTTTTGAGGATGTGCGGGAGCAACGCACTCGCCAATGTCGTTGCCAACACATGATCGCTGGCAAACGCTGGGCCGTAGGCTTGTTGCGGCACCACAGCCACCAGCCGATCGCAAGCGCGTTCAGGAGATGCTCGTCGGCGCCCAGGTGAGACAGCCAGCAGCTTTCTCGGTCGGCAGATTGGTGTTCTGCGCAATGAGGCCGGCAAGTCTGACGTCGGCGCGGGTCGGTCGTATGGTCACGCTCATCGGGCTGCCAACGTCGGCAGCCACGCACGGTTCCTTTCGCGCCTACTTCACCGCATCAGCAGCCGCCGGCACGCCTCCACGAACACCTCCGCGCCGGTGACGATGTCGGCATCGTCGGTGTTCTCGGTCCAGTGATGGCTGATGCCGCCGATCGAGGGGACGAACAGCATCCCTGCGGGCATGATGGTGGCGAGGATCTGGGCGTCGTGGCCGGCGCCGCTCGGCATCCGCAGCGATTTGCCGCCGGCGAGATCGGCGCTGGCCGCCTCGATCGCGTCCTGGAAGCTGGCGTCCATATGGGCGGGCAGGCCGTTCCGGATGCGCTCGACGGCTGCGCTGCAGCGGCCCTGCGCGGTGACGCTGCGGGCCATCTCGTGCAGATGCGCTTCCAGCCGATCGATCACGCGCGGGTCCGCGTCGCGAATCTGGAACAGCATTTCGGCGCCGCCGGGGATGATGCTGGGCGCGCCGGGATCGAGCGTGATGCGGCCGGTGGTCCACACCGTGCGCGGGCCGCAGAGGCCCGGAAAACTCTCGTCGATCGCGACGCAGAACCGCGCCAGCGCGAGCCCGGCATCCTTGCGGATCGCCATCCGCGTGGTGCCGGCGTGATTCTGCTCGCCGGTGAAGGTGATGCGGAATTGCCAGATGCCGACGATCGAGGTGACGACGCCGATCTTCAGCGCGCCGCTTTCCAGCGTCTCGCCCTGTTCGATATGGGCCTCGAGATAGCCGATGTGGCGGCCGGGCTCGGCGTGGGTGCGCGCCCGGCCGGCAAAACCCATCTCGGTCAGCGCCTCGCGCATGGTGCGCGGATTGTTGCGGTCGCGGGCGGCGTCGATATCGGCCTCGGACACCGCGCCGACATAGGAGCGGCTGCCGAGGAAATGGCCGAAATGGGCTTCCTCGTCGCACCACGCCGCGAGCTCGACCGCGCCGTTCACATCTGTGTCGAGATTAAGGACGCGCGCGGCCTCCAGCGCATAGACCACGCCGAGCGGGCCGTCGAGCCAGCCGGCATGGTTCTGGCTTTCCAGATGCGAGCCGGCGAGCAGCTTTGGGCCGGCCTTGGCGCTCGTCGTCAGCACATTGCCGATGCCGTCGATCGCGCCGGTCAACCCTGCCGCGGGGAGCTGGGCCACCAGCCATTCCAGCGAGGCCTTGTGGGCGGCCGAGAAGGTCGGCTTGTGCACGCCGGTCTTGTAGGCGCCGATGGCGCGCAGCGCGTTGAGGTCGGCGAGGACGCGCGCGCCGTTGGCGCGAGGGGCAGGGGCAGAGGCAGGCATCAAGCGAATCCCGGTCAGGTCTGGTTGGTCGGTCTCAATCCCGTCGTCTTTGGCTGCGACCGTCGGAGATCAAGGAATTGTTAGCTCTTCTGGTCTTAGGTCTAAGACAGGAAGAGTGCCAGAGTGGGATGATCATGTCTGTTGTTCGCAATTGGGCCGGCAAGGCCGCCATCCTGCTGTTGCCGCTCGGGCTCGGCGCCTGCGCGCAAACCGGCATGATGGGCAGCCAGGCTTCGCTCGGCAGCGGTCCCTACGCCTGGGACGGCGCCGGACCGAACCCCAATGCGCCTCAATCGTCGCGGCGCAGTCGGGCCGTGGCGCAGTCCTCCAGCAACAATCAGGCGATGGCGGCCGATACCGATGCCTGGCTGGCGCGGAAGCTCGTGATCTGCAGCACCTGCGTCAAGCCGCAAAAGCCGCAGGACACGGCGACGGCGGAGCGGTCGGATACGGCGCGCGTCGCGGCCAACCGGTAATCGCCCCAAGTCACGCGGCCTAGTTCTCGCCGCAGGGTCAGCGATTCCTGAGCGTGCGGGAAAAGGCCCATCTCAGTCCAAGCCGCAATGCCAGAACCGAAACCGCGACGACGCCGATCGCGGCGAGCGCAACATTGAATACCAGATCCATGATCTCACACCCTGGAGCTTGCTCGAGCTAAGGCGCGATGAGATTGGGTCGAATCATCATCGCGCTTTAGTTCTTTGTTTGAGCATGATCTCCGCGCAAACGCCTTCGGCGTTTGTCGCGAGGGAAAACCGCTTCACACTTTTCCGGATCATGCTCTAGGCCGACTTGCGCTGCTTCAGTTCACCAAGCGCGCGTCGCGCAACGATTTCCAGGCCGCCCAGTGTGACGTTGCCCTTCCTTGCGGCCTGCGCCAACTTGATGGCGATGAATTTACGGCTCTCGTGGTCACCGCCGTGGCGGGATAGCCCCCTGCAAACGTCCTCGAGAATGACGTCCATGTTGGCGATCGTGCGATCATCGAGCTTGATCATGGCCACGCCTCCCGCGTGATCTCCGCGCAAACGCCTTCGGTGTTTGTCGCGAGGGAAGACCGCCTCACACTTTGCGCTAACGCGGCCCTTCGGGTCCGGAACATGCTTCAGGTCGGTGGTTTGGCGCCCGGGGATGAGGCCCATTCGTCCAGGTGCTGGGCCATGTCGGCCCGACGCGCCTTTTCCAGTTCACTGTCTCGTTCGGGACCAGGCGGCAGGCGTAGCGCCTTTTCGCGCGCCTCGGCGGCAAAATTGGCCAGGCGTTTCTGCAAGCTCTCGGTGTGATTGAAGCGACGTCGGCTCATCTGCCGCAACTCCTTCGAATGGCGGGAGCGCGACCGGCGTTCTCATCACCGGTAGATGCCACTTGACCGGGCGGTGACGGGGCAATGATGGTCCATCGAGGCCGATTTGAATGTCCAAAAGTGAACACAACGACCAAAAGATTCCGCGGCTTTCGCTGCACGGCATCTCCATCGCAAGTGGCCAGTGCGACGATTCGATGCTGCCGAAACCTTGTCCTGACATCGGCGTTCTTCACGAATGGGGCCTGCGAGGATCGGGCAAATGAGAGTAAACCCGGATGAGTTTGTTGAGCTTAGATTCCATGGATTGATGAAATTGCGATGCGCGGTCGCGCGCGCGATGGTGTTGCCGCCTTGCGAGCGCAGCAAAGCGACCATTGTCCGGGAGGGTAAACCTTCGGTTCTTCGTTTCACGGCGATAAGGGATCTGTCCAAAGCATTCGGGCGTGCGCCGGGCTTGTCGACGTCGCATTCCTCATCTCGATCGCAATCTTCTGCGGCGCAGACCTGATCGATGCGCGGCTGACCGGCGCGACCTACGACGCGCGCACCCGCTTTCCGCGCAAGTTCAGGCCGGCGCGGGCAGGGATGGTGTTGCGGGTGGCGAAGCGCGATCGGTGTTAGCGGAGTCGCTGCGCCTCGTCGAGGAACGCGATGACGTCCTCGCGCGACACTGAGTGGAAGCCTGGGGAGGTCACTACCTACCGAGCACCAACACGATCGTCGCCAGGATAATTACCAACCCTATTGCTGGGACGACGATCCTGGTGACTTCGCGATTCATGTGCACGAAAGTTACGGCAAGACACGTTCTGCCCAACAGCTATACGAAGGGATGCTCGAAGCAGGGCTGGTTGAGGACAAACATTGTCCCGCGCAGAACTAGACTAGCCCGCTTCCAGATAGTCCAAGAGCGTTTCGACGGGGACCCGTGTGCCGTGGAAAACGGTGGACCCGCTCGTCACGTCGGGGCTGCGCGAGATGACCGGCTGTTTCAAGGGAGCGAGCCTACACCAGCCGGAATGGCGCTCCCTAGCGGAATCGAACCGCTCTCTCCACCGTGAAAGGGTGGCGTCCTAACCGATAGACGAAGGGAGCAAAACCCCCGGCAAATCAATACGTTAGGTGTGAGATTTGCCGGACTGGCCGCTGCCGGCGAACGGCTGGCGACGGGCGAACGTATAGTGGCGATTGGGCGGGGGGGCAAGCACCCAAAGCGGTCCTTCTGTTGATGCGCGATCCCCCGGAGAATCCCGGGATCCGGACAATGCGGAGGGGTTTCGCAACCCTTTGGTAAGCCTCAGGCGATACGGCTGGCATCTTGGGAATGGAGTGAGATGGCTTTCGGCACCACCAAGAAACGCGATGCGCGCAAATCGCTGCGCCAGTCCGGCTGGATCACGCTCGATGGCGGCTTTGCCGCGCGGGCCTGTGTGGTCGAGGACATCTCCTCGTCAGGCGCGAAGATCATCGTCGACGACAACAACACGCTGCCGGCCAAGCTGAAGCTGGCGTTCTCGCGCGATGCCCGCACCGGGCGGAACTGCGAAGTGGTCTGGCGCCGCGGCCGGACGTTTGGCGTGAAGTTCGTCCGGTAGCTTCGCGACGCTTCGCGCGCTAAGAGTCGCGTATGCGAAAATCCATCATCGTCATCGTCGCTCTCCTTCCCGCCGTTGCGTTTGCGCAGCAGGGCACGCCCAAGAAGACCGATACCTCGCCGACGATCGACAAGACCTTGCCGCTGAAGGGCACGGCGCGCAGCAATTCCTGCGCGGAGTTCGGCCCTGGCTTCGTCAAGGTCGAGGGCACGGGGACGTGCATGAAGGTCGGCGGCGGCATCAGCGTCGACGCCGGCGCCCGGCGCTGAGGAGTTTGGTCAGGACATCGGCGGCGCGACGAAGCGCAGGAATCCCGGACGCTGGCCGAGCTCGGCGAACCAGCGATCGAGATTCGGCAGCGCCGGTTTCCTGACTCCCTCGACGCCGAGCCAGCGCCGCGCAAAACAGCCGATCGCGATGTCGGCGATGGTGAACGGATCGCCCTCGATGAAGCGGCGGCTCTTAAGCCGCGCATCGACGATTCCCCACACCACGGCTTCCGCATCGACGTCATTCTGGATCTGCACCATGTCGCGCTTCTCGACCGGTGTGCGCACCAGCGCCCAGAACACCGGGCGATCGACCGGCTGCAAGGTCGACAGCGTCCAGTCGAGCCAGCGGTCGACGCCGGCGCGGGCCTGCGGTGCGGCCGGATAGATCGGCGATCCCTGACCATAGGCCATGCAGAGATAGCGCATCACCGAATTGGATTCCCACAGCACGTAGTCGCCATCGACCAATGTCGGAATCCGTCCGTTGGGATTCATCGCGAGATAATCCGCCTGGTCGTTCTTGCCGAACTGCATGCCGGCATCGATCCGGTCGTAGTCGATGCCGAGTTCGGCCAGGCACCACAGCACTTTCTGCACGTTGACCGAATTGGCCCGGCCCCAGATCGTCAGTTTCTTGCTATCCGTCACGCGTTCGTCTCCCGCTTTTGTTGCCGGAGTTCTAGCTGACATTTGCGGGGGAGGCGCGGGCGGAATTGCACGGAGATCAAGAAAATCGAAGCCAAAAAGAAAAATCGAAGCCAAAAGAAATGAGGCCCCGCATCATGGCAGGGCCCCGAGCACGTCAGGCATGTGCTTGCGTGCGTTATGCGTCGAATGAACTTTAGTGGCCGAAGAACAACCACAGCAGGATGATCACCGGGATCGGCACACCCAACAGCCAAAGCAAAATTCCTCTTCCCATCGTTGCCTCCTCGCTCTCATTTGCGTGGACAACGCGGCGCGTCGCGCGCCGTTCCGATGTTCGAAAACGGCGCGCGACATGACTTCAGCATCGAAAATGTATGGAACGACTACCAGTGGCCGGTGTTCTGCATCGAGGTCCACGGCTCGGCCGGCGGCTTCGGATCGCCCTTCTGCAGGATCTCGATCGAGTGCAGATCGGGCGAGCGAACGAACGCCATGTTGCCGTCGCGAGGCGGGCGGTTGATGGTGATGCCGAGCTTCATCAGCCTGTCGCAGGTCGCGTAGATGTCGTCGACCTCGTAGGCGAGGTGGCCGAAATGGCGGTCCTCGCCGTATTTCTCCTCGTCCCAATTGTAGGTCAGCTCGACCAGCGGCGCACCGCGGGTCTGCGGCTGGTTCTTCAGCGCCTCGACGTCATCGGGCGCGCACAGGAACACCAGCGTGAAGCGGCCCTTGTCATTGTCGATGCGGCGCACCTCCTTCAGCCCCAGCGCATCCCGGTAAAACTTCATCGCGACGTCGAGGTTGCGGACGCGCAGCATGGTGTGGAGAAAACGCATGGTGGTGGGCTCCCTGATGTTTTGTGGGATGGTTCTGGTTGGGTGGTTCGGCGCCTCTCATAGCAGTAAACCAGGGCAAGCGGCAGGGTGTCGCGCAGCTTGCGCAAGGCGCGGACAGTCACGATCTTGCACTTCTGACGATCCGCACAGTGGGCCTGGTTCGCCGCGATGTCGTTCGTCGCGGGCTTCGGCGCAATCGCGCTTCTAAATGCGGTCAGGGACCTCGCGGCGCGAGGTGAGGTGGCCCGCGAAATGAAAAACCCCGGGCCTGAGAAGCGCGGGGTTCTTCGAAGCCGACGCGCGAGCGCCGGCGCCACTGTGTACGGACCTTCAACGCGTGACGCGAGAATTCGTTCCGCCGCGCCACTTGCAGATGATCGTCTCGCTGGGCGCAAGGGGGCCGGCGGTTAACGCAACGTAAAAATCCCGCTTGACCGTCCGCCGGCGTGATGGTGCACTGCGCATATTGCGGTGCGGTGCCATGAACGAGATTGTCGACAGAGTCTTGAGTTCGGCAAACCCTTCCCTGGGGCCTGAGGCCCGTGAGAAGGTCGCCAATTACATTGGCTTGCTGGCATCGACCGGGAAGAGCCGCCGCCAGCTCGAGCGCTTCGGCAGGGCCTATCTGCAGGAAATCCTGAAGCCGGATCCGCGCTATACGGGCTGCTAAGGTCGCACCTTCATCGAACGCGCAAAGACCCACGCGGCCGCAATTGGCGGGTGGGGTTGTCTTGGAACCGGACGTTTGCCGGGTCAGGCGTTACGCCGTCTTGTCGAGCAGGGCCTGATGGCGGTCGAGCAGCGCCTCGCGTTCGGCCTGGGCCTGGGCTGCGGCGATGTTCTGCACATCGTCGTGAATCTGGTGCGACGGCGCTCTTGCCGTCTGGTCGACCACAAGCTGCACCTTCGCCTGGGTCACCGCGGCAGGGACGGGATAGATGACCATTTGAAACCTCCTGACACAAATTCTCAGGTCCGCATTTACGGAATCTAAAGAGGTTCGGTTAACGGCGGGCGCGGCGGTTGTTTTTCCGGGATGGACTTGGGCAGCCGAGCGAAGGCAGCGGCGAACAAGCGCGCGGCAGGTCAAGCGGTGCGGCCGGCCTCAGACCTTGATGTCGAGGATGGTCTCGACTTTCTCGCGTTCGGCCCGGTTCTTGGCGGCGAAGACGTCCAGCACGGCGGCGTTGACGATGCGCGGCTGCTCTTTCGCCAACTGGTCGATCACCAGCTGCACTCTGGCTTGCGTCACGGTGGCAGGCACGGGATAGATGAGCATTCTGGCTCTCCCTCGCTGACCGCCGAACGCTGCCAGCCGAAGTTTAACGCTTTGTAAACGAGGGCCGCGGCAGGCGGCCGCATGAAGAAGCCGATGAAGAACGGGCTCTATTCGATCCACATCACCATGGGCGACGGCGTGAAGGGCCGCGATAGCGGTGTGCTGATCCTGCGCGACGGCGTGCTGCTCGGCGGCGGGCCGTATTTCTGGTCGAGCGGCGCCTATACGGTCGGCGAGGGGACCTGGAAGGGGCATCTGGTTACCAACCAGCATTCGCCCTTCGCCGATCCCTTCGCCCGGCCGCTGTTTGCCGGGCAGGAGGTCGCCAGCGGGTTTTCGGGAACCTTTGCCGGCGATACCGCCGATGTGTTCGGCACCGTGCTTGTCGGCACCCGCAGCCTGAGCTTCCGCGCCACGCTGAAATGGTTGGCGAAGGCCTGATCGCCCGGCCTGTGGATTTGTGCGCAGCAACGACTGGAAATGTTTTGCAAAAGCGGTCTGCCGCGCCTGTGGATATGCTGCGCACAAGCGGTGAATGAAGCTGCGGGAAGTCGTCTTTGGGGGCAGGCATGATCCGGTCGGAAAAACCGCTTCACACTTTGCGCTAACGCGGCCCTTCGGGTCCGGATCATGCCGTAACCCTAGCAAGTTAGGTTAAGGGCAACATTGCGTTGCACTGACCTGTGGTTGCGCTAGGCATGACGGCCATGGTTCCGTCGTTTCACAACGCTGACAGGCCGACCCACCGGCGCGTGATGGTGGTGGGTCTGCTGTTCTGTCTGGCGTTCGTGGTGGTGAGTGTCTGGCTGCGGCCGCAACCGGAGGAGGGCCGGCCCGCACTGGTCAAGGCCGATCGCCTGACGCGCACGGCCGGGACGCCGCAAAAAACGAATTAGCGCGTCCGAATGAGCGCGTCAGTGCGCCGTTACTCCTGGCCCGATCCGGGCAGCTTCTCGCTCGAACGCCGATGATACGTCGCGATGGCGATGAAGCCGCCATAGCCGATCACGTTGAGCAGCAGTTCCATCCATGCTGGCATGATGCCAACCCCAATTTCCGGCAACATCCTAACCTGCAAGTTGTTAACTTGTTCCGGCAGTAACCGATGGTAGACCTCGTGCGATCGCATGGCTAATGAATTCGGGTTCATGGTGATGAACCGACGTTGCGCCACCGACATCGCGCTGATGGATTGCCGCAAATGAAAACCCCGCCGATATCCTGACGACATCAGCGGAGTCTTTCATGCTTTCACCTCTCGCAAGGTGCTGCACTTCACCTTCTGCAACGCTGCTGTGCGCCGATCGTTCCACGCGCGCGCCGATTTTCTTTGCGCGCGAGTTCCCGCAACCATCGCGGACGGCCTGCGTTGACGCTCCGAACTTGGAAGAAGGAGGTGCGTCATGATGAAAAAGACATTGGCTGTTTTGGCGACGGTTGCGACCGTCGGTGCGACTGTGATCAGCGCGCCGGCCGAGGCGCGTGGTCGCGGCGTTGGCCCGGGTCTGGCATTCGGTCTGGCCGCGGGCGCTCTCACCGCCGGCGCGATCGCCGCGAATGGCGGCTATTATGGCTACGGCCCCGGCTACTACTATGGTCCGCGTTACGCCTACGGACCGGGCCCCTACGCCTATTACGACCGGCCGTATTATCGCCGGCACCACTACTACTATAACGGTTGGTAGCGCGCGCGACGCGTGACGACGAAGAGCCCGGAGCTGATCGCTCCGGGTTTTTTGTCGTCTCGGCTTTGTTGCCTCGGCTGTTGGTTATCTCGCGCTGCGCGCCGCTTGCGGCGAGGTCCGCGCGAACCCGCCCCAGGCATTGCCGAGCGTCGTCGCGTAATAGTCCTGCCGCTCGCGCTGGAATTTCTCCTGCGTCGCCTTGAAGCTCGCGACCCGCGCGGCGATCTCTTCGCGCTCGCGCGCGCGGCGGTTGTCCTGTTCGGTCATGGCCCATCCCATTTGTCTGTCCCGCCGCGCATAGGCATCGGCGAATGGGGCGCGAATTTGGAGCAGGGGGTGCAGCAATGTGATCAAGCGATGGCAGTGGATAACGCGCGCACCGACGCAAGAGGTTGCGAAGGCGGCCTGATTTCGCGCAGCCGTTGATCTCGCACGCGGGGGCGCCGTGCTATAGTCGGCCTAACCAACCGGATCATTCCCCGTGATTGCAAAAGATTTGCGCAGCGGCGTCGAGCAGCTCGGCAACCTGATTGCCGAGTCGTCGTCGATCGTTCCCTTCACCGGCGCCGGCATCTCGACCGAGTGCGGCATCCCCGATTTCCGCTCGCCGGGCGGGATCTGGACCAAGAACCGGCCGATCCCGTTCGACGAGTTCGTCGCGAGCCAGGACGCGCGCGATGAAGCCTGGCGCCGCCGCTTTGCGATGCAGCCGACATTCGCGGCCGCAAAGCCCGGCCGTGGGCATCGCGCGTTGGCCGCGCTGTACCGCGCCGGCAAGGTTCCTGCGATCATCACCCAGAACATCGACAATCTGCATCAGGCGTCGGGATTCAAGGCCGATGACGTCGTCGAGTTGCACGGCAATACCACCTACGCCCGCTGCATCGGCTGCGGCCGCGCCTACGAGCTCGACTGGGTGAAGCAGCGCTTCGAGACCGACGGCGCCGCGCCCGATTGCATTGATTGCGGCGATCCCATCAAGACCGCGACGGTCTCGTTCGGGCAGGCGATGCCGGAGGACGAGATGCGCCGCGCCACGGAACTGGCGCAGCATTGCGACCTGTTCCTGGCGATCGGCTCCTCGCTCGTGGTGTGGCCCGCGGCCGGGTTTCCGCTGATGGCCAAGAATTGCGGCGCGAAACTCGTGATCATCAACCGCGATCCAACGGAGCAGGACGACGTCGCCGATCTCGTACTCCGCTTCGACATCGGCGAGACGCTTGGACCTTTCGTAGGCAACTGACGATTGATTCGTCGGCCCCGCAAGCCTGTTCATAGTTCCGCCGGGATTCGTTTTTTTGGCTATGCGCCGCAAGCGGGAGTGTTATCTTTTGATTCGAGAGATTCGCGCGGCGCGGTCGTGAGTTGATCATGAATGGCAGCGTGTTCGGGGTTCGTCGCAGAATGGACGAGCCGCAATTGATGTGTGGGGTCCGGGGTCATGGGGTCGGACGGATTTGAGTCCAAGAAGCTCGGCGGACCGTCGGCGGGCGGCGCAGGGCAGAACAGACTTGGACAGGGACTTGGACCAGGTGACTATGCAAGCGGGTCACGCGACCCGGCGCTGGATGCCTTCTCCGGTCTCGGCGACACCGCCGCCAATCTCGTCGAAATCTCCGGCACCATCAAATGGTTCGACGCCTCGAAGGGCTACGGCTTCATCGTTCCCGACAATGGCTGGCCCGATGTGCTTCTGCACGTCACCGTGCTGAGGCGTGACGGCTTTCAGACCGCCTATGAAGGCGCGCGGCTGGTGGTCGAATGCGTGCAGCGCGCCAAGGGCTATCAGGCCTTCCGCATCGTCTCGATGGACGAGTCGACCGCGATCCACCCGGCGCAGATGCTGCCGCCGAGAACCCATGTCACGGTCACAGCGACCAGCGGGCTGGAGCGGGCGCAGGTCAAGTGGTTCAACCGTCTCCGCGGCTTCGGCTTCCTGACCTGCGGCGAGGGCACGCCCGACATCTTCGTGCACATGGAGACGCTGCGGCGCTTCGGCATGACCGAGCTCCGTCCCGGCCAGTATGTGCTGGTGCGGTTCGGGCCCGGCTCCAAGGGCATGATGGCGGCCGAGATCCATCCCGAGACCGGCCCGTCGGCGCTGTCGTCGCACTGAGCGCGTTCTGCCCCTGTCGGCCTGACGCAAACGTGAGCCTCATGGCCCACGTCTAGGCTATGGCATTTCCCGCAATCATCGGGTTAGGGTCCCGCCGGAAATTTCTTCGGCGTGAGTGTCATCCATGATTTTCGTTTCGGTTGTTGAGCGGCTTCGCCCGGTCCTGCTGGCGTCGCTCGCTTTGATGTTCGCCGTGCTCGCAGCGCCCGTGGCGCAGGCGGCGAGTTTTCAGCCGCTCGAGATCGTCACCAAGTCCGGCGTCCATGTCTTCTCGGTCGAGATGGCGACCACGGAGCAGGAGAAGGAGACCGGCCTGATGTACCGCAAGGAGCTCGCGGACGGCAAAGGCATGCTGTTCGACTTCTCGCCGGAGCAGGAGGTATCGATGTGGATGAAGAACACCTATGTCTCGCTCGACATGATCTTCATCGGCGCCGACGGCCGCATCCTGCGCATCGCCGAAAGCACCGAGCCGCTGTCGACCAAGATCATCCCGTCGCGCGGCCTCGCCAAGGGCGTGCTCGAGGTGGTCGCCGGCACCGCGCAGAAATACGGCATCCAGCCCGGCGACCGCGTCGCACACCCGCTGTTCAAGGGGCGGTGAGCCCCCATGATCGGCGCCTTGCTGGCGCCCCCTGAAGCGTGTATCGACAACGCTTCTCGGAAAGTTCGGGGTATAGCGCAGCCTGGTAGCGCGGCAGTTTTGGGTACTGCAGGTCGTTGGTTCGAATCCAGCTGCCCCGACCAAAATATTAGTATAGTCAGTAGTTTAGCGTGTGACTTGTCGAGGCCTTTGATCCCTCAATTACCTCTGCGCTGGTTGTTGGACTGAACGATTTGCTGTGTGAAATGGGTTTGCAGCGCGGCGTAGTATGTTGGACTGCTGGGGTCACCAGGGCCGAACGTGAGCGTTAGGTCGTGGGTGCGAGTCCGTCCCGCCGAGAGGAAGGGCGATCCGCCCGAATTGGCGGATAGGCTAACCAGTTTCCACGATGGCGTGACGTTGCCGCTCGATACCACGACGAACTTGATGTCGTAGGACAGCACGTCGAGCTTGAGTCCGTCTGATTTCACCGGCGCAGACGAATGAAGTTCGGCCTGCGCTTTCACTGCCTTGAGAAGATACGGACCTATTCCGAGATCTGACATCAGCAGCGAACTACCACTGACCTCAAGGGCGTCACACCATTTGTTCTTTGCAGGCCCAGCTATCTTGCCAACATTGTAAAACGAATAAGAAGTGTCGGTGCGTGTTGCGGTAGAGGACAGGTTGCCACCGAGTCCCAAAGTGCCATCACGAATCGCCTGGTTAAGGACAAGGCCCGCGCTCAAAGCGCTATTCTCCTCGACCGTGAGTGTGATCTGCATCTGCACTCCGTAGGAGTCGGGAATGCTCGGCCCGTCATTGATCCGGAGGTTTTTGTTGACGAACTTAATTGCATGAACGAGTTCGCAGAAGATGTGCTTCTTGATATCTACCGCCATGTTGCCAGTGAGGTCGGGCCCCTCCCAGACCTCCTGCTGCTGCGGAACGTAGGTGCCGCAGCCGCCTAACGTCGGCAGGAGACATGAGGCGAGCACGAAGGCACGCCAGCGGCATAGCTGGCTACTGTGGAACACGGACGGCACCCCGGCTAATGTTCAGCTTGTCGAGTACCTGCGGAATGTCCGATTTGTTCAATTCCTTGATGGTAACGCTGGAGCCACTGATTTGGGCTGAACCGATGCCGCTCAACTCGTTGACGATTGCGGAAGCCGCTTTGGGGTCGAGACGTTTGAATGTCATCGAATAGGCTGCGCCGGCTCTGCCGATGAAGAGGTCGGGGCAACTCCAGTGACAGGGAGGAGACTCGGTGAAATCGCAGACTTTGATCTTGTGGCAAGCGGCTGAAGCGGTCGATGACCAAATCAGAGTGCCGGCTGCGATCGCCAAAACGGCCGTAGCCCTTCTCATTCAGCTCTCCTAAAATTGACACGTTAGGAAAAACTGCTTGATGCTAATCCGCGCGTTCGAACGAAATCAACCCAAAGTAGATTTGTGGCACCGACACACGATAAAATTCGCGATGGAGTCGCAATTCGGCAACATCTGTTTGACTTCAGCCGTCGATCCTAGGACCTCGCGTGTGCGATTGGTGAATAGAGAGTTGCAGGCGGGAATCGATCCGCGGGCCACGCTGCAAGCAGTCGAATAGGGGGGCAGCGCTCGGTGGCTCCACAAATGGAAAACCCCGCTCACGGGGGCGGGGTTTTCGACCGGCAGCAATGGGATCTAAGGGCGTGCGCCGCCGGGGACTAACCTGGAGATAGGGTGGAATTCCACAAAGCAACAGCGCCGCCTAACGGAGTATGTTCGTCAGGCGGCGCCGCGCTAATTACTGGGCCCTTAAATCCCCAGTGATCATAAGTCTCCACAATAGCGAAAAGGTTCAAAAATAGTTTTCGAGATTTTTCAAATGGTTAGAGAAAAAGCCAGGAAAATCTGGAACTTTTTATCGGGTCGCGACGATGCGGAGCTTCGGCCTTACCGTCTCCTGCAATTCGTCCCGGAGCCGCCGCACCCGGGGATCGCCTGACTGGTCGGCGCAGCGGGCATATTGCCGGACCGACCGGGCCAGCGCACGCCGCTCGGCGTCGGTCCGGGTCACGGCGGGGTCGGAGAGCCGCAGCACCATGGCCCCGAGGTTCACCAGCACCTCGTCGAGCGCCCGGTCGATCCTGGCCAGCCTGTCCATCATCCGCACTCCCTCTGCGGGCCAATGAGCACCGGCGGGGAGGCGTTCCTGCGGATGGGCCAACAGGGTTAGCGGATCGTAAACGGGTGACCTAACGCAAGATCTGCAGCTCCGGCGTGGACACCACGAAGGCGCCGCCCCAGATCCTGATATCCGCAAGCTGGGCCATGACCTCGTCGCGCAGGTTCCAGGGCAGGATGAAGACGTAGTCGGGACGCGCGGCACGCAAGGCGGCGGGATCGCGGATCGGCAGATGCGTTCCCGGCAGCAGCAGGCCCTGCTTGTGCGGATTGCGATCGACCGTGAACGGGATCAGCTCGGTGGTGACGCCGCAATAGTTCAAGAGCGTATTGCCCTTGGCCGGCGCGCCATAGGCGAGCACGGTCTTGCCGTCGCGCCGCGCGGTCTGCAGGAAGTCGACGACCGCGCGCTTCCTGGCTTCGGTCCTGGCCGCGAAGCCGCGATAGGCGTCCGGGCCGTCGAGGCCGGCTGCGATCTCCCGCTGGCGCACTGCCGCGACATTGGGGGTCACCTGAATGCCGCGATCGGCATGCGCGAGGAAGAGACGCAGCGAGCCGCCATGCGTCGGCAACTCCTCGACATCGACGACGACGAGGCCGTGATGGGCGAACACGCGCTCGGCGGTCAGCAGCGAAAAATACGACAGGTGCTCGTGATAGATCGTGTCGAACTGGGTCTGTGCGATCAGCTCGAGCAGATGCGGAAGCTCGATCGTGAGGCATCCCGTGGGCGCGAGCAGCGTGGCGAGACCGGCGACGAAGTCGTTGAGATCAGGGACGTGCGGCAGCACGTTGTTGGCGATGACGAGCTGCGGCGCATGTCCCGCCGCCTTGAGCCGCGCCGCCGCGGCACGCCCGAAATAAAACGTCTCGGTCGGAATTCCCTTGGCGATCCCTACGGCGGCGGGGCCGGGCGCGGGCTCGACGCCGAGCACGCGGATCTGGCGCGCGTGAAAATACTGCAGGAGATAGCCGTCATTGCTGGCGATCTCGATGACCTCGGAGCCGCTGTCGAGACCGAGCCGCGCAACCATTGCCTCGGCATAGCGTTCGGCGTGGCGCAGCCAGCTGTCGGAGTAGGAGGAGTAATAGAGATAGTCGTGGAAGATATGCTCGGGCGGTTCGAACTGCGGCAGCTGGACCAGCCGGCACGCGCTGCAGACATGTGCGCGCAGCGGATAGACGGTCTCGGTCGCCGCCGCGTTCGCCGGCGAGACGAACGAATTGGCGAGCGGGGACGGGCCGAGATCGACCAGCGTCTCCGTGAGTGGCTCTGCGCAAAACCGACAGGCGCCTGACGTCATCGGCGGTGCCCACATGCCCGGCGCGCCGCCGATGGTGACGCCTCGTTGAATTGTCGCACCTGAAGACGGCATGATAACAAGCGTGAGGTCGGCACAGTGTGGGACGCAGGCGGGGAGCAGAGAGCGCGGCGATGAGGTTCAAGGCTCTGCCCGTGACAGGCGCCATGGAGATCGAGGTCGAGCCCGAGGAGGACGCCCGCGGCTCCTTTGCGCGCGCCTTCTGCGCCGACGAATTCAGCGCGCAGGGATTGCCTGATCATTTCGTGCAGCACAGCCTGTCCTTCAACCGCCACGCAGGTACGCTACGCGGCCTGCATTATCAACTGCAGCGGCGCGAGGCCAAGATCGTGCGCTGTGTGAGAGGCGAGGCGTTCGACGTGATCGTCGATCTGCGCGCCGGAGCAGGCTACGGCCAGTGGTGCGCCGTGACGCTGTCGGGCGAGCGCCGCAATGCGGTGTTTGTCCCGGCGGGCTGCGCACACGGCTTCCAGAGCCTCGTCGATGGCACCGAGCTGCTTTATCTGATCGACACGCCCTACGACGCGCGCGCTGCTGCGGGCGTGCGTTGGGATGATCCGACGCTGGCGATCCCCTGGCCGCTGGCCGAGCCCATCCTGTCGGAGCGGGATCGCAGCTTGCCGTATCTGCCATGACGCGCGTGCTCGTCACCGGCGCCTCCGGCTTCATCGGCCGCGCCTTGCTGCCGGTGCTGCGGGCGCGCGGCTTCGAGGTGCATGGCTGCGGCCGCGGCGCGGCGCCATCAGGCCTGCCGGCGATTGCGGCGTGGCACACGGCAGACCTGCTGACCGAGCGCGGTCGCGCGCAGGTGATGGCAGCGGCGCGGCCGTCGCATCTGGTGCATCTGGCGTGGGAGGCGCGACCGGGCCGCTATCGCGATCACCCCGACAATACGGCCTGGATTGCGGCGAGCCTGGATTTGCTGGAGCAAGCGCGCGCGACGGGCACCGGTCGCATCGTGGGCATCGGCACCTGCTTCGAATATGGCCCGTCCGCCGTGCCGTGCCGGGAGGATGTGACGCCGTGCCGGCCGACGACGCTGTACGGTCAGGCCAAGCTCGCCGCGGCCGAGGGTTTTGTCGCGGCCGCAACGCGTGGCGCCGGCGTGGCCTGGGCCAGGGTGTTCTTTCCATTCGGCGAGGGCGAGGCCGAAGGCCGCCTGATCCCGAGCCTGATCCGGAGCTTGCGCGCAGGTGAGGTCTTCAACTGCTCGCTCGGCACGCAGGTCCGTGATTTCATCCACGTTGGCGATCTCGCACAGGCGATTGCCGCCGTGCTCGACAGCGACGTCACCGGCGTGGTCAATCTCGGCGCGGGCGAGCCGCGCACGCTGCGCAGCGTGGTCGAATTCTTTGCGCACCGACTCGATGCTGAACATCTTGTCGCGTTCGGCGCGCGGGAGGTGTCCGGCGTGGACTCCGAGCCTGTCATCGTGGCCGATATCGCGCGGTTGCAGGCGACCGGCTGGCGGCCGACGATCGGCTTCGAGGCGGGCGCTATGCGGACACTGGCGTGGTGGCAGGAGCGGCTGTCGTCGGGGACATCGTGATGCGGATCAATCTGGCAAACTCGGAGATCGTCGTCGAGGACGAGCACGGCGAGCGGCGGCTGGCGCTTGATACACCGGAGGCGTTCGCGGTGCTGTCGGACGCCTGGGTGCGATCGGGCTGGGCCAACCGCCACAGCTACACCTTCACCTGGTTCGGCCGCCCCGTGATCCAGCTGCCGTCGGACCTGATGCGGCTGCAGGAGCTGGTCTGGCAGCTCAGGCCCGACGTGATCCTGGAAACCGGCATCGCCCACGGCGGCAGCCTGGTGTTCTCGGCGGGGCTGTGCCGGCTGCTCGGCCATGGCCGCGTGATCGGCGTCGACATCGAGATCCGCGCGCACAACCGGCAAGCCATCGAAGCGCACGACTTTGCATCCGAGATCACGATGATCGAAGGAGACTCGGTTGCGCCTCACATCGTCGACCGCGTGCGCGCGCTGATCAAGCCGTCCGAAAGCGTGCTGCTGATGCTGGATTCCAACCACAGCAAGGCGCATGTGCTGGCCGAGCTCGAGGCCTATGCGCCGCTGATCAAGCCAGGTGGCTCCATCATCGTGGCCGACGGCTTGATGGACGGGCTGGTGGAATTGCCCGGCGCGAAGGACGACTGGAGCTGGAACAATCCGAAAGCGGCGATCGCAGATTTCCTCGAGCGCCACCGCGAATTTGAAAAGGCATCTCCGCCGTCGCTGTTCAACGAGCGCGGTGTAGCCGATGGCGGCAGCCATTGGCCCGGCGGCTATCTGCGGCGGATCGCCTGACATGCCGCTGCTGTCAGTCGTCATTCCAACGCTCAACCGGCCGGATACGCTGCGGCATGCGCTGGCAACGCTGCTGGCGCAGCGCGACGCGGATTGCGAGTTCATTGTCCAGAACAATGGCGGCAATGGCGAGATCGCGGCGCTGGCCGAAGCGCTCGGCGATCCCAGGCTGAAGCATTTTGCGACGCCGACGGTGCTGCCGATGACGGAGAATTGGGAGCAGGCGCTTGCGCATGCGACGGGCGACTATCTGACCTTCATCGGCGATGATGATGGCCTGCTGCCGGACGCGTGCAGCATCGCATCGGGTCTGCTGGCTGATCAGCGGATCGCGCTGCTGAGCTGGCGGCCCTATGCCTATTACTGGCCGGGCTATTATCACCACGCCTTTCGCAACCGCCTGATCGCCGAGATCGATTTCGAATTCAGCGGCGAGCCGGTCGCCTCACGCGACGAGCTGGCGCGCGTCTATGCGTTCCAGGCGCATTATGCTGATCTGCCGATGATCTACAATTCCTTCGTCCGGCGCGACGTCATCGCGCGGATGCAGGCGCTGCGCGGCCGTTACTTCATCGGCCTGTCGCCCGATCTGACCTCGGGTATTGTCAATGCTGCGCTGACTGACAGCTATGTCCGCCTGTCGCGGCCGCTGTCGATCAGTGGATTCTCCGCGCATTCGACCGGCCATACCAATTTCTTCGCCAGCGCCGATGCGCTTGGCTCGGAAGAGGGCCGGCGCGATTTCGGCGAGATGCGTTGCGATCCAAGGCTGCCCGGACTTGACGCGCTGGCGCTGTTCCTGGCGCAGGACATGTTGACGATGAAGCAGGAGCTGTTTCCTGACGACGGCGGCATCGCCGTCAATTTCCGGGCGCTGGGCCAGGCGCTGGCCAGCGAGATCAACGAGCGGCCGGAGACCTATGACCGGACCTTGCACTCGATCGAAGCGCTGGCGGCGATGCATGGTTTCGACGTCGCCGATCTCGCTATCGCCGCGCGCCAGCCCGACCGGCCGTGGATCGATCCCGGAGTGCGTGTGCTCGGCCGCAATCGCGTGCAATACAATCTCGATGGCGATGCGCTCGGCCTGCAGTCGATCGCGGACGCCGCCCGGGTGGTCGCGCAGCTTGTGCCGGGGAGCGAGGCGCTAATGCTGCGGGAGGCGCGCGGACAACGCGCGGTGCTCGGCGCCGACGGTCTCGACTTCACCCGCGACGGGCAGGGCGCGGCTGCGCTCTCCGAAGGCTGGAGCGCGCCGGAGGATTGGGGCACCTGGTCGATCGCCAAGCGCTGCACGCTGCGCGTGACCATGCGGCCGCGCCCCGCGGAGCCGCGAACGCTGGCCCTGGCCTGTCGCGCCTTCGTGTCGGCGCAGAATCCGGAGCTGCGCGTCAGCTGCCGGGTCGGCGAGGGCGCCGTGCAGGAAGTGTCCTTCTCGACGGCGTCGTTTGCGGGGACGCGCATGCTCACGGTCGATCCGGCCGACGTCTCGGCGGACGGCGAGATATCCATCACCCTCACGCTGAATGAGCCGCGCTCGCCGGCCGATCTCGGCCTCGGCGCCGATACGCGGCCGCTCGGGATCGGCATCGAGCGGATGTGGCTTGCCGATTGACGATACGGATTGCAGGGTAGCGCTCACAAGAACAATCTTGATTTGAGCATGATCTGTTCGGAAAACCGCTTCGCAATCTTCCGGATCATGCTTTGGAGGAGCCGCCATGGCGCGCAAGCTGATCGACATCTCCGTTCCCCTGCAAAACGACGTGCCGGCCGATCCACCTGGCCTGCATCCGACCATCCACTACAGCGATCATCAGCAGGGCCTGCCGCGCATGCTGCAGTTCTTCGAGGGGCTGAAGGCGGAGGAGCTGCCGGACGGACAGGGCTGGGCGATGGAGATGGTCTCGCTCTCGACCCATAATGGCACGCATCTCGACGCGCCCTGGCACTACCACCCCACGATGAACCGCGGCGAGCGGGCCTGGACCATCGACGAGGTGCCGCTGGAATGGTGCTTTCAGCCCGGCGTGAAGCTCGACTTCCGTCACCTGCCGGACGGCTATGTCGTCACCGCCGCCGATGTCGAAGCCGAGCTGAAGCGGATCGGGCATACGCTGTCGCCGCTAGAGATCGTCGTGGTCAACACCAGCGCGGGCGCCAAATACGGCCGCCAGGATTACGTCACCTCGGGCTGCGGCATGGGCTATGAGGCGACGATGTATCTCCTGGAGCGCGGCGTGCGGCTGACCGGGATCGACGGCTGGAGCTGGGACGCGCCGTTCGTCTACACCGCGAAGAAATACGCCGAGACTGGGGATGCCAGCCTGATCTGGGAGGGCCACAAGGCCGGCCGCCACATCGGCTATTGCCACATCGAGAAGCTGCACAATCTGGAGCAGCTGCCCTCGACCGGCTTCATGGTGTCGTGCTTCCCGGTGAAGATCGAGCGCGCCTCGGCGGGCTGGACGCGGGCGGTCGCGATCATCGACGGGTGAGCGATATCGTCGCGGTTAAAAAAATCAGGTGCGCCGTTGCCGACGCACCTGATCTGTCTTGATTGAAATTGTCGTTCGTTAGGCCGACTGGATCACCAGCGGCAAACGCGGACGCCGCGATAGGCATTCCACCAGCAGCGCGGGCCAGGCGCGACCACGACAGGTCCGCCGAAGCCGTAACCGCGATAGCCATAGCCACGGCCGCGATAACCCCAGCCACCGCCGCGATAGTAGCCACGACCTCCGCCGCGCCAGGCTTGCGCCGGCGAGGTGGTCGCGCCTACCAGAATGGCGGACGAGCTGACGACATAGACGAAAAACAAGGCCAACGCTGCGAGGCAGCGCGTCAGAATATTGTAGCGTTTAGCCATACAGATCTCCCGGTCGCTTCGAACATCTGGACTGATACGAGCTGTCTCACTTAGACGCGCGAGAGAGCCGGATGGTTCAGACGAGCTAAGACAATATTTTCACTAAGGTTCTTGCGGGCGTAGCGACTCTATTGAGGTGGGCAGGTAAGGTCAAGTTACACAGCCCCGCGGAGGCAATGATAAGATTTGCTCCATTCATCTTGTCGTTCATGCCGCGTTCACTTTGTTCATCTTGCCGCGGCAACTGATTGTGCGCCGCGGAATCAAAGCCGGAGAAAACGTCGGTCGCGTTGTCTGCGACAAAGTCACGCCACGAAGATCGGGTCGATACGACCATCACTTCCGACTGCCCGAATGTCGCTAATCCGAGTGTCCCGCCGTTCCACGTTTGCGCATGATCTTTTCGGAAAACCGCTTCACACTTTTCCGGATCATGCGCTAGAGAGTGCATATGCCCAAACAACATACCTATGTCCTTGGTCTCAACACCTATGACCATGACGTCAGCGCCTGCCTGCTGCGCGACGGCGCCATTGCTTTCGCGATCTCCAAGGAGCGGATCACCCGCGAGAAGCACGCCTCGGGCTTCCACCAGGAGGTGATCGAGTATTGCCTGAAGGCCGAGGGCATCACGCTCGACGACGTCGATCTCGTCGTGCGCAATTGCTACATCCTGCCGGTACCGGAGATGGAAGACCGCCTGGTCTACCAGGACATGCCGGGCTTCCTCCCGGCCGCCGACCGCAAGATCGCCGAAAACCATCCGCTGTTCCGCTCCAAATCCGACAAGGTGATAACGGTCTCGCATCACCTCGCGCACGCCTACAGCGCGTTCGCCGTGTCGCCCTTCAAGGAGGGCGTCGTGATGATCGTCGATGGCGTCGGCAACTATCAGTCCGACGCGATGGAGGCCTATCCGGACAGCGACAAGGTTTCGCCCCTGGCTCGGGAGTCCGAGAGTTACTACAAATTTGAAGACAAGACGCTCGAATGCCTCAAGAAGGTGTTCATGGAGCAGTCGCGCGGCATGCTGAGCGACGAGTTCTACAACATGCCGGGCCTCGGCGCGCTGTACAGCCGCGTCTCGACCTATGTGTTCGGTGACTGGAACAAGTGCGGCGAGTTGATGGGGCTTGCGCCCTATGGCCGGCACGAGAAGGTCGGCCATCTCCTCGACATGACCGACGGCAAGCTCAGCGTGCCCGCCTGGGGGACCGACTACAAGCAGCCCTACCTGTTCGAGAGCGGCAGCTGGGAGAAGAGCCCGGCGATGCGGCATTGGGAAGACATCGCCTGGCGGGTGCAGGACGACACCGAGAACGTGCTGCTGGCCCGCGCGCGCTGGCTGCGCGAGACGACGGGGGCGAAGAACCTCTGCATCGCCGGCGGCGTGGCCCTGAACTGCGTGGCCAACGGGCGGATCGCGCGCGAGGCCGGCTTCGACAATGTCTGGATCCAGCCCGCGGCCGGCGACGACGGCATTGCGATCGGCTGCGCCTATTACGGCTGGCTGGAGATTCTTAAGGCACAGCGAAACTTCGTGATGGACCACGCCTATGTCGGCCGGCCCTATACCGACCGCGAGGTGGCGCGCTCACTGGAGAAATTCCTGGTGCGCATCCAGATCGAGGCGAAGAAGAGCGAGGACATCTGCCGCGAGACCGCAAAGCTCTTGGCCGAGCAGAAGGTGATCGGCTGGTTCCAGGGCCGCAGCGAATTCGGCCCGCGTGCGCTTGGCCATCGCAGCCTGCTCGGCGATCCCCGCAAGGCCGAGATGAAGGACATCCTCAACAGCCGGGTCAAGCACCGCCAGGCGTTCCGCCCGTTCGCGCCGATCGTGCTGGCCGAGCGGATGACGGAGATTTTCGAGGGCGAGGAGGATTCGCCCTACATGCTGATCGCAAAACCCGTGCGGCCGGAATGGCGCGACAAAATCCCAGGCATCGTCCATGTCGACGGCACCGCGCGGGTGCAGAGCGTGCGCGAGGCCACCAGCCCGATGCTCTATCGGGTGCTGAAGGAGTTCGAGGCGCTGACCGGCGTCCCGGTGCTGATCAACACGTCCTTCAACATCAAGGGCGAGCCGATCGTCGAGACGCCGGAGGATGCCGTGAATTGCTTCCTCAATACCGGCATCGACCATCTGATCATGCACGACATGCTGGTGACGAAGACCCGGATGCACAAGGTGGTGGCGCCTGTCATGAAGACCTTCGGCGACGTCGCCGGCATCGTCGCCTCGACTTCGCAGGCGGGGCCGGGCTGATCTACACCTCGCCACGCTTGCGGAGATAAGTCGGAATGCATCGTGAGATGCATTCCGGTGAGGAGATGTCACGCCGCCTTTGCCGCAGCCGGAGCCTTCGGTGCAGGCGGCTTGACCGGCTTGTCCTGCCGCTTCGACCAGGAGATGTAGTAGGCCACGATCGTCATGATCGCGATGCCGGATACGCTGACGAAGATCTGCGCGAACAGCGAGCCCGAGCTCATCGACAGCTCGAAATGGCCGACGAAGGACAGGAACACGCCGACGCAGAACACCGCCAGCGACTGCTGGCCGCACACGATCACGGGATCGAACACCCTCCACTCCAGCGCCGGCCAGTCCTTCGGGATGAAGCGGATCACGAGCAGCACGATCACCACGAAGTGCAGGAAGCGGTAGGGCGCGAGGTTGGTCTTGTCGTTCGGATTGAACCACGCGAAGAACCAGTGCGGGAACATTTCGCCGAACGCCGGGAAGCGGCCGGCGAAGGTCATGATCAGCGCGAAGATCATGTAGAAGATGCAGAAGTACAGCGTCCAGGGCGACATGATGATGTTCATGTTCTTGCGCGCGCCGCCGAGCGCGCACCAGGAGCCGAACACGAACAGCACCTGCCAGCAGTACGGATTGAAGTACCAGCTGCCGGCCGGATAGGCGGGCAGGTTCCAGCCGAACCAGCGTGCGGCCAGCCACAGCACGATCGACGCCGCCATCGTGATGTTCGGCTGCCGCAGCATGAACCAAAGCACCGGGGGAAATAAGCCCATCAGCACGATGTAGAGCGGAAGCACATCGAGATTGAGCGGCTTGAATTTCAGGAACAGGCCCTGCCGCAGCGTCTCGGTCGCATTGTCGACGAGGCCGGCGACGTTGAACTCGTTGATCATCTCGGAGTCGCCGAACCGCAGCGCTAGGTAGCTGATCGAGGCGATGTAGATCACGAACAGGATGATATGGGCGACATAGAGCTGCCAGACGCGCTTGGTCAGCCGCGTGGCGCCGACGATGAAGCCGCGCTCCAGCATCATGCGGGCATAGACGAAGGAGGCGGTATAGCCGGAGATGAAGACGAACAGGTCGGCGGCGTCGGAAAAGCCGTAGTTCCGGGTCGTGATCCAGTTCACGACATTGTCGGGGATGTGGTCGAGATAGATCGCCCAGTTCGCGACCCCGCGGAACAGGTCGAGCCGGAGGTCACGTCCTTTGTCGGGCAGTGTGGCGTTGATTTGCATGGGGTCCCGCTTGTGATGCTTTTCGGGCCGCGCCCCGGGCCTCGGCCAGCCGCCTCGGCCAGATTGTCACAGCGCGGTAGAATGACTATACCGGTCCAGCGAAGGGTATATCCGGGGCTAGGGAATCACCGATCAAATTCCTGAACGGTGTGTCTATACTAACCCGGCGGTTTCCTCCATTCGCTTCGACGTCGCAACTTCTCATGTCGCACATTCCACGAGGCCCGACCATCCATGACCGCACGCATTTTTAAGCCCGCCAAAAACGCGATGCAATCGGGACGCGCCAAGACCAGGGAATGGCAACTGGACTACGAGCCCGAGCAGGCGCGCACCGTCGAGCCGCTGATGGGTTGGACCTCGTCGACCGACATGAAGCAGCAGCTGACGCTGCACTTCGACACCAAAGAGGATGCGGTCGCCTATTGCGAGCGCAAGGGCATCGCCTATCAGGTGATCGAGCCGAAGAACTCGGCGCACCGCCAGGTCGCCTATGCCGACAATTTCGCCTTCCGCCGCGGCGAGCCCTGGACGCATTAACGCGTTTCCCCCGCGAAGTGGGGACCGGTTCGCGTCAGGAAAACGCCTCGAACCAAAGGGCGTCCGCTCAGGCCGCGGGGCTCCGTGCGGCCGGTGCATCCGGAATTGGCAGGGCTGCGTCCTTGGACACGCCGAGCACTGGATAGCTTCTAATCTTGCGCACATTCGGCAGGCCGGCGAACTGCAGCAATTGCTGGCGCATGTCGTCGACGCTGGGGGCGACGCATTTCAGCATGAAGTCGGCATCGCCCGAAATCCGCCAGCACTGCAGGAAGCGCGGGATGGCGGCGATCGCCGCCTCGAAGGCTTCGATGGCGGCGAGGTTCTGGCTTTCGAGCTGGATCAGGACGAAGGTCGTCACCTCGTAGCCGAGCAGCCGCTCGTCGAGCGTGGCGCGGATCGCCCGGATGAAGCCGCGGCTGCGCAGCATCCTGACCCGGCGCAGGCAGGGTGGGGCGGTGATGCCGACCCGGGCCGCCAGCTCGTTGATCCGGATGCGGCCGTCGGTCTGCAGCTCCGACAGGATCCGCAGGTCGATGTCATCAAGCGGTTGCTGATCCGTCATGAAATTAGCCGGCGACGAGGTTGCGGGCGCGTTTGGCGGTCTTGCGGGGCGCGGCTGCGGCAGCGTGAGGTGCGACGCCTGACAGCACCAGCTTTTCGTGCGCCGCAATGATCGCTTCCCTGGTCAGCCGTCCGCCCGGCCGATACCAGCTGCAGAGCCCGGTGAGGAGCGCCAGGATCGCAAATGTCGCAACCTGGATGTCAACCACCTCGAACACGCCTTCGGCAACGCCATCAGACAGGATCTGGGCCAGCCGCTGCTCATAGACGCCGCGCAGCGTCACCATCGCCTCATAATGCTTCGGCTCCAGGCTGCGCAGCTCGGAATTGACGATGAAGACCTCGCGCTTGCGGGTCATGTGGTAGGTGACATGGAAGGCGACGAAGGCGCGCAGCCTGTCGGCCGGATCGGTCTTGCCCGCGAGCGCGACGTCGAGCTCGCGCAGGAGATCATTCATGTGATCCTGCACCAGATCGAACAGCAATTCCTGCTTGGTTGAGATATGATTGTAGAGCGAGCCGGCCTGGATGCCGACCTCGGCCGCGAGCTGGCGCAGGCTCATCGCCTCATAGCCGTGCTCGAAGATCAGGCGCACACCGGCCTTGCGGATCGCCTCGAGCGTCGTGGGGCCATGTGAGCCGATCGTGCGTGCCATCGGGAGCCTCGGGGTCGGATTGGGCTTGCCCCAAAGTGAAGGAAACAAGCGAACGACCGTAAGTTTATAACCTGAAATCGCAGCAAATTCAATGCGCTGCGATTTTGCCTGCACGGACTCTAGCACAAAGGCTTGCGATCGGAATAAAAAAACGTATGATCGTTTAATTGCAAGATGAATCTCAAGGGAGGGATCCATGGCCACGAACCGGGCGGCAATCTTCAATTTCGACCTCGGGGAAACCGCGGACGCGATCCGCGAGACCGTGCATGCGTTCTCGACCAACGAAATCGCGCCGCGCGCGGCCGAGATCGATCGCAGCAACCAGTTTCCGCGCGACCTCTGGCCCAAGATCGGCGCGCTGGGCCTGCACGGCATCACCGTCGAGGAAGAGTATGGCGGCAGCGGCCTCGGCTATCTCGAACACTGCATCGCGGTCGAGGAGATCTCGCGTGCCTCGGCGGCGGTCGGGCTGTCCTACGGCGCGCATTCCAACCTCTGCGTCAACCAGATCCGCCGCAACGGCAATGAGGCGCAGAAGCGCAAATATCTGCCCAAGTTGATCTCCGGCGATCACGTCGGCTCGCTCGCGATGTCGGAGCCCTCGGCAGGTTCCGACGTGGTCTCGATGAAGACCCGCGCGGAGAAGAAGGGCGACCGCTTCGTCGTCAACGGCAACAAGATGTGGATCACCAACGGCCCGGTCGCCGATACGCTGGTGGTCTACGCCAAGACCGATCCGCAGGCCGGCCCGCGCGGCATCACCGCCTTCCTGATCGAGAAAGGCATGAAGGGATTTTCCACCGCGCAGAAGCTCGACAAGATCGGCATGCGCGGCTCCGACACCTGCGAGCTCGTGTTCGAGGATTGCGAGGTGCCGGAGGAGAACGTGCTCGGCGAGGTCGGCCGCGGCGTCAACGTGCTGATGAGCGGTCTCGACTATGAGCGGGCGGTGCTGGCGGCCGGCCCCATCGGCATCATGCAGGCCTGCATGGACGTGGTGCTGCCATACGTCCACGAGCGCAAGCAGTTCGGCCAGCCGATCGGCACCTTCCAGCTGGTGCAGGGCAAGATCGCGGACATGTACACCACGATGAACGCCTCGCGTGCCTATGTCTACGCCGTGGCGAAAGCCTGCGACCGCGGCGAGACCACGCGCGAGGACGCCGCCGGTGCGATCCTCTACGCCGCGGAGAAGGCCACGCAATGCGCGCTGGACGCGATGCAGCTCCTGGGCGGCAACGGCTACATCAACGATTATCCGACCGGTCGCTTGCTGCGCGACGCCAAGCTCTACGAGATCGGCGCCGGCACCAGCGAGATCCGCCGCATGCTGATCGGCCGCGAGCTGTTCGACAAGACCGCCTAAGCTCGCGCCAAATCCGACTTCGATCCCCGATCCCTCCAGCGAAACGCGCAAGAACCCCATGCCGCTTCATTCGACGATCGATCCCAAATCCCAGGAATTTGCAGGCAATGCCGAGGTGATGCGCGGCCTTGTCGACGAGCTCCGCGACAAGCTCAACCAGGTGGCGGGCGGCGGCGGCGAGGCCTCGCGCAACCGCCACACCTCGCGCGGCAAGATGCTGGCGCGTGACCGCGTCGACCTGCTGGTCGATCCCGGCACCGCTTTCCTGGAGCTGTCGCCGCTCGCCGCCAACGGCCTCTATGGCGGCGACGTGCATTCGGCGAGCGTCATCACGGGAGTGGGGCGCATCTCCGGCCGCGAATGCGTGATCGTCGCCAATGACGCCACCATCAAGGGCGGCACTTACTACCCGCTGACCGTGAAGAAGCATCTGCGCGCACAGGACATCGCGCGGCAGAACAATCTGCCCTGCGTCTACATGGTCGATTCCGGCGGCGCCTTCCTGCCGATGCAGGACGAGATCTTTCCGGATGAGCGGCACTTCGGCCGCATCTTCTACAACCAGGCGCAGATGTCCTCACAGGGCATTCCGCAGATCGCGATCGTGATGGGCTCCTGCACCGCCGGCGGCGCCTATGTGCCGGCGATGTCGGACGAGAGCATCATCGTGCGCAACCAGGGCACCATCTTCCTCGGCGGTCCGCCGCTGGTGAAGGCCGCGACCGGCGAGGTCGTCACCGCCGAAGAGCTCGGCGGTGCCGACGTCCATTCCCGGCAGTCCGGTGTCACCGACCACTATGCGCAGAACGATGCGCATGCGATCGGGATCGCGCGGCGCATCGTTGGAACGCTGAAGCCGCCGACGCGCGCCAATCTCAACATGCGTCCGCCTAGGGAGCCGCTCTTCCCGGCCGAGGAAATCTACGGCGTCGTCTCCGCTGACGGCCGCAAACCGTTCGACGTTCACGACATCATCGCCCGCATCGTCGACGGCTCCGAATTCGACGAGTTCAAGAAGCTCTACGGCACCACGCTGATCTGCGGCTTTGCCCACATCTGGGGCCATCCGGTCGGCATCATCGCCAACAACGGCATCCTGTTCAGCGAGAGCTCGTTGAAGGGCGCACATTTCATCGAGCTGTGCTGCCAGCGCGGCATTCCCCTGGTGTTCCTGCAGAACATCACCGGCTTCATGGTCGGCAAGAAATATGAGGCTGGCGGCATCGCGCGCGACGGCGCCAAGCTGGTGACGGCGGTCGCGACCGCCGGCGTGCCGAAATTCACCGTCGTGATCGGCGGCTCCTACGGCGCCGGCAATTACGGCATGTGCGGGCGCGCCTACTCGCCGCGCTTCCTCTGGCTGTGGCCGAACGCCCGCATCTCCGTGATGGGCGGCGAGCAGGCGTCGATGGTGCTCAGCCAGGTTCGCCGCGACAACATCGAGGCCAAGGGCGACAGCTGGTCGGCCGAGGAGGAGGACAAGTTCCGCGCTCCCATCCGCGCCCAGTATGAGAGCCAGGGTAATCCGTACTATGCGACGGCGAGGCTGTGGGACGACGGCGTGATCGATCCCGCCGACACCCGCCTTGTACTCGGCCTCGGCCTGTCGGCCGCCGCCAATGCCCCGATCGAACCGACGAAGTTCGGCCTGTTCAGGATGTGACGCAGATGGACCGCGCAAAACTCTACCGGCGTTTCCGTACGCTGCTGATTGCCAACCGCGGCGAGATTGCCTGCCGCGTGATCCGCTCCGCCCGCGCGATGGGCCTGCGCACTGTCGCCGTCTACTCCGAGGCCGACCGCGACGCCATGCATGTCGCGCTGGCTGATGAAGCCGTGCTGCTCGGACCTGCGCGGGCGCGCGACAGCTACCTCAACATCGAGCGCGTGATCGCGGCGGCCAGGGAGACCGGCGCCGAGGCCGTGCATCCCGGCTACGGCTTCCTCTCAGAGAATGCCGAGTTCGCGAACGCCTGCTTCGAGGCTGGTCTCGTCTTCGTCGGTCCGACGGCTGCGATGATGACGGCGATGGGCTCGAAGTCCGGCTCGAAGGCGCTGATGGAGACGGCCGGCGTTCCGCTGGTGCCCGGCTATCACGGCGAGGCACAGGACGATGCGACTTTGGCCGAGGCCGCCAACCGGATCGGCTTCCCGGTGCTGGTCAAGGCGTCCGCCGGCGGCGGCGGCCGCGGCATGCGCGTGGTCAAGTCGGCGAGCGAATTGTCCGACGCGATCGTCAGCGCCAAGCGCGAGGCGAAGGCTGCGTTCGGCGACGACCGCATGCTGATCGAGAAATACGTCCAGAACCCCAGGCACATCGAGGTGCAGATCATCGGCGACAGCCACGGCAATCTGCTGTCGCTGTGGGAGCGCGAATGTACGCTGCAGCGCCGGCACCAGAAGGTGATCGAGGAGGCGCCGTCGCCAACGCTGAACGCGACCCAGCGCGAGGCGGTCTGTGCCGCCGCGCGCAAGGCAGCCGCGGCGGTGAGCTATGTCGGTGCCGGCACCATCGAGTTCGTCTCCGACGGCAAGGACGTGTTCTTCATCGAGATGAACACCCGCCTGCAGGTCGAGCATCCCGTCACCGAGCTGATCACGGGCGTCGATCTCGTCGAGTGGCAGCTTCGCACAGCCTTCGGCGAGGCGCTGCCGCTGAAGCAGGATGAGATCAAGCTCAACGGTCACGCCATCGAGGCGCGCGTCTACGCGGAAAATCCGCAGAAGAATTTCATGCCGTCGGTCGGCAAGATCAAGACCTGGCGCACGCCGCCGGAAGGCGACGGCCTGCGGATCGATGCCGGCTACCGCAGCGGCGATCAGGTCTCGCCATATTACGACGCGATGCTCGCCAAGGTGATCGCCTGGGCACCGACCCGCGAGGGAGCGATCGAGAAGCTCAACCGCGGGCTCGAGGAGACGGATGTCCGTGGCATCGTCACCAACATCCCGTTCCTGTCGGCGCTGGTGACGCATCCGAGCACGCGATCAAATGCGATCGACACCGGCTTCATCGAGCGCGAGCTGACGAAGCTGACCGCCGAGAAGGGCGAAGCCGGCGCGTTCGAGCTGTGTGCGGCGATCGCCGCGATCGTCAACGACGAGCAGAGGGCCGCGCGCGCCGAGGCGCATTCACCCTGGCAGACCTTTGGCTGGATGCCGGTCGGCCGGCGCCAGCGGGTGCTGTCGTTCCGGCAAGGCCATGGCGCCGAGCAGAAGGTGACGCTGCGCTATGGCGGTGGGGTGCCGACCGTGTCGGTCGGCGATCGCGACTATGCGCTGGCGACCTCGGCGAGCGACGAGGCTGGCTTTGACCTGACGCTGGATGGCACCAAGTCCCGTGTCGCGGCGGTGATCGAGGGCCACGAGCTTTATCTGCGCACCCGCAACGGGCGCTTCGACCTGCACTGGGTCGATCCGTTCGGCGGCGAGACCGAGGAGCAGGTCGGCGAGGACAAGATCGTGGCGCCCTTGCCGGGCACTGTGGTGGCGTTGCTCGCCGAGGAGGGCGCGACGCTGGAGAAGGGCGCGCCGATCCTCACCCTGGAAGTGATGAAGATGGAGCAGACCCTGCGCGCGCCCTATGCGGGCGTGTTGAAGAAGCTCAAATGCAAGGTCGGCGACATCGTCGGTGAAGGCGTCGAGCTCGCCGAAGTCGAGCCGGCGGCGGCATCATGAGCGACACGGTCCGCATCATCGAAATGGGGCCGCGCGACGGCCTGCAGAATGAGAAGATTCCGGTCAGCGTCGAGGCGCGCATCGCCTTCGTCGAGGCGCTGGTCGCCGTGGGACTTTCGACTGTCGAGGTCGGCGCGTTCGTCTCGCCCAAGGCAATCCCGCAGATGGCAAGCTCCGATCAGGTGCTGCGCGGTGTCAGCCACGTCACGGGTGCCGAATTCCATGTGCTGGTGCCGAACGAGAAGGGCTACGACGCCGCGCGTGCCGCCGGCGCCCAGGTGGTGTCGGTGTTCGCCGCTGCGTCCGAAGGGTTTTCGCGGGCGAATATCAATTGCTCGATCGCGGACTCGATCGAGCGCTTCAAGCCGGTGCTGGCGCGGGCCAAGGCCGACGGCGTCAAGGTGCGCGGCTATATCTCCTGCGTGCTCGGCTGCCCGTTCGATGGCGAGATCAAGCCGAAGGCGGTCGCCGATCTCGCGCGGACCTTGTGGGATCTCGGCTGCTATGAGATCTCGCTGGGCGACACGATCGGCGTCGGCACGCCGCTGAAGGCCCGCGAGATGCTGCGCGCGGTCAAGGCGGAGGTCGCCGCCGACAGGCTCGCGATGCATTTCCACGACACCTACGGCCAGGCGCTCGCCAATCTCTATGCCGGCATGGAGGAGGGCGTCCGCGTCATCGACTCCGCCGCCGGCGGTCTCGGCGGCTGCCCCTATGCGCCGGGCGCGACGGGCAACGTCGCGACCGAGGATGTGGTCTATATGCTCGAAGGCATGGGCATGAAGACCGGCGTAGACATGGAGAAGCTGCTGGTGACGACGAACGCGATGAGCGTCGTGCTCGGCAAGCCACCTGTGAGCCGCGTAGCATCCGCGCTGAACGCGAAAAAGATACGGAACTCATAGCGAATGCGTAGGGTGGGCAAAGCGAAGCGTGCCCACCATTTCTTGCATTGCTCTCGATGGTGGGCACGGCGCAAGTGCGCCTTTGCCCACCCTACGAAGCCTTCAAAATGAAGAGCAACAAGCAGAAGCGGTCCGAGATCCGCGCCCGCAAGGAGGCGAAGCGCGAAAAGGCGGAGAGTCTCGCCGCGCAAGCTGCTCGCGAAGCGCGGCAGGCGCAGCTTCGCCCGGCCCGCCCGCGTGACGAACTCCCGGTCGACGCGGCCAAGCTCAGCAAGAACAACAGCTACAGCATTCCCGTATTCGTGGAGCGCGGCACCTACGCTTCGATCGAGTTTGCCTGCAAGGCATGCGGAAAGGTCGAAACGTGGACGGCCGGGCAGCAGAAGTGGTGGTACGAGATCGCCAAGGGAGACGTCTTCACGACTGCGATCATGTGCCGTCCCTGCCGCCGTAGGGAACGCGCGCGCCGGGATGAGGCGCGTCGCACACACCTGGAAGGCGTGGCACGGAAGGCGCGTGTGCCGAAGGGGTGAGGACAAGCCGAAGCAATTCGGTAGGGTGGGCAAAGGAGCGCAGCGACGTGCCCACCGTCTTGAGCGTGCTCGTGAGGGTGGGCACGGCGCAAGCGCGCCTTTGCCCACCCTACGACGCGGCTCGTGGCGCGATCGCGCTCAATGCGAAAGCCAAAAGACGAAGGCACATTCAGATGTCAGGGACAGGGCCGAGAGGTAAACTACTGTCGAGTCCCTCAGCCATTTTTGACGCTTGTTGAGATAGGCTAGGTAGAAATACAGAACGGGCCCCATCACCAGCCAAATGGGCCACGTATAGATTAAGGATGCCGTCAGTCCCGCGAGGATCGCGCGTGGCCAGAAACCGAAGGTCGCGAAGTAGACGATGATTGGCGCGACGGCGTAGGCCAGCGTTCCGAACATCAGCGGGATCACCCAAGCGGGAATGATCTGGGTCCGCCAGCCGCGTCGTTTGATCAGCCATGTGAACGCGACGCCTGCAAGAAAGCCGACGACGAACGGTACTAGCCACAGAAGCAAGGGCATCCATTTCTCGGCCTGGGTCGTCGCATAAAAGATCCAGCTTTGACTGTCGGGGTCGATAGGCGCCGGCTCATAGATCGTGATCCGCATCACCGCCCCCCGTCAGGGCCCATCACCAGATCCGGCAGCCAGGTCGAGATCCCCGGGAAGAAGCACAGCAAGAGCACCGCGAGCATCATCAGCAGCACGAATGGCAGCGTGCCCCAGATTACCTCGCTGAGCGGGATATCGGGCGCGACGTTGCGGATGACGAAGATGTTGAGGCCGACCGGCGGGTGGATCAGGCCCATCTCCATCACGATGGTCATGACGACGCCGAACCAGATGATGTCGAAATTGGCGGCGCGGAGCGGCGGCAGGATGATCGGGGCGGTCATCAGGATGATCGAGACCGGCGGCAGGAAGAAGCCGAGCACGATCACCATGATCAGGATCGCAAACAACAGCTCCCAGCGCGGCAGATGCATCGCGACGATGGCTTCCGCTGCCGACTGCGAGATGTGCAGATAGCTCATCACGTAGGAATAGAGCAGCGACATGCCGATGATCATCATCAGCATGGTGGATTCGCGGATCGTTGACTTCAGGATCGGCGACAGATCGCTCGGCTTCCACACGCTGTAGATCACGGCGATCAGCGCGAGTGCCAAGAGGCCGCCGAGGCCGGCAGTCTCCGACGGCGTCGCGTAGCCGCCATAGAGGGCGATCATCACGCCCGTCAGCAACAGCACGAACGGGATCACCCGTGGCAGCATGGTGAAGCGTTCGGCCATGGTGAATTCGTCGTGCTGCAGAATCGCGGAATCCTTGCCGGTCGCCTCATAGACGGCCTTGGCCGTCGCATACTCTTTCCGGAAGCGGAACACAGCGTAGATGCCGAACAGCGTCACCAGCAGCAGACCCGGCCCGATGCCCGCGAGGAACAGCCGGCCCAGCGACTTCTCGGCCGCGACCGCGAACAGGATCATGGTGATCGAGGGCGGCAGCAGGATGCCGAGCGTGCCGCCGGCGGCGATGATGCCTGCCGCGAAGCCGCCGGAATAGCCGCGCTTGCGCATCTCGGGAATGCCGGCCGAGCCGATCGCCGAGCAGGTCGCGGGCGAGGAGCCCGCCATCGCCGCGAACAGCGCGCAGGCGAACACGTTGGCGACGCCGAGCCCGCCCGGCACCCGATGCAGCCAGGCGTGCAGCGCCGAATAGAGATCCTGGCCGGCGCGGGATTTGCCGATCGCCGCACCCTTGAGGATGAACAGCGGGATCGACAATAGCGTGATCGAGGCCATCTCCTCGTAGACGTTCTGCGTCACCGTATCGAGGGAGGCCGACGGCATGAAGATCGCCATGAACACGACGGCGACCGCGCCGAGCGCGAACGCAATCGGCATGCCCGAGAACATCGCAAACAGGGTGGCGAGCCCATAGGAGACGCCGATACCAAGCACGGTCATCGGCGTGCGCCACCAGTCAGGGGAATGATGATCTGCAGCAGCAGCTGCAGGCAGAGCAGGGTCATGCCAACAGCCATCAGCACGTAGGGGATCGCGAGCGGCGGCGACCACATCGAGTTCGAGACCTGGCCGTCGACATAGGCCTCGTGCGTCAGCGTCCAGGACTTCCAGGCGAAGAAGGCGCAGAACGCAAAGCTTGCAACATCCACCAGCCATAGACGGATCGCATTGGCGCGCGCCGAGAGCAGGCCGACAAACGCCTCGATGCTGACATGGCCGCGCTGGCTCTGCACATAGGCCGCGGTCATGAAGGTGGCGCCGACCAGCAGGAACACGGCGGCCTCGTCCTGCCAGTAGTTCGGGCTGTGGAACAGGGCGCGACCGAGCACGCTGTAGCTCAGGATCACGCAGGCCGCGATCAGTGCGATCGCGGCGAAGACCACAATGATGTTGTTGCACAGAGCAAGCACACGGGCGAGCCCGGCGACGGGCGTGTTGCCCGTGGCCGTGGTTACGCTGTCTCCTTGATCCGCGATCGGACCATGCATCATGCGGCGACGTCGGTTGCGAGCTTCAAGAGATTGGCTGAGGTGGCCGTCTTGGCACTGTAGTCCTTCCAGGCGGTATCGCGCGCAATGTCGCGCCACTTGCCGACGGTGGCGGCATCGAGCACGCTGACCTTGGCGCCAGCCTTCTCGTAGACCTTGGCGACCTCGATGTCGTCGTCCTGCGCGCCCTTGCGGCCGAACGCTTCGAGCTCGGCGCCGACGGCCAGGATGACGTCCTGCTGGTTCTTCGGCAGCTTGTCGAAGATCGCCTTCGACATCATCAGCGGCTCCAGCATGAACCAGTAGGAGGCGCCGGCGCCCGAGGTCAGCGATTTCGCGACTTCCTCGAGGCGGAACGAGATCAGGCTGGTCGAGGAGGTGATGCCGGCATCGCAGGCGCCGGTCTGCATCGCGGCGTAAAGCTCGTTGGAGGGCACAGAGAGCACGGCGGCGCCGGCAGTCTGCAGCACCATGTCCATCTCCCGCGAGCCGCCGCGCACCTTCATGCCCTTGGCGTCTTCAGGCGCCACGATCGGCTTGGAGCGGCTGGCGACGCCGCCCGCCTGCCAGACCCAGGAGATCAGCAGAATGCCCTTGTCGGCGAGGAAGTCGCTCAAAGCCTTGCCGACCGGCTCCTTCTTCCAGCGCATGCCCTGGTCGTAGGTCGTCACCAGGCCCGGCATCAGGCCGATATTGGTCTCCGGCAGTTCGCCGCCGGCATAGGGCATCGGATAGAGGCTGAGATCGAGCGCGCCCTTGCGCATCGCGGAGAACTGCGCGTTGGTCTTGATCAGCGAGGAGTTCGGATAGACTTCGGGGGCAAGTTCGCCGCCCGAGCGTTTGGCGACTTCGGCAGCGAACATCCGGCAGAGCCGGTCGCGGAAGTCGCCCTTGTCGATGGTGCCGCCTGGGAATTGATGCGAGATCTTCAGGGTGGTGGCGGCGTGTGCGGTCCCGATGCCCATCCGCAGGACGGCGGGCGCGGCGAGCGCGGATGCGATGATGTGGCGGCGCGTAAGCATGGTTTCTTCCCCTGATGAGCTTCTTGAATGGCTGTTGAGGCCGGCATTGAGCGCAGCTTAGCCGGTCTTTGCGTGACTTTACTCTCGTCCGATAGTTCGAGGCGCCCTGATAGTGCGAGGCAGAGTGTCACGGCAAGGGCCGGTATTGTTGCGCTGCACACTCACGCTGCCGGGCTCAAGAGTTTGTTATCGCGTAACACGGGCGGTCCTGCCTGCGTCGAGGGGAGAGCGGCAGATGTCGCGATCCACTTCTCACGTTGCAAAGGATGACCAATCCATGACCACCACCCGTATCGGCCTCACTGCCGCGCTGCTCTCGCTCAGCCTCGCTTTCGCTCCCGCTGCCTTCGCTCAGGACAAGATGGGCAAGGATGACGGCATGAAGAAGGACACCATGTCCAAGGACGCCATGAAGAAGGACGATGGCGGCGGCATGATGAAGAAGGACGACGGCATGAAGAAGGATGGCATGAAGAAAGACGACGGCATGATGAAGAAGAACTGATCGCCGTTCTTCGTCGCTTCGCAGGCTCGCCGCGTCACGACGTGGCGAGCCTGTCAAACGTCAGCGCTTCTTCTTGCCGCGCTCCTTGCGCGCGGCGTAGCGCGCGTCGCGCTTGGCCTTCTGCTCGGCCTCCAGCGCAGCCGCGCGTTCGGCTTCCTCTTCCTTCTCGCGGGCGATCCGTGCGGCTTCGGCGGCAGCGGCTTCTTCCTCGCGGCGCTTCTGCTCGGCCTTCTCGGCTTCACGGGCTTCCTTCGCCTTGGTGCGACGCTCGGCGATCTCGGCGCGTTCGGCGGCGCGGGCCTGCACCGTCGGGTCGTCAGCGCCCGGCTGGGCGCGAAACTTGTTCAGGATGTTCTGCCGCGCCTGCATGGCCGCCTTTTGGCGGTCGGCAAAACCCGGTTCCTTGAAGCCACTCATAGAGGAAGCCTTGCTGCTTTCGTTGTTGGTGATGGGAATGGGATTCGGCCGTTTCAATAAGTGAACCCCGGCGAAAATGCCAGCGTCCAACGAGGGCAGCAGGGGAGATATTCATGCAGCGCAAATGGCCGAAAACGATGCTGATCAGCGGCGTGACGTCGGCGGTCCTGATCTACCAGATGGCCACGGCCACCGAGGCGCCGAGCCAAGGGCTTGCGGTATTACAATATTTCCTGCTGGCCTGCGCATTGATCGGGCTGATGGGCGCGATCGCGATGCTCGCGGCGGGCAAGTAGCCACTGCATATTGCCACTGCAAATTGCTACTGATGGTCGCGCCGGCCGTTGCCCAATACTTTGGCGACCGTCTGGGCCGTCATGGCCTCCCGGTCGGATGTCCGCTGCGCCTCCAGCCGGTCGCGGGCCTTCTCCTTGATCAGGAGCTCGATCAGCTCGAGTCGGCTCGTCTCATCGGTCGCTTCGGCTAGCAACCGACGATAACGGTTGTAGTCGTAGCCCGGTTCTTCCTGGTCTTGATTGCTCATCGCCCCGCACACGCGCTTGCCCAGACGCGTGGAGTGTTTCGCAAGCGTCGCACCTTCGCAACCGGATTGCCGGCGTTTCGCGCTATCCGCGCATTTTAAGTGCGCGACTGTTGCAGAATTGATCGCATGCCGCAGCGCAAGCCGGGCATGATGCCGTCTTGCGTGATCTGGAAGTGATTGTCACATGCGTGAACCTGACGAGGGCGGCAGCCGCCGCGGCGCGATGGTCGGCCTGCTGGTGGCGGCTGTCATGCTCGCGGTCGGCCTGTGGCTGGCCCACGACCTGACGGCGGCGAGCAAGCTGCAGGACTGCCTGATGTCCGGCCGCACCAACTGTAATGTGATCGAGCCTGCGCGCTGACCGTTCTTGCGGCAGTGCAATATCGCCTCCACATCCTGGGCAAGGCGACCGCTCGCGGAAAGTTCAAATCAAATTGTGATGCCGATCACACGGAGTCGGGTGGGCGGATTCTAGATTCCGGCGGTCGAACAGGAAACCAAAGCCATGATGTCCAGTACGTGGACCCGCAAGGGCGTGGCGTTGGCCGCAGCGTTCGTGGTGTTCGCCTGTGTGGCCGTGCTTGTGACGCTCAACCTGACGTCGCCCGAGCCGGTGGCGAGCGCGGCGCTGGGCCCGGAATGGCAATGCAGCCGGCTGGCCTTCGTGTTCACGAGCTGCAGCCGGATCGGCGAGGTCGAGGCAGCCACCATCCGCGTGCGGAAGAAGGAACCCTGTCCGCCGCCGGGGACTTGAATCTGCGTCATTGGCCGATTTGAGCCGGCGGCCGGCAGGTCCGAAGGCTAACGCTTGGTCGACCGGGATTTGATCGAGAGGCCGAGACGCATCGCCATTTTCTTGATGCGGTCCGGGGAGCGTCCGGTCACCCTGACCACGTCTTCCAGCGACTTTGAGGCGCGAGCCAGTTCCATCAGTTTGCGGTCTTCCTTGAACGACCAACGCGGCGTTCGGGCCATCGTATCCAGATCCTCGCTTTGATAAGACAAAGCCGCCAAGCTGGGACTGCCTGACGGCTTTGCTGGTGTGGGCCGGACCTTGGGGAAATGTCCGGTGGATAAGCAATACTGCTTCCGGCTAAGTCCACAATGGAAACCGGAACTTAACCTAACCAAGCAAGGTTACTGGTGGAACTAAAGTAGGGGGAACCAGGTCCAGGAGGCCTTGATGTGGAAGGTCGCCATTCTCGTTGTCACGACGCTCGCGCTGGCGGGATGTTGGCCGTCGTCCGAGCCGGAGGTGACAGGCTCGACGGCAACCAACAGCTGCACATCCAATCTCTACAGCCGCTTCAATCCGAAGGTCATGGAGCAGTGCGTCAACGCCTGCATCAAGTGTGACCGCGGTAACGTCACCACCTGCACCACCTCCTGTACCCTAAAGGGCGCGCGATAAGGGCAGCCTCGGCGCCGCCATGGTAAGGACAGCCGCCATCAAAATTTAACTGCGCTCGTCTACCAAGCGGCATGACGCTTGGGGGAGCAGAGTGCAGGTGGCGGGGGCGTGCGATGCGGATCGGCATCGCTGCGGCCTTGATGCTCGCTTCGACTGCGCTGCACGCCGGCACGGACACGCCGTCCGCCGATGACGCAACGTCTGCGATCGAACCGGCACCGGCCGTGACCCCCGCCTATCCCGCACGGGCTGAGATCCGCGCGCTGATCGACAAGGAGGCCGCGGGTACAGGCCTGCCGGCCGACATTGCGGACGCTGTCGCCTTCGTCGAGAGTCGCTACGATTCCAGCGTGATCGGCGGCGTCGGCGAGGTCGGCGCGATGCAGGTGCGGCCGGAGACCGCGGCGATGCTCGGCTTCCGCGGCAGCAATGCCGAGCTGGCGCGGCCCGAGATCAACGTTCACTACGGCGTGCTCTATCTCGCCAAGGCATGGCGGCTGGCGCAGGGCGATCTGTGCCGTGCGCTGATGAAATACCGCGCCGGACACGGCGAGGAGACCATGACGCCGCGTTCGGTGATCTACTGCAACCGCGCCCGCAACCGTCTGGTCGCGCTGAACTCGCCCTTCGCCGCACCCGGCGCCGTCGCCGCGCTGCCGCCGGCCGTCGAGCCCGCAGCACCGGCGCCGAAGGCGGACAAGAAGACCGTGGCCAAGCCCGAGGCAAAAGCAAAGCCATCCCAGCCTGTATTGGCTGCGCCGACTGCGGTCTATGCTCGATACAGGCAGGGCACTACGGCCGCGAGCCAGGCCTTCTGGGCCGCCCACGAAGCGCGCGTCCGCGCGATCAAGGCGCGGCTTGAGGCGAAGTGGCACCGGGTGGCGTCCCGGTAAGTTCACCGCGTCATCAGAAACGGCGGTGCGCGTCCGTACATCAAGGCGCGCCACAGCCATTCGATCGGACCAAAGCGGAAACGATCAAGCCACCAGCGGTTGGCAAATACTTGTGCGATGTAGATGGTGAGCACAATCGCAAGGCCGGTCGCGGAATCGAGCTTGCCGAACAGGCCGAAGCCGAATCCGTAGAAAATGAAGCTGAGGATCACCGACTGCAGGATGTAGTTGGTGAAAGCCATGCGTCCGACCGGCTCGGCCCAGCCCAGCAACCTCCGGCCCGCTGTCGTCGTCTCCGCCGAGAGCAGGAGCAGGGCGTAACCAATCGCCAGCGCGATCGTGCCCGCTGAGCCGCAATAGGCGCGCGCGATCGGTGACAGCGTCAGCGCAAGCCCGATCGCGATGGCGATGGCGGCCGCGAGCCAGAACCATCGCGGCGACCGCGGTACGGCCTCGAACAAGCCGGCGCGCCAGCTCAAGGCGCCCAGCAGGAACAGGCCGAGCGTGCGGGGGAAGATGTAGCTGTGCAGCGGCACGAAGCCCGCGATCTCCCGGATCCGAAAGCTGAGGATATCGACAAAGCCGCCGGTCGCATAGATGCGGTTGGCCTCCGCGACGTCGGCGGCAAGCCAGCCGAGCGTCGGGAAGGGAAAGACGGTCGGCAGAACCGGCTGCATCACATACAGCGCCAGGAACACGAGGCTTGCGCCCGCGATCACGGAGGTCGGCGCAAACAGGAACGGCAGCACGACGAGGCCGGCGAGGGCATATTCGGTCAGGATGTCGCCATTCCAGATCAGGACCAGATGGATCAGGCCGAAGCCGAGCAGCACCAGCAGGCGTCGTAGCAACAGTTGCGTCCGCCGCGGGTTCTTCGCCAGCCGGTCGAACTGGATCGCGAGGCCCACACCGAACAACAGCGAGAACAGCGCGAAGGCCTTGAGGTCGATGAAGATCGCGAGCAGGCGGTCGATGACGCCGGGGCGGCCCTGCGCATACTCCAGGAATTGCGCGAAGATCGAGACCCGGAATTCGGTCTCGAGATTGATCGTGAGCACGCCGAGCAGCGCCAGCCCGCGCAGCGCGTCGATTGCGCCGAGGCGGGCGGAAGGCGCGACAGGCGCCGACGCAGGTTGATCCGGGGAGAGGGACACGCGTTGCGCGCTCGGGTGCACGGAAATGGATACAGAATATAGGCCGTCGGCTCTGTTGCGCCAAATGGACGGTGGCACCCTGCGATTTGCCAATAGAATGATCGCTGGGCGCGACGCCGGCAACCGGCCATGCTACGAACCCGCGCGAATTTGCTGCGAGGAGACCTGCCTTGACCGACCCCCGCTATCCCCGCGATCTTCGCGGCTATGGCCGCAATCCGCCCGACCCGAAATGGCCGGGCCAGGCGCGCGTCGCCGTGCAGTTCGTGGTCAATTTCGAGGAGGGCGGCGAGAACAACATCCTGCACGGCGACAAGGCCTCCGAGGCGTTTCTCTCCGACGTGCTCGGCGCGCAGCCCTGGCCCGGCCAGCGCCACGCCAATATCGAATCGATGTTCGAGTATGGCTCGCGCGCCGGCTTCTGGCGGCTGTGGCGGATGTTCACCGAACGAAAAATGTCCACCACCGTGTTCGGCGTCGCGATGGCGCTCAAGCGCAATCCGGAGGTGGTCGCCGCGATGCACGAGGCAGGCTGGGACATCGCGAGCCACAGCCTGCGCTGGGTCGAGCACAAGGAGATGACGGAGGCCGAGGAACGCCAGGAGATTGCGGAGGCGATCCGCGTCCATACCGAGGCGACCGGCGCGCCGCCGCGCGGCTGGTACACCGGCCGCTCCTCGATCAACACGCTGCGGCTGCTGATGGAGACCGGCGGCCTGAGCTATCTCTGCGATTCCTATGCCGACGATCTACCGTACTGGATCCGCGCGCGCGGCGGCGAGCCGCATGTCGTGATCCCCTATACGCTCGATGCCAACGACATGCGCTTCATCAACGCGCAGGGTTTTCCGGGCGGCGATGCCTTCTACACCTATCTCAAGGACAGTTTTGACGTGCTCTATGCCGAGGGCGCGACGGCGCCGAAGATGATGTCGATCGGCTTGCATTGTCGCGTCGTCGGCCGGCCCGGCCGCGCCGCTGCGCTGATGCGGTTCCTGGACTACATCCAGAAACATGATCACGTCTGGGTGCCGACGCGGCTTGCGATCGCCGAGCACTGGCAGGCCAACTTCAAGCATCTCGCCGACGAGGCGTTCGACATCGGTTGATAGCTCTTTGTTTTGCGCATGATCTCCGCGCAAACGCCTTCGGCGTTTGTCGCGAGGGAAAACCGCTTCACACTTTGCGCTAACGCGGCCCTTCGGGTCCGGATCATGCACGAGCTCACCACCGCCGCTGGCGTGCCGCCTGATAGCGGCGCGGCACGGTACCGGTCGGGTGGCACTGGCCGTCGCGGATATCGAGGTCCATCCGGTCGGCGCACGGCACCGCCTGCTGCATCATCTGCTCGCGCATCTGTTGCCGCGTCATTTGCGGCGGCCGCATCGGCTCCAGCGGATAGTAGCGGCCGGCCTGATGCGCGCGCGGTACGACGCCGTTCCGGTAGCAGAGGTTGTCGCGGTCATCGAGATCCCAGCCCCTGCCGCAGGGCGGCGGATGGCTCTCGTGGCGGCGGTAGCGAATCTCGCGCTGCAACGCGGACCTGTCATCTGGCGCAACTGCGGGCACGCCGTGCAGGGCCATGGCCAGGGCGGCGATGCTCATCAACATGGTCGGCCTCCTATCGTCGCGGCGATGAAGCGGCTATAGCAGACCTCGATGGCTGGCGCCGCTGTTGTCGCGCGCTGCGCCGAATGAATCGCAGATTGTGGGACCGATGATAACATGAGCCAGGCTGCCACCGTCGCCGTGGATTGGGGCACCAGCAGTTTTCGGCTGTGGCTGCTGGATTCTGCCGGCGGCATTTTGGGCGAGCGCCGCAGCGATCAGGGTATGATGGCCGCGGCCAAGCCCGGCTTTGCGAACGTGCTGCAGTCGCATCTCGAGGCGCTCGGTGTGGCCGCCGATTGTCCGGTCGTGATCTGCGGCATGGCCGGCGCGCGGCAGGGCTGGGTCGAGGCCGGCTATGTCGATACGCCTGCGCGTCTCACTGATATCCTCGACCGCGCGGTTCCGGTTCCGCTGCAATCGCGCGACATCCGCATCCTGCCTGGCATCGCGCAGCGCGATGCCACGGCGCCTGACGTGATGCGCGGCGAGGAGACCCAATTGCTCGGCGCCGTCGGCCTCAATAGCGTCGGCGACGCCGTCGTCTGCATGCCCGGCACGCATTCGAAATGGGTGACCATGCGCGGGGGGATGGTGGAAGGGTTTGGGACCTTCATGACCGGCGAGCTGTTCAGTATCGTGGTGCGCGATACCATCCTGACGCATGCCGTGGCCGGCGCGGAGGCGGCCGAGGACATCGATGCGTTCAAGCGTGCGGTGGAGGTGGCGCACGACCAGCCTGCGCTGGCGTCGAGTCTGCTGTTCCAGGTGCGATCGGGCCAGTTGCTGTTTGGTGGAAGTGCGGCTGCGGCACGCGAAGCGATCTCCGGCACGCTGATCGGACTTGAAATTGCCGGAGGCCTTGCGCGTCAGCTGACCGAACCGGTTACGCTGATCGCCTCCGGGCGGCTCGCGCGGCTGTATCTGATCGCGTTCGAAGCATTGTCGATCCCGGTCCGTTCGATCGATGCGGACGAAGCGGTGCGCCGCGGCCTCACCATGGCCGCGTCCGCGATCTGGAAGCGATAGAGGAGTTCGACCATGCCCGTTCTGTTCCCGCCGATGCGGCGTCCGCTGGTTGCGATCCTGCGCGGCATCAAGCCGGCGGAGACCGAGGCGATCGTGGGCAGGCTGATCGAGGCCGGCATGACCGCGATCGAGATCCCGCTGAACTCGCCGGAGCCGTTCCGCTCGATCGAGCTCGCGGCAAAGCAGGCACCGCGCGACGTGCTGATCGGGGCAGGGACCGTGCTGACCACGGCCGACGTCGATCGCCTGCATGGCGTTGGAGGCCGGCTGATGGTGTCGCCGAATGTCGACGCCGAGGTGCTGGCGCGTGCGGGCCATCACGGCATGGTTACGCTGCCCGGCGTGTTCTCGCCGACGGAAGCGTTGCTCGCGCTGAAGTCGGGCGCGTCGGGCCTGAAATTCTTCCCGGCCAGCGTGCTCGGCGCTGCCGGCATCACCGCGATCCGCGCCGTGCTGCCGCCGGATGCGCTGATCGCAGCGGTCGGCGGCGTCTCCGAGAAAAATTTTGCCGAATACATCAAGGCCGGCATCCGTGCCTTCGGTATGGGCAGCAGCCTCTACAAGCCCGGCATGAGCGCGGCTAACGTCGCGGAGCGTGCGAAGGTGACGGTCGAGGCGTATGACGCGGCGGTGCAGGGCGCTTTGTAAAGCGCCCGGAATGGCCGGCGGTTGGCCGTTGTCCGGCTGGCTTATGCGGCTTCGGCGTGGATGGCCGTGCCGACGGATCGCCCGCCAACCGTAAACTGGACCTTGTGAGCCCGGAAGTCGCCATCGCGGACGGTCTGAAGGAGGAGCCTTGCGAGGTCCGAGTAATCCTCGAGCCCACTTGGGTCGAGGGTGAAGCCGTAATCGGGAAGCAACTGGTTCAGACTGTCTCGCACTTCCAAAGTGACCGGCATGCTGGAAATTCTCACAACGTCGAAGGGCTATCCTCTCTGAAAAATGTCGGTTGAAATTTAAGGCCCGGTTAATCTGCCGGCGCGGCAATCTGTCAGTGACGACTTCGTGATCCGAAAGCCCGAACTCGGGCCGATCTTTGTCAGGCTACGCTAATCATCCCGCCGCCCGCCGTCGATCACCCGGAACAGCGGGGCGGCCTCGCGCGGCGGCTCCAGCAGCTCGTCGACCATGGCGATCGCCGCTGCGACATATTTCGTGGTCGGCGTGTCGAGCGGCCGCTTGGTTTCGTCTGATAGCGCCAGCCTCGCGCCCTCCAGCAGCTTGCGGGTCCGCGCTGCACCCTCGTCGCCCGATGTCAGCGACGCCCGCGCGATCGATCGCAGCACGAACAACTCGCCCTCCAGCCGCAGCAGGCGATCGTTCAGTCGGTTCAGGGCGTCGTTCAGGTTGCGCATGCTTGTCTCGTATGGCGGGGCAGGAGGGAGCGACCACCGACATACAGGGAATGCGCGATCCGCGCGAGCCGTTCGATGGCTCGCTTCGTTGTGTGGGCGGCAACTGGTATTGGAAGCATAAGCGCGGCTGCAACAATTTTATCTGAGATGGCTGGCACCGCGATGACCATCGGGTGTGAGTTCGCAATCCGCGCTACCCCCTCGGGGGCGTCGGCCGGCTTGTCCGGGCGATCCCAGTATTCCAGAGGCGGTCGTGATTCAGCCGAGAAGCCGCGGCGTGCTGGGTCGCCCGGTCCTTGTGCGCAATTGCGCACGGCCGGGCGATGACAGGTGAGTAGGCGATGACAGGTGAGTATAAGGACGGCTTCGCATTCTCGCGACATGCCGGGCGGGATGGGCGGATGATTGGCACAGATCGGAAGTTCTGACGAGGCGAATATGTTCTCCGCAGGGGGTGTCTGTTGTGCTATTGATTGTGAAATATCGAAGTACGGCAGCGCCTCCTGACATTCTTTCAAACTGAAATCGGGCTGACCGGCCTTGCTTTGAACCCACTTTCGCCAAACTGATCCGCGTCATTGTTGACCCGGGGCAGGTATCCCAAACAGGAGTCCTGCATGTTCGCCCGAGTATGTGTTGCGTTTATGTTTTGCGTATCCGCATCCGTCGTTTCGGAAGCGCGTCCTTTCCACACCGGCCATAGTCCGGAATGCAATGTGACCATACCTTGCGACCTTTCGTCCTCGCCGAGCCGTCAAATCCAGACCCAACGTTCCGAACGAATTGCGCTGGCAAGCAGTCCGCGTCGCGCCATTGCTGACGCGAGCGCCACGCCGGGCCAGACCGTCGGTGGCCGCCCCGCCGGTTGCCCTCGGTCGTTCTGCGGCTGTGGTGCGGCGATACGTGTGTTTGGCCGTATCGTGCCGGAATTGAATCTTGCCGCAAACTGGCTCCGCTTCCCCCGGACGGCGCCGGCACCGGGCATGGTTGCAGCCCGGCGCGGCCACGTCTTCGTGCTGGAGCAGCATGTCGGCGGTGATACCTGGATGGCGTATGATGCCAATTCCGGCGGTCGGGCCACGCGAATTCATGCGCGTTCGCTGCGCGGCTACAGCATCGTCAATCCCCACGCCTCCTGACCCGATGCGCCCGGGCCTCCGCGAGGGCCGCCCAAGGCCCCGCCATGGTTGGCCAGGGTGGTTCTCGCGCGCACCTCGTTACCGCCGCCGGTGGGTTTGGGGAACTCGCGGACGTTGCAACGCGCGCCCGCTCGACCGCAGGTCAGAAATCCGGTAACCTGCGACTCATATTAGCTCTTATATTTCATAGGTTTGATAATGCAGTCTGCCGTTCACACGCTCGTATCCGTTTACGTGCTCGCGAAGAACCGTCAAGCGCTGGAGAGGATGAGGGAGCTCCGCAACGAGTTGCTTCGAGGTCTCCAGTCCTCTTCGACCCCTCCGTCGCGCGATGCTCTGGATCAGGTCTATGATGATTTGAGAGCGATTGAAGAGGGCCTGAAGCAGCTCCACTGAATTAAGTGGCGCGTTCAGTCCTTCGGCTCCAGTGCAAGATGTCGTTCGCACGGGGTGCTGGCGATCCCGGCAGGATTCGAACCTGCAACCCGCGGAGTAGAAATCCGCTACTCTATCCAGTTGAGCTACGGGACCGTGGCCGCCTTGTAGCACCGCCAATATGAAAAATTCGGCTCTCCGCCAAGCCCATTCAGACCGATTTTTTGTGATCGGGCGAATAAGCCGGCCGGGATCGACGTGGCATTCTCCGTGCCGGCAGGAGGAGCGCGGTCCCTCTTGAGGTGCGACATCTTCGCCATGATGCGCTTCCTGTGAATGGCGCCACATCTCGCTCAAAGCGAGCGTCGTAATATTAAACTCCTTAAGCGGGTGATTGCCAGGCCGGGAAACTCCCGGCGATTTGGCGGTCGCAACGCACGATCAAAGGAGACGATCATGTTCGATAAATTTTCGCGTGCAGCATTACCACTCCTGTGTTTCGCCCTGACGGCATCGGCTGTTCCCGCGCTGGCGCAGCAGGCGCCGTCGATCCAGGTCGGATCGGATACGCGGGCGAAGTCGGCGGCCGAATGTCTGAGGGATGGCAAGTTCGCCATCACCGAGACCGGGCTCGCCGTCACCTTCACCTCCGGTCCGCACATCGGCGGCGCCGGGACGCTGGACGGGGCGGGCGTGGCGGTGCTCGTCACCTGCGTGCAGGAGGGCGCGCGGACCTTCATCGAGGTCACCGGCGCGAGCCTCAATGGCAACGCGGCCGGCGATGCCCGCAACCGGGTGCGGACCATCACGATGGGGCCGCCGAGCTGAGCGGACGCGGATCCGATGCTGCGCTCCTCTCCCGCTGCGGCCCGCAAGCGGGAGAGGCAAAGAAATTGCGGAGGTAATCCGCACACTTCTTGGATTTGTCGCAGTGGCCATCTCCGCCCGGCAAAAAAGATTCACTTCTCTTCCAAGTTCCTTCGAACCACCTCTTGTCCTCGCGCGACAAAGAGCCCGCAGGGGTCTGCCTAGGGGGCGACCTGTCTGCCGCCCATGACGCTGGTTTGGACGGACCGGCGATGGGAGAAGGACTGCCTTTCGCCATGCCGGCTGTGACGTTTTTTCCTGTTCATCTCCGCGCCTTCACTCCGTCACCTTTTCGCGCACTTTCTGATTCCCACGCGGCGCCCGTCCGCGTGCCCTTTGGGAGATCCATCATGACCGCTCTGGTTCGTGCCGCCGCATTTTGCGCCACGCTGGCGCTTGGCCTTTCGCTTGGCTTTGGCACAGCCCATGCCGCCGACAAGGCATTCAAGCGCGACGATCTCGCCGATTCCGCGATCAAGCTCCAGGCGCAGATCAAGACCGAAGCGGGCGCCGTCAACAAAACGAGCGCGACGCTGCGCACCGACGCCGATGCCGCCTTCAAGCGCGGTGATTTCCGCACCGGCTTGCAGATCCTCGGCCAGATCGCCGCCACCTCGCCGGAGGACGGCGCCAACTGGCTGCGGCTGTCGAAAACCATCTTCCAGATCTGGACCGCGAGCTCGAGCGAGCGGACCTTCCTGATGGAGCGCGCCTCGACCGCGGCCTACATCGCCTATCAGCGTGCCGGCAACCCGGGCGAGGAGGCGGATGCGCTGGCCACACTCGGCAAGGCGCTGTCGGCGCGCAGCATGTGGCGGCCGGCACTCGATAGCTTGCGGCTGTCGCTGGAGATGCGCGAGGTCGCCGATGTCCGCCGCCAGTATGAGACGATGCGCGACGAGCACGGCTTCCGCCTGCTCGACTATACCGTCGATTCCGACTCGGCCTCGCCGCGGGCCTGCTTCCAGTTCTCGGAGGAATTGGCAAAGCGCGTCGACTTCGCGCCGTATCTGGCGCTGGCCGGCACCGACAAGCCGGCGCTGTCGGCCGAGGGCAAGCAGCTCTGCGTCGACGGGCTCAAGCATGGCGAGCGCTACAACATCAATCTGCGCGCCGGCCTGCCGTCGACCGTGAAGGAGACGCTGCCGAAGTCCGCCGAGTTCAACATCTATGTCCGCGACCGAAAAGCCTTCGTCCGCTTCACGGGCCGGGCCTATGTGCTGCCGCGGACCGGCCAGCGCGGCATCCCGCTGGCCACCGTCAACACCCCGGCGGCCAATGTCGAGGTCTACCGGATCGGCGACCGCAATCTGATCAACACCGTCATCGACTCCGACTTCCAGCGCGCGCTGAGCCGCTACCAGCTTGAAAGCCTCGGCGGCGAGCGCGGCATGAAGGTCTGGTCCGGTGAGCTTGCGACCGCGACCACGCTGAACCAGGACGTCGTCACCGCATTCCCGGTCGACCAGGCGCTCGGCGATCTGCAGCCAGGTGTCTATGTCATGACGGCCTCGCCGAAGGGGCCGACCAATGACGAGGATAGTTCGCTCGCGACCCAATGGTTCATCGTCTCCGACATGGGCCTGTCGGCGTTCTCCGGCAATGACGGCATCCATGTCTTCCTGAATTCGCTGGCGTCGACCGAGCCGGTCGCCAATGCCGAGATCAAGCTGGTCGCCCGCAACAACGAGATCCTGGCGACCCGCAAGACCGATGCGGCCGGCCACGTGCTGTTCGAGTCCGGCCTGGCAAAGGGCGAGGGCGGGCTGTCGCCGGCCATGCTGACCGTCATGAGCGACAAGGCCGACTATGCCTTCCTGAGCCTGAAGTCCAACCCGTTCGACCTCAGCGATCGCGGCGTGGCCGGACGCGTCACGCCTGTTGGTGCCGACGCCTTCGTCTATGCCGAGCGCGGCGTGTATCGCTCCAACGAGACCGTCTATCTCACCGCGCTGCTGCGCGACGGGCAGGGCAATGCGCTGACCGGCACGCCGCTCACCATGGTGGTCGAACGTCCCGACGGCGTCGAATTCCGCCGTGCCGTGCTGCCGGACGGGGGCGCCGGCGGGCGTTCGCTGTCGCTCGCGCTGAACTCGGCGGTGCCGACCGGCACCTGGCGGGCGCGCGTTTTCACCGACCCGAAGGGCGCGTCAGTCGGCGAAACCACCTTCATGGTCGAGGACTACATCCCCGAACGGATCGAATTCGACCTGACAGCCAAGGACAAGGTGATCAAAGCTGAAGTTCCAGTGGAACTTAAGGTCGCTGGCCATTTCCTGTACGGAGTGCCGGCGTCGGGCCTGCAGCTCGAAGGCGACATGCTGGTTGCACCTAGCGCGTCCGGGCGGCCCGGCTATCCCGGCTACCAGTTCGGCGTTGCCGATGAAGAGACCGCCAGCAATGAGCGGACCCCGATCGAAGGCTTGCCCGAGGCTGATGCCAAGGGCGAGGCGAACTTCCCGGTCAAGCTGGAGAAGGCGCCGACCTCGACCAGGCCGCAGGAAGCGCAGATATTCATCCGCATGGCGGAGAGCGGCGGCCGCTCGGTCGAGCGCAAGATCGTGCTGCCGGTGGCGCCCGCCACCAATTTGATCGGCATCAAGCCGGCCTTTGCCAACAAGAGCGTCGCCGAGGGCGACAAGGCCGATTTCGACGTCGTGTTCGTCGCCCCCGACGGCAAGCAATTGCCGCGCGACGGGCTGCGCTATGAGCTTTTGAAGCTGGAGTCGCGTTACCAGTGGTACCGCCACAGCTCGTACTGGGACTATGAGCCTGTCAAGTCGAGCCGCCGCGTCGCCGATGGCGATGTGAAGCTCACCGCCGACAAGCCGCAGCGGCTGACGTTCCAGCCCGAGCCCGGCCGCTATCGCCTCGACGTCAAGTCGAATGATACCGATGGTCCGGTGACCTCGGTGCAGTTCGATGTCGGCTGGTACTCCGACGGCTCGGCCGACACGCCGGACCTTCTGGAGACCTCGATCGACAAGCCCGAATACGCCTCCGGCGAGACGCTGACGGTCTCCGTCAACGCGCGCTCGGCCGGCAAGCTCTCGGTCTATGTGCTCGGCGACCGCCTGCTGGCGACGCAGAGTGTGGACGTCAAGGAGGGCACGCAGCAGGTCAAGCTCACGGTCGGCAAGGACTGGGGCACCGGCGCCTACATCATGACGACGCTGCGCCGTCCGCTCGATGCCGCCGCTGGGCGCATGCCCGGCCGCGCGATCGGGCTGAAATGGGTCAGCATCGACAAGAAGGCCCGCACGCTCGCGGTCGAGCTCTCGCCGCCCGCTCTGGTGCGGCCCGGTTCGACGCTGAAGATCCCGGTCAAGCTCGGCGGGCTCAATCCCGGCGAGGATGCGAAGGTGGTGATCGCGGCCGTCGATGTCGGCATCCTCAACCTCACCAACTACAAGCCGCCGGCGCCTGACGATTACTATCTCGGCCAGCGCCGCCTGACGGCGGAGATCCGCGACCTCTATGGGCAGTTGATCGACGGCATGCAGGGCAGCCGCGGTCAGATCAGGAGCGGTGGCGACTCAGCCGGTGCCGAGCTGCAGGGCTCGCCGCCCACGCAAAAGCCGCTGGCGCTGTATTCGGGCATCGTCACCGTCGGGCCCGACGGCACTGCCGAAGTTAGTTTCGAGATCCCCGAGTTCGCCGGCACCGCGCGGGTGATGGCGGTGGCGTGGAGCGCCACAAAGCTCGGTCGCGCGACCACCGACGTGATCGTGCGCGATCCCGTGGTGCTGACCGCGACCCTGCCGCGCTTCCTGCTCAATGGCGACAAGGGCACCATGAGCATGGACATCGACAATGTCGAAGGCGCCGCCGGCGACTACGCGATCAACGTCAAGACATCAGGTCCGGTGAAGATGTCGGGCAACCCGGTCACCAAGGTGAAGCTCGCCGCCAAACAGCGGACCTCGCTGACGCTCGGTCTCGAGGCCGGCGGCGCAGGGCAGGCGAACTTCGACGTCGATATCTCCGGCCCGAACGGCCTGACCCTGGCGCGGCACTATGCGCTCGACGTCAAGCCGGCAACGCAGGTGCTGGCACGGCGCTCGGTCCGCACGCTGGCGAAGGGCGAGAGCCTGACGCTGACCTCGGACATGTTCTCCGATCTGGTCTCGGGCACCGGCAGCGTCTCGATCTCAGCCAGTCTTTCGACTGCGCTCGACGCCGCGACGATCCTGAAGGCGCTCGATCGCTACCCCTATGGCTGCTCCGAGCAGATCACCAGCCGCGCGATGCCGCTGCTCTATGTCAACGATCTCGCCGCCGGCGCGCATCTGGCGATGGACACCGCCATCGACCAGCGCATCCGCGACGCGATCGATCGGCTGCTGGCACGGCAGGGCTCGAACGGCTCGTTCGGCCTGTGGTCGGCCGGCGGCGACGACGCCTGGCTCGATGCCTACGTCACGGACTTCCTGACCCGCGCCCGCGAGAAGGGGTTTGCGGTGCCGGACGTGCTGTTCAAGAACGCGCTCGACCGGATCAGGAACTCGGTCGTCAACGCTCAGGAGCCGGAGAAGGACGGCGGCCGCAACCTGGCCTACGGCCTCTACGTGCTCGCGCGCAATGGTGCCGCACCGATTGGCGATCTCCGCTATCTCGCCGACACCAAGCTCGGCAATCTGGCAACGCCGATCTCGAAGGCGCAACTCGCAGCGGCGCTCGCGCTGGTGGGCGACAAGGGCCGGGCCGATCGCGTCTACAGTGCCGCGCTCGATGCGTTGAACCCGAAGCCGGTGATCGAGTTCGGCCGGGTCGACTACGGCTCGTCGCTGCGCGATGCGGCCGCACTGGTCTCGCTCGCGGGCGAGGGCAATGCGCCGCGGGCGACGCTGACGCAGGCGGTTGCCCGGGTCGAAGCGGCACGCGGGCTCACGCCCTACACCTCGACGCAGGAGAATGCGTGGATGGTGCTGGCGGCGCGCGCGCTCGCCAAGGAGACGCTGACCCTCGACATCGACGGCCAGCCGGTCAAGACGGCGGTCTATCGCAGCTACAAGGCCGAGGCGATGTCCGGCAAGCCGATCCGGATCACCAACACCGGTGATGCTCCGGTGCAGGCGGTGGTCTCGGTGTCGGGCTCGCCGGTCACGCCGGAGCCAGCGGCCGCGAACGGCTTCAAGATCGAACGCAATTACTTCACGCTCGACGGCAAGCCGGCCGACGTCACCAAGGCGAAACAGAACGACCGCTTCGCCGTTGTCCTGAAGATCACGGAAGCCAAACCGGAGTTCGGTCACATCATGGTCGCCGACTATCTGCCGGCCGGTCTCGAGATCGACAATCCGCGTCTGGTGTCGTCGGGTGACTCCGGCAAGCTGGACTGGATCGAGGACGGCGTGGAGGCGCAAAATACTGAGTTCCGCGACGACCGCTTCACCGCGGCAATCGACCGTGCCGCCAACGACAAGGCTGTGTTTACGGCTGCCTATATCGTACGGGCGGTGTCGCCAGGCAAATACGTGCTGCCGCAGGCCTATGTCGAGGACATGTACAATCCCTCGCGCTACGGCCGCAGCGGCACCGGCAGCGTCGAGGTGCGGCCGGCGAAATGAGCGAGAGTGTGACGATAGTGCCAGCGCGACATCAGCGCTGGCGGCGCGTCAGAAAAGCGGCGGCGGCTTGCGCCGTCGCTGGTCTCGTTATGACTGGCGCCTTCTCGGCGTGGGTCGTCTCGCTCGGGCCGCTGCCGCTGGAGAAAGCAAAACAGGTCTCCACGACTGTGGTCGATCGCAACGGCAAGCTGCTGCGTGCCTACGCGATGGCGGACGGACGCTGGCGGCTGCCGGTGGATGCCAAGACGGCTGTCGATCCCGGTTACCTCAAGCTGCTGTTCGCCTATGAGGACAAGCGGTTCTACGGGCATCACGGCATCGATCCGCTGGCGCTGGCGCGCGCGGCGTTCCAGCTCGGCACAAGCGGGCATATCGTCTCGGGCGGATCGACCATCACGATGCAGCTGGCGCGGCTGATCGAGCCGCGGCACGAGCGGTCGCTATACGCAAAACTGCGCCAGATGGTGCGCGCGGTTCAGCTGGAGCGGCAGTTGTCGAAGGACGAGATCCTCGATCTCTATCTCGCGCTGGCGCCGTTCGGCGGCAATCTCGAAGGCATCCGCTCGGCGTCGATCGCCTATTTCGGCAAGGAGCCGAAGCGGCTGTCGCTCGCCGAAGCAGCACTTCTGGTGGCCTTGCCGCAGTCGCCGGAGCGACGCCGTCTCGACCGCTATCCGGAAGCGGCGCTGGCCGCGCGCGATCGCGTGCTCGACCGCATGGTCGAGGACGGCACTGTGTCGAACGACGACGCGGCGCAGGCGAAAGCGACCGCCGTGCCGAAGATGCGCAAGCAGATCCCGATCCTGGCGCCGCATTCCGCCGATCAGGCGGTCGCGACCATGAAGGATGCGCCCGTCATCAAGCTGACGCTCGATGCAGCCTTGCAGAAGAATCTGGAAGCGCTGGCGCACGACCGCGCGATTGCACAGGGACCAGAAATCTCGGTCGCGATCATCGCGGTCGACAATGAGAGCGGCGACGTCCTCGCCCGCGTCGGCTCGCCGGATTATTTCGACGAGCGACGGGCAGGGCAGGTCGACATGACCCGCGCGGTGCGCTCGCCCGGCTCGACGCTCAAACCGTTCATTTATGGCCTCGCCTTCGAGGACGGCTTTGTCCATCCGGACAGCCTGATCGACGACCGGCCGATCCGGTTCGGCTCCTACGCGCCGGAAAACTTCGACATGACGTTCCAGGGCACCGTGCCCGTGCGCAAGGCGCTGCAGCTGTCGTTGAATGTCCCGGCGATTGCGCTGCTCGACCGCGTCGGCGCCAGCCGGCTGTCGTCGCGGCTGAAGCAGGCCGGCACCAGCCTGGTCCTGCCGAAGGAGGAGACACCCGGTCTTGCGATGGGCCTCGGCGGCGTCGGTGTGACCTTGCAGGACCTCGCACAGCTCTATGCCGGGCTGGCGCGGCTTGGTGCGACAAAGCCGCTGCGCGAGATCATGCTGGCGAGCGACGACCGGGAGACGATGCGGCTGATGGATCAGGCCTCGGCCTGGCAGGTCGGCAACGTCCTGCTCGGCACTCCGCCGCCGGAGAACGGCGTGCACAACCGCATCGCCTTCAAGACCGGCACCAGCTATGGCTATCGCGACGCCTGGTCGGTCGGCTTCGACGGCCGCATCACGATCGGCGTCTGGGTCGGCCGTCCCGATGGCGCACCGGTGCCAGGCCTGGTTGGCCGCACCGCGGCGGCTCCGATCCTGTTCGATGCCTTCGCGCGCACCGGAAAGATCCCGGCGGCGCTGCCGAAGCCGCCGAAGAGCGTCCTGCTCGCCAGCAACGCCAAACTGCCGCTGCCGCTGCGGCGGTTCCGGCCGCTCGGCGAGCTCGTCCGCACCGGCTCGGACCAGGCGCCACACATCCAGTTCCCGCTGAACGGCTCGCGCATCGACGTCGACCGCTCCGAAGGCGGCCGTAACGCGGCGATGCCGGTCAAGGTCGCCGGCGGCGTGCTGCCGCTGACCGTGCTGGTCAACGGCATCTCGGCCGGCGACATCGATAGCCGCCGCCAGCGCCTGATCGATCCGCCCGGGCCGGGCTTTGCCCGCGTCACCGTGATCGACGCCACGGGCGCCGCTGACACGGTCGTGATCCGGGTGCAATGACACCATCCGGGACGGGCGGAACTGCGCAGTTGTTTGGGCACCGGTTTCATCGTATGCGAAGCCCATGGTGGAGACCCTCCAACCCCGCTTCGGCGCAGGGCAACAGTCTGTAAAACCTGCGCATTCCAGCCGCAGGCTGTTCATGGCGTTCGAGTTTGCGACGGCCAGCCAGCCGCGCGCGATTCTGTTCCTGCTGCTGACCTGCCTGGTGCTGTTCCTGCCGGGCTTCTTCACCATCCCGCCGATCGACCGCGACGAGGTCCGCTTTGCCCAGGCCACCAAGCAGATGGTCGAGAGCGGCGATTATGTCGACATCCGCTTCCAGGATGACGTCCGCTACAAGAAGCCGGTCGGCATCTACTGGCTGCAGGCGGCGAGCCTGAAGACCATCTCGGCGCTCGGGGTGCCGAAGGCACAGCTGCGCATCTGGGTCTACCGGGTGCCGTCGCTGCTCGGCGCGATCGGCGCGGTGCTGCTGACCTACTGGGCGGCACTGGCGTTCCTGTCGCGGCAGGGCGCGGTGCTGGCGGCGCTGATGATCGCAAGCTCGATTCTTTTGGGTGTCGAGGCGCGCCTGGCAAAAACCGACGCGATGCAGCTGCTCACCGTGGTCGCCGCGATGGGCGCGATGGCGCGGGTCTATCTGTCCTGGCAGCGCGGCGAGGATCCGGCGCGGCCGCCATGGTCGTGGCCGGCGATCTTCTGGACCGCGCTCGCCGTCGGCATCCTGCTGAAGGGGCTGATCCTGATGTTCGTCGGCCTCACCATTTTGGTGCTGGCCATTCTCGACCGCTCGGCGGCCTGGCTGTGGCGGCTGCGTCCGGTCTGGGGCCTGATGTGGGTGCTGGTGCTGGTGCTGCCGTGGTTCGTGCTGATCTTCCTGCGCGCCGGCGATGCCTTCTTTGCCGATGCCGTCGGCGGCGACATGCTGGCCAAGCTCGGCGCCCAGGAATCCCATGGCGCGCCGCCCGGGCTCTATCTGCTGCTGTTCTGGGTGACGTTCTGGCCGGGCGCACCGCTCGCCGGCATGGCGGCGCCCGCGGTGTGGCGGGCGCGGCGCGAGCCCGGCGCCCAGTTCCTGCTGGCCTGGCTGATCCCGTCCTGGATCGTGTTCGAGGTCGCGCTGACCAAGCTGCCGCATTACGTGCTGCCGCTCTATCCGGCGATCGCGATCCTGACGATCGGTGCCGTCGAGCGGCGCGTGCTGTCGCGCTCCTGGCTGACGCGCGGCGCAGCCTGGTGGTTCGTCATTCCGGCGTTCGGCGCGGTGCTGGTGATCGTCGGCGCGATCAAGGCGATCCATCAGCCGGTGTTTCCGGCCTGGCCGTTGTATGCGGGTGCCATGGTGGCCGGACTGATCGCGTGGTGGCTGTTCGAGGACAGCCGCGCCGAGCGATCGCTGCTCAACGCCGTGATCGCGGCGGCGCTGATGGCGGCTGCCACCTACGGCGTGGTGCTGCCGCGGCTGACCACGATGTTCCCGAGCCAGGAGGTGGCGCGCGCGCTGCGCAACGTCACCTGTGTGGGCCCGAGGTCGGCGGCTGCCGGCTTCCACGAGCCGAGCCTCGTGTTCATGACCGATACTTCGACCTTGCTGACGGACGGCTCGGGCGCTGCCGACTTCCTCGGGCAGGGCACCTGCCGCTTCGCGCTGGTCGAGTCGCGTTCGGAGCGCGCCTTCATCCAGCGCGCCGAGGCGATCGGGCTGCGCTACAACGCGCCCGTCCGCATCGAGGGCTACAACATCTCGCAGGGCCGCGCGATCTCGATCGCGATCTTCCGCTCCGAGGGCACGGAATAATGACCGCGCATCCGCCGACGATCGAGCAGCACAATTACGCCGGACGCTTTTTCGCCCTGACGTGGGCGTCCTTTGCGCAACTGGTCCGCGCACCCTCGCATTCGCGGCGCGCCGAAGCCGCACGCCGCGCGGCGCGTCACGCGCTGTGGCTCACGGTGATCATCGGCGCGAGCGTCGTCACGCTGATGTACATGGTCGACGTCGCCGAGATCAGCCTGATGCCGGCGCGGGGCACGCCGAGCCTGTGGTGGGTGCGGATCCTGACCGACTTCGGCAAGGACACCTACGTGCTGATTGCGCTCGGTGTCCTGCTGATTGCCGTCGTGATCGCGGCGCCCGCGATGCGCGGCACCTCCCGCATCGTGCTCGCAGGCCTCGGCACACGGCTGCAGTATTTGTTTCTGTCTGTTGCGCTGGCCAACATCATCGCCGACATCCTCAAGTTCGTGGTCGGCCGCGGCCGGCCCTTCGTCGGCGGCAAGGCAAACGCCTTCAACTTCCAGCATTTCGCCGGCACCGAGGCCTATGCGAGCCTGCCGTCGGGACATGCGACCACGGCGTTTGCGCTGGCGTTTGCGGTTTCCGCGGTCTGGCCGCAGATGCGCGTTCCGATGTTCGTCTATGCGATCGTGATCATCGCCACGCGCCTGGTGCTGCTCGCCCATCACCCGAGCGACGTCGTCGCCGGCGCGCTGGTCGGCATCGTCGGTGCGATGGCCGTGCGCTACTGGTTTGCCGCCCGCCGCCTTGGTTTCGCCATCCAGCAGGACGGCACCATCGTGTCCCTGGCCGGGCCCTCGCCGGAGCGGCTCAAAAGGGTTGCGGGGAGGGCGTCCGCCCCATAAAAGCGGTCGCCCGATGGCCGGATCGGGCGGGTTCCATAGACGGACCGCAAGCAAAACACGAGTGCCGAATTGCCTGAATCCGACCAGACCGCGGTCGCCGTCTCCATTGTCGTGCCGGTTCGCAACGAGGCCGACAATATTGCGCCGCTGATCGCGGAGATCGCCACGGCGCTCGACGGCCGCTGGGCCTATGAGATCGTCTACGTCAATGACGGTTCGACCGATGCGACCGGCGACCGGCTCGCCGCGATCATGAAACAGCGCTCCAATGTGCGGCAGCTCCGCCATGCCACATCGACCGGACAATCCGCGGCCGTGCGCAGCGGCGTCCGCCATGCGCGTGGCGCCATCGTCGCGACACTGGATGGCGACGGGCAGAACAATCCGGCATTCCTGCCGGACCTGATCGCGGCGATCGAGAAAGGTCAAGGCCGCGTCGGACTCGCCGCCGGCCAGCGCGTCGGTCGCAAGGACACCGGCTTCAAGAAGATGCAGTCGCGGGTCGCCAACGGCGTGCGCGGCATGATCCTGCGCGACGGCACCCGCGACACCGGCTGCGGGCTGAAGGCGTTCCCGCGCGAGGTGTTCCTGTCGATGCCTTACTTCGATGGGCTGCATCGCTTCCTGCCGGCGCTGGTGCGCCGCGAGGGTCTTGAGATCGCCTATGTCGACGTGATCGATCGCCCCCGCCATTCGGGCGTGTCGAACTATGGCTTCTTTGACCGGCTCTGGATCGGGATCATGGATCTCGCCGGCGTGTGGTGGCTGATCCGCCGCAAGAAGCCGACGCCTGATGTCACTGAAGTGAAAGACGTCACTGAGGTGACTGGTGTCACTCGAGCGACAGACGCCACCGAGGTGCACTGATGTTGATTCAATTCGGGCAGGCGCTGAACGCCTATTTCTACGACGTGTTCGTCGCCAAGTTCGACTTCTGGCTGGCCTTCGGCCTGGTCGCGCAATTGCTGTTCACCGCGCGCTTCCTGGTGCAGTGGATCTCCAGCGAGCGCGCCGGGCAGAGCGTGGTGCCGATGGCGTTCTGGTTCTTCTCGATGGGCGGCGGCTTCATGACGCTGATCTACGGCATCGCCAAGCGAGAGCCGGTCATCATCCTCGGGCAGGGGCTTGCCACGATCATCTATGTCCGCAACATCATGCTGATCGTGAAGAATCGCGGCAGGGCGTCGAAGACCTTGGACCGCTGAGCAGGGAACATCGGGACAGAGAATCCCGCGATCAAGGGAGGCAAGGATGCTGAAGTGGATCGATCCAATCCTGAATGCGGATGTCCTCTATGCGTTGCGCGCCATGGGACACGGCGACGATTTGGTGATCTGCGACACCAATTTCCCGGCCGATGCGGTGGCGCGCCAAACCGTGCTCGGCCGGCTGCTGCGCATCGACAACGTCACCTGCGGCCGGGCGGCCCGCGCGATCCTGTCGGTCCTGCCGCTGGACTCCTTTGTCGACAAGCCGGCCTTGCGAATGGAAATCGTCGGCAAGCCTGACGAGCTCCCGCCCGTGCAGGCCGAGGTGCAGCGCGAGATCGACGCGGCCGAGGGACGTTCGCTGCCGATGGCATCGACCGAGCGATTTGCCTTCTACGACCTGGCGAAGAAGGCCTATTGCGTGATCCAGACCGGCGAGCGCCGCTTCTACGGCTGCTTCATCTTCAAGAAGGGCGTCATCCCGCCCGACGCGGTCTAATCCATTGCGCTCGGCTGCACGACGCGTGCGGCGCAAATAAGACAGACATGTTTCATTACATGACCTCGCGCGTTCGCGGCGGCGTTCGTCCTTGATTGCACGTGGAGTCTCAACTCCGCGTGCATTCGTTGACTTTGAATGTTGCCGTTGCATACTCGAAACGGCCTCCGTCACCACCGCCTTGCGACAGCCATGTCCGCGAGCGGCGCATCATCACGTGTCAGGCGGCCCAATGCTTGACCTTGACGAATGTCAAAAAATGGGAGGGTTTCGTGATGAAGCAACATGATCATCAATTGCGACCGAACCGCCGCACGGTGCTGAAAGGCGCAGCAAGCGCCGCCGCACTGGGCACGTCAGGCGCGCTCGGCACGTTCTCCGACGCCGCATTCGCGCAGGCCAATCTGCGCGCGCAGATCACCCAGATTCCCGGGATCGGAAAGGGCGCGCCGACCGACGCGGACTGGCAGAAGGTCGGTGAATTGTGTCTCGGTCCAACCAAGGCAAGCGTCAAGGAAGGCGAGTTCAAGGGCGTCGAGCTCTCCTTCATGGGATTGAACAATCAGAACCTGCACAACCTGCTGTTCCGCGGCTTCCTCAAGCCATGGGAGGCCTACACGGGTGCAAAGATCTCCTGGATCGACCTCGCGCAGGCCGACTACAACCCGCGGCTGCAGCAGGCGATCGCAACCGGCACGGTCGACTTCGATATCCTGGAAATGGGCGCACCGTTCGAGGGCGATGTGTGTGGCAAGGGTCTGGCGTCGGAGATGCCGGACTGGGTCAAGAAGCAGATCGATTACGACGACTATGTCGATTACCTGAAGCCGCCGGTGGGAACCTGGGGCGGCAAGACCTATCGCGTCACGATCGACGGCGACTGCCACAATTTCAATTATCGCACCGACGTGTTCGCCGATGCGGCGCTCGCCAAGGCCTGGAAGGACGCCGGCAACAGCGGCGAATGGGGCGTGCCGCGAACCTGGCAGCAGGTGCAGGCGGTCACGAAATTCCTCAAGGGCAAGAAGATCAAGAACCAGAACGCGTTCGGCTATCTCGACGCGCCAAAACCCTGGGGCGGGTTCGGCTTCTATTTCCTGGCCAGCCGTGCCTCGGCCTATGCCAAGCATCCCGAGGACAAGGCCTGGTTGTTCGACGTCGACACGATGAAGCCGCGCATCAACAATCCGGCCTGGGTTCGCGCCATCCAGGACGTCATCGACGCGCTGCCGTTCGAGCCGGCCGATCAGCTCAACGCCGATCCCAACACGACAGGCTTCCAGCAATTCCTGGCCGGCATCGGCTCGATGATCCCGTGGTGGGGCGACATCGGCCAGGTCGCAAAAGCCAGCGACACCTCCGTGATCGGCGATATCGTCGGCTTCGACATCCTGCCGGGATCGGAGGATGTCTATAACTCCAAGACCGGCAAATGGGACAAGCTCGGCAGCGGTCCCAACTTTGCGCCGAACTGCGCCTATCTCGGCTGGGGCGTCTATGTGATGGCACGCGTCAATGGCGACGAGAAGAAGCACAAGGCGGCCTGGAGCGCGGCCGCGCATCTCGGCGGCAAGGACCTGTCGCTGTGGATGGTGATGTATCCGTCGGGCTTCCAGGCCCACCGGCTCAGCCACTTCCAGTTCGATGAGTGGACGGCCGCGGGCTACGACAAGAAGTACATCACCTCGTACCTGAACTCGCAACTCGCCTCCTACAATCACCCGAACCGCGCGGTCGAGCCGCGCATCCCCGGCATCTTCCAGTACTACAGCATTGCCGAAGACGAGCTGACCAAGATCTTCGCCGGCAAGGTCGACGCGCAGACCGGTGCGAACAATATCGCGGCGGCCTGGGAGAAGCTGACCGACCAGATCGGCCGCGAGCGGCAGATCGGGCTCTACAAGGCCTCGCTCGGCGCGTAGTCGCGCGGCTCGCGGAACCGACCATCCTCGGCTGGCGCTTCCGCGCCAGCCGAAAACTTGCCCGGAATCGCATTCCGGCACAGTCTCGTCTCCATGCAGAATTCGATCCCCGTCAGCGACGATCGTCATCACAAGCCGGCGTCCCCGCCTGCGTCCGCCGGCCGAAAGGCCGCGGGCCGGGCGCTGGTTATGCTGGCCTCGCTCGGTTTCCTGCTCGTGCTGCTGATCCAGCTGCTGCACGCGACCGGCACGATCGCGACAGGGTTTTCCGACTGGCGTCCGATCCTGATCGCCTATCTGCTCTGGGCCATCGCGTTCGGGATCGGGCAGGTGCTGACCCGCGGCGAGCGCGGGCAGCGCGCGCTGTTCCTGCTGCCGGCGGTGTTCTTCACTGTGGCTGTCGTGATCTTCCCGACGATTTTCGGGATCTATATCGCGTCGCTGGACTGGAACCTGAGTTCGATCGAGGGGCCGCGCTTCAGCGGCTTCGACAATATCAGGGGCATGCTGAACGACGCCTATTACTGGAATGCACTCGGCAACATGATCTTCTACGGCGTCGCCGTGCTCGGCGAATACGCCATCGCATTCGGCCTGGCGTTGCTCTTGAGTGCCGAGATCCGCGGGCGAAAGTTCTTTCGCGTCGTGTTCCTGCTGCCGATGATGCTCAGTCCGGTTGCGGTGAGCTGGATGATCGGCAAGTCGCTGCTGGAATATCGCTTCGGCCCGGCGGCGACGCTGGCGCGCTATCTCGGCTGGGAGAACCCGGCCTTCTTTGCATCGCCCTGGATGGCACGCTTGAGCATCCAGGCGATGGACGCCTGGGTCTCGATCCCCTTCATCATGATCATCCTGCTGGCAGGCCTGCAGGCGATGCCGCGGGAGGTGCAGGAGGCGGCGAAGGTCGACGGCGCCAATGGCTGGCAGTCGTTCTGGCACGTGACCTTTCCGATCATGCTGCCGGTCAGCATCACCGTGCTGATCATCCGCCTGATCTTCAAGCTGAAGCTCGCCGACATCGTGATCAACGTCACCGCGGGCGGGCCGGGCGGCGCCACCGATACGATTTCCAGCTTTATCTACCGCGTCTACCGCGACCGCTCGAATGTCGGCTACGGCACCGCGCTCGCCATGGTCTATCTCCTGATGATCATCGTGCTGCTGACCGTGCTGCTGCGGCTGTCGAAGCGATGGACGCAGAAGGTGGTGTGAGAGGACAGGATAGGTTCCGACCGGAGTTGCCAGATTGGCCCTAACGAGAGTGACATCGACATCAGCGAGAAGGCACCCCGTAGGGCCGCGCGCCAAGCGATCGCTCGGCCGCGCGCTGATCTACGCCGCGCTGCTGCTCTGGACCTTCATCTGCCTGTTTCCGATCTACTGGACCATCACGACGTCCTTCAAATCGGCGGTCGACGTGACGCAGGCCCACCTCGTGCCCTGGCTGGACTTTCAGCCGGACTGGAAGGGCTGGCGCTCGATCGGGCTGTCGCCGGATACGCTGTTTGCGACCTCGACAGCGCGATCCGAATTCGTCAACCGGTTCGTCAACAGCATCATCACCTCGGTCGGCGCCTCGTTCCTGGCGCTGATCCTGGGCTCGCTCGCCGCCTATGGCCTCAGCCGATTTCGCTACAAATTCGCCTGGATGCGCAATGACGACATCCTGTTCTTCTTCATGTCGCAGCTGATCCTGCCGCCGGTGGTGCTCGCGCTGCCGTTCCTGGTGCTCTACAAGGCGCTGGCGCTGCTTGACACGCGCTTCGGCCTGATCCTGCTCTACACGCTGACCGTGCTGCCGATCGTGATCTGGATCATGCGCGATCAGTTCAACTCGATCCCGATCGAGCTCGATGAGGCCGCTTTCGTCGACGGCCTCTCGACCTGGGGCGCGTTCCTGCGGATCATCCTGCCCCTCGCCATTCCCGGCATGGTCGCGGCCTTCATCCTGTCGCTGGTGCTGTGCTGGAACGAATATTTCTTCGCGGCGCTGCTGACCAGCACCGACGCGAAGACCCTGCCGGTCATGGTGGCGAGCCAGACCGGCTCGCAGGGCATCAACTGGTGGTCGATGGCGGCGCTGTCGAGTGCTGCGATCGCGCCGCTGGTGATCGTCGGCGTCTTCCTCGAGCGCTTCATCGTCAGCGGCCTGACCGCGGGCGCAGGAAAGTAGCGCTACGGCCGGCCCGGCGCCGGCAGCGCCGCGAGATCGGTCTCCGCGGTGCTGGCGCGATAGGCTTCCAGCTCGCCGGCGGCATCCAGCACGGGGTAGGCGACCGAGCAGATATGCGAGTGGATGCGACGGAGGTCGCGCAGCACGTCGAGATGCAGCGACGTCGTCTCAATGGTCTCGGGGCGTCCCTCGCGCAGCCGATCGAGATGGCGCTCGGTGGCGGCAAGCTCGGCGGCACGCAGCGCGGCCTTCTCGCCAAGCAGCTTACGCGCCTCGTTGACGTCACCCGACATGAAGATGCCGAAGGCGAGCCGCAGCGAGTCGATGGTCCGCTTGTGGAACGCCGACAGCTCCTCGGCGCCCTCGAGCGAGAATTGCAGCCGCCGCTTGATCTTCTTGGTGGCGAGCTCGCTCAGATTCTTGTCGATGATGTCGCCGATATGCTCGAGATTGATCGCAAAGGCGACGATCTCCATCGCGCGCTTGCCCTCGCGCTCGTCGAGGCTGCCGCGGGTCAGCTTCGTCACATAGAGCTTGATCGCCTCGTCGAGGCTGTCGACGCTGTTGTCCCGCTGCGAGGCCTCGTAGACCAATGCGCGGTCGTTGGTCATCATCGCCGCCATCACCTTGCGCAGCATGACCTCGACATGGTCGCCCATGTGCAGCACCTCGCGCGCGGCGTCAGCGAGCGCGAGCGACGGCGTCTCCAGCGCGCTCTCGTCAAGATAGCGCGGCCGTGACGGATCGGTCTCCTGGACGCGCTGTGGCAAGGCCTTCTTCAGGACCTTCGCGAGGCTGTCGAGCACGCCGATGAACAGCAGCGCGGTCGCGACGTTGAAGGCGATGTGGAACAGCGCCGTCGCCTTGGCGAGGTCCGGCTGCCAGGCCGGGAGATGGTCGGTGATCACCCGCAGGAACGGCGCGACCAGCAGGATGCCGACGATGCGGTTGATGAGATTGCCGAGCGGCAGGCGGTAGCTGGCGGGATCGTCGCGCCGCGCGCCTTCGACCAGGGGGTTGATGGCGCTGCCGAGATTGGCGCCGAGCACCAGCGCGAATGCGGCATAGGGCGTGATGAACTGCGAATAGGCCAGAGACATCACCAAGAGCACGCTGGCGACGCTGGAATGCACCAGCCAGGTCACGACCGCGCCGATCAGGATGCAGAGGATGGGATCGCCGGTGATCGCGCTCAGGAAGACGCGGACGCCGGGCGCATTCTCGGCCGGCGCCAGCGTGTCGAGCAGGATGTGCAGCGACAGCAGCATCAGGCCGAGCCCGATCGAGACCCGGCCGAGATCCTTGATCCGCGAGCGCGGCCCGGTCCGGAACGCGACGAGGCCGATCACGAACAGCACCGGCGCAACCGCGGCGATGTTGAACGACAGCACCTGGACGATCAGCGTGGTACCGACATTGGCGCCGAGCATGATCGCGAGCGCGGGAACCAGGCTCACCAGCCCCTCGGCGGTGAAGGAACTGGTGATCAGGCCGGTGGCGGTGGAACTCTGCAGCAGGGCAGTCAAGCCGAGGCCGGCGCCAAAGGCCGTGAAACGGTTGTTCAGCGCCTTGCCGAGCAGGCGCCGCAAATCAGGACCAAAAGCGCGCAAAATCCCGCTGTGGACCATATGCAGGCCCCACAGCAGCAGCGCCACGCCACCCAGGAGATCAAGTAAGACCATTGTTCCCATGCTCGTTCGCTTCCCGGCAAATCGAGTCGACCAGTCAGGCTAACCCCAAAAGAGTGGGGATCAACCCCTTTTATTCCCTCAGGAAACTAGCAAAACGGGTAAGCGGGCGGCTTGTCCGAGCCGCGCGTGGCGGTCGGCGCGGGTAAACGCAAAAGGGAAACAACGTCTCAATTGCGAGCGGTTCCGCTAGGCTGTTCCCAATTTTTCCTCGCTAAGGTCCGACGAACCAACAGTCATCGATCCAAGCTTGGGGATGCGAATGTTTACCAATCGCCGCAAGAGCGAACGTCGTCCGTGCCGGAACGTCGCGAAGATTCAGATGGGGACGGGCACGCTGCCGCGTGACTGCATGATCACCGACATCTCGTCGGGCGGCGTCAAGGTGATCGCCGAATATCTGGAAGTCCCCCCTGAATTCACGATCATATTCTCCGCCGACACCCGTCCGCGGCAGTGCCGGCTGGCCTGGCGGATCGGCCACGAATTCGGCGCGCAATTCGTCGATTAAGCCGCGATTTCGAATAAAGTGAGCGGCGACAGGGTTTTATCCTGCGCCGCTGGTGTCCGCGCGATCCCCGCTCAGCGGTTTCGTGACACCGCTGTAATGTGATCCTTAACCCGAATTTAGGGTTAAGCTGTGACTGTTTTGGAACTGCCGCAGTCACGAGTCGCGTTCATGTTCCAGAAATCACCCCGACAATTTAGCCGCGTAGGACGTCTTGCAGGCGCTGCCTCGTCTGTCGTCCTGCTGTTGGGGCTGGGCGCCTGCCAGACATCAGGTCCGTCAGACATCACGGGTGCGCTCGGAGACAAGGCCGAGGCCAAGGCGTCCGCCGATCCGCGGCGCGACATGGAGACCTATCGCGAGCGCGTCCGCGCCAATCCGAAGGACGCTGACGCGGCGCTGCAATACGCCAAGGCGCTACGCGCCACCGGACAGCGGGCGCAAGCCGCGGCCGTCATGGAGCAGGCGACGCTCGCCCAGCCCGGCAACAAGGCGCTGCTCGCCGGGTATGGCCGTGCGCTGGCCGACAACGGCAATTTCCAGCAGGCCTTCGACGTGCTCGGCCGCGCGCACACGCCGGAAGATCCGGATTGGCGGATCCTGTCGGCCCAGGGCGCGGTGCTCGACCAGATGGATCGGCATGACGAGGCGCGGCAGTATTATGCGAGCGCGCTCAAGATCGTGCCCGACGAGCCGCAGGTGCTGTCCAATCTCGGTCTGTCCTATCTGCTGTCGAAGGATTTGCCGCTCGCCGAGGAGACGCTGCGCAGGGCGCGCGAGCGCGCCCCGAGCGACATGCGGGTGCGAACCAATCTCGCCGTCGTCGTCGGCCTAGAGGGCCGTCAGTCCGAGGCGGAGACCATCATGAAGGCCGATCTGCCGCCGGAAGAGGGCACGGCCAATGTTGCAGCGCTGAAGCGGTTGCTCGCGCGCAAGGAAGCGGCCCGCTCCGAGAAGATTCCAGTCGCCGCCAGCAAACGCGCCGACTGAACAAATTAGAGCGCGATCACAGGATCACGCTCTATCTCATTGTCAGAAATTGATCTTTTCGGGAACCGCGCTGCGTTTCCCGAATGCGCTCAACCCACAGCGCGGCGACCACCACGGCCGCCCTGGAAGCGCTTGAGCAGCGGCGCCAGCAGCGACTCGCGCTGATCGGCGAGATCGGGCCGGCCGGTCAGGCGATGCGCGATCTGCTGGAAGGTCCTGGTGGTGCGGTGACGCGCCGAGATCTCGGCGATCATCTGGCCGTTATTGGCGGCCTCGCCGAACAGGCGGCAGTCGAACGGAATGCTGGCGATCGGCTGGCTCTCGATGGTCTTGGCGAAATCCTTGACCTCGATCTCCGGCCGCTTCGGCATGCCGACCTGATTCAGGCAGTACAGCGGCGGCCGGTCGTTGGGCCGCGATGCCTTGAGCAGGTTCATCATGTTCTTGGTGTTGCGCATGTTGGCGAGATCGGGCTCGGCGACGATCAGGATGTCGTCGGCGCCGACCAGCACGCGCTTGGTCCAGGCGGTCCATTGATGCGGCACGTCGAGCACGATGCAGGACATCGACATTCGCATGGTGTCGAAGATCGCATCGAACGCCTCGGCGCCGAAATCATAGACGTGGTCGAGGGTCGCGGGTGCCGCCAGCAGGTTGAGATTGTCGCCGCATTTGGCGAGCAGGCGCTCCATGTAGGCCGTGTCCGGCCGCTCCGGCGAGAACACCGCATTGGCGATGCCCTGCACCGGATCCTGATTGTAGTCGAGGCCGGCGGTGCCGAAGGCGAGGTCGAGATCGATCACGACGGAATCGAGGCCGAGGTCGCGGGCGATCGACCAGGCGACGTTGTGGGCGACCGTGGAGGCGCCGACGCCGCCCTTGGCGCCGGCGACCGCGATCAGGCGGCCGGCCGAGACCTGCTCGGACGACGAGAACAGGCTGCAGATCGAGCGAACGATGTCGAGCACCTGGATCGGACCCACCACGTAATCGTTGACGCCGCGGCGCACCAGTTCGCGATAGGGCGCGACATCGGTGGCGCTGCCGAGCACGACCACGCGGGTGCCGGGGTCGCAGACGGTGGCGAGCTCGTCGAGCCCGGCGAGGATGTCGCTGTCCGGCTCGGTCTCGATCACAATGACGTTCGGCGTCGGCGCCTTGTGATAGGCATCGATGGCGGCGACGACGCCGCCCATGTGCACCGACAGATGCGCCTTGGCGAGGCGGCGATCCTCGGCGGCCGCCTTGGCGGAGGCGGCGGTCGCGATCGTCGCGCAGAACGCCTGGACCGAAATGCGGGGGGCCGGCGCGATATACTCGTCGGCGTGCGGCCGTTCTTGATCTTGTTGCGCGCTCATTTGCCTGTGTCGCTCAGTTTGGCCTTGTCGACTTCGGGGTAGGTCGTGGCAGTCGGATTGCCCTTGCGATAGCGGTCGAACGCGATGTCGCGGCGGGGCTGGTAGGCCGGGGTCTCGCTGCGCGGCTGCTCGAGATCGGACGGGTTCTCGACCATCGCGGCGATGTTGCGCTGGGTGGCGCAGCCGAAATTGTAATACTGCTTGTTCTCGTTGTAGCCGGGATCGTAGATCGACGGTCCGAGATCGGCCGGCCAGGTGCCGCAGGGACCGGCAACCGCCTTCATGCGCGGGAAGCTGAGGCGAATGGTGGCGAGCTCGCGCGGATCGTCGCTCCGGTAGGGCCGCCTGGTGATGGCGTGGCCGGGCACGCCGCGCTGGGTCAGCATGCTCCGGATTTCCTGATAGATGGCGGAGGCGGCGCGGGCGTTCGGTCCCTCCGACGGCACGTCGGCGATGAAGCCGCCGGTGCCTTCGCGGGCCCAGCGCCGGGCCATGCCGGCGACGTCGTCACGCTGCGTCTCCGTCATGTTGCCGCGGTTGCGGCCGACGAAGATGACGATCGACTGCTCGCCTTCGGTGACGGCGATCGGATGGCGGAGCCGATAGTCGTCAGGCACCGTTCCCGTCACGATATCCGGGCTCGTCAGGTTGCAGCCGCCGAGTGCGACGGAGACCGCGAAGAGGGCGCCGGTGAACGGCAATGTTCCAAAACGGCCTGCGTGAAGCTTGCGTGTCATCGTTTGATCCCCAATCTCGCGATGCGCTCAGTCGATGATGAAGCCGAAATTGGCGGGCGTGGCGCCGATCGGCTCGGCGCGTGCGGCAACGCCGTAGATGCGGTTGATGCGGGCGAGCAGGGCCGACTGGGCATCGGATGCCGGCGCAAAGCCGTCATCCGGGCGCGACAATTCCTTCTGCGCCACGGCGCGCACCACATAGGGCGTCACGATGACCATCAGCTCGGTCTCGTGATTGATGAAATCCTGGCTGCGGAACAGCTGGCCGAGGATCGGGATCTGGTCGACGCCGGGCATGCCGTTGACGGCCTGCTTGGTCTGTTCCTGGATCAGGCCGGCCATCGCGACCGAGCCCCCGGACGGCACTTCCAGCGTGGTGTCGGCGCGGCGGGTCTTGATCGAGGGAATGGTGGTTCCGTTGGCGCCGCCGGTCAGCGCGTTCTCGGTGGAGATTTCCGACACTTCGGTCATCACCTTCAGGCTGATGCGGCCTTCGGTCAGCACCACCGGGGTGAAGTTGAGCGAGATGCCGAACTTCTTGAAGCTGACGGTCTGGACGCACTGGCCGATCGTGCCCGACGTCGTGGTCTGGCAGGTCACGCCGGTCGGGATCGGGAATTCGCCGCCCGAGATGAACGTTGCCGACTCGCCCGAGATCGCCGTGAGATTGGGTTCGGCCAGGGTCCGGACCACGCCCGCGCTTTCCATCGCCCGCAGCGTCGCGGTAACCGTCGGCACGCCGGCCTTGTTCAGGGCGGCGCCGGTCAGCGCATTGGTCGAGACGAGCGGAGCGTTGTTGGCGGTGAAGGGATTGCTGTTGTTGAAGACCACGGCGGCGGTGCCGTAGTTCATGTTGGCGCTGAGATCGACGCCCAGCTGCTTGATGATGTCGCGCCGCACTTCGGCGACGGTGACCTTCAGCATCACCTGGTCGCGGCCGCGCACCACGATGGAGTTGACGACCTTGTCGGCGCCGCCGACCAGGCGCGCCGCGACTTCACCGGCGGTCGTGGCCTCGACCGGGCTCGACACCGATCCGGTCAGGATCACGCTGTCGCCGACGCCCTCGATATTGACGCCGGGAATGCTCTGCTGCAGGGCGGCGCGGATGCCGTTGAGGTCGCGCTTGATCGCGATGTCGTAGGAGGCGACCTGATTGCCGTCGCCGTCGAAGAACACGACGTTGGTCTGGCCGACCGCGGCGCCGATGATGTAGGCGCGCTGCGCCGAGCGGATCACCGCATTGGCGATCTTTGGATCGGCGACCAGGACGTCCTTGGCCTCGCGGGGCAGGTCGACCACGACCGACTTGCCGACGCCGAGCGCCACGAAGCGGGTCTTGACCGGGATCGAGCCGGTCACCGTGATGGCCGGGCTCTTGTCCTTGTCTTTGTCCTTATCCGGCTCGGTCGCGATGGCCGGCGACAGGGCAGGGCCCAGCGTCAGCGCGGCGACCGCCGAAAACGACAGCATGCGCGCCAGCGAGGTCCGCATGGTCCGTTGATGTTCACCCCTCGTCATACCCCAGATCCCCCAAAGATCACTTCTGTGTCGTCGTCGAGCTCAGCACGCCGTAGCGAAACACGCTGATGCCCTGGCCCCGCTTCGGGGCCGCTTCGTCTGATGTTGAATTCTCGACCATGTTGACGTCGGCGATGCTGCGCAGCGCGAGCGACAGCACACCGGTCTGCCGGGCGCGGGCCAGCGTCTCGGCCTGCTCGGGCTTGAGCTCCAGCGTCACGGTCTTGCCGACCAGCGAGTTCATGCCTTCCTTCTCCTTCGGCGCCTGGTCGATCGCGAGCACGCGCACATTCGAGATCAGGATTTCGGAGGAGATGATGTCGGGACCGGTCTTGTCCGGGTTCTTGTCGCGGCGGGACAGGATCACGTCGACGCGGTCGTTCGGCAGGATGAAGCCGCCGGCGCCGGTCTCGGGCGAGATTTCGGTGGAGACCGCGCGCATGCCGCTCGGCAGGATCGCGGCCATGAAGCCGCTGCCATTGGCCTTGACCAGCTTCTGCTCGCGGATCGGCTCGCCCTGGATGAAGGGCGTGCGTGCGATCGAGCCGATCACGTCTTTCATCGCTTCAGGCGCGGTGTCCCGGCGCAGGAAGCTCGCGCTGGCGGTCTCGGCCGGCCAGGTCTGCCATTGCAGATCCTCCGGCTTCACGGCCTGGCCAAGCCCGATGTCGGACTTGGCGACCAGCACTTCAACGGTGGGAAGTTGTGCGACGGGGGCTACGGGGGCGGCGGGCTTGCTGTGGTCGGCCCCACTCGCGAGATACATGGCGGCCAGACCGGCAACACCGGCAATGGCCAGCACCACGATGCGTGCGGTTTTCATACGCTGTCTACTCTTACACTGACCTGTCACGACCCCCCGGTCGCGGCAGCCCTTCCCGTAAGCAGCAGTACGGCAGCAAAAGTGTAGAGGAACTTGATAGGCCTAACGGCGCGTTCCGGGATTGTCGGGGATGGTGAACGGCGAGTTATCGCAGTCGTTCACATCTCCGCAAAATCACGGAGACATCGGCAGTTGCGACGTTCGTCCTAGCGTCCGCAAACGTGCAGGACGCGCCTGCTTAACGGTACGTCGTGCGCGATCGCGAGGACGTCAGAGCGCAGCTTTCAGCGCAGCAAAACCGCGATCGAGATCGGTCTTGAGGTCGTCGGTGTTCTCCAGCCCGATATGCAGCCGCAGCGTCGGGCCACCGGGCGACCACTTGGTCGCGGTGCGATACTCGTTGCAGTCGAACGGGATGATCAGGCTCTCGAAGCCGCCCCAGGAGAAGCCCATGCCGAACAGCTTGACCGTGTCGAGCAGGGTATCGACCGCCTTCTGCGGCGCCGGCTTCAGCACGATGCTGAACAGGCCGGAGGCGCCGGTGAAGTCGCGCTTCCAGATGGTGTGACCGGGATCGGTCTCGAGGCCCGGATGCAGCACGCGCGCGACTTCGGGCCGTGCGGCGAGCCAGCGCGCCATCTCGAGCCCGGAACGATGGTGCTGCGCCAGCCGTACCGACAGCGTGCGTACGCCGCGCAGCGCGAGATAGACGTCGTCGGGGCCGGCGCAGACGCCGAGCTGGCGGATGCCATCCGTGATCAGCGGCCACGCCTTGGCATTGGCCGAGATGGTGCCGAACATGATGTCGGAATGGCCGCCGATATATTTGGTTGCGGCCTGCATGCTGATGTCGACGCCGAGATCGAGCGAACGATGGAAGAGCGGTGTCGCCCAGGTATTGTCGTCGATCACGAGCGCGTCCTTGGCATGCGCGACCGCGGCGATGGCCGGGATGTCGGGCATCTCGAACGACTGCGAGCCCGGCGCCTCGACCAGCACCGCCCTGGTGTTCGGCTTGAACAGCTTTTCGATGCCGGCGCCGATCAGGGGATCGAAATACTCCGTCGTGATGCCAAGCCGCGTCAGCATGCCGTTGCAGAAGTTGCGCGTCGGCCGATAGACGTTGTCGCAGACCAGGAGATGATCGCCGGTCTTGAGCACCGCGAGCAGGGTGGTGGTGATGGCGGCAAGGCCGGAGGGCGCCAGGCCAACGCCGGCGCATTGCGGGCCTTCGAGGCCTTTCAGCACGTCCTGCAGCGCCCGCGTCGTCGGGCTGCCGTGACGGCCATAGGTGAATTCGGCGCGATGGGCGTGCAGGTCCTCGGCGGTCGGGTAGAGCACGGTGGAACCGTGAAACACCGGCGGGTTCACAAAGCCCTTTTGCGCCTTGGGATCGCGGCCGGCGGTGACCAATCGGGTTTCGGGCTGTTGCGGGGTAGAGGGGCGGGAGCCGTGCGAGGAATCCATGCGGGGTCGCCGTTCAAGACTTTTTGCCACAGCCATGCCGCATCGGGATAATGCGGCATGCCGGGGACTGGTTACTAACAGGACGCGGAAGAGGCGCGTCAACCCCTTGACCCGGCCCGCCAGTCGCTATGTGATGCGCCGCAACTATCCTGTCGCCGCATGTTGAGGGGCCTGCCGCGACCTTCGATCCGTTGTCCGACCGCATTGCAGGCAATCTGCCGGTCGAATCAGCATCTTGGCTGAGGCGGATCACGGGGTTGGCCCGTTACCTGCAAGGCGATCCAAGCAACGTCCACAAGGACGACCCTGAAAGGCCCCGCCTATGAAACGCGTCTCCCTGGCTGTCTCACTTGCCGCCGCTGCCGCTCTGTCGGTCACCGCCGCCTCGGCGCAAACCCTCAAGACGATCAAGGACCGCGGCACGCTGTCCTGCGGCGTCAGCCAGGGCCTGCCCGGCTTCTCGTCGCCGGACGACAAGGGCAACTGGACCGGGCTCGACGTCGACGTCTGCCGGGCCATCGCGGCTGCCGTGCTCAACGATCCGACCAAGATCAAGTTCGTGCCGCTGTCGGCCAAGGACCGCTTCACCGCGCTGCAGTCGGGCGAGATCGACGTGCTGTCGCGCAACACCACCTGGACGATCTCGCGCGACACCTCGCTCGGCGCCAACTTCACCGGCGTGACCTATTATGACGGGCAGGGCTTCATGGTGAAGAAGTCGCTCAAGGTGAACTCGGCACTGGAACTGAACAGCGCCTCGGTCTGCGTGCAGACCGGCACCACGACCGAGCTGAACCTCGCCGACTACTTCAAGGGCAACAACATGAAGTACGAGGTGATCGCGTTCGGCACCATCGACGAGGCGGTCAAGGCCTACGAGTCCGGCCGCTGCGACGTGTTCACCGACGACGTCTCGGGCCTCTATGCCAGCCGCCTGAAGCTCGCCAATCCGGCCGACCACGTCGTGCTGCCGGAGGTGATCTCCAAGGAGCCGCTCGGCCCGATGGTGCGCCATGGCGACGACCAGTGGTTCGACATCGTGAAGTGGACGCTGTTTGCGATGATCACCGCCGAAGAGCTCGGCGTCACCCAGAAGAACGTCGACGAGATGGCGAAATCGGACAAGCCGGAGATGAAGCGCGTGTTCGGCACCGACGGCAATCTCGGCGAACAGCTCGGCCTGACCAAGGACTGGGTGTCACGGATCGTGAAGGCGGTCGGCAATTACGGCGAGGCGTTCGACCGCAATGTCGGCACCGGCTCCAAGCTCGGCATCGCCCGCGGCCTCAACAATCTCTGGAACAAGGGTGGGATCCAGTACGCGCCGCCGATCCGCTGATCGCAAAACCGCGGCTGACGGCGAATGTCGATCGCGCCTCGAAAACCACCCTCGCAGACGCTGGCAACCCTGCAGCGCGCGCTCGGCGGTCGCTCGGGGTGGAGCGGCTTCGTCGTCCAGCTGTTGTTTGCCGCCATCCTCGGCTGGCTGGCCTATGAAATCATCGCGAATGCCCGCGCCAATCTGCAGGCGCAGCGGATCACCGCGGGCTTCGACTTCCTGCGCAACAATGCAGGCTTCGACGTCAACCAGACCCTGATTCCCTACTCGGGGGCCGACAGCTACACCCGCGTGTTCGTGGTCGGCCTGCTCAATACGCTGCTGGTCTCGGTGATCGGCATCGTGTTCTCGACGATCCTCGGCTTCATCGTCGCGCTTGGACGGCTATCGCCGAACTGGCTGTTGTCGAAACTTGCGGGCGGCTATGTCGAGTTGATCCGCAATCTGCCGCTGCTGTTCCAGATCCTGTTCTGGTACCTCGCGGTGCTCGGAGCATTGCCCAATCCCCGGCAAAGCATCTCGCTGTTCGGCCTGGTCTTCCTGAGCAATCGCGGCCTCATCGTGCCGCGGCCGATCGGGGAGGTTGGTTTCGAGCCGTTCGTCGTTGCCGTCCTGGTCGGCATCGTCGTGGCGATCGCGCTGTGGCGCTATGCGCGCAAGCAGCTCTATCAGCATGGCCACGTCGTGAAGGTCTGGCCGTACGCGCTCGGGGCCGTGATCGGCCTGCCGCTGATCATGGCACTGGTGTTCGGCGCACCCGTGACGTTCGAAGTCCCTGTGCTGAAGGGGTTCAATTTCGCCGGCGGCTCGCGCCTGATCCCGGAATTCGTAGCGCTGGCGCTGGCACTGTCGATCTACACGGCGGCCTTCATCGCCGAGATCGTGCGCGCCGGCATCCTCTCGGTGCACAAGGGGCAGATGGAGGCGGGCTCCTCGCTCGGCCTGCAGCGCGGTACGGTGCTGCGGTTGATCGTGATCCCGCAGGCGCTGCGGGTGATCCTGCCGCCGCTGACCAACCAGTACCTCAACGTAACCAAGAACTCCTCGCTCGCGGTCGCTATCGGCTATCCCGATCTGGTCTCGGTGTTCGCCGGCACGAGCCTGAGCCAGACCGGGCAGGCGATCGAGATCATCGGCATCACGATGGGCGTCTATCTCCTGATCTCGCTGGTCACCAGCGCCATCATGAGCGTCTATGGCTGGCGCATCAGCAGGAGCATGGGCTGATGAACGACGGCCTGCCCACGACCTTCGTTCGCCAGGAGCTCGTCTCCGAACGTCCCGCGCCGGTGAAGACCACGGGCCTTGTCGGCTTCCTGCGCACCCGCCTGTTCAACTCGCCGACCAACATTCTCGTCACCATCATCTGCGCGCTGCTGCTCGGAGTGGTGCTGGTGCCGGCGATCAAGTTCCTGCTGATCGACGCGGTCTGGCGCGGCACCGATCGCAACGCCTGTCTGCAGGAAAACGCCGGCCGCGTCGTCGGCGCCTGCTGGCCGTTCATCCAGGCCAAGTTCGGTCAGTTCATCTACGGCTTCTATCCGGAGCCGGAGCGTTGGCGGGTCAATCTCACATTCTTGCTCGCGGCGGTGTTGCTGCTGCCGCTGCTGATTCCGCGGCTGCCGGCCAAGGGTCTGAATGCCGGCCTGTTCTTCCTGGCGTTTCCGGTGGTCGCGTTCTTCCTGTTGCATGGCGGCGGGCTCGACGGCTTTGCGCTGAGCTGGATCACGTCGCTTCTTTCGGGCTTCAACGACTCGATCGGCGAGGGCGGCCACAAGCTTGCCATGGCAGGTGAAACGACCGCCGTGCTCGGCCCGCTGTTGTGGCTGCTCGGCAAGCTGATCATGGCGGTCAGCCTGGTCATCTCCTGGCTGCTGTATCCGCTGGTCTGGCTGCGCGATGCGATCCAGGCCGCGGGCCGGCCCGTTTGGATCGATCTCCTCCTCACCGCCGTGATCGTCTCTGCGCTGCTGTTCGTGCTCGGCGGCGGCATGCGCACCGGATGGCGGCCGCTGATCATGAGCCTTGCGACCTTTGCCGGCATCGGGCTCGTGATCGCGATCATGGGGCTCGACCGCGGCGGACTACCGGTGGTCGACACGCGGCTGTGGGGTGGGCTGCTGGTGACGCTGGTCGTCTCCGTCACCGGCATCGTCGCCTCGATGCCGGTCGGCATCGCGCTGGCGCTCGGGCGGCGCTCGACGATTCCGCTGATCCGGATCTTCTCGATCGCCTTCATCGAGGTCTGGCGCGGCGTCCCGCTGATCACGGTGCTTTTCTTTGCGACCTACATGCTGCCGCTGTTCGTGCCGACCGGCATCACCATCGACGGCCTGATGCGCGCGCTGATCGGCATTGCGTTGTTCGCCGGCGCCTATCAGGCCGAGGTGGTCCGCGGCGGCCTCGCCGCAATCCCGCGCGGGCAGGGCGAGGCGGCGAATGCGCTCGGCCTGTCCTGGTGGAAGACCACGTTCCTGATCGTGTTGCCGCAGGCGCTACGCCACGTCATTCCCGGCCTCGTCAACAGCTTCATCGCGCTGTTCAAGGACACCTCGCTGGTGTCGATCGTGGCGCTGTTCGACCTGCTCGGACAGCTTCGCGCCGCCTTCGCCGATCCGGTCTGGTCGACGCCGACCACGGCCTTCACCGGTTTTGCCTTTGTCGGGCTGGTCTATTTCATGTTCTGTTTTGGCATGTCGCGCTACTCGCTGTTCGTCGAGAACAGGCTGAATGCGCATCGACGCAACTGAGGGACTCCCATGGCCACCGACGCGATCGTCAGCATCGATACCCTCAACAAATGGTACGGCGATTTCCACGTGCTCCGCGACATCAACCTCGACGTCGGCAAGGGCGAGCGCATCGTGATCTGCGGGCCGTCAGGCTCGGGCAAGTCGACGCTCATTCGCTGCATCAACGCCCTGGAGGAATTCCAGGAGGGCGAGATCGTCGTCGACGGCATCGAGCTCGGCCCCAACCTCAAGCGCATCGACGAGGTGCGCCGCGAGGTCGGCATGGTGTTCCAGAGCTTCAATCTGTTCCCGCATCTGACGGTGCTGGAGAACTGCACGCTGGCGCCGATCTGGGTGCGCAACATCCCCAAGAAGGACGCCGAGGCGACCGCGATGAAGTTCCTGGAGCGGGTCAAGATCCCGCATCAGGCCAACAAATATCCGGGCCAGATGTCCGGCGGCCAGCAGCAGCGCGTCGCGATTGCGCGCGCACTGACCATGAACCCGAAGGTGATGCTGTTCGACGAGCCGACCTCGGCGCTCGACCCGGAAATGGTCAAGGAGGTGCTCGACACCATGGTCGATCTCGCGCGCGAGGGCATGACCATGCTGGTGGTGACTCACGAAATGGGCTTTGCCCGCGAGGTCGCCAACCGCGTCGTGTTCATGGACGCCGGCCAGATCATCGAGTCGAACACGCCGAACGAGTTCTTCGCCGCCCCGCAGCACGCGCGGACGAAGCTGTTTTTGAGCCAGATTTTGCGATGATCTTGTAGGGTGGGGCAAAGCGAAGCGTGCCCACCATCACGAGCACGCCGGGAATGGTGGGCACGGCGCAAGAGCGCCTTTGCCCACCCTACACATCAGCATTCGCGGCTAAACGAACGGCAACTGGATCTTGCTGCGCTTCTCCAGCCATTCCGGCACCGGCAGGTTCTTCGAGCGCATGAACTCCGGATTGAACAGCTTTGACTGATAGCGGCCGCCGGTATCGGCAAGGATCGTGACGATGGTCTTGCCGGGGCCGAGTTGCTTGGCGAGTTGAATCGCACCGGCGATGTTGACGCCGGTCGAGCCGCCCAGGCACAGGCCCTCGTGCTCGGTCAGCTCGTAGATGATCGCGACGGCTTCCTCATCGGAGATCAGGAATGCGGTGTCCACATTCGCGGTCTCGACGACCGGCGTCTTGCGGCCGAGGCCGATGCCTTCGGTGATCGAATCGCCCGGCGTCGATTTGACTTCGCCATGCTTGAACAAATTGTACATGCCGAAGCCGTGCGGATCGGCGCAGGCGGTGACGATGTTCTGGTTCTTTTCCTTCAGATAGCGGCTGATGCCGGCGAGCGTGCCGCCAGTGCCGACCGAGCAGATGAAACCATCCAGCTTGCCGCCGGTCTGATTCCAGATTTCAGGGCCGGTCGAATCGTAGTGCGCCTTGGGATTGTCGAGATTGTTCCACTGGTCGGCGAACAGCACGCCGTTCGACTCGGTCTTGCGCAGCTGATCGGCGAGGCGCCGGCCGATATGCTGATAGTTGTTCGGGTTGGAGAAGGGCAGCGCCGGCGACTCGACGAGCTCGGCGCCGCACAGCCGCAGCATATCCTTCTTTTCCTGGCTCTGCGTCTCAGGAATCACGATCAGCGTGCGATAGCCGCGCGCGCTCGCCACCACGGCAAGGCCGATGCCGGTATTGCCGGCGGTCGACTCGACCACGAGTCCGCCGGGCTTCAGGTCGCCGCGCTTCTCGGCTTCCAGGATCATCCATTTGCCGGCGCGGTCCTTGACCGACTGGCCGGGATTCATGAATTCGGCCTTGCCGAGAATGGTGCAGCCGGTGAGCTCGGAGGCGCGCTGCAGCTTGATCAGCGGCGTATTGCCGATCGCTTCGATGACGTCTTTGTTGAAGGTCATGTCAGGGGTAACTTCGCCAGTTCTTTTTACAAATCCGGCGCGACCCTAGTGTTCCCAGCTCAAAAGGGGAAGCCTTTTGCACTGCGGCGAAAGTGGAGCGTTTCTTAGCTCGATTTAGCGAAGACAACCTGTCGCACGTCGATATTTCCGGACAGGAAGCCGGCCTCGCAATAGGCAAGGTAATACTCCCACAGCCGGCGGAAGCGATCGTCGAATCCTGATGGCGTCAGGTTCGGCCAGGCCGCGCGGAAATTGCTTCGCCAGATGGCGAGCGTCTTGGCATAATCTTGCCCGAAAATCCGCTCGCGGATGACGGGCACACCAAAGCTCTCGCCGAGCGATTTCAGGATCTCTGGCGAGGGCAGCATGCCGCCCGGAAACACATAGCGCTGGATGAAGTCAACGTCGCGACGGTAAGTCTTGAACAGACTGTCCTGGATGGTGATGGCCTGGATTCCGGCGAGGCCGCCCGGGCGCAGCCGGTCGCGCAACTGTGAGAAGTATTTTGGCCAGAACTGCTCGCCGACCGCCTCGATCATCTCGATCGAGGCGATGCGGTCGTAGAGGCTGCGCTCGTCGCGATAGTCCTGCAGCCTGATCTCGACCTTGTCGGCAAGATCAGCCTTCTGGATGCGCGCCTGCGCAAAGTCGCGCTGCTCGCGGCTGATGGTGAGCCCGACGACTTTGGCGCCAAACGTCTTGGCGGCGAATTCCGCAAAGCCGCCCCAGCCGCAGCCGATTTCGAGCAGCGTCTGTCCCGGCTGCAAATCGATCGCTTCCGCAAGCCGGCGATATTTGTTGGTTTGTGCGGCCGTGAGATCGACCGTGTCGTCCTCGAACAGCGCCGACGAATAGGTCATGCTCGGATCGAGCCAGGCGGAATAGAAGGCATTGCCGATGTCGTAATGCGCATAGATGTTGCGCCGTGCCTGCCGCTTGGTGTTGCGATTGAACCAGTGCCTGATGGTCTGCACCGTTCGCATCACCGGATTGCCGGTGAGCATGGTCTGCATCCAGTCCTGGTTGACGCAGAACAGATAGAGGAATTGCGTGAGGTCGGGGGTATCCCAATCGCCGCGCATATAGGCCTCGGCGATGCCGATATCGCCGCTGCGCAACAGCCGCGTCGCAAAGCGATAGTCGTAGACCTTCATGACGGCGAGCGGGCCCGGGCCATTGCCGCCGAGCCGGGCGATGCGTCCGTCGGGCAGGATGACGTCGAGCGTGCCGCGCTTCAGCTTGGCGCCGAAACCGAGCGCGAGCCGGACCATGCGCGGCAGATCCGGTAGCAGCGCATCCACGGTTTCCGATGTGACCGAAATCGTCTCAGCCATGGTCGCCCCATCGAAATGCGGTCGACCCGCATATCGCCGGCTCGTCTCGCGAGCTAGCTTCGTCCCTTGACGCGGGCTGACAACGCCTGAGAATTATATGTGCGCGATTCCGCAATCGCCAAGCCGCTATTGTTGGCAGCCTGCTGCCGCGGCACCAGCCGCGCGCCCTTGACCCACAGCCGCAATGCTTCCCAATGGATCGCTGCGGTCACCTTGAAGGTTACCAACGGCAGCGCAACAAGCGATTTCAGCAACCTCACGGTGTTGAGCGACTGCCGCACGCCATTGAAGGTTGCGGCCAGCAGTGGACCCTCGCGATCGGTCTCGAGGATGCGCAGCTTCACGGACGAGTCGGGCGGCGACACGCGAAACTGGTAGCGCATCGCCATCGCGATGAAGGGCGAGACGTAGAATGTCTTGTCCTGCTGCTGGCGGATTCCCGCCGCGCTGCGGTTCGCTGAAGTAACCGGCAGGACGTAGCAATGGATATCGCCGAAGGTATTGCGCACTTCATAGATCATCAGCGCCAGCTCGTCGTCGGCGCGATAGCAGAAATAGACCGACAGCGGATTGAAGGTGTAGCCGAGCAGGCGAGGGTAGCAGAGCAGCAGCACGCGTCCGCAGGATAGATCGATGCCGTGCTCGGCCGCGCAGCGATGTGCAAATGCACGCAAGGATGAACCGTCGCGCGGGCCGTGATCCCTTTCGTAGAAGCTGTAGAGCGCGCGGCGGTTGACGCCGAACAGCGGAGATTGCCGATCGGCGTCATCGAGACGGTCGAGATCGATCAGCAGGCTCATCACGCGGTAACTGAAGCGATGGCCCATCGGCTTCAGCCGCGCATGCATGACGTCGCCGAGGTAGAGCGCGGCAGCGTCGGCTTTGGTGTCGGCCTCGAGCATCGGCTACTCCGCAGCTTGCGCCAGCAGCGGCGTGCGCCACGGCACGGTCGCGCCGAGCGCCTCGGCGACCGCAAGTCCCGAGCGCAGGCCATCCTCGTGGAAACCATAGCCGGTCCAGGCGCCGCAGAACCACGTGCGCCGCTTGCCCTGGATCTCGCCCAGCTGCTTCTGCGCCGCAAAGGCCGCCGCGTTGAATTGCGGATGCTCGCACATGTACTTGCCGAAGGTCAGTTCGGCTTTCGGCGCAAACGGCGGGTTCAGGCTGACGAACAACGGCTTGTCCTGATCGATGCCCTGCAAGCGGTTCATCCAGTAAGTCACGGCGACGTCGTTGTCGGTCGAGCCTTGCTCGGTCGAACCTTGGCGCGGCCAGCGCAGAAAATTCCAGGAGGCCCAGGCGTGGCTGCGCCGCGGCATCAGCCTGGTGTCTCGATGCAGATAGACCGTGTTCGGTGAATAGCCGATCGCGCCGAGCACGGCGCGCTCCCTGTCATCGGCATCGCCAAGCATGCGCAGCGCCTGATCGCTGTGGGCGGCGACCACGACGCGATCGTAGGTCGTGTGCCCGCCATGGCTGTCGTGCACCACGACGCCATGCGGCGTTCGCTCGATCAAATTGACGGCGCAGCCGAGCCGGATCCGGTCGCGGAACGCCGCAATCATCTTCTCGACATAGCGCCGGCTGCCACCCTTCACCGTGCGCCAGACCGGCCGGTCATACTGCAGCAGGCGGTGATTGCTGAAGAAGGCGACGAAATTCTCGGCCGGGAAATCCATGATCTCGCTGGCCGGCGCCGACCAGATCGCAGCCCCCATCGGCGCCAGATAGTCCGTGAGGAGGCGCGGTGCAAAGTGCCGCTGGCGGAAATAGTCGCCGAGCGTCAGCCCCTCGAGCCGGCCCGCCTTGTGATCCTCGACGCTCTGCTGGTTGAAGGTCAGGATGTCCCGGAGCATCCAGAGATAGGACGGCGAGAGCAGATTGCGGCGCTGGGCGAACAGGCCCTTTGCCGTCTCGAGCCAGTTGTTGCCGCCGCCCTTCCATTCGAAGCGGCCGGCATCGGCCGTTACCGCAAAGCTCATGCAGCTCTCGACGGTCTCGACGCCGAGATGAGCGAACAGCGCGGTGAGGTCCGGATAGTTCAGCTCGTTGTAGACGATGAAACCTATGTCGACCGCGATCTCGGTGCCGTCGTAGTCGACCGTCACGGTGTGGCTGTGGCCGCCGGGCCGCAGTTCGCGGTCGTACACGGTGACGGGGTAATGTTTCGAGAGCGTCCAGGCCGCCGCGTTGCCCGCAATCCCCGTTCCGATCACCGCGACGCGCATCCGAAAGCCCCCTCTGCCTGGCACAGGGGAGATACGGCAGGACCGGTGCCCGGTTTCACGTCATCGGGCAGGGGAAAAACCCATGAAATCTTTGTAAGATTCCGCCCTCCTAAAAAGATGGGACTCGACGAGAAAGCTGCATGAAATAAGGGTAAGTTGAGTTGTGTCGCCCCCCGAAACGGCATGATTCGCCCGCGCTCCGGATTGAACCGCGGGACTGTCCGCGCCGTCACCGGGACGGTAATATGCCGCTTCGGTTCCAACGGAAGCATCACCCGTGAACGTCTCACAGACCAGCCCTCGACGCGTCCCCCGTGCGCCAAGGACGGACTCTGTGCGCGGAGAGCGGGTGTGACCCAGCCTGCTGCCATGATGACGTTGCCGGGCCAGGGGCGGCTTGGAACTCGCTGCGGGTCCGTTGCGCGCGCGCTGGTGGCACTTGCGCTGGTGGTGAGTTCCGCGGGCTGCATCCTGACCCAGGACATTCCCGATCCCGCCCTCGACACGCCGCAGGGCTACAAGGCGGCCGGGCTGACGCGGCCCGGCGACGCGCCGCCGCCGCTCGACTGGTGGCGGTCGTTCCGTTCGGCGGAACTGACCTTGCTGATGGAGGAGGCGCAGAAGGTCAATCTGGATATCGCCGCGGCCGTCGCGCGCTTCAAGCAGGCCGACGCGCTGGCGCGCCAGGCCGGCGCCGCGCTCTTGCCTACTCTGCAGGGCGGCGGCTCCGAGACCTATTCGCGCACCTCGGGCTCGAGCTCGAGCGGCCTGACCAATGGCGGGCGCGAGGTCGTCAACTACAACGCCAATCTGAGCGCGAGCTACCAGCTCGACTTCTGGGGCCAGAACCGCGACGCCGCGCAGGCGGCGGAAGAGACATCGGTCGCCAACCGCTTCGACCGCGAGGTCACGGCGCTGACCACGCTGACGACGCTCGCCAATGCCTATTTCACGGTGCTGGCCTCGCAGGACCGGCTGCGCACCGCCCAGCGCAACATCGCCAGCGCCGAGCGCATCCTGAACGCGATCAAGGAGCGGCTGAAGGCCGGCACCGGCACCGATCTCGACGTCGCCCAGCAGGAGAGCGTGCTCGCCAACCAGCGCGCGCTGGTGCCGCCGCTGCGCCAGACCCTGGAGCAGAACATCAACGCGCTCGCCGTGCTGGTGTCGCGGCCGCCGGAGAGCGTGCGGGTCGACGGCGGCAGCCTGAATGCGGTCGCGATCCCGCGCGTCACACCCGGCCTGCCGTCGGAATTGCTGACCCAGCGGCCGGACATCCGGCGGCAGGAGGCGCAGCTTGCGTCGGCCACCGCCAATGTCGGCAGCGCGCGGGCGCAGTTCTTCCCGAGCATCCAGTTGACCGGGCAGGGCGGCTATCAGAGCTCGGCGCTCTCCTCGCTGTTCCAGCCGCATGCGGCCTTCTTCAGCATGGTCGGCAGCCTGACCCAGCCGATCTTCGACGGCGGCAGGATCCTCGGCAATTTCGAGTACACCAAGGCCAAGCAGGACGAGCTGCTGCAGACCTACCGCAAGACGGTGATCCAGGCCTTCACCGACGTCGACAACGCGCTGGTCGCGATCCGCGAGACCACCAAAAAGCTACAGCTGCAGCGCGACGTGCTGACCGCGTCGCGGCGGGCCTTTCAACTCTCTGAGCAGCAGCTCCGCGCAGGCACGGCGGACATCGTAACCGTGCTAAACACGCAACTGACTTTGTTCCAGGCGGAGGATGCCTACTCCCAGGCCCAGCTGGCTCGGTTGCAGGCGATCGTGAGCCTATATCAGGCGCTGGGGGGCGGCTGGGAGCCGAAGATGGAAAGGCCGGTCGATGCTCTTTAAGCCGGAGAAAGACGACGAGACCACGGTTCGCAAGCCGAGCCTGATCTCGCGGCTGCTCAAGCGCATGGTATCGCTGATGATCACGGCCGTGATCCTTGGCGGCCTCGGCTATATCGGCTGGTACGCCTTCCAGACCAAGCAAGGCGGCAATCGCGGCAACGGCGCGCGGCCGGACCTGCCGGTGCCGGTGCTGGCGGCCACCCCGCACGTGCAGGACGTGCCGGTTTATCTCGACGGCGTCGGCTCGGTGAAGGCGCTCAACACGGTGACCGTGCGCTCGCAGGTCGACGGCAAGCTGATCGCGGTGAACTTCGTCGAGGGCCAGGACGTCAAGAAGGGCGATGTGCTCGGCGAGATCGATCCCGCGCTCTATCAGGCGACCTACGATCAGGCGGTGGCGAAGAAGGCGCAGGACGAGGCGCTGCTCGCCAACCAGAAGATCGATCTGGCGCGCTACCAGCAGCTGGCCGCCTCCAATGCCGGCTCCAAGCAGCAGGCTGACACCCAGAAGGCGACGGTCGCGCAGCAGGAGGCGCTGATCAAGGCCGACCAGGCCGCGATCGACAACGCCGCGGCGACCTTGAGCTACACCAAGATCGTGGCGCCGCTCTCCGGCCGCGCCGGCCTGCGCCAGGTCGACCAGGGCAATATCATCCACGCCGCCGACACGACCGGGCTCGTGATCATCACCCAGCTGCAGCCGATCGCGGTGTGGTTCAGCCTGCCGCAGCAGCAGATCATGCGGGTCAATGCGGCCGCGGCCAAAGGCCAGCTCGCAGTCGACGTGTTCGGCAATGACGGCGTCACCGTAATCGACACCGGCAAGCTGACCGGCATCGACAACCAGGTCGACCCGACCACCGGCACGCTGAAGCTGAAGGCCGAATTCCCCAATGCCAATTACCAGCTGTGGCCCGGCCAGTTCGTCAATGTGCGGCTGAAGGTCGAGACGTTGTCGCAGGCGATCGTGGTGCCGACCTCGGCCGTGCAGCGCGGCCCGGCCGGCACCTTCAGCTATGTGATCGGCGAGGGCGATATCGTCACCGCCAAGCCGGTCACGGTGACACAGCAAAATGAGCATGATGCTGTGATCGCCAGCGGCCTGACCACTGCGGACCGCGTGGTGACGACAGGCTTCGCCAATCTCGCCGACGGCTCCAAGGTCGTTGTCGGCAAGGACGACCAGACCCCGTCAGCCGATCTCGCGCCGCGCAAGCGCAGCCGCAATCCCGACGGCAAGGGCGGCGGTCAGGGCCAGCAGGGTCAAGGCAAGGACGGCAAGCGCGGCGAATGGCAAGGTAAGAACGGCGAGCACCACGGGAAGCGCGAGCACGGCGAGGGCGATCAGAAGGGGCAGACCGGGCCGGCAGCAGGGGAACCGTCAGGCGCAGCCAAGTCGCAGCCATGAGCGTCTCCGAACCATTCATCCGCCGGCCGATCGCGACCTCGCTGCTCGGGATCGCGCTGATGATCGGCGGCGCGCTCGGTTATTGGGCGCTGCCGGTCTCCGCATTGCCGCAGGTCGATTTCCCGACCGTGCAGGTGACGACGCAGCTACCGGGCGCGAGCCCCGACGTGGTGGCCTCGCTGATCACGGCGCCGCTGGAGCGCCAGCTCGGGCAGATCCCGTCGCTGTCGTCGATGAATTCAACCAGCTCGTTCGGCGTCAGCCAGATATCGCTGCAGTTCGACCTCAACCGCGACATCGACGGCGCGACACAGGACGTGCAGGCCGCGATCAATGCCGCCGCCGGCATCCTGCCGAAGACTCTGCCGTACCCGCCGGTCTACGCCAAGGTGAACCCGGCCGACGCGCCTGTCATGACGCTGGCGCTGACGTCGGAGACGATCTCGCTGCGCGCGATGAGCGATCTCGCCGACACCGTGCTGGGCCAGCGGCTCAGCCAGATTTCCGGCGTCGGCCGAGTGTCGATCCTCGGCGGCCTCAAGCCTGCCGTGCGCGTGCAGGCTGATCTCGCCCGGCTCGCCGCTTACGGCATCGCGATGGAGGATCTGCGCAACGCCATCGCAGGCGCCAACGTGTCGGGACCGAAGGGCTCGCTCGACGGCGCGCAGCAGTCCTACACCATCGCCGCCAACGACCAGATCGCAGCCGCCGACGCCTACAAGCCTGTCATCATCGCCTATCGCAACGGCGCCCCGGTGACGATCGGCGACGTCGCCAACATCGTCGATGGCCTCGAGAACGACCGCACCGGCGGCTGGTACCAGGGCACGCCGGCTGTGATCATCGACATCCAGCGCCAGCCCGGCGCCAATGTGATCGAGGTCGTCAGGCAGATCCGGGCGGAGATCCCGCGGCTGCAGCGCTCCATTCCGGCCGGCGTCAAGCTGACCGTGGTCTCCGACCGCACGGTCACCATCCGCGCCTCCGTCCACGACGTGCAGTTCACGCTGATCCTCAGCGTCGTGCTGGTGACGCTGGTGGTGCTGCTGTTCCTGCGCTCGCTGCGGGCGACCCTGATCGCCGGCGTGGCGCTGCCGTTGTCGCTGATCACGAGCTTTGGCGTGATGTATTTCGCGGGCTTCAGCCTCGATAACCTCTCGTTGATGGCGCTGACGATCGGCACCGGCTTCGTGGTCGACGACGCCATCGTCATGATCGAGAACATCGTCCGCCACATGGAGGAGGGCGAAACGGTCATGGAGGCGTCGCTGAAGGGCGCCAGCGAGATCGGCTTCACCGTGATCTCGCTGACGGTCTCGCTAATCGCCGTGTTCATCCCGCTGCTGTTCATGTCCGGCCTGGTCGGCCGCATGTTCCGCGAATTCGCGCTGACACTGACGATCGCGGTGGTGACCTCGGCCATCGTATCGCTGACGCTGACGCCGATGATGTGCTCGCGGATGCTCAAGAACATCCACGAGGAGGTCGCGGTTCCCGGACTCGCCGCGATCAGCCGCCTCATCGACCGCATGGTCGCGTTCTACCATCGGACGCTGCTCGTGGTGTTGCGGCACCAGCGCACCACCTTGCTGGTCACATTCGCGACCATCGCGCTGACGCTGTTCATGTATGTGATGGCGCCGAAAGGGTTCCTGCCGCTGCAGGACACATCCTCGATCACGGCGGTCACGGAGGCCGGTCCCGACGTCTCGTTCGCGGAAATGCAGCGGCGCCAGACTGCGGTTGCGGATGCGATCAAGGCCGACCCTGACGTCACTGGCGTTGTGTCGGTGATCGGTTCGGGCTCGGTCAATCCGACCACCAATGTCGGGCGCCTGGTGATGACGCTGAAGCCGCTCGACGAGCGACCGGACGGTGTCGCCAAGGTGGTCGAACGCCTCAAGGCCAAGGTGGCATCGATCCCCGGCATGACCGTCTACTTCCAGCCGGTGCAGGACGTGCAGATCTCGACCCAGTCGAGCCGCTCGCAATATCAGTACACGCTGACTGGCACTGACTCGGCCGAGGTGACGAAATGGGCCGGGAAGCTCGTCGCCGAGATGCGCCGCGATCCGCTGTTCCGTGACGTCTCCTCCGAAACCCAGGAGGGCGGCTTGCGTGCCGCGCTCGACATCAACCGGCAGCGCGCCGGCCAACTCGGCGTCAATCTGCAGGGCGTCACCGACACGCTCAATGACGCCTTCGCGCAGCGCCAGATCTCGACCATTTACGGCCAGGCCAACCAGTACCGCGTGGTGCTCGAGGCCCTGCCGATGTACCAGCGCGACCCGTCGATCCTGGACAAGCTCTATCTGCCCGGCGCCGCCGGCGCGCAGGTGCCGCTCTCCGCGGTCGCGACGCTGACGCGAACCACCGCGCCGCTCGCGATCTCACATCAGGCACAGTTTCCGTCGGCGTCGCTGAGCTTCAATCTCGCGCCCGGCGAGGCGCTGGGCGACGCCGTCGAGGCCGTGAAGGCGATCGAGACGCGGATCGGCATGCCCAACAGCATCGTCGGCGTCTATGCGGGCGATGCCGCCGAGTTCGCCAAGTCGCTGGCCGGCCAGCCCTGGCTGATCCTGGCTGCGATCATCACCATCTACATCGTGCTCGGCGTGCTCTATGAGAGCTACATCCACCCGATCACCATTCTGTCGACGCTGCCGTCGGCCGGCGTCGGCGCCATCCTCGCGTTGATGCTGTGCGGGCAGGATCTCTCGGTGATCGGCCTGATCGGCATCATCCTGCTGATGGGCATCGTCAAGAAGAACGCGATCATGATGATCGACTTCGCGCTGGAAGCCGAACGTCATCGTGGCCTGTCGTCCTATGACGCGATCGTGCAGGCCTGCCTGCTGCGCTTCCGCCCGATCATGATGACGACGCTGGCGGCGCTGTTCGGCGCGCTGCCGCTCGCGATCGAGAGCGGCACCGGCGCCGAATTACGTTTCCCGCTCGGCATCTCCATTATCGGTGGCCTGCTGCTCAGCCAGCTGCTGACGCTCTACACCACGCCCGTGATCTATCTCGCGCTGGATCGCCTCAACCGCCGGATCGAGAAGGCGGTGCCCGAGGCCGGTCCGCACGGCCCGCCGGTCGCGGGCGCGACCGAGGGCATGCAGTGATGTCGATCTCGGAACCGTTCATCCGCAGGCCGGTCGGCACCACGCTGCTTGCGATCGGACTGTTCCTGATCGGGATCGTCGCCTACGAGTTCCTGCCGGTGTCCTCGGTGCCGAATGTCGACTTCCCGATGATCCGGGTCTCGGCGAGCCGGCCCGGCGCCGATCCGTCGGTGATGGCCTCGACCGTCGCGGCTCCCCTGGAGCGCAAGCTCGGCACGATTTCCGGCGTCGACCAGATCACGTCCACGAGCTCGCTCGGCACCACCAGCATCCAGGTGCAGTTCTCGATCGGCCGCGACATCGACCGCGCCGCGCGCGACGTGCAGGCCGCGATCAATGCGTCACTGGCGGATTTGCCGAGTGACCTGCCGTCGCTGCCAAAATTCCGCAAGGCCAATCCGGCCGCGGCGCCCGTGTTCGTGCTGGCGCTGACCTCCAAGACGATCTCGACCAGCGCGATGTACGACGTCGCCGACACCGTGCTGGCGCAACGCATCTCGCAGGTGCCGGGGGTCGGCGAGGTCACGGTCAGCGGCGCCGACCAGCCGGCGGTGCGCATCTCGCTCAATCCGGTGTCGCTGGCCAATGCCGGCATTGCCACCGACGACGTCCGTACCGCCATCGTCAATGCCAATCCGCTCGGGCCGGTGGGCATCTTCAATGGCGGCCGGCAAAGCGAGACGCTGTCGATCAACAAGCAGATGCGGACCGCCGCCGAGTTTCGCGACATCCTGATCAAGAGCTCGAACGGCAATTTCGTGCGGCTCTCTGATGTCGCCGAGGTCGAAGACTCCGTCCGTAACGCACGCTCGATCGCCTGGTTCAACAAGCAGCCGGCGGTGCTGATCCAGATCACCAAGCAGGGCGACGCCAACGTCATCGACACCGTCGACCGGGTCCGCGCGCTGATCCCTGAGCTGAAGGAATGGATCCCGGCCGGCGTCGAGGTGTCCACGCTCGTCGACCGCACCGGCACGATCCGCGCCAGCGTGCAGGACATGCAGCTGACGCTGCTGGCGACCGTCGTGCTGGTCATGGTGGTCGTGTTCGTGTTCCTGCGCCGCGGCGTGCCGACCATCGCCGCCGGCGTCTCGGTGCCGCTAGCGCTGGCCGGCACTTGCGCGGGGATGTGGCTTGCCGGCTTCTCGATCGACAATCTGTCGCTGATGGCGCTGGCGATTTCAGTCGGCTTCGTGGTCGACGACGCCATCGTCATGATCGAGAACATGTACCGCAACCTCGAGCAGGGCATGGCGCCGTATCCGGCGGCGCTGGAGGGCGCCAAGCAGATCGGCTTCACGGTGCTGTCGATCTCGCTGTCGCTGATCGCGGCCTTTACGCCGCTGATCTTCATGGACGGCATCGTCGGCCGTCTCTTGCGCGAATTCTCGCTGACCCTGACCTTTGCGATCATGGTCTCGACCGTGGTGTCGCTGACGGTCACGCCGATGATCTGCGCGCATTACATCAAGGAAGCGACCTCCGATCACGCCACCTGGTACGACCGCATCATCGAGGGCACGTTGTCGCGGGTCGTTGCGTTCTACACCTGGACGCTGCGCGGCGTCCTCGTCCATCCCTGGCTGACCCTGGTCGTATTCTTCGTCACCATCGGGGTGACGATCACGCTCTACGTCAAGACGCCGAAGGGTTATTTCCCGACCGACGACTCGGGCTTCGTGATCGGCTCGACGCGCGCCTCCGCCGACATCTCGTTCCAGGCGATGCTGGGGCTGCAGCAGCGGCTCGCCGATATCGTGATGGCCGATCCGGCGGTCGCCGGCATCGGCTCGTCGGTCGGCTCGGGCGGCGGCCCGGGCGGGGCGACCTCCAACCGCGGCACCATGTTCATCAGCCTGAAGCCGCCGGAGGAGCGGGGCGGGCTCTCTACCGCGCAGGTGATCGACCGCCTGCGCCGCAACCTCTTCATGGTGCCGGGTATTCGCCTGTTCATGTTCGCGGCACAGGACATCCGCACCGGCGGCCGGCAAAGCGATTCCGACTACCAGTACACGCTGTCGTCGACCGATCTCGATCTCCTGCAGAAATGGGCGCCGATCGTCGCCAAGCGGATGGAGACGGTGGAGGGCATCACCGACATCTCCTCGGACCGCGATCCCGGCGGGCTGCAGCTCAACCTCGTGATCGACCGCAAGGTCGCCTCGAGCCTCGGCGTCCGCGTCCAGGACATTGACAACGCGCTCAACAATGCGTTCTCGCAGCGGCAGATCTCGATCGTCTACACCCAGCGCAACCAGTACATGGTGGTGCTGGAGATCGATCCGAAATTCCAGAACGATCCGTCGAACCTCGAGCGCATCTATGTCGCTGGCGCCAACGACGTGCAGGTGCCGCTGTCGGCGCTGGTGCGCCAGCAGCGCGGATTGGCGGCGCTGGCGGTCTATCACTCGCAGGGGTTCCCCTCGACCACGGTGTCGTTCAACCTGCTGCCTGACGTGCCGCTGGAGGTCGCCACCACGAACATCCAGCAGGCGGTCAACGAGCTGCACATGCCGGAAGGCATTCGCGGCAGCTTCGACGGCAATGCCGGCGACTTCAACAAGACCAGCGGCCGCCAGCCGCTGCTGATCCTCGGCGCACTGATCGCGATGTATATCGTGCTCGGCGTGCTCTATGAGAGCCTGGCGCACCCGATCACGATCATCTCGACCTTGCCGTCGGCCGGGCTCGGTGCGCTTCTTGCTCTTCAGGTGACCAATACGCCGCTGACCGTGATCGCCTTTGTCGGCATCATCCTGCTGATCGGCATCGTCAAGAAGAACGGAATCATGATGGTCGACTTCGCGCTGGAGGCGGAGCGGCACCAGGGCCTGTCGTCGCGGGAGGCGATCTTCGAGGCCTGCCGGGCGCGCTTCCGGCCGATCCTGATGACGACCATGGCGGCGCTGTTCGCCGGCATTCCGCTGGTGATCGCCACCGGCCCGGGCACCGAACTGCGCCGGCCGCTCGGCATCACCATCATCGGCGGCCTGTTCGTGTCGCAGATCCTGACGCTCTACACGACGCCGGTGATCTATCTCCTGATCGACCAGTTCAAGGATCTGCCGCGCCGAGAGAAGCTGAAGGTGCTCAGCATCGGAATTGGGATCATCAGCGTCGCGCTTGGCATTGCCAGGCTGGCCTTGCGTTGAGGTTGCTGCCTTGGCCATCCCCGGCGTATAGCCGTTGAATGTCGAATCCCGTCGAAACACCCGAAGTCGTGCCGGACTGCCCGCATTGCGGCAAGCCGATGCCGCTCTGCATCTGCGACAGCGTCACGCCGATCGAGAGCCGCATCCAGCTCCTGATCCTGCTGCATCCGCAGGAGCAGGACAGGGCGCTCGGCACCGCCCGGCTGACCGCGCATCACTTCAAGGATGCCGTGGTGCGGATCGGCCTGTCCTGGCCGAGCCTGTCGAAGGCGCTCGGCCGGCCGGTGGCCGATCCGTCGCGCTGGGCCGTGCTCTATCTCGGCTCGGCCAAGGTCGAGGACCTCGACACCGACGCCGAGATCGTCGCCATCAATCGCAAGGGTGAGCTCGAGCCCTCCCAGCGCGCCATCCTCGCCGACATCGAGGGCGTTGTGCTGCTCGACGGCACCTGGAGCCAGGCCAAGGCGCTGTGGTGGCGCAACGCCTGGATGCTGAAATGCCAGCGGGTGATTCTCGGGCCGAAGCGGCCGTCGCGCTATGGCCAGTTGCGCAAGGAGCCCCGCCGCGACGGATTGTCCACGATCGAGGCGGCCGCGCTGACCTTGTCGGCATTGGAGCGGCGACCGGATATCGCCGACACGCTGATCGCAAGCTTCGAGCGGATGCTGGCGCGATTCCGCCAGGTGCAGGCGACGCAGCCGGCGCTGGCGCCAAAACCGAAGAAGCGGGATTTCAGGAGGCGGCGGCGGGGGTAGGTTGCCTATCGGGAAGAGGGCGTATAAGAGTGCGCCCTCTTGCACCGCAAGTCTTGAGGCCACGTGGCGGAGTGGTTACGCAACGGTCTGCAAAACCGTGTACACCAGTTCAATTCTGGTCGTGGCCTCCACTCATTTAAATCAAGGGCTTAGACCCTTGAGGCGAGATTCAACCTTAGCTAGTTCGAGCGCGCCCGCATTAGCAGGCGGCGTACCAGCCTTCAGGAAAGGGGACCAGCGGCCAGGGCGCGCGGTTGTCATTGGCGCGGTTGTCATTGGCGCGGTTGTCATTGGCGGCACGCGGAAGAGGCTGCAAACGCGGCGAAGCCTGGGTCAAAAAATCCTCCCCTGAAATTGGCGCAACGGCCGTCCTCACGGCGTCCAACAACAGATCGAACTCAACTTCACTCATCACGCCCTCCGGGGTCCGAGAGCGCAATCGTCGCAAAATCGTCTTGTTTCTGGATTGAGCGGATCGTTCTAATTTTAGCAAAAGAACGCCCACGTTCGTCGTGGTTAAAAGTGTGTTGAGTAGCCCCACGGGAACTCTAGGGTCCGGCGCACCGGACCATGTGTGAACCAATTCACATTTGACCAATAATCTTTGGTGCAATTTCAGTGCCTCCCGCAACCGGGCAGGTGTCAGCGAACCTAGGGAGGCCATGCCGCGAAGGCAACATCTTCGATGCGGTACTCCCGAATCTCCATGTGCGCGTCCGTTGCCGCTGCGCTCGACAATGTCGTCGTTTTCTCGATCAGAAATTCAACCGCGGTGGCCAGGATGTGGGCCGCGTCCGCATCGCTGCCATCCCCCACCGGTTCGACCGTTCGACGCTCTGTTCTCAGCCGGCGCACGAGTTGATCGGCGCGCGATTCCACCGGTATTGACGTGGCACCCGCACAGCGCCGCGCGGGCGGAGAGCACCTGGAGGATTCGATGAAATTGATTTTTTCTGCATTGCTGGTGATCGGATTGTCGTTGGCCGCAACGCCGTCTTTTGCCGCCGACAGCCGCAACGTCTCGGTCGTCAACGAGACCGGCTACGCCATCAAATTCCTCGGCTTCAATTCACCGGATGACGGCCTCGATGAGTGGGAGAACGAACTCGACGAGACCCTGAAGAACCAGGACACCGCCTATGTCGAGTTCAGCGACGAGGACGAAGGCTGCGTCTGGAACATCAAGGTCGACTGGGCGAACTACAACGAGTCCGTGCTCTGGAAGAACGTCAACCTCTGCAAGTTCAACGTGCTGCGGTTGCGCTACGACCCCGGCACCAAGACCACGTCGTTCGTGGCTGAATGATCCACTGATCCTCGCCTCGGCCCCTGAGCACCGCAGGGGCCGAGCCGTTGCAGCTTTATCCCGCCATTTTAAGGAACCAAGCCAAACCGCTGCCGTTACGCCCTCGGAGAGGGACGGAAGCGATGATCGAGATGCCTCAGCTGGCGACCTTGATGGTGGCGGCGGTGTTTTCCGCAGTGCTGTTCGTGAGCGGACAAATCTTCAACGACTACAGGTCGGCAAAAAGCGAGGTCGCGGCGCGCGCAGTGATGGTGGCCACGCGTGTCGACGCGATGCGTTAGCGCTGAGCCAACTCCCATGCGATGGCCGTCAATGCCCAACGCCACTGTGGCTAACGATGTCTTGTCCGGGATGACGAGATTCCGGGATGACGAGATACTGTTGACGCCAGCGCATGAGCTGCTGGCTCCCCGGGCTGGATTCGAACCAGCGACCATTCGATTAACAGTCGAATGCTCTACCGCTGAGCTACCGAGGAATAGGCGAAACTGTCGTTCGCGAGCGGGCAGCGTATAACAGGCCATTTCCGGCTTGCAAAGAACCAAATCACACCCTGCCGCATAGTTTCGAGCCGAGGCGGAAAGTCGCTGCGGCACAAGGGTTTGTCGGCTGCCCGGCGTCTGGAATCGGGGCCAAAGGCGCCCCGATCACAAGGCCGTGGGTGGCCTACAACAGAATGAATTAGCCGCCAAATCGACTCAATCGCTATCGACGCTTCGACTGCCGGGTTTCGAAGAGGTGATTCTGCATGTCCGCTCTCCAGACCGACCTGTTTCTGCGCGAACCGACGCTTGCTCCCCGGACCGTCTTTTGCCCCGATGTCCCAGCCATGAGCGACGATGAATGCCTGCAGCGGCTGGCGAAAGCCGTCGAGGAGCATGATTCCGAGCACCTGGACGAGGTCGCGCGGCTGATCGGCCGGCTCGCCGTCACGATCGAATAGGCTCGCCGCCCGCAGCAACCAGCCGCGCTTTCGTGCGCCAACGCCGTGTTGCGTTTTGGCGGGGCTTGCTCCAAAAGATGGCCAATTCGAGCTTTCTTTGACGCGGCAATGCCGCGCGACCTGCAGGATCCCGCCAATGTCCGGTTTTTCGACCGCGCGCCAGAAAATGGTCGATGGTCAGGTGCGTCCGAGCGACGTCACCGACGCACGAATCCTCGATGCCATGCTGCTGGTGCCGCGCGAGGCCTTCGTGCCGGCGGACAAGCAGGCGCTGGCCTATCTCGACCTCGATCTCGACGTTGCCGAGGGTGGCGCGGCCAAGCGCTGCCTGATCGCGCCGGCGCTGTTCGCCAAGCTGCTGCAGGCGGCCGAGATCAAGGACGGCGACCGCGTCCTGGTGGTCGGCTGCGCGACCGGTTATGCCGCCGCCGTGGTCGCCAGGCTCACGCCTCACGTGGTCGCGACCGAGAGCGATTCGGCGCTCGCCGCGAAGGCCGGTACCGTGCTGGCCCAGCAGGGGTGTGGACAAGTCAGTATAAAGACGGCGGCGGCGGCGGACGGCGAGGCGACCAGCGCGCCGTTTGACGTGATCGTCCTTAACGGTGCGACCGAGATCCCGCCGAAGGCTCTTTATGAGCAGCTCAAGGACGGCGGCCGCCTCGTTGGGGTCTTTGCGACCTCCCAACCACAGCGGGCTACCGTTGTAACCCGCTCGCACGGCGATTTCGGTCATCGGACGCTGTTCGACGCGGCTGCGCCTGTGCTGCCTGGCCTCGCGCAGGTTCCTTCCTTCGTCTTCTGATCACCCGGTCGGTCGCCGCTATTGCACTGCGGCGGCTGATAAAATTCCGTTCTGAATCAGAAGTGTGGCCCGTTTGCCCCACGTGAAGAGTTTCCATCGTGTTGCCTCGCGGACCAGTTCCGTTGCGCCTAGCTGCGGACTAAGGTGAGGCGGGACTCACTTCGTCTGAAGCGACGCCGGCCCGTATTTGTCAGCCGGCGAAGATATGAATGGATTACTGGGGATGCGTAGGGTGAAGCTTGTCACCGGAGCTGCGGTTGCGGTCCTCCTATCGGCTGCAATGGGCCCAACGCCCGTGCTCGCCGATACAATCGATGCCGCCTTGGTGCGAGCCTACCAGAACAACCCCCAGCTCAACGCCCAGCGTGCGTTTGTGCGGGCGCAAGACGAGGGCGTGCCGCAGGCTTTGTCCGGCTATCGTCCGAAAGTGAACATTCAGGCGAGCGGCGGCGCCCTGTATCAGGACGTCACCAGCAGCGGCATCCGCGTCAATGGCAATCTGGTTCCGGCATCGGTCGGGATCACCGCCACCCAGACCCTCTACAATGGACAGGTCACCGCCAACAGGGTGCGCGGCGCCGAGAGCACGACGTCCGGCGCACGCGAGGGCCTGCGCAATATCGAGCAGAACGTCCTGTTCACGGCCGCCTCGACCTACATGGACTATTTGCGTGATTCCGCCATCGTCGAAGTTCAGCGCAGCAACACGCGCGTGCTCGAGCAGACGCTGAAGCAGACCCAGGACCGCTTCAATGTCGGCGAAGTGACGCGCACCGACGTGGCACAGTCGGAGGCGCAGCTCGCCGCCGGCAGGACCCAGCAGCTCACGGCTGAATCGAACCTGACCACGACACGTTCCAAATTCCGTCAGGTCATCGGCAACGAACCGCAGAACCTTGCACCGGGATCTCCGGTGGATCGCTTCCTGCCGGCCACGCTGGCGGCTGCCGTTGAGCTCGGCTTGACGCAAAATCCGCAGGTCACTGCGGCGATGTTCGGCGTCGACGTCAACTTCCTGACCGTCAAGATCAACGAAGGCGCCTTGTTCCCGACGGTCGGGCTTCAGGTCAGTGCCCAGCAGGCCAATGATCAGCAGCTTTCGGTCCAGAAGAACTTCACAGCCTCGGCGTTAGTGCAAGTGAACGTGCCGGTCTATAATGGCGGTGCGGAATATTCGCTGATCCGCCAATCCAAGGAATCGCTGGCGCAGCAGCGTCTCGTGCTGGAACAGACGCGAGATCAGGCCCGTGCCAACGTCGTGACCGCGTGGGGCCAGCTGGTCGCCGGCAAGGCCCAGGTCGCCTCCGCGCAGGCGCAGGTGACGGCGTCCGAGATCGCGCTGAACGGCGTGCGCGAAGAAGCCAAGGCCGGTCAGCGCACCACGCTCGACGTGCTGAACGCGCAGCAGGCTCTGGTCAACGCGCGCAACGCGCTGGTGACGGCGCAGCATGACCGCGTGGTCGCGTCCTACTCGGTCCTGCAAGCCGTCGGTCGGCTGTCGCCGCAGGTGCTCAACCTTGCGACCACGACCTACGACCCGAGCGTGCACTACCATCAGGTTCGTGACAGCTGGATCGGCGTTCGTACGCCGGACGGCCGTTGATCTCCGATCGGGAAGACCGCGTCGCGGATTTCCCGATTGCACCAACTGGCGCAACAACCGCCACATCATCGTCTTCAGATTGATCTAGGCTTTGTGATCTAGGCTGTGGTCTGACCATGTCGGGCCGCAGCTTGGTTGCGTTGGCTTGCAATCGATAAATGCCCTGACATACCGTTTCTCCGGGCGGCAGAGCGATTCGCGGCGGGTCGGAGGCGGTGACCGGCGCGATGTTGAGATGAGGCCTTTACCTAAAGCCTTGGGGGCGGCAGGACCCCGCGCGATGCGTCGGGCGGGCTTGATCTGGGGACAAGTCGGGCGCGTGCGATGAAAATCCCGGCCTGCACATTCGGAACCAGCGAATCCTGTGATGCTTGGTGTAGAATGGTTTCGATGTGGAGTCGGCGATGACGCAACCTGCGAAGGTCCAAGAGCCCTCGATGGAGGAGATTCTGGCGTCGATCCGTCGTATCATTGCCGACGACGAAGCCAAGCCCGCAGGTGCCGAGAAGCCGGCTGCGGCTGCACCGCCTCCGAAGGCTGAGGCACCACCTCCGAAGCCCGCCGCTCCGCCGCCGCCCGCGCCACCCAAGGCTGCCGCGCCCGCACCCAAGCCCGCTCCGGCGCCAGCGCCGCCCGCGGCTGAAACCAACGGTCAGGACGACATCGACGCACTGCTCGCGAGTCTCGATGAGGCCACGCCGGCAGCCGACATCAGGCCGCCGCAGCCCGAGGCCGACGTGTTCGAACTGACCGACGAGATGGCGATTCCGGAGCCGGCACCAGCGCCGCCGCCGCCCGCACCCTCGTTCCAGAAGGTCGAGCCGGAGGACGACGTCGAGTTCACCGAGTCGAATGCCGCGAAAGCGCTGCACCACCAGCCGGCTTATGATCCGCCGCCGATGGAACAGGCCGTGCAGGCCCCGCCCATCATCTCCAGCACGACGATGCGATCGGTCGAATCCGCCTTCAATTCGCTCGCCAACACCGTGCTCAGCAACAATGCGCGGACGCTGGAGGACCTGGTGAAGGAGATGCTCCGCCCGATGCTGAAATCCTGGCTGGACGACAACCTGCCGGGGCTGGTCGAGCGCATCGTCAAGGCCGAGATCGAGCGGGTATCGCGCGGCCGCTGACTTGGTGAGGGGGCCAAAGCCCTCATTCAGCCACCCAAATCGGTAGATTCTCGTTTTGACGCGTTTTCTTCACGCGAACCGGCATCCACTTCGCTCGAAAACGCTCTAATTGCTGTCCTGCGCGTCAGTCAGGTTGACTTGGCGCGTTCCGGCGGCTTTCTAGCCATTCCCATGGTCCTTTAGCGCATTGTCATGATCGAGAAAAACTACCAGCCCGCCGATATCGAAAGCCGGATGTCCCGCGTCTGGGAGGAGAGCGGCGCGTTCAAGGCCGGCCGGCCCGAACGCAAGGGTGCCGCGCCCTTCAGCATCGTGATCCCGCCGCCGAACGTGACGGGTTCGCTGCATATGGGCCACGCCCTCAACAACACGCTACAGGACGTGCTGTGCCGCTTCGAGCGGATGCGCGGCCGCGACGTGCTGTGGCAGCCGGGAACCGATCACGCCGGCATCGCCACCCAGATGGTGGTCGAGCGGCAATTGATGGAACGGCAGGAGCCCGGCCGGCGCGACCTCGGGCGGGCCAAATTCCTCGAGCGGGTCTGGCAGTGGAAGGCCGAGAGCGGCGACACCATCGTCAACCAGCTGAAGCGGCTCGGCGCCTCCTGCGACTGGTCGCGCGAGCGTTTCACGATGGACGAGGGTCTGTCGCGCGCGGTCGTGAAGGTGTTCGTCGAACTGCATCGCGAGGGGCTGATCTACAAGGACAAGCGCCTGGTCAACTGGGACCCGAAGCTGCTCACCGCGATCTCCGATCTCGAGGTGGAGCAGGTCGAGGTCAAGGGCAGCCTCTGGCATCTGCGCTATCCGATCGAAGGCAAGCCGTTCAATCCGGACGATCCCGCGAGCTTCATCGTGGTCGCGACCACGCGGCCCGAGACGATGCTGGGCGACACGGCCGTTGCGGTGCATCCGGAGAACGAGCGGCTCGGCCATTTGATCGGTCAGCACGTGATCCTGCCGCTGGTCGGCCGCCGGATTCCGATCATCGGCGACGATTACGCCGATCCCGAGAAGGGCTCCGGCGCGGTCAAGATCACGCCGGCACACGACTTCAACGACTTCGAGGTCGGCAAGCGCCACGGCCTGCCGCAGATCAACGTGTTCGACCGCGAGGGCTGTCTCAACCTGGTCGACAACGAGGACTATCTGCGCGGTCTGCCCGAAGGCGCGCAGCAGTTTGCCGAAGAGTTGCATCAGGTCGAGCGCTTCGCCGCGCGCAAGCGCATCGTCGAGCGGCTGGAGAGCTTTGGCTTTCTCGAGAAGATCGAACCGAACGTGCATACGGTGCCGCATGGCGACCGCTCGGGCGTCGTCATCGAGCCGTTCCTGACCGACCAGTGGTATGTCGACGCGCACACGCTGGCGCAGCCGGCGATCGCAGCCGTCCGCTCGGGCGCCACGACCTTCGTGCCGAAGAACTGGGAAAAGACCTATTACGAGTGGATGGAGAACATCCAGCCCTGGTGCATCTCGCGCCAGCTGTGGTGGGGCCATCAGATTCCCGCCTGGTACGGTCCCGACGGCAAGGTGTTCGTCGCCGAGACCGAGGAAGAAGCGGTCGGTCACGCGCTTGGCTATTACGTCGAGCAGGAGGTGATCACCGAAGAGCAGGGGCGCGAGATGGCGGAAGACCCCGCCAAGCGCGAGGGCTTCATCGTCAGAGATGAGGACGTGCTCGACACCTGGTTCTCCTCCGGCCTGTGGGCGTTCTCGACGCTCGGCTGGCCCGACGAGACACCGGAGGTTCAGCGCTACTATCCGACCAACACGCTGGTCACCGGATTCGACATCATCTTCTTCTGGGTTGCGCGCATGATGATGCTCAGCCTGCACTTCATGAAGGAGGTGCCGTTCTCGATCGTCTACATCCACGCCCTCGTCCGCGACGAGAAGGGCGCCAAGATGTCGAAGTCGAAGGGCAACGTCATCGATCCACTCAACCTGATCGAAAAGTTCGGCGCCGACGCGCTGCGCTTCACGCTGTCGGCGATGGCAGCCCAGGGCCGCGACATCAAGCTCGCAGAGAGCCGGGTCGACGGCTACCGCAGCTTCGCGACCAAGCTGTGGAATTCCTGCCGTTTCGCCGAGATGAATGGCGCGGCGATCCCCGCGGGCTTCGCGCCTAAAGAGGCGAAGGAGACGCTGAACCGCTGGATCATGCATGAGACGGCACTGGCGACGCGCGAGGTGACGGAGGCGATCGAGGCCTACCGCTTCAATGATGCCGCGAATGCGATCTATCGCTTCGTCTGGAACGTCTATTGCGACTGGTATGTCGAGCTGACCAAGCCGCTGCTGATGGGCGAGGACGGGCCGGCGAAGACCGAGACCCGCGGCATGATCGCGTGGGTGAGGGACGAGATCCTGAAGCTGCTGCATCCCTTCATGCCCTTCATCACCGAAGAGCTGTGGTCGGTGACGGCCAGGCGCGACCAGATGCTGGTGCTGACGGACTGGCCGCTGAAGGCGCCTTCGATCTCGCCCGAGCAGATCGCGATGTCGCTGGCGACCCCGACCGATCCCTTGATCCCGCCGGCGTTGCTCGTGCCCGAGAGTGTCCCGTTCAGCGATCCCGCCGCCGAAGCCGAGATCGGTTGGCTGGTCGATCTCCTGAGCACGGTGCGTTCGGTGAAGGCGGAGATGAACATTCCGCCGTCGACGCTGACTCCGCTGGTGCTGGTCGGTGCCTCGGCCGAAACGAAGGATCGTGCGCAGCGCTGGAGCGACGTCGCGAAGCGGATGGCGCGGCTGTCGGAGATTTCCTTTGCCGATACGACGCCCGATGGCGCCGTGCAGCTTTTGGTTCGCGGCGAAGCCGTCGCCATACCGCTGAAGGGCGTGGTCGATGTCGCTGCCGAGCGGACCCGGCTCGAGAAGGAACTCGGCAAGGCCGACGCCGACATCAAGCGGGCCGACGCAAAGCTCTCCAACGAGAAATTCGTCGCCAACGCGAAGGAAGAGGTCGTCGAGGAAGAGAAGGAAAAGCGCGAGGCGGCCGTGGCGCGCCGGGAGAAAATCCTCGAGGCGCTGGAGCGGCTGAAAAAAGCGTCTTAGGCAACACGGGAGCAGGCGATGCTGGATCACGTCTCCATCACGGTCTCCGACATCGCCGCCGCCGAACGCTTCTACGATGCGATCATGAAGACGCTCGACGTGGTCAAGGTCGGGCGCCGCGACGACTGGCTCGGCTACGGCGAGCGGGCGCGGCCGGCCTATCCGGATCGCGTCTACCTCACCATCCGCAAGGGCTCAAAGCCGGAGGAGGCGTTCGGCCGCCACTGGTGCTTCAAGGCGAAGTGGCGCACCCAGGTCGATGCGTTCTGGGACGCCGGCATCGCCGCCGGCGGCAAGGACGACGGCCCGCCGGGCCTGCGCGACTATCACGCCTCCTACTACGCGGCCTTCCTGCGCGATCCCGACGGCAACCGGATCGAGGCGGTCTGCCACCATCCGGTGTAGCCGGTCTCCCCTGAGCTCAGACGAACAGAAAATCGCCGGCGTGGAGCTGGCTCAATGTCGTGTTCTTGATCTCGATCGTGTTGTTGGCGTCGAGCGTGATCACGACGCTGCCGCCGACTTCGGACATGTGCGATTGCAGCGCGCTGAAGTCCGCGAACAGCGTCTTGTCGAACTGGATGACATCCTGCACGCCATCGGTGTTCTGAAAGTCGGCGATGGTGTCCTTGCCGAAGCCGGCAGCGAAGACGAAGGTGTCATTGCCACTGCCGCCCGAGAGATAGTCGTTGCCGGCGCCACCGATCAGACGGTCATTGCCGCTGCCGCCATACAGGAATTCGTTACCGCGCCCGCCCTGCAAGCTGTCGTTGCCGTCGTCTCCAGACAATTGGGCTGCTCCGACACCGCCCTTTAATTGGTCGTCTCCGGCATCGCCGTGCATGGTATCCGCGCCGCCGCCGCCCGACAGGTAGTCGTTGCCGTCACCGCCATTGATGACATTGACGACGCCGCTGCCGTAGAGCTGGTCCTTGCCGGTGCCGCCGTCGAGCAGGGCGCCGGTATCGCCGGCACTGGCCTTGATGATATCGTTGCCGGCATCGCCATAGAGCTGATCGGTCGCCGTCGCGATGCCGGCGCCGCTGCTGATCGTGTCGTCGTCGGCGCCGCCGTGAATCACATCGGCGCCGGGCCCGCCATTGATGACGTCACTGCCCGCGCCGCCCTGGATCATGTCCGTCCCGGCACCGCCATTGATCACATCCGCGCCTGCGCCTCCGTCGAGACTGTCATTATCCGTCGCCGCACCGAAGAACAGGTCCTGATGGCCGGTCATGTCGTAATGGATGGATTTGTTCTGATAGAGATTCCAGGTTCCCGGCGAGCTTGGATTGACGGCGTCGGAGACAGCGAGGTGCTCTCCGTTGACCGTGATGTCCTTGATATAGAGATTGCGGTCGCCGCCGGAGGTGACGGCGTCGTTTATGAAGGCTAGGTCGAGGCTGTTTATGCTGTCGGGATTGTGGAGCTGGAAGGTGTAGGTCTGGTACTCCGAGGAATCGCGCGCGCCGTGAAACTCCACGATGTCGCCGATCTGCTGACCGTTGATCACAAGCTTCATCTGGCCGCCAACGCCGTCGACGAGGGGGCTGTAGCCCGTGACCGCGATTGTTGTTTCCGTGAGCTTGGGAATCAGGTCGGGACCGCCGGTGATGACATCGTTGCCGCCATCGCCCCTGATCACGTCGTTGCCGACGCCACCGGTCAGTGAGTCATGGCCGCCGCCGACGTCGATCAGATCGGCAGACGGCGAACCTGTGATGGTGAGCGCCGGCGGCTGGTGCTGTCCGCCGTACCATTCCGTGATCAGCTGCTGCGCAGGCTTGCCCATCGGCGAATAGCCGGTCGGCGAGTACAGATTGTTCGCGTCCCAGTTCCAGATCTCGGCGCCCTTGAACCAGCTGCCGCCTTCCGATCCCCACACCTGGAAGAAAGCGTTGAACGCGTCATGCTGCTCCTGCAGATCCTGCGTCGTGCCGCCCCAGCCGCCCGGGCTGATATTGGTGCCGTCGACGCTGCGGTAGCCGGTCTCGGTAAACAGGATCGGCTTGTCATATTGGACTGCGAGCGAGTGGAAGAAGTCGACCGGCGACATGTGGTTCATCGCGGCCGCCCAATAATTGTCCGTCGGCATGCTCTTCCACGCGGCGATCATCTGATCGACCGATGGATCGAGGCTGGTCGTCAACGGCGGATAGGCGTTGATGCCGATCTCGTCGACCTTGTCCCAGAAGCTGACCTTGATGGCTTCGTCGGTCGCGGCGGAGTAGGTGATGGCGCCGTCATAGACGGCGCGCACGGAGTCGATGATTTCGACCCAGTAACTCCGATATTGCGGGCCGCTGAGGCTGGCGAGCTCGTTGCCGATCGACAACGACTCCACACCGGCTTGCTGCGCGATGGTGGCAAAATGAACCAGCGCGGCCTTGTAGGAGGCGAAGAAAGCAGCAGGATCGCTCGGCGCCAGCTTGCCCTGATTGGTGCCGTCGAGGCCGGTGAGCATCGGCTTGAGCATGACGTCGAGGCCGAGCGCATGGGCATTAGCGACCGCCGTGGCGATATTGGCGTCGCTCTCGGTCTTGGCGGGATCGAAGATGATGTCGTTGGAGGTTCCACTCAGCGTGAAAACGCGCGGGGCGAGCGAGATCGAATTCGCGTTGGTTGCGGCAATTTCGCGCATCGCCGACGCTGCGGCACTGGTGACGAACGCGCCGTTGTAGTTCGATAGAAAGCCAAATCCCTCGACTGGAAATACGCCCGCCATCGTGCAGCTCCTTTTCTTCTTCAGTTTCTGTCTTGCTGCCTCGCGGCCTCCTTGTTTTGAAACCCTGCACGCGTTTCGGTTCCGCGCTCTCGTCGCGGACGAATGTGCGAGCGCTCGACCAAGCGAACGACCAGGCAACGCGCGAACGCTGCAGTTTCAACGTGGGCGTGTCGTGACGAGAATGAGCCGTTGTTGCGTTCGGCGAAGAACCCCGCGCGCGTGGTTACGACCGCGTTAGGCTTTCACGGCAAGTTCGAACGGTTCGCTTGTGAACTTCCGTGAACCTGATCGCGCGCGGGATCGACCAATGGCGCGTCCACGCAAAACTTCGGCCCGAACGGGTGCGTCAACATGCCTCTGACCCGTCGAACGCTCCTCGCGGCCATGGGAGTCCTGCCAATGGTGACCCGTATCGGCGACGCTGCGGCAGCTCCGTCACCCGTGAAGCCGCGCCACGTGCTGTGCCTGCTCGGCGGCGAGCATGAGCTGGCGCGGCTCTCGGATGCCGCGTCACAAGCGATCGAACAATTCGCCACGGGCTTCAGCATCGACACCACCTATTCGCAGGACACGGCGGACCCGCAGATGAGCCGCTCGTTCGGCGTCTGCTGGGATCGTGTCGCGCCGAACGCCTGGACCGAGGCCGATGAGGCCGCCGTCGCCGACCACAAATCCGTCCTCTATGTGCTGGGACCCAGGATGTCCGCTGACAACGCCGTCGTCTGCTCGACCGGTGCGTTGTTCCTGATCCACGCCGTGATCAAGGCCGGCGCGACCGCGGCGAAGGGCGAGAGCGCCGGTGTCGCGCACGGGCTCGCCCGATGGGCCGTGCTGGCACAGCAGGCCTCCGCCGCGCTGCAAGCCGATGACGATCACGCCTTGAGCAGCATCTGCCGGCTGGCCTTCGCGAAGCGTCCGCTGGGCAACGACGTCTACACGGAAACCGTTGGCAATCATCTCGTCGGGCTGCCGGAGGTCTATGTTGCGAAGACGTTGGGGACCGAGCGCGAGGTCGCCAGCCTGATGGATGAGGTCGGCGACGAACTGGCCCAGCGCGGCGTGCAGGCCGTGTTGAAGATCCGCAAGGCGCGGCTGTCCTATGCCTCGTCCTACAAGCCCGACGATTTGAAGTTCAATCCCTACGGGATCGTCCATATCGACCGGCGCTGAGGTAATGCGCCCATCTCACATCGGGAACGGCTTGCTGAGGAAGCGCGATCCCATGACGCCATAGCGCCAGGGCAATTCTACCGCCTTGGTGATGCCGATCCGGATGCCCGTCGCAATCTCCGGCTTTTCGGTGCGCGCGTAGAGCGCGATCGGCGGGCGATCCAGCGGCAGCTCGCTGTGCGCGATCGTGATCCCCATCGCCTCGCAGAGCTTGCCCGGCCCCGAGCACAGCGCGCGCTCGTCGCCGAGGCCGCGCCGTCGGCGCATCGCGGCAAGGCCATGCGTCGGCTCGATCGCGCGGATCAGCACCGCGCTTGCCGATCCCGCTTGCTCGCAGACGAAATTGACGCACCAGTGGATGCCGTAGGAGCGATAGACGTAGGCGAAGCCGGGCGGGCCGAACATCACCTGGTTGCGCGGCGTCGGGCCGTTGTAGGAATGCGCCGCCGGCTCGGTGTGATGATAGGCCTCGACCTCGACGATGATGCCGCCGACCCCGCCCACCAGGAAAGTCGCGCCGATCAGGTCGGGTGCGACCTCATGGACGCTGCGGTCGAAGAACGAGCGCTTCAGCGGCTTGCCGAGGCGCGGCGCCTCGGCGGGGGTCGATTTGGGTTTTTGAGCCATTTTGAGGTGGGAATCGGGCCAGAACAGGCGGTGAGGGTGCCAATATCCTGCGCCTTCTGCTAGGGTCCCGCCAACCGGGTTGCGAGCCGCTCCAACACGGATTAGCTAAGTTCATTGTTTGAGCGTGATCTCTTCGGAAAACCGGTCTCCACTTTTCCGGATCATGCTCTCTCGCGACTTGCAGGCGCTCATGGTCACCATCGTCGATACCATCTCCACCTCCCAGCTCCGTCCGCGCCACCCCGAAAAGGTGAACCGGCCGGATTCCGTGTCGCCGCCGAAGCCGGACTGGATCAGGGTCCGCGCGCCGACCACCCGCGGCTATGGGGACACCAAGAAGATCGTCAAGGAGAACGGCCTCGTCACGGTGTGCGAGGAAGCCGGCTGCCCGAATATCGGCGAGTGCTGGGACAAGAAGCACGCCACCTTCATGATCATGGGGGACACCTGCACCCGGGCCTGCGCGTTCTGCAACGTCAAGACCGGCATGCCGTCAGCGCTCGAGTCCAACGAGCCGGAATATGTCGCAGAGGCGACCTTCAAGCTCGGGCTCGCCCATGTCGTCGTCACCTCGGTCGACCGTGACGATCTCACCGACGGCGGCGCCGACCACTTCGCCGAAACCATCCGCGCCATCCGCGCGCGCTGCCCGACCACCACGATCGAAATCCTGACGCCGGACTTCCTGCGCAAGGACGGGGCGCTGGAGCGCGTGGTCGCCGCCAAGCCCGACGTCTTCAACCACAATCTCGAAACCGTGCCGTCGCGCTATCTCACGGTGCGGCCCGGTGCGCGCTACTTCCATTCCATCCGCCTGCTGCAGCGGGTCAAGGAGATCGACCCGACCATCTTCACCAAGTCGGGCATCATGGTCGGCCTCGGCGAGGAGCGGCACGAGGTGCTGCAGGTGATGGACGATCTGCGTTCCGCCGACGTCGATTTCCTCACCATCGGTCAATACCTGCAGCCGACGCGCAAGCATCACGCCGTGATGCGTTACGTGACGCCGGACGAGTTCGCCGGGTACGAGCGCGTGGCCTACACCAAGGGCTTTCTGATGGTGTCGGCGAGCCCGCTGACCCGCTCGTCGCATCACGCCGGCGAGGATTTCGCAAAGCTGCAGGCGGCGCGCGCGGCTCAGGCTCGAGCATGATCCGGAAAAGTGTGAAGCGGTTTTCCGAACAGATCATGCTCAAACAAAGTCCCTTGGATCGCACCCATGCAACGCGTTCTGGTCATGGGATCGTCCGGATCCGGCAAGTCGACGTTCGTACGTCGCTTGTCCGAGATCACCGGCCTGCCGAGCGTATCGATCGATGCGATCTTCTGGAAGCCGGGCTGGGTGGCATCCGCCACCGAAGAGTTCCAACTGCGGATGCTGGCGGCCACGCAGCAGCCGCGCTGGATCATGGACGGGAACTACACCAATAGCGGCACCGCCGAATTGCGGCGCGAGCTTGCCGACACCATCATCTGGTTCGACTTGCCACGGATCACCTGCATGCTCGGTATTTTCCGGCGGATTGCGGTGAGCTATGGCGAGGTCCGCCCCGAAATGGCCGCAGGCTGCCCCGAGAAGATCGACTTCGAGTTCTTCCGCTATGTCTGGGCTTATCGCCAAAAGCAGCGGCCAAAACTGCTCGAATATTTCGAAGGATTGCGGGCGGATCAGGCGCTGATCTGCTTCACCAGGCGAACACAGGCGGACCAATATTTGAACGACCTTGCACGCACGACCATGCCAACGAAACTCCACTGATGCCGAGATTCTCCAGCAAGCGGCGGGTGAAGCACACCGCAGCGCAAATGTTCGACCTGGTCGCCGATGTCGAGCGCTATCCCGAATTCGTGCCGCTGTGCCAGTCGTTGAAAATCCGCCAGCGCACGCCGAAGGAGGACGGCACCGAAATCGTCGTCGCGGACATGACGGTGTCGTTCAAGCTGGTGAAAGAAACCTTCACCAGCAAGGTGACCCTCGACCGGCCGAATTCGCGCATCCTCGTTGAGTATCTGCGCGGCCCCTTCAGCAATCTCGAAAACCGCTGGAGCTTCGAGCCGAAATCCGAGACCGATTGCGACGTGGGCTTCTTCCTGAACTACGAGTTCAAGAGCCGCATGCTGGCGATGCTGATGGGCTCGATGTTCGACGCCGCATTTGCCCGGTTCTCCGCCGCGTTCGAGAAGCGGGCGGATCAGATTTACGGGAAGGCTGGGGCGTAGGCTCGCTTCGCGATCTCAAGCGCGCGGCGGGCGCCTGCGCTTCACGGCAGTACGCCGCGGCGAACGCGCGACACGTGGACGCAATCGGCTCACCGCCTCGCGGCGTGGCTTGACCGCGGCCTGCGGCGGGCGCGCCAATTCCATCAGCATGCGCAGGGCCTCGACCACCGAGCGCTGCCGCACCGTGCTGCGGCCGATCGCGCCAAAGCGCTGCTCGCGATGGATGATGCGGCCGTCACGGGACGCGACGGCGAAATGGACCAGCCCAACCGGTTTGCCCGGCGTCGCGCCGCCGGGGCCTGCGATGCCCGTGATCGACACGGCCAGGTCGACGCCGGCCTTTTCCAGCGCCCCGACCGCCATCGCGGTCGCGGTCTCCTTGCTGACGGCGCCAAAGGTTTCCAGCGTCGCGGCCTTGACGCCGAGCATCGCGCGCTTGGCCTCGTTGGAATAGGTGACGAAGCCGCGGTCGATCACGTCGGACGAACCGGGGATGTCGGTCAGCGCGCCTGCGACGAGCCCGCCGGTACAGGACTCGGCGGTCGCGATCGTCAGCTTGCGCATCCGGCACAGGTCGAGCAGCGAGCGGGAGAGGGCTCTAGCGTCGCTGCCGCCCATGGCCTAGACGCTCCAGGGAAGACGAATGGTGGCACTTGCGGTGGCTGCGATGCCTTCCTCGCGCCCCGTAAAGCCGAGCCGCTCGCTCGTGGTGGCCTTAACCGCGACGCGGGAGATGTCGACGCCGGAGATCTCGGCAATGCGCGCGCGCATGGTGTCGCGCAAGGGGCCGATCTTCGGGCGCTCGCAGATCATCGTCACTTCAAGGTTGGCAACGCGGCCGCCGCGCTGGGTCACGCGCTCGACCGCGTATTTCAGGAACTGGTCGGAAGAGGCGCCCTTCCACTTGGCGTCGCTCGGCGGGAAATGCGAGCCGATGTCGCCGTCCGCCAGCGCGCCGAGGATCGCGTCGACCAGCGCGTGCAGGCCGACATCGCCGTCGGAATGGGCGAGAAAGCCCTTCGTATGCGGCACGCGGACGCCGCAGATCATCACATGATCGCCTTCGCCGAAGGCGTGCACGTCGTAGCCGGTGCCGGTCCTGATATCGCCGAGCAGGCTCGCAAGCCGCGCCTCCTCGCGCACGAAGTCTTCCGGTGTGGTGAGTTTCATGTTGGCAGGATCACCTTCAAATGTCGCAACCGTCAATCCCGCCCATTCCGCAATCGCCGCATCATCTGTGAAATCATTGCGGCCCTCGCGCGCGGCGCGGCGATGCGCCTCCAGTATCACGTCAAAGCGAAATGCCTGTGGCGTCTGCGCGATGCGCAGCCGCGCACGGTCGGGAGTCGCCTCGACGTCGCCGGCTTCGTTCGTGACCTTGATCGTGTCGGTGACGGGGGCGACGGGGATCGCGGCCCCGGTGCGGCCGGCGGCCGCGATCGCGCGCGAGATCACGCCCTCGGTGACGAAGGGCCGCGCGGCGTCGTGGATCAGCACGATGTCGGGCTTCTCGGCAGCGAGCGCCTCGAGGCCCGCGCGGACCGACTCCTGGCGCGTCGCGCCGCCATTGGTTGGCGGCTGGTGGCGGAGACCTGCGACAGCCTCGCGGAAAACTGCGGCATCGTCAGGATTGACCACGGGCTGCACAGCGAACACATCGGGGTGGGTCGAGAACGCCTCCAGGGCCCGGTGGATCACCGTCTGCCCGCCGATGGTCCGGTATTGCTTCGGCCCGCCGGCACCGGCGCGCAATCCACGTCCGGCGGCAACAAGGATAGCTGCGGTCCGTTCAGGCTTGGACATGTTCACTCAATGACAAACGAATCGGGGATGTGGAGGGGCGCGGACGCGCCGCGCACAGGCCTTACCATGATCGCCGTGCAAAAACAGAGCTTTCCCATGCTTTCGGATGAGGAGGATTTTGTTGCACTGCACTTGCACAAACGAAAGAACTGTCTAAACTGTAGGCATGAAGCTTGACTGCACAACATTTGTGCTCAGAATAGAACCCGACGGCCGCAATGGCGTGGCCGTGACCCTGACGAGACAGCCGTGACCGGCGTACCAAGTTCGCCCCGTAACCCATTGAAGATAGGTGACATTGCCGTCGCCAATCGGGTTCTTCTGGCGCCCATGTCGGGCGTCACGGACGCCCCGTTCCGGCGCCTTGCGGCAGCCCTCGGCGTGGGACTCGTGGTCTCAGAGATGACCGCCAGCGACGATCTCGTCAATGGTAAGCCGATGTCGAAGCTGCGTTGTGAGGCAGCCGGGATCGGGCCGCATGTGGTCCAGCTCGCCGGCTGCGAGACCCACTGGATGGCGGAGGGCGCCCGCATCGCGGAAGGCTCTGGCGCCGACATCATCGACATCAACATGGGCTGCCCGGCGCGTCATGTTACCGGCGGCCAGTCCGGCTCTGCGCTGATGCGCGACCTCGACCATGCACTGACCCTGATCGACGCGACGATCGCCGCCGTCAAAGTGCCGGTGACGCTGAAGATGCGGCTCGGCTGGGACGAGCGCTCGCTGAACGCACCGGAGCTGGCGCGCCGCGCGGAAGCGGCCGGCGTGCAGATGATCACCGTCCACGGCCGCACCCGCTGTCAGTTCTACAAGGGCGAGGCGGACTGGAGCGCGGTTCGCGCCGTGAAGGAGGCGGTCACGCTTCCCGTCGTCGTCAACGGCGACATCACCTCGCACGACAAGGCGCTCGACGCGCTCGATCAATCCGGCGCCGACGCAGTCATGATCGGCCGCGGCGCGCAGGGGCAGCCGTGGCTGCCCGGCCAGATCGGCCGCCAATTGGAGACGGGCGTTGCCGAGACCGCGCCGCCACTGGCCGCGCAGCTCACGCATATCCGCACCCTCTATGACGAGGGGTTGCGCCATTACGGCGTCCGCGTCGGCCTGAAGCATGTGCGCAAGCATCTCGGCTGGGCCCTTGATGTCGCCGCCGAAACCAGCGGTGCGCCCGCCGAGACGTTGAAGGGCTGGCGGCAGGCGATCCTGACATCGGACGATCCCGCCAGAGTCCACCAATCGCTTGAACGCGCCTACGATGATTTTGCCTGGAGTGCTGCCGCATGACGTCAGCCTTTGACTATCGCCGGCCCGTGGCCACCGATGGCGATGCGATCCTCAACGCCTTGCCCAACCCGGTGCTGCTGATTGCACCCGATGGCCGCATCGTCGACGCCAACATGGCGGCCGAATCCTTCTTCGAGATCTCGACGCAATTCCTGCGCCGCCAGTCGCTGAAGGAATTGGTGCCGTTCGGCAGCCCGCTGCTGGCGCTGATCGACCAGGTCCGCGCCGCGGGTTCGCCGGTCAATGAATACAAGGTCGATCTCGGTACGCCCCGAATCGGCGGCGACCGCCAGGTCGATCTGCATGTCGCGCCGCTGACCGAGCGTCCCGGCCATATCGTGGTGATGCTGCAGGAGCGCACCATCGCCGACAAGATGGACCGCCAGCTGACCCACCGCAGCGCCGCGCGCTCGGTGATCGCGCTGGCCGCAATGCTGGCGCATGAGATCAAGAACCCGCTGTCCGGCATCCGCGGCGCCGCGCAACTCCTGGAGCAGCAGGCGTCCTCGGAAGACCGCCTGCTGACCCGGCTGATCTGCGACGAGGCCGACCGCATCGTCACGCTGGTCGATCGCATGGAAGTGTTCGGCGACGACCGTCCGGTGGCGCGCGGCCCGGTCAACATCCATTCCGTGCTCGACCATGTGAAGCGGCTGGCGCAGTCCGGCTTCGCCCGCAACGTCCGCTTCATCGAGGAATACGATCCGTCGCTGCCGCCGGTGCTGGCGAACCAGGATCAGCTGATCCAGGTGTTCCTCAATCTGGTGAAGAACGCCGCCGAAGCCGTTGCCGATCTCGGCTCGGACGCCGAGATCCAGCTCACCACGGCATTCCGGCCGGGCGTGCGGCTGTCGGTACCGGGGAAGAAATCGCGGGTCTCGCTGCCGCTGGAATTCTGCGTCAAGGACAACGGCTCCGGCGTGCCGGAAGATCTCTTGCCGAACCTGTTCGATCCCTTCGTCACCACCAAGCAGACCGGCAGCGGGCTCGGCCTCGCGCTGGTCGCGAAGATCGTCGGCGATCACGGCGGCATCATCGAATGCGAGTCGCAGCCGCGCAAGACCATCTTCCGCGTGCTGATGCCGATGTACAGCGCTGCCAAGCAACACGACCACAGCAACCGCGACGGCGTTCCGGGTACGCCGTCGCCTGCCTCCCAGGGCGCACGATGAGGACCAACTATGCCTGCAGGTAGCATTCTTGTCGCAGACGACGACACCGCGATCCGGACCGTCCTGAACCAGGCGCTGTCACGCGCCGGCTACGAGGTGCGGCTGACCGGCAATGCCGCCACGCTGTGGCGCTGGGTCAGCCAGGGCGAGGGCGATCTCGTCATCACCGACGTGGTGATGCCCGACGAGAACGCGTTCGATCTGCTGCCGCGGATCAAGAAGATGCGGCCGAACTTGCCCGTCATCGTGATGAGCGCGCAAAACACCTTCATGACCGCGATCCGCGCCTCCGAGCGCGGCGCCTATGAATATCTGCCAAAACCGTTCGACCTGAAGGAGCTGATCACCATCGTCGGCCGGGCGCTGGCCGAGCCGAAGGAGCGGGTGGCCAATCCGGCCGATGACGGCGAGTTCGACTCGATCCCGCTGGTTGGCCGCTCGCCGGCGATGCAGGAAATCTACCGCGTCCTTGCGCGTCTCATGCAGACCGATCTCACCGTGATGATCTCCGGTGAATCAGGCACCGGCAAGGAGCTGGTGGCCCGCGCGCTGCACGACTACGGCAAGCGCCGCAACGGCCCGTTCGTCGCGGTCAACATGGCGGCGATCCCGCGCGACCTCATCGAGTCCGAACTGTTCGGCCACGAGCGCGGTGCCTTCACCGGCGCCAACACCCGCGCCTCCGGCCGCTTCGAGCAGGCCGAGGGCGGCACGCTATTCCTCGACGAAATCGGCGACATGCCGATGGAGGCGCAGACCCGTCTGCTGCGCGTGCTGCAGCAGGGCGAATACACGACCGTCGGCGGCCGCACCCCGATCAAGACCGACGTGCGGATCGTCGCGGCCTCCAACAAGGACCTGCGCATCCTGATCCAGCAGGGCCTGTTCCGCGAGGACCTGTTCTTCCGCCTCAACGTGGTGCCGCTGCGGCTGCCTCCCTTACGTGAGCGCATCGAGGATCTGCCGGACCTGATCCGCCATTTCTTCTCGCTCGCCGAGAAGGACGGACTGCCGCCGAAGAAGCTCGACACCCAGGCGCTGGAGCGATTGAAGCAGCACCGCTGGCCCGGCAACGTCCGCGAGCTCGAAAACCTCGCCCGGCGTCTGGCCGCGCTCTATCCGCAGGACGTCATCACGTCGTCCGTGATCGATGGCGAGCTGGCGCCGCCGGCGGTGACCTCGGGCGGCAACGCCACGGTCGGCGTCGACAATCTCGGCGGCGCGGTCGAGGCCTATCTGTCCTCGCACTTCTCAGGCTTCCCGAACGGCGTGCCGCCGCCGGGCCTCTATCACCGCATCCTCAAGGAGATCGAGATCCCCTTGCTGACGGCCGCGCTCGCCGCCACCCGCGGCAATCAGATCCGCGCCGCCGATCTGCTCGGCCTCAACCGCAACACGCTGCGCAAGAAGATCCGGGATCTCGATATCCAAGTCTATCGCAGCGGCGGCTAGCGCGCCTCTGCCAGGCCCGCCTGCATCGTCCTCCGATTGAGCGTCGGAGGGCGAGGGCTGTGGACACCGCATTTCCTCAAGCACGCGCCGCGGAAATGTCGCAATTCGGCAACATTGTGATATGATTGCATCAGTTCGCGAATCCGCGGATTCAGGCTTTCAGCTCACCACCCCATTGCCGGAATGACGACCGCAGAGACCACGGCTCAAACGCTCGACACGACGCCTGCCGAACCGAGGGAATTCAGCCTGCGCAAATGGCTGGCGCCCTTTGCGGCGGCGACCGCGATGCTGTCGGCGCTCCTGACCTTCATCGTGCTCAGCGGGCTGACCCCGATCGAGCCGACCAAGCACGTCGTCTATTCCTTCCTGCTGATCAACGCGGCCTCGATCCTGCTGATCATCGGGATCATCGTCCGCGACGTCTGGCAGGTGATCCAGGCCCGCCGCCGTGGCCGGGCGGCGGCGCGGCTGCACGTCCAGATCGTCAGCCTGTTCTCGATCATCGCAGTGCTGCCGGCCGTGCTGGTCGCGATCGTCGCCAACGTCACTATCGACCGCGGCCTCGACCGTCTGTTCTCCGGGCCGACGCGCGAGGTGATCCAGAACTCGCTGATCGTGGCGCGCGCCTACACCTATGAGCACGCCCAGCTGATCCGCGGCGACATCCTGGGCATGGCCAACGACGTCTGGCGGGCCCGGCCGCTCTACGACCAGGACCAGAAATCGTTCCAGGAGTTCCTGACCTCCAACGCCGGCGCGCGCAACCTTCCGGGTGCGATGCTGATCGACAAGGACGGCAGGGTGCTGATGACGGCGCAGACCGGCATCAAACAGGATTTCACCAGCCCGCCGGCGGATTTCCTCAAGAACGTCGACGAGAACGAGCCGCAGATCGCGGTCTTTCCTGATGCCAATTACGTCGCCGCCGTGATCCGGCTGCGCGCCTATTCCGACACGTTCCTCTATGTCGCGCGACTGCTTGACCCGCGCGTCGTCAGCCAACTGAAGCAGACCGAAGCCAGCGTCGCCGAATACGCCCAGATCGAGTCGCGCCGGCTCGGCATCCAGGTGACCTTCGCGCTGATGTTCGCGGTGATCGCGCTGACCATCCTGATGGCCTCGGTGCTGATCGGGCTCAACTTCGCCAACTGGCTGGTGGCTCCGATCCGCAACATCATGAGCGCGGCCAACCAGGTCTCGACCGGCGATCTCCACGTCCAGGTGCCTGTGGTGAAGAGCGAGGGCGATCTTGCCCAGCTCGGCGAGACCTTCAACAAGATGACGCAGGAGCTGCGCAGCCAGCGCGACGAGCTGGTCAGCGCCAGCGACCTGATCGACAGCCGCCGCCGCTTCATCGAAGCCGTGCTGTCCTCGGCCAGCGCCGGCATCATCGGCGTCGACGCCTCGACCAGCGTCGGCATCCTCAACCGCTCCGCCGAGAAGCTGATCGGCCATGCTGAGTCCGAGACGCTCGGACATCCACTGTCCGACGTGCTGCCCGAGCTCGACGAGATGATGAAGACCGCGCGGGAGGGCACCCAGCGCCTGGTGCAGGGTCAGGTCACCATCATGCGCGACGGCCATGAGCGAAACCTGTCGGTCCGCATCTCGGCCGAGCAGACCAGCCAGTCGCGCGACAGCTACATCATCACGCTCGACGACATCACCGAATTGGTCTCGGCGCAGCGCACCTCGGCCTGGGGCGACGTCGCCCGCCGCATCGCGCATGAGATCAAGAACCCGCTGACCCCGATCCAGCTCTCCGCCGAGCGCATCCGCCGCAGGTTCGGCAAGACCATCACCGAGGAAAAGGACAAGTCGATCTTCGAGCAGTGCACCGACACGATCGTGCGCCAGGTCGACGACATCAGGCGGATGGTCGACGAGTTCGCCCGCTTTGCGCGGATGCCGAAGCCCGTGATGGAAGGCGAGGACGTCGCCGACGTGGTGCGGCAGGCGGTGTTCCTGATGAAGGTCGGCCATCCCGATCTCGATATCGAGGCCGACATCAGGCAGGACAAGCTGCCGGCGCAGTTCGACCGCCGCCTGATCTCGCAGGCGCTGACCAACATCATCAAGAACGCCACCGAGGCGATCGAGCAGGTGCCGCCGGAGGAGCTCGGCAAGGGCCGCATCGACGTGGTGGCGCAGCGCGAGGGCGACGACATCATCATCGACGTCGTCGACAACGGCATCGGCCTGCCCAAGGTGGCGCGGCAGCGGCTGCTGGAGCCCTATGTCACCACGCGGCAAAAGGGCACGGGCCTTGGCCTTGCCATCGTCGGCCGCGTACTGGAGGACCATGGCGGCCGCATCGAGCTGAAGGACGCCTCCGACTTCCGGGACGGCCAGCGCGGTGCCTGGATGCGCTTGCGCTTCGCCGTCACCGGGCATGCGGCCAAGCAGGACGCCAAGGAGCAGCCCCCCGAGGTGAAGCCCGAGACGCCCGTGCAGGGTGACGCAGAAAAAAATCCACCGGCGGAGGCGACCAGCGCGCCGGACCCAGCGACCAACGATGAAGCAAAAATCAATGCCGCAACAGGCAACTGACAAGACAGGTGTAACAAATGGCCAGTGACATTCTGATTGTCGACGACGAAGCAGACATTCGCGACCTCGTTGCGGGCATCCTGGACGATGAGGGCTTTGCCACGCGCACTGCGCGTGACAGCGATTCGGCACTGGCCGAGATCGCCAACCGCCGGCCGCATCTGGTGTTCCTCGACATCTGGCTGCAGGGCTCCAAGCTCGACGGCCTGCAGCTGCTCGAGCAGATCAAGAAGGACAACGCCGATCTGCCGGTCGTGATGATCTCCGGCCACGGCAACATCGAGACCGCGGTCGCCGCGATCAAGCGCGGTGCCTACGACTTCATTGAAAAGCCCTTCAAGTCGGATCGGCTGATCCTGGTCGCGACCCGCGCGCTGGAGACCTCGCGGCTGAAGCGCGAGGTCAAGGAGCTGAAGCAGCTGGCGCCTGCGGCGAGCACGCTGACCGGCCGCTCCGCCTGCATGAACCAGCTGCGCCAGACCATCGACCGCGCCGCCAAGGCCAACAGCCGCATCCTGATCGTCGGTCCCTCCGGCGCCGGCAAGGAGCTCGCCGCACGCACGCTGCACAACGCCTCGAGCCGCTCCGAGGGCCCGTTCGTGGTGATCAATGCGGCGGCGATCACGCCGGAGCGCATGGAGGTCGAGCTGTTCGGCATCGAGGGCGGTTCGAACGGCGAGCAGCAGCGCAAGCCCGGCGCGCTCGAAGAGGCGCATGGCGGCACGCTGTTCATCGACGAGATCGCCGACATGCCGCGCGAGACCCAGAACAAGATCCTGCGCGTCCTCGTCGACCAGACGTTCCAGCGCCAGGGCGGCACCAGCAAGGTGCATGTCGACGTCCGCATCATCTCCTCGACCGCGCGCAACCTGGAGGAGGAGATCGCCGCCGGCCATTTCCGCGAAGACCTCTATCACCGCCTCTCGGTGGTGCCGATCCGCGTGCCGCCGCTGTCGGAGCGGCGCGAGGACATTCCGGAATTGATCGACTACTTCATGGACCAGATCTCGGCCGCGACCGGCCTGCCGAAGCGGCAGATCGGCCAGGACGCGATGGCCGTGCTGCAATCGCATGTCTGGCCGGGCAACGTCCGCCAGCTCCGCAACAACGTCGAGCGGGTGATGATCCTCGCCGGCGGCGGCCCCGAGGCGATCATCACCGCCGACATGTTGCCGCAGGACGTCGGCTCGATGGTGCCGGCGATGCCGACCTCCAACAATGGCGAGCACATCATGGGCCTGCCGCTGCGCGAGGCGCGGGAGGTGTTCGAGCGCGACTATCTGATCGCCCAGATCAGCCGCTTCTCCGGCAATATCTCGCGCACCGCCGAGTTTGTCGGCATGGAGCGCTCGGCATTGCATCGCAAGTTGAAGGCGCTCGGCGTCGGTTGATAGCGCTGTCACGCGTATACAATTCGGCGCCCGATTCTGATTTGTCAGGATCGGGTGCGGCTATCTGCCCGAAAGCTGGGGATTCAAACAGCTGCTTGAGAATATTCATCTCTTTCGCAGCGATTTCGTAGAATTGCCACCGTGTTCGTACGGAGTGGCGCAGGAACCGGCTTGCCTAAAAAGCGCGCGTGGCCTCTAATCCTAACGCCGAGCCTGCCGGAGGGGGATCTCAGGGTGGGACGGTGGCCGGGAGAGGCTCCGCGAGAGGGCAACACTCGGTCCAACAAAAAAAGAAGCACGAAACTGCGGGATAAAAACAATGGCGGCAGACCGCGCACAAAATCTACAAGACACCTTCCTAAATCACGTTCGTAAAACAAAAACGCCTCTGACGATCTTTCTGGTGAACGGAGTGAAGCTGCAGGGCATTGTCACCTGGTTCGACAATTTCTGCCTGCTGCTGCGGCGCGACGGTCACTCGCAGCTTGTCTACAAGCATGCGATCTCGACCATCATGCCGGGTGCGCCGATCCAGCTGTTCGAAGGCGGCGAGGATGCGCCTGCTTGAGAGTGACCTGATTGGAACCCTTCGATCGTGAAGGGGGCGCCGATCGTCCGCGATCGGCGGGGAACAGCAAGACCGGGCGAGTGATCGTCATCGGCCCTTACCTGCGCACGCGCCGTGGCGACGGCGATGCGCAAACGGAATCGTCTGTTCGCGATTATGAGGCGCGGATCGAAGAAGCCGCCGGTCTCGCGCGCGCCATTGATCTCACCGTGGCGCAGGCGCTGCCGGCGCCGATCAGCCAGATCCGTCCCGCCACCTATCTCGGCAAGGGCAAGGTCGAGGAGATCAATGGTCTCGTTGCCAGCGAGCATGTCGAGCTCGTGGTGATGGATTGCGCGCTGTCGCCGATCCAGCAGCGCAATCTCGAGAAGGCCTGGAGCACCAAGGTGCTCGACCGCACCGGCCTGATCCTGGAAATCTTCGGCCGCCGCGCCAAGACCAAGGAGGGCGCGCTGCAGGTCGAGCTGGCGCATCTGAATTACCAGCGCTCGCGCCTGGTGCGGTCCTGGACCCATCTGGAACGCCAGCGCGGCGGCTTCGGCTTCATGGGCGGCCCCGGCGAAACCCAGATCGAGGCCGATCGCCGCTTGATCAGCGAGCGCATCACCAAGCTCGAAGGCGAGTTGAAGAAGGTGCAGGCGACGCGGCGATTGCATCGCGCCGGCCGCCAGCGCGTGCCGTATCGCGTGGTGGCGCTCGTCGGCTACACCAATGCCGGCAAGTCGACGCTGTTCAATCGCCTGACGCGTGCCGACGTGCAGGCCGCCGACATGCTGTTCGCCACACTCGATCCCACCTTGCGCGCGCTGACGCTGCCGCATGGCGGCAAGGCGATGCTCTCTGACACTGTCGGCTTCATCTCCAATTTGCCGACCCAGCTCGTCGCCGCCTTCCGCGCCACGCTGGAGGAGGTGCTGGAGGCCGACATCATCCTGCATGTTCGCGACATCTCGCACGAGGATGCCGAGGCGCAGGAGGCCGACGTCGAGAACGTGCTGCGGCAGCTCGGCATCGATCCCTCGGCCGATTCCGGCAACCGCATCATCGAGGTCTGGAACAAGATCGACCGCTTCGATCCCGAGGAGCGCGACAATCTCAAAAATATCGCCGCGCGCCGACCGCCGGAACGGCCGTGCTTCCTGGTGTCGGCCGTGTCGGGCGAGGGGATCGACGATCTGCTGACCGCGATCGAGGACCGCCTTGCGGCCAAGCGCATGACGCTCAATCTCTCGATATCAGCGTCCGACGGCGCCGGCATCTCCTGGCTGCATCGCAACGCCGAGGTGCTGAACAAGGAGCTGCACGGCGAGCGCTTCGACATGACCGTCCGCGTCGATGAGACGAAGCGGGATATCGTGATGAACCGGTTTGATGCCGTACCATCAGGCGCCTAGGTCCCGCACGGTTTCAGCTGGGGCAATATCGGAAACCATGACAATGACATGACTTTGCCCGGGTGCGGCAGGTTGCCGCACTTTCTGTTTGAAATCGGCGTCGTCTTGGTCCATTGCGCTGCGGAGTGCAAAGGCGAGGGCCGATCCATGCAGAATGCCAATGAAGCCATGGCGGGCGACAAGCTCGGCAACGGGACGGGGACTCTGGCCCAGGAGCGTGCGCCCGACATCGTCGAGGCGATGAATGCACATGGCCCGGACAAGGCCGCAGCGATATTGCGGTCGCTGCCGGCCGAGAAGGCGATCGAGGTGTTGGATCTGCCCGGGCTCGCCAGCACCTGCGAGATCATCGCGGAACTGCCGACCGAGACGGCCGTCGCGCTGCTGTCCGGCGTCTCCGACGACCGCGCGGCCGACATCTTCAAGGAGCTGATCGAGCCGCTGCGCACCACGCTGCTGAACGGGCTCACCCCTGAGACCCGCACCGTCATCTCCGGACTGCTCGCCTATCCCGAGCGCAGCGCGGGCAGCATCATGACGACGGAGTTCGTCAGCGTGCCCGCGACCTGGACCATCGCAGAAGTGCTGCATCACATCCGCATGGTCGAGCGCACGCGCGAGACGGTCTACTCGATCTTCGTGATCGATCCCGTCAAGAAGACGCTGATCCAGGCCGTCCCGTTGCGCCGCCTGATCTCGGGCGACCCGCACGCCAGCGTGCTGACCGCGGCGCCGGCGCGGCGGCCGTTGACGGTCTCGCCGGAAGCCGACCGCATGGAGGCGGCGCGGCTGATCTCCCGTTACGATGTGCTCGCGGTCGCGGTCGTTGACGGTCCCGGCCGCATCCTCGGCATCGTCACGGTCGACGACGTCATCGACGCCATTGTCGAGGAATCGACCGAGGACGCCCAGAAGTTCGGCGGCATGGAAGCGATCGACGAGCCGTATCTGCGGATCAGTTTCGGCGAAATGATCAAGAAGCGCGCCGGCTGGCTGTGCGCGCTGTTCCTGTCGGAAATGCTGACGGCAACCGCAATGCAGACTTACCAAAGCGAGCTCGAGAAGGCGATCGTGCTGACGCTCTTCATTCCGCTGATCATGAGCTCGGGCGGCAATTCCGGATCGCAGGCCACCTCGCTCTTGATCCGCTCGCTGGCGCTGCATGAGGTGCGGCTTGGTGACTGGTGGCGCGTGGCCATTCGCGAACTGCCGACCGGCATCACGCTCGGCGCCATTCTCGGCGTGATCGGCATCGTCAGGATCACGCTCTGGCAGACGCTCGGCCTGTTCGACTACGGCCCGCATTGGGGCCTCGTCGCTGTGACCGTCGGCGCGGCGCTGGTCGGCATCGTGACGTTCGGATCACTGTCGGGCTCGATGCTGCCTTTCATCCTCAAGCGCATCGGCTTCGACCCCGCGAGCGCATCGGCGCCGTTCGTGGCGACGCTGGTCGACGTGACAGGGCTGGTGATCTATTTCGGCGTGGCGGCGGTGATTCTGCGCGGCACGCTGCTGTGAGGCGGCCGCTACTGCCGCGACATTGTCGTCCCGGCGAAGGCCGGGACCCATAACCACCGAATCGTGTTGCTGAGCACGAGAGCAGTTGCCCCACTCGTGGCGTGGCTTGCGCGCGTGATATTAGCTGCCTCAGTCCATCGATAGATCACGCGGTATGGGTCCCGGCCTTCGCCGGGACGACAGTGGGGGATTTCGTCTTCGCCTCGTTCCACAGCGCATCCATCTCCTGCAGCGACGCATCGTTCAGCGAACGTCCCTTCGCAGTCAGCGTCCGCTCGATATAGGCAAACCGCCGCTCGAATTTTGCATTCGTGGCGCGCAGCGCCGCATCTGGATCGGCATCGACGTGGCGGGCGAGGTTGACGACGGCAAACAGCAGGTCGCCGGTTTCTTCCGCCAGCTCTTGGCTGTCGTTGCGGTCGAGCGCAGCCTCGATCTCGTCGGCTTCCTCGCGGATTTTGGCCAACACGGCGCGCGGGTCGTTCCAGTCGAAGCCGACGGTGGAGGCCTTACGCTGCAATTCCATCGCGCGCGACAGCGCGGGCAGGCCGGCTTTCACGCTCGCCAGCAGGGACGAGTGGGCGAGGTCGTCAGGTCCACGGCGCGCGGCGCGCTCGGCCTTCTCCTCGGCCTTGATGCGGTCCCAGGCGCTCTTGACGCCGGCCGGCTGGATGTTGCCGTCCTTGTCGGCGAAGACATGCGGATGGCGGCGGATCATCTTCTTCGTGATCGCCTCGACGACATCGCCGAATTCAAACGCATTCTGCTCTTCGGCCATGCGGGCGTGATAGACCACCTGCAGCAGGAGATCGCCGAGCTCGTCGCGCAGGTCTTCGAAATCGTTGCGCGAGATCGCGTCCGCGACCTCATAGGCCTCCTCGATTGTGTAGGGCGCAATGGTCTGGAAATTCTGCAAGAGGTCCCACGGGCATCCGGTCACCGGCGTGCGCAGCGCAGCCATGATCTCGATCAGGCGGGAAATATCGCGGGAAGGGGTCATCGGGCACCGGAACGTGGATGGTTTGGGCTTTATGCCAAAACCTTCCACGCGAGCCCAGCGGAACCGGCCGGTGTCACCCTCAATTTCCACCGATCCGCCGCGATCAGGCTTCCGTCTCGGCCGTCCGATATCGCAGGATGAGCATGTAGATAGCTGCTACTCCACCGAGACCGAAAAAGCCGATGATGCCGAGCGGAAACAGCCAGTCACCAGGCGTGAGGATGAACAGCAGTGTACCGACCAAGACAAATACCAAGGAGCCTATTACCGATAGCCAGAGCTTGACCGGACCAAGCGCATGGGCCACCGGCGTCATGATTTCATGGAACGACAATCTTTCGTCGACCACTTCAAAGTGACGCAGCGCGAGCCGCGTCCAGACGTAATAGAGGACAAGCACGGCGACGACCAGAACGGCCGCAACGGCGTAAGCGCCAAAGAAGGTGGGTACGAGGATGACTGCGGTGGTGACCACCATGCAGGCGGTGATCAGTCGCTGGAGTCGCCAATAATCGTCCTCCGAGGGGACCACGTATCCACGGCTCAGCACGCCCCATGGAAAGAACAGCAAGCGGCCGTCTTGCGAGACTTTGAAACCGCTGTTGACCAAACCCTCGAACTCCTCCATCAGGTGCTTATTTATTTCTCCACTACCATAGCGCGCATGCGCTTGCAACGGACGTGCTGTCGGGGCGGCGTATCCTGACACGTTGATGATCGCAGGGAAGTGAATTAGTTGAAGCCCATGAGCGATCAATCCACCTCTGAAACCGCGCTGGTGCTGTTCTCCGGCGGCCAGGATTCCACCACCTGCCTCGCCTGGGCGCTGTCCCGCTTTGCCCGCGTCGAGATGCTCGGTTTCGCCTATGGCCAGCGTCATGCGATCGAGCTCGATCGCCGCGATCGCCTGCTGGCCGAACTGAAGGCGATGCGGCCGGACTGGGCCGCCAAGCTCCGGGACAGCCACACACTGGCGATCCCGACGCTGGCGGAGATTTCCGACACGGCGCTGACGCGTGACGTCGCGATCGAGATGGGAGCGGACGGCCTGCCGAACACCTTCGTGCCCGGCCGCAACCTGGTGTTCCTCACCTTCGCTGCGGCGCTGGCCTATCGCCGCGGCATCCGCCACATCGTCGGCGGCATGTGCGAGACCGATTACTCCGGCTATCCCGATTGCCGCGACGAGACCATCAAGGCGCAGCAGGCCGCGCTCAACCTCGGCATGGCCAAAAATTTCGAGCTGCACACACCGCTGATGTGGCTCGACAAGGCCGCAACCTGGCAGCTTGCGCATGATCTCGGCGGGGCAGGGCTGGTCGACCTGATCCGGGAGCAATCCCACACCTGCTATCTCGGCGAACGCGGCGCCCGGCACGACTGGGGCTATGGCTGTGGCGAATGCCCGGCCTGCGCGCTGCGCGCCAAAGGCTGGCGGGAGTATGCGGCGCGCAGCACGCGCGGGGATCATTGATCGGCGCCGTAGGGGGCTGCGGACGCATACCTCAACTGTCGTCGCCCGCGAATGCGGGCGATCCAGTACGCCGCGGCCCATCGGTACAATCGCAGGCGTCTCTGGAATACTGGATCACCCGCATGCGCGGGTGATGACACGATTAGGCTGTTTGATATTTAATCAGAACCTATCCCCGTCATTGCGAGCAAAGCGAAGCAATCCATGCCACCGCGTGGCGGATGCATGGATTGCTTCGTCACTTCGCTCCCTTGCACAAACGCTTCGCGTTTGTTGCAGGCAATGACGGCGCGCTACCCGAAATCCCCCGGCGTCAGCTCGATCGGTTTGCCGTGCGGGGTGCGGTCGGCGGCGTGGTCCCAGGCGTCGCGGTAGCGGTGCAAATTGTCCGGCGTGGTGACGCCCTTGGCGGCGACCAGCGTTTCCAGCGTGGCCAGCCAGTGCCGATAGTACGTCTCGCCCGTATCGGGATCGCCGGCGGCTTGCGCGCGCTTGATCTGGGCGCCCAGCGCCTCCGCCCATTCATTCCAGGTGAAGACGCCGGCCTCGTGCAGCGCCAGCGCCATCGCGAAGGCGCGCGCTTCCCAGGGCTCGCGGAACACCGGGCCATCCTCATCGCGAGGCACGCCGGGCACGGCGACCGCGGCGCGCATCGCCTGTTGGGGACCGAGTGACATCAGGCGCGCTCCAGATAGGATTCCCAGGCATCGACGGAAACGGAGAGCGTCGGGTCGGTGCCGGCGCCCCAAAGCTCAGGTCCGTCGAAGCGCACGGTGTAGAGCCATTGCGGATTCTCGCCTTGGCCCAGCGCGTTCAGATCGGGAAACACGTGGCAGCCATGGTTCATCTCGATGGTGCCGAGATGGCCGCGGACATAGAGGGGCAGGCGGGTGTGGGTGGTCGGATGGATGTCCTTCATCCGCACGATCTCACCGTCCTTGAACAAGGCAGGCGCCGGAGCAGGGCGCTCGGTCGGGCCACCGCGCCGGATCGCCGGCGTGACCTCATCAGGCGCCACCGGCTTGATGCCGGGCTTCGGCGGCGCGAGCACTTGGCCAGCCTCGATCTCCTCGCGCGTGACGAGCCCACGCTCGATCATCAAGGTCTCGAGGCCTGCGAGCCAGATCTGGAAATAGCTCTTGCTGAGATAGTCGTCGGGCGGACGGTTCTCGCGGGCGAAGCGCGACATGTCGATGTTCCAGCCGCCGGGGCGGGCCATCGCGACGGTCAACGCAAACGCGCGGCGCTCCCATTCGCCGTGGAACACCGGCTCGTTCGCCTCGGGGACGACGGGACCAAATCCCTTCACGCCGCCCATGTCATGCGCGCCGTCCATCAGGATGCCTCGCCGGGTTGCTTCGCGAGACCGGTGCCGATCATGCTGTCGCGGGTGACGAGCTCGGCGAGCTGTTCCTCGCTCCAGCCGTCGGTGCCTTCGGGGCGCATCGGCAGCACGAGGTATCGGATCTCGGCGGTCGAATCCCAGACGCGGATTTTCGTCGCCTCCGGCAGCGCGACGCCGAAATCCCTGAGCACGCCGCGTGGATCGGCGACGGCGCGGGAGCGATAGGGGGCCGACTTGTACCAAACCGGCGGCAGGCCGAGCACGGGATGCGGATAGCAGGAGCACAGCGTGCACACGACCATGTTATGCTGGTCGGGCGTGTTCTCGACCACCACCATGTGCTCGCCCTGGCGGCCGGAATAATCCAGCTCGGCGATCGCGGCGGTCGCATCCTTCAACAGACGCGCGCGATAGGCCGGATCGCTCCACGCCTTCGCCACCACGCGGATGCCATTGCGCGGACCGATCTTCTTCTCATAGAGCTCGATCAGCAGATCAAGCGAGCTCGGATCGACGTAGCCTTTCTCGGTCAGGATCGATTCCAGCGCGCGCACGCGCAGCTCGGTCTCCGACAGTTCGGAATGGTCGTGATCGTGGTGATGATGGTGATCGTGATGGTCGTGGTCATGTCCGCTCATGCGGGGAGGATAGGCGAAGAATCCGGGTGATGTCGAGGCGGGCCGTTGCTAAGGATCCGACACAACAACGCGAGCAGGGAGGTATTTTGTGGCCGACCATGTGACAATCGAAAAAGGCCTCGGACCCGAGGGCCGCATTGCCGTGGTGCGCTTCGATCGCGGCGACGGCATCAATGCGCTGTCGCCGCAGGCGCTGCGTGATCTCACCGACGTCGCGCGCAGCTTTGAGGATGACGGCGACACGTCCGTCGTCGTGCTGACCGGCGGCGCAAAATGCTTCAGCGCCGGCTTCGATCTCAAGGACGCCGAAGGCCGCGCGCGCAAGACCATGGATATGGGCGCGCTGCGCCGGCACCTGAAACTCGGGCCGCGGCTGACGCGGGCGTGGCAGGAGATGGAGCAGGTCACGATCGGCGCCATCGAGGGCTTTTGCGTCGGCGGCGGCGTGGCGCTCGCGGTCGCGCTCGACTTCCGAGTCATGGCGCGCGATGCGCATATGCGCGTCCCCGAGATCGGGCTCGGCATGAACATGAGCTGGCAGAGCGTGCCGCGGATGCTGCATCTGATGGGCCCGGCGCGCACCAAGCAGGCCGTGATCCTGGCCGACGATCGCATCTCGGCGGAGCAGGCCTATGAATGGCGCCTGGTGGAGCAGGTGGCTGACCCCGGGAAATCCTTCGAAGGGGCGATGGCGCTCGCGGAGAAGGTCGCGGCCCAACCGCCGATCTCGGTCGCGATGACCAAGCTGACGGTCAATCGCCTCGCGCACGCGCTCGACGATCTCGCCGCGCATATGGACCTCGACCAGTTCGCACTCGCTGGAATGACGGAGGACCACAAGGAGGGCGTCGCGGCCTTCCTCGAGCGGCGCAAGCCGCGCTTCAGGGGCCGTTGAAGGTCAGGTGGATCAGCAGCCGCGGCAGATCGATCCCTTGACCATCTTGTCGACCGTGGCGTCCATGCGCGCGATCGCCGGATCGGTCCCGATCGCCACGCCCTTGGTCGGGTTGCCGGTGCCGGACGACGACTGCGCGGTGCCGAGAGCATTGGTGCCGGGCACATCGGCATGCATGGCGAAGCCGCTGGTGCCGTGCTGCGATCCGCCGCCACGACCGAAGCTCGCGGTGGTGGGAACGGTGAGCAGGACGGCGACACAGGCGGTGGAGATGACTCTGATCATACCGAGCGCTCCAGTTGATGACCCCGCGCAAGGCTACGTCGCGCTCAGCCCTCAACGCTACGCACAAACGCATGAGATTGGATTACATCGGCGACAGGATCACCGGCTTGAGAGCGAACGGGCCGGGATCCTGGCCCTTGTTGGCGCCGAACAGGAACGACGACTTGCCCTCCGCGACCCAGGCGACGTCGCCAACCACCGTGACGCCGACCGGTTCGGCGAAACCATCCTGCAGCGTCTCGATCACCGCGTCGTCGCCCCGGACAATCATCCTGTCGAGCCGGCCGGCGCCTTCGACCAGCAGGAAGCCATCGCCGTGCGGACGAAATCCGTCGGTCCGGTCCAGCGGCTGCGATGGCGTCAGGCGCGTGACGGGGCCTGCCTTGCCGTCCCGGACCTCGATCCTGAGCAGCGCCGCCGGAATGAACTGGGTGACGTAGAGATGTCCGTCCGGACCGAACGCGATGCCGTCGAGACCGACGCCGTCCTTGGCCGGCGCCAGCAGCGGATCGGACACGAAGACCTCGAGCGCCGTGGCGCCGGGTCGCAGGCAATAGACGTGCGGCGTGAAGCTATCCGTGACATAGGCCGTGCCGTCGGCGCCAACCGCGATGTCGTTGCTCATCGATTTGGGCTCAGGCAGGGCGAAGCTGCCCTTCGCCGCGCCACTGGCGAGATCAAACGTCTTCAGCCAGGCGCCCTTGACGTCGCTGGGGCCGGGGATGCCGATCCCGGTCATGTCGTTCGAGCAGACATAGAGCGTGCCGCTGGCCTCTTCGGCGAGCACGCCGAGCACCGAGCGGCTGGCATTGGCCCCCGGCACGATGAATGGCTCGGCCTTGCCGCCCGGCCGGATCCGCACCACGCCGCCAAGGTTGAGGCTGCCGACATAGAGCGCGCCGTCGCGCGTCGACGTCAGGCTTTCCGGAAAGCTCCGGTCGGGAATGCCGATGGGTTGCGGGAGGTCTGCCATAGGAAATCCATGTCGCGAAACCGTGTCGCATCCGCGTCATTGCATGATAGTTGTATTGATTGCAGGCCGCAACTACGGCGGAGCCGCGAGCAGGAGGACGTTATGCTGAGGATTGTCGCAATGCTGACGGCATTGGCCGGCCTTCTGAACGCCACGCCGGCATTGGCCTGGGGCTCCCAAGGCCATCGTGTGACCGGCGCGATCGCCGATCAGCTGCTCAAGCCGGCCGCCAAGGAGCAGGTCAAGCAGATCCTCAACGACTTCGATCTGACCGGCATCGATTTGCGCAAGGCCGCGCCGTGGCCGGATTGCGTGAAGGCCGTGGTGCGTCACGACGACGGCCGTTTCCATTACGAAGTCGATCCGGACCATCTGGAGTTCGAGGTGCCCTGCACGCCGTTCAATTCGGCGCGGGAGAGGGCGCGCATGGTGGATTACGCCAAGCGCAATTGGGACACCTGCTCCTACACGCCCGACGGCTTCGAGCGTGGCTGCCACAACACCTTCCATTTCGCCGACATCGCGATCCAGCGCTCGACCTTCGACCGCCATTTTCAGGGCACCAATCCGCATGACATCGTGGCGGCCATGAGCGCCTGTATCGCCGTGCTGCAGGGCAAGCCGGTGCCGCCGACGTTTCCGTTCTCGCTGAAGGACAAGAAGGACGCGCTGTTGCTGCTGGCGCATCTGATGGGCGATCTGCACCAGCCGCTGCATGTCGGCTCGGTCTATCTCGGCGGCAACGGCAAGCTGGTCGATCCCGATATCGACCACAAGGTCGACCCGGACACCGATACCATCGGCGGCAACGCGATCCAGGACAGCGTCGCGGCGCCGTTCCAGACCATCAACCTGCATCACAATTGGGATGACATTCCCGGCGACATCGGCGATGGCGCCACCAGCGAGCTGATGGACGCCGCCAAGTCCGTGCCGCCGAGCCAGGGGGCGCCGGAGAGCTGGCCAGTTGCCTGGGCCACCGACACGCTGCTGGTCGCCCACGACGCCTTCAAGGGCCTGAGCTTCAAGCCGACACCGCCGCCGGCGAAAATCAAATGGACCGCGACCTACGACAACCACGCCGACTATCTGCAGGCCTCTGATGCGATCAAGCGGAAGCAGCTGGCCAAGGGCGGGGCAAGGCTCGCGGAGCTGCTGAACACGATCTGGCCGTCGCCATAGAAGTGCCAACTCGAGGCGCGTTCCTGGAGCGACGCAAGCCAAGGTTCAAGGGCCGCTAGACGAGGGGTTTGCCCGGTGCGCTTTGATGGGCGCACCGGGCCGTAATCCGCCCCGCCTACGCTTTATGCGCCGCCCGGATCAAATGCGGACCGGGGCCGCGCTCGGGAGCGCCGGCGGGAGCCCCCAGACGCATAGCCAGATCGGACATGCCGAGGTCTTCGATATCGTCAAAGCCGTATCCGAGAAGCTCCTGCACGATCTCATCGGGATTAAAATGACTGAGCCAGGGTTCGCCGATTTCAGCGGTGCGAGCCGCGAGTGCAACGACCGCGTCCCGCCGCTCCGGCGGGTAATTCTCCAAGGGTTCGCTGTAATCGAAAACGACCTCTGATTTCGGGACACCAGCGATGTAACGCAAAGTGGCTGCGATAGCGGTGCGCTCCAGATAGGGAACGACACCAAGCCACATGAAGAACGCTGGGCGATCGGCCTCGAACCCGGCATCGCGTAGCCCTTGGCCGAGATCGTCACTTTCAAAATCGACGGCCGCGAAGGTAAGCGACGCCGGAACCACGAGGCCGACCTCTGACAGACGTCGTCGTTTCCAGGCTTGCGTCGCGGGATGATCGACCTCGAAAACCCGCAACCCCAGATCCGAGAAGGGATTGCGCAGCGCGAATGTATCGAATCCGGCTCCGAGAACCACGGCCTGCCGGACGCCACGTGACACCGCACCACCAAGGCAATCCTCGGCAAAGCGGCTGCGCGCCGCCATGAAGATGCGCATGCCCCGCTGTGTCGGGTCGGCGGACAGGCTCGCGATGATGGCGTCGGCATCGTCACCGAGAATGACGCGGGCTAGGGGGTCGGAAAACACCTTGCCGCCCTCGAATTGCTGGTGCGCTGCACGATATCCTGCTGCGCCCAGGGCGGTCCGGCTTGGTGGTCGTTCTGTCATGAATTCACCTGTGTGAGAGAACACGAATCCTCGTTGCAGCGCGCGCGCCGGAATCAATCATGATCCCAGCGCGACACGTCGCACTGCGTCGAGGCGTTCAAATGGATGCGAGAGCCGTTTGGCTTCGGGGAAACTGGCGAAGGCAGAGCGAAAGTACAATTCTTGATCGAAACTATGTTTTGTGTATATTACTTGAGCAAGGGCAGCGCGTTGCGCGCGAGCGCACGCACCTCAAATCCCACCAAATTTTCCTGACATTTCCTCGCCGAGCAGGCTTGGGTTCTTGCTCCCTGAGTCGCGTCTCGTGTGGCGGTGCCCGCTGTCGAGAGGCGGAGGAGGTCGCCGATCCCGGCGCAGCCTTTGACGCCACCATGAAGGACAAGGGCACGGACGTGCGTCGTCGATCGCCATGGTCGTCTCCGGGAAAAGGTTAGAGATTTGCGGTAAGCGATGCGACGTTGCGCCGTTAAGTTGTATACAGCAATATGCGTTGCTGATTTTGGAGGCGAAGGTGGCAAAGCCCGAGGAGCCTTACATCCTCATCGTCGTCGAGACCTATCACGAAAGCGGCGGTGGCCTTCACGGTGATCTGCACGTGAGACCCATCGCCGGTCAGGCGCTCCCGCGCAATTTGCGGGTACGATTTCCCAAGGCTCTCCGTCGAGCGCATCCGCTGGGTACGCGCTTCCTGTGCTACGCGAAACTGTCCGATAAAGAGGGTGGCAACGAATTCGTGCACACGAACCATGCCTGGGATGTACAGGTGCTCGGCCCACCGCCTGCCGGCGAAGATATGAAGTACGTCAAGGGCCGTTAGTGGGTTGTGCGTGCGGACGCGACGCAATCAGAAAGATGAGAATAGGGCGCGGCGCAGGTTCAGTCCTGGTCGATTTCGCGCTTGAGGCCAAATGCTACGGCATCGGAAATTCGGTCGGCGTCCAAGCGTGAAGACTGCGCCAGCGGCACGGAATTTCCGATGCAGCTATCCGCGGATCCTCTCTTTGCGGTGCGGCTCCCATTAAGCTGGCAAATTTGCCCTTGAGAGCTTGAAATGTCACACAATGTGTGACATAATGGAACCTATGTCAGTCAGATTGATGCTAGAGCCGAAATTGTTGCCTGAAGCTGGGATGCTCATCCCCGCTGCGACGACTAATGCCGTGATCCTCAAATTCGCGGTTGGCGCCGGCTTCAGCCGCGCGCTCGACGTCATCCGACTTGCCGCCGCGCTGAAGGACGACAACAGCACAAAGAAGAAGCGCTTCTGGTCGATCTACGACAAGCTCGACTTCGACCCGGCCGAGCTGCTCGGGCCCGAGTCGATCTTGGGCGGCAAGGCGGCCCGTAGTCCGTTTTGGCAAACCCGAGCGCAGACGGATGAAGCGTTCCTCTCCCGGAAGCAGATCTGTGCAATCCGCGACGAGATCGCGGATGCTTGGAAGAGCATCCTGCCGGGTCAGTTCGTTATCGACGGAAACCACCACGCGGTTACGGAATATACTCTCCCGGACCCCGAACTACTCCTTCTTCACTTCCACGAATTCGCGCACGCGCTTCTGTCCGAAACGGACGCCGAGGAGATCGAACTTGCGATCAAGCGCGCCCTCGAAAAACGCATTTGCCGCATCCGCAAGTTCTTCTTCAGCCGGACCCGCGCATTTTTGCGCAGCGACGATGCCGCGCGTGTAGCCATCCACCGCTACCGCGTGAGAACCGGAATCTCTCCTCCCGAAATGGAGCCGAACTGGACGACGCCGTCGTCTGATGAAGCGACACATCCATTTTCGAGGGAGAACTCCTATGCAACCGTTCGCCGACGAGCGAACAGACGACGTTTTCAATGGGCGGCACCGGAAGGACGTGCCCGAAAGCGTCGCACGCCGAGCCGCCACACAAATCGACATCTTGCTCGCAGCCACCAAGCTGGAGGACTGCCGCATTGCGGGGCGGGGACGCATCGCTAAGCGCCAAAACACCGAGCCGCCCACCTTCTGCTGCAACACCGAAGGTCAATGGTGGGTGACATTCCAATGGCAGCTTGGAAAGGCTGTCAGCATCAAGCTGGAAGACACAGGCTAAACATGACTGAACGGCGACCGAGCATTCCGGGTGAGATACTCCGCGAGGAGTTTCTCACCCACTACGAAATCACTCAAGACGAACTCGCAAAAGCGATGGGCGTGTCGCGCTTTCGCGTCAACGAGATCATCAACGGCAAGCGGGCGATCACTGCCGAGACCGCAATTCTGTTGAGCAAGGCGCTCGGTACCTCTGCGAAATTTTGGATCAATTTGCAGACTGCGGTCGATCTCTTCGACGCCGAAAAGAAACTCGCCGGCGTAACCGATGCTGTTCGCTGTCTTTTGCCGGAGTCCGAGTTCATTGCGGATATGCCGGCCTAGCCCGATCCGACAGCACCGCGGTCTCAGCGCCGGCGACGAGCGACGGGAGCAGGAGGCGGCGTGGATCCTTGAGGGCGCAACGAGACGAGGGGACAGCGATGTATCTGGGGATCGATCGACAGTCCGGCCTTGTCTATGAAGGGCTCGAAGGCCCCGTGCTTCCTGTCGTGCCTAGACCGACGGTCACACAGGGCAAGCTGATCAAGCGCGAGGAGGACTGGAACGACCTGCCGACGGGAATTGCACATTCTCCTATGTCGTGGGTATTTCGAGAGGACACGTTCGATCCCGTCACGCGAGCGCGACGCGGGCGGCTTTTCGAGCCCGAGCCCGCACAGCCGGTACAATATCGGGTCCTACCGGACCCCTACGAAGACCCTCGCGGGCGAAGCGTTGGCGCACAAGGTCGAACAACAAAGAATTTGTACGCCTACAAGGCGTGCGTCTCGTTGCTTCGAGAGCCGCACCGGGGCATGGGATTGAAGCTTGCTTTGGGAGTGAGAGACGCCGCGTCTGCGTGGCGCATCATACAAACCGAAGTCGTTGCCAATGGCTGCGTCATGGTCACGCTGAAGTCTCTTTCGGCATTCGGCATCCTTCCGGCCGTCGATGTGGCGAAAATTCCCGTCGAGTTCGAACCAGCGATTTCTCAGACGGTCGAGCGTGCACTCAACGCCGCCTTCCGGGAAACTCCGATCTCAGTCATCGATCAATGTCGAAACACCATGACCGTCCTGCTGTCCCGCTGGCTCGTCGCCTCAGGACATGACCCATCCATTCTCGGCGCCGACCTTGGAAAGATCGGCGAGATCGTCGGCCGGCCGCCTTACGAAAAGGGCATGGTGAGCAATCTCGCAAAAGTCGTCGCGAGGCTGCACTCCCGCGGGAAGACCAACGAGGCACATACGAAGGGACTGCGCGACCCCGTTGATGAAGACGCAGAACTGGCGCTTCACGTGTTAGGGTTCACGCTACGTGACATCGGATGGGCCAACGGAACGTAGAATCACAAGACGTATGATCAAATCCGCACTCGAGAAGTTCATTGAGGGCCACCGGCGGCTCTTCATTCTGACCGGCGCCGGCTGCAGCACGAACTCGGGCATTCCCGACTATCGTGACGTCAACGGCAATTGGAAAAGAACTCAGCCGGTGCGCTTCCAAGCGTTCATGGCCGACGAATTAACGCGCCGACGCTATTGGGCCCGCAGCATGATCGGCTGGCGTTACTTCGGGCAAGCCGTCCCCAACGACGCGCATCGCGCTTTAGCCCAGCTCGAAGCCAGCGGTCGGAGTCAAATGCTGCTCACCCAGAACGTGGACAGACTGCATCAGGCCGCTGGGAGCAGGGTGGTGATCGACCTCCACGGGCGCCTTGACCTCGTCCGTTGCACGACCTGTTCCGCCAGCCAACGCCGCGCCGACTTTCAGGACAGCCTCATGAACCTCAACGCCGCCTGGGTCGACCACGATGCCGCCGTCTTGCCTGACGGCGACGCCGAGCTCGACCACAAAGACTTCTCGGGCTTCGCCGTGCCGCACTGCGCGTCCTGCGGCGGACTTATGAAGCCTGACGTCGTGTTCTTCGGCGAGAGCGTTCCGCGAACTCAGGTCACCCTGGCCATGGAGGCTCTGGAGCGGGCTGACGCGATGCTGATCGTTGGTTCTTCCTTGATGGTCTATTCGGGCTTCCGGTTCGCCCAAGCGGCCGCTCGGCTCGGCATTCCAATCGCCGCCGTCAATCTCGGCAGAACACGTGCAGACGACTTGCTGACCCTAAAGGTCCAGGACCGCTGCGAGGCGGCCCTTGGGTTTCTCTTGTAGACCGAGCCCATATCCATAATTCGCATAAGGTATATTATGGAATATTTATATCTACAATTAGATCAGATATTTAGGCTGAATTCCTCGCACGGCTCATTCATTCGAGCCCAGTTCTCGGCGCGACGGGCCATGCCGCGACCCGCGCGTTGACGGCTACTGTGCATGGGGTTGTTTTTCAGATTTTTGAATCCGCCCCATGTGGCGAAAGCCCATGTTGCCGCGACGGACGGACGCTGCAATAAGCGACCTCGCGCACGAGATCATTGGTGACCCCACGTCGTCAGGTCCGTATATCCATATTCAAGAACAACAAGCCTCTCGAGGGAGAAACCGATGAGCTTTTCACGACGCACGCTATTGAAGGCCTCCGCCGCCACCGCTGTCATGGGCGGCATTGGAGCGCCGCTGGTGGCGCGCGCCCAGACGGCCGAATTTACCTACAAGTACGCCAACAACTTGCCCGACGGCCATCCGCTGAACCAGCGCGCCAAGGAAATGGCGGCCGCGATCAAGGCGGAAACCAATGGCAAATTCGACCTGCAGATCTTCCCGAACAACCAGCTCGGTTCCGACACGGACATGCTGAGCCAGATTCGCTCCGGCGGCATCGAGTTCTTCACGCTGTCCGGCCTGATCCTGTCGACCCTGGTTCCGGCAACCTCGATCAACGGCATCGGCTTCGCGTTCCCGGATTACGACACGGTCTGGAAAGCCATGGACGGCAACCTCGGCGCCTATGTCCGCGGCGAGATCAAGAAGGCCGGCCTCGAGGTGATGGACAACATCTGGGATAACGGCTTCCGCCAGACCACGTCGTCGACCAAGCCGATCAACGGACCGGAGGATTTCAAGGGCTTCAAGATCCGCGTGCCGGTGTCGCCGCTGTGGACCTCGATGTTCAAGGCGTTCGATGCGGCGCCCGCCTCGATCAATTTCAGCGAAGTCTATTCTGCGCTGCAGACCAAGATCGTCGAGGGCCAGGAAAACCCGCTGGCGATCATCTCGACCGCCAAGCTGTACGAGGTGCAGAAGTACTGCTCGCTGACCAATCACATGTGGGACGGCTTCTGGTTCCTGGCCAACCGCCGTGCGTGGGAAAAACTGCCAGCGGATGTCCGCACCGTCGTCGCCAAGCACATCAACGCCGCCGCGATCAAGGAGCGCGAGGACGTTGCCAAGCTGAACGCCGGCCTGCAGCAGGAGCTCGCTGGCAAAGGCCTGACCTTCAACCAGCCCAACGTGGCGCCGTTCCGCGAGAAGCTGAAGGCCGCCGGGTTCTATGCCGAGTGGAAGGGCAAGTACGGCGAGCAGGCCTGGGAGTTGCTGGAGAAGTCGGTCGGCAAACTGTCCTAGTCATCCTTGAGTGCAGGGGGCCGTCATGGCTCATGCCGAGTTGTCTGAGATCATGGCCGGCGAGGCGGAGCAGTCCCCTCGCCGCCGCTCGTTCCTTGCATCGCTGGAATCAGCGCTCGGCATGCTGGTCGAGATTCCGGCGGCGATCCTCGTCGTCGCCGAGATCGTGATCCTGTTCGCCGGCGTGGTGGCGCGCTACGTGCTGCACCAGCCGCTGATCTGGTCGGACGAACTGGCCTCGATCCTGTTCCTGTGGCTGGCGATGCTGGGCGCCGCGGTGGCGTTCCGCCGCGCCGAGCACATGCGGATGACCGCCATCGTCGCCAATGCACGGCCGGCGATGCGGGCCTATCTCGATCTCGTCGCGACCGCAGCGGCGCTGGCGTTCCTGGTGATGATCGCCTGGCCGTCCTGGGAATACGCCTACGAGGAAAGCTACATCACGACGCCGGCGCTGCAGATCCTGAACAGCTGGCGGGCCGCCGCGCTGCCGGTCGGCATCGCGCTGATGGCACTGTTTGCGCTGCTGCGGCTCGTCCGTGCCAGCAATGTCCGGACGGTGCTGGCGGCGATCCTGTCGGTCGCGGCGATCATCGGCGTGTTCTGGCTGCTCAAAGGCTCGCTGAAGCCATTGGGCAATCTCAACCTGATCATCTTCTTCGTCGGCGTTGCCGGCTTCTGCGTCTTCGCCGGCGTGCCGATCGCGTTCGGCTTTGGCCTGGCCACCTACGGCTATCTGGCGCTGACGACGAGCACGCCGCTGATGGTGCTGGTCGGCCGCATGGACGAGGGCATGAGCCATCTGATCCTGCTGTCGGTGCCGCTGTTCGTATTCCTGGGGCTCCTGATCGAGATGACCGGCATGGCGCGGGCGATGGTCGCGTTCCTGGCGAGCCTGCTCGGGCACGTGCGCGGCGGGCTGCATTACGTGCTGGTTGGTGCGATGTACCTCGTATCCGGCATTTCCGGCTCGAAGGCGGCCGACATGGCCGCGGTCGCGCCGGTGCTGTTTCCGGAGATGAAGGCGCGAGGCGCCAAGCCGGGCGATCTCGTCGCCCTGCTCTCGGCGACCGGCGCGCAGACCGAAACCATTCCGCCGTCGCTGGTGCTGATCACGATCGGCTCGGTGACCGGCGTCTCGATCGCAGCTCTGTTCACCGGCGGTCTGCTGCCGGGCCTGGTGCTGGCGATCACGCTGTCGGCGCTGGTGTGGTGGCGCTATCGCGGCGAGAATCTGAGCCATGTGACGCGAGCCAGCAGCGGCGAGATCCTCAAGGCGCTGGTCATTGCCCTGCCCGCATTGGCGCTGCCGTTCGTGATCCGCTACGCCGTGGTCGAGGGCATCGCGACCGCGACGGAAGTGTCCACGATCGGCATCGTCTATGCCTTCCTGGTCGGCTTCTTCATCTATGGCCTGCTGATCTACCGCAATTTCAACTGGCGGCGGATCATGCCGATGCTGGTGGAGACCGCGTGCCTGTCGGGCGCGATCCTGCTGATCATCGGCGCCGCCACCGGCATGGCCTGGGGCTTGACCCAGTCCGGCTTCTCGCGGGCACTTGCTGCGGCGATGACCGGCCTGCCCGGCGGCTCCGCAAGCTTCATCGCGGTCTCGATCCTGGCCTTCGTGATCCTCGGCAGCGTGCTGGAGGGCATACCCGCGATCGTGCTGTTCGGGCCGCTGCTGTTTCCGATCGCGCGCGCCGTCGGCGTGCACGAGGTGCACTACGCAATGATCATCATCCTGGCGATGGGCATCGGTCTGTTCGCGCCGCCATTCGGCGTCGGTTATTATGCGGCTTGCGCGATCGGACGGGTCGATCCGGCCGAAGGCATCAGGCCGATCTGGGGCTACATGCTGGCGCTGTTGATCGGATTGATCATCGTCGCCATCTTTCCCTGGATATCGATCGGATTCCTCTAAGTCGTTTGCGATGGGATCAAGCCATGAGCGCAGCCCCAAACCAGTACTCCATCGGATTGGACAAGACGCCGGCCAACTACGTGCCGCTGACGCCGCTGAGTTTTCTGGCGCGCTCGGCCGCGGTCTATCCGGACCACGTCAGCACGGTCTACGAGGGCCGGAGTTTTACCTGGGCGCAGACCTATCAGCGCTGCAAGCGCTTCGCGTCATGGCTCGCCGGCCGCGGCATCGGAAACGGCGACACGGTCGCTGCGATGCTGCCGAACATTCCGGCGATGAACGAGCTGCATTTCGCGGTGCCGATGGCCGGCGCGGTGCTGAACGCGCTCAACATCCGTCTCGACGCGCCCTCGATCGCATTCCAGCTCGATCATGGCGGTGCGAAGATCATCCTCGTCGATCCGGAATTTTCCGGCGTGATCGCGGAGGCGCTGACGCTGATGAAGGGTGCAAAGCCGTTCGTCATCGACGTCGATGACGCGGCGTTCTCCGGCGGCAAGCGGATCGGCGAAATCGAGTATGAGGCAACCGTCGCGCAGGGCGACGCCGCCTTTGTCGAAAAGGTTCCCGCCGACGAATGGGACGCGATCGCGCTGAGCTATACGTCGGGCACCACGGGCAATCCCAAGGGCGTCGTGACGCATCATCGCGGCGCCTATCTCAACGCCGTCAGCAACATCCTCGCCGGCAATCTCGGCCAGCATCCGGTTTACCTCTGGACACTGCCGATGTTCCACTGCAATGGCTGGTGCTTCCCGTGGACGATCGCAGCCGCCGCCGGGATCAATGTCTGCCTGCGCAAGGTCGATCCCTCAAAGATCTTCGAGTTGATCGGCAAGCACGGCGTCACCCACATGTGCGGCGCGCCGATCGTCTACAACACGCTGATCAATGCGCCGGATGCGCCGCAGGGCGCCAAGGCCAGGCCCGTGGTCGGATTGATCGCAGGCGCGGCGCCGCCGGTCGCCGTGCTGGAAGGCGCCGAGAGCATCGGCATCAAGCTGACGCATGTGTACGGCCTGACCGAGGTCTATGGCCCCGCCTCCGTGTGCGCCGAGCAGCCGGGCTGGGACGAGTTGCCGGCCGATCAGCGCGCGCAGATGAAGCGGCGGCAGGGCGTGCCCTACCCGCTTCAGGAAGGCGTCACCGTGCTCGATCCCGAGACGATGCGCGAGGTGCCGCGCGACGGCGAGACCATCGGCGAGGTCATGTTCCGCGGCAACATCGTGATGAAGGGCTATCTGAAGAACGAGACCGCGACCCAGGAAGCCTTCGCCGGCGGCTGGTTTCACACCGGCGATCTCGGCGTGCTCGACGCGCACGGCTACGTCATCATCAAGGACCGCTCCAAGGACATCATCATCTCAGGCGGCGAGAACATCTCTTCCGTCGAGGTCGAGGACATCCTCTACAAGCACCCGGCCGTGCTGTTCGCGGCCGTCGTCGCTAAGCCGGACGCGAAATGGGGCGAGGTGCCCTGCGCCTTCATCGAGCTGAAGGATGACGCCAAGGCAACCGAGGCCGAGATCATCGCCTATTGCCGTCAGCACATGTCCGGCTTCAAGACGCCGAAGGCCGTCGTGTTCGGGGTGATTCCCAAGACCTCGACCGGCAAGATCCAGAAATTCCTGCTGCGCAACCAGGTCGATTCGGCGAAGGCGATCTCGGCCTGATCGATGTCTGTCCGCAAACTCCGGAAATCTACGGACATACCTAGATAGAAATAGACTTCCGAACGTGGTTCCACGTAACACTTGAGTCGGCTAGCGAGGCCGATTCTGAAGGATTCGTCGCGGAATTCCCGCTCGAACAAGCCCCGCTGCCGTGGGGCGTTTCAATGCGATTGATGTCTTGAGCGCGGGCGCACGATGCGGCGTCTGGCTTGGCTATTGCTGATGGTTGGAGGGTTGCCCGGCATTGCCGCCGCGCAGCCGCCATCCAATGCCGCCTCCGGCGGACAGGACCAGCACGCCTCATCCGCCACAGGCACAACGGCTCCTCCTGCGACATCGTCGAGCTCCAGCCAGTCGGGCAGCACCTCCCCAGCCAGCGCGTCGAACGCGCCTCCATCGACCAGCGGTCCATCTGGTGGTTCGCCCTCGGCGACCAATCAAATGTCCTCAAGCCAGGCGAATACGGCGACCGGGACGACCAATGCGAATATCATCACCGACGCGCGACCCGCGCCGCCGCCCGGACAAGGCGATGCGGCGCAATCCACGTTCACGGCGATGACGCAGTTCACGCAGACGCTGCTCGATCCGTTCGTCGGCGGACGGAGCGCCACCGTCGCACCGCAGGCCTATGCGGACGACCGGTTCGATCCGAATGCCTATGCCGGCGGAGCCACGCGCGGCGGGCTCGATCGCGAGGTGTCGGCCGCGATCTACGGCAAGGCGCTCGTCAACGGCGCGGCCTATGCGCCGCACTGGAACAGTTGGGCTTCCGGCGCCGGCGGCGCGCCATTCTCGGGCGGCGGCGCGATGCAAGGCAGCAGCCAAGCAGGCAGCCGGATGTTCGGCACCGTGGTCGGCACGGACTATTCGCTGTCGCCCCAGACCACGGCCGGCTTTGCCATGGGCGGCGGCGGTGGCGCAAATTTCGGGAGCAGCTCCTTCGGAGGCGGCAGCCGTTCCGATCTGTTTCAGGCCGGCGCGTTCCTGCGGCACACGGATGGACAAGCCTACGTCGCCGGCGCCCTCGCCTATGGCTGGCAGGCGATGAGCAACGAGCGGATGCCGTTTGCGGGCGGCGACCGGCTTAATGCGGAGGTCGGCGCAACGGCCTACACGGGGCGCGTCGAAGGCGGCTATCATTTTGCCACGCCCTGGCTCGGCATCGCCGCCTATGCGGCTGGACAGGTCACGAGCTTCAATCTTCCGGCGGTCGGCGATCAGGCGATGCCGGGCGCCAATCCATTCGCCTCGGCCTTTGGCGCCGTGAATGCGGTCGACGGCCGCAGCGAGCTCGGCATGCGCACCAGCAAGTCCTTCGATCTGCTCAATGGCCTGCTGACGCTGCGCGGGCGCTTTGCCTGGGTGCATGATTTCAACGCCAATGCCGCGACGTCAGGGGCGCCGCCACCTCCACCCGGATCGAATTTGCCCGGCCTCGTCCAGTCGCCCAATGCAGCCCTCACCGGCGCTTCGGCCGAATTGCGCTGGTCGAACGGATGGCTGGCCGCCGCGACATTCGAAAGCGAATTTTCCGGGATGGCGCGGTCATTCACCGGACGCGGCGTCGTTCGCTATGGCTGGTAGCAGTTAGCCGATGTCGATCCGCATGCCGTCATAAGCCGGGATGACGCCTTCCGGCAGCGATTGCCGCAGCACCTCGTAGTCGAGGTCCGAATGCATGTTGGTGATTACGGCGCGCTTCGGCTTGAAGCGCTCGATCCATGACAGCGCATCGGCGACGCTGAAATGGCTGGAATGGGCGGCATAGCGCAGCCCGTCGACGATCCAGAGATCGAGGTTTTGCAACGCCGGCCAGCTCTCTTGGGGGATGTCGTGCAGGTCGGGCGTGTAGGCGGCATTGCCGATGCGGAAGCCGAGCGCCGGGATCTTGCCGTGATGAACCAGGAAAGCGGCGAGCTTCACCGGCCCACCCTTGCCTTCGGTTTCGTGGCTCTCACCCGCCTCGATCGAATGCCGCGTCAGGATCGGCGGATAGTCGCTGCCCTCCGGCGAGATGAAGCAATAGGAGAACCGCGCCATGATGTCCTTGGCGGTCGACTGGTTGAAATAGACCGGAATGCGGCGGCGTTGATGCAGCACCACCGAGCGCAGATCGTCGATGCCGTGGGTCTGGTCGGCATGCTCGTGGGTCAGATAGACCGCGTCGATATGATCGACATTGGCGTCGATCAACTGCTCGCGCAGGTCCGGCGAGGTGTCGATCACGATCCGCGTGGTGCCATGCGCGCCTGATCGTTCGACCAGCAGCGAGCAGCGCCGGCGGCGGTTCTTCGGGTTGTTGGGATCGCAGGCGCCCCAGCCGAGGGCCGGACGCGGCACGCCGGCGGATGAACCGCAGCCGAGAACGGTGAGGGTCAGCGTCATGCAAGAACCTTTGGCGCCGGCACCTTTGAGAACAGGCGGAAGAAGTTTTCCGTGGTCTGCCGCGAGATCTCCTCGAGCGAAACGCCGCGCGCTTCCGCCAGCACCTTGGCGACCTCGACGACATAGGACGGCTCGTTGCGCTTGCCGCGGAATTTGCCGGGCGCCAGATACGGCGCGTCGGTCTCGACCATGATGCGATCGGCCGGCAGCTCGGCTGCGAGTGCGCGCAACGTCTCGGACTTCTTGAAGGTCAGGATGCCCGTGAACGAGATCGAGAGCCCGAGCCCGATCGCCTTCATCGCAAGCTCGCGGCCGCCGGTGTAGCAATGCAGCACCGCCTTGAACGGCCCCTTCGCGATTTCATCTTCAAGGATGCGGCCGCAATCTTCGTCAGCCTCGCGGGTGTGGATCACGAGCGGCAGGCCGGTCGCGCGCGCGGCTGCGATATGCGTGCGAAACCCTCGCTCCTGCGCCTCGCGCGAGCCGTGCTCGTAGAAATAGTCGAGCCCGGCTTCGCCGAGCGCGATCACCTTCGGATGATTTGTCAGCTCGATCAGCTCGCTTGCGGGAATGCCGTCTTCCTCGTCGGCCTGATGCGGATGGGTGCCGACCGAGCAATAGACATTCGGAAAGCGCTCGGTGATCGCGAGCAGCGCGCCGAGCCGCTTCACGCGGGTGCAGATCGTGACGATGCGGCCGATGCCGGCCGCCTCGGCGCGCGCGACAATCCCGTCGAGATCGTCGGCGAAGTCCGGGAAGTCCAGATGGCAGTGACTGTCGACCAGCATGATATCCGAACCGCCTACTCGGTCTTCGGTTCCACGTAGCGCGGGAACACGCCAACCGGCGCCGGCAATGTCGTGCCCGGCTTGAGCCGCTCTCCGAGCGCAGTGAAGTTGCGATGCTGCTTGTCATCGGGGACGCCAAGGCTATCAAGCATCTTCGCACAAGCCGCCGGCATCACGGCTTGCGCCATGATCGCGATCTGGCGCACGACTTCCGCCGTCACGTAGAGCACGGTCTTCTGGCGAGCCGGATCCGTCTTGGCCAGCGCCCACGGCGCCTCGCCCGCGAAGTAGCGGTTGGCTTCGGCGACCACGGCCCAGACCGTATTGAGCCATTGATGGATCTGTTGCGTCGCCATCGCGGTGCGCGACGCCTCCAGCATGGCATCGGCCATCGCCAGGATCGCCTTGTCGTTGTCGGAGAATTCACCGGGCTCCGGCAGCACCCCACTCAGCTGCTTGGCGATCATCGACAGCGAGCGCTGCGCCAGATTGCCGAAATCATTGGCGAGATCGGCATTGATGCGCGCGACGATGGCCTCGTGGTTGTAATTGCCGTCTTGCCCGAACGGCACCTCGCGCAGGAAGAAATAGCGCACCTGATCGACGCCATACTGCTCGGCGAGATTGAAGGGGTCGACGACATTGCCGACCGACTTCGACATCTTCTCACCGCGGTTGAACAGGAAGCCGTGGGCGTAGACGCGCTTCTGGATCGGCACGCCCGCCGACATCAGGAACGCCGGCCAGTACACCGCGTGGAAGCGAATGATGTCCTTGCCGATGATGTGCAGATCGGCCGGCCAATAGCGCCAGTTCGGATCTGTCTCGTCGGGGAAGCCGACGCCGGTGATGTAATTGGTCAGCGCGTCGACCCAGACATACATCACGTGCTCAGGATCGTTCGGAACCTTGACGCCCCAGTCGAAGGTGGTGCGCGAGATCGAGAGATCCTTCAGGCCGCCTTTGACGAAGCTCACCACCTCGTTGCGGCGCGAGTCCGGGCCGATGAAATCGGGCTGGCTCTCGTAGAGGTGCAACAGTCTGTCCTTATAGGCGGAGAGCTTGAAGAAGTAGCTCTTCTCCTCCACCCACTCGACCGGCGTGCCTTGCGGACCGCGGCGCACATTGTCCTCGCCGACGGTGGTTTCTTCCTCGGCGTAATAGGCCTCGTCGCGCACCGAATACCAGCCGGCATAGATGTCGATGTAGACGTCGCCGTTCTGCTGCATCCGATTCCAGATCGCCTGCACCGACTTGTGGTGCGCGGGCTCTGACGTGCGGATGAAGCGGTCGAAGGAGATGTCGAGGCGCTCATCCATCTCCTTGAAGCGCGCCGCATTGCGGGTCGCGAGCTCGTTCGGCGTCAATCCTTCGGCCTGCGCGGTCTGGATCATCTTCTGGCCGTGCTCGTCGGTGCCGGTCAGGAAGAATACGTCCTTGCCGTCGAGCCGCTGGAAGCGCGCCAGCGCGTCGGTTGCGATCGCCTCATAGGCGTGGCCGATGTGCGGCTGGCCGTTCGGATAGGCGATGGCGGTCGTGATGTAGAAGATGTTGCTGCGATCGATTGCGGGAGCAACCACAGGCGTCGTCGTCGGAGCAGCCACCGGCGCAAGGGCGGGCTCAGCAGCCGGCGCGGCGACCGGCGGTGCCACGACAGGCTTCGGCTGCTTCGGAGCAGCCGGCGGCTTCGCAGCCTTGGGTGCTGGCGGCGCCTTGGGTGCTGGCGGAGTCTTGGGTGCTGGCGCGGGCTTCGGAGCAGGCGCTGCCTTGGGAGCCGGCGGAGCCTTCGTCACAATCTCCGTCGCGGGCGCAGGTGCGGCTGCCTTTGGCGCCATCGGATTTGCCGAGGCCTTGGACGAGGTCTTGGCCGATTTCTTGGCAGCCTTCTTCACCGCTTTCTTGACGGTCTTCTTTGCAGCAGTCTTCTTGGCGACTTTCTTCGCCGCCTTCTTCGCGGTCTTGGCTTTCTTGACGACGGCTTTCTTCTTGGTCGCGCGCGCGGGCGAGGCCTTTTGGGCCTTCTTCGCCTTTTGTTTCTTCGACGACTTCTTAGCCTTCGCCACGACGAATTCCTTTACAGATACAAATCAAAACGGGTTTGTCGGATAGATGACAGGTTGCGGGTCTATCGCGTTGCGTCGGCAAGCATCGAAAATACCGAGAAAACCAGCGGTTTCCGCTCCAGATTGTACGATTCGGTATCGCGCGCGGCGCGGACGATCTTTTCCCATACCTCCGCCAGCCGTGCAAGGCGCGGCAGATTGGCATTGGCGTCGCCGGCGCGCAGCTTCTCGCTCATCCAGCGGTCGATGCCGTCGATAAAGGCGGCCAGCGCGACGCGGTCGCTGGTGCCGAGCGCATCGCCCAGCGCATGCAGTTCGCGCGGATCGACCTGCGGCAAGGTCGCAAGCAGCGCCGCCGTACGCTGCTGCAGCTTCAGCGCGTCGCCGCCGAGCAGCGCCAGCGCGCGCCCGACGCTGCCCTCGGACGCGGCTGCGGCCTCGATCAGCGCCGGATCGCTGGATTCCATTTCGGTGGCGGCAGACGCGGCGCTGATGACGTCACGCTCGTCGAGCGGACGCAGCAATAGCTTGCGGCAGCGGGACAGGATCGTCGGCAGCACCCGCGACGGCGCGTGGCTGACCAGAAAGAACAACGATTGCTGCGGCGGCTCCTCGAGGATCTTCAGCAGCGCGTTCGCCGCATTCGGATTGAGCTCGTCGACGGTGTCGACGATGCAGACGCGCCAGCCGTCGACAGCTGCGGTCGAGCCGAAGAACGAGATGGTCTCGCGCGTCTCGTCGACCGTGATCACGGTACGCATCACCCCGCGGTCGTTGAGCCCGCGCTCCAGCACCAGGAGCCCACCATGAGCGCCAGCCGTGATCTGCCGAGCCACATGATCGGACGGATCAATCCGCAGGCTTGGGGCTGCCTGCACCTGCGACGCCAGCGGATTGCGATAGGCCAGCACGAAGCGCGCCATGCGGTAAGCCAGCGTCGCCTTGCCGATGCCCTGGGCGCCGCCGATCAGCCAGGCGTGCGGAATGCGCCCGCTACGATAGGCATTGAGCAACGCGGTCTCGGCCTCGCGATGCCCGAACAATTCGGACGTCTCGCGCGGATGACGGACCGCGATTTCCTGCTCGACCTTGCGCGCGCTCATGCTGAACTGGCCGTGGTTGCCTGCGCGAACAGATGGTCGCGTAGCGCCGTCCAGACGCGCGATGCGACCGTTTCAGGATCGGCGGTGGCGTCGATCAGCACACAGCGCTGCGGATCCTCCGCCGCGATCTTCCTGTAGGCTTCGCGCAGGTCGCGGTGAAACTGGACGTCCTCCGCTTCGAAGCGATCGGCCACGCCTGTGCCGCGGCGCACGGCGGCGCGCTGCAGGCCGACCTCGACGGGCACGTCGAGGATCACGGTCAGATCAGGCTTGAGGTCGCCGATCGTCACCCGCTGCATCGCGTTGACAAGCGCCGGCAGCACTTGCCCGAGCTGGCCCTGATAGGCGCGCGTGGAATCGAAGAAGCGGTCGCACAGCACCCAGACGCCCTGGTTCAGCGCCGGCAGGATCACGGTGCGGACATGGTCGTCGCGCGCCGCGGCGAACAGCAGCGTTTCGGCGTCGGGGCCGAGCAGCTTGCCCATGCCCGACAGCACGACATGACGGATGATCTCCGCCCCTGGCGAGCCGCCCGGCTCGCGCGTGACGATGGCGCGTAGTTTTGCCGCGTCCAGTCGCTCCGCGAGCTTGCGGATCTGGGTCGATTTGCCCGAGCCCTCGCCGCCTTCGAAGGTGATGAAGCGACCGCGCAGGCTGGGCCGTTTGACCGCTGCTTCAGCCATGTCAGAGCTTCTCGACGCCGGCGCGGAACATGCCGATCACCAGCTCCTGGGCGCCATCGAGCGCACGGCGCATCGTCGACCCCGTGCCGACGGCCTCAGCCGCATAGACCGGTGCCTCCATCGCGACATTGGCGCCACGCCACACCCTGACCACGCCGACCTTCTGGCCGGCCGCGACCGGCGCGCGCACCGGGCCGCTATAGACGACGCGGGCGATCAGCTTGTCGTTGCCGTTCTTGGCCACCATCACCTTGATCGGATCTGGGCTGGTGAGCTTCACCGACCGGCTGTCGCCACCGAAAACCTTGGCGTAGCCGACCGGCTGGTTGGCGGCGATCAGCGTGCGGGTCTCGAAGCTGCGGAATCCCCATTCCAGCATCTTCTTGGCTTCGGTGGCGCGGTCCTCGGCGTCCTCCAGGCCGTTGACGACCACGATCAGCCGCGTGTCGTTCTGCACGGCCGAGCCGACCATGCCGTAGCCGCCCTCCTTGGTGTAGCCGGTCTTCAAGCCGTCGGCGCCGGGCATCGCGTTGAGCAGCGGGTTGCGGTTCTGCTGGCGGATCTTGTTCCAGGTGAATTCCTTCTCGCCGAACAGTTTGTACATCTCCGGATAGGTCAGGATGATGTGGCGCGCGAGAACCGAGAGTTCCCGCACCGTCATCTTGTTGCGGATGTCGGGCAGCCCGTTGGAGTTGCCGAAGGTCGATTTGATCAGACCGAGCTCGCGGGCGCGCTTGGTCATGAAGTCGTTGGCAAAGGTCAGCTCATTGCCGGCCATGCCCTCGGCGAGCGCGATGCAGGCATCGTTGCCGCTCGGGATGATCGCGCCGTGCAGGAGATCGTCGATCGAGACCTTGCTGTTGATCGCCGCGAACATCGTCGAGGTACCGGACGGCGCCCCGCCCCGCCGCCAGGCGTTCTCGCTGATCCGGTACTCATCGGTCAGCTTGATGTCGCCCTTCTTGATGGCGTTGAAGACGACCTCGGCCGTCATCAGCTTCATCATGCTGGACGGCGCGCGCAACTCGTCGGCGTTCTTCTCGAACAGCACGCTGCCGGAGGACGCTTCGACCAGGATCGCGGTCGGGGCATCGCCGTCGAAGCCCCCTTCTTCCTTCTTGGCGCCCTGCACGCTGTTGTTGGCGGCATAGACGATCCCGCTGCAGCCGACGCCGAGCGCGACCATGGCGGCCAGAACGGGCCGCCAGAACCTGCCCGCACGCGTGGCGGATGGGCGGGGAAATGGGGTCTGAAATGCCATCGGCGATGTCCTGAAAGGCAAGCGTTCTAACAGCCGGAACTAGCGCAAACAACTGAGCTTTTCCGCTTATGCAAAGCTGATCCGATTGCCGGTGTTGCCGAATGCCCCTATCGTGGAAACCAAGCCATCCCCGACGAGCAAAACCGGCAAACAAGGCGGAAACGCGATGTCCTCCTCACGCACCATTTCCGCCAATGGGATCGACCTGTTCGTGCGCGAGGCAGGATCGGGTCCCCTCGTCGTGCTCTGCCATGGCTGGCCGGAACTATCCTACTCCTGGCGACACCAGATCACGGCGCTGGCCGCCGCGGGCTTCCACGTCGTTGCCCCCGACATGCGCGGCTTCGGCCGCACCACCGCGCCGGCTGACGTCGGCGCCTACACGATCTTCGACATGGTCGGCGACATGGTCGCCCTCGTCTCGGCACTCGGCGAGCCGCAGGCGATGATCGTCGGGCACGATTGGGGCGCCCCGATCGCCTGGCACGCGGCGCTGTTCCGGCCCGACATCTTCACCAAGGTCGCCGGCCTCAGCGTGCCGCCGCCGTTCCGCGGCCGGGCCAAGCCGCTCGAGACGCTGCGCGAGAGCGGCATCACCAATTTCTACTGGCAGTATTTTCAGCCGCCCGGCGTGGCGGAAGCCGAGTTCGAGCGCGACATCGGCCACACCATGCGCCTGGTGCTCGGGCGCGGCGTGTCCGATCCCGATTCGATGTTCGTCGACGAAGGCAAGGGCTTCCTGGACAAGCTGCCAGTCGGAAAGCCGTTGCCGGCCTGGCTGACCGAGGCCGACATTGCCGCCTTCACCGAGGGCTACAGCCACTCCGGCTTCCGTGGCGGGCTGAACTGGTACCGCAACCTCGACCGCAATTGGGAGCTGACCGCCCCGTGGCAGGGTGCGCAAATCCATCAGCCGTCGCTGTTCATCGCGGGATCGCGGGATTCGGTCATCACCGGCCTGATCGGCGCCAAGCGGGTCGCCGACATGGAACGGGTGCTGCCCAACCTGAAACGGAAGCTGATCATCGAGGGCGCCGGGCACTGGATCCAGCAGGAACGGCCGGATGAAGTCAATGCTGCCCTGATCGAGTTTCTCAGGTGATCTGGCTAAGCCATTGAATCAGTAGAGCCCGCGACCGCTCAGGATCTCGGACGGGCCGCGTGCGTCGATTGGCCGGTAACTCGCCCTCTGCTCCACCGTCTCGCTATCGTCGCTCTCATAGGAGACCGATCGCGGGTTTTGCAACGCCCGGCCGCGGGAGCGGCTGGAGGCGGACATTTCCGAGGTGGCGTTGATCGAGGCGTAATCGGCCGAGGTGTTGCCGAGGCTGTAGGGCCGCCCCTCCGGCATCGGAACCTCGCCGCGGATACGGGCGGCCGAGGACGACAGTTCCGGCACGAACGGGCGTGCCGAGGCCACCCGCACCGAGGATGGTGAGGGCGCCGGCGTGCCGGTGCGGAGCGTCGCCAGCAACTGGCGGTCGTCGGAGCCTTCCAGCGGCGCCCGGCCGACATATTCGACGCGGACGCGCGCCGTGCCATTGCCTTTGAATTCAAGCAGTTCAGCGGCTTTGTTGGAGACGTCGATGAGCCGGTTGCCGTGATAGGGACCGCGGTCGTTGACGCGCACGATCAGCGACTTGCCGTTGGAAAGATTGGTCACGCGGGCATAGCACGGCATCGGCAGCGTCGTATGCGCCGCGGTCAGCGAGCCCATGTCGAAGACCTCGCCATTGGCGGTCAGCCGGCCGTGGAAATCATCGCCGTACCAGGAGGCGATGCCCTCGGCGCGATAATTGACGTCCTCTTCGGGCACGTAGGTCCGGCCCGCGACCACATAGGGCTTGCCGATCCGATAGGTGCCGCCGCCCTTCGGCACGGGATCGCCGAACGCCACCACGCGCGGGCTCGACGACACGCCGTATTTGGGATCGACCTTGCTGGCGAACTTGCCCGACGAGGCGCAGTTGGCGAGCAGGATACACGTTGCCACCGCGACAGCGCCGCGCGCCGTCCGGATAATCGAATCTGGCCGTCTGATCCCCATTCGCCCCAAGTACCTTTTGCCGGACACGGACCGTGTTGGCAGCCCATCTTGCCCGAGTCGTCATGATGCGGCCCACCTCCGCACCAGAGCTTGAAGATATCGCAGCCGGAACACGGCGGAAATAGGGTGAGCCGCAGCGTGACGGCACCGTGGTAAATGATCGGTTGCGCCACAAGTCCGCACATCTACGGAGAAAATGCGGCTGGAATGGCCTGCAGACGCCCTGCTCCGTCCCGCTTTCAAACAACCTGTTGCAGCAAATCATCAGTCGGCGGCGAATGAAGATTCCAACAATTGAATCTTTTTGACTGTGCAAGCCTGCAATCGTTTTGTCTCTGCGCGGGGTGCGAAGGACGGTTTGCAATGATCGAGACGGTAACGGCAGTGATGGGCCTGGTGAGCGCAGGGATCTTTCTGGCCCATGCTTGGGAAGGCTATCGCTACCGGGCCTGATGGCTCGGCAGCGGGAGATACTTACGCGGAAGACACGTCAGCGGAAGACGCATCACCTCTTCCAGGAGTTCAGTTCGGAAAGCTTTAATCAATTCGGACGAGCATCGAGAGCAGCAGGTGTAACATGCGCAATCACGATCTGGTTTCCGACGGCTTCCTGACCCTCACCGCAGCCAGCCTGGTGCTGCTGTGCTCCAGCCTTCTGGCGTTCGCCTTCGCCTGATCGGCATCTCCCGCGCGCGCCGGTCAGCGGAAGCCTTTCAGGCCGCGGTTGCCCCTGCCAGATCGGAGCCTACTTCACGGCGACAAGCTTGAAGACAAACTTCAAGAACATTGTTCCGCTGCTGACTTCACCACCCGACTTGCGCATGCCGGCAGCCGACACGATTTCAAGTTCATCGATTTTCAGCTCGCGAACATCCTTCGAAACATTCTTAAGCATTGCGTTCTCCCGCTGTTTGCTTTCGTAGGCGTCGGCTGCGTCTCCTCGGCGAACAGACCCGGTCTTGCGAGACCAGGCTGCTGAATTCCGCAGGTTTACGCCGGCTTGTAGGGCGAGTAGCTGACGGCCGTGCCTTCCTTGCCACCGCACGAGATGGTGTCGACGTGGATCGTGCCGAAGACGCCCAGATTGATATCGGTGACGCTGGTGACCCTGCAGCCGAAGATGTTGGCCGCGCCGCCGCTGATGGCATCGAGGGTGAGATCGGACAATTCCTGGGTGTTCATGTGTGCTCCCTTGGTGAAGGTGTAAGGGCCGTTCTCTCGACCCACGGCCGTTGTGTCACGCGCCAAGGGCGAACGATGTGATGGGGCGCACACACGAAGGCGGCTGCACGCCGTTTTCGGAAGGAACGCCCGTCAGGCCTCGGAACCGCGAGCTTGCCCGAAAACGAAAAGCCCGGCCGCTGTCTGGCCGGGCTCTCTCGCAAACCTGAACGCATTACGTGCTGAAAAGTGTGCAGGTATCCTCCGCCTACTTTCGCGCGTTTCAAACAGGATTCCGCACCGTAAGATTGCGGAGACCCCACAGGTGAGCGCAGGTGTGCACGATTGGGAGCGCTGTTGGACGACAGCCACGCGTCGACATGCGCCGCTGTTTCTGCCTGCTGCGCCTTGCGTTCCCTGACTCCATGTCAATTTCGGAAGTCAAGTTCCCGTGACGGGCGTGCCGGCGGTGCGAGGCCGGCTATCGCGTCCTTAGGCTGTTGAGCCCCTCTTCGATAATTCGCAAATCATCTTGAACATGACTTAGAGCGGGACGCTGATCGAGGGAGGTCGAGGATCGAAGGCTTTCAAGCAAAGTGCGCCGAAAATCTCTCATACTCTCAAGCGCTCGCCGGTTGTTCGAGCGCACATGCACCGATACGAGTGCTTCAACGGCAGACGGCATTGTCAAACCTATGAAATATAAACACAAATATAGGCCACCCGATCTCTGATATTGCGTCCCCACTTGGTTTTTGTGCGATCGAGCGTGGCGCCCGGTGCCCGATCTGCAACCGAACGCTTGAAGGCTATACGTCGCGTCTGCCGCTTGGGTTTCAGACCTTCGACAGGAACGGGTGGCGCTCGTCCATGCGCAACGAATACCGCCGCACCCGGGCAATCCCCGCATGCGTCACCGTCACCGAGACCGGCCGCATCGATCCCTCGAGGATCGGCCCGAGCCTGCCGTCGAGCCCCCCTGCAGGTGCTGACCGATCGCCGCCGGCACGATGCGCATCGGGTCCGAATGGGGTCCAAGTTCGCGTTGCGTTCATTCCGGCCCTAGGCTAAGTGCCTGTTCCTGTCGATCCGGAAGGGTGGCCGAGTGGTTTAAGGCACCGGTCTTGAAAACCGGCGTGCCCGCAAGGGTACCGTGGGTTCGAATCCCACCCCTTCCGCCACGCTTCTGTGGCCCTGCTTCACCAAAAACACTCACGTGCAACGGCTCACGCCCGCAACGCGGTCCCGAGGCCACCAAACCACGCGCCGAAATAGCCGGCATAGAGCGGCGGCATCTCCAGGTTCATCGAGTGGCCGACGCCCGGCACGACCACGAGCCGGCAGTCCGGCATCGCGGCTGCCATGGTTCGCAGGTCGGCCGGGGCGATCCAGCCGTCGCCCTCGCCCCAGACCACGAGGTGCGGATGCTGGATTTCGGGCATGCGCCGCTCGAGCTCACGGCTCTCCCGCTCCTGCGTCAGGTTGACGGGCGTCCCGATCCAGATGCCTTCGGAGACACTGGCGGTCTGCTCCAGGATGCGCTCGAACAAGGCCTGGATCGCATCCAGTCCATCGCGGAATCGCGGCACGGCGTTCGGCACCATGCTCTCCGGCAGGAAGAGCGACGATGCCGCCGTCGCCATCACGGTGCGCGTCAGCTCGCGGCTCGCCATCATCGCGCGGAACAGCCCGATCTGTTCCTGGTTGAAGGCAAGGCCGAGCGGCGTCACCGGATCGAGCGCAAACACGCGGCCGAACCGCTCCGGCTGCATCAGCAGCATGCGCGCCGCGATGATGCCGCCGGTGGAATGCGTGGCCAGATGGCAGAACGGGATTTGCAGCGCATCCAGCGCCGCCAGCATGTCCTGGGCATGCTGCTGCATCGTATAGTTGGCATAGCCGAGCGCCGCAGGCGGACGGTCGCTGTCCCCACAGCCGCGCCAATCGATCCCGATGACCCGCAGCCCGCTCGGAAACAGGGGCGCAGCGAGCTCGATCCAGTCCTTGCTGGCGAGATTGCCGTGGATGAAGACGACGATGGTGTCGCCGTCTCCCCACTCCCGCCAGCCAAGGCTGACGTCTCCTGCACGCACCCTGGGCATGTCAACCTGCCGGTCGATGTTGAGCTCTCACGATCTGGAAACCTCTCGCTTCCAGTTCGCGCATGATCGTCTTGGTCAAGTGCGTGCACTCCTCGGGCATGATCCAGTCGGGTCCGCGCCAATCTGAATCGCCCTCCTTGGGATAGGCGACGAATGCCGAACGAATGGCCGCTTCGATGGCATTTGCAGGATCGTCTGGCATGGGCGGCTGCTTCCCGCTGGTGAGGCGCCAACTTCGCAAATGACGCTGCGGACGAACGGCGGTACCACCGTCGTTCGTCCGCTGCAGGCGTCATCCCTTGATACGCAACTCTACTTGTTCAATCCCGCCGTCGGATTCGGTCCGGGAGGCGTCGGCGCCACACCCACGGTCGAAACCACGCCGCTGAAGAGGCGGTCGGTCGCGAGCGGCGAGCTGGTGTCGAGATCGCCGGTCACCACGAAGTCGGTCACGTCAGCCGGAAACTGCACGGGGTTGTCGGTGTGGATGAAGTGGCCGGTATCCGGATAGATCTTCAGGATCGGCCGGTTGTTGGCCTGCGTCATCCGCGTCATGAACGGCGTGATGATGTCGCGCCCGAGGTCCTTCAGCCCGTTGAACGGCGTGCCGGGAATGAAGGGCTCCTTGTCGCCGAATGCCAGGAAGATCGGCGCCTTGATGTCGGTCAGCTGCCGATAGAGGTTCTTCGGATCATCCTGCTGCAGCTCCGACACCATGCCGTAGATGTCGAGAATGTACACGTTGGCCCATTGCTCGAGCTCTTTCGGATTGCCCTTGGTCAGGCCGACGCGCTGCTCGGTGTGGAAGCGGGCGTACTCGCTGTCATTCATGAAGTAGCCGCTCTTGCTGCGCCCGACCGCGCCGGTGACGGGATCGCGCTTCTTGAAGTAGAAGAACTCGCGGATGTTCTGCTCGGGACGTGCGATTTCATTCGCCAGCACCTGGGTTGGTCCCCAGACTTCCTTCCACTTCTCGAAATTGCGTTCGAGCGAGGCGTCGAACAGCTTTGCCGTCTTGCCCGGCCCGATCGTGACTTCGCGCGGATATTCCTCGAGGCCCGCCGGCGCTTCGAGGACCAGGCTCTTCACCGCGTCGGGATAGGACAGCGCGTAGCCGAGGATCAGCTGACCACCCAGCGAATGGCCGAGATAGCTCGCCTGCTTGACCTTGAGCTGCTTGACGACGAGGTCATAGACCACATCGCGCATGTCCTGCATGGTCCGCGCCGGGGTCTTGTCGAGATTGCCCGGACCGGACATGCCGTAGTGCGGCAGGTCGGGCGCGATCACGCGCAGTCCGCTGCGCAACGCGTACTGCATGATGTTGCCATAGTGGCCGGCAAACGCACCCTTGCCGTGGATGATGACGAGCACCTTCGGATCCTTGTCGGTGCCGTTGTACTCATCCATGTAGCCGATCTGCCAGCTCAGCCCACTCTTGTCCTTGGCATTGGCGTACTTCACCGGATAGGGATAGGTGACGTAGTCCTTCCAGAACGACTTCTTCGGGTCGATGTCGGACGCCACGCCCGGCGTACGGAAATTCTTGTCGACGAACTTCTGTGCCTTGTCGAGGCTCGCGACATCATCCATGAACGACACGAACTTCGGATCGTTCTTGTGACCGTTGATGATCGAGAACACGCCGTAATGCGCGACCGGGCTCTCCTCGGCGATCAGCTCGGCGCCTGGCACTTTCTCGACCGCCTTCTCCGCCAGGCTGTAGTTGAGCCACAGGTCGTTCTTGATGTGCATCACCAGCGTGCGTGACTGAATGCGGCCGAGATCATTGTTGATATTGTGGGTCTCGCCAACGCGGTTGCGCCAGACCAGATCGACGGCGTCATACAGTTTGGAGCGGTTGATGACGTTCAGTCCGGCCTTCTCGTTCGGCGGATCCCAATAGAAGATTTCGGGCTGCACCGCGGTGAAAGCCTGCGTGGTCCGGAAGCCGAAATCGTAGCCCGTCAGGCCAAGCACCGACCAGCCGAACGCCATGCCCATCAGCGGGTGCTTTTCCTTGGGCAGCTTGTAGTAATCGCCCTTGGTCTGCTGCCAGACCGGATCGGACTCGATCGCCGCCGTCATCAGCTGGAAGGTCCAGTTGCCGACGGGATCGCCGGCATCCGACTGAGTCGTGCCGCCAATCGGCATGATGGCGCTGACATATTCCGGATGCATCACGCCCCAGACGTAAGTCTGCGTGCCGCCCATCGAGACGCCGGCCGCGAGGGCGACCCGCGCGACCTTCAGATGATCGCGCAGCATGCGGTAGTTGGCCTGCACCATGTCGAAATAGCTGTATTGCGGGAATTTGATCCCAAGCCCATCCGACGGCTTGCTGGCGCCCCAGGTGCCGAGCGGGTCGACCATCACGACATAGTAGCGGTCGGTATCGATCGGACGGCCCGGCCCGATGATCGGCGTGGTGCCGGAGAGCGCAGCGCCCTTCACCCACTGCTCGTACATGTCCGTGGAGTCGCCGGAATAGTAGGAGTTGATCACGACAGCGTTGGTGATCTCGCCCGCGGTGTTGCGTCGCGGCGTGCCGACCGCGATATAGGCGGTGCGCAGCTTGCCGCCGCCGAGCGATTCAAGGGTGACACCACCCTCGCCGCCATTCTCCCATTTCTCGGGATTGGCCAGGTCATACTTTCCGCCGAGCTTGAAGTCGGCGATCTCGTAATACTTCTTGAGGCCGTCATGCTTCTCCTGCGACGAGCGCCGCGTAAACGGCTGGGCCGTCGCGAACGATGCGCTGACGACGAGCAGCAGCAGACCAATGAAAAGCCGCTTCATGGAAAGCCTCCCTGACCAGATCTTGGGGAATGTTTCCGCTCGCCGCGCGCAGGCGATGTTGACTTAAGTCAAGGGAGCCGCCGGCGCTGCATCCCAACTTCACCGATGAGAGCATCGAGCACGTGAAGCGAATGCCGTTCCTGTCGCATGGCTCACACCGCATCCGTTATGAGCTGGACGGCCCGCGGGACGCGCCGGCCTATGTGCTCGTTAACGGGCTCACGCAATATTCGGAGCTCTGGGCGGCCTATCGCGACGCGTTGACGGCCAGGGGATTCCGTGTCGCCACCTTCGATCTGCTCGGCCAGGGCGCCTCGGCCAAGCCGGAATTGTTCATCAGCCAGGATGATCAGGTCGAGTCGCTCAGGCTTTTGATCGACGAGATCGGACATGGCCCGATCTTCCTTGGCGGCATCAGCTTTGGTGCCCTGATCGCACTGCGATATGCAATCGCGCATGGCGACCGGCTGTCGGGCCTGGTGCCGATGAGCGCCTTCGCCGAACTGTCGCCTCAACTCGCGCTGCTCGGCAATGCGCTGCGCACCGGGCTGATCCTGGGCGGCACCAGCTATCTGCAGGATCTGCTGCTGCCGATGAACCTCTCCGACTCATGGCTCAAGCCGCTGCTCGGCAAGCTCGATGCGGTGAAGCGGCAAGGCTGGCTGGTCAACGACGTCTATGCGCTGCAAAATCTGATGGAGTCCTTCCTCGACTTCCAGCCGCTGACGCCGCAATTGTCTCAAATCAAGACGCCGACGATGATCCTCAACGGCGAATTCGATTTCCTGACGCCGCGTGCGCTCCACGAAACCCTGCGCGTGCAGATCGCCGACAGCGCGCTCGTCATCATCCCGAACGCCTATCACGCCTTTACGCTGGAGAAGGCCGCGCTGACCGCCGACCTGCTGGCGCGTTTCGCCGAAGACGTTCTCGCCGTTCGCTGGCGAGGCAACCGGGCGGTCCTGATCGCGCCCGACGAGCCCGGCGGCGACATCATGCCGTTTCCGGCCGGCTTCGATCATCTGCGCGCCATCCCCGTGCCGAGGGCTGCGCCATGAGCCAGTTCCTCGGCCCGCTCGATTCCACCGGCCGCGTGCCGCCGCTGCAGCAAACCCGTGTCGCGTCGTTCCTGACGTCGCTTCACGGCGCGCTGGCCCGGCAGCTCGCCGTCGCCCTGCCCCGCCAGTTCAACGCCGGCTGGCAGACCGAATTGAACGCACAGCTTCATCGCGAGATCGAGATCGTCTCCCTGCTGATGCGCGCGACCTCCTGGGTGCCGGATCTCATGCTGACCTATCAGGCACTGAGCTGGGAAACAGCCTGGCTGCCAAAACCGACCTCCGGCGTCGCCGATCAGCGATTGGCGACCACCATCGATATCGCAGCCCTCGGTCACGCCGCCCATGGCGCGATCCGGCCGGCCGCTCTCCTCCCCGTCGAGGCATCGGCTGAGGATCCCTTCGTCGTGGCCTTGCGCCGGATCGAATTCGAAAGCAGCCGCCTGATCCAGGCGCAGATCCATTTCCTGAAAGGCGACAACCTCAAACCGTTCCGCGATGCCGTCAGCGCGGCCGTCAATGACCGGCATGAGCAGGTGCGGACATTGTGGGCAGACCTGCTTGGAACCCTCGGTATCCAACGCGGCGCGGACAACGAATGACGGAGGCTTGACCCAGATCAACATTGCCGTCCGGCCGCACGACAGAGTTCGCCAAGTCGCGTGATCAAATCGCCTGATCAAGCCCGATCGATTGCCGGAGCCCGCTCATGAAGGCCGTTTCCGCCGAAGAAGCTGTCGCGATGATCCCCAACGGCGCGCGTATCATGGTCGGCGGCTTCATGGGCGTCGGCACGCCGGAACGCCTGCTCGACGAACTGGTCCGGCAGAAGAAGTCGAACCTCGCGCTGATCAGCAATGATGCGGCTACGCCCGGCAAAGGTGTCGGCAAACTGTTCGAGGGTGAGCAGGTGTCGAGCATGATCGGTACCCATATCGGGCTCAATCCAAAGGCCCAGCAGCAGATGCTGGGCAAGCAGATCACGGTCGACCTGATCCCCCAGGGCACCTTCGTCGAGCGCATCCGCGCCGGCGGCTGCGGCCTCGGCGGCGTCCTGACACCGACCGGCGTCGGCACCCTCGTCGAGGAAGGCAAGCAGAAGATCGAGGTCGACGGCAAGCCGTACCTGCTGGAGACCGCGCTGCGCGCCGACTTCGCGCTGGTGCATGCGTTCCTGGCCGACTACGCCGGCAACCTGTCTTATGCGCTGACGGCTCGGAATTTCAATCCGGTGATGGCGATGGCGGCCGACACGGTGATCGTCACCGCCGAACACATCGTCCCGGTCGGCGTCATCGCGCCCGACCACGTCGTCACGCCGGGACCGCTGGTCGACTATCTCGTCGCGAACGGGTGACCCATGGATGCACAAACCATCATCGCCCGGCGCGTCGCGAAGGAATTGCGCTCCGGCAATCTCGTCAATCTCGGCATCGGCATTCCGACGCTGGTCGCGAATTACGTCCCTGCCGGACTCAACGTTTTCTTCCAGTCGGAGAACGGCCTGATCGGCACCGGTCCCATTCCCGAACAGGGCATGGCGCATCCACTGCTGACCGATGCCGGCGGCAAGCCGATCAGCGCACTGCCGGGCGCGGCCACCTTCGACAGCGCGATGTCGTTCGGCCTGATCCGCGGCGGCCATGTCGACATCACCGTGCTCGGCGGGTTGCAGGTCGATGGCGGCGGCCACCTCTCCAACTGGATGATCCCCGGCAAGATGGTGCCGGGCATGGGCGGCGCGATGGATCTCGTCAGCGGCGCCAAGCGCGTGATCGTGGCCATGCAGCATGCGGCCAAAGGCAAGTCGAAGATCGTCACGAAGTGCAACCTGCCCCTGACCTCGGCACGCCCGGTCGATCTGGTGGTGACTGACATGGCGGTGATCGCTTTCCCCGGCGGCAAGGCGACCCTTCTGGAAACGGCACCGGGTCTGACAGTCGCCCAGGTGCTGGCGGTGACCGAGGCCGAACTCGTCATTCCCGACGCGGTTCCCGAAATGGCGCTCTGACGAAAGCGAGTCGATGACATGAAGATCTTCAACGGATTTGACGAGCTCAAGGCGGCAGTCGGCACCGAAGTTGGCGTCAGCGAGTGGATCGAGATCACCCAGGAGCGCATCAACAAGTTCGCCGATGCCACCTGCGACGAGCAGTGGATCCATGTCGACCAGGAGCGCGCGAAGGCGGAAATGCCCGGCGGCAAGACCATCGCCCATGGCCTGTTGTCGCTGAGCCTGACGCCGATGTTCATCCGCTCGGTGATGGGCCTGAAGGGCCTGAAGAACACGCTCAACTACGGCGCCGACCGGATCCGCTATCTGTCGCCGGTTCCCGCCGGCTCAAGGCTGCGCGGCAAGGTCAGCATCGCGGAGGCGGAAGACGTGCCGCCGAACGGACTGCGGGTGCACTACCGTGTCGTGATCGAGATCGACGGCGGCACCCGCCCCGCCTGTGTCGCCGAGGTCATCGGCCTGCACTACAGCTGAGACCGCGGCTCAATCGATGATGTGGTAGCCGCCATCGATGTAGAGCACGCTGCCCGTGATCAGCTTGGCCCCATCGAGCGCGAGAAACGCCGTGGCTTTGCCGACATCGTCGATGCTGACGAGGCTGCGCGTCGGCGCCTGCGACTGCGCCTTGTCCATCAGCTCATCGAACTCGGGAATGCCCGACGCCGCACGCGTCGCCAGCGGCCCCGGCGAAATGGCGTGAACGCGGATTCCTTTCGGCCCGAGCTCGGCCGCGATGTAGCGCACCGCAGCCTCGAGCGCTGCCTTCGCCACGCCCATGACATTGTAGTTCTTCACCACCATCTGGCTGCCGTAATAGGTCATCGTGAACATCGTGCCGCCGTTCTTCATCAGCGGTTCGGCCAGATGCGCCATCCGCATGAACGACCAGCAGGACACCTCCATGGTCTTCTGGAAGCCCTCACGGTCGACATCGACGACCCGGCCATGCAGCGCGCCCTTCGGCGAGAACGCGATCGAATGCAGCAGGAAATCGAGCTGGCCCCACTCCTTCTCGATCCGCTCGAACACCTTCTCGGTCTCACCCTCGACCATCACGTCGAGCGGCAGGAAGAGCGGCGATTCCAGCGCCTTGGCCAGCGGCTCGACATGCTTCCTGGCCTTCTCGTTCAGATAGGTGACGGCGAGATCGGCGCCGAGCGCCCGAAACGCCTTGGCACAGCCCCAGGCGATCGATTGGTCGTTGGCGATGCCGACGATCAATCCCTTCTTGCCCTTCAGCGCGACCTTGGTCTCGGGAAAAACCGGGATGTTCATGACACTCTCTCGCGTTTGGAGTTGGGCGATGGCCGGTTCACGAGCAGCGTCAGCGTATGCTGCGCGATCATCAGCTCTTCATCGGTCGGCACGACGTAGACGGGAATACGGCTGTCGGGCCGGGAGATCCGGGTCGAATGCCGCGCGTTCTCAGCCGGATCGAGCACGATGCCGAGCCAGGCGAGCCGCTCGGCGATGCGGGCGCGGATCGAAACGGAATTCTCGCCGATCCCGGCGGTGAAAACGAAACCGTCGAGGCCTTCGAGCGCGGCGGCCAGCATGCCGGCGTTGAGACCGATGCGGTAGACGAAATAGTCGATCGCAAACGCCGCACGCGGGTCGGCGCTGGTCTCGAGCTCGCGCATGTCGTTGCTGACGCCGGACAGGCCCTTCAGGCCACAGTCGCGGTAGAGGAAGTCCTGCACCTTGGACGCGGACATCCCCTTCTCGGTGATCAGGTGGAGGACAACGCCCGGATCGATCTGGCCGGGCCGCGTGCCCATCGCAAGGCCGTCGAGCGCGGTAAATCCCATCGTGCTCTCGACGCTCTTGCCTGCGCGCATCGCGCACATCGAGGCGCCGCTGCCGAGATGGGCCACGATGACCCGCCCGACCGCGACCTCCGGCGCCACCTGCGGCAGCCGCTTGGATACGTATTCGTAGGACAGGCCGTGGAAGCCGTAACGCCTGATGCCCTCAGCGTGGAGCTGATGCGGAATGGCGTAGTGGTCCGCCAACGGATCATGCTCGCGGTGAAATGCGGTGTCGAAGCAGGCGACCTGCGGCAGCTTCGGAAAGTTGGTCAGCAGCGATTTGATCGGTGCCAGATTGTGCGGCTGGTGCAGCGGCGCCAGCGGCGCGTAGCGCTCCAGCCGCGTCACGACCATGGGGTCGATCAGCACCGGGCGTGCATGATCCGGCCCGCCATGCACGACGCGGTGGCCGACCGCGATCGGGTTGATGTTGAGCTCGTCCCTCAGCCAGCCGCCGGCGACGGACATCGCCGCAGGAACATCGGCGACCGCCTCGATCGGATAGGCGCGGTCGGCGAGCGTTTCGCCATTGGGGCCGCTGGCGCGCAAGCGCGGCCGGCTGCCGATCCCGTCCATCTGGCCTTTCAATTGGCGACGCAACACCCCCTCGCCTTGCACGGCGAAGACCTGGAACTTGACGCTGGACGAGCCGGCATTGACGACGAGGATCGTATCCATGGCAATCACGCGGCGGCGATGGGCGCACTGCGGCGCCTTGCATCGGCATAGAGGGCAGCAACCGCGGCCGACGCCATCCGCGACCGCGCGGAGTCGGCCCGCGATGTCAGCACGACCGGAACCCGCGCGCCGAGCACGATGCCGGCGCCGTCGGCCTTGGCGAAATAGGCCAGATTCTTGGCCAGCATGTTGCCGGACTCCAGATCGGGCACGACCAGGATCTGCGCTTTGCCCGCGACTTCCGACCTGATGCCCTTGATCCGCGCGGCTTCGATATCGATGGCATTGTCGAAGGCAAGCGGCCCGTCCAATAGCGCACCGGTGATCTGCTTGCGGTCAGCCATCTTGCAGAGCGCGGCCGCCTCGATTGTCGAAGGGATCTTCGACGTCACGGTTTCGACCGCCGACAGGATCGCCACCCGCGGCGTGGTGCCGAAGCCCGCCTGATTGAAGAGGTCGACGGCGTTCTGGATGATGTCGCGCTTGGCGTCGAGGTCCGGAAAGATGTTGATGGCGGCATCGGTGACGAACACCGTCTCGGTGTAGGCCGGCACGTCCATCACGAAGACATGGCTGACGCGCCGGTTTGTCCGCAAGCCGCCGTCCTTGGCCGTCACGGCGCGCATGATTTCGTCGGTGTGCAGGCTTCCCTTCATCAGGACCTGGCCCTTGCCTTCATGAATCAGCTGGACGCCTTTGGCTGCCGCGGCGGCCTCCGTCGGCGGCGTGTCGATGATCTCGTAACCGGAGATATCGAGATCGTGCTTGGCGGCTGCATCCCTGATCCGCGCGGCCGGGCCGACGAGGATCGCCTTGATGATGCCGGCCTCTGCGGAATCGAGCGCACCGCGCAGCGAGCTCTCGTCGCAGGGATGCACGACGATGGTGGAGACCGAAGGCACACCTTTCGCCGATTTGATCAGGCGATCGTACTTTGCGCCGGGTTGATTTGTTCCGGTTGCCACGACATCCATTGTTCCGCTCCGACTTGCTATGACGCCCGGGCTTTCGGATCGAAAGGGACCGTATTGCCGTGGCTGTCGAGCCCGAACAGCACGGCGACCTCTTTCAATCGCCTGGCCACCTCACCAGAGATGTCCGCACTCGCCGACAACACCTCCTTGATCGCAGCAAACGCGCGACGCCGCTCATCCATGTCGTTTGGCAGCAGCTTTGGAATGGCCGCCAGCGCGGCGTCGCGATCGAGCAGCAGCATGAAGAACTGCTCGCGGACCAGCATCTTGAATTCGGCGAGCGCCATCCGCGCGGACTCATCGGTCTGGCGGAGCCGCCGCAGCGCCTCGAGGCTGCGCTCGTCCACCATGCCGCGCGCCGACCCGACATAGAGCAAGGCGCGGATGCCGGCCTCGCGCAATCCGCCGGTGCCGATCTTCGCCGACAACTCGGCCACACGGGCGTGCAGGCGCTCACGGTGCTTCGGATCCATCTCGCGGCGCCGAGAGATGTCTGCCTTTGGATCGACTCCGACGGCGGCCTGCAGCGCCGGCGAGCCGTAGATGGCCAGGAACATCGCTTCGCTCATCGCCTCCGCGGAGTCGCGCCATTGATCGAGCGAACTGACGATCTGCTTCGACATCCGCTCCTGAAACACCAGGAACGGATTGTCCTCGGCCACCGGCTTGCGCGCGTCGCGCGCCTTGTCGGCCGCGTTCTCCACGGACTTCATCCATGGATTGTTGCTGCTGAATGCCTCGTATTGCAGGCGTAGCGGATGCCAGTTGCGCATCATCTCCGCCATCTGCGGCGTCACCATCGACTTGATCCAGGGCTGCAGATATTGCTGATAGGCCGCCAGATTCCTCTCCGAGACGCGTTTCGCGGTCTCGAAGCGACGCTCGTCCTCCGGCGAATTGCCGCCCATGTCGCGGATATCGTCCAGCGTACGCGCCTCGCAGCGCATCACCCATTGTCCGACCGCGAGCTCGTCATTGAGCGTCTCGGTTCCCCTCGCCTCGAATGTCGCCTCGTAGAGACCGGGCGGCAGCACGTCGATCAGGTCGATGTTGCTGGAGAACTCCGCATGCTCCTTCTTGGCGACGCCGCCGGAGACGAAGATGCCGAGATGGCCGACCGTTTCATGCACGGTGTAGACGATGGTCTGGCCGTGCGCCCTGATCTCGTCGACATCGGCGTAGAGGTCGAGAATCCAGTGCAGCGCCTGCTGCGGCGGCGTGATGTTGTCGCCCTTGGAGCAGAACACCACGATCGGCGAACGGATGTTGCGCAGATCGACCGCCGTTCCGTCGGACATCCTGACCCGGCCGACGGCCAGATTGTTGCCGATGAAGAGCTCATCGACGATGAACTGGATCTCCTCGGCGTTGAGGTTGACGTGCCCGCCCCACCAGCGCTCGAATTCCAGATAGCGGTCGGCTTCGGTGTCGACCTTGGAGTACACGTTGTACTGCTTGGTCCAAAGCGTGTTCGCCGGATTTTGGTTCTCGAAGTTCTGCACCAGCCAGGCGCCGTCGAACTTGCCTGCACCGAGGTCGCCGGCAAGCGCCGTCAGCCAGCTTCCGCCGAGCAGGCCGCCCGAATAGCGCATCGGATATTTGCCATGCACGCCCGCCCAATAGGCCAGCGGCGCGCCGGCCACGATCACGGGCCCGAACAGTTCGGGTCGCAGCGATGCCAGGATCATGATCGCCCAGCCGGCCTGGCAGTTACCGATCACGCACGGCTTGCCGTCGGCCTCGGGATGCCGCTCGATCACCTTCTCGATGAAGATCGCCTCGGCGCGCGCGATCCGCTCGATGGTTTGGCCGGGCATCGGCTCCGGCAGGAAGCCGATGAAATAGCAGGGATGCCCCGCCTTCATCGCAACGCCGATCTCGCTGTCGGCCTTGAAGCCACCGATCCCGGGGCCGTGACCCGCCCGCGGGTCGACGATCACGAACGGGCGGCGCTTGAGGTCGATCTCCACGCCCTTGGGCGGGATGATGCGCACCAACGCGTAATTGACCGGCTGTTCCAGCTTGCGGCCGTCGATGATGAGCTCGGCAGAATAGCTCAGGACGTGCGGTGCCGTCTGCGCCACATGCTCGCGATACTGGTCGCCGCGCTGGCGCAGGATGTCCAGGAACAGCACGCTGCGCTGTCCGGCATCCACCATGTATTCCACGGCCTTGGCGACGACGCCCGACAGGGGGCCGCCCGGGAGTTGCGGATTGTCCAGCGACATCGGTTTCGGTCCTCCACCCAGCGCTCTGATTGAAAGCGTCGGGCGAGGCCGGGACGTTGATTTAGGTCAAGCCACGGGGGTCGCTACCGCCACAGCTTGCGCGTATCGAGCCAGTAGACCCGTCCGGTCATGGCGCGGGCCTGCTCCAGCAGATGCTTTGTTCCGCCGGGGCCATCGCTGCCTTCGCCGTTCCACAGGCAGATAAAGCCAAGCTTTTCCGCGCCGAACCGCGTGGCGGCCGCGAGCATCCAGAGATTGTCGCGTTCATAGGCGTTCTGGCCAGCCGGCAGCGGACCGAGTTCCTCGGACATGACGTACAGCGTTGCCTGGCTGCGTGCTGTCAGAAAGCGTTGGCGCCAGCTGGCGCCGGCGAAGTCGACGGACTCCGTAAGGAAAGTCGGCACCTCGAAGGGGATGTAGAGTTCGAGCGCGAGCCCCCGCGCCAGCGCGGCCTCGGCAAAGATCAGATCGCCACCACATGCCCCGCCGCAAATCGCGAGATCGCCGGGACCGGCGCCCTCCTCGGCCAGCGTCCTGGCGATGGCCTCGCGCGCGATCGGCTCCTTGTCGGCCGGAAAGCGCGGATGCGCGCGCCCGGGGGCATCGATCATGTGGCCGCTGAAGAGAAATACGTTGCGGGGCGCGGCGTGATCCGCCTGGTCCGGCGTCATGGAACCTCGGTCTGGCAGTCGCCCGCCCAGGGCGTCCGAAAATCGCCTGACATTGCGGGGCAGGATGAAGTCTACACAAATCGGCCGGATGGTCCCAGTCGCGATGGCGGGACCGCCCGGCTTTGCGTTAGACTGTCAGTCGCTCCAAACGTTCGGGAGGTTTGGTGATGCCGAAGAAGGGAATAACGGGCCACGACGAATGGGTCGTCACCGAGGCGCTGGCCACGGCGCTGGTCGCGTTGGAGCAACTGCCCGAGAAGCACCAGCCCCGGGCCCATATGGACGATATCAAGAAGCTGCTGATGGCCCGCTGCGACGCCGGCGCCGTCACCCTCAATCTGGCCCAGGCCAAGTGCCGGCTGTCTCCGGACACCGATCCCCTCAGGATCTACGAGGACTACGGCCTCAAGGACGGCCAGGGGTAGATTTTGGTTTGCCTGCCCGCCCTATGATCCCGACCCGGCCGCCTCGCTGAAATATTTCTCGAACTTGCCGTCCACGCCCTGGAACTGGTCCGCGTCGCCAGGTGGGTCCTTGCGGTCGGTGATATTCGGCCAGACGCCCGCGAATTTCGCGTTGACCGCAAGCCACGTCTCGAGCCCTTCCTCGGTGTCCGCCTTGATCGCATCCGCAGGACACTCCGGCTCGCAGACGCCGCAGTCGATGCATTCCTCGGGATGGATCACGAGCATGTTCTCCCCCTCATAGAAGCAATCGACCGGGCACACCTCGACGCAGTCGGTGTATTTGCACTTCACGCAGGCTTCGGTGACGACGTAGGTCATCTCAGGTGACAGACTCTTGTTTGAGCATGATCTCTTCGGAAAACCGCTTCACACTTTTCCGGATCATGCTCGTGCCTTGCGCGCCGCGATCTGCTGTAGCGCCCAGCGCGAATTCTTCCGCACCTCGGGATCGGGATCGCCGGCGACCAGCGCGAGGAACGGCTCGCCGGCGGGATCGGCGATCTCGCCGAGCGCAGCGGCCGCCTCCTTGCGCAGGTTGGCCTGTTCATGGGTAATGCAGCCGCCGATCGGACGCACCGCGCGATCGATCTTCATCTTGCCGAGGCTGCGGATCGATTTCAGCCGCACCTGCCAGAATTCGTCGGACAGCGCCTCGATCAGGGGATCGGCGGCGATCGCACCATTGGCGTTGAGGCCGAGCGTCTCGGCCGCCATCTCGCGCACCATCCAGTCCGCGTCCTTCAGCGCACGGGTGATCGACTCGGCGGCGGACTTCATGTGGGAAAATGCCAGCGCGCTGACGGCGGCGCGGCGGACATGGGCGTCGGAATCGCTGATCGATGCGGTCAGCGCAGGGATCGACTCCTCGAGCTTGAGGAAACCGATCACCCCGATCGCCTGCACGCGTACCGCAGCGTCGCTGTCCTGCAGCGCTTCCAGCGCCGGCTTCAGCGTGTCCTTGCGCCGCAACTCCTTCAGTGCCCGTAGCGCACCCATCCGGACGAAGGCGTGGCCATGCCTGACCAGCGGCAGGATCGCATCCGCGCAGGCGGGATCCTTCAATTCGGCCATGCTGTCGGCCGCGGCCGAGGCCACGATCCGCTCAGGATCGACCAGCAACTGCACCAGGCCCGCTGCGCTGTCGGGGCCGTCGAACTCGCCAAGCGCCATCGCCACCTGCTGGCGGACGCCGGCATCGGGATCGGCGACCATGTTGGCGAGATGCGCGACCGCGGCCGGATCGCCGGAATGGCCGAGCGCGATGATCGCGACGCGGCGTTCGGCCGGATCGGCGGCCTGCAGACGCTCGTCGGCGTCGTCGAGATCGTCGTAGGATTCGAACGGGCTCGACATGATCACCTCAGGAGGTAGGGAATGTTGACGGTGACGGCGCCGGTCGGGCAATCCGCCTCGCAGGGCATGCAGTACCAGCACTCGTCATAGGCCATGTAGGCCTTGCCGGTCATGTCGCTGATCCTGAGCACGTCGAGCGGGCAGACGTCGACGCAGACGGTGCAGCCCTTGTCGGCAATGCATTTGGCGTCGTCGACGACGACGGGCACGGAGGTCTGGTAAGTCGCAAGAGGCATGGTTCAAACTCCTTGAATGGCTGGTCGCAGGCGCTCACGCTGATACGCGGATGCGCTGCTTGTCGTAGAGATCCTTCTCGTCGTCGGCGATCGGCACGACATAGGGCTGCACCTCGCGCTTCTCGCTGGTCATGCGGCCGTCCTTCTTCGACAGCAGCGTGTGGCAGAACCAGTTCTCGTTGTCCTTCTCCGGGAAATCCGTGCGCAGATGGTACAGACCCCAGCGGCTCTCCTCGCGGTACAGCGAGGCGTGAGCCGCCATGTCCGCGCAATCCAGGATCGACTGTGTCTCCAGCGCGCGCAGCAGCTCGTGCGAATTGCGCGCGATCATGCGCTGCTCCATGTCCTCGCGCACTTCGGCGAGGCGGCGCTGGCCGAGCTCGAACTTGCGGGTGACTTTTGGCGGCTGCAGATAATCGTTCACCAGACGGCGCGCCTTGTACTCAATCTGGTTCGGCGGAATGCCGTCGTCCCGCTTGGTCGGCGCCATCACGCGGTCGCGTTCTTTGGCGATGTCGGCCGCGTCGAAATCCGCAAAGTCGTGGTTGTCGGCAAACTCCATCGCATCGGCACCAGCGACTGCACCATTGGTGAAAGCGCCGAGCATGTAATTGTGCGGCACGCTCGCCATGTCGCCGGCGGCATAGAGGCCGGGCACGGAGGTGCGGGCGAAGTCGTCGACGAAGACGCCGGAGGCGCTGTGGCCCGAGCAGAAGCCGATCTCCGAGATGTGCATCTCGATCGACTCCTTGCGGTAGTCGGTGCCCCGCCCCTGCTGGAACAGGCCGCGGGTCGGACGCTCGACCTTGTGCAGGGTCGATTCGATCTCCTCGATCGTGTTCGGATGCAGATGCTTGAGCTGCAGGAAGACGGGCCCTTTGCCGGACAACAGCTCGTTGTAGAATTCGAGCATCATCTGGCCCGACCAGTAGTCGCATTCGATGAAGCGCGAACCCTCGTTGTTGGCGGTGAAGGCGCCGAACGGTCCGGCGACATAGGCGCAGGCCGGGCCGTTGTAATCCTTGATCAACGGATTGATCTGGAAGCATTCGAGGTTCGCGAGCGCCGCACCCGCGTGATAGGCCATCGCATAGCCGTCGCCGGAATTGGCGGCATTCTCGTAGGTGCCGAACATGTAGCCCGACGTCGGCAGCCCCAGTCGGCCTGCAGCGCCCATGCAGAGGATCACCGACTTGGCCTTGATTACCAGCAGCTCTGCAGTGCGGGTGTTGACGCTGATCGCGCCGGCGACCCGGCCGTCGCTCGCGGTCAAGAGGCGCGTTGCCATGTAGCGGTTGGAGATCAGGATTCGGGCGCGGCGCAGCTGGCGATACAGGGCTTTCTTGACGGTGTCGCCGTTCGGCATCGGCAGCACATAGGTGCCGATGTGGTGCACCTTCTTGACGGCATAATCGCCGTTCTCGTTCTTCAGGAAGCGGATGCCGAAGCTGTCGAGCTCCTCGATGATGGAGTAGCAGTTCTGCGCGTATTTGTAGACCGCCTTCTGATCGACGATGCCGTCATTGGCGATGGTAATTTCCTTGGTGTACTGCTCGGGCGTCGCGTAGCCGGGAATGACGGCGTTGTTCAGCCCGTCCATGCCCATCGAGATCGCGCCGGAGCGCTTGACGTTGGCCTTCTCCAGCAGAACCACGTTCGCCTTCGGATTCTTCAGCTTCGCCTTCAGCGCCGCCATCGGGCCGGCGGTGCCACCGCCGATCACGAGCACGTCGCAGGAAACCTCCGACATACCGTCGACTATCTCGTCCATTGCCATCGTCTGCTCCTGGTTCGCAACGTGACGGCAGCTTTGTGGAAGGCCGCCCGCTGCGATAGCAATTAGTTGTCATGGAGATCAGAATGCTGTCGTTTCGCTCATTTGCCAAAATCGCAGCCGGAGAATTGATGCGTGAATCGGCAAACGAACGCGCAAGACTGTGAAGCGCGTAGCTCGTTCGTTCTACATGTCGGCGACCGTGTAGCCGGACGTTCCCCGTCGCGGCTTGTGCGCAATCGACTCGTTGTTATTTGGCGCGCGCAGGCAATTAGTTGCTATCGACACCGTCGATCATTGCTAAGTTCCTCCTGAGGAGAGATGAGCGATGGCGATGACGGTTGCACCGACTGTGACGGGATACGACGTCAGTCCCGATCTTGCCGCGCTGTCGATGGCGACATCCCAGGGTGCGAGCATCACGCTTTCCGCCGAGACGCTGCGCACGGCCTGCAAATGCGCCCACTGCATTCGCGCCCGATTCGACGAGCGCTTCCCGGCGCACTTCCCCGGCCTCGCCATCGTCGAGGTCGCCGATCTCGGCTACGGATTGAACATTGCCTTCTCTGACGGCCATAACCGCGGCATCTATCCCAAAAGCTACCTTCTGGACCTTGCCAGCCATTGATTTCACTGGCGTTTCGAGCCATTGGCCGGGCGGCTTTGCCGCGCCCGCTCAGGATCGGTCTGGCATGAAGCTTGCTGCTTTTTGGATCAATTCCAGACGATCCGGAGGCAGTCCATGTTGCTCCAAGCCGTTCGCGGCGCCACGCCTCCCGGCAAAATGCCCGTGAGCACGTCGCTGCTGCTCACCGAGAATCAGCAGTCAATCGGCGGCCCGCCGCCGCTGATGGACAAGCTGACGCCGCGCGAGCGCGATCTCGTGCTAAAGCAGGGCCGCCGCAAGGTCCTCAATCGCGGACAGACGCTGTTCAGCCAGGGCGCCAGGCATGACGGCATCTGGCTGATCGAGAGCGGCCGGATCCGTGTGTTCTACATCTCCCCGCTCGGCCGCGAGATCACGCTGGCCTACTGGCATGTCGGCAATTTCGTCGGCGGCCCCGAAGTATTCGAAGGCGGCACGCATCAATGGTCGGGTGTTGCTGCCAGCAACTGCGCCGTGGTGCAGCTTCCCGGCCGCGAATTGCGCACGCTGGCGGCCGAAATCCCCAATCTCGCGATCGGCCTGATCGAAGGGCTGACCTTCAAGGGCAAGTGCTATTCGGCGCTGGCGCAGATGCTGGGAACCCGCTCGATCACCCAGCGCCTGGCCCATCTGATGCTGCATCTGATGGACCTCTACGGCGTCGAGGACCCCGACGGCACCCTGATCGCTGCGGCCTTCACCCACGCCGACATCGCCCACATGGTCGGCGCGACCCGGCAGTGGGTGACGATCAGCCTGAAGCGGATGCAGGAGAAGCAGATCGTCGTGACCAAGCGGTCGCAGATCGTGGTGTGCCGGCCTGATGTGCTGGAAGAGATGCGCGGCGCTGCTTCGGACTAGGGCTATCGGGATGAAGTTTGATGCACAGCCGATTGGCTTTCCAGGGCAAAACTGCCCATCCAATGGGCAGCGGCGGTTTCCCGGCAACTAATCGACCGTGAGGATCAGTCCGGGTTTGCAGCGATCGGCCCCTCACCCAATCATGGCAGCATCGGCACATCCAACCGAGAGAGGATGAGAATGCTCCGCCACATTCCAGCACGCGCGATCGCGCTATCGGCCACCGCGCTGGCCCTGATGCTTGCGCGTCCTGCGGCTGCAGAAACCGTCACGATCGGGATCGGCACCCAGGACACCACGACCAACACCGTGACGACGGGCGTCGTGATCCGGCAGCTGAAACTGCTCGAGAAGTATCTGCCGACATCAGGCAAATACGCCAACATCAAGTTCGAGCTGGAGTGGCAGAACTTCACCTCCGGTCCGCCCGTCACCAACGGCATGATGGCCAACAAGCTGCAATTCGGCGCGATGGGCGACTATCCGCTGGTCGTCAACGGCTTCACCTTCGAAAACAATCCGGAGAGCAAGAGCCGCCTGATCGCGGTCGCCGCCTACAGCATGGCCGGCTCCGGCAATGGCATCGTCGTTCACAAGGATTCGCCCTACTACGATCTTGCCGATCTCAAGGGCAAGCTGGTCAGCGTGCCCTTCGGTTCCGCCGCACATGGCATGGTGCTGAAGGCGATGCAGGACCGCGGCTATGGTTCGGATTTCTTCCAGCTGGTCAGCCAGAGCCCCGAGGTCGGCTCGACCAACCTGCAGGAGAAGAAGATCGACGCCCACGCCGACTTCGTGCCGTTCGCCGAGCTGCTGCCGTTCCGCGGCTTTGCGCGCAAGATCTTCGACGGCGTCGAGACCAACCTGCCGACCTTCCACGGCGTCGTCGTGCGTTCCGACTTCGCCGAGAAATATCCGGAGGTCGTCGTCGCCTACATCAAGGCCGTGATCGCCGCCAATCAATGGCTGCGTGCCGATCCGAAGCTCGCGGCCGAGAAGATCCAGGAATGGACCGGCATCAGCAAGGAAGTAGTCTACATCTTCCTCGGCCCCAGCGGCAACATGACGACCGATCCGACCATCAAGCCGGCGTTGATCGAGGCCGCCGCGACCGACGTCAAGGTGCTGCAGAATCTCGGACGGATGAAGGAATTCGATCCGAAGAAATGGGTCGACGATAGCTACATCCGCAAGGCCTATGCCGAGATGAAGCTCGACTACGACGCGCAACTCGCCAGCACGACGAACTACGAGATCGCCGGCGAGGACAGCTTCTGCAAGAAGCCCGTGACTGAACCGCGCAAGTCCGGCGAGGTCTGGGTCGATGGCGACGGCATCCTGCCGTTCTCCAGCGCGACCTGCACGCTCGGCGCCTATGCCGATTTCAAGGCCAAGGGCAAGAAGATCAACGTCGCCTACGTCTTCGACACCTCGCGCGGCATCAAGCTGTTCGCCGACCAGGCATTCTTTGCGGTCGGCGGCGGCGACATCGCGCCGTTCCTGCTGAAGAAGGACGCGGAAGCCTACGCCGCCAAGACCGGCGGCAAGGTGCTGGGATTTGAGGACGCCGTGAAGTCGGCCGTTGGCGGAGGCAAGACGTGAGCTCCAGCCCCGTGCTTGCCCGGCAGGAGGCCGAACCCGTGGTCGCTGCGGTTACATCCGAGCCCGCCGCCGCGGCACCGGCGGCGCCCGCCACGTTCGGTGTGATCGCCGGGCGCTGGTATCGCCTTAACAAGGATCGCATCCGCGCCACTCTGATCGGCATCGTCTCGCTCGCCGTGTTCCTGGTGATCTGGCATCTCTTGACGAAGTACCGCGTGGTGTTCTTCGTCCGCTTCACCAACGTGCCCTCGCCGCTGGCGGTCTATGAGAGCTTCACGAAAGCGATCCACGATCCAAAGTTCCTGATGCATATCGTGCTGAGCTGCCGCCGCATCCTGCTCGGCTTCTCGCTGGCTGCAATCGTCGGCGTGCCACTCGGGCTGATCATGGGCCGCTTCAAGCTGGTGCACGAGATCGTCTTCCCGGTCTCTGAAGTGCTGCGTCCGATCCCGGCGATCGCCTGGGTGCCGATGGCGATCATGCTGTGGCCGACCAACGAGCAGAGCATCGTCTTCATCACCTTCCTCGGCTCGTTCTTCCCGATCCTGGTCAACACGCTGCATGGCATGGTCCTCGTCGATCCCGTGCTGGTCCGCGCCGCGCGTTGCCTCGGCGCCCGGGAGGCCTCGATCTTCCGCGAGGTCTATTTCCCGGCCTCGCTGCCGCACATCTTCACCGGGCTGACGATCGGCATGGGGGTTGCCTGGGTGTCGCTGATCGCGGCCGAGATGATCTCCGGCCAATACGGCATCGGCTATTTCACCTGGGAGGCCTATTCGTTGGTCCAGTACGCCGACATCGCGCTCGGCATGATCGCAATCGGCGTGCTCGGCCTCGCCTCGAGCCTGATGATCCGGGCCGTCGGGCGGCTCGCCATGCCCTGGGGGCGCGCATGAACGACGGCAAGGCCAGCAAGGGCCATATCGAGGTCAAGGACTTTGCACTGAGCTACGAGACGATCGACGGCTCGGTGGCTGCCGTCACCAATACCGACATCCACGTCAATCCCGGCGAGTTCGTCTCCATCGTCGGCCCGTCCGGCTGCGGCAAGTCGACCTTCCTCAATGCCGTCGCGGGCTTTCTCAAGCCCACCGCAGGCGCCATCACGGTCGATGGCGAAACAGTAAAAGGCCCGAGCGCGGAACGCGGCATGGTGTTCCAGCAATACTCGCTGTTCCCCTGGAAGACGGTGCGGGAGAACGTCGAGTTCGGCCTCAAGATGCGCGGCATGGACCGCTCGCAGCGCGAACGCGCCGCACGCACCCTGCTCGGCCTCGCCGGCTTGGAGGCGTTCGAGAAGCACTATCCGGACAGACTATCCGGCGGCATGAAGCAGCGCGTCGGCATCGTCCGGGCGCTGGCGACCGGACCGAAGGTACTGCTGCTCGACGAGCCGTTCGGCGCGCTGGATGCACAGACGCGCGTGATCATGCAGCAGATCCTCACCAACATGTGGCAGCGGCTGAAGATCTCGGTGCTGTTCGTCACCCACGACATCGACGAGGCGATCTTCCTGTCCGACCGCGTCTACTGCATGACCGCCCGGCCCGGCTCGATCAAGGCCGAGATCCCGATCCCGCTGGAGCGGCCGCGGCAGCAGTCGATGATGATGTCCTCGGAATTCCTGGCGCTGCGGCGCGGGCTGATGTCGCTGATCCGCGAGGAGAGCCTGAAGGCCATGGGCGGCGAGATCAACGATCTCGGCATGCAGGGCCTCAACATCGAGCTGCATGGTCAGTCATTGGCCGATGTGCTCTAGCTAGCGGCTGACGCGCCAGATCGTGCCATTGCCGTCCTCGGAGATCAGCAGCGCACCGTCGCGCGCGACGGTGACGCCGACCGGGCGTCCCCACACCTCGTTATCGCCGGTGACAAACCCGGTGACGAAATCCTCGTACTCGCCGGTCGGCACGCCATCCTTCAGGCGGATCCGGACGACCTTGTAGCCGGTCCGCTTCGACCGGTTCCACGAGCCATGCAGGGCGGCGAAGGCATCGCCGCGATATTCCGGCGGAAAGCTGCTGCCGGTGTAGAAGACGAGCCCGAGCGAAGCCGAGTGCGCCTGCAACAGCACGTCCGGCACCGTCACCTTGTCCTTCAGGTCGGGCCGCATGCCGGGATGTGCGGGGTCTTCATTGGCGCCGATGTAGAACCACGGCCAACCATAGAACGCGCCTTCGCGCACGCGCGTCACATAGTCGGGCACGAGGTTGTCGCCGCGTCCATCGCGCTCGTTGGTCGAGCACCAGGGCGTGCCGCTGCCGGGCTGGATGGCGAGCCCCACGCAATTGCGGATGCCGGTTGCGTACAGCGCCTGGTTCTTGCCGTCGGGATCGAAGGCCAATACGGCCGCACGGTCGGTCTCAGAGCCCCAGGCGGCGCCCAGCGCGTGCGAGCGGGCCCATGCCTCGATCCCCTCCGGCGGGCGCCCGAGCCCCTCGCCCGCATTGCCGGCGGAGCCGACCGACACCAGCATCCGCTTGTTATCGGGGGTGAAGACGATGTCGCGGGTGGAATGGCCATAGCCATGCGGGAGGTTGGCGACGACGACCTCCGGCTTACCCGTCGCCTTGAGGTCGCCGCTGCGATAGGCGAAGCGCACGACGCTGTCGGTGTTGGCGACATACAGCCATTGCGGATTATCGCCGTTCGGAAAGAACGCCATGCCGAACGGGCGGCTGAGACCGCCGGCATAGACCTCATTCACCGTCGGCTTCGTTGCGCCATCAGCCGCACGCAGCACGCGGATGCGGCCCTGCCAGGTTTCAGCGACGAAGATGTCGCCGTTCGGCGCCGTCCTGATGATGCGCGGGCCGCTCAAGCCGCTGGCGAACAGGTCGATCTTGAAACCCGCCGGCACTTGCGGAATCGCTGAAGCCGGCCGTGCCGTCACGCGCGATGGATTGCTGCTGGAGGCGGTCGCGCCAGGCTTCGGCAAATCCTCGGGCCTGATCAGCCGCACCGTGCCCGGTTTGTCGCGCTGCCAGTCGCCGAATGCGTCCGATCCCTTCAGGACCGGGTCTGCCCGCAACGCCGTCGTCGCAATCGACGAGACTGCGATCGTCAGCACGAGTGAAACCAGCTTGTTCGGCATCACGGCTCCAGCATTGCCGTGATCGTCATGATCAGGCTTGCCCAGCACATTTAGCCGAAAAGCGTCGTGCGCTCAGTTCACAATCGTGCAGGCGCGATCATCCGACGCGGGAGGTCATCGCCTGGCGGTCTTGCGCGAGCATCTCGCGGTACTGCGACGTATCGGAGGAGATGGCTGATCGCAGCGGAACGGTCAGCCGGCAGATCAGCCCTTCCTTGCGCCAGTCGAAGTCCGCCTGCCCGCCAAGCTGGGTTTCGATGCTGGCAATCACGCTGCGCGTACCAAAGCCCTTCGATGTCGGTTTTGTTACCGCGGGGCCACCTGTTTCAACCCAGGCCAGAATTAACGTGTCGCTCTCGACCTCCCAAGTGATGGCCAGGCGGCCGGCGAGCGCGGACAGGCTGCCATACTTGGCCGAATTGGTGACGAGCTCGTGCAGCGCGAGCGCCAGCGTCTGCGCAGTGGCCGGCTGCAACTGCACCTCCGCGCCCTCGATCTGGATCTGGCCTGCGCCGGAATAAGGCGCCACCTCCTCGGCGACCAGGCGGCGGATCTCGGCGCCCTGCCAGCTCGACAGCGACAGCACGGTGTGAACGCGCGCGAGCGCGGTGATGCGGCCCTCGACCGCTTTCACATAGGCATTCATGTTTTGCGCGCGCGTCAGCCGCACGATCGACTGCGCCAGCGCCAGCGCGTTCTTGGCGCGATGGTCGACCTCGCGCGTGAGCAGGCTCTGACGCTCCTCGGCGCGCTTGCGATCGGTGATGTCGACGGTCACGCCGCTGACCCGCACCACCCGTCCATCCTTGTCGATGCTGGCGGCCGCGGTGCCGACGCACCAGCGGATCTCGCCGTCCGGCCTGACGATGCGGAACTCGGTCTCGTAGGATTTGGCGCCCTTGGTGAACTCGCCCCAGGCCTGGCGCAGGCCGTCGACGTCATCAGGGTGAAACAGAGTCTGGATGTTCGACGAGGTGACATCGAGCGTGCCGGGTTCGATGCCGAAGATCTTGTACTGCCCTTCGTCCCACATCCAGTCGCCGTTGATCCAGTCCCAGTCCCATGAGCCCATCTTGCCGGCGGCAATCGCCATGCTGCGGCGCTGCTCGCTTTCGACGAGGCGCGTTGTCGATTGCTCCAGCTCGGCGGTGCGGGCGCGCACGCGGTCTTCGAGCTCTGTGTTGAGGCGCTCGAGCTGCCGCGTCTTGCGATAGAGCTCGGCGAACACGCGGATCTTTGCGCGCAGCACCTCCGGCACGACGGGCACCGGCACATAGTCGACGGCCCCCATCTCATAGCCGCGCAGCCGGTCGAAGTCGGAGACCTGGATCGCCGAGATGAAGATCATCGCGGTCTTCTGGAAGCGCGGATGTTCACGGATCATGGCCGCGAGCTCGAAGCCGTCGAGCTCGGGCATGCAGACGTCGACGAGGATCACCGCAACCTCGTTCTTGAGCAGGAATTCCAGCGCCTCACGGCCCGAGGAGGCCACGACGAGGTTCTCGCCGAGCTCCTTCAGGATGACCTCATAGGCCAGCAGCTTCGCCGGCTGATCATCGACCAGAAGGATGTTTACCTTTTCATGCTCCATCATGTCGTTTGCCGGTCAGCGGTGCAGCCACATGCGGATCGCGAGCAGCAGCTGCTCGGTGTTGACGGGTTTGGCCAGATAGTCGGAGGCGCCCGCCTCCAGGCATTTTTCGCGGTCGCCCTTCATCGCCTTCGCCGTCAATGCGATGATCGGCAGGCGGGCAAAGGCCTGATTTTGCCTGATCGCGCCGATGGTCTGGTACCCGTCCATCTGCGGCATCATGATGTCCATCAGCACAATCGCAATCTTGGGATTGGACTCGACGAGGGAGATCGCTTCGTGCCCGGTCGTCGCCGTCAGCACCTTCATGCCGCGGCGTTCCAGCACGCTGGACAGCGCGAAGATGTTGCGGGCGTCGTCGTCGACAAGCAGCGCCGTTTTGCCAATCAGATCCTCATCGGAACTATTGAGCTTCTCCAGCATCCTCTGTTTTTCGACGGGCAATTCCGTGATCACACGGTGCAGGAAGAGTGACGTTTCGTCGAGCAGCCGTTCCGGCGATTCCACCCCCTTGACGACGATGCTCCGCGCCATGGTGTGGAGTTCCGCATCTTCCTCCGCGGAGAGTTCCCGCCCCGTGAACACGACCACGGGAACATTCGATAGCGTTTCATCCTTGCGGATCTGATCCAGCACTTCGAAACCGCTCATATCGGGCAACCGCAGGTCCAGCACGACGCAGTCGCACTGGCTTTCGCGCAAGGTCGATAGCGCCCCTGCCCCGGTATCGGTGGTCACGATCTCGATATCCTCGTGGCCGAGCAGTTCCTTGATGCTGAGCTGTTCCGCGGCATTGTCCTCGACGATCAGCAGCCGCTTCCGCCGCGGCTTTGCATATTCCTTGATCTGCGACAGTGCCGCGCTGACGCCTTCGGTCGTGGTCGGCTTGTTGACGAAGGAGAATGCGCCACGCGCCAGCGCGTGCTGCCGGTCCTCGTCGAGCGTGATGATCTGGACCGGAATGTGGCGGGTCAACGGATTGTGCTTGAGCTGGCTCAGCACGGTCCAGCCGAGCATGTCCGGCAGGAACACGTCGAGCGAGACCGCGGACGGCTGGAACTGCTTTGCAAGCTCGAGGGCCTCGGTCCCGCGGCTGGCGACCAGCACCTTGAAACCCTTGTCGCGGGCGAGATCGATCAGCACCCGCGCGTAATGCGGATCGTCCTCGACGATCAGCAGGATGGTGTCGCCGGGTTCGAGATTGAGCCGGTCATCCGGCAGTTGCTCGATCACGCGCTCCTGCACGGCCGAGGATTGCAGCGCCGGAGTCGCCGTATGCGGCATCGGCGTCGGCGGCGTCTGCGAACGCAGCGCCACGGTCGGTCCGGAATATTTCAGCGGCAGATAAAGCGTGAAGGTCGAGCCCTTGCCGGGCGCACTGCGCAGATGGATCTCACCGCCGAGCAGGCTGGCGAGTTCGCGGCTGATGGCCAAGCCAAGGCCGGTGCCGCCATATTTGCGGCTGGTGCCGGCGTCGGCCTGCTGGAACGCCTCGAAGATCAGCTTCTGCTTGTCGAGGGGAATGCCGATGCCGGTATCTGTGACCTCGAAGGCGACCACCGCGGGTGCCGTATTGAGGATCGGATGTTCGGCGCTCCAGCCGCCGACCGCAGCCGACACATTCAGCTTCACGCCGCCCTCGGCGGTGAACTTGAAGGCATTCGACAGCAGGTTCTTCAAGACCTGCTGCAGGCGCTTGGAGTCGGTCACCATGCTCCGCGCAAGATTCCCGTCGACCTCGATGGCAAAGGAGAGATGACGGTTCTCCGCCTCGTGGCGGAACGGCCGGCCCACGGTCTCCAGCAGGCTCGAGGTCAGGATCTCCTCGGCATCGACGGTCACCGTGCCGGACTCGATCTTGGAGAGATCGAGGATGTCGCTGATCAGATTCAAGAGATCGGTACCGGCGCCATGGATGGTGCGCGCGAATTCGACCTGCTTCGGCGTCAGATTGCCGTCCGGGTTTTCCGTCAGCTGCTGGCCGAGGATCAGGATCGAATTGAGCGGCGTGCGCAGCTCGTGCGACATGTTGGCGAGGAATTCGGACTTGTACTTCGAGGTCAGCGACAGCTCGGTCGCCTTCTCTTCCAGCGCGCGCCGCGCCTGCTCGATTTCCTGGTTCTTGCGTTCGACGTCGACGTTGCGTTCGGCGAGCTGCTGCGCCTTCTGTTCGAGCTGGTCGTTGGTCTGCTGCAATTCCTTCTGCTGGGTCTGCAGCTCGCCGGCGAGCTGCTGGGACTGCTTGAGCAGGCCTTCGGTCTGCATCGTCGCTTCGATGGAGTTGAGCACGATGCCGATGGAGTCGGTCAGCTGTTCGAGGAAGGTGATCTGCGAGGTCGTGAAGGACGCGATCGACGACAGCTCGATCACCGCCTTGACCTGGTTCTCGAACAGCACCGGGAACACGACAAGGTTCTTCGGCATGATCCGCATCAGGGCCGAATTGATCGGCACGGCATCGCCGGGAATGTCCGAGACCAGGCGCTGGCGCTTGTCGAGCGCGCACTGGCCGATCAGGCCGGCGCCGAGGGATACGATCTGCGGATGCGGATTGGCGCCGTCATGCGCATAGGCCGACAGTAGCCGCAACTGCGGGCTTTCAGGGTTCTCGACCTGGTAGATCACACCCATATGGGCGTTGATCAGCGGCGCGAGCTCCGTCAGCAGCAGGCGGCCGACGGTCGCGAGGTCGCGCTGGCCCTGCAGCATGTTGGTGAAGCGCGCCAGATTGGTCTTCAGCCAGTCCTGCTCGGTGTTGCGCTCCGTGGTGAGACGGAGGTTGCCGATCATGGTGTTGATGTTGTCCTTCAGCTCGGCCACCTCGCCGCTCACCTCGACCTGGATCGACCGCGTCAGGTCGCCCTTGGTCACGGCGGTCGCCACTTCCGCGATCGCGCGGACTTGCGAGGTCAGGTTCGCGGCCAGCAGGTTGACGTTGCCGGTCAGATCCTTCCAGGTGCCGGCAGCACCTGGCACGTTGGCCTGGCCGCCGAGCCGTCCTTCGACGCCGACCTCGCGCGCCACCGACGTCACCTGATCGGCGAATGTCGCAAGCGTCTCCGTCATGTTGTTGATGGTGTCGGCGAGCGCGGCCACCTCGCCCTTCGATTTCACCGTGAGATTTTGCTTCAGGTCGCCGTCGGCGACCGCGGTCACCACCTTGACGATGCCGCGCACCTGCTCGGTCAGGTTCGCCGCCATCACGTTGACGGTGTCGGTGAGATCCTTCCAGGTGCCGGCGACGCCGGAGACTTCCGCCTGGCCGCCAAGCCGGCCCTCGGTGCCGACCTCGCGCGCCACGCGCGTCACCTCGCCGGCGAAGGCGTTGAGCTGGTCCACCATCGTGTTGATGGTGTTCTTCAGCTCGAGGATTTCGCCCTTCACGTCGACCGTGATCTTGCGCGACAGGTCGCCGCGCGCCACAGCGGTCGTGACTTCGGCGATGTTGCGGACTTGCGTGGTGAGGTTCGCAGCCAAGAGATTGACGTTGTCGGTGAGGTCCTTCCAGGTGCCGCCGACGCCGGGCACCACGGCCTGGCCGCCGAGCCGGCCCTCGGTGCCGACCTCGCGCGCCACGCGCGTCACTTCGGCGGCGAAGGAGCGCAGCTGCTCCACCATCGTATTCAGGGTGTCCTTGAGCAGCAGGATCTCGCCGCGGACGTCCACCGTGATTTTCTTTGAGAGGTCTCCGCCGGCGATCGCGGTCGCGACCTCGGCGATGTTGCGGACCTGTGCCGTCAGGTTCGACGCCATGAAGTTGACGTTGTCGGTCAGGTCCTTCCAGGTGCCGGCGACGCCGGGCACCTCGGCCTGACCGCCGAGCTTGCCTTCGGTGCCGACCTCGCGCGCCACGCGCGTCACCTCGCCGGCAAAACCGTTGAGCTGGTCCACCATCGTGTTGATGGTGTTCTTCAGCTCGAGGATTTCGCCCTTCACGTCGACCGTGATCTTGCGCGACAGGTCGCCGCGCGCCAC
>NZ_JAFCJX010000001.1 GCF_018130695.1 Bradyrhizobium jicamae | reverse complement strand
AAAAGTGCGCGCACGAGCATACAGGTTCGGCGGAGGCATCCGGCCTTCCCTGCGCGATGGCTTTACGGCTTATACGTGCTCGCCCTGGTGCGACTCTGCTTTTGTGCCACCATCATCCGCGATCGGCTTTGGGCCTCTCACGGACTTGCCACCTGCATCGGGGCGGCAGGCCCACACGACTTCACCGTCCGCCTTGCGCACACACGCCTGTCGCACGCTCGGCGGCCACCGCATCTGCACCCACGTTCGTGGCGTTCGCGAGCGCCCCTCGTGTCGGGTGAGACGGCGGAGTTATAGCGCTGATTTGGGTGTTCGGAAAAGGGGAATATTTTTGCGCGGGAGACTGGACAGGGCAAATCGCCTTGATTGCGTTCGGAAATTTCGATTTTTGGCGCAGGCTCCGCAGGAAGCGGCGACGGCGTGCGGCAACTGCTTGCGCAATCCGGCCGCTATCGCGTGATCGATGCGAGCGGGGAGGCGGCGCAGCCACGGTGTGCTTTGCGCGATTGCGACGGCTGCGATGCGGCGTTTGCAGCAAAGCTCGGCGCGGACCAATCGTTGATCGGCGTGGTGCGGCGGGTCAGCCGCACCCGCCTGCTGACGCCGCGCAGCAATAGATTCGCTAGCGATCGAACCAGTAGGTCAGCGCTGTGTCGGCCGACCAGCCGGTTTTTGACGCCTTGTCGGGCATCGCCGCAAAGGCCGCATAGCCTCGCAGGCCGGCGAGGTCGCCGGTGCCGGAATTTTCGATCACTTCCCATTGTCCATGGACATGGTGATGACGGTCGGTGAACCCGCTGGCCTGCAGCAGGAATGACCCATTGCGGCCGTCGAGCGTGCCCGTGATCCGTTCATAGCAGGTCAGCATGCCAGTGCCGTCGTTGCGCTCGATGCGCAAGTGCGTGGCAATACCGGTGCCGACCAGGCCGCCGGTGAATTGCTCCTCAAGCCGGGTCTCGACGACGGTCATTGCGCTGGCGTCGCTATGGTCGAGCACCTCGCGCAGATATTTCGAGACTTCGACCTTGGCGCGTGTCGTGACGTGTTCGCCTTTGTCGGGAGTCGTCATGATGCCTCCTTGTGGGCTTCAGGCGCGTGCCGATCGGTGAGCAGGGCATCAAGCGCGACCAGCGCCTGCCAGGCTTTCGGAATCGAGAACTCCGCCAGCGCGCGGAGCGCGACCTGCAGTTCCGCTCGCGTGAGGCCGGCCTTTTGTGCAAGCCTGACATGCGCGACAAAGGGCGCGCCGAGCGTGCCGCCAACGACGTCGACAGCGAACGTGGCCAAGCATCGCTCCCGCATCGACAGGCCGGGCCTCGACCAGAGCTGCCGGCTGAGCCGGTCGATCTCGTCGGCAAAATCGGAGTCAAGCCTGCGCAGGGTCGCAAGCGTCGCGTCGTCATAGACCGCATCGCGGCCGTAGGACCGTGATGCCGTGCTCGAGACGTCGTGGCCGAGTTCGGTGGCGATCTCGGCGAGCCGCTGAAATCCCATCGCGACGATATTGAAGCCCGCATCAGGTGCGATATGACGGAGCAATTCGCGCAGATCCTCCACCGACATCTTCACTTGGCCGAGCGCCATGCCGACGTGCAGTTCGAGCGGCATGCCAAGCTCGGGAACGCAGAGGTCGGCCGCGATCAGCAGGACGGCCTTCTCGCGCATTGACAGCGCCTGCGCGCCCCAGATCGCCTTGCCTGCCTCGATTCCCATCGGGCCGAACACCGGGTCGAGGCTGGTGACGCGTTGTTCCGAGACGAGTTGCATGATCAACGCCTTCGATTGTCGAATCCAATGGCGTGTTCAACAGAGCGTTGCGCCGTTCGTTCCTGCTGCCATGGCGCTCACCTGTCGGCCCCTCTCGGCATTGTGAGATGCCGCCCTCTGGGCCTGCCGCACTGCATCACCAATTGGGAATTGGAAGCCGACCGAGGCCGTCTGCCTCGCCGGGGCGTTCAATTCATCATTAGGAGAAGAGCCATGGCCAAATTCACGGCCGTAGCCGCCGCAGTGCTTTTGTCTGGAATTGTCCTTGCGCCGCCTGCCTTTGGCCAGGCGTCGGAGCCGGCAGCCTACCAGGCCGCGCATCCCGACCGCGACGTTCTGAATGGCGGCGCGCTGACGCCATGGGGCGCCGAGCAGGCGGCCCGGAACGGTGCGGGCAATGCCTATGGCGCTTATGGCGCGATGCAAACCGCGCCTGCGCCCGGCAACAGCGAGCGGCCGCTGCCGGTGCGACGTTACAGGCACGTTCCGCGCTCGTGACGCGCGCCGCCATTCGTGCGAAGGAGGGCGCGCGATGGCACGAATCCCTTGCCGTCGCTGATGTGACGGTGATGAGGAGGCGCAGATGCGTCTGACAGCTTGTGCGATCGTGATGCTTGGTTGCGTCCTTGGTTGCGTGCTTGGTTCGCCGGCCCAGGCGCAGACCTATGACCCGCGCTATCCCGTCTGCCTTGAAGTGTACGGCGGCAGGTTCGGCGGCAATTATATCGATTGCAGCTACACCTCGCTGCCGCAATGTCGCGCGACGGCGTCGGGCCGCGCCGCGATGTGCAGCATCAATCCGTATTATGCAGGACCGGTGCGGAAGTCGCGGAAATATCGTCAGCAGGCGTATTGATGCGGATACGCGCGCCTCGCGCCGGTCCGTGGAATTGAAATCGATCTAATTTCGAAGCTCTCCAATCTGTCGTGCCCTGCATTGAGTGCGGCGCGCGATCGTCATAGTCACGGCGCGGTGATCGATGCGAGTCCTGCGTTCGAAAGTTGACGAGCTCCCTGACGATTGATGAGGCCGGTACTGCCGGACGCTGGGCAGATGGGCGCGCGCAATGGCTCGAGCTGCCCGGCTGCCTGTTGCTGCGCGACGGCTTGCGGTCGATCGGCGAGCAGGCCGGGCCGGGCCGCATGAAACCCGGCCTGTTGCTGTCGGTCGCGCCGGAGGCGGGTGCTAGCGAAGGCGAATTGACCGTGCTCGCGGCACGCGCGCCGGTCTCGATCGAGGATCCCGTGGCGGAATCCTTTGGTCGCCCGGCAACCGGCCTGTTCTTTCCGCACCGGTCGATCGTGCGGCTCGGTCTCGAAGCGCGATTTCTTGCGCTGTTCGACGGGACGCTGGATCACATCGCCGTCGTCGCGGTCAGGGCGCCACCGCGGCTCGTGGTCATCGCCCAGGACATGCTGTCACCGCCGATTGTGGGCGACGGAGGGCGACTGCTGCTCGGCGCACATGCGACGGAAATCCTGGCCCATGCCCTGTTCGGCAGGCGCGCGGATCGCGGCCCGCCGGCGGCCCCCGGACGGATGCGATTGCAGGCGGTCAAGGATGCGATCAATGCCGATCTGCGCCATCCCTGGAGCATCGCAGAGCTGGCGGAATGCGCGGGACTTGGCCGCCGCACCTTCAACCAGCAGTTCCGCATGGCCTTCGGCGTCAGCGCGGCGGACTATCTGCGCAACCTGCGGCTCGACGTCGCACGCGAGCTGCTGATTCACCGGCAGCTGTCGGTCACCGAGGCGGCCTACCGCGTCGGCTACGCGCATCCCGCGAATTTCGCGACCGCATTCCGGAAGCGGTTCGGACACGCGCCGAGCCGGCGTCGCTGACCGCCGCGCGCTGGCGGAAACGTTGCCACACATTTCGGTTTGGAGAGACTCAAGCGGTCATCAAAGGTGATTTGCGCGTACGCAAAAGCCGCGCCCGATTGAATCGGGTTACTGCGCCCCGATTGCAGTTGGGAATTCGGGGCGAAGATGGGTTGGGATGATGGGCGGTTGGTGCGGAGCACGGCTGGTACGGCGGCGCTGCGTGGTGTTGCGGCGGGGGCGGCCTTCGGCCAGATATTGATCACATCGGCGTTGGCGCAAGTGACATCGCAACCAGGCACGACCTTGCCGCCGGTGACGGTTGCGGCGCCGGAAAAGCCCCGCGCGACCGCAAAGCCGTCGCGGCAGGCCGCCTCGCGCGCCGGCAACGCCGCGCGCCGGCAGGCCCGTCATGCGGCCGGATCCAGCGCCCCGTCCGTGGGACCGGGCACCGATGCACGCCGTTCGACGCGCGCGCCGGAAGGCTATGTCGCGAGCGAAAGCTCGGTTGCGACCAAGACCGACACGCCGTTAATCGAAACGCCGCAGTCGATCTCGGTGGTCACCCGAAAGCAGCTCGACGATCGTGGTGTGCAGTCGCTGACCCAGGCGATCGCCTATGAGCCGGGCGTCCGCACCGAGGCGAGCGGTTTCGATCCGCGCTTCGACTCGTTCTCGCTGCGCGGCTTCGACGTCACCTATAACGGCGTTTATCTCGACGGCCTGCGGCTGGTGCCGGCCAATATCGGTCTCTACCGCACCGAGCCCTATGTCATCGACAGCGTGACGGTGTTGCGCGGTCCGAGCTCGGCGCTGTACGGGCTCGGCTCGCCCGGCGGCCTGGTCAATCTGACGTCGAAGCTCCCGACCAGCACGCCGTATCACGAGGTCCAGGGGCTGGTCGGCAGCCTCGACCGTTTCCAGGGTAATTTCGATGTCTCCGGGCCGATCGATCCGCAGGGCCAGTGGCTCTACCGCCTGACCGGCATCGTCCGTGACGCCGACATGATCACGCCCGGCGGCAAGGACAACCGGGTCGACATCGCACCCGCCGTCACCTGGCGGCCGGACGCATCGACGACGCTGACCATTCTCGGCGAATACCAGAAGTCGAAGACGCCATCGTCGATGTTCTACTACTCGCCGTCCTCGGGCATCGTCTCCAACATCTATCCGGGCAGCCCGTCCTACAACACGTTCGACCAGGAGCAGGGCCGGGTCGGCTATCTGTTCGAGCACAGATTCGACAGCGGCATCACCTTCCGCCAGAAGATGCGCTACACCGATCTCGACTCCACGATGCGCTATGTCGGCATCGCGAGCGTCGATCCCGCCACGCAGCTGGCGTCGCGCTACACCGGCTATGTGCACGATCTCCTGCAATCGGTGGGGCTCGACAACCAGCTCGAAGCCAAATTCGCCACCGGTCCGGTCCAGCACACCGCGCTGGTCGGCTACGACTATACCTGGTCCAAGTACAAGGACATGATGGGCTTTGGCGGCGGCGTGTCGGACCTCAATCTCGCCGCGCCGGGCTACGCGCCGGAATCGATTCCCGATCCGGCAATCTCGAGCTCGATCGCGCAGACGCAGCGCCAGCAGGGCATCTATGCACAGGACCAGGCCAAGTTCGATCGCTGGATCCTGACGCTGAGCGGCCGCAGCGACTGGGTCGGCACATCATCGGATGATCTGTTGGCGGTCACAAGGCAGTCGCAGAACGATCAGGCCTATAGCGGCCGGGCCGGGCTGACCTACGTGTTCGATTCCGGTGTTGCGCCCTATGTCAGCTACTCCACCTCGTTCGTGCCCAATCTCGGCGTCAATCCCGACGGCGGCCTCTTCAAGCCGACCACCGGCAAACAGACCGAGGTCGGCATCAAGTATCAGCCGCCGGGACAGAGGAGTTTTGTCACCGCTGCGGTGTTCGACCTCGTCCAGGATGGCGGTCTCGTCACCACGGGAACGGGCATCACGGTTCAGCGCGGCGAGATCAGGAGCCGCGGCCTGGAACTGCAGGCGCTCGCCAATCTCTGGACTGGCTTCGACATCACCTCGTCCTACACCTATCTCGATCTCAAGACGTTGCAGGCGGCCGACAGCACGACGATCGGCAAGATGCCGTCGGGGATTCCGCCGCACACCGCGACGCTGTGGGCCAATTACGCGATGCCGACCAGCAGCAGCTTTGCCGGATTGAGCTTCGGCGGCGGCGTGCGTTACGTGTCATGGAGCTATGGCGACGATCAGAATACCTTCAAGAACAGCTCCGTCGCCCTGATCGATGCCGCGCTCAGTTACGATTTCGGCCAGCTCGACAGGCAGTTGAAGGGCCTGCGGCTGAAGCTCAACGCGCAGAACCTGTTCAACCGCCATTACACGACGTGCCAGACCGGCTATTGCTACATCGGCGCCCCGCAGATGGTGACGGCGGCGCTGGCCTATCGCTGGTGAGGATGCGGGAATGCGGCCCTTGTGTCCCAAATTGTGATCTATTGCTCATAGCTTGAGCATATGTTCTGATGTCGGGATGGACTCCCGACTTCCCGACACCGACCTCATCATCTTCGATTGCGACGGCGTGCTCGTCGACAGCGAGGAATTGAGCTGCCGTTGTCTCTCCGAGGTGCTGGCGCGCTCGGGCATCGCCGTGTCGACCGAGCAGGTGATGCGGCTGTTCCTCGGGCGCAGCACCGCGGCCGTGATCGAGTATTGCCGCGTTGCGGGCCAGCCGCTGGGCGAGGGCTTTCTCGGCGAGCTCAAGCAGGAGGTGCGCGAGACCTTTCGCACCCAGCTGCAGCCGATCCCCGGCATCGGGGCGTTGCTCGACGGCCTCAAGCTGCCATACTGCGTTGCGTCATCGAGCGACCTTGACCGCGTCGCGTTTTCATTGGAGTTGACGGGCCTCGCGGAGCATTTCGGCCGCAGGCTCTACACGTCACAGATGGTGGCGCGTGGCAAGCCGGCGCCGGATCTGTTTTTGTACGCGGCGAGCGAGATGGGATATGCGCCGGAGCGGACGCTGGTGATCGAGGACAGCGTCTCCGGCGTGATGGCGGCGAAGGCGGCGGGGATGCGGGTCTGGGGCTTCGTCGGCGGCGGGCATTATCGCAGGCGTGAGGGCGATGGGCTGCTGCGCGAGGCCGGCGCGGATCGCATCTTCGATCGGATGATGGATTTCTGGACGGAAGGTTGACCGCACAGCATGGCGCCGAATGAGAACGAAAAATCCCGTCTCGACGACGCCGCGCGCGCCGGCTGGCTCTATTTCATCGCCGGCCACACCCAGGATGAAATCGCCAAGATGCTGCAGGTGTCGCGCGCCTCGGCGCAGCGGCTGGTGTCGCTGTGCCTGGCCGAGCGCCTGATCACCTTCCGCCTCGAGCATCCCATTGCCGCCTGCATGGAATTGGCCGCGAAACTCAAGGCGCGGTTCGATCTCGTGCATTGCGACGTGGTGCCATCAGATCCGGCGGCGCCGACCTCGAATGCCGGGATTGCCGAGCGTTCGGCGAATGTGCTGGAGACGACGCTGCGCTCGGAGACGCCCGTGATTGTCGCGCTCGGGACGGGGCGGGCGGTACGCGCCGCGGTCGAGCGCGTCTCTCCGATCGAGCGGCCGGACCACCAGATCGTCTCGCTGGTCGGCAACATCTCCGCCGATGGCTCCGCGAGCTTCTACGACACGGTCGGCCGGCTGGCCGACCGCACCGGCGCGCGGCATTACCCGATGCCGCTGCCGTTTCTGATGTCCAGCGAGGACGAGCGCAACAAGATGGTGCGCATCGAGCCGATCGCGCGGGTCAAGGCGGTGGCCGCGAAGGCGGATCTGCGGCTGATCGGCATCGGCCAGATGGACCAGAAGGCGCAGATCCACGTCGACGGCTTCGTCACCCGCGAAGAACTGCTCGAGATGATGCGGCTCGGCGCGGTCGGCGAGGTGACCGGCTGGGCCTATGATGCCAAGGGCAAGTTGATCAAGGGCGGCACCAACAAGCGGCTGACCAGCATTCCGCCGCAGATTCCGGCCGAAACCACCACCATCGGTGCCGCGATCGGCACGGCGAAAGTTCCAGCGATCAAGGCCGCGCTGGTCGGGCGAGTGGTCAACGGTTTGATCACCGACGAAGCCACCGCGCGCGCGATCCTCGATCGCTAATCCTTTTCGCATCTGCAACAGCGCTCGCCCTGGATGTGGGCCGCCGCAAACAATCGTGCGCGGGCACTTGCGCGCGCTTGACAAAGCCCGGGACCGGAGTGAACATGTGCTCAACACGTGGGCATATGCTCAACGTGGCTATGGGAGGTCACCTTGAAACACGTCCTTTGCGCCGTTGCCGGCGCGACTGCCCTTTTCATTTCCGCCCCGTCATTCGCCCAGACCACGCTGACGATCGCGACCGTCAACAACGGCGACATGATCCGCATGCAGGGCTTGACCAACGAGTTCACCGCGAAAAATCCGGACATCACCGTCAAATGGGTGACGCTGGAAGAGAACGTGCTGCGCCAGCGCGTCACCACCGACATCGCCACCAAGGGTGGTCAGTTCGACGTGCTGACCATCGGCACCTATGAGGTTCCGATCTGGGCCAAGAAGAGCTGGCTGGTGCCGCTCGACAAGCTCGGCGCCGATTACGACGTCGGCGACCTCTTGCCGAAGATCAAGGATGCGGTCTCCGTCGACGGCAAGCTGTATGCCGCACCCTTCTACGGCGAGAGCTCGATGGTGATGTATCGCACCGACCTGTTCGAGAAGGCCGGGCTGAAGATGCCGGACAGCCCGACCTGGGACTTCGTGGTCGATGCCGCCAAGAAGCTGACCGACAAGAACGGCGGCACCTACGGCATCTGCCTGCGCGGCAAGGCCGGCTGGGGCGAGAACATGGCGTTCCTGACCGCGATGTCGAATTCGTTCGGCGCGCGCTGGTTCGACGAGAAGTGGGAGCCGCAGTTCAACTCGCCGGAATGGAAGAAGACGCTGACGACCTACGTCAACCTGATGAAGGAGGCTGGCCCTCCCGGCGCGAGCTCCAACGGCTTCAACGAGAATCTCGCGCTGTTCAACGCCGGCAAATGCGCGATGTGGATCGATGCCACGGTGGCGGCCTCCTTCGTCACCAATCCGAAGGAGTCCAAGGTCGCCGACAAGGTCGGCTTCGCGCTGGCGCCGAACACCGGGCTCGGCAAGAACGCCAACTGGCTGTGGGCGTGGAGCCTTGCCATCCCCGCCGGCTCGAAGAAGGTCGACGCAGCCGAGAAGTTCATCGCCTGGGCGACCAGCAAGGACTACACCAAGCTCGTCGCCTCCAAGGAGGGCTGGGCCAACGTGCCTCCGGGCACGCGCACCTCGCTCTACCAGAATCCTGAGTACCAGAAGGCCGCGCCGTTCGCCAAGATGACGCTCGCCTCGATCGACGCCGCCGATCCGAACAAGCCGACCGTCAAGCCGGTGCCGTATGTCGGCGTGCAATACGCCGCGATCCCCGAGTTCCAGGGCATCGGCACCAGCGTCGGCCAGCAGTTCGCGGCCGCACTGTCCGGATCGAGCACCGTCGACGCGGCGCTCGCGGCCGCGCAGTCCTCGACCGAGCGCGAGATGAAGCGCGCGGGCTACATCAAGTAGCGCTTCGAACAGCCAGGGCGCGACGGACGCACCCTGGCTGTCAAAGACCGGCTCAAAACCTCCCGAGCTGGTGACTTGCGGCCATCCTGTTCCCAGCCAATGGGGTGGCCGCCCCTTTCTAGGTTCGATTTGACGCGTTTTCTTTGCGCGAAACCGGCGTCCATCCCGGAACAGGTCCGGGACAGGCTTCGCTGGAAAGCGCTCTTGGTAAGGAGACGGGGATGATGGCGACCCAGCAGACCCAACTGCTCGCGCGGACATTGCTGACCCCAGCGGTGGCGCTGCTGTTCATCTGGATGATCGTGCCGCTCGCGCTGACGCTCTACTTCGCGACGCTGCACTACAATCTGCTCGATCCCGGCTCCGAATCCTTCGTCGGACTGGAAAATTTCCGCTACTTCCTGACCGATCCGGCGTTCCTCGCCTCGCTGCAGAACACGCTGGTGCTGGTCGGCTCGGTGCTGGCGATCACCATCGTGCTCGGCGTGCCCCTGGCGCTGCTGCTGGACCAGCAGGTGGTCGGGCTCTCGATCGTCCGGCTGATGGTGATCGCGCCGTTCTTCGTGATGCCGACCGTCAGCGCGCTGGTCTGGAAGAACCTCCTGATGCATCCGGTGTCCGGGCTGTTTGCCTGGATCGCAAAGCTGTTCGGCGTGCCCGCGATCGACTGGTTCAACGACGCGCCGCTGTTCTCGGTGATCCTGATCATCTCCTGGCAATGGCTGCCCTTCGCGACGCTGATCCTGCTGACCGCGCTGCAGTCGCTCGACGAGGAGCAGAAGGAGGCGGCCGAGATGGACGGGGCGAGGGCGGTCTCGACCTTCATCTACATCACGCTGCCGCATCTGGCGCGCCCGATCACGGTCGTGATCCTGATCGAGACCATCTTCCTGCTCACTGTGTTCGCCGAGATCTTCGTCACCACCGGCGGCGGGCCGGGGCTGCAGACCACCAACATCGCCTTCCTGATCTATTCGCAGGCGCTGATCCAGTACGACGTCGGCAGCGCCTCGGCAGGCGGCCTGGTCGCGGTGGTGCTCGCCAACATCGTGGCCTTCTTCCTGGTCCGTATCGTCGGCAAGAATCTGGAGGCGTGACGTCATGGCGCGGATGGTGACGACCCAACGCAAGGTGATCTCGACGGCCGCGGCCTGGCTGGTCGGCTTCCTGATCTTCTTCCCGATTCTCTGGATGGTACTAGCGAGCTTTAAGACCGAGCTGGAAGCCTTTGCAATTCCACCGTCTTTCCTGTTCTTCCACTGGACCACCGAGAACTACGTCACCGTCCAGGAACGCAGCGACTATCTCCACCACGCGCTGAACTCGATCCTCATCGCCGGCGGCTCGACCTTGATCGCGATGCTGATCGCGATCCCCGCGGCCTGGTCGATGGCGTTCTCGCCGACCAAAAGAACCAAGGACATCCTGCTCTGGATGCTCTCGACCAAGATGATGCCGCCGGTCGGCGTGCTGGTGCCGATCTATCTGATCTACCGGGATTTCGGCCTGCTCGATACCCGCACCGGGCTGATCTTCATCCTCTGCCTCGGCAATCTGCCGATCGTGATCTGGATGCTCTTCACCTATTTCAAGGAGATCCCGAAGGACATCCTGGAAGCGGCGCGGATGGACGGCGCCACGATCGGCCGTGAGCTGGTCTATGTCCTGACGCCGATGGCGATCCCGGGCCTGGCCTCGACCCTGCTGCTCAACCTGATCCTGGCCTGGAACGAGGCGTTCTGGACGCTCAACCTGTCGACGCTGGAAGCCGCGCCGCTCACCACCTTCATCGCATCCTATTCGAGCCCGGAAGGATTGTTCTGGGCGAAACTGTCGGCGGCGTCGACGCTTGCGATCGCGCCCATTCTCGTGCTCGGCTGGTTCAGTCAGCGGCAACTCGTCCGCGGCCTGACCTTCGGCGCAGTCAAGTAGCAGAAAGGCTTTTCGCCATGGGTCAGATTACGCTGCAGGGTGTGCAAAAATCGTTCGGGCCGGTCCACATCATCAAAGGCGCCGACCTCGACATCGCCGACGGCTCCTTCGTCGTGTTCGTCGGCCCCTCCGGCTGCGGCAAGACCACGCTGCTGCGGCTGATCGCGGGACTGGAGGACGTCACCGGCGGCGCCATCATGATCGACGGCAAGAATGTCGTCGACGTGCCGCCGGCCAAGCGCGGGCTGTCGATGGTGTTCCAGTCCTACGCGCTCTATCCGCATATGAGCGTGCGCGGCAACATCGCCTTCGGCCTGAAGATGGCAGGACTGCCGAAGGACGAAATCAACAAGAAGGTCGAGGGGGCAGCAGCGACACTTAACCTGACACCTTATCTCGATCGCAAGCCGCGCGAATTGTCCGGCGGCCAGCGCCAGCGCGTCGCGATCGGCCGCGCCATCGTGCGCGAGCCCAAGGCGTTCCTGTTCGACGAGCCCTTGTCGAACCTTGATGCCGCACTGCGGGTGCAGATGCGGCTCGAGGTGACGCGGCTGCAGAAGCAGCTCGCAACCACGGCGATCTACGTCACCCACGACCAGGTCGAGGCCATGACCATGGCCGACAAGATCGTGGTGCTCAACGCCGGCAAGATCGAGCAATACGGCTCGCCTCTGGAACTCTACGAGCGGCCGGCCAACCTGTTCGTGGCCGGCTTCATCGGCTCGCCGAAGATGAACTTCGTCACCGGCGAGGAGGCCAAACAGCAGGGCGCCGCGACCATCGGCGTGCGGCCTGAGCATCTGAAGGTCGAGCGCGACGGGCAGGGCTGGCAGGGCACGGTGTCGGTCGCCGAGCATCTCGGCAGCGACACCTTCCTCTACGTCGATTGCGGTCCGCTGGGCATGCTGACCGCGCGCTATGTCGGCGAACTCGGCCTGCATCCCGGCGACAAGGTGTCGCTGACACCGGAGCCGGGCCGCATTCACCGTTTCGACGAGGGCGGCAAGTCGATCCGCGCCTAAGCGCTGTTCGCAAGATCTCGCCGCTCAGCGAGCGGCGTCGCCCGCGGCCGGCGGGCCAAGGAGAGGGAAAAACAAACATGTACCTGGAAAAATTCAAGCTCACTGGCAAGTCCGCCTTCATCACCGGCGGCGGGCAGGGCATTGGTCTCGCCTGTGCGGAAGCGCTGGCCGAAGCAGGTGCCAAGGTGATCATTGGTGACCGCGATGCCAAGGTCGGCAACGACGCCAAGGCTGTGCTGAAGGCCAAGGGTTACGACGCCGACATCGTCGTGATGGACGTCACGAATACAAAACAGGTCGACGCAGCCGCTGACGATCTGGTCAGGAAGTACGGAAAGGTCGACATCCTCGTCAACAATGCCGGCATCGCCCGCAGCGAGACCCCGGCCGAGACCGTCACCGACGAGCATTGGCTCAACGTCATCGACGTCAACCTGAACGGCACCTTCTGGTGCTGCCGCGCCTTCGGCAACCACATGCTGAAGGCGAAGTCGGGAACCATCGTCAATGTCGGCTCGATGTCCGGCTTCATCGTCAACAAGCCGCAGGAGCAGTGCTTCTACAACGCCTCCAAGGCCGCAGTGCACCATCTGACCAAATCGCTGGCCGCCGAATGGGCGACGCGGGGCGTTCGCGTCAATGCAGTGGCGCCGACCTATATCGAGACGCCGCTCAACGCCTTCGTGAAGAACAGCCCCAAGATGTATGATGCCTGGATCGGTGGAACTCCGATGGCGCGGATGGGCCAGGTCGAGGAGATTGCCTCGGTGGTCCTGTTCCTGTCCTCCGAGGCCGCGAGCCTGATGACCGGCAGCATCGTTTTGGTCGATGGCGGCTACACTTGCTGGTAAGCTCGCGTCGTAAGTGACGGAGCGACCATGCGGCAAGCCTACATTGGGGTGGACGTCGGGACGGCCAGCGCGCGGGCGGGCGTATTTGACGAAGCGGGAAAACTGCTCGGCACGGCCAAGCATCCGCTGAAGGTTTGGCACGAAGCGGGAGACATCGTCGAACAGTCTTCCGAGGATATCTGGGCTGCTTGTGTCGCTTCCGTTCGCGGCGCAATGCGCGAAGCCGCGATTTCGGCGGACCACGTCAAAGGCATCGGGTTCGACGCGACCTGCTCGCTGGTGGTGCTCGACCGTGCCGGCCGGCCGCTGACGGTCAGTTCGTCCGGCGATGCCGCGCGCAATGTCGTGGTCTGGATGGACCACCGCGCGATGGAGGAGACGCAGTTCGTCAACGAGACCAAGGACGACGTGCTGCGCTATGTCGGCGGGCTGATCTCGCCGGAGATGGAGGTGCCGAAGCTGATGTGGCTGAAGCGGCATCTGCGCTCCACCTTTGATGATGCCGGGCACTTCTTTGATCTCGCTGACTATTTGTCGTTCCGCGCCAGCGGTTCGCTGGCGCGCTCGACCTGCACCGTCACCTGCAAATGGACCTATGTTGCGGGCGAGGGCGGCTGGAGCGAACGCTTCTTCAGGCGCGTCGGTCTGGAAGAGTTCGTCGCCGAGCGCTATGCGCGGATCGGCACCGAGATCGTGCCGCCCGGCGCATCGCTGGCGCGCGGCCTGACGGAACATGCGGCTGAAGATCTCGGCCTGCAGCCGCGGACAGCGGTCGGCGCCTCGCTGATCGACGCGCATGCCGGCGGCGTCGGCGCGATCGGGGGCCGCGACGGCACGGGTGCCGATGTCGATGTTTGCAAGCGCATGGCTTACATCATGGGGACGTCCGCCTGCATCATGGCGACCACGGTCGCGCCATGCTTCGTTCCGGGTGTGTGGGGGCCGTATTATTCGGGCATGGTGCCGGGCTTCTGGCTGAACGAGGGCGGTCAATCCGCGGCGGGCGCCGCCATCGATCATTTGCTGCGCTCGCATCCCGCGCATGTCGAGGTTGAGGCCGAGGCGAAGCGCGAGGGCGTCGACGTGATCGGTTTCCTCGAGAAACGGATTCTGGCGCGCGCCGGCGATCCCGGTGCCGCGGCGCTGCTCGCGAGGCACGTTCATGTGCTGCCGGAATTCATCGGCAACCGCTCGCCCTATGCCGATCCCGGCTCGCGCGCGGTCATCGCGGGCCTCGATCTCGACACCGATACGGCTGCGATGGAGCGGCTGTTCGTCGCCGGTCTCTGCGGACTGGCCTATGGCTTGGCTGACGTCGTCGATGCCTTCGAGGCGCATGGTGTCGACGGCAAGACCATCGTGATGGGCGGCGGCGCCAGCCGCAGCCCGCTGGTGCGCCAGATCATGGCCGACACCACGGGCTACATCGTCGCCCTGCCGCAGACCCAGGAGCCGGTGCTGCTGGGGGCTGCAATGTTAGGGGCCGTCGCCAGCGGCGCGCATCGCACCATCAACGAGGCGATGGCGGCGATGTCCGCGCTCGGTCGGTTGAGCGAGCCGACCAGGCCAGAGATGGCCGACTTCCATCGCACCAAGCGCAAGGTGCATCGCATGCTGCGCGATCTCGACCGCGCCAGCCGCGACACCATGCGTTGCAAATGATGTTCGGGGCGAAACAATGCTGCTGAGTTGCGGGGATGCGCTGATCGATTTCCTGCCGTCGAAGACGGTTGACGGGCGCGAGGCGCTGGCGCCTGTCGTCGGCGGCTCCTGCCTCAATGTCGCGATCGGGATGGCGCGGCTTGATGCGCCGACCGGATTCGTCGGCGGTATTGCGAACGACACGTTTGGACGGATGATCGCCGATCATGCGCTCGCGTCAAACGTCGATCTCCGATACGCCACCCGCAGCGATCATCAGGCGACGCTCGCCTTCGCGCGCCCGACGGCGACCGAGACGCAATATGCCTTCTATGATGCCGACAGCGCCGCGCGAAACTGGATTTACAGGCACGGCGCGATCGCATTCGCTGAGATCGAGGCCATCCACACCGGCTCGACGACGCTGGTGAACGAGCAGGGCGCGACACAGGCGCTGGCCCTGATCGCCGGCGCCAGGCCCGGCGTGACCATCTCCTTCGATCCGAACTGCCGGCCCAATCTGGTCGAGGACAAGGATGGCTATCGCACGCGCATGGCGACGTTCTTTCGCTGCGCCGATCTGGTGAAGATGTCAGATGTCGACTTCGCCTATCTCTTTGGCGACGAGGCCCATGCAACGCGTGCGGAAGCATTGCTGACCGCGGGGCCGTCGCTGGTCGTGATCACCCGCGGCAACAATGGCGCCAGCGCCTGGCATCGCACGGCCGGCATGGTCGAGGCCGCGGCGCCTGCCGTGAAGGTGGTCGACACGATCGGGGCCGGCGACAGCTTTCAGGCGGCGTTGCTTGCCGCGCTGTATCGGCTTGATCGGATCGAGCGGCAGAAGCTGCGGGACATCACCGCCGCCGAGTTGAAGCGCGTGCTCGCCTTTGCCTGCCGATGTGCGGCGTTCACCTGCACGCGGCAGGGGGCTGATCCGCCAAGGAGCGGGGAACTGCCGGCGGACGCGTGGTAGGTGCGCTCCCTCGCCCCGCTCTTGCGGGGAGAGGGTTGGGGTGAGGGGCTCTATCCGCGCAATAGCTCTCTCATTTTGCGTTCGTGCTCACGTCGACGAGTCGGTTGGACCATTGTTGCCGACATACGGTGCCATGCCCCTCACCCGGATCGCATCATGCGATGCGATCCGACCTCTCCCCGCGGAAGAGCGGGGAGAGGTGAAGTAGTGCCCTTCACGCCCGCAGCGCCGTCTCCGGAATCGTTCGCCGCACCACCTCGCGCATGGCGAAGCTGGAATGAATCCGTGCGACGCCCGGCATGCGCGACAAATGCTGCTTGTGGATGCGTTCGAAGTCGGCGATGTCGCGGGCGACGACTTGCAGATGATAATCGTCACTGCCCGACATCAGATGGCATGACACGACGTCGGGGCAGCGCGCGATCGCGGCCTCGAAGGCGGCGAGATAATCCTCGCTCTGCTTCTCCAGCGTGATGGTGACGACGACCGTGGTGACGAGGCCGAGCGCGGTGGCGTCGAGATCGGCGCGGTAGCCGCGGATCACGCCGGTTTCCTCGAGGTGCCGGATGCGGCGGGCGCAGGCGGTCGGCGACAGCCCAACCTTTTCGGCAAGCTCGATCTGGCTCGCCCGGGCGTCGGAGACGAGCTCGGTGAGGATTCGCTGGTCGATACGGTCGAGCCCGTCCACGCAGATTTCCTTCAATGACTGGCTTAATCGCGCAGATTATGGGCGAAAAGTGCAGTGCACAAGCCGGATTTCGCCGAGAAACGCCGCGGTACCAAGAATAGCCTCGTGGCAAGCGGCGGCTCATTTCGAGGGGAGACGGACCATGCGCGTAGGCGTGCCGAAGGAGATCAAAGTCGAGGAATACCGGGTTGGCCTGACGCCGGCCTCGGTGCGGGAATATGTGGCGCATGGGCACGACGTGGTCGTGCAGCGCGGGGCCGGCGAGGGCATCGGCAGCAGCGACGAGGCCTACAAGGCCGCCGGCGCTACCATCGCCGAGACGGCCGACGAGATCTTTGCAACATCAGACATGATCGTGAAGGTGAAGGAGCCGCAACCGGCGGAATGGACGCGGCTGCGCGAGGGGCAGATCCTCTTCACCTATCTTCATCTCGCGCCCGATGCGGCGCAGACCAAGGGGCTGCTCGCCTCCGGCTGCACGGCGGTCGCTTACGAGACCGTCACCGATGCGCATGGCGGCTTGCCGCTGCTGGCGCCGATGAGCGAGGTCGCGGGACGCCTTGCGATCGAGGCGGCAGGCGCGGCCTTGCGCAAGTCCGCCGACGGCATGGGCAAGTTGATCGGCGGCGTGCCCGGCGTGGCGCCGGCGCGGATCGCCGTGATCGGCGGCGGCGTGGTCGGCACGCATGCAGCGCGGATGGCGGCAGGTCTCGGCGCCGACGTCACCATTCTGGATCGCTCGCTGCCGCGGCTGCGCGTGCTCGACGATATCTTCCTGGGCCGGGTGCGCACGCGCTATGCGACGCTCGAGGCGATCGATGAGGAAATCGTCGCTGCCGACGTCGTGATCGGCGCGGTGCTGGTGCCCGGCGCGAGCGCGCCGAAGCTGGTGTCGCGCAAACAGCTCGCGCACATGAAGCGCCGCGCGGTGCTGGTCGACGTCGCGATCGACCAGGGCGGCTGCTTCGAGACGTCGAAGGCGACCACGCATCAGGCGCCGACCTATCTGGTCGACGATATCGTGCATTATTGCGTGGCCAACATGCCGGGCGCCGTGCCGGTCACCTCCAGCCACGCGCTCAACCATGCGACGCTGCCATTCGGCCTGGCGCTGGCCTCAAAAGGATTGCGCGCACTGGTCGAGGACCCGCATCTGCGCGCGGGCCTCAATATCCATCGCGGCCGGATCACCAACCGCGCGGTGGCCGAGAGCCAGAAGCTTGTTGGTGTGACGGCCGAGGAGGCGCTGGCGTCCTGAGACGCGGCTCGCAATCAGTCACCTTCAAAGCGGAAGTGACTGACAGTTGGGATCACTTGGATCGGTCACAAAATGCCCGGCTGAAATATTGGCGCGAGGCTTCTGTCCCGCGCTTTGCGCTTAGGACCACGGCGGCTCTTCGCTCGCCCCGGCTTCCTCGTGGCGGATCGTGATACCCGCCGAACGCAAGGCGGTCAGCAATACAGTTCTGACAGAGGCAGGATCAAATCCGATATCCTTGGCGTTCGGTGGATGTGCCTCGCTATCCTTCAATCGAAGCGCCAGGTGCAAGTGATCGCAAAGGTGCTGAACGACGAGATTGACCTGATCGTCAGTCATGATCGGCTTCTCCTGACCATGTTGCTACCGAACTAGGTAGCACAGATGAGAATAGGGGGGTACGCGATTGGACCGCCCCAAGGTCAAGCCCGCGCGATTTGGCGGGCTTGAAAAACGCTCTCAGCGGCGGCAATCTCGGCCTGACTGAGGCCTCGATCTGGAAAATCTCGGCTCATGCCGATCGATGCAAGGATCGACGATGAAGCAGCGGCCCATCATGTGGCTTGCCGTTGTTGCGGGCGTTGCCCTGGTGCTTGCTGTCGCCTGGGCCGCCATCCTCTGGACGCGCCCGGAGCCTATTCGCATCGCATTCGCCAATTCGCTCTCTGGCCCGTCCGCCCCGGCCGGGACGGAAAGCCTGGTCGCGACGCAGCTTGCAGTCGACGAGGCGAACGCCAAGGGGGGCGTCAACGGGCGGCTGATTGAGCTCGTTCTGTTCGACGACGCAAGCAATCCAGCCGTGGCGCGCGCGAATGCGCAGGCGATTGCCGACAGCCCGTGCGTCGCTGTGCTCGGACATTATCTCAGCTCCGCGTCGCTCGCGGCAGCGCCGATATACAGGGATGCGCGGATGCCGGCACTCACGGGAAGCTCGGCTGCCGACGATCTGACAAACAACAGTGAATATTATTTTCGTGCGCTGTCGCCGGTTTCCGTGCAGGCGCGCTCGATCGCGGAACATCTGCGCGCCGTGATGAGGGAGCCAAAAGTCCGTCTCGTTCACACGCGCGATTCCTACGGCAAGAGTTTTGAGCGTGGATTTGCGACCGCCTATCCGGCGGAGCAGTTGCGTGTGTTCGGACTGGACGTCGCAGCCGGTCAGATCGGATCGACGGATGAGGCGCTGGACGCTGCCGCGCAGGAGCCCGGGCCCGGCGTTATCGTCGTCGGCGCGGCAACCGATTTTAGCGCAGACATCGTCAAGGCGCTCCGCCGCCGCGGCATCAAGGGAATGATCATTGCATCGCAAGCCGCGGCCCGCGAAAGTTATTTGCAGAACTTCGCCAATGAGCCCGAGGAAAAAGCGCATCCGGGCTTCTTCAGCGAGAATCTGTATGCTGCTTCCTCGCTGATGTTCGACAGTGCCGGCGTGGCAGCGCAGGCCTTTGCCGCCGACTACAAGGCGAAAGCTGGAACCTCGCCAAGCTGGGTTGCCGGCGGCTCGTATGACGCTGCGCGCCTGATGATCGATGCGCTAAAACGAGCTGCACTACATCCCCGGTTTATGGGGCAGGGGATTCAGAAACGATCCGACAGCAAGGTTGCAGATCGCGACCGTGTGCGCGTCGCGCTCGCCGCGATCGACGATCCGAAATCGGCGGTCGTGGGGCTGACTGGGCGGCTCTATTTCAACGCGAACCGCGACATTCCGCGCCCGATTCGACTGGGTTTCTTCCGTTACGGCTTGTTCGTAACTGCGCCGCTGCAACTCGTGCGCATCGATCAGCCCAAAGGAATCGATCTCGCCGCGGAACGAGAGCGGGGTCATGTCGTCACGTTCGGTGACCGACACTACTGGATACAGCGCGTCGTTTATACCGGCATCGACATTATTCGCGTCAGCCGGATCGACGTGAAACAGAATTCGTTCGGCGTCGACTTCTATCTCTGGATGCGGTTCGCCGGCGACGATGAGGCGCAGACGCATGTCGAATTTCCAGCCTTGGCGGATCGCGGGGCGTTCGATCCGGCTCGGCCAATCCAGGCTGGACGGGAAGACGGCCTGAGCTATCGGCTCTATCGTATCAGTGGCGATTTCAAGGCTCGTTTCGATCTCCATGATTATCCATTCGACACGCAGCAACTGCGCCTGCATCTCCAGAACACGGAACAGCGTCGAGAACTCATCACCTACGTCATCGATCGATTCGGCTTGCGCCTCGCCGACGATGGAAGCTCGCGGGTCGAGGACGGGGCCTATTCCGGACTTCAGCTCTGGCGATTTCTCGGACTGAGCTATTTCGTCGACTCCCTGTCCACCGGATCGACGCTCGGAAGGGCGTCCTTGTTTGGTGCCGAGGCAAGTACGGAGTTCGCCGGCTTCAATGCGGTCATCACGCTGCGCCGCACCTCCGCCATCTACATGCTGAAGAACCTGCTGCCGCTGTTTCTGCTCGTGCTCGTCGTATTCGCGACGCTGTTCTTTCCTGAAACCATGTTTCGTGAACGCGTGACGATTCCGGTGACCTCGATCCTGGCGAGCGCGGTGCTGCTCGTGGCGGTGAACGGTCAGATCGGCGATGTCGGATACACGGTGGTCGTCGAAGAGATGTTCTACATTTTCTTCGTACTGTGTCTGATGACGATATTGGCGGGCTACAGACATGAAAAACTTCGGGACGCCGGCCGAAAGCGCGCCGCTGTTGTTCTGGATTACGCAGCGCAGGTCGTTTATGCCGGGACGGTGCTCGCCGTCATCGTCGTGCTCTACCGGCGTTATGCCGTGTAAGGTACGGCCTAGGCCGCCGCACGGACCTCCTGGTCCGCCCGCGCGAGGCAGAATTCGACGCAGGCGCGCGCCAGCGCTTCGGTCGGATCGAACAGGCGTGCTTGCAGCGCGCCGTCGACATCAGCCAGCGCCAGGGGAATTTCCGTGCAGGCCATCGCGACCCGCGCGCAGCCGCGCTGAACCAGCGTTTCGGCTTCGCGGCGCAGGATCGCGGTCGCTTCATCGAGCTTGCCGGCCTTGACCAGGCGGATCGCGCGCATCACCTCGGCCTGGCCTGCGGCGTCAGGCATCATGCAAGCGTAGCCGCGGGCGGCGAGCCGCTGCTGATAGACGCCGGCGCGGACGGTGCCGTCGGTCGCGAGCACGCCGATCGTGGCACCGTCGAAGCCGTCGCGTGCGAGCGTGTCGGCCACGGCATCGACGATGTGCAGGATCGGGACGTCGGTCTCGTTCTGCAATGCGCCGTGCCAGTGATGCGCGGTGTTGCAGGGGATCGCGATGCAGGTTGCGCCTGAAAGCGTGAGCTGGCGCAGCGCGCGCCGCATGGCGGGCAGGGGATCGCGGCCCTGATCGAGGATCGCGGCGGTGCGGTCGGGCACGTCAGTGGCGGAACGGACGACCATCGCGATGTGGTCCTGGTCGCAGGCGGCCGGGGTGTTCCGGATCACCTTGCCCATGAAATCCACCGTGGCCATCGGGCCCATGCCACCGAGAACGCCAAGCATCAAAGTCTCCCCCTTGATTTTGGGGGTATACGCGAGCGAACCGGCCGCGGCCAATGCCGTGTCAGACAATCTTATTCCAATTTTGCATGGAATCGGCGGCGAGTGCTTTCGCCGCGCCCCAGACCTTCTCGACAATGGCGCGGGTGCGGCGGCCGCTGCGATAGAGCCGGATCTCCAGCGGGATTTCCGGGCCGGTGACGACAAGCGCGTTCTCTTCCAACTCGCGCGCCACCAGGCTGCGCGGCAGCCAGGCGAGGCCGTGGCCTTCCAGCGCCATGAATTTCAACGCCTCGGCCATGGCATTCTCATTGGTGTGGGCGACGTGCACCGAGGGCGCACCGGCCTGGGCCTGGGCGAAGGTCGCGACCCGCCCGAGGAAGGAATTCGAGGCGTAGCTCAGCAGCGGCAGCGGCTTCGTCTCGTCGGCGATCGCAAGTTTAGGACTCCGCACGATGACAAAACTGTCGCTGCCGACCACGATGTGCGGATAGAGCTCGGGCTCCAGCAGGATCGGCACGTTCGGGTGATGGAAGGTGAGCAGGAAATCGTAGCCGCCTTCGACAATGGCCTGCAGGCAGCTGTGGAAATCGTCAGGCAGCAGGCGGCTGCCGACCGCGCCGATCTTGTCCTCGATCTCGCGGAACCAGCGCGGAAAGAACCGCAGTGACAGCGTGTGCAGCGCCGCGACGCCGACCATTTGCGTGCTCGGCCGGTTGCTGGCCTGAAGATTGAGCCGACTGGCATGCAGCATGCGCACCGTCTCCTCCGCCGTCTCGAGGAACTGGCGGCCTTCCTCGGTCAGCGTGGTCGGGTAGTTGCTGCGATCGATCAGGGAGACGCCGAGCCAGAGCTCGAGCGCCTGGATGCGGCGGCTGAAGGCGGACTGCGTGACGTGGCGCTCCTCGGCGGAGCGCGAGAAATTGCCGGTCCGCGCCAGGCTCAGGAAATCCTCCAGCCATTTCAGCTCCATCGTCTTAAGGCCTCTCGTCCCCGGCGCGCCGTTGTCGGCGGCACCATGCCCGCTTGCGCGGCAGAAATCCATGCAGACTAGGAATAGCGCGTTCCCAGACGGCATTGGATCGGGCCCGGTCCCTGGGAGGACAACGGCGGATCAATCGGCCGCGATACAGGTCGGGATTCACTGGAGGGAACAGATAATGACGGCTATTTCCAGCGGCTCGGCGGTGCGGCCGAACCGGTTCACCAATCTGATCATGCTCGGCCTGCTGCTCGGCACAGCCGTCGGGTACGCCTGCCATGAGCTGGCGCCGACCCCGGAGGCCGCCAGGACCGTCGCCGGCTATTTCTCGATTCTCACCGACGTGTTCCTGCGCATGATCAAGATGATCATCGCGCCGCTGGTGTTTGCCACCATCGTATCAGGCATTGCGAGCCTCGGCGCGGAAGGCGGCGCGGTCGGCCGCATCGCGGCGAAGGCGATGGGCTGGTTCATCTCGGCCTCCATCCTCTCGCTCGGCCTCGGCATGCTCTTTGCGAATTTCTTTGCCCCGGGCCATGGCCTCGGCCTGCCGCTGCCGGGCGCGGGAGCGTCGACCAATCTGCAGACGGCGGGGCTCAACCTGAAGGACTTCATCACCCATGTGTTTCCGACCAGCGCCGTGCAGGCGATGGCGACCAATGAGGTGCTGCAGATCCTGGTCTTCTCCGTGTTCTTCGGCTTTGCGCTGAGCCGGCTGAAGACGAGCCTTGCCAAAACCATCGCCAGCTCGATCGACGAACTGGTGCAGATCATGCTGCAGATCACCCACTTCGTGATGCGCTTTGCCCCGATCGGCGTGTTCGCGGCCATCGCGGCCGTGATCACGACGCAAGGGCTCGGCGTGCTCCTGACCTACGGCAAGTTCATCGCGACGTTCTACCTTGCGCTTGCGGTGCTCTGGCTGCTCCTGATCGGCGCGGGATTCGTCGTGCTCGGGCGTCCGGTGTTCGAACTGATCAAGCTGCTGCGCCAGCCGATGCTGCTCGCCTTCTCCACCGCCAGCAGCGAGGCGGCCTATCCGAAGACCATCGAGCAGTTGACGCGATTCGGCATCAAGGAGCGTCTCTCGGGCTTCGTGCTGCCGCTCGGCTATTCCTTCAATCTCGACGGCTCGATGATGTACCAGGCATTTGCCGCGCTGTTCATCGCGCAGGCCTACGGCATCGAGATGAGCTTCGTGCAGCAGGCGACGCTGCTGCTGGTGATGATGGTGACCAGCAAGGGCATCGCCGGCGTGCCGCGCGCATCGCTGGTGGTGGTGGCCGCGACCCTGCCGATGTTCGATCTGCCGGCCGCGGGCCTGTTGCTGATCATGGGGATCGACCAGTTCCTCGACATGGGCCGCACCATGACCAATGTGATCGGCAACGGCGTCGCCACCGCAGCGGTGGCGAAGTGGGAGGGCGAGCTCGCCGCTGCGGACGAGAGTTTTGTTGCGGATGGCGCCGACGCATTCGCTGTGCCGAACCCGGTGGGCAGTTGAGGCGAATTCGGGGCGGCCCAAGGGCCGCCTCGATGGGGCAGGGAACCCCTTGCTCGCTGGCATGTGAATTGGGCTGCACGGCGTTCGGCGCTAAGGCTGAAGGGCTAAACCCCTTCCGCCCGTCATCCGATCCGATGAGCATGCAAGCAAACGTTACGTCGGTGATATCAGAGATGCGCGCGCGGCTGCGTGTCGGTACGATGGCGTTCGCTCTGATCGCCACCGTCACGATGCCAAGCGCGCTCGCGGATTCGGACATGGTTGCGCAGATGAACGACATCGTCACGACGGAACTGGCGCCGACCATGAAGGCGGGCGAGCCCGGCGGGCTTGCGGTCGCCGTCTATGCCGGCGGCCATCTCGAATTCTTCACCTACGGTCTTGCCGACGAGGCGACCAAGCGGCCGGTGACGCCGGACACGCTGTTCAACCTCGCCTCGCTGCGCAAGACATTCGAGGCGACGCTGGTCGCGCTCGGCACGCTGCGCGGCGAACTTTCGCTCGACGATCCCGTGACGAAATATCTGCCGGAGCTGCACGGCGACACCATCAAGCGCGTCACGGTCGGGCAGTTGGTGACCCACACGTCCGGCCTGCTGCTGCCGACCGATCATCCGCCCTGGCCGAACGTTACGTTCACGCAAGCGCAGTTCTTCGACATGCTGAATGCGTGGACATCAGGCGCCAAGCAGGAGCCGGGCAAGCAGCGGATCTACACCCATGCCGGCTATGTGCTGCTGCAGCTGGTGCTGGAGCGGCGCTATGGCCGGCCGATCGAGACATTGGTCAGCGAGCGCATCCTGAAACCGCTCGGCATGAATTCGACTGTGATCCCCGAGCGTGCGCCGGACAACCGTGCCATGATGAGCGCGGAGATGATGCAGCGCGTCGCGCAGGGCTACTCCTATAGCGGCACGGCGATCGGGCCGATCGGCGGCGTGCAGAGCTATTTTGACTTTCCGGGCACGGAGCAGATGTTCTCGTCAGCGCGTGACCTCGGCACCTTCATCGCAGCCTGCCTCGACGGCGCCGCGATCGATCCTGAGCTGCGCGCGGCACTGCGGATGACCCAGCAGGAGCGGTTTCGCGTCGACGAAAAGTTCGGGCAGGGGATGGCGTGGGAGACGGTGCGTCTCGACGGGCTCACCGTCGTCGACAAGCCGGGCGGGCTCAACAATGCGTCCGGTTATCTCGGGCTGGTGCCGGCGCGAAAGCTCGGCATCGTGCTGCTCGCCAATCGCGGCGAGTATCCGCACGAGATCGCGCGCTACAAGATCTTGCCGGCGCTGTCGCGGCTCTGAACGTCAGACGCGGGCTGTACGGGCGCCGCGTCCGTGGTCGAGACGATCGCGGCCGGGTCGGTGCGATAACGCGGCAGCTGGTCGCCGAGCGAATAGAACACGCAGAGCGCCAGACTCGCCCACACCGCGCCGCTGAAATACAGCGACATCCAGGCGATCTCCTCCTTCCACTCCGACAGGTCGTGCGTGACGATCCAGCGCGTGCGCACGTCGTGCAGACCATCGAGCGGGTGGAGCAGGATGCTGCCGGCGGCGCGATCGGCGCGCCAGCGGTTCAGATACATCGGCACGTCGACCGTCATCAGGAACGCCAGATAGGCGACGATGCCGGCGATCGAGACCGCGAGCACGACGTGAACCGGCCCGTGGAACTCCGGCCACAGCCGGCACAGCGCGACGCCGACGAGGAAGAACACGACGGCCCAGATCGAGTTCTCGATCGCGTTGCAGAGATAATGCGTCGTCAGCACCGCGTACCAGGAGAAGCATTCGGCGACGATGATCGCGGGCACGATGATCCACGCGATGTTCACCACGGTGTCGGCGCCGGTCATGGTGCCGAGCTGATGCAGGATCACGGCCCATTGCGCGGCGAAGCAGAGCTCGGCGATGGTTGCGACCGAACGTCCCACGAACACGCTCGACAGCCAGTGATCGAACAGGCAGATCCGCTGCACATCGGCGCGCGGCAGGAACGAGCGGAACGCGCAGCCGAACACATAGCCGGCGCACAGCACGAGCATCAGCATGGTGCCGGATGCGCCGAGATGCGCGCTCTGGATATCACCGAGCTCGCGATACAGCACGAACCAGACCGCGATATTGGCGCCGCTGACCAGCGTCAGGAACGCCCACCACCAGACCACAGGATTCGACCAGGCCACGGACCTCGCCTGGGCCCGGTATTCCAAACTCATTCCGCCGCTCCGCGTAATCGAACTGACATTGATTTGTAGTAATTCTGTCACAAGACGACGGCTGTCACGACAAGAAAATGTGAGTCGCGACTGTCATAATTCGCTGCCGTGCGGGCGGTGGGGACTGTCACAATTGCTCAGGGCGAGCGGTCGCGGCGTGTCACAATTGGCCGCGCACGCTTTCGTCACACGGCAGCCTGCGATTGACAGCCAATTATTATATGCCTAAAAATATGCGGATACATATAATTTGAGGCCCGACAGCGACGTCCGGCCGCCGATAGCGAGCAGACCGTGACCGATGCGACGACCGTCTACTCCCGCTTCCGCGACACCGCGCTGCGCCGCGGCGAGGGCCCGTTCCTCAACGTGCTGCCGGAGACGGCTGACATCTACGGCATTGCAGCCGGCGAGATCTCCTATCGCGCGATGCTCGGACGCGTCGATCGCCGGCGAGATGAGTTTGCGAGCCGCGGCTATGGGCTGGGTCATCGGGTCGGGCTGTTGCTGCAAAACCGTCCGGCCTTCATCGAGCTGTGGTTTGCGCTGAATGCGCTCGGTGTCTCCGTGGTGCCGATCAATCCGGATCTGCGGTTGAGCGAGCTCGAATACATCATCGCGCATTCCGAGATGAGCGCGGCCTTCGTGCTGGCGGACCGGCGCGCCGAGGTGGAGACGGCGGCGCGCCAGGCTGGCCGCCGGATTCCCGTGGTGACCGAGGCCGATGCGGCGCCGGCGCCGTTCGGCCGCGTCAAACCGGCGAGCGATGGCGATGCCGCAACGGAATGCGCGCTGCTTTACACGTCGGGCACGACCGGGCAGCCCAAAGGCTGCGTGCTGACCAATCTCTATTTCACCTATTCCGGCGACTGGTATCGCGACCTCGGCGGGCTGGCTGAGCTCACGGCCGACGAGGCGCGCATGATCACGCCGCTGCCGATGTTCCACATGAACGCGATGGCGGTGTCGCTGCTGGCGATGATCTCGGTCGGCGGCTGCCTGACCATGCTCGACCGCTTCCATCCGCGCAGCTGGTGGCAATCCGTCAAGCAAAGCCGCGCCACCTGTTTGCACTATCTCGGCGTGATGCCGTCGATGCTGATGAGCGCGCCGGCCTCCGATGAAGATCGCGCGCACAACGTGCGGTTTGGCTTCGGTGCCGGCGTCGATAAGCTGCTGCATGCGCCCTTTGAAGCGCGGTTCGGCTTTCCGCTGATCGAGGCCTGGGCGATGACCGAGACCGGCAGCGGCGGCGTGATCGCCGCCAATGCCGAGCCGCGCAAGATCGGCACCAGCTGTTTCGGCCGTCCCTCGGCCGCAGTCGAAGTCCGCATTGTCGATGACGCTGGTCAGGATGTCGACGGCGACGCGCCGGGCGAGCTCCTGGTGCGGCACGCCGGCACCGATCCGCGCTTCGGCTTCTTCCGGGAATATCTGAAGAACCCGGAAGCTACCGCGGACGTCTGGCAAGGCGGCTGGCTGCACACCGGCGACATTGTCTCGCGCGATGCGGATGGCGACCTGCATTTCGTCGACCGCAAGAAGAACGTGATCCGCCGCTCCGGCGAGAACATCGCGGCCGTCGAGGTCGAGTCGGTGCTGAACCGCCATCCCGCGATCAAGCAGGCGGCGGTCGCGGCGACGCCGGACCAGGTGCGCGGCGACGAGGTCGCGGCCGTGATCATTCCTGCGCAAGCCGGCGCCGACCGCGCACTGGCGGAAGAGATCGTGCGCTGGTCGCTGGAGCAGATGGCCTATTACAAGGCGCCGGGCTGGATCACTTTCGCCGAGCGCCTGCCGCTGACCGCGACCGAGAAGATCCAGCGCGCCGGCCTGAAAGACGTGGTGGCGCGGCTGATGGGCGAGGGCGCGTTCTACGACCTCCGGGAGATGAAGAAGCGCCAGGTGTGACGACGCGTCAGATGTCGTTCTGGCGGATGTTCCTGATCATCGCCGCGAGCACGCGCGCGCAGGTCTCGATGTCGTCGATGTCGATGCCCTCGGCGAGGCGGCCGTAGTTCTTTTCCATGACCGGCCAGATTTTCTTCAAGAGCGCTTCGCCATCGGGCGTCAGCGCGACGACGCGGCGGCGCTGGTCCTCCTCGGCGATCTCGCGCTTGACCCAGCCCGATGTCACCATCGACTCGATCGCGCGGCTCGCGGTCGACTGCTCGGTGACGGCGAGCACCGCGATCTCGTTCACCGTCAGCGTCTTGTAGACGTTCAGCACCGACAGCGTGCGGAACACCACATTGTTGACGCCGTATTCGCTGAGGTCCCGGTTCTGGTCCAGGTTCCAGCGGTTGGCGAGGCGGTTCATCAGATAGGGGATGTAGCTCTGCAGCTGGTCGGTCGAGGCCGGCGGGCCCGCCTTCCATTTCATCCTGGAGGATCCGGACATTATCGGCCTTGCTTCAAGTCGTTGGGGTGAGCTGACGGCATCGCCGTCACGCGAAGGTCTTGATGGTCTGGATCACGCCGTCGAGCTCCTTGCCGGCGGGATCCTTCAGCGCCGCCTCGCGCAGCCGGCGCGCCCAGTCGGCGGCATCGTCGCGGCGCGCGATCAGCTTGACCGCGGACAGCGCTTTGTCGAATTTCGAGAGGCCGCGGCTGTGGGTGTCGGAATAGCCCTTCACCAGGCGGCGGCATTGCAGCACCTCGACGCCGAGCTGATAGTTGGTCGCGACCGCGTCGGTTGCGACCTTCAGCCATTCATCACGATGCGCGGTCTCGACCGCATGACGCAGCGAGCGGCGGCGCATGCCGCGCATGCCGCCGACGGCGTAGAGCGCAAGGAACCAGGGCAGCGAGTAGGTCCGCACCCGCCGTCCTATGTTGATGCGGCGATCGAGCCAGCCGACCAGGCCGGGCCGTGCATCGAGCCAGCGGGCAAGCCCGGCCGGCAGCGTGCCCATCACCTCTTCCATGCGCGGATGCATGAACTCGGTGGTCTGCAGCAGCTGGTTGTCCGCCAGCTCAAGCTCCTTCTCGACGCGGGCGCGGCGGGTGGCGCGAGTCTTCAAATCGGCGACGCGGATCACGTCGTCATAGCTCATCGCATTGGCGAGATATTTTGCCGCGGTCTGCGTGAAGGCGAAATCATGCGCAGCGCCGTTGCTCGCGCGATCGGCCGCATGCAGCGACTTCAGGATGTCGAGATACTCCGCGCCATAGGCGATATCCTGGAAGTCGACGACCTTGCGCAGGCCGGCCTGAGCCATCGCCACAGCCTGCTGCGGCAATTCCTGCTTCATGCGGGTGATCAGCGCAGCGAGCTGCGGGTCGGACACCGGAGCAGGGGCGGCGGTTGCCTTGGCCGGTTGCGCAGCCGGCGCAACGTCAGGCGTCTTGCCTTGCGCGCGGTCAAAGGCCGCGTCGAAGGTCTGGATGCTCGCCTTCGCGCCCTTGCCGCCGGCGCCGATCACGTCGAGATAGCTCTCGCGGGTAAAGGGCAGCACGCCGGAACTTGCCAGCGCGCCGAACAGCGCGGCCGAGATCACGCTGCCATTGGCGATCGACAGCGCATTCATGTCGAAGATGATCTCGTTCTTGGCGGCAACGCCGATCGCGCCCGATACGGCGCTGCCGTCGGCGATGCCGTTGCCCGGCGCGATCTTCTCGCCGATCGCAAAGGAGCGGTGATTGGAGGCGATCAGCGTGGTGCGGTCCGGCGTCACCAGGCCGCGCAGGATCGAGCGCCCGGCCTCCATGAACTCGGAGGCCATCACGACGTCGACGTCGCCCGGCGTCGGCGTCAGCGACAGGATCGGCTTGCGGCCATCCAGCGGCGGCATTGCCTCGATGTAGTAGATGGTGGCGCCGGTGCGCTGAGCGACGCCGGGCACCGAGGTCGATTGCGCGACCCAGCCATGGTTCTCGGCGAGCTGCACGATCCAGTCGGTGAGCACGCCGCCGCCCTGACCGCCCATCGCGACGATCGCGAGCGAGATCGGCCGCTCGGTCGCATCTCCGGCGGCAGGCAGCGCCAGTTTGACCGTCTCGTCCCTCATGCCAGTGCTCCGAGCGCCGGACGCTTGCGATCGCGCCGCCGCTGCAGCCAGGAGATCACGCTCATGGCGACCTTCGCCTTGAACTTGTCCCAGCCGGTCGGGTTGTGGATCACGTCGGCGCGGTAGAACGACGGGCACAGCACCGCGGCATCCGCGACCTCGCCGCAATTGCCACAGCCGACGCAGGAATTGTCGATCGCCGCCACCGGATCGTCGCGCAGGGGATCGTCGAGCTGCTTCACTGACAGCGATGGACAGCCGGAGAGGCGGATGCAGGCGTGATCGCCGGTGCAGACATCCTCGTCGACGCCGAAGCGTTCCTTGACCACGCGGTTGCCGTCCTTGATCTCCTTGCTGATCTGCGGTTTCACGCGGCGCTGCTTGTTCAGCATGCATTCGGAGGAGGCGACGATGACCTTCGGGCCCGGCTCGTTGGTGGTCAGCGCTTCCTTCAGCGTGTCGCGCATCTTGCCGACATCATAGGTGCGGTCGAGCTGACGCACCCACTCGCCGCCGATGCCTTTGACGGCTTTAACAATGGAATTGTTGGTGTTGCGTCGCCTGTTGACCGCGCGCGAGGACAGGATGTCCTGACCGCCGGTCGCCGAAGTGTAGAAATTATCGACGATGACGAACACGCCGTCATGCTTGTTGTAGACGGCATTGCCGATGCCGCTGGTCAGGCCGTTGTGCCAGAAGCCGCCGTCACCCATCACAGCGATGGACCGCTTGTCGGCCTTGACGTTGAACGCCGAGGTCGAGGCCGGGCCCAGGCCAAAGCCCATCGTGGTGGCGCCGATGTTGAAGGGCGGCAGGATCGAGAACAAATGGCAGCCGATGTCGGCGGAGATGTGATGCTGGCCGAGCTCTTCCTCGACGAGCTTCATCGCCGCGAAGATCGGCCGCTCCGGGCAGCCGGTGCACAGCCCTGGCGGCCGCGCGGGCACGACCTGCTTCAGCTTCTCGACCGCGGGATTGCTGAGCGTCGGCGAGGCGTCCGGTGCCGGCGGACGGTTGCCGAGCAGGCGCGGATCGGTCTTCTCGATGAAGTCGCGGATGCCTGACAGCAGCACCTGCGCGGTGTAATCGCCGCCCATCGGCAGCACGTCCTTGCCGTGGACGCGCGCATTGATGTCCTTGCGGCGGAGCACGGTGTTGAGCGCCTGCTCCAGATATTCGGGCTGGCCTTCCTCGACCATCAGCACGGCGTCCTTGCCGAGACAAAACTCCGATATCTCCGTGTCGATGACGGGATAGGTGACGTTCATGATGTAGAGCGGCACCTGCGTGTTGCCGTAGGCGTCCGAGAGGCCGAGATATTGCAGCGCGCGGATCACGTTGTTGTACATGCCGCCCTGCATGATGATGCCGACCTTGCCCTGCTTCGGCCCCATCCACTCGTTCAGTTTATTGTCGCGGATGAAGTTGATCGCGGCCGGCAGCCGCGTGCGGATCTTCTCCTGCTCATGCTCATAGGACGCCGGCGGCAGCACGATGCGCCCGACATCGCGCTTCGGATTGTCCAGCGCATCCTTGATGGTGTGCTTCGGCCGGACATTGTCCTTGCATTCGAAGCTGCCGTGCATGTGGCAGGCGCGGACGCGCACTTCGAGCATCACCGGCGTGTTGGACACCTCGGAGAGCTCAAAGCCCTTCTCGATCAGATTGACGATGCATTCCTGGTCGGGGCGGGGATCGAGCAGCCACATCTGCGACTTCATCGCAAAGGCGTGCGTGCGCTCCTGCATGATCGAGGAGCCCTCGCCATAGTCTTCGCCGACGATCACCATGGTGCCGCCGGTGACGCCGCCGGACGCGAGGTTGGCGAGCGCGTCGGAAGCGACGTTGGTGCCGACGGTCGACTTCCAGGCGACCGCGCCGCGCAGCGGATACATCACGGAAGCCGAGAGCATCGCGGCAGCGGCCGCTTCATTCGCCGAGCTCTGGAATACGACGCCGAGATCGTCGAGCACGTCCTTGGCGTCGGCCAGCACGTCCATCAGATGCGAGATCGGCGAGCCCTGATAGCCGCCGACATAGGCGACGCCGGATTGCAGCAGGGCCTTGGTGATCGCGAGGATGCCTTCGCCGCGAAAGGTGTCGCCGGCGCCAAGCCTGAGATCCTCGACTTCACGAGCAAACGATCTTTCGGCCATTGTGTCCTCCAAACGTATGCGATAACATACTTTTAGATATGAAATAAGTCAACGCGGCGTCGGCGGTGGGCGACGCGTCGAAGGCCCAAAAACCAGCCGTGGAGGATCGCATGCGCGAAGACACGATCGGCCGAGCCAATGTCGAGGATACGCCGGAACTGAAGGCGTATTATCAGGATCTCGAGAAGTTCGAGGCCGGCGCGCTGTGGACCGTCGCCAACAAGATCGAGCCGTGGCAGCCGCAGTCGGCCTCCGTTCCCACGCTCTGGCGCTACAACGATCTGCGCGCGCATGTGCTGCGCTCGCTGGAGCTGGTGTCGCCGGAGAAGGCCGGTCGGCGCGTGATCTATCTCAACAATCCCGGCCGTCGCGACGTCTCGGCCGCGGTCGGCTGGCTCTATTCGGGCCTGCAGGTGATGCATGCCGGCGAGGTCGCATCCGCACATGCGCATTCGGCCTCCGCCCTGCGCTTCATCATGGAAGGGACGGGCGCCTACACCGTGGTCGACGGCCACAAGATGACACTCGGCGCGCGCGATTTCGTGCTGACGCCGAACGGCACCTGGCATGAGCATGGCGTCGACGCCGGCGGCTCGACCTGCATCTGGCAGGACGGGCTCGACATTCCCCTGGTCAATGCGCTGGAGGCGAACTTCTTCGCCGTGCATCCGAAAATCCAGCAGGAAGACTCCGGCCATCCCGTCGACGACATGACCAAGACCTGGGGCAATCCGGGCCTCAGGCCGGCGGATTCGAAGTGGTCGAAGGGCTATTCGCCGATGTTCAAATATGAGTGGGAGCCGACCTACGAGTCGCTCTCGAAATATGCCGCGGCGACCGACGGCTCGCCGTTCGACGGCATCCTGATGAACTACGTCAATCCGATCACCGGCGGCCATGTGATGCAGACCATCGGTGCCAGCATGCAGATGCTGCGGCCGGGCGAACGGACAAAGTCGCATCGCCACACCGGCAGCTACATCTACCAGGTCGCCAAGGGCAGCGGCTACTCGATCATCGCGGGAAAACGTTTCGAGTGGCAGGAGCGCGATATCTTCTGTGTGCCGTCCTGGGCCTGGCATGAGCACGGCAATGCCTCGGCCAGCGAGGATGCCTGCCTGTTCTGCTTCAATGATTTGCCTGTCATCGAAGGGCTCGGCCTCTATCGCGAGGAAGCCTATGGCGACAATGGCGGCTATCAGGCGATCGCGGCGTAGGTTTCAATGACGGCTTTTTCCTTCAAGCGTGAACTGCGGTTCGGTGACTGCGATCCCTCCGGGATCGCGTATTTTCCGTCCTACCTGAACATCCTCAACGGCGTCGTCGAGGAATTCTGGGCGACCCTCGGCTTTCCCTGGCCGCAGTTGATCGGGGTCCGGAAGATCGGCACACCGACGGTGCATCTGACCTGCGATTTCTCCAGGCCGGCGATGTTCGGGGATGTGCTGACCTTCGCGCTGCAGATCGTGAAAGTCGGCGGCGCTTCGCTCGAATTGCGCCACGTCGTATCAGACAAGGGCGAGCTGCGCTGGCGGGCGCAGCAGGTGCTGGTCGCGACCTCGCTGACCGACCACCGCGCGCTGCGCTGGCCGGATGATGTTCGCGCCGCGCTGGAGTCGCATCTGGATGCGCCGGCGGACCGGGCGGACTGACGGGCGGGGCGAATGTCGATCTCGTTCTTCATGACGTTTCTCGATCCGGTCGGTACGCGGCGGATCAGCGTCGAGGATTTTGCTGATGTCACGGCCATGATCGGATCGGTTCCGGGTCTGACCGAAGGATTGCTGTTCACGCCGCTCGAAAAGCAGGTCGATCATCCCTTTGCCAACGACGGCGGCGGGCCGGCGCTGGCGCTGCAATTGCGGTTTCCGGAGTTATTTGCGTGCGAGGCCGCGATTGGTCGCGATGGCGTTCTTGCCAGACTTGCCGCGTGTGAAGGGCTTTCCAGCCTCGCGGGTCTGGAGGTCACCCATCAGGCGATGCTGACCCGATCCTTCCCTGTCGACGATGCCAGGCATCCCGATGGCGCCGACACGCCATGCAGCTATCTCGTCCATTATCCCGGCGCGGCCGAGGATCCGAACGCCTGGCATCTGCACTATCTGGAGCATCATCCGCCGATCATGCGGACGTTTCCGAACGTGCGACAGATCGAGATCTATACGAGGATCGATTGGGTCGACCGCCTGCCGTCGCAGCGCGTCGAGCACATGCAGCGCAACAAGCTGCTGTTCGACAGCCCCGCCGCGCTGTCGCACGCACTGACCTCCGACGTGATCACGCGGATGCGCGCCGACTTCGTCCAGTTCCCGCTGTTCACGGGGGGCAACAAGCATTTTCCAATGTTGACGAGGACGGTGAGGGCGGCTGGTTCTTGATTGGCTCGATGTTAGGGCGGCGATCGTTTCTACCCTCTCCCCTTGTGGGAGAGGGTCACTTCGCGAAGCGAAGTGGGGTGAGGGGTATCTCTCCCCTCGGCACAAACCCGCAAGCGGAGAGATACCCCTCATCCGGCGCTTCGCGCCACCTTCTCCCACAAGGGGAGAAGGGAAGAGCGGGCCGTGGCTAAGCTATATCAATGCCCGCCGAGATACGCCGTGATCAGCTTGGGATCGTGGATCAGATCCTTCGCGGGGCCTGACTGCACGATCTCGCCGGTTTCCAGCACATAGCCGTAATCCGCAGTCTCCAGCGCGGCACGCGCATTCTGCTCGACCAGCAGGATCGAAACGCCGAGCTCGCGCAATGACGCGATGGTGCGGAAGATCTCGCGCACGATCAGCGGCGCGAGCCCAAGGCTCGGCTCATCCAGCATCAGCAGCTTCGGCTTCGCCATCAGCGCACGGCCGAGCGCGAGCATCTGGCGCTCACCGCCGGACAGCGTGCCGGCGGCCTGCTTTTGCCGTTCCTTCAGGCGGGGGAAGCGGTCATAGACCTCGTCCAGCGTCTTCTGCACGCCGGAGCGGTCGCGCAGGCTGTAGGAGCCGAGCAGGAGGTTGTCGGCGACCGTCATGTCCGAGAACAGCTCGCGCTTTTCCGGCACCAGGCAGAGCCGGCGATCGACGCGGCCTTCGACGTCGATGCGTCCGATGTCGTTGCCCTGGAACACCATCTGGCCGCGTGCCGACAACAGGCCGATCGCGGCCATCAGCAGCGTGGTCTTGCCGGCGCCGTTCGGGCCGATCACGGTGACGATCTGCCCTTCCTCGACGGAGAGGGTGACGTTGCGGACCGCCTCGACATTGCCGTAGCAGATCGTCACGTCGGTCATGGAAAACATGGCGCTCACGCGACGCCTCCGAGATAGGCCTCTTGCACGCGTTCGTCGCTGCGGATCGCCGCCGGCGCGCCCTCGCAGAGCTTTGAGCCGAAGTCGAGCACCACGATGCGGTCGACCAGCGACATCACGAACTCCATGTCGTGCTCGACGATCAGGATGGTGAGATGGTCGGAGCGCAGCGACCGCAGCAATTCGGCCAGCCGCAGCTTCTCCTGGCGGCGCAAGCCGGCGGCCGGCTCGTCCAGCACCAGCAAGGCAGGATCGGCGGCGAGCGCGCGGGCGATCTCGAGGATGCGTTGATTGCCGAGTGGCAGGTTGCCGGCGTGCTCGAACGGTTTCTCGCCGAGCCCGACCCGTTCGAGCTGCTTGAGCGCCTCGTGCCGGGCGCTGGCCTCTTCCTGCCCGTTGAGGCGGAAGGCGCCGGCGAACAGGCCGGAGCGGGTGCGTGCATAAGTGCCGAGCATGACGTTTTCGAGCAAGGTCATCCGCGGACGCAGCTTCACATGCTGGAAGGTGCGGGCGATGCCGGCCTTCGCGATGCGCGATTGCGCGTCGCGGGTGATCGGGCGGCCGGAGAACACGATCTCGCCCTTGTTGACGCGCAGCGCGCCGGTCAGGCAGTTGAACATCGTGCTCTTGCCGGCGCCGTTCGGGCCGATCACGCCGAGGATCTCTCCGGAGCGAACGTCGAAGCTGACATTGTTGACGGCGATGAGGCCGCCGAACCGGCGCTCGACGCAATCGACCTTGAGCAGCAATTCGCCGGGCGTCGGCTGCGGCCGGCGCGGCAGCGGCGGCGCTTGCTTCGGCCATTCATGCTGCAGCTTCGGCAGGAAGCGCGCCGCGAACGGCACGATGCCCTGCCGCGCCCATTGCAGGAACAGGATGAACAGCGCGGAGAAGGCGACGATCTCGAGCTGGCCGGAGGCGCCCTTGGCGATCAGCGGCAGGTAATCCTGCACGCTGTTCTTGAGCAGCGTCACGACGGCTGCACCGACCACGCCGCCGAGCAGGCTGCCGGCGCCGCCGACCATGGTCATCATCAGATATTCGATGCCCATGCCGGCGTCGAACGGGCCGGGGCTGACGAAGCGGCTCATATGCGCGTAGAGCCAGCCGGACAGCGAGGCCAGGAACGCCGCGATCACGAAGGTGACGAGCTTGATCTGGAAAGCGTTGATGCCGAGGCTCTCGACCAGGATGTTGCCACCGCGCAGCGCGCGCATGGCGCGGCCGATGCGCGAGTCCAAAAGGTTGTAGCCGAGCAGCAGCACGGCGGCGACGATGCCCCATATCAGGAAATAGATCTGTGCGCTGGTGACCAGCGCATAGGAGCCGAGGCTGATCGGCGGGATCGATGAGATGCCGTTGAAGCGGCCGAGCCCTTCGATGTTGCCGAACAGGAAGCCGATGGCGAGACCCCAGGCGACCGTCGAGAGCGAGAGGAAGTGGCCCTGCAGCCGCAACGTCGCGAGGCCGAGGATCGCGGCGACCGTGCAGGTCAGCGCGACGCCGAACAAGAGGCCGAGCCAGGGCGAATAGCCGTTCAGGGTCGAGACCCAGGCGGTGGCGTAGGCGGCGACGCCGACGAAGGCCGCCTGGCCAAAGGACACGATGCCGCCGACGCCGGTGAGCAGCGCCAGGCCAATCGCGACGAGTGAGTAGATGCCGATATAGTTCATCAGCGTGATGCTGAACGGGCTCAGCACGAAGGGCGCGACGCCGAGGCACAGCACGGCGACAACAGCGGCGAGGCGGAGGTGGGAGCGGCTCATTCCTCGATCTCCTCTTCGGAGTGCAGCGAGGCGAGGGATCGCCAGATCAGGATCGGGATCAAGAGCGAGAACACGATGACGTCCTTCAGCGCGCTGCTCTGGAACGAGGCGAAGCTTTCGAGGATGCCGACGCCGACCGCGCCGATCGCGGCGCCGGGATAGCTGGTCATGCCGCCGACGATGGCGCCGACGAAGGCCTTCAGCCCGAGCAGGAAGCCGGAGTCGTAGAAGACCGTATTCACCGGCGCGATCAGGATGCCGGAGACCCCGGCCATCAGCGAGCCCAGCAGATAGGCGACCGTGCCCGCCCGCGCCGGGCGGATGCCCATCAGGCGCGAGCCGGTGCGGTTCACGGCGGTGGCGCGCAGGGATTTGCCGACCAGCGTGAAGTCGAAGAACAGGTACAGGAGCCCGCTGAACACCAGTGCCGCGATCACGATCAGCATGGTCTGGCCGGAAATCAGCACGCCGGCGATCTCGGTAGACAGCGAGGTCAGCGGTTCCGTGCGCACGCCCTCGGGGCCGAAGAACAGCAAGCCAAGGCCGACCAGTGCGAAGTGGAGGGCGACCGAGACGGTGAGGAGCAGCAGCACCGTGCCGTCGGCGATCGGGCGGAATACGATGCGGTCGAGCAGCGGCGAGATCGGCGTGATCAGCATCAGCGCCAGCACGAGCCTGACAGCGAGCGGCGGATCGGTCTTGGTGACCAGCCAGGCGATGCCGACCACGGCGAGCGGCAGCACGAGATAGAACAGCAGTGCGCGGGGTGCGAGGCGAAGCTCACGCGCGCGCGCCAGCGAGATCAGTTCGATCACCGTGGCGAGGCAGGCGAGACCGACGACGAGACCGCCGGTTCCCGGAAAGCGCTTGGCATCCAGCGCCGCCAGCGTCAGCGCGGTGAAGGCCGCGATGTCGCCGAACGGGATGAAGATCACCCGCGTCACCGTGAAGATCAGCACCGTCCCGATCGCCACCAGGGCATACACCGCTCCGGTGGCGATCCCGTCGATCGCAAGAATGGCTGCGATATCGCTCGTCATGTCGTCGTCTCGTCCCCGTCCTCGCTCGTGCCCTGCCGTCGACTACGGCGCGTACTTCCACGCGCCGCCGGTGAGCCGCACGACGACGAGCGCGCGCTCATCGACGCCGGTCACCGCGCCGGGCTTGAAGTTGTAGACCGCGTGCACGCCGGCCAGTTCCTTGGTGCTGAGGATCGCGTCGCGCAGTGCCGTGTGGAATTCCGCGGTTCCGGGCTTCGCGGTCTTGAGCGCGCGTTCGGCAGCGTTGGCGAAGATCAGCCAGGCGTCGAAGGAGTAGGCCGAGAAGCCGTCGGTGGTCGGGATGTTGTGGGTCTTCTGGTAGACGGTGCGGAAATCCAGCGCGATCTTCTTGGCGAAATGCTCGTCGGGAAGCTGCTCGGCGACGATCACCGGTCCGGCGGAGACCTGGATGCCCTCGGCCGCCTTGCCGCCGACTGTCACGAAGTCGGGATTGACGAGGGCGACGGTGCCGTAGGTGTTGCCCTTGAAGCCGCGCTCGGCGAGCGTCAAGAGCGGCAGCGCGCCTTGCGTGCCTGAGCCGCCGATCAGCACGGCATCGGGCCGCGGCGACATCACCTTCAGGATCTGCGCGGTGACCGAGGTGTCGGTGCGGGCATAGCGCTCATTGGTCTGGATCTTGATGTCGTCGATCGGCTCGGCGGCCTTGGCGCCGTTATAGACGAGATCGCCCCAGGCGTCGGAGAAGCCGATATAGCCGATGTTCTTCATGCCGTCGCGCTTCATGCGGTCGGCGACGATCTTGACCAGCAGCGAGGCCGGTTGCGGCACAGAGATCACCCACTGCTCCGGCGATTCCGGCAGCTTGCCGATCGGCGAGATCGCGATCATCGGCACCTTCAACTCGCTCGCCACCGCCGCCATCGCAATCGTCGAGGGCGCGGTCGCGGTGCCGATCAGCAGGTCGACCTTTTCTTCTTCCACCAGCTTGCGCGCGTTGCGGGTTGCGGCCGAGGGATCGGAGCCGTCGTCGAGCTGGATCAGGCGGATGGTCTCGCCGCCGACGGTCTTCTTGTATTCATAGGCGGCGTTGATGCCGCGGCCGTAGGGGATGCCGATCGAGGAGCCGTTGCCGCTCAGGGACGTGACGAAACCAATCACGATCTCGGCGCGGGCGGCTGGCGCCGCCAGGAAACTGCCGGCGACACCGGCGGCGAGGGTGAGCATGGTCAGAGTCTTGCGCATGGCGTTCTCCTCTCGATGGATGGAATGTGATGGAAATCGGCGCGCCGGCTTTTGCCGGACGCGTGGCGTATGTTGCAGTTGCGAAAATCAGGGAGCGTGCGACCCCGCGCAAAGCGCGGTGCTACAAAGGGGAATCCGCTTCGTAGGGGGTCAGCAGCCATGGCGCCGCCGACCGGTGCCGCGCGCGGCGGCAATGTCTGGAAAAACAGGCACGACAGCGATGCGATGCGCGGCAAGGGGCGCGTCCGGCACGATGACTGTCCACACGATCGTAACCATCCCAAGTGCCTTGCAACGTCGTCGTCACAAACCCGCGGGCTGATGCCTCTGCGGAATTATTTAAAGCCTAAAGTATTTCCGGGGCGTGCGTCAACCGTGTGACGGGGCCATCCGAAAAATATTCATTTCCATAGATCGGGGCGGCCTTCTGCCCGAAATCGACTCATTGGATGGACGGAAAAGGCCGGGCTGGCGGTTGGCCGCGGTCCGCCGAAAGCGGCACAGCGTGTGCGCATTTGACGCGTGAATTAGTTTATGGTTGAAATATATTCGTCCACCGGCGATCTCCCATGATTGTTGCAGGAGCGGGACGATGCGCATCTTCTGGCAAAGCTTTGTCGACGCGAGCGTGAACGCGCCGTACATGGCGCGGCTTGCCGAGTATCTCAACGGCATCGCAGCGCCGGGCACGACCGTGCACGTCGAAGGCATCTCGCCGCCGGATCGCGAGTTCGGGCGGCTCGCCGAATTCCGTTGCGCGGTGCAGGCGATCGACAATGGCATCGCCGCCGAGGAAAACGGCTTCGACGCCTTCGTCATGGGACACTTCCAGGATCCCGGACTCTATGAGCTGCGCTCGGCGCTCGACATTCCCGTGATCGGCGCGGGCGAATCCACGATGCTGGCGGCTTCGCAGCTCGGCCGGCGCCTGGGCCTGGTTACGCTCGATCCCTGCTTCGAGGTCTGGCACTACGAGCAGGCCGACCGTTACGGCCTCGGCGATCGCGTTGTTCACATCACCGGCCTCGGCTGCAAGCCGGAGGACTTTGCCGACGCGTTTGCCGGCAATCAGGATGCGCATGCGCGCATGGTGAAGGATTTTGTCAGTTGCGCGCAGCCGCTGGTGGAGAAGGGCGCCGACGTCGTGATCCCGGCCGGCGTGCTGCCGGGCCTGCTGCTCGGGCGCGAGCGCGGCCTGAAGGTCGGCCATGCGCCGGTGGTGAATTGCGCGGCGGTGGCGCTGAAGAGCGCCGAGATGTGGGTGCAGCTGCGCGCCATCAACGGCACCGAGCCGAGCCGCGGCCCGAGCTTCAAGCGCGCCAGCGACATGGCGCGCAACGATTTCCGCGCCCTGCTGGCGCGCAACAAACGCTGAGAATTTGGGAGAGAACGGCATGATGAAGCCCGAGAAGATCCTTTACGAGACTGAGGTGACGGCGAATGGCGGCCGTGACGGCAAGGCCGCGAGCGTCGATGGGCTGCTGAACGTGTCGCTGTCGGTTCCGAAGTCGCTGGGCGGTCCCGGCGGCGAGGGCACCAATCCGGAGCAGCTGTTTGCCGCCGGCTACGCGTCGTGCTTCCTCGGCGCCGTGAAGCTCGTTGCCCGCACGCGCAAGATCGTGCCGACGGCCGAGCCGTCGGTGACCGCGAAGGTCGCGATGGGTCCCGTGCCGGTCGGATATGCGCTCGCGGTCGAGCTGCAGGTGACTTTGCCCGGCGTCGAGAAGTCGGTCGCCGAAGAGATCGTCGCCGGCGCGCATGAGCGCTGCCCTTATTCGAACGCGACGCGCGGCAACATCGACGTCAAGCTGACCGTGGTCTGAGGCGGCATGGTGACAAAGACCCTGCGCGCACCCTACGACGGAATCGTGATGGCCGCGCCGGTCACGATTCCCTATGTGCGCTACTCCGTCGAGAGCGCGCAATGGTGGATCGGCCAGGCGATCCGTGAACTGGTGACGCAGGCCGGAATCAAGGTCTCCGACATCGACGGGCTTTGTGTCTCGAGTTTTACGATGGGACCGGACTCTGGCGTCGGCCTGACCCAGCATTTCGGGCTCTGTGTGCGCTGGCTGGATACGATTCCGCTCGGCGGCGCCAGCGCGATCGCAGCGCTCCGCCGTGCCGCACGCGCGGTGCAGGCGCATGACGCCGACATCGTCGCCTGCGTCGCCGGCGATGCCAACCACGTCGATTCCTTCCGGCTGACGCTGGAGAATTTCTCCCGCTTCAACCAGGACGCCGTCTATCCCTACGGCGCCGGCGGGGCCAATTCGAGTTTCGCGCTGATCGCGCGCAATTACATGCGGACCTACGGCGTCACGCGCGAGGATCTCGGCAAGATCGCGGTCTCCCAGCGCGCCAATGCGCTGCGCAATCCGCATGCGCTGATGAAGTCGCCGCTGACCATGGAGCAATACCTTGCGGCGCGGCCGATCTCCGATCCCATCCATCTCTTCGATTGCGTGATGCCCTGTGCCGGCGCCGAGGCGTTCCTGGTGATGCGCGACGACACCGCGAAGTCGCTCGGGCTGCCGGCGGCCAAGCTGCTGTCGACCATCGAGCGCTACAATGCTTTCGCCGAAGACCCGATGCAGGTCCGCGGCGGCTGGGCGATGGATATCGACGAGCTCTATGCAATGGCCGGCGTGAAGCCGGACGATCTCGACGTGGTGCAGACCTATGACGACTATCCCGTCATTGTGATGATGCAGTTCGAGGATCTCGGTTTCTGCAGGAAGGGCGAGGGCGCCGACTTCGTGCGGCAGCATGATCTCACCATCGGCGGCGATTTCCCGCATAACGTTTCGGGCGGGCAACTGTCGGTCGGTCAGGCCGGTGCTGCCGGCGCCTATCTCGGACTCGTCGAGGGACTACGGCAGGTGCTGGGAACCGCCGGGCCGACGCAGGTCAAGGATGCGAAACTCGCGCTCGCCTCCGGCTTCGGCATGATCAATTATGACCGCGGCCTCGCCTCCGGGGCTGCGATCTTTGCAGGGCCTTCGCGATGATCGAGCCGATCAAACCGCCGGGGCGTAAGAACCCGCTGCTGCGGACGCGGCTGCCGACCGCGCCGCCGCGGCCGCGCAGCCGCAAATCGCACGGCTTCACGCGCGCCGCCGCCGAAGGCCGCTTCATGCTGCAGTGTTGCGAGGCCTGCGGCACGTTCTGTTATCCAGCGCGCGAGGCATGCCCATCATGCCTGTCGTCGGGGCTTGCCTTCGTCGACGCGCCGCGGCGCGGGACGCTGCTGTCGGAGACGACGGCGCGGGTGCCGAGCGACGTCTATTTCCGCGAGCGCGCGCCCTGGCGCGCCGGCCTCATCAAGATGGACTGTGGCCCCATCATCATCGCGCATCTGCATGCCGACTGCGTGGAGACCGCAGCCGTCCTGATGTCGTTCCAGCTCGACAAGAGCGGTCAGGCCGTGGCCTTTGCCCGACCCGAAGGGGAGACGCCCAACATGGCAGACGACCGGCAGTGGCGCGAACTGACCGCCGATCCGAAATTCCGCCGCGTGCTCGTCACCAATGGCCGCAGCGTGGTCGGACAGGAAGCCGCGATGGCGCTGAAGGCGGCCGGCGCCAAGACCGTGTTCGTCGGTATCGCCGAGCCGTGGCGTCCGTTCCCCGGCGAGAGCGCGCTGCGCGGGCACGAGGGTATCGAGATCGTGGCGCTCGATGCTGCTGACGAGAAGTCGGTGAACGATCTCGCGGCCGACATCGGCGGCAAGGTCGATATCCTCGTCAACACCACGGAATATGTCCGCGCCGGCGGTCTGCTCGATCGCAGGGGTACCAGCGTGATGCGCGACGAGATCGACCAGGCCTATCTCGGCTTCGTCAATCTCGCGCAGGGCTTTGGGCCGGCGATGCGGATGCGCGGTGCCGACGGCGTCAACAACGCGGCGGCCTGGGTCAATGTGCTCTCGGTCTATGCGCTGGCGAACTGGCCGGCGTTCGGCGCGTATTCCGCGTCGCAGGCCGCGTGCCTGTCGCTGTCGCATTGCCTGCGCGCCGAACTGCGGCCGGGCGGCGTCAAGGTGGTCAATCTCTTCACGGGGCCGGTCGACAATGAGTGGTTCCAGACCGTGCCGCCGCCGAAGGTCGCACCGCGCGCGGTGGCGTCCGCGATCGTCTCGGCGCTGAAGAACGGGCTTGAAGACGTCTACGTCGGCGACGTCGCCGAAGAGATCAGGCAGCGCTTGGCGGCCAATCCCAAAGCGCTCGAGCGCGAGCTCGACCGATAAAATCAAACTGCAACCAAGCCGGAGGACGACAACATGCAAAGCAAGAATCTCCTGGAGCTGGCGAGTGCGATTTCATCCGGCGCGGTGCGCGTCGTCGACCTGACCTTCACGCTCAGTCCGGATTTCCCGGTCATCGTGCTGCCGCCGGAGTTCGGCCAGGCCGCGCCGGTGCGCATCCAGGAGATCTCGCGCTATGACGGCCGTGGGCCGGCCTGGTACTGGAACAACGTCACCTTCGGCGAGCATACGGGGACGCATTTCGATGCGCCAATCCACTGGTTCACCGGCAAGGATCTCGCCAACAACGCCGTCGACACCATGCCGACGCGGGACATGATGGCGCCGGCCTGCGTGATCGACTGCTCGGCACAGGCTGCGAAGGACCCAGACTTCCTGCTGTCGATCGCGGATGTCGAGGCGTGGGAAGCCAAGCACGGCAAGATTCCCGCGCGTCACTGGGTGTTGCTGCGCACCGACTGGTCCAAGAAGGGCTGGCGCGACTACGCCAATCTGCGCGACGACGGCGCGCATACGCCGGGGCCGAATCCGGCGGTGATGAAGTGGCTGGTGGAGGAGCGCGGCATCATCGGCTTCGGCACCGAGACCATTGGCACCGATGCCGGTCAGGCCGGTCATCTCGATCCGCCGTATCCGGCGCACCACTTCCTGCATGGCGGCGGGCGTTATGGTCTGCAGTGCCTGTGCAATCTCGATCAGCTGCCACCGACCGGTGCGGTGATCGTCGCGGCGCCGCTGAAGATCCAGAACGGCTCGGGCAGTCCGCTCCGGGTCATCGCGCTGGTGGCGTCGTGAGCTGACACGACGCCTGACAACCAAACTCCTCAAGAAGAAAAGTGACATGACCCTGATCAAGCGCCTGCTGACCTCAACTGTCCTGCTCGTCGCCATTCCCTCGCTCGCGCATGCGGAAATCCTCGTTGGCTTCGTCACCGCGCTCAGCGGACCGGTGTCGTCGATCGGGATTCCCAACGGCAAGGGCATTGCGGCCGGGCAGGCCTATATCGGCGAGATCGGCGGCGAGAAGTTCAGGGTCATCCAGCTTGACGATGCGTCCGACGCGACCGCGTCGACGCGGAATGCGCGCAAGCTCGTCGAACAGGACAAGGTCGACATCCTGATGGGCACCTCCGGCGCGCCGCAGACGCTGGCGATGGCAACCGCCGCGATCGAAATGAAGGTGCCGATGATCGCGGTGTCGCCGATCGCGCCGGTGCCGGCAGGCGAGGGCGGGCCGTGGGTGGTGCAAACGCCGCAGCCGACGCCGCTCCTGGTGCAGGGCATCGTCGACCACATGAAGGCGAAGGGCCTGAAGACCGTCGCCTTCCTCGGCTTCTCCGACGCGTTCGGCGATCTCATGTACAATTCGCTGGTGGAGGCGGCCAAGGGCACCGACATCAAAGTGGTCGCCAATGAGCGCTACGCGCGATCGGATTCCTCGGTGACCGCGCAGGTGCTGCGCGTCGTCGCCTCGAAGCCCGATGCGATCATGCTGGGCGGCACCGGCACGCCCGGCGCGCTGCCCGTCATCGCGCTGTCCGAGCGCGGCTACAAGGGGCCGCTCTACGGCAACCACGGCATGATCAGCGCCGACTTCCTGCGCCTCGCCGGCAAGGCGGCGAACGGCATCATCTGCCCGACCGGGCCGGTGACGGCGGCGGAGCAACTGCCTGACAGCAATCCGATTCAGAAGGTGGCGCTGGCGTTCCGCGCGGCGTTCGAGAAGGCGAGCGGCGAGCCGCCGACCGACTCGTTCTCGTCCTATTCGTTCGACGGCTGGCTGGTGCTGGCCGATGCCGCCAAGCGCGCGCTTGCGACCGGCGCCAAGCCGGGCACGCCGGAGTTTCGCCTCGCGTTGCGCCAGGCGCTGTTCACGACCAAGGACGTGGTCGGCACCCAGGGCGTCTATTCCTACACGCCGGCGGATCGGCACGGCGTCGACGCACGCTCGCGCATCATGGTCCAGATCGAGGACGGCAAATACAAGCTGCTGCCTTGACCAACCGGGGGATCGTCAATTATTTTATATTTAAAGTAATTGGCGCGCCGCCCTGTTGCCCGCGCCCGGCCTGACGGAGGAGAGTGTGCCGCACAACGCCAGCGAAGCCGTCGGAGCCGCACCCGCCTGGGCGCGCGCGATCGAAGCGTTTCCACCGTCGGATCGGATCTTGTCCACGATCCTGACACGGCAGGCCGCGCGCTATGGTGATCGCGTGCTGTTGGTCTCCGGCGAGACGCGCTGGACTTACGCGGAGACCGCCGACATCGCGGCAGCGTCAGCGCGGACGCTGCACGACGCCGGCATCCGGCCGGGCGACCGCGTCGCGCTGATGTGCTCGAACCGTCCGGAATTCCTGCAGGTCTATCTCGGCTGCGCCTGGCTCGGCGCCATTGTCGTCCCTGTTAACACCGCGTTGCGCGGCTTTCAGCTCTCGCACATCCTGCGCAACTCGCAGCCCTCGCTGCTCGTCGTCGAGGCGCCGATGCTCGGCGCGTTCGATACTGTGGAGAGCGACGTCGCGCTGCCGGCGCTGACATGGATCATCGGCGACATCGCCGAGGTTGCTGATGCGAAGCGGCGGTTGATGCCGTTGCCCTCTCTCGGCGCCAAGCTGGAAGCCGGCGCAACGCGCCCCGGCGACACCGTCGCCATTCTCTACACGTCGGGCACCACGGGCCCGGCCAAGGGCGTCTGCTGCCCACAGGCGCAGCTGTACTGGTGGGGCGTCTACTCGGCGCGCGCGCTCGGCATCCGCGAGGGCGATGTGCTGTTCACGACGCTGCCGCTGTTTCACACCAACGCGCTGAACGCGTTCTATCAGGCGATCCTGAACGGCTGCACCTACGTGCTGGAGTCGAAATTCTCCGCCTCGGGCTTCTGGTCCGCCGCGAAGCGCCATGAGGCAACGGTCGCCTATCTGCTCGGGGCGATGGCGACGATGCTGCTGGCGCAGCCGAAGGGCATTGACGATTCCGCGCATCGCGTCCGCGTCGCGCTCGGCGGCGGCGTGCCGGCGCAAATCCACGCACCGTTCCTGGAGCGTTTCGGCGTGCCGCTGGTCGACGGCTATGGATCGACCGAAACCAACTTCGTTTTCGCGGGCACGATCCCGGCCGATCGCCCGGGCACGATGGGCTATCTCGCCGACGGCGTGGAGGCGCGGATCGTCGATGCCGACGACTCGGTGCTGCCGGACGGGCAGGCGGGTGAGCTGGTGCTGCGCCCGAGGGAGCCGTTCGCCTTCGCCACGGGCTATTTCGGCATGGCGGAGAAGACGGTCGAGGCCTGGAAGAATCTCTGGTTCCACTCCGGCGACCGCGTGGTGCGGGACGCGGACGGGCACTATCGCTTCATCGACCGCATGAAGGACTCGATCCGCCGCCGTGGCGAGAACGTCTCGTCCTGGGAGGTCGAGCAGGTGCTGATGGCGCATCCCGCCGTCGAGGCCTGCGCGATCTATCCGCTGCCGTCGGAGCTTGGCGAGGACGAGGTCGCTGCCGCAATCAAGCTGGAAGCCGGGCAGGCGCTGGAGGCGATCGACATCGTCAGGCATTGCGAGGGCAAGATGGCCTATTTCGCGATTCCCCGTTACGTGCGCTTCCTAAGCCAGATGCCGCTGACGGAGAATGGCAAGATCAAGAAGGGGTCACTTCGTGACGCGGGCGTGACTGGCGACACGTGGGATCGTGACAAAGCCGGCTATCGTGTGAAGCGCTAAAGCGCGATGAGATTGGGTTGAATCGTCATCGCGCTTTAGGTCTTTGTTTGAGCATGATCTTTTCGGAAAACCGCTTCACACTTTTCCGGATCATGCTCTAGCTCTTTTGCAGGGCGTCGCGGACGGCGCCTTTGAGCTCGTCGAGCTCTTCGATCAATCCGTTGACCCGCTCCTGCGGCACATCAGCCAGCAGCGATGCAAGCCACGAGCCATGGCTCTTGGCCATGCGGCGGAACGCCTTGCGGCCCTCGACGGTCATGCAGACGATCTGGACGCGGCGATCGAGCGTGGAGGGCGTACGGGTGATGTAGCCGTCCTCGACCAGACGATCGACGATCGGGGTGAGGTTACCGGCGGAGACCATCAGCCGCTTCGGCAGTTCGCCGAGCACGAGCCCGCTCGGCTCGCGGTCGAGCTGGGCCAGCACGTCGAAGCGCGGCATCGTGAAATCGAATTCCTCGCGGAACCGGCGCCGCAGCTCGCCCTCGATCAGGGTGGTGCAGGCCAGCAGGCGGAGCCACAGCCTCGTTTGTGCCCGGTATTCGCCATCCTGGTCCGGCCCGTCCTTGGCCGTAACCGGCGAGGGCTCCTTCACGAGTGCCAAATCAAATCTCCCGGCCTGCGATCATCAATGCAAGATAGTTGAGGCCAAAAGTAAATTCAAGCGCGCCTCGGTCACGCACGACGCCTGCGCGCGACCGTCTTGACGGGCGCTCGTCGACCAAATAGTTTAAGTATAAAATAATTTAGGGTCGACGGCGGCCGCCTCCCGCGGCCACCGTGCCATCAGCCGAGGAGGCGAGCCCATGAGCAGCGCTGCGAAAGTCATCACCCGCGACTGGATCGACTGGCCGTTCTTCGAGCCGCGCCACCGCGCGATCGGCGACGCGCTCGATCGCTTCGTCGGATCGGGCGCGCTCGATGCGATCGATCATCAAGACGTCGACACCGCCTGCCGCAAGCTGGTGCGCGCGATGGGGCAGGCGGGCCTGCTCGACTGCGCGGTCGCCGCGCCCGATGGCGATGCCGCCATGATCGATTCCCGCTCGATCTGCCTGTCGCGGGAGTCGCTCGCTTATGCCGACGGCCTTGCCGATTTCGCCTTTGCGATGCAAGGCCTCGGCTCCGGCGCGATCGCGCTGGGCGGCTCAAAGGAGCTGCGCCAGGCGGTGCTGCCGAAGGTGCGATCCGGCGAATGGCTTTCGGCCTTCGCGCTGTCGGAGAAGGACGCAGGCTCCGACGTTGCCGCGATGGCGTGTTCGGCGCGCGAGGATGGCGATGCCTATGTCATCAACGGCGAGAAGACCTGGATCTCCAATGGCGGCATTGCCGATGTCTACACGCTGTTTGCGCGCACCGGCGAGGCGCCGGGCGCGCGCGGCATCTCGGCCTTCGTCGTGTTTCCCGATGATCCCGGCTTTGGCATTGCCGAACGGATCGACGTGATCGCGCCGCATCCGCTGGCGACGCTGCGTTTCGACAACTGCCGGATCCCGGCAAGCCGTCGGCTCGGTGCGGCCGGCGGCGGCTTCAAGCTGGCGATGCAGACGCTCGATATCTTCCGCGCTTCGGTGGCGGCTGCCTCGCTCGGCTTTGCCCGCCGCGCCATCCACGAGGCACTGGCGCATGCGCGCAGCCGGCGCATGTTCGGCGCGACGCTTGGCGATCTGCAGCTGACGCAGGCCGCGCTCGGCGACATGGCGACCGAGACCGACGCGGCTGCGCTTTTGACCTACCGCGCGGCCTGGCGCCGTGACGTCCAAAAACTGCCGACCACGCGGGAAGCCGCGATGGCAAAGCTGTCGGCGACCGAGACCGCGCAGCGCGTCATCGATCGCGCCGTGCAGATGTTCGGCGGCCGCGGCGTCCGCTCCGGTGAGGTGGTCGAGAGCCTGTACCGCGAAATCCGCGCACTGCGCATCTATGAGGGCGCGACCGAGGTGCAGAAGCTGATCGTCGCGCGCGAACTGCTGAAGCCGCGCTAGTTCAGAATGCCTTGCCGTCGCGGGCGAGGCAGAAGAAGTCGGCACCGCCGACCTGGCCGCCCTTCAGCGTGATCTCGATCTGTGCATGCGCGCGGTCCGAGGATGCACGGCACAGCGGTGCGCCCGAGGCCAGGGGCGCGATCGCCGTCAGGGCGTAGATCTCCATCGCCGGCAGGGCGCGGCCGGAGGTGTCGCCGCCGGCAACGACAGTGCGTTCAAGCCGTGCCGCCTGCAGGATGCGATCGAGCGCCTGGCCGAGCCCGGTGCCGATCTGGTCGTTCACCGCGGCCATCGTCGAGCCGCTCGCCTCGATGGCCGCGTTGAGCGCGGCGATTGCGGGATCGTCGGGACCGCTGGCGGTGATCAACAGCGGATCGCGTCCGGTGGAGATCGCGGCAAGCCCGTGCTCGGCAGCGCGGCCAATTTCCTTGGCCCATTCGGCTTGATCGACCGCGCGCGCTGCGTCGAGCCGCACGATCTCAAAGCCGTGCCGCGCGGCGTGCGCGATCTGCTCGGCCGTGACAGGCGAGCAGGAGCCGGAGACGCAGGCGATCCGTTTCGCGGGCGTGAGCGTCTGGCTCGCCTTCGTGTTCGGGATCAGGCCTTCCGATTGCCAGTAAGCGACCAGCGCCTGCTCCACGCCTTGCGATCCGACGGCGAACAGCCGGGCGCCGCGGTGTTCCCAGATCAGGCGGCCGGCTGCGACCAGCGATGCCTGATCGAGCACGTCGAGCGAGATGATCTCGTCGCCATTGCCGATCGCCTTTGCGAGGAAGCGGTCGGCGCGTCCGCTGGCCATCGTGACGAAATCCACCAGCCCGATCCGCCGCGCGGTCTGGCGCGCGAGGTGGCGGCCGAGATCGGCCTCATCCATCGGCGTGACGGGATGACGCGACATGGTCGGATGGCGGTCGAGGCGGTGGCCGACGCCGTTGACGGTCGCGAACAAATGTCCGAACGCCTGGTAGCGGCCCATCGCCGGCGATCCCACCAGCAGCGGATGCCATGTGCCGCCGAGACGCGGCACCGCAAGGTCGATCGCGCGACCGATCGAACCGATCTGCGGCGAGGAATCGAACGTCGAGCAGACCTTGTAGTGCGAGATCGGCGCGCCGACGTTGCCGATCGTCTCGAACACCGGCGGGAGGTTTTGGTCCATCCATGCCGGGTCCTTCGACCGCGCAACGCCGGCAATGCCGATGCCGCGGAAGTGCAGCGATGCGGCGAGGCGCTCCGCCGTCGGCAGTTCGAGGAACAGGATCGTCGGCAGGCCGGCGAAGGTGAGGGCCTCCATCGCCGCGGACGAGCCGGTGTAGTCGTCGCCATAGAAGGCGATCAACGGACCGTCGGGAAGACGCAGGGGACGGCTCATGCCGATGCCTTCATCGCGGCGTCCCATGCCGAGCGCAGCTCGGTGACGCCGGCCGCGGGTCCATCGGGATGCGCGAGGATGCCGCCGCCAGCTGCAAAAATCAGGTCGGGTGAACGCAAGGCCCGATAGGTGGGGGCGGCCTGCGCGGCGGTCTGTCCGGACGAGAACACCGGCATCGCGATGCACGGTTTGTCATCGTATAGCGGCGTCAGCGCGGCCCGTGCCGATCTCACCACGCTGTCATCGGTCTCGCTGAACTTGTTGCCGATGCCGTTGACGTGCATGTGGTCGGCACCGGCGAGCCGCCAGATCTTCTGCCAGGCCGTGAATTCCCAACCGAGCGCGGGATGACGATTCAGCGCACCCCAGCCATTGCGATGCGCGTGAACAGGCAGTTGCGTATGACGGCCGAGCTCGATCATGCCAACCAGCCCGACCGAATTGATGCTTGCCATCACGCAGCTGCCGCCTTCGCTCAACACGAGGTCGTGGCGGCGGCGCATCTGGTCGATCTCGCCGGTCAGGTTGAAGGCGATCATCACCTTCTTGCCGGTTCGCTCGGCGTTGTCGTTGACGACGCGCATTATGGCGCGCACCCGCGCATCGAACGGGCAGTAGGCACCGTCCGATTGCAGCTCGTCATCCTTGATGAAGTCGATGCCGGCTTCGCACAGCGTGGCGACGAGGCTTGCCGTCTCGTCCGGGCTCATGCCGATGCTCGGCTTGATGATGGTGCCGATCAGCGGCCGGCCGTTCACGCAAGCAAGCTTGCGCGTCCCGGCGACACCGAATTTCGGGCCGGGATACGCATCCGCGAAGGTGCGGGGCAGCCGCAGGTCGAGCAGCCGAAGCCCGGTGAGCTGGCGCAATTCCCAGAGATTGCCGGCGATCGTGGCCATCAGGTTCGGCAGCGACGCGCCGATATTGTCTGATGGCCATGACAGCGTGACCCGCGCGCGGCGCCAGGAGCCGCCGGCATCGATCGGCCGGGCCACCGGCAAGGACGGCGTCGCCACCGCATCGAGCAGCTCGATCGCCTCGACGCGCGCGGCGGCGCGCTGTTTCAGCTCCGGCGTCTCGCCGGGCACGGCGACGAAGGTCCCGCTCGACTGCTCGCCCGCCATCGTTTCCGCGGCAAGGCGCGGATCGACGGAGGTTTCGATCAGGTAATCAGCTTCGATGCGAACAGGACTTGTCATCACGTGACCGGTGCCGCCGGGAGGTCAGAGTTTCGCAAGGTCCGGGAACGGACGCACGGGATCCTTGCCGTCCCAATTCTTGGCTGCTTCGCGGATCAGGTCAAACATCCTGCCCTTGGGGCCGGCAACCTCCGACAATTCGATCACGGTTCCCGGATGATACTCGGTGTCGAAATAGACGAAGCGGCCGCGTGTGCCGACTTCGCCGCTCATCACGGCTTTGAACCCTTGGGCTTCCAGCCGGGTCAGATCGGAATCGTAATCCTCGGTCCAGTAGGCGACATGCTGCAGTCCGGTATGTCCGGCCTTGAGGAAATCGGCATACATCGACGGCACCTCGTTGCGGATCTGGATCAGCTCCATCTGCAGCGAGCCGGAATTCGCCAGCGCCACCGAATTGTGCGGCTCGTAGGCCCCGCCACGATAGCGGTAGTTCACGATCGGCACGCGCGGATTGTAGAACCACGGTCCAACGCCGAGCTCGCGGCTCCAATAGTCCATGGCCTGCTCGATGTCTTTGACGACATAGCCGGCCTGCCTGATCTCGCCGAAGAAGCGGCTCATACGGTCAACTCCGTTTGTTCTAGAATTTGAGGAAGCCGGTCGACAGCCACGGCACGGCGGCGACGACGGCAAGGCCGAGGAACAGGGCGGCGACGTAGCCCCACATGTGCTTCAAGCCTTCGTCGGGCGAGATCTTGCTGATGGCGCAGGCGCCGTAATAGCCGACGCCGAATGGCGGCGCGAACAGGCCGATGCCCATGGCGAGGATCACGACCATCGCGTAGTGCACCTCATGCACGCCGGCCTGCCGCGCGATCGGAAACAGCAGCGGGCCGAACAGCACGATCGCCGGAATGCCCTCGAGCACGCTGCCGAGGATCACGAAGGCCGGGATCGAAATCGCGAGGAAGCCGTAAGCGCCGCCCGGCATCTTCGCCATCGCGGAGGCCAGCTGTTGCGAGAAGCCGGATTGGGTCAGGCCCCAGGCCATCGCGGTGGCGCAGCCGATGATGAAGATGATTGCGCCGGTCAGCGACGCCGTCTCGACCAGCATCGGCTTCAGCCGCCGCCACGGAAACTGGCGATAGATCAAGAGGCCTGCCAGCACCGCATAGACGATGCCGATGGTCGAGACCTCGGTCGCGGTGGCGACGCCCTCGACGATCGCGGTGCGGATCAGGAAGGGCAAGAGGATGCCGGGCAGCGCAATCAGGGTAAGTTTCGCGATCTCACGCTTGCTGTAGCGCTGCACATGGCTGAGATCCTCGCGCCGGTAGCGCCACCACACGACGGCGCAGAGTGCCGCGCCGAGCACCAGCGCCGGCAGCAGGCCGCCCGTGAACAGCGCGGCGATCGAGATGCCCGTCACCGAGCCGATGGTGATCAGCACGATGCTCGGCGGAATGGTTTCGGTCTGCGCGCCGGTCGCCGACAGCAGCGCGACGAGATCGCCGGGCTTGGCGCCGCGCCGCTGCATTTCCGGAAACAGCACCGGCGCGATCGCGGCCATGTCGGCGATTTTCGAGCCCGAGATGCCCGAGACCAGATACATCGCGCCGATCAGGACGTAGGACAGTCCGCCTCTGACATGGCCGAGCAGGCTCGCGAGGAACTGGATCATGGCGCGCGCCATGCCGGTCATCTCGATCAGCGCACCGAGGAAGATGAACAGCGGCACCGCGAGCAGGATCAGATGCGACATGCCTTCGTCGAGGCGGCCGACCATCACCATCATCGGCGTGGTCGTGGTCAGCGCGAGATAGCCGAAGGTCGCGAGTGCAAAGGAGAAGGCGATCGGCACGCCGGCGAACACGTTGGCTGCGACGACGCCGACGAAAAAGATGATGAGGTTATAGCGTCCGAGCGGCTGCAGGATCGGTCCGGCGAGCCAGAAGGCGGCGATCAGCGCGGCTGTCGTGAGCAGGGCGGCGAGAAGCAGTGTGGGGCGATGGCGCTGCAGCAGACGGATGACCGATGTGATCACCATCAACGTCAATCCGACCGGGATCGCCGCGGCGCGCCAGGCGTTGCTGATCTCGAGCGCCGGCGTCACGATGACGGCTTCCTCGCTGGCATAGTCGAAGGCCGGATGCAGGATCAGCAACAGCAGCGCCAGCGGAGCCATGGTCGCCATCGTCTCGAGGAAGGCGCGCGCGGCCGGGCCGGCATGGCTGATCAACCCGGTCATCCGCATGTGCTCGCCGCGGCGCAGTGCGATCACCGCGCCAAGCATCGATAGCCAGAGGAACAGGATCGACGCCAGCTCGTCCGACCACACCAGCGGGCGATGCAACACGTAACGGCTGACGACACCGGCGAGCAGGATGCCGATCTCGACCAGCACCAGACCGGCGGCGACCGTTTCGACGGTCGCGCCGAGCCAACGGTCGAACGCTGCGCAGGCGTTCAGGATGCTCCGCGGCGCCGAGCCGGCGGAGACGCGAACGCTCTCCACGCCCGCGAGCTGATGTTCAGCGACCGTCATCGTGCCCTCAGGCCAGCTTGCCGACGGCGCTTTCGAGCAAGCCCCAGGCTTCCTCGCCGAAGCGGCCCTTCCACTCGCCGTAGAAGCCGGCGTCGCGCAGCTTGGCGCGGAACGAATCGGGCGTGGGCTTCGAGAACGCCAGGCCCTTTGCCTGCAAATCGGCCTGCACCGTCGCGTTGAAGGCCTTGATGTCCTCGCGCTGCTTCAGGCCGGCATCATTGATCGCATTTGACACGATGGCCTTGATGTCGGCGGGCAGTGCGTCGAACGCGCGGCCGTTGGCGACGAACCAGAAACCGTCCCAGATGTGGTTGCTGATGGCGCAGTATTTCTGCACCTCGTAGAGCTTTGCCACCTGGATGATCGGCAGCGGATTTTCCTGTGCGTCGACGATGCGGGTCTGCAGCGAGGAGTAGACTTCGCTGAATTGCAGGCTGGTCGGCGAGGCCGACAGCGCCTTGAACATGGAGATGCTGAGCGGGCTGACGGGCACGCGGATCTTCAGCCCGTCCATGTCCTTGGCGCTCTCGATCGGCTTGGCGCCGCTGGTGATCTGGCGAAAACCGTTGTCCCACATCTTCTCGAAGGCGTAGAGCCCGACCTTGGCCATCGCGGCGCGGACATGCGCGCCGAGGCTGCCGTCCATCGCCTTCCAGACCTGGTCGTAATCGGCAAACGCAAAACCGACCGCGTTGATCGCGGCGACCGGCACCAGCGTCGCGACGACGAGCGCCGACGGCGTGAAGAAATTGATGGCGCCGCTACGCACCTGCGCCAGCATGTCGGTGTCGCCGCCGAGCTGGTTGTTCGGGAAGATCGCCAGTTCCGCGCGGCCCTTGCTCTCCCTGGCGATGCGCTCGGCGGCTTCCTGCGCGCGGATGTTGAGCGGATGCGTCATCGGCAGGTTGTTGCCGTATTTCAGCGAGAACTCGGCGGCGCGTGCGGGACGCGGCAGCGCGCCAATGAGGCCGGCGGCCGGAATGATCGAGAGCGCCTGCAGGGCGCGGCGACGAGACAGGCTCATGGGTTTCCTCCGCGGTATTCTGATGTTATTTGATTGGCTTGATGTCTTTCCGTGCTAAAAACATCTGATATTGCTGCAGTGTCAAACCCTAAGAATGATGGTTTTTGATGGTTTTGAGGGCGCGATGGATAAGCTGACAACGCCCGGCCTGAGCCGCATCGTCGACGTCGCGCGACGCGCGGGCGTCTCGACGGCGACGGTGGACCGCGTGCTCAATCGCCGGCCCGGCGTGCGCGCCATCACCAAGCAGCGCGTATTCGCGGCGGCATCCGAGCTGAATTACATGCCGGCCGAGGAGCTGCAGGCGGCGATGACGCCGAAACCGATGCGGCTGTTGTTCGTGCTGCCGGCCGGCACCAACCGCTTTCTCTCGACGCTCGGCCAGCTGATCGCGCATTCGGATGTGCGGCTCGCGCCGTTCAACGTCCGCTGCCAGGTCGACCACATCAAGAGCTTCAATCCGGAATTGCTGGCGCAGCGGCTCTGGCATCATCGCGACAAGGTGGATGGAATCGCCTTCATGGCGCTGGAGCATCCGGCGGTGCGGGAAGCCGTCGACATGCTCGCCGCGCGCGGCGTGCCGACCGTCACGCTGATCTCGGACATCCTCAACGCCCGCCGCGCCGCCTATGTCGGGCTCGACAATCGCGCCGCCGGGCGCACCGCCGGCTTCATGATCGCCCGCTTCATCGGGCCGCGACCGGCGAAAGTCGCGATGATCGCGGGCAGCCTGAGCTATCGCGCGCATGAGGAGCGCGAGATGGGCTTTCTGCATCTGTTCGAGGAACTGTTTCCGGCGATCAAGGTGGTCGGTCTGCGCGAAGGCCATGACGATGCCGACCGCAACTACCGGCAGACCCGCATGCTGCTCGGCCAGCATCCGGATCTCGCCGGAATCTACAACATCGGCGGCGCGGCCGACGGCGTCGGGCGAGCGCTCAAGGAGATGAATCGCGCCCGTGACGTCGTGTTCGTCGGCCACGGCCTGACGTCGGACACGCGCGGCCTCCTGATCGATGGCACCATGGACGCCGTGATCACCCAGAATCAGCTGGCGACGGTCATGAGCTGCATCGGCATCTTCAACAATCTGCGGGCGGGGCGGGACGCGATGCAAGGAATCGAGGCATCGCGCAGCGAGATCATCTTCCGCGAGAACATTCCGCCGCTCGGCAGCTGACACATTCGGCGCATACCGACGCTGCCGCACTCTCGCTTGTGTCGGCTTGATCTGGCAGACACAATGGTCGTGAACGGGCGATGATGGCCCCGTCAATGACGTTCGGAGACCCAGAGAATGCCTTTCGATTTGATCCTGCGCGGCGGCCGGGTGGTCGACCCCTCCCAGAAGCTCGACGCCGTGACGGATGTCGCGTTTGCCGCCGGCAAGGTGGCGGCGGTCGGCAACGGCCTCAGGCCCGATCCCGGAACCGAGGTGCGCGACGTCTCCGGCCTGATCGTTTCACCTGGCATCATCGACCTCCACACCCACGTTTACTGGGGTGGCACATCGCTCGGCATCGATGCCGAGGAGTTTTGCCGCACCTCCGGCGTCACCACCTCGGTCGATACCGGCAGCGCCGGGCCGGGCAATTTCGCGGGCTTCCGCAAGCATGTGATCGAGCCGAGCCAGGTGCGCATCCTCGCCTATCTGCACGTCTCGCATGCCGGCATCTTCGGCTTCTCTGATCGCGTCATGGTCGGGGAAAGCGAGGAGATGCGGCTGATGAATCCGATCGACGCCGCCCGCGTCGCGGACGAGAACCGCGATCTCATCGTCGGCATCAAGGTGCGGGTCGGCCTGCATGCCTCGGGCACCTCGGGGATCGTGCCGCTGGAGATCGCGCTCGAGGTGGCCGAAGAGGTCGGCATGCCCCTGATGGCGCATATCGATCACCCGCCGCCGAGCTATGAGGAGGTGTTGGCGCGGCTGCGGCCGGGCGACGTGCTGACCCACGCCTTCCGGCCGTTCCCCAACACGCCGGCGACTGCACAGGGCACGGTGAAAAAGGTCGTGCTGGAGGCGCGCGAGCGCGGCGTTCTGTTCGACATCGGCCACGGCAAGGGCTCGTTCGCGTTCAAGACGGCGCGGGCGATGCTGGCGAACGGTTTCTATCCGGACACGATCTCGTCCGACGTCCATGCGCTGTGCATCGATGGGCCGGCGTTCGACCAGGTGACGACGATGTCGAAATTCCTCTGCATGGGCATGTCGCTGCCGGACGTGATCGCGGCCTCGACCGTCAACGCCGCGATGGCGCTGCGGCGGCCCGAGCTCGGCAGCCTGAAGCCGGGCTGCGCAGGAGATGCGACGCTGATTTCGGTGAAGCAGGGGCAGTTCGACTATGTCGACGTGGTCGGCGAGCATCTGATCGGCGATCGCAAGATCGTGTCCGAGGGCGTCGTCATCGGCGGCCGCTGGTGGCATCCGACGTAGTCGCGATCAAAAGCTGGCGGCGATCTCGGTGAGGCGGCGATGCGCCGTCTCGCGGGCGACGCGGATTGGATCGGCTGGTCCCGTCGTCGGCCCGATCGGCACGAATCTGACGTTGCCGATGCCGATGAAGCGCAAAGCCTCGCGCAAGTAAGGCGTCGCCATGTCGATGCGGCCGCGGTTCATCCCCGTGACGAAATCGCTGCCGCTGGCGATGATGACGACGGTCGGCCGGTCCTTCAGCAGCGGCAGATAACCCTGCGCCGGATCGTATCGGAACGTCAGCCCGGGCTGGGTGATGACGTCGATCCACTGCTTCAGCTTGTAGGGGATGCCGAAGTTCCACATCGGTGTCGAGATCAGCACGCGATCGGCGAGCGACAGCCGCAGCGCGATTCGCTCGACCATCGAAAAGGCGTCGCGCTGCGACGGCGTGAAGGGCTTGCCGCCGATCCGGGCGTATTTGGCCTCCAGCACATAACCCTCGAAATCGGGCAGCGGATCGCGCCAGAGATTCATGGCGTCGATGTCCCAATCCTGATGCGCTTGCACGAAGCGTTCGACGAAGACGCGCGCGCCGGCGGCCGATTCCGAATCCGCCCGCGGCGAGCAGCTCAGGTGGAACAGCTTTGGCATCTGCCGTTCACCCGAGCGCCTTGATCACGGTATCGGCGTTGGTGACGACGGCGACGTTCTGCATCGCGAAGTTGACGGAGGCGTTGTGCCAGTCTGCATTCATGGTCGAGCAGCAGTCCTCCGGCACGATCATGAAATAGCCCTTGTCGGCGCCGGTGCGCGCGGTGTGCTCGACCGACATGTTGGTCCAGGCGCCGGTGTTGATGATCATGTCGCGGCCGGTGGCCTTCAAAATGGTCTCCAGCCGCGTGCCTTCCCAGGCGCTCATCCGCATCTTCTCGACGATGAAATCACCCGCGCGAGGCTCGAGTCCCGAGACCGGCGCCGCGCCCCAGCTGCCGCGGACCATCGCCTTGCTGTCGACGAGACCCTCGAACAGCGGCGCGTTCAAGGTGACGCCGGGCGCGCCGGCCTCGACGACGAACCAGACATGGATGATGGCGACGCCGCGGGCGCGCGCGACTTCGGCGAGCCGCCGCACATTGTCGACGACGCGCTGCTGCTTGGCATGCGCGGGCGCGCCGGAATCCGCGAACGCCCCGCCATCCATGATGACGTCGTTCTGCAGATCCTGGATGATCATCGCGCAGCGCTGCGGATCGAGCTGCATGTCGCCGGCCGACAGGTTCGGCGCCGGCACGGATGAGGTGGCGCCGCTGCTGCGCCGGCCGCTCATATAGGGCTCGTGACGCGGCCCGACCTTGGTCGGGATCGCATAGACCGAATGCGTCGCGGTGAGATAGAGCGTACGGAAATCGGGTCCGCCCCAGGTGAGGTTGGCGACGAGCTCGGGCAGCCGCACCTTGCCGAGCAGGTCGCCGGCGGGCGAATAGACCCAGACGCCGCCGGGTGCGGTGACCCAGACATTGCCGCGCTGGTCGCACTTCATGCCGTCGGGGACGCCGGCCTGCAGCTCGGAGGTGATGCCTGAGGCGAACACGCGCGGATTGGTCAGCGAGCCATCGGCGCTGACATCGAAGGCGCGGATCAGCGTCTGCACGGTGTCGTTGACATAGAGGATGCGCTCGTCCGGCGAGAAGCACAGCCCGTTCGGCTGCTCGAACATGTGGCGATCGACCACGAGCTTCGGCGCGCCGCCGCCGGGTGGCACGCGATAGACGCCCTGGAAGCCGAGCTGCCGCGGCCGCTCGACGCCATAGACCGGCATGCGGCCGTACCAGGGATCTGAGAAATAGATCGCGCCGGAGGAATGGACGCAGACGTCGTTTGGGCTGTTGAGCTCCTGATTCTCGTAATGCGAGGCGATGACCTCACGCCGTCCGTCCGGCCGCTCGCGAATCAGCGAGGAGGTCGCATGCTCGCAGACGATCAGATTGAGGTCCGCATCATACGTCAAGCCGTTGCATTTATTCGCTGGACGCTTGACCTCGACCACGCCGCGCCGCGCATCCCAGCGCCGCCGCACGTCGCCGGGCATGTCGGAGAACAGCAGGAAGTGATCCTGCGGATGCCAGATCGGTCCCTCCGTGAAGTCGAAGCCCGTCCCCACCTGGCCGACCGGTGCGTAGGGATCGATCAGGTCTTCGAATTCCTTGCGCAGGGTGACGTGGGTCATCGGAGCCTCCCGCGTTACGCCGGGAACCAGTTGCGCTGCGGCAGGCTCTGCACGACCGGGCCGGGCACCTGGTCGTGCAACCGTCCCACCACATTGCCGCCCTCGATCTTGGCCGGGCGATCATGCACCGGCAGCAGATAGCGCGAGCTCGACAGCAGCTTCTTGATCGCGGCCTTCTCGGCGCGCTTGCTGGTGCCGTGATTGCCCGTGGTGCGCGGCTCGGAATCGTGGATCTCGTTGAAGGGCGTCACGATCTGGTCGTTGAAATCATAGATCACGTCGCCGCAGATCGTCGCGATTCCGTCGGCGGTGTGGACGTGGATGTTCATCGAGCCTTCGGTATGCGCATTCGCCGCCTCGCAATAGACGCCGGGGATCAGCTCGACCATGCCTGTGATTTCCAGGTCGAGGAAGCGCAACGCGCTCTTGGTGTGCAGGCGGTCGATTAGATGCTTGATGTCGGGTGCCGGATATTGCGGATGCATCAGGCCGGAGACGGAATATTCCAGCTCTTTGCGGTTGAGCACGACGGTCGTGTTCATCGGGAACAGGTCGTCCTTGCCGGCGTGGTCGATATGCAGATGGGTGTGGCAGACGTAGCGGACATCGCCCATCCGCACGCCGTGACGTGCCAGCTGGTTCTCGATCATGTTCTCGTGGAACTGGAGGCCGCGCATGCCGAGCGTCTCCATGATCTGGTTCGAGCGGTAGCCGGTATCGATCACGATCGGGTAGGCGCCACCGGTGATCAGGAAGCCGAGCGTCAGCACACGCCGGGTGCGGCCGCAATCGCGCCCGAGTACCAGGAAGCTCGATTCCAGCTCGATATCGCCATAGTCCAGGATCTTGATCTCCAGCGGCATCTCATCCCTCCCAATTCCCTGTTATCGTCTGTCGCATCGCCGTCACGTCCCGAGGCGATAGACGCGTGATGCGGTCCTGTTGAAAATCGCTTCGCGCTGTTCCGGCGTCAGCCGCGCGGCGGCGGTACGGAAGGCGTCGATCAGATCGCGATAGCTGGTCCAGAGCTTTTCGATCGGAAAGTTGGAGCCGAACAGGCAGCGTTCGGCGCCGAAGATCGCCACCGTGTCTGACATGATGTCGCCGATATGCGTGGCATCGTTGCGATGGATGAAGGTGCCGAGCCCCGACAGCTTCGAGACCACGTTCGGGCATTGCGCCAGCCGCGCCATGCCGGTGCGCCAGGCTGAGCGGCCCTGCGGCGACAGATCCTCGAGCATGCCAGCGTGCTGCAGGACGAAGGTGACATCAGGGCTGGCTTCGGCAAGGCCCGCCGCGTCGGCCATCTGCGGCGCGAACACCTGCAGGTCAAAGCTCCAGCCGTAGTCGGCGAGGCGGGCGACGTTGCGTTTGATCTTCGGATCGGTGCACAGGTCGGGACGGGCGGCGAAGCGATAGAGCGGGTTCTCGTGCCAGTGCAGCTGCATCCGCACGCCGCGCATCAGCGGATAGCGCTTGAGGCGGTCGAGCTGCGGACGGACATCGTCAACGCTGAAATCAGCGTAAGCGACGATCGCGTGGGGCCAGCCGTGCTTGTCGGCGGTGTGCTGCACCCAGGCCGCCTCGTCCTCGAACCTGTCGTTCGGCCAGTTGGTCTGGACATAGACCGAGCGGGTGACGCCGGTGCCCTTGAGGTCGTCGAGATACTCTTCGATCGGATAGTCACGGCGGATCGGCTCATAGGGGCCGAAGATGCGCGGCTGCATCGGGCCGGACAGCCAGGCGAGATCGGCCTGACGCCAGATGTGATGATGTCCGTCGACGATGTCAGTCACGCAGCTCTCCTGAGTCTTCCGAGCGACAGCAGGTGCGCGACCACGGCCGCGCTCGATCCGCCGTCCACGATGTCATCGACGAAGCGTTGGATCGCGACCAGCGCCTCGGTCTGCGGCTTGAAGCCGGGCGTGGTGGCGAGCGGCGTCAGCCAGCTCACGCGCCACGCCCGCCGCGACAGTTTTGCCACGGCATCGCGCAGCGCTGCGGGATCGCCGCGCTCCAGCCCGTCGGAGACGATCACGACGGCCGCGCCGCGCGCGTAACCGCCGAACCGGGGCACGGCGAGGAAGGCCTGCAGCGCATCACCGATCCTCGTGCCGCCATCCCAATCGCTGACGATGAAGGCGGCCGCGTTCAGCGCCTGCTCGCGCCGCTTCAGCCGCATCGGCCGGGTGATCCGGGTCAGGCGGGTGCCGAAGGTGAAGATCTCGACACTGCCCGCCGCCTGCGCCAGCGCATGCGCGAGCTTCATGTTCTCCTCGGTGCGCGCCTTCATCGAGCCAGAGACGTCGATCAGCAGCAGCATTTTTCGCGGGCGCTGGCGCCGGCGGAGCCGTCCGAGCTTCAGCACTTCGCCGTCATTGCGCACGCTCTCGCGCAGAGTCCGGCGCAGATCGGCGAACGGGCCACGCCGCGCGCGCCGCCGCCGGTGACCGCGCCGCCGCGGCAATCGGGTCGGCGCTTCGCGCGCGAGACGCCGCAACGCATCGCTGGTGGATGGCTGGGCGAAGCGGCGCTCGACCAGGGCTTCCGCGCGGGCGGCGGCGAGGCCGGATTCATTGGTCTCGTCGGCGAGCGGCGGCTCGCCGTCGCCACGGCCTTCCTCCTGCAGGCGGACGACCTCGTCATCCTCACCCTCGCCGTACTCGATCGCTTCGCTACCGCGGAAATGGAGGTCGAACAGCCGATCGTAGGTGGCGCGCCGCTCCGGCGGCGGCGCCAGCGTGGCGAGCCCGGCCTGTCGGATGTGCTCCATGCTGCGCGGGCCGAGCAGTTCGACCGCGGCCAGGAACGAGGTCGTCTGCTCCGGCGCGACCGAAAAGCCGTTGGCGCGCAGCAGCGCGACGAAGGTGACGAAAATTTGCGCCGCGCGCGGCAGCTTCGGATCGTCGCTCACGCGGCTGCCTCCGCAATGATGGCGTCGAGCCGCGGCGAGATGTAGTGCAGGTCCTCCTCGTCCTTCAGCGCGACACCGATCGAGCGCTTGAACGCATCCGGCCAGCGCGCGCCGCCGTTGTAGAGCAGGGTGGCGGCCTCCGCCCAGTCGACGGCCTCGGCGATGCCGGGCGCCTTGCTCAGCGGTTCACGGCGGAGCCGGCCAACGGCCGCGACGACCGCGCGCGCGGTGGCCTCGGCGACGCTGGAGGCCCGCATCATCACGATGCGTGCTTCGCGATCGGCGGTCGGATAGTCGATCCAGTGGTAGACGCAGCGCCGCCGCAGCGCCTCGTGCAAATCGCGCGTCCGGTTCGAGGTCAGCACCACCACCGGATGCTCGGCCGCGCGGATCGTGCCGCGCTCGGGGATCGAGATCTGGAAGTCGGAGAGAAATTCGAGCAGGAAAGCCTCGAACTCCTGGTCGGCGCGGTCGATTTCGTCGATCAGCAGCACGGTGGCATCAGGCGCGCGCAATGCCGCGAGCATCGGACGCTCGATCAAAAATGACTCGCCGTAGATGTCGATGGTTTCCTCGCCGGCTTGCCGGATTGCGAGCATCTGGCGCGGATAGTTCCACTCGTAGAGCGCGGCGGACGCATCGATGCCTTCGTAGCATTGCAGGCGGATCAGCTTGCGGCCGAGCACGGCGGCGATCGCCTTTGCAGCCTCGGTCTTGCCGACGCCGGGCGCGCCCTCCAGCAGCAGCGGCTTGCCGAGTGCGAGCGAGAGATAGGAGGCGGTGGCGATGCTGTCGTCGGCGAGGTAATAGGCCGCACGCAGCGCCTTCTCCAGCGCCTCCGGGCTGTCGATGCCGACGATGTTGCTGCGGACCGGCATGTCGACCTCAGCGCCGCGCCTGCGGCCGCGCGCCGCCCTGCGCCTTGATCGCGCGCAGCACCTTTTCCGGCGTGATCGGCAGATCGTCGATGCGCACGCCGACGGCGTTGAAGATCGCATTCGCGACCGCCGGCAGCACCGGATTGGCGCACATCTCGCCCGGACCCTTGGCGCCGAACGGGCCATCCGGAGCAGGGCGCTCCAGCACCGCGATGTCGTGTGGGCAGATGTCGCCCGGGCCGGGCATCAAATATTCGACGAAGTCGCGCGGCCCGTGCGAGGGATCCGGATAATAAGGCTCGGGCGTCTCGTACAGCGCGTGGCTGACGCCCATCCAGGCGCCGCCGACCAGTTGCTGCTCGACCAGCCGCGGGTTGAGCGCGCGGCCGAGCTCGTAGGCCGAGTCCATCCGCACCATCGCAACCTCGCCGGTCTCGTCGTCGACCTCGACCTCGGCGACCATGCAGGCATGCGCATAGCACGTCGCCGGCGACATCTCGCCGGTCTCAGGATCGACGTTGGACAGCGGCACCAGGAAGATGCCGCGGCCGGAGATGGTCTTGCCCTGCTTGAACTGGGCGGCGATCGCGACGTCCTTGGTTGAAATTGATCGGTGCGGCGCGCCCTTGACATGGATGTTGCCGCGGCCGTCGGTTTCGAGATCGGCGGCATTGACTTCCAACTCCTCGGCGGCAGCCTCCATCATCACACCACGTGCCTCGCGGGCCGCCGCCATCACGGCGTTGCCGACACGATGCGTGCCGCGCGAGGCGAACGAGCCCATGCAGTGCGGGCCGGTATCGGAATCGGCGGTGTCGACATAGACATCCTCGACGGGGACGCCGAGCGTCTCCGCGCAGATCTGCCGCGTCACCGACTTCATGCCCTGGCCGAGATCGATCGACGACAGCGCAACCGTGAACTTGCCGCTTGGGTTCGAATGCACCAGCGCCTGGCTCGGATCGCCGCCGAGATTCATGCCGATGGGATAGTTGATCGACGCGATGCCGCGTCCGCGATGCCGGGTCATGTCAGCGCCTCCTGGTGCCGAAGACGGAGGAGAAGCGGGTGGCGCCGTGCGACGGCGCGTTCGGCCGCGGCGGCGTCGGTGACGACGGCGGAGGAGGCGGTGGCGGCGGCTCTCGTGTCGCGACGGGGGCGCGGTCATAGGTCGTGCGCTGCTGGGACGGTGCCGCCACCGGCGCGTGGGACTCGGGCGGGGTCGCAGGGATAGCGGCACGGGCGCCGCCACCATCCTTGCGCGAGGACATCCGCCGAAACTCCTCGCGGATCGGCCATTTTGCTTTCTCGGCCGCGACCTGGACGCATTCGATCAGCGCGGTGTTCTTGGCCTCGCGGCGATGCGCCTTCATGTCACCGTCGCGATAGGCATTGAGGATGCGGAACTCCATCGGATCCATGCCGACGAGATGGGCCAGCTTGTCCATCTGGCACTCAATCGCAAAATCCATCGCGGTCACCCCGAAGCCGCGCATCGCGGTTGCCGGCGTGCGGTTGGTGAAGACGCAATAGACGTCGCCATGAACGTTCGGGATGGTGTAGGGCCCGGGCAGATGCGCGGCGCATTTCACCGCGGCGTAGCTCGACAATCGCGTATAGGCGCCGCTATCGAAATAGGCGCGGATATTGCGCGCCACGATCCGGCCGTCGCGCATCACGCCGTCCTTGATGTAGATGCGCTCGGCGCCGCGTGGCGGGCCGTATTGCATCTCCTCCTCGCGCCCGAACACATAGCGGACGGGACGTCCAGTCAGCATGGCGCCGAGGATGCAGAGCGGTTCGGTCAGCGTGTCGACCTTGCCGCCAAACCCGCCGCCGACCGTGCCGCCGATGAAGTGAAAAGTATTGGAAGGGACGTCGAGGATTTTTGCGCAGGTGTCGACCGAGAAGAACAGCGCCTGGGTCGAAGTGTAGACGATGTAGCGGCCGTTGGTGTCGGGAGCGGCGATCGAGCCGTTGGTCTCGGTCGGCGCGTGCTCGATCGGCGACATCTGGTAGCGTTGTTCCAGCACGTGATCCGCGGTGGCAAGCGCCCGATCGGCGTCGCCGAAGCGCAGCTGCTGACGGTCGTAGGTCTCGTGATAGGTGAAGGTGTTTCTGGGATAGACCTCGTTGACCACGGGCGCACCGGGCTTCAGCGCGTCCTCGACGTCGAACACGGTCGCCAGCGGCTCGTAGTCGATCTTGACTTTTGCTATTGCTTCGAAGGCCTCGCGCTCGCTGTCGGCGACGATGGCGACGATCGGCTCGCCCTTGTAGCGGACCTTGTCCACCGCAAGCGATGGCTCGTCGTCCTTGCCGAAATTGATCAGGCTCAGCAGCGTGTTGAGATTGACCGGCACGTCGGCGCCGCGGATGATCCGCCGCACGCCTTGCGCGCGTTCGGCCTCCGAGGTGTCGATGCGGCGCAGCCGCGCATGCGAATGCGTGCTGCGCACGACCTTCAGATGCAGCATGCCCTGCAGCATGTGATCGTTGAAATAGGGCGAGGTGCCCGTGACATGGCCGAGCATGTCCTGACGTTGCGTGGGTTTGCCGATCTCCTTGAGGTTATCGTCGCGCTCGTCGGCGAAGATGTCCTTGCGCAGTTCCAGCATGGCCTGTCCTTTACGCCCGCGCTCGGCCGCCGGAGGCGGCTGCGAGCACGGCGTTGATGATGGGTTCGTAACCGGTGCAGCGGCAGATGTTGCCCGAGATCGCTTCGACGACCTCGTCACGGCTCGGCGATGGATTGCGGTCGAGCAGCGCCTTGGCGGCCATCAGCATGCCCGGGGTGCAATAGCCACACTGGGCGGCGAAATTGTCGGCGAAGGCGCGTTGCAGGGGATGCAGGTTGGGGCCGTCCTTGATGCCGTCGAGCGTCTCGACCGAGCGGCCGGCGACCGTCTCGGCCAAGGTCAGGCAGGACAGATGCAACTCGCCGTCGACCAGCACGCTGCAGGCGCCGCAGCCACCCTGGCCGCAGCCGAATTTCGGCGTCATGTCGCCGATCAGCTCGCGCAGCGCGACCAGCAGATTGGTGCCGCCGTCGACGAAGATCGCGACGTCGCGGCCGTTGTGTCGGAATTGAAGCGCGGTCTTGGCCATGACGATCCTATTCCTGACCGGAGAGCAGGCGGCGCAGATGCACGCCGACGATCTCGCGGCGATACCAGGCGCTGCCGAGCGCATTGTCGCCGGGCGCGGTTCCCTCTGCCGCGGCCGCTGCGGCAGCGCTGATGGTCGCGGCATCGAGCGAGCGGCCCTCCAGCGCCCGCTCGGCGGCGCGGGCGCGAATTTGCGTCGGCGCCATCGAGCCCAGCGCGATCCGCGCGCCGACGATGCGGTTGCCGTTGACAGGCAGGTGCGCGGCGAGTGTGATCACCGAGCCGCCCTTCGGCTTGATCCGCGCGATCTTGCGATAGCGGAACGCGTCGGTCTGGCCCGGCTTCTGGCAGGAGATCGATAGCACCAGCGTGCCGGTCTGCCGCTCGCGTCCTTGCAAAAATTCCTCGATCGGAATGTCGCGGCTGCCGAGCCCGCCTTGCACGGAGACCATGGCATCAAGCGCGAGCAGCGCGACGGTGAAGTCGCCGTATGGATTGGGCGCAAACAGGTTGCCGCCGACGGTGCCCATGTTGCGCACCGCCGGTCCGCCGATCGAGCGGGCAGGGGCGTGCAGGAAGGCGAGGTCGCGCTCAGCCAGGATTCGCGCAAAGGTGACGCCGGCACCGATCGTGACCCGAGAGCCCGTCGCCTCGATCCGCGACAACGCGTGGTCGCTGGCACGCACGATGGTCGAGATCGAGATGTCGCCCTCGTTGAGCGCCCGCATTACCAGCGTGCCGCCGCCGAGATAGCGCGCGCTGCGGTCCGACGACAGCGCTGCCGCCGCGTCACCCGAGCTTGTAAACGTCCTCACCGTGACGGGCATGGATCTTTCCGCGGTTACGCGGCCTCCTTGAGATGCCGGCGAATGGCTTCAAATCCGGCTTGATAGATGTCTTCGGAAACCATCTGCGTGATGCTGTCGCGATCTTCCGGCCTGGTCGTGAAGCGCGACTCCCAGTGCCAGAAGGTGCGGTCGCCGTCGGTGACCGGCAGCAGGCGCACATGCGCGACATAGTTGAACATCGGGATCGGCGTATCGAGCAGGCAGTAGCTAAAGGATTGCTCGAGGTCGGACAGCGCCAGCAACTGCTCGCGTAGCTCCGGACCGTCCTTCAGCTTGAACCGCCTGACGCAGCCGATCTTGTCGGCGGATTGCGCGCGCTCGATCGCGCTGGTCGCGACAGCCGGGTGCCAGCGGTCATGGCCGTTGAAATCGCGCAGCACATTCCACACCGCATCCGTGGATGCGTCCAGGATCGTGCTCTTGACGATATGCGGCACGGCTAGCCTCCAAAAGCCCGTTTCAGCGCGTCGAAGCCGCCCTGAAACACGCCGCCACCGATGTTGTTGACCAGCTCCGTTTCGCGTTCCGGCGCGCAGTCGAATTCTGCAGTCCATTCCATAAAGGTCTGGTCGCCGTCGGTGACCGGCGTCAGCCGGAGCGTCGCGACATAGTTTTCGACTCCCATTGGCGATTCCAGGATCGAGTAGGTGCAAAACATGTCGTAGTCGGACAGCCCGAGCAGCTTTTCGCGGATGCGGTCGCCGTTGCGCAGGCGAAAATCCCTGACGCAACCGATCTTGTCGGAGGGCTCGCCGCCCTCGATGCGGCTTTCGGCGATCGCGGGATGCCAGTTCGGCAGCCCGTTGAAATCGCGCACGCGGGCCCAGACGCGGTCGTTGCGCGCATTCACGACAGTTGAGACGTAAACCCTGGCCATGGTGCGCTCTTAGTCCTTCTTGCGCGGCGTGCGTTCCGGCCGCGGCTCGGCGGAGCCTTCCGGCGAGGCCGCGGGTTTCTCGCCGCCACCGCCGCTCTTGCGGGTGGAATCCTTGATGCCCTGCATGTCGCGGGCCTCGCGGATCAGGCCGGGCATTTTTGCGAGGCTGCCGCCTTCGACGCCGATATCCGACAGGATTGAGTCGATCAGCGGCGCCTGCACGCGGTAGCGCAGGGCAGAATCGATCACCTCGTCGGTGGCGCTGCGGCCGCTGCCGCCACCCCCGCCATTGCCGTTGAGGCCGTCGACCTGGAGGATGCGGATGCCCTCGATCTTCTCCATCGGCTTGACGCTCTCGCGCACGATGCCCTCGATTCGGTCCAGCAGCTTGCGGCGGAACAGCGAGTAGCGGGCCTGGTCGGTGAGCACGTTCTCGGCCTCGTTGAGCAGCCGCTGCGCCTCGGCCTCGACCGCGGCGCGGACCCGCTCGGCCTCCGCCGCGATCCTTGTCTCCTCGGCTTGCTTCTCGGCGATCAGCACCTCGACCGTCTTGCGCCGCTTTGCGATCTCGCTTTCACGGGCGGTAATCACGCGCTCGGCAGCTTCCGTGGCGCGGACGCGGGCATCTTCCGCGCTGACCTTGGCGGCGGATTCTTCCAGCGATTTCTGATAGAGCGCGATGGCCTTCTCCATCAGCGCCGTCTCGACGTCCTTCTCGCGGTTGACCTCCAGCTTGCGCAGATCGCGCTCGCGGCCGATCCGGGCTTCGTCGAGGCCACGGTCCGAAGCAATACGCGCGCGCTCGACTTCCTCGCGGGCGACGATCTCGGCCTCTTGCAACGATTGCGTACGGGCGACCTCGAGCTGCTCGATGGCGCGGCGGCGCTCGATCCGGGCGGCTTCCAGCGCCTGTTCGCGTGAGACGTCCGTGGTCTCGACATCCTTGCGGGCGACGATCTCGGCCTGCTTGACCTGCCGGTCGGCGTCGATCCGCGCCGCGCGCTTGGCGGCGAGCGCGATGACGCGTTCCTCGTCGGCCAGCTCGATCGTCTTCTTCTGGTCGATGTTGAGCACCTCGCGGGTGCGGGAGGAGGCGATCCGCTCGCTCTCCAGCGCGAGCTCGACATCGATACGCTGCCGCTCGATCGCGTCGCGTCGCTTGAGGTCGGCGGCTTCCACGGCCTCGGTGCGCTCGATCTCGAGACTCCGGGTTTCCTTCTCGGCGCGGATGCGCTGGGCGGCGACCGTCTTCTCCTGGGTGATGCGGGCGGCCTCAATCGCCTCGCGCGAGGCGATATCGGCTTCCTCGACCGTACGATTGCGCGCGATCTCCAGCGCCCGGACCCGCTCTTCCTGCGCGATACGCGAGGCTTCGGTGGCCTCGCGCGCGGAAATGCCGGCGATCTCGATCGCCTGGTTGCGATCGATCTCCAGCTTGCGGGTGGAGTGGTCGGCGCTGATCCGCTCGGCGGCCAGCGTCTTCTCGCGCACGATGCGGGCGGCCTCGACCGCCTTCTGCGCCTCGATCTCGGCCTCCTGGATGGTGCGGACCTGCTGGATTTCCAGCGCGCGGGTGCGCTCGTCGGAAGTGATGCGCTCGACGTTGACGGTCATGGTCTGGCTGATGCGCGCCTTCTCGGTCGCCTCGCGCGCGGCGATCTCGGCTTCCTCGACCGCGCGGGTGCGCTCGATCTCGCGCCGGCGGGTCTCTTCCTCGTTGGCGATGCGGGCGTCGGTGACGACGCGATCCTGCTGGATGCGCGCCTTCTCGACCGCCTCGCGGGCAGAAATCTCGGCTTCCTCCACCGTGCGCATGCGCTCGATCTCGCGCTGGCGGACCTCGCGCTCGGAGGCAATGCGCGTGGTGTCGATCGATCGCTGATTGGCGATCCGCGCTTTCTCGATCTCCTCGCGGGCCAGCAACTCTTTCTCCTCGACCACGCGCGTCCGCTCAATCTCCTTCTGCCGCGTCTCACGCTCGGAGGCGATGCGGGCCTCGGTGATGGCCTGCTCATTGGAGATGCGGGCCTTCTCGATCGCTTCGCGCGCGGTGATCTGGGCCTGCTCGGCCTCGGTCTCGCGCAACGCGCGCTCGCGAGCGACCTCGGTGCGCTGTAGCGCGCGGCGCATCTCGATGTCGCGTTCCTGCTCCAGGCGCGCGGTTTCGCTCTCGCGCTCGATCTCCAGCGCCTGCCGCTCGGCTTCGAGGTTGCGGGTGCGGATCTTGATCATCGAGTCCTGCTCGATGTCGTTGCGCAGCTTCCGCTTGGCCTCGATATCCTCCATCAGGCGCGTCAGACCTTCGGCGTCGAAGCGGTTCGAGGGGTTGAAGAATTCGAGGTCGGTCTGGTCCAGATCCGTGATCGCGACCGATTCCAGCTCGAGGCCGTTCTGCGCCAGCGCCTCGGCGGCGTTGGCCTTGACGCGTGCGACATATTCGCCGCGCTGCTCGTGCATCTGCTCCATGGTCATTTCGGCGGCGACCGAGCGGATCGCGGAGATGAACTTGCCGGAGAGCAGGGTGTGCAACTGCTCGGGCTCCATGGTGCGGCGGCCGAGGGTGGCGGCGGCGATCGAGACGGCTTCGCGGATCGGCTGAACGCGGACGTAGAAATCGGCCTCGACGTCGACGCGCATCCGGTCGCGGGTGATCACGGCGTCCTGCCGGGAGCGGGTGATCCCCATCGGCAGCACGTTCATGTTCACTGGCGTGTAGTCGTGGATGAACGGCAGCACGAAGGCGCCGCCGTTGATCACCACGCGTTCGCCGAGGAAGCCGGTCCGGACGAAGGACACTTCCTTCGACGAGCGGTGATACAGCCAGTTCACGACGTATACGATGATGACGATCGCGACGATTGCGACGATGAGCCAGAGGATCAATTCACCGACCAGCATCCCCGACATCTCTTCCTCCCTTGGTCACGGCGCGCTAACGCGCGCCGATCGCCTTGAATTTGCGAACCTGATCCGTCAGCGCACGCTCCACTGGCAGGCGCTCCATCGAGGAGGCGCCGTAGAAGCCGTGGCAGTTGCGCGTTTTCTTCATGATGAAATCGGCATCCGCGGGGTCCGCGATCGGACCGCCATGCGCGAGCACCAGGATGTTCGGATTGATGCTGAGCGCCGCGTCCGCCCAGGCCTCGATGCGGGCAGGGCAGTCAGCGAGCTTGGGCGCGGTCTGCGCGCCGATCGTGCCGCCTGTGGTCAGGCCCATATGGCAGACGATGATGTCGGCGCCGGCGATCGCCATCGCGGCGGCCTCCTGTTCGCTGAACACGTAAGGCGTCGTCAGCATGTCCTTGTCATGGGCACGCGCGATCATGTCGATCTCCAGCGCATAGGACATGCCGGTCTCTTCGAGATTGGCGCGGAAGGTGCCGTCGATCAGGCCGACGGTCGGAAAGTTCTGCACGCCGGCGAAGCCGAGTGCCTTGAGCTGATCGAGGAACACGTCCATGTCGCGGAACGGATCGGTGCCGTTGACGCCGGCGAGCACGGGCGTTTTGGTCACGACCGGCAGCACTTCGCCGGCCATCTCGACCACGATCGCATTGGCATCGCCATAGGGCATCAGGCCTGCGAGCGAGCCGCGGCCGGCCATGCGGTAGCGGCCGGAATTGTAGATCACGATCAGATCGACGCCGCCGGCCTCTTCGCATTTCGCCGACAGCCCGGTGCCGGCGCCGCCGCCGACGATCGGCTCGCCACGCGCGACCATGTCGCGAAACTTCTTCAACAACACCGCGCGTTCAAACCTGGGCATGGGTCACCTCGCCACTCTCCGCCGTCCGCCGGCGCGTCCGAGCAGGGGACGGAACGCGCTGACGATGGCGGCGGTGAACTCGGGATCGTTGATGTTGCGCTTGACGCGAATGATCTGGCGGTTGCTGGTCGCGCGCACCGTGTGCTCCAGCGAACGGAACAGCGCGGCGTCGGCATCCGGATCCCAGAACGGCTGGCCGGGCGCATCGAGCGCGGAGACGCCACCTTCGGGCAGGACAAATCGCACCGGCCCGTCCATCTGGTTCAGCTTTTCGCCGATCCAGCGGCCGATCCGCTCGTTCTCCTCCGGCGTGGTCCGCATCAACGTGACCTGCGGATTGTGGACGTGGAATTTTCGGTTGCGATAGCGCTCGGGGATGGTGTCGGGCGCGCCGAAGTTCACCATGTCGAGCGCGCCGACCGACCCGACATAGGGCACGCGGCTGCGAACGACTGCGCCGAAGCGATCATCGGTCGCCGGAAACACGCCGCCCATCAGGAGGTCGCAGACCTCTGTCGTGGTGAGGTCGATGACGCCGGCAAGCTGGCCGGAATCCACCAGCTTCTCCATCGAGCGTCCGCCGACGCCGGTGGCGTGGAACACCAGGCACTCGACATCTTCGCGCAGCTCAGCGGCGATCTTCTGCACCGCCGGCGTCGTCACGCCGAACATGGTGATGCCGATCGCGGGCAGGTTGCTCGCCGCCTCGCGTTGCCTGGTCGCGCGCTCGTCAAGCCGTGCCTTGATCATGCCAGCCAGCGCGTTCGCACCGTTGGCGAGCACCGCGCGGGAGATCGAGTTGAGGCCCTGCACGTCGGTGACCGAATACATCATCATGATGTCGGCCGGGCCGACGTAAGGGCCGATATCGCCCGAGGCAACGGAGGAGATGATGATCTTGGGCACGCCGACGGGAAGGGCGCGCATGGCGGGCGCAACCAGCGAGGCGCCGCCTGAGCCGCCTGCCGAGATGATCCCGGCGACATTGCCCTGGCGCCGCAGCCATCGCTCGAATGCGTCAGCCATCGCAGCCACCGATGCACCGCGGTCGGAACCAAATACGCCGGAGCCGCCACGGCCGTGATTGAGTGCGATCTCCTGCGCCGTGACGTCGCAGGTCGCAGCCTTGCCGCTGGTGGAGACGTCGACGAGACGGGCGCGCAGGCCGCTCTCGACAATGATGTCGCGGATGTAGCGCAGTTCTGCGCCTTTGGTGTCGAGCGTGCCGACGACCAGCACGACCGGTGGCCCGGACGTTTGTGTCACGGCCTGCTCGCGCCGTGCCCGCGGGGCCTCTTCGAGCCGCGTCACGCCCGCCGATTGCGTGCGGGCAGCGGCTTCGATGCGCGCGATTGGCACCGGTTGTGACCAGCGTGTCGGCAGCACGGGATTGGAGACATAGATGCGGACCGGTCCCTTGCGCGCGGGCTGAGGCGCGGCGTCGGACGTCGCCTTTGCCGGGCCGGCCTCAACATCGGCATCGAGATCGCCATGCATGCCGACGCCGAGGAGGCGTTGCTGCAGATCGCGGTCGGCGGATAGCCGCGCGGAATCGATGATGCGGTTGATCCGGCCGTTGACCATGATCGCGACGTTGCGCGAGATCGCAGTGGCGACGCCGATGTTCTGCTCGATCACCAGCACCGACATGTCGCCGTCGTCGCCGAGCCGGACCAGCATCTCCTCGACCTGGGCGACGATGACGGGCGCGAGACCCTCGGTCGGCTCGTCCATGATCAGCAGCTGCGGATTGGTCAGCAGCGCGCGCGAGATGGCCAGCATCTGCTGCTCGCCGCCGGAGAGCTGGCTGCCGCCATGGCCCTTGCGTTCGGCAAGGCGCGGAAACGTGTCGTAGACGCGCTCGACGGTCCAGGGACCGCGCCGCAGCCCGGCGGCGAGCGCGAGGTGTTCGTCGACGGTGAGCGAGCGCCACAGGCGGCGGCCTTGCGGCACATAGCCGACGCCAAGTCGCGCGATGCGGGCCGGGCTCTGCTGCGTGACGTCCTCGCCGCGGATCCGCACCGAGCCGCCGCTGGCGCGGACCAGGCCCATGATGGTCTTGCACAGCGTGGTCTTGCCCATGCCATTGCGGCCGACCACCGAGAACACGCCGCTATCGAGCGTGAGGTCGACGCCCTGCAGCGCGTGCGAATGGCCATAATAGACGTCGAGGCCTTTCACCTCGAGGGCGGGCGCGCTGCGGCGGTCAGCCATGGCCGCCTCCGAGATAAAGTTCCTGCACCTCGGGATCGGACTCGATGTCGCGCGGCAAGCCTTCCTTGAAGATGCGGCCGTTGTGCATCATCGTCACGCTCTCGACGACGCGCAGCGCGACGTCCATGTCGTGCTCGATAATGATGTAGCCGATATGCGCCGGCAGCGAAGTCAGGATCTCGATCAGCTCGCGCCGCTCGGTCGGCGACAGGCCTGCGGCGGGCTCGTCGAACAGGATGAATCGCGGCGCACCGGCGAGCGCAAGCGCGATCTCGAGCTGGCGCTGCTGGCCATGGGCGAGCTCGGCGACGCGCTGGTCCTTCACCGATGTGAGATGCACCGCCTGCACCAGCGTTTCGGTGGCGTGCATCAGCGCGTCGTTCTGTCCCGGCCGCAGGAACGAGAAGCGTCCGCGCGAGACGCCGCGGCAGGCGAGGTAAACGTTGTCATGCACGGTGAGGCCGGGGAACAGTGCCGAAATCTGGTAGGTGCGGCGCAGGCCGCGGCGGATCCGCTCGTAAGGTGGAAAGTGGGTGATGTCCTCGCCGAAGAATCGGATCGTGCCGGAGGAGGGCGGGAAGTCGCCGGTGATGCAGTTGAACAGCGTGGTCTTGCCGGCGCCGTTGGAGCCGAGCACCGCGCGCCGTTCGCCCGGCCGCACCGTGATGGTGATGTCGGTCAGCGCTGCGAGCGCGCCGAACAGCCGCGTCACCCCGCGTAGCTCCAAAGCTGCGCCGGCGCCGACTGCGGAGAGACGCTGCGCGACGCTATCCATGGCCGCCTCTGCGTGTACGCGGCGATGCAGTGGTGTTGCGGCGGCGCCAGCGCTCCCACAGGCCGATCATGCCGTCGGACGACCAGAACACGATGGCGAGGAAGCCGAGCCCGATCAGGAGACGAAAACGGTTGCCGTCGAGGCCGAATTTGACCAGCAGATCGAGCGCAAAAGTGCGCAGGATCACGAACACGAAGGCGCCGATATAGGGGCCGACCGGCCGCGTGATCCCGCCGACGACCGCGATGATCAGGATGTCGATGCAGGCGTTGACGCTGACCGAGCCCGGCGAGATCTGCCGGTAGTTCCAGACCTGCAGCACGCCGCCGAGGGCGGCGATGAAGGAGGCGAAGGCGTAGGCCGCGACGCGATGCGCATTGACGTTGAAGCCGAGCGCGGCCATCCGGCGCGGATTGTCGCGCACGCCCTGCAGCGCGAGACCGAACGGCGCGCGCGAGACGTACTGGACCGCGAAGTAGCAGATCGCGGCGACGCCGAGCGCCACGTAATAAAACGCGACGTCGTTGCGCCAGTCGATGCCCCAGATATGCGGGGTGGCGACGGTGTTGATGCCGGTGTGGCCGCCGAAGATCGCCCAGTTCTGGTTGGTGAAGTAGTAGAAGGCAGCGCCGATCGCCAGCGTGATCATGATGGTGTAGATGCCTTCGGTGCGCACCGCGAGCGCGCCGCCAAGCGTGCCGAACGCGGTCGCCAGCGCCAGCGCCATCGGGGTTGCCAGCCACCACGGCCAGCCGAGGCTGATATTGGTGTTGGCGCTGACGCCGAACACGGCGACCATGTAGGCCGAGAAGCCGGCGATGGTCAGCTGCATCAGGCTCACCATGCCGCCGTAGCCTGCGAGGAACATCAGGCTGAGGGCGATGGTGCCGAGGATCAGGGTGGTGCCGAAGATCTCGATCAGGAAGAATCCGTTCGCGATCAGCGGCATGATGACGAGGATCAGCGCCACGAACCAGGCGACCGGGTTCTCGAATTCCGGCCAGGCGCGGATGAAGGCGCGGCGGGCGGCCGAGGTGGGCGGAGTGCTGCGTAGCTGGGTGCCCTGCATCAACGACATCTCATCGCCTCGCGAGCAGGCCCTGCGGGCGGAGCGCCAGCACCAGCACCATGATCAGGAAGGTGACGACGATGGCGTAGGTCGGGATGTAGACCGAGCCGAGCTGCTCGGCGAGGCCGATGATGATGGCGCCGAGCGCAGCGCCCGGGATCGAGCCCATGCCGCCGACGATCACGACCACCAATGACGCCAGCAGGAATCTTGTATCCTCGCCCGGCGACAGCGACTGGAAGGTGCCGCCGACCACGCCCGCGATTCCGGCCAGGCCCGCGCCGAGCGCGAACACCAGCACGAACACCAGCTGGATGCGCACGCCGGTCGCTGCGAGGATGTCGCGATCATCGACGCCGGCGCGCACGATCATGCCGACCCGCGTCCGGTTCAGCGCCAGCCACATCGCGATGCCGATCACGACGGAAGCTGCGAAAATCACCAGCCGCACCAGTGGGTATCCCAGATACACCGGCTCGCCCGACGATTTGATCGCGGTGACCAGCGGCAGCTGGATCGGGCCGATCAGCCAGGCCGGGGTCTGGATCTGGTAAAAGTCGCCGCCGAACACCCAGAGCATCAGATCCGCGAACACGATCGACAGGCCGATCGTCACCATGGTCTGGCGCAGATCCTGGCCCTCCATCCGGCGGAACACCACGATCTGCAGGATCACGCCGACGAGCGCCACGCCGATGAAGGCGACGATAAAGCTCAAGAGCCACGAGCCGGTCCAGGTGCTGATGGCGTAGCCGATATAGCCGCCGAACAGATAGAGCGAGCCGTGCGCCAGGTTGACGTTGCGCATCAACCCGAAGATCAGCGTGAAGCCGCTGGCGACCAGGAAATACAGCCCGCCGAGCGTGATGCCGTTGAACACGGCATTGAGGAACACTCGCTTGCGGCCGATCGCCTGCTCCAGCCCCGGCGGCCAGATCGCAAACACCAGCCACAGCAACACCGCGATCGCGACGATCGCGATCAGCGCCCAGGCCGGATGGCGTTCGATGAACCTGGCCATCGCAGTTTGTCGTCCTCCCTGCGCGACCATCTGGCGGGCCGCGTCACGGGTATCCTAACGAGGGCCGGGCAAACGGATTTGACCGACAGTATCTTTTATCGTCGAGTCACACCTCCTTTCACGGCCGCAACACCTTGGCGGCGCGGCGGTAATCGGTCGGGGCCATGCCGACATTGGCGGCGAAGAAACGGGTGAAGCCGCTCTGCGAGGTGAAGCCGAGATCGACGCTGATGTCGGCGATCGGCGCTTCGGTCGCGACCAGCGCATCGAGCGCCTGCTCCATGATCAGCGTGTTCATGTAGAGGTGCGGCGTGACGCCGGTTTGCGTCCGGAACAGCCGATAGAAATGCGGCCGCGACAGCCCGGACTCGCGGGCAATCGAATCCAGCTCGATCTCGGCGCCGGGGCTTTCCGACATCAGCTTGATCGACTTGCGGACCCGGAAATCGGTGATCGCGGCAATCGCGCGCGCCTCGAGCGCGGCCTCCGATTGCTGCCAGCTCTGCTCATAGCAGCTGTCGATCAGCTGCCGCAGCTCGCAATCGAGGCTGCGCAGCGACGGTGCGCCGCACACCAATGCCGCGGTGCGGCGGATGTGTTTCTCCAGCGCCTCGGTGCGCTTGAAGTGGGTGCGCCCGAAGCGCAGGCTTTGCGCCGTCGCGTTTTCGGGAGCGAACCATTCGGCGTTGACATAGAGCACGAAAAAGATCGCGCCATGGTCCATGTCGGTGGGGAGAAAATTGTGTGGCTCCCACGGGTTGACCGCGACAACGGAGTCTTCGCTCAGCAGCCAGCGCTGCTCGGAGACGTCGATCTGCGCCGGTGTGCCGCCGACATGAAAGATCAGATGCCCTTCGCGATGCGCATGCACGTTGAAGGGGCGGTTCAACTGATAGACCGTTGCGCGGCCGAACCGGCCGTGGAAGACGGCAAGCGCCTTGCTCATGCCCTCCCTCCCGCGGGATGTTCTTGTCTTTTCAACAGCGTTCAACATCCGCGCGGAGATTGCAAGGGCGGCAATTTCGCCCTTGCAACGGGTTGGCTCGCACCTGCGAAAAATACGTCAGTATTTCTTGCACTCCGGAACCGTCCGGCTCGGCAGGCCGATCTTGGAAAACACCGCCGGATCGTAGCCGAGCGTCTGGTTGACGTTCGGGATCACCTTCACGACCTTCGAGAACAGCGCGCCCTTGCCGTCATCGACCACTTCGGTGACGAAATTGGTGCCGATCGCCTGCCGGTTGGAGTCGAGCTTGATCTTGCCGTTCGGCGCGTCGAGCTCGATTTTCGCCAGCGCTTCCCTGAACTTGGCCTGGTTATTGGAGAGATCGCCGTTGACCTGCCGCAGCGCCAGGATCAGCGCCATGGTCGAGTCGTAATAATTGGTCGCAAGCAGCGACGGGCTCGGGAAGCGCTTGGCCGGCGGGAACGCGTCCTGATAGGCCTTCACAAACTTCTGCCAACCCGGATCCTCCCAGGTGTCGGCCTGGCCGCTGGCAGCGATGGTGCCGATCAGCGCGTTCTTGGCGTTGCCCTTTGAGGACAGGATGGTCTGGTCGATCATGATGGAACCGCCCATCAGATGCGCCTTGCCGCCGGCCTGCTGATACTGGTTGAGGAAGTTGACGGCGTCCGCGCCGCCTAAGCCTAGATAGATCGCATCGACATCGTCGGGCAGGGCCGCGATGACCGAGGCAAAATCCTTGGTGCCGAGCGGCACCCATTGCCGGTTTGTGACCTGGCCGCCCGCGCCGCAGAACTCCAGCACCAGGCCGAACACCTGGGTGTAGATGAAGGAGTAGTCTTCGCCGACGGTCGCGATCTTGCGATACTTCTTGGTCTCATAGGCGTATTTGCCGAGGCCGACCTGCCACTGCGCGCCGTCCATGTTGTAGCGGAAGAAGTTCGGGGCAGGGTCGACATAGGTGGTTTCCTGCGCGCCCGACGCGGCGTTGATGAACGTCAGTTCGGGATGGGTCTTGGCAAAGTTCTTCACCGCGATGCCTTCGTCGCCGGACAGCGGCGACAGCAGGATCTGCACCTTGTCCTGCTCGATCAGCTTGCGCACCGCGCGCACCGCGGAATCCGGCGTCGCATCCGTCGAGGCCACGACGAATTCCAGCTCCTTGTCGCCGATCTTCTTGCCGAGCACGTTGAGTGCGGTCTGGTGGCCGCGCATGCCGTCCTCGCCGAGCACCGTGTAGGTGCCTTCCAGGGTCGCGGTGACGCCGACCTTGATCTTCTCCTGCGCGAACGCCGTGCCTGAAAGCAACAGGCTGCCCAGCGCGATCAATCCCACACTGCCTTTCAACATTGCTCTCCTCCCTGTGTCGCCAAATGTTTTGCAGCGGAAACGCAAGCGATCCCGCCCCTTGGACGTCGCGAGGAAAGCTAGCGTAAGGCAGTGACATCGCGGACACCTCAACCCCTCGGTTCCTTGACCGGCAGTCTCATTTTGATTGCTGCGCCGCAATGCAGGGCGCGGTGGGATGACGCATGGGGAAGGCCGGCCGCGTGTTGCCGCATGCGCGATGTGGGCCATGCCCTTACGCTGTCTCCACGTCGCCATCCTGGCGAAAGCCAGGATCCATAACCACCGCATTTGATTGTGAACGGGATCGTGGCCCCAGCGTCGCGCAATGATTGGCATTTGGGGTAATGGGTCCTGGCGTTCGCCAGGACGACGGTGAGTTTGTTGCGCGGTCAAACTACAAGCACAGTTTCGCATTCTCGCGACATGATTTGTCCGAGTTTTCCATCTCGTTCCGCCCTCTCTCTTGAGTGAGGGCGCAGGGAAGACCGGGTGCACGCTGCACCCGAGGTCCCGTGCGCAATGGGTAGGAAGTGGCGCACACGGGCATACAAATGCAGCGGAGGCACGCCGGCCTTCCCTGCGCGATGGTCTTACGGCTTATACGTGCTCGCCCTGGTGAGACTCTGCTTTTGTGCCACCATCGTCAGCGATCGGCTTTGGACCTCTCGCGTACTTGCCACCAACATCGGGGCGGCAGGCCCACACGACTTCATCGTCCGCCGTGCGCGCACACGCCTGTCGCACGCCCTGCGGCCACCGCATCTGCACCCACGTTCGTGGCGTTCGCGAGCGCCCCTCGTGTCGGGTGAGACGGGTGCATTAAACATCTGATTTGGGTCGGATGTCAAGTATTATTCTCCTATTCCGAACAAAACTTCCGTTTATCGTAGGGCGGATTAGCCGAAGGCGTAATCCGCCGCCCCGCAGCCAACCTCCTCACTTCCGAGGGCGGGCAATTGAGTATTAAGACTCGATACCCGCTGTACGTGTGCGGCTAACCCAATTATGCTAATCCGCAAAGTGAATCAGTGAAGCAAGATTATTTATTGCCGCTTTGTGGTTTGCGAACATGAAGATTGTCCGACTGCTCATGCTTCTAGCCGCGATGATCGCAGCAGCGCTGCTCATCGGATTCTTGAAATTTGGCCTTGGGCGCTTGTTTCATCAATCGTTCTGGCTCGGGACAGCCGCAGCGTTGGCCTGTATGGGCGTGTGCTTTGTCATCGTGGTCTGGCGATCTCGCACAACTGCTCTTCGCAGCCAAAGCGCAAGCCTTGCGCCGCTGAGCCCTCAGGGTGAAGACTTGCTCGGCAAATTTCCCGCACCCGTCACTCTGAACGGGTCGCGGGCCAAGTGGTTGCTAATGACCGTGTTGGGGGCTGGAATGACTGCCGCGTCGACATTCGTCGGCATTCTGGCATTCGCCGGCTTACATGCTGGACAAGCTGGGGCCGGTATTGGTTTAGCAATGTCGGTACTAGGCACGTGCTTCTTTGGACTATGTATTGTTAAGGCAGTGCGACTGCTTCGACATCCCTCACTCCTTCTGGACTTGGACGGCTTTGAGTTCTTTGGCCTTTTTAGGCGACGATATCAGTGGAGCGAGGTCAGCGACTTCGGTGTTTTCCAGCATAAGGGCAATGCCAGCGTAGTTTTCAAAACGACGAAGCCCGATCGAAACTATTGGTCCAGAATGAATGCCTACATGGCGGGTGGGCGCGACGGGCAGCTATCTGGAACATACGGCCTGCGAGCAGAGGAGCTAGTTCAACTCATGACAGCTTGGCAGAGCGTGGCAATTGCAAAGCGCGGCGGACGTTCTGCGCGAGTGTCCCGTCCCATGGTCGGCGGGTTCGACCCCGCGTCGGCTTAGGCCGCGGATCGGAGTGATCACCCGACCCTTTATCTTATCCACAATGGTCGGTTCTTTGGCGAAGGGCTGGTTCCGCTCTTGGCCCATCGCGACCTTTTGTTTTGCCGATAGCTATCGGGAAGGCAGCGTAGCGATCGATGGGTCGTCACCATGATCAACGCTTCTGAGAGCAGGTCGCCGCGGCCAGTCCTGCTTCTCAGGCAGGTCCGCTCGTGGCCCGAAGCCGCCGTCGATGAAACAGCCGCGCGTGTGCAGTCCACCGGGCGATTGAGGCCTCGATCCGCTCCGCGATGAGAGGCGTGTCGTCCACGCCGCCAGCCAGATATCAAGCGGTGCTCCCGATTTCCATGTTGCCGGACCAGAGTTCGGCGTTAACCACCGCTAACGATTCCAATCTGAGCGAAATCGCTTCGAAGTTTCTTAAATCTTGCCGGGTTACCCATCCAGGCATGGTGACCTGGGGAAAGATATGAGCAAGCGGGCGAAACGCGGAAGGGCGGAGGCGCTCGCACTCCCAATGGCCGGACGAGTTGCAATTGGTGCCGTAGCCGTCGCCGGATTGGGGTACTGTTTGCTGTTTCGCACGACGAACGTGCAGCCGATACGAAAGCCCTCGACACACCAGGCGATGGCGTCGTCAACTCCGGTTTACGTGTCAACGCCTGTTCATGCCCCAGCGCCATCTCGGGCTCCGGTTCCGGTTCCGGAGCCTCAGGTCGAAGCACCCAAAGCCGCTGACGGTCCCGGTGCATTTGTTCGGCAGGTGGTTGATTACGCCAGCCACCAGACGCCGGGCACCGTGATCATCGATACCAGGAACACATTCCTTTACTTCGTTCTGAACGACAGGCAGGCCATGCGCTACGGCATCGGCGTTGGCCGCGAAGGTTTCACATGGTCCGGTGAGCAGACTGTGGCCCGCAAGACAGAATGGCCGGATTGGCGTCCGCCTGCAGAGATGCTTGTGCGGCAGCCCTATCTGCCGCGCTTCATGGCAGGCGGTCCCGGCAACCCGCTCGGCGCTCGGGCGATGTATCTCGGCGAGACCGAATATCGAATTCACGGCACCAACAAGCCCGATACGATCGGGAAGCGCGTGTCGTCCGGCTGTATCCGGCTGACCAATGACGACATCGCGGATCTGTACGAGCGGGTGAAAATCGGAGCGAAAGTAATCGTGCTTCCGGCAATCGCGGCCCGTCGACCGTCCCAGGCAGCGCCGGTTGACGCCGCTTTGCGATCGCCCGACCCGGCATCGCCGTCGAACCGGCCCTCGGCAGCTAACGCGCAGATGCTGTCTTCTGGGCCGCAGATCGCCGAGGCCAAGTAACCCAGGTTGCGCGTTACGGCCGGCGCTCTACATTCTTGGTAGATCGCGCGGCGGATCGTGCGGGGGGAGCGGAGCGTCGCTGGCGGCATACTTGGCTTCGTCATCGCCGTCGTGATCGTCCTCACGCGGATTGCTGACATCGAGGACTGAACATTCTCAAGAGCCCCAGCCCGAGATGTCGCCTATTGGCCCTGGGGCGAACAGGCGTAGCTCGGTCGCCGCGGCCGGATGGCCACCATCAGACATGACTCAGAAACAATCAGAAATCACCCCGTAATGCAGGCGTTCAAATCCGCTTGAAGGTGAGCTGACCTAAACGGACATTAACTTGCGACGACAAATAGCTCATGCCTTATTTGCCTCAATCGAGCGGGAAGTCTCGACCGACTGGGGAATGTTGTGGACTTGCAAGAACTCGAGGCGCGCTTTCTGGTGTCCTCGCGCGGATGCGACAATGCTGTCGATCTGGCGTCGGCGAGACGCACCGCCGCCGTGTTCATCGACAATCTGCCGATTGCCGATCTCGGCGAGGCCCGCGACCGCCATCATTGGGTTTCCACCTGGATCAGGACGGCGGACAGCTACCATTCGCTCGCCAACCTCGACATGAGGAGCGGCGCGGTCGAACGGGCGCGCGAGGCATGGCTTTGCGCCATGACCGGCTTCGAGGTCGCGAAGCGGATCGTCGATCCCGGCGATCCCGACCATCTGCGCATCGTCGCGAAAATGCAGGCCTGCGTGGACGAGTTTGGGTTGTACCACGCGCGCGCGGTCGAGCGGCTTCGAATTGCGTGCTGCGGTGAGCAGGAGTTGACGGCCTATTACGTGCCGCACGACGGTCCTTCGCCGTGTGCGCCGTCGATCATCTGCATCAGCAACACATGCGAGTCGATCGGCGAATTTCTGGGCCGGCTGCTGCCCACGGCCGTCGGCCGCGGCATGTCGCTGCTCGTCGTCGAAGGGAAAGATCTCGCCGGTCATCCGACCTTCAAATCGGACATCCTGCTCGGCTGCTGCGTGGATTATCTATCCGATCGGCCGGACGTCGATCACGACCGAATCGGCGTCTACGGAGAAGGGATGGCGGCCGCCGAAGCGACCAGCCTGGCGGCCTCGGATCGCCGGATCGCGGCGGCGGTCTGCGACGGTGGCCTTTGGCAGTTCGCCTGGACGAGATCGTCCATCGAATGCATGTCCGGCGTAGCCGGGGAGCTTGACGACGATGAAGCCACGTCGGCACGCCGGATGCGGCTGGTGCGTCGGATGCGATGCCCGATTCTCGTGGTCGCGGGGCCGCGTGAGTTCGTCGATCTGTCGGAGGCCATCAGCCTTCACGCCGATTGCAAGGCTGCCGGCATCGACATGAGTCTGGTGGTCTCCCGCACCGTCGAAACCCCGCTGGGCGGCATCGAGAACTTCCTGACGGCGGACGAATTCATCTTCGGCTGGCTCGGGCGCAAGATGAAGGCCTGCCGGCCGTCGCGGAGCCTGCGCTATCTCTGACGGCGCGCGGCGGCCCGATCTGTCAAAGCGCGATGAGATTGAGTTGAATCGTCATCGCGCTTTAGCTCTTTGTTTGAGCATGATCTCCGCGCAAACGCGTTCCGCGTTTGTCGCGAGGGAAAACCGCTTCACACTTTTCCGGATCATGCTTCAGAGCATGCCCATCGACAGCTTCTGGGAGGCGAGGACCGCATTCTTGGCGATCGAGCTCAGGACGGTGTTGAGCTCGTCCAGCGACTGTTCGTCCAGATTGCCGAACATCGTCATGTTGAGGGATTGCCGCTTCTTGGACAGTTTTGCGATCTCGGTCCGCGCCTTTGATGTGAGCGACATCAGCACATAGCGGGCGTCGTCCGGCGACGGCTCTCGTGCAAGCAGTCCGGCCTTTTCGAGACTCTTGGTCTGATTGGTGACGAAGGCGGGATGAATGCGCAGCTTGTTTGCGACATCCACGCCGGAGACGCCGCGGCCCCCGTCGAGGTCGTTGATGGCGAACAGGATGAGCCACTGCGGCTCGGTGATTCCGAGCAGCTCCGCCCAGCTCTTGTGGATCTCCTCGATCTGAGAGTGGATCTCGACGATGTTCCAAATGAAGGTCTTGATAGATTTGTCGAGCTTCTTCTCGATCATGGTCCCGCCAGGAGTTGTGCGTCGGGGATAGTTTCCCGGACGTCGCCTCACTCCTTTTAGCGGCAAACGCCTGTGCCAGTCTCGCGCGATCCGAATGTCTTTAGCAGTAGATACTGGCCGATTGTCGCAATGCCGACAGCATCGCGGACACGATTCGTTGCACGAATCCTTCGGAAAAATAATTGACAAAAATAACTAATGAGCCGATATTTATCGCACGAGTGAATGCATCTTCTGGTTCAACGGCAGAGAAGGAAGACCTGTAACGCAAGCGACGTTAGACCTCCAAGGAAAACCTCCGGGATGCCCCCCGGAGGTTTTTTCGTTTTGGATACAGTCGATTAGCCCTGTTGCTGCTTCAGGAAAAAGCCGCGCAGAAGGGATGTTGCAGCGGCGCAACACGATCCGAAGAACTCATAATTGATCAAAACAATTGATTGAGTGATTGATTATGAAAAGTAATGTGTCTCTCGAACGACGGAGCAGGGGCACCTTGAAGTCGTTCCGTCGGGGATCCGACCGAATGGTGAGCAATCGGCGGATTTGAGGGGCGGAGGTGTCGTCTCAGCACGAGACGGGCCCGCCCAAGAGCAACTTGGAGGTTAGACACATGACACAACTAAAGAGCCTTATCCTCGGCTCGGCGGCGGTTCTCGCCGCAGTCGGCGGAGCTCAGGCAGCCGATCTTCCCGTCAAGGCCAAAGCGGTCGAGTACGTGAAGGTTTGCTCCCTGTATGGTCCCGGATTCTACTTCATCCCGGGCACCGACACCTGCATCAAGCTGGGCGGCTATCTGCGCGTCGAAACCGCGCTGAACACCAACAGCGTCTACGGCGCACAGACCAGCCTGCCGGCCAGCGGTCAAAATGCCTACGACAACTACTACACCGCTCGTTCCCGCGAAGACTTCAACATCGATACGCGCACCGCGACCGAATACGGCGTGGTCCGCACCTTCTTCGATGCGACCTTCTCGTGGACCACCGGCGGCTATGCCGGCACCGGCTCCGCCACCGGCGGCACGCTGTACTCCGGCGCAGTCGGCCCTGCCGGCGGTTCGGTCAACGGTACCGACGGCAATCCGAACGCCGGTTCGCTTGGCGTGTACTACGCCTTCATCCAGTTCGCCGGCTTCACGATGGGTAAGGCCGTGTCGCAGTTCGACGCGCCCTGGAACAACTACCCGGCCAACAACTTCGACAGCCTCGTCGGCGGCGGCGGCACGGTCACTGGTGTCAACCAGTTCACCTACACCGCGCAGTTCGGCAACGGCGTGTCGCTGGCTCTGTCGGCCCAGGACCAGGTTGCCTACTATCAGTCGGGTCTGATCAACGTGTCCGGCATTACCGCGGCCGGCATCGCCGGCGGCGCGTACGGCACCAACGACATCGGTGGCACGCGTGCTCCGGACCTCGTTGCTTCGCTCCGCGTCGACCAGGCCTGGGGCCTGTTCCAGGCATCGTTCGCCGCGCATGACAACCACGCTGGCTACTACGGCGCCACCGAGTTGACCGGCCGTCCGGACGACAAGTGGGGCTGGGCTGCTCAGCTGGCCTTGTCGATCAAGAACATCCCGACTGGCGCGGGTGACACGATCAACGTGCAGGGCGTCTACACCGACGGCGCGACCCGGTACAACATCCAGGTTCTCGCACCGAACTCGTTCAGCATGTTCGGCGGCACGGGCCTCGCCGGTGCCTACCAGAGCATCGGCTTCGGCAGCGCTCCTGACACCGTCTACACGACCGGCGGTTCGCAGCAGAGCATCACGACCTGGGGCTTCCGCGGTGGCTACACCCACAACTGGGATCCCTACTGGAACACGGGCATCTACGGCGCGTATGCCGGCGTTCGCTTCAACGACGCCAGCAAGGCCATGATCTGCGGCAGCGCAGCCATGGGCGCTCTGCTGACCGCCGGTTCGACCTGTAACCCGGACTTCAACGTCGCGCAGGCGGGTGTCATCACCCGTTGGACTCCTGTGAAGAACCTGACCTTCTCGGGTGACTTCAGCTGGACCCGGCTCGATCAGAAGTACTCCGGCTCGGTTGCATTCCCGGGCGCTGCCGCTGGCGCCAAGCCGGCTGCGGTGTACGAGATCAAGGATCAGGACAGCTTCCAGCTGCTGCTCCGCGCTCAGCGCAACTGGTAATACCGGTTGATCTGATCCATATCTGACAGAGCCCCCGGCGGGAAACCGCCGGGGGTTTTGCTTTGCGGGTGACGCCCGGCGTGACCCATGCGCAGGCGGCCGCGATCTGCGCCCTGGTGTGACAAGGTTGCCGTTCCGGCGCCAGCGCAAGTGATTGCGCGCGACGGATCCGCAACACGCCGGACCGCGAACAGCGGCATCAGCACCGCGTAACCTTCCGAAAATTCACGTGACGTCATCGGCCGGGCTCGCGGCCAGCATCGATCTTTGCCGCGGCTGATTCCGCGGCAGTTCCGTTGGACATCTCGAACTTTTGTCGCATCGGTGCGGGTTCCCATGCTCCGCATGACCCCTTTCATCCTCCCGACACATATGTCATTGTAGAATTACAAATGATCAGAGGCGCCTTTCCGAGGGGGAGGGGCTGCCGCAGGGAGGGATCGCCATGAGGCAGAACACCGCGTTGCTCGCGCTTGTCGTCGCGATGCTGGCATTTGTGGCACCGGCACAGGCCGCGCGAATCGAGGTGCAGTGGTGGCACGCGATGAGCGGCGTGCTGGGCGACCGCCTCAACGAGGTCGTCGAGAAGTTCAACAAGTCGCAAGACAAATACACCGTCGTTGCCGTCGCAAAAGGCAATTACGACGAGGTGACCAACGGCGTGATCGCGGCCTACCGCGCCAAGCGGCCGCCGGAGATGGTGCAGATCGCCGAGCGCGGCTACATGACCATGCTGCTGTCGGAGGCCGTGGTTCCCGTGCAGGATCTCCTGGAGAAGCAGGGCTACAAGGTCGACTTCGCCGATTTCATCAAGCCGGTGGCGAGCTTCTGGAGCTACAAGGGGCGGATGTCGGCGCTGCCGTTCAACTCCTCGACGCCGATCTTCTGGTACAACAAGGATCACTTCCAGAAAGCCGGTTTCGATAAACCGGCCGACACCTGGCAGGAGCTGGAGAAGCAGCTCTACGCCATCAAGGCCAAGGGAATCAGCGAGTGCGGCACCGTGCTGCCCGGCGATTTCTACTGGAGCCTCCTGGAGAACTACAGCGCCATCAACAACCAGCCCTATGGCACGCTCGCCAACGGCTTTGACGGGCTCGGCACCGAGTTCGTCTACAACAAGACCAAGGTGGTCTCGCAGGTGGCGCGCCTGAAGAAATGGCTCGACGACGGCATCATGCAGATCGCCGGCCAGGGGCTCAGCCCGGAGCAGCTGTTCACCTCCGGCCGCTGCTCGACCTTTGTCAATTCGACTGCCTCGCACGGCAATATCGAGCGCAACGCCACGATCAACTGGAGCGCCACGTTCCTGCCGCATGAGAGCGACATCAATCCGCCGCTCAACAGCACGATCGGGGGCGGCGCGATCTGGGTGATGAAGGGCCACACGCCGGAGCGTTACGAGGCGGTGGCGGCGTTCCTCAATTTCGTCGCCCAACCGGAGACGCAGGTGTGGTGGCATGGCGCAACCGGCTATGTTCCCGCGACCAACCGCGCCTACGAGCTGGCGCGCGAGCGCGGCTACTACAAGGATCATCCGACGCGGGAGATCGCCGTGCTGCAGCTGTCGCGCGGAGTGCCCAACGAGAACTCGCGCGGCTTCCGCTTCGGCAATTTCGTGCAGACCATGCTGGCGCAGCGCCAGGAGGTCGAGGCGGTGTTCGCCGGCCAGAAGTCGCCGCAACAGGCGATGGATGATGCGGTCAAGCGCGGCAACGAGATCCTCCGGCAGTTCGAGAAGCTCAATGCCGGGAAGAACCTCGACGGCGATCGCTGACGGAGATGGCCGTGCGTTCGTCTGCGATCGGGCGTGACGTGGCTGTGCCGAGCGCTCAGCCACGTTCCGCTGCTGCATCGGTCTCGCATCGCGCGGCCGCGCGAAAGAAGGCGCGGCCCGCGCAGGAGGCCGGGCTGAAGCGGGCGAATTTCGGCGAAGGGCCGGGCCTGCCGACCTTGCTGCTGCTGCCGCAGCTTCTGATCCTGCTCTTCTTCTTCTTCATTCCCTCGCTGCGGGCGCTGACGCAGTCGGTGCTGCTGTCCGACCCGTTCGGCACCACCGTGCAGTTCGTCTGGTTCGACAATTTCAAGGCCCTGTTCGCCAATGGCGAGTATCGCCAGTCGATGTGGGTGACGCTCCTGTTCACCGTCGGGCAGAACGCGCTGACGCTCTCCGTCGCGCTGGTGCTGGCCTTTGCGACCGATCACATCATCAAGGGGCGCTCGGTCTACCGCACCATCATTCTGTTGCCTTACGCGATCGCGCCGGCGATTGCCGGCATCCTCTGGGCGTTCCTGTTCAATCCGGCGGTCGGCCCGCTCGCACATGTGCTGCACGGGCTCGGCATCGCCTGGGATCCGAACCTCAACCCGAACCACGCGCTGATCCTGGTGACGCTGGCGGCGTCATGGAAGCACATCTGCTACGACTACATCTTCCTGGTCGTCGGCCTGCTCGCGGTGCCGGTATCGCTGATGGAGGCGGCGGCGGTGGATGGCGCGGGGCCGATCCGGCGCTTCGTCTCGATCGGGCTGCCGATGCTGGGGCCGACCGTGTTCTTCCTCGCCGTGATGAATTTCATCTACGGCTTCTTCGAGACCTTCGCGATCATCGACGCCGTCACCAAGGGCGGGCCGGCCGGCGCCACCAACATCCTCGTCTACAAGGTCTATGTCGACGGCTTCGTCAATCTCGACCTCGGCTCGTCGGCCGCGCAATCGGTGCTGCTGATGAGTTTTGCGCTGCTCTGCACGCTGCTGCAGTTCCGCTATTTCGACCGCAAGGTCAATTACGGGGTCTGAGATGGTCGAGCGGGCACCGGTCCTCAATTTCGTCTGCCACGCGATCCTGATCGCCGGCGCGCTGGCCGTGTGCGTGCCGCTCTATTTTGCCTTCGTCGCGGGCTCGCTGACCATCGGCGAGGTGCAGAAGGTGCCGCTGCCGTGGCTGCCGGGCGATCAGTTCATCGCCAACCTGCAGGCGGCCTGGGTCAAGGCGAATTTCAGCCGCACCTTCCTCAATTCGGTCGTGGTGGCGCTCGGCATCACCGCCGGCAAGATCGCGGTGTCGCTATTGTCGGCGTTCGCGATCACTTACTTTCGCTTCCGCTACCGGATGCTGGCGTTCTGGCTGATCTTCGTCTCGCTGATGCTGCCGATCGAGGTGCGGATCGTGCCGACCTTCGAGGCGGTGGCCAATGCCGCGCTGCCGCTGCAATGGCTCGCCGATACGCTGCATCTGGCCGATCTCTTCGGCTGGATCAGCGGCCACCGCGTCGACATCGCGCTGGAATGGAACATGGTCAACACCTATCCCGGCCTGATCCTGCCGCTGATGGCCTCGGCCACCGCGACCTTCCTGTTTCGCCAGTTCTTCCTGACCGTGCCTGACGAGCTCTGCGAGGCGGCGCGGCTCGATGGCGCTTCGCCGCTGCGCTTCTTCTGGAGCATCCTGCTGCCGCTGTCGGTCCCGAACATGGTGGCGCTCGCGATCATCCTGTTCTTGTTCGGCTGGAACCAGTATCTTTGGCCGCTGCTGTTCACGACGGACAAGGACATGGCAACGGCCGTGATTGCCCTGAAGAACCTGATCCCGCGCTCGGACAGCGAGCCGGCCTGGAACGTCGCCATGAGCGGCGCGCTCCTGACCATGCTGCCGCCGACGCTCGTGATCCTGCTGCTGCAGCGCTGGTTCCTGAAGGGGCTCGTCGACAGCAGCAAGTGAGGAGAAACCATGGTTTTCATCGCCGGACATCGCGGCGCGCGCGACCTTTGGGCCGAGAACAGCATTCTCGGCTTCCGCAATCTGTGCGGCCTCGGCGTCGACGCGGTCGAGTTCGACGTACATCAGAGCGCGGACGGCGGCATCGTCGTGATCCACGATCCCTTGCTCGACCGCACCACGCATGACACCGGCCCGGTCGGCGAGCGCAGCCTGAACCGGCTGACCTCGACGCGGCTGCGCGAGGCCGGCGACGAGTGCATTCCGACGCTGTCACAGGTGCTCGACGTGTTCGCCGACACCGCGCTGGAGCTGCATATCGAGATCAAGACCGACGCCTTGGGCAACGCGTATCAGGGGCTGGAGGCGAAGCTGATCGAGGAGATCAAGCGGCGCGGGCTGGAGCGGCGGGCGATCATCACCTGCTTCGTGCCCGAGGTGATCGAGACGGTGCGGCGGCTGGCGCCGGATGCGCGGGTGCTGACCTCGCTCGATCGCCGCTCGGCCGAGATGATGGGCGGCATCGCGCCTGCGCTGGAGCGGCTGGCGAAAATCCGCGACTGCATCGTGGCGATCGAGAAGACGCTGCTGACGCCTGCGTTGCCGCTGGCGCTCGGCATCCTCGGTACCGCGCGGCTCGGTGCCTGGGTCACCAATACGCCGGAGGATATCAGCTACTGGCTGGCCCAGCCGGTGCGGCAGATCACGACGGACCGGCCGGATCTCGCCGTCGACATCCGCCGCAAGCGCGCGGCCGTGCCGGCATGACGGGAATTCCGCGCCGGCATTTTCTGGTTGCGTCGCTGGCGAGCGCCGCGCTCGCCGCGCCCTTCGGCATCGTGCGCGGTGCGCCTGTCGGCTTCAGCGCCGATCCCTATACGCTCGGCATCGCCTCCGGCTGTCCGCGTGCCGACAGCGTGATCCTGTGGACGCGGCTGGCGCCGCGGCCGCTCGAAGACGGCGGCATGACCGATGCGCCGGTCGAGGTCGAATGGCAGGTCGCCGAGGACGACAAATTTGCACGCATCGTGGCGCATGGCACCGAACGCGCGACCGCCGAGCTTGCGCATTCCGTGCACGCCGAGGCGAGGGGGCTGCAGCCCGATCGCGTCTACTGGTACCGCTTCCGTGCCGGGACGGCGGTGAGCCCGATCGGGCGCACGCGCACTGCGCCGGCCGGGCACAAGGCGCGGGTTCGGTTCGCCTTCGCCTCCTGCCAGCAATATGAGCAGGGCTGGTTCAGCGCCTATCGCGACATGGCCGCGCGCGACCTCGATCTGGTCGTGCATCTCGGCGACTACATCTACGAGCGATCCTGGGGCTCGCATCACGTGCGCGAGCACGGCGTCGGGATCCCGACCACGCTGCCCGAGTACCGCAACCGCTACGCGCTCTACAAGGGCGATGCCGATCTGCAGGCCGCGCACGCGGCGTTTCCGTGGTTGTCGATCTGGGACGACCACGAGGTCATGGACGACTACGCCAATGACCGCTCCTACACGGTGCGCGATCCCCAGTTATTCCTGAAGATCCGCGCCGCCGCCTATCAGGCTTATTACGAGCACATGCCGTTGCCATCATCGATGCGGCCGCGCGGGCCGGACGCGACGATCTACGAGCATTACCGGTTCGGCGACGTGATGGACGTGCTGCTGCTCGACGACCGGCAATTTCGCTCGGCCTCGGCCTGCGTCAATGGCGGGCGGCCGACCTGGATCGTGCCCTGCGCGGAGCGGCTCGACGAGGCGCGCACCATGCTGGGGGGCGCGCAGGAAAAATGGTTCGACGATCGCCTCGGCAACTGCCGCGCCCGCTGGACTGTCGTCGCGCAGCAGACCCTGATGGCGCAGGACCGCCGCGGCGCCGAGGACGGCGACCGTTACTGGATGGACGGCTGGGACGGCTATCCCAATGCCCGCCGCAGGCTGCTCGATGCACTTGCCGCGCACAAGACCCGAAATCCGATCGTGATCGGCGGCGATCGCCATGCCTTCCATGCCGCCAGCCTGAAACGCGATTTCACCAGGCACGACGAGCCGACCATTGCCACCGAGTTCGTCGGCACCTCCATCACTTCGGAGGGACCGGGCGAGACCACGACGCGAAAGGCGACGGCGGACAATCCGAATCTGGCTTTTGTGCGCGGCGACCGACGCGGCTATGCCACCGTCGAGCTCGATGCCAAAACCTGCACGGTCGGCTTCGAGGCCGTCGACGACGTCAAGGACATCAAGAGCGGCGTGAAGCGGCTGGCGACCTTCGTGGTCGAGGACGGCACGCGAGGACCGAAGGCGGCGTGAGATGGCGGGCGGTTTGACGATTCGCATCAGATCGCCTCAAATGGACGCCTTGCTCAATGCATTTGCGCCGATGCCGCGGGAGATTGCGTTTTGACCGACCAGACCATCCTGCGGGTCGCCTGGCTCTATTACATGGAGAATCTGACCCAGGCCGAGATCGGCGAGCGGCTCGGCCTGACCCGGGCGCGCGTCAACCGCATGCTGTCGGATGCGCGGCAGAGCGGGGTGGTCTCGATCCGCCTCAACTCGTCCTTTGCGAGCTGCACCGAGCTGGAGCACCGGCTGCGCGAGCAATGCGGGCTGCAGGACGCCGTGGTGATCCCGAGCCCGGAAAATCCCGAGCTGACCGCGAGCCTGATCGGCATGGCGGCGGGCGCTTATCTTACGAAATACCTGGAGCAGAAGCGCCCGCGCATCATCGGCATCGGCTGGGGCGCCACCTTGCGCGAGACCATCCGCTACGTGACACCGGCCGAATATCCCGACATCTCGATCGTCTCGATGATGGGCGGGCTGTCGCGCGGGCTCGAGCTCAACACCTTCGAGATCGCCGGCGAGCTGGCGCACCGGCTGCACGCCGAGTGCAGCTATCTCGCCGCGCCGATCTATGCCTCCAGCCGCCGCTCGCGCGACACCTTCATGGCGCAGGAGGTCTATCAGGACGTGCTCGACAGCGTCGCGCGGATCGATCTCGCGCTGCTCAGCATGGGCGACCTGACGCCGCGTTCGCTGCTGGTCCGGCACGGCCTGCCGCCCGACGTGAAGATCGACGACCTTCGCGCTGCCGGCGCCGTCGGCGACGTGCTCGGCCAGTTCCTCGACAGGAACGGCCGGCAGATCGACCACGGCATCAACGCGCGCGCGATCGCGATGCAGCTGGATAAACTGGCGCAGGTGCCGACCTCGATGCTGATCGCCGGCGGCACCAACAAGGCGCCGATCATCGCCGCGGTGCTGCAGAGCCGGCTCGGCAAGGTGCTGGTGACCGACGAGAAGGCCGCCCAGGGCGCGCTGAAGCTGATCGGGAAGCTGAAGTAAAGTTTCGCTTCACGGGCAATTCTATCCCCTCATCCTGAAGCCTGACCCCTCATCCTGAGGAGCGCGTAGCGCGTCTCGAAGGACGAGGTCCGAGACGGGCCCATGGTTCGAGACGCCCGCTGCGCGGGCTCCTCACCATGAGGGGAGGCAGCATCTGTGCCAAAAATCATTTGTAATCATAAAATGACAAATGTACGATCACGTCCAGCTCGCAGCAAATAAAGGAACAAGCGCCCATGCGCGCGGCGGTACTGCAGGACATCAGGAACATCCGCGTCACAGAGATCCCGACGCCGACGCCCAAGGCCGATGACGACGTGATCGTGCGGGTGAAGGCGGTCGGGGTCTGCGGCAGCGACCTGCATTCCTATCTCGAAGGCGGCACCACCGGGCCGACGCGGATCAATGATCCCTTCGTGCTCGGTCATGAATTCTCCGGCAACCTGATTCCCGAGTCCGCGCGCAAGCTCGGTTTGTCGGCGGATGCGCTGGTCGCAGTCGATCCCGCAATCCCCTGCGGCCATTGCGAGTGGTGCCATCGCGGCCACACCAATCTCTGCCCGAACGTGCGCTTCCTCGGCTACGCCCCGCACAACGGCGCGATGGCCGAGTTCGTCTGCGTGCCGCAATCGGCGGTGCATGTCGTGCCCGAGACGATCGATCCCGCGGGCGCCGCGATCCTGGAAACGCTCGGTGTTGCGATCCACGCCACCGATCTCGCGCGTCCGCGCTTGCTGGAGTCCGTTGCCGTGCTTGGATGCGGGCCGGTCGGCCTGCTGCTGGTGCAACTGGCGCGGCTGTGCGGCGTCGGCAACATCATCGCGATCGATCCGGTGGTGGCGCGCGGGCAGCTCGCCTGCGACCTCGGCGCCGACATCGCGTGCCGCAGTTTTGCGGAGGTCCCTGAGGTTACGGACGGACGGGGCGTCGATCTCGTGATCGAAGCCACGGATTCCTCGCACGGCTTCGAGCACGCGGCGCGCTGTGCCCGGATCGGCGGCCGCGCGGTGATCGTCGGCATCCCCGAGAACAACGAATACGTCCTGAGCGGCGCGGAATCGCGTCGCAAAGGGCTGTCGGTGAAATTCTCGCGGCGGATGCCCGAGGTCTATCCGCGCGCGATCGCGCTGGCGCAGAGCGGGCGGGTGAAGCTGTCGCCGCTGGCAACGCACAGCTTCTCGCTCGATCAGGCGCCTGCCGCCTTCGCGCAGCAGGTGGCGCGCGAGAACGGGATCATCAAGGCGATTATCTATCCCTAGCGGCTTGCCGTGAGTTGCTGGCGATAGCGCTCGGCGTCCCAGTTCAGGAGGCGCTGCTCGTTCTCGGCCGAGAGGTAGACGATCTCGGCATTGAGCGGCAGGCGGCTGGTGACGAGCGCAAGACAGCTCAGCATCGGCTCGGCGCCGGCGCTGGCATCCTTGCGAATGAGGCTACCGATGCCGTGAACCAGCAGCGCGACAGGCGGCGGCAGTCCTTCGCTCTTTGTGCGCGCGATCATGTCCTGCAGGCGTTCGTCTTGGTCGAGGATCGGCAGGCCCGGGCCGAGGAAGACGACGTGGTCGGGATAGAGCGAGCCGCTGGTCGCAATAGCCCGGCAATAGCGGTCGGTGGCGATGCCGTGACAGCGCGGGTCGCCCGGCAGGCGATAGTCGGTGTTTTCGCAGATCCCAGCGAGCGCCTTTTCGTTGCCCGGCGGCGCGGTCCGCAAGGGAAGGGCAAGTCGTTCCTCGACCTCGGACACCAGCGCTTCCGCCTCCGCACAGGTCTCCGCGCCCACGACAAGGCCGTGATTGCCGAGGATCAGCACATCGACGGGCGATTGCGCGATCGCAGCGCTCACCGCCTGCGCCAGCGGCAGGCCGGGATGGTGATAGCCAAGCCGGTGCCACGACAAGCCTTGTAAACGGCGTGCGAAGTCTTCGCCGGCATCGGTGCGTGCCGCCCAGGCGATGGTGTTGACGGAGTGGACGTGCAGCACGACCCGGTGCGGCATCAGCGCATGCAGCGCGGTTTCGATCGAGCCACGCAATGTCGTGGTGGCGCCAGGTGCGAGCGGGACGCGCTCGTCGCCCCGGGCAAGCGCAGCGCGCGCGGCCGACAATGCGACGGGCACAAAAATGTCCTTGTGCTCGGCGTCGGCGAGCCAGGTGCCCGATGCCTTGACCCAGAGCACGTCGCCGTCCTTGAGCGAGGAATTGCCGCCGGCGCCTTGCACCAGCAGGATGTTCTTGCCGACGCGCGCCGACATGGCGCGCAGCTCGTCGAGGATCTTGGGCTGTTGCATCACGCGCGTTCCTCACCAGCTGAGATGCTGCATGGTCCAGTGCGGCATTCGCGCCTCCGCACCGGCCACGCTCCGGATTGCCTGCGCGACATCGGCCGTGTCGGCCAGCGTTTGCCGATGCGCGCCGGCACCGATCAGCAGGGTCAGCATGCCCGCGGCGCGGCCGCCGGCGATGTCGTGATCCAGCGAATCGCCGATCACCAGGATGCGCTCCGGCGAAGGATGGCCGAGCCGTTCGAGCGCGGCGGAAAACATCGGCGTATGCGGCTTGCCAACAAAACTCACGGTGCCGCCCAGCGACTGATAGAAGGCCGCCAACGCGCCCGGCGCCGGGATCAGGCCGGTGACGCCGAACATCACGAGATCGGGGTTGGCGCACAGCATCGGCAGGCCGCTCAGCGCGGCTTCGCGCAGACGTTCGCGCCATTGCTCCGGCTCGGCGGCGGCATCGTCGAGGCCGGCAAGCAGGATGAAATCGGCGTCGCTGATGTCGGAGGCGACGGTGAGCTTCAATCCGTCGATGATCGAGCGGTCGCCGTCGCGCGAGATCAGGAAGCAGGCGCTGCCGAGATCGGCAAAGGGCGGCTGGGTTGCCGCGTGCAGGCCGCGCCAGGTGACTTCGCCCGACGACAGCACGCCGTCATAGATATCGGCGGGCAGGCCGAGCGCGGTGAGACGGCGCTGGTTGCTGCTGGCGCGTTTTCCCGAATTGGACAGGATCAGGATGTGCTTGCCGGCCTCGCGCAGCCGCGTCACGCAATCGAGGGCGGCAGGAAACACCGCCATGCCCTCGTGCAGCGTGCCCCATTGATCGAGCAGCACGTGATCGAAGCGGTCGGCGATGATGCTGAGGCCGGAGATGGTCGCGGTCATGGCGGGCCGCCATTCAGTGCGAGCAGTGCGGCGCCAAAGCTCGCTTCGGTCTGTTCGGCAACGCTGACGGGGACGCCAAGCGTGCGGTGGCGGATTGCGGTCCATTTGTCGTTCCGCGCGCCGCCGCCGATGCTGACCACCCGCCTCAAGGGAGGCGCGCCGAGACTGGCAAGCTGCCGATAGGCGAGCGCCTCGACGGAAGCGATGCCTTCGAGCAGGCCCTGGAAGAAGCGATGATCCTCCGTCGGCCGCGGTGTGATCCGTGCCGCGAGCGTGGGATCGGCAATCGGAAAGCGTTCGCCGGGTTTTGGCAGGGGATAGTAGTCGAGCCCGGTCGGCTGCTCCGGCACGAGCTGCGGCGTCAGGCGCTCCATGTCGTCGGCGGAGAAATGCATCAAGAGTGCCGCGCCGCCGGAATTGGAGGCGCCGCCGGCGAGCCAGCGCTCGCCGAGCCGGTGCGAATAGACGCCCTGATTGGCGGCGAAGATCGGCTGCGTCGCCAGCAGCTTCACCACCAACGTGGTGCCGAGCGAGGTGACGGCATCGCCAGGCGTATCCGCGCGGGTCGCGATGAAGGCGGCGACGCCGTCGGTGGTGCCGGCCGCGATCTTCGCCCGCGGCGACAGGCCGAGCATTTGCGCGACGTTGCGATCGATGTCGGCGAACGGCGTTCCCGGGATCTTGATCTCAGGCAGCAGGGCGCGGGGTACGCCCAGCTGATCGAGCCAGCCGGGCCAGTTGCGCGTCACCGGATCGTAGCCGAGCTTCAACGCATTGTTCTCGTCGCTGATACCGTGGCGATCGGCGAGGCGGCCGGCGATCCAGTCGGCCTGGTGCACGGCATGGCGTGCGTTCCTTGCATCGTTACGGGCGAGGAGATGCAGCAGCTTTGCGAGCGCGCTGCTGGCGCCATGCGCGCCGCTGTCGGCCGGCGCCACCGCAGCTATGCGCGCGGCTTCGGCCTTGGCGCGGGCATCGTTGTACATCAGGCCCGGCGTCAACGGCCGGCCGGCATCGTCGATCAGGAGCAGCGTGCCCGACGTGCCGTCGACGACGATGCGCGCGATGCTGCCGAGATCGACGCGCTCGCCGAGCTTGCGCAACGCCGACAGCGCCGCCTGCCACCACAACTCGGGCTCCTGGTCGACCGCATCGCCATGGACGCGCGGCGGCGGCAGCGCGGCCGACGCCTGGCCCCGGATGCCGGCCTGCGCGTCGATCGCGCAGGCACGCACCCCGCCGGTGCCGACATCGATGCCGAGGAACATCTCAGCCATTCAATTCACCATCGCTTCGCAACCGGCCTTGAAGCCTGATGCGCCTGATCTTTTCGCCGCGCGCCGCACGCGCAAGGGACGTCTCGATTGCACTGCAGCACGTTTGGGGGATTGACGCCCCGTTCGACCTCTGCAATTTTTTGCAAGCCGTGAAGAAATTTGCAAGTGGGCTTTTCCGCGCGTGGCTGCAGTTCCAGACAGAATGTCAGTGATCGATGGCGAGGCGTCGCTCGCGACGCGCGCCGCGTGGCTCTATTTCGCGGCCGGGCTGACCCAGTCCGAGGTCGCCGATCGGCTCAACATCCAGAGCACGAAAGCGCACCGGTTGATCGCCCGCGCCAGCCGCGAAGGCATGATCCGGGTCTTCGTCGAGGGCCCGGTCGCCGAATGCGTGGCGCTGGAAAACACCTTAGCCGAACGCTACGGCCTGTCGTTCTGTCGCGTCGCGCCCGATCTTGGCGAGGGCGATCTGCCGTTGAAGGCGCTGGCGCTGGAGGGCGCGAGCTTCCTGCGCCAGATCCTGGAGCGCGGCGATCACAAGGTGATCGGCGTCGGCCACGGCCGCACGCTTGCCGCGATGGTCGAGCAATTGCCGCAGACGCCGGCGCGCGACGTGCAGTTCGTTTCGCTGCTCGGCGGGTTGACGCGCAAATTCGCCGCCAATCCGTTCGACGTCATCCATCGCCTCGCCGAGCGCACCGGCGCGGAGGCCTATCTGCTGCCGGTGCCGGTGTTCGCCAATTCCGTGGCGGACCGCGCCGTGCTGATGCAGCAGTTCGGCATCGCTGACGTGTTTGCGCTGGCGCGCAAGGCCTCGCTGCTGTTCGTCGGCATCGGCCAGATCCACAGCGATGGTTTCCTGGTGTCGAGCGGCATGATCCGCCCCGACGAGGTCACCGAACTGAAGCGGGAAGGGGCCTGCGCCGATCTGCTCGGCCATTTCTTCAGCGCCGACGGTGCGCTGCTCGACATCGATCTTTCCGCGCGCGCCACCTCGATGAATCCCGAGGACCTCAGGAAACACCGCATCGTCGCGGTCGCCGGCGGTCTCGCCAAGGTGACGGCGCTGCGCGCGGTGCTGAAAAGCGGCCTGCTTCACGGCCTCATCATCGATGAGGTGACCGCGGCCGCACTCGCAACCGACAAGCCGGAGGCCACATCCGGCAAGACCAAAAACAAGGGTCGGAAGGAAAAGTAAGCTTCAAACAGGGAGGTTTAAGTGTTCGATCGAGAGAAGAATCTATTCGACTCCTACGCCACCAAACGCATCAGCCGGCGCGATCTGCTGGATGGTGCCGCCAAGCTCGGCATCGCCGGCGCCGCTGCAAACGCCGGCTTTGCATCCTCGATGTCGCGCGCGCTCGCCGCGGATTTCAACTGGAAATCCCAGAGCGGCAAGACGGTGAAACTGCTGCTCAACAAGCATCCCTACGTCGACGCCATGATCGGCGACATCGAGGCGTTCAAGTCCCTGACGGGCATGAACCTGACCTACGATATCTTCCCGGAGGACGTCTATTTCGACAAGGTGACGGCGGCGCTGTCGTCGAAGTCGGACCAGTACGACGCCTTCATGACCGGCGCCTACATGACCTGGACCTACGGTCCGGCCGGCTGGATCGAGGACCTCAACACCTACATCAAGGATCCCGCCAAGACCAACCCGGCCTTCGCCTGGGATGACGTGCTGCCGGGCCTGCGCGCCTCGACGGCATGGGACGGCGTCGCCGGCTCCGAGCTCGGCTCGGGCAAGGCCAAGCAATGGTGCATCCCCTGGGGCTATGAGCTCAACAACATTGCCTACAACCGCAACATCTTCGACAAGGTCGGCGTCAAGCCGCCGAAGAATCTCGACGAGATGCTCGAGGTCTCCGCCAAGATCACCAAGGACGCCGGCGGTCCCTACGGCATCGGCGTGCGCGGCTCGCGCTCCTGGGCGACCATCCATCCCGGCTTCCTCTCGGCCTATTCGAACTTCGGCCAGAAGGACTTCGTGATGGAGGGCGGCAAGCTGAAGGCCGCGATGAACACCAAGGCCTCGAAGGATTTCCACGAGAAGTGGGTCAAGATGATCCAGGGCTCGGGACCGAAGAACTGGTCGACCTACACCTGGTACCAGGTCGGCACCGATCTCGGCGCCGGCGCTTCCGGCATGATCTTCGACGCCGACATCCTCGGCTACTTCATGAACGGCGGCGAGAACAAGGAGCGGGGCCATCTCGGCTACGCGCCGTTCGCGGCGAACCCCGCGGCGAAAGCGCCGACGCCGAACGTCTGGATCTGGTCGCTCGCAATGTCGAGCTTCTCCAAGCAGAAGGACGCGGCATGGCTGTTCATGCAATGGGCGACCTCGACCGAGCACGATCTGTTCGGCGCGCGGAAGATGGACTTTGTCAACCCGGTGCGGGCGTCGGTGTGGAAGGACGCCGAATTCCGCGACCGGATCGGCAAGTCCTATCCGGGCTATCTCGAGCAGCATGACGTCTCGGCGCCCGGCGCCAAGATCTACTTCACGGCCCAGCCGCTGTTCTTCGACCTGACCACGGAGTGGGCGGCGTCGCTTCAGAAGATGGTCGCCAAGGAGGTCAGCGTCGACGAGGGGCTCGACAAGCTCGCCGACAGCATCAACCGCCAGCTCAAACAGGCGGGGCTCGGCTGACCAACGCGTGATGGCGGTTCCTCCGCACCACGCCAACTCGCCGGTTCGGATCGAGACCCGGTCCGAACCGGCGGTGTTCACGCGAGCCTTTGATCCTGTATCATCATGAGCATGGCCCAACTCCTTCAGACCGATACGACCGCGCGCCCCAAGCCCAGGCCCAGGCCGCGCGGACGCTGGCTGCCATATTTGCTGAGCCTGCCGGCCCTGCTGGTCTGCATCGCCATCCTGGTGCCGTTCGTGACCGCCGCGGTGTATTCGCTGCAGCGCTACCGGCTGAACCTGCCATACCTGCGCGGCTTCATCGGCGTCGACAATTACATCGACTTCCTCACCGACCCTGCGTTCTGGAACACGCTGAAGATATCGCTGGTCTACACCGCGGTGACCGTGATCGCGGAGCTGCTGCTCGGCCTCGGCATCGCCTTGCTGCTGCGGCGGCCGACGCGCTTCCACAACGCCGTGTCGATCATGCTGCTGCTGCCGTTGATGACGGCGCCGGCGATCGCCGCGCTGATGTGGAAGCTGATGACCAATCCCGGCTTCGGCATCCTGTCCTATCTGGTCAGCCTGCTCGGCGTCCACGATTTCAAATGGGCCTCGGATCCCTCGACCGCACTGTTCACGGTGGTGCTGGTCGACGTCTGGGTCTACACGCCCTTCATCATGATCCTGCTGCTGGCGGGCCTGCGCTCGCTGCCGCGCCAGCCGTTCGAGGCGGCGGCGCTCGACGGCGTGCCGGCGAGCTTCGTGTTCTTCCGCATCACGCTGCCGATGCTCGCGCCCTATATCATCACGGCCTCGCTGTTTCGCCTCCTGGATTCGATCCAGCAGTTCGACATCATCTATGCGATGACGCAGGGCGGGCCCGGTGACCGGCTGATGGTGTTCCAGGTGCAGGCCTATCTGGAATTCTTCCAGTACACCAATGTCGGCCGCTCGGCGGCGCTGTTGATGATCCTCTGGCTGATCACCAACATCCTCTCCAACATCTTCATCAAGAACTGGCTGCGGCTGCGCGAGCGCGCGCACGGCCACGCCTGAAGGACGCCGTTGATGGAACACAGCAGTCTTGCAGGTCGGATTTTTCGAGGCGTGGCGCTTACGCTGGTGCTCGTCTTCTTCATGTTTCCGATCGTCTGGATCTTCCTGATGTCGTTCCAGAGCAACGAGCAGATCCTGCGGATTCCGCCGAGCATTCTGTTCGAGCCGACATTGTCCAATTATCAGGCGCTGATCTCGGGCCAACTGCGCACCACGGCCGGCAATATCGACATTCCCTTCATGCGCAACCTCATGAACAGTTTTGTGCTGTCGAGCGCGGCGGTGCTGCTGGCGTTATTGCTGGGTGTGCCGGCGGCCTATGCCTTTGCGCGGTTCAAGTTCAAGCTCGGCGAAACCATCGCGTTCACGCTGCTGTCGTTCCGCTTCGCGCCGCCCTTGCTGGTGCTGCTGCCGCTGTCGCTCTACTACCAGCAGCTCGGCCTCAGCGACACCTATTTCGGCATCGTCTGGGTCTACCAGCTGATCGCGCTGCCGCTGATCCTGTGGATCGTGCGCGGCTATTTTGAGGATATCAGCCCCGACATCGAGCACGCCTATCGGCTCGCCGGCCATTCCTGGCGCGAGGCGTTTACGCGGATCGCGGTGCCGCTGGCAGGGCCGGGGATCGCGGCCGCGGGGCTGCTGTCCTTCATCTTCTGCTGGAATAACTTTGTGTTCGCGCTGATCCTGGCGTCCGCCGACAAGCAGCCGGTGACGGTTGGTGCGCTCGCCTTCGTGACCGCGTCGGGCATCCAGTACGGCCAGATCGCGGCGGCGATCGTGCTGTCGGTGACGCCGACCTTGCTGCTCGCGCTCTACGCGCAACGCTATCTGGTCGAGGGCCTGTCGCTCGGCGCGGTGAAGGGTTGAAGCATGGCGCGTCTCGAACTCTCCTCCGTCGGCAAGGCATTCGGCTCCGTCCGTTGCGCGGACAATCTCTCGCTCGCGGTCGAGTCCGGCGAGATCGTTGCCGTGTTCGGGCCATCTGGCAGCGGCAAGACCGTGCTGCTGCGCATGATCGCCGGCATGTTCGAACCCGACGAGGGCGACATCCTGGTCGGCGGCCAGTCGATCGTCGGCGCGCCGCCGGAGCGGCGCGGCATCGGCATGGCGTTCCAGAACTTTGCGCTGTTCCCGCACATGAGCGCGCGCGACAATATCGCCAGCGGCTTGCGGGCGAAGGGCGCGGGCGGCGATATCGCCGCAAAGGTTGCGTCGATCAGCAGCCTCCTCAAGATCGGCCACGTGCTCGATCACCGGCCGCGCGAATTGTCGAACGGGCAGAAGCAGCGCACGGCGCTGGCGCGCGCGCTGATCGGCAATCCGGAGGTGCTGCTGCTCGACGATCCCCTGCGCAACGTCGACGCAAAACTGCGCTATGAGATGCGGCTGGAGCTGCCGAGCCTGCTGCGGCGCGGCTCGGCCTCGGTGCTCTACGTGACCCAGGATTACCGCGAGGCGATGGCGATCGCCGATCGCATCGCGGTGCTGATCGAGGGCCGCCTGGTGCAGGTCGCGCGTCCCGAGGAGATTTATGCAAAGCCGGCATCGGTTGCGGTGGCGCGGCTGTTCGGCGATCCCAGCATCAACCTCGCCGAGGTCACGCCGGTCGCCGAGCACGGCGCGCTGTTCGCTGACATCGCGGGGACGCGGGTGCGGCTCGATACCGGCGACCGTGAGCCGATCGACCTCGGTGCCTGCTGGGTCGGCGTGCGGCCCGACGATCTCGTGATTTCGCATGCGCCCGGCGATGACGCGATCCCGGCGCGGGTCGTTGCGGTGACGCCGATGCACGAGAAGGCGGTGCTGCTGCTGCGCTTCAGCGACGGCGCCGAATGGCTGGCGGCGCTGCCGTCGACTACGACGGTGGCCGACGCCGACGACAACGTCTTCGTCCGCTTCGCAGCCGAAGCGTCACTGCTGTTCGACCGCGCGACCGGCGTCCGGATCGGGCTGCCGCACCGGCGGCAGGCGGCATAGGAGCGACCATGGGCATGCTCGAGCTGCAGAATGTCGACAAGGTCTACCGCAGCCGCGGCAAACCGCCGGTGCATGCGGTGCGCGCGCTCGACATGACGGTGAAGCAGGGCGAGATCGTCGCCTTGCTCGGCTCCTCCGGCTGCGGCAAGACCTCGACCTTGCGCATGATCGCAGGCTTCGAGGATGTCACGTCAGGCTCGATCGCGCTCGACAAGCGGCGGATCGAGGCGCTGCCGCCGGCGCGGCGCAAGGTGGCGATGGCGTTCGAGGGCTATTCGCTCTATCCGCCGCTCACGGTGCGCGAGAACATCGCCTTTGCGCTGAAGGCGCAGCAGCTGTCGCGCGGCGAGGTGACCCGCCGGGTCGACGCGATCGCGCGGCTGGTCGAGATCGAGGATATCCTCGACGCCTATCCGCGCGCGATCTCGGGCGGTCAGCAGCAGCGGGTGTCACTGGCGCGGGCGCTGGTGCGCGATGCCGATCTATACCTGCTCGACGAGCCGATGGGGCAACTCGAACCGCAATTGCGGGCCGTGCTGCGCGGGCGGATCAAGGGGCTGCTCGCCGAGCGCGGCATGACCGCGATCTTCGTCACCCACGACCAGACCGAGGCGAGCGCGCTCGCCGATCGGATCGCCGTGATGGAAGACGGCATCCTGCAGCAATTTGCCAGCGAGAAGGAGCTGAAGAGCCGGCCCGCCAACCTGTTCGTCGCCAGCTTCATCGGCGAGCCGCCGATGAACCTTTTGGAGACCGAGCTGGCGCGGGCCGATGGCGGCTACCGGCTGTCGATCGGATCAGACATGGCGTTCCACATTCCTGGTGGCGCGATCGATGCCGTCGCTCGCACCATGCTGGACGAGATGCGGCATGTGCGGGTCGGCATCCGGCCGCAGAAGGTTGCGGTCGGCACCGGCGACGTGCGCGTGCGCGTCGTCTCCAATCAATGGCTCGGCGATCAGTCGCATGTCGCGGGCGAGTGCGCCGGACGTCTCTTGATCGCGGTGACGCCGAGCAAGGTCGCGGCGCGGCCGGGCGACACCATCTCTTTCGGCCTGGCGCCGCGCCATCTGCACATCTTCGGCGCTGATGGCAACTGCATCCGCCATGCGGAGGTGTCGTAACGATGCTCAACCCGCAACGCCGTGACGTGATTGTCGGCATCGATGCCGGCACTTCCCTGATCAAGACCGTGGCGTTCACGCGGGACGGCAAGCAGTTGGCTGAGTCCTCGCTGCCGAACAGCTATGTGACCTTGCCCGGCGGGCGGGTCGAGCAGGACATGGCGCGGACCTGGACCGATACGGTCGCAGCGCTGCGCGGGCTGGTCGCAACGGTGCCCGATCTTGCCTCTCGCGTCGCGGCGATTGCGGTGACGGGGCAGGGTGACGGCACCTGGCTGATCGACGCTGACGGCCAGCCGGTGGCGCCGGCATCGCTGTGGCTGGACTCTCGTGCGGCATTGATCGTGGACGAGGTCCGCGCCAGCGAGCGCAATGCGGTGCTGTACCGGCGGACCGGCTCGGGCCTCAACGCCTGCCAGCAGGGACCGCAGCTGGCGTGGCTGCAGACGCATGCGCCCGACGTGCTGTCGCGCGCAGCGACGGCGTTCCATTGCAAGGACTGGCTCTACTACAAGCTCACCGGCGAGCGCGCCACCGATCCGTCGGAGGCGACGTTCTCCTGCGGCGAATTCCACAAGCGCCGGTTTGACGCGGAGACCGCACGACTGATCGGCATCTCCGACTGCATGCGGCTGTTTCCCGAGGTCGTCGACGGCGTGACCACGACGCATCCGCTCGGCGCGTGCGCGGCGGCGGCGACGGGCTTGCCTGCCGACGTGCCGGTTTCGCTCGGCTATGTCGACGTGATCTGCAACGCGCTCGGCGCCGGTCTCTACGATCCGACGCCGGATGTCGGCTGCACCATCATCGGCTCGACCGGCATGCATATGCGGCTGGCCTCCAGCGCCGGTGCGGTGACACTGAATGCCGAGGCGACCGGCTACACCATGGCATTCCCTGTGCCATGTCACTACGCGCAGATGCAGTCCAACATGGCGGCGACGCTGAACATCGACTGGCTGCTCGATCTCGCGCGCGACCTGCTCGCAGCTGAGGGCGTGGCGCGAACGCGCGCCGACCTGATCCGCCGGCTCGACGATCGCGTGCTGGATGCGAAACCCGGCGAGCTGCTGTTCCATCCTTTCATCTCCGATGCCGGCGAGCGTGGTCCGTTCATTGCGCATGAGGCTTGCGCGCAGTTCCTCGGCCTGCGTTCGCGCCATGGCTATTGGGACCTGATGCGGGCGGTGATGGAGGGGCTCGCCTTCGCGGCGCGTGACTGCTACGCCGCGATGGGCAGCCTGCCGCGCGATGTGCGGATCACCGGCGGCGCGGCACGCAGCCGCGCGCTGGGAACGATCCTGGGATCTGCGCTCGAATGTAACGTGCGGGTCTGCAGCCGTGGCGAGGCCGGCGCTGCGGGGGCGGCGATGATCGCGGCCGTCGCCACCGGGCTTTATTCCGATATGACCGTTTGTGCCGAGGATTGGGTGAGACCTTATTTGAACGAACCGCAGACGCCTGACGCGGCATTGGCCACGCGCTATGCCAAGATGTTCCCGGCCTATCTCGATGCGAGGCTGGCCGCGCGGCCGGTGTGGAAGCAGCTCGCAGCGCTGCGCGCGGGGGCGGCGCATGGCTAAGTCCATTGCCGTGATCGGCGACCGCTTCATGCTTCCGTCGATCTTCGTCGAGAAGATCAATGCGGCTTGCGGAAATGGCATCGACGTCCGCACGCTCGAACAGCCCTGGCCGGACGAGCCGATGGAACACGGCTATGCCGGCTCGAAACTCGACGGGCTGAAGGAGTTCATGGGCGATCCCGAGGAGGTCGTAGACTTCATCGGTGATGCGTCGCTGCTGGTCACCCATCTGGCGCCAATCTCGCGGGCGATGCTGGAGAAATTGCCGAATCTCAAATTCATCGCGGTGTCGCGCGGCGGCCCGGTCAACATCGACATGCAGGCGGCGCGCGACCACAAGGTGCTGGTCGTCAACACGCCCGGCCGCAATGCCGGCGCAGTCGCCGAGTTCACCATCGGTGCGATCCTGGCCGAGACGCGGCTGATCCGCAGCGGCCATGAATCGCTGCGCGGCGGCGAGTGGCGTGGCGATCTCTATCGCGCCGACAGCACTGGCCGCGAGCTCGGCGAGATGACGGTCGGCATCGTCGGTTATGGCGCGATCGGCAGCCGCGTGGTGAAGCTGCTCAAGGCGTTCGGCTGCAGGATCCTGGTCGCCGATCCCTATGTGCAGATCACTGCGCAGGATCGCAATGACGGCGTCGAGCATGTCGCGCTCGCCGATCTCCTGAAGCGCGCCGACGTCGTCACGTTGCACGCGCGGGTGACGGCGGAGACGACGGGCTTCATCGGCCGCGACGCGCTGGCGGCGATGAAGAAGGACGCCTACCTCATCAACACGGCGCGCGGTCCGCTGGTCGACTACCAGGCGCTCTACGAAACGCTGTCCGCGGGGCATCTGGCCGGCGCGATGCTCGACACTTTTGCGGTCGAGCCGGTGCCGCCGGACTGGCCGCTGCTGCAACTGCCCAATGTCACGTTGACGCCGCACATCGCCGGCGCCTCCGTGCGCACCGTGACCATTGCCGCTGACCAGGCGGCCGAGGAGGTCCGCCGCTATCTCGCCGGCGAGCCGCCGCTCAACCCATGCTGATGATAGAAGGTGATATGAGATGACCCGTGAGGAGCGCCAATTACGCGAAGCGATCATTGCCAAGTGCCGCTGGATGAACGCATCCGGGCTCAACCAGGGCACCTCGGGCAATATCTCCGCGCGCTACAAGGACGTCATGCTGATCACGCCGTCGGCGACGCCCTATGATGCGATGAAACCGGAGATGATCGCCGCGATGTCGCTGGAGGGCGAGTATGGCTCGTGGACCGGGCCGCTGCAGCCGTCGACCGAATGGCGCTTCCATCTCGACATCATGCGCGGCCGTCCCGATGTCGGCGGCGTCGTGCATACGCACTCGACCTACGCCACGGTGCTCGCGATCGCGCGCAAGTCGATCCCGGCCTGCCACTACATGATGGCGGCGTTCGGCGGCCAGGACATCCGCTGCGCCGGCTATGCGCGCTACGGCACCGCCGAATTGTCGGAGCTGGCGCTCGCGGCGCTGGAGGGACGCAACGGCTGCCTGCTCGCCAATCACGGCATGATCGCGATCGGCGCCAACCTCGACAAGGCAATGTGGCTCGCGGTCGAGCTCGAGACCATCGCGCGGCAATATTATCTGTCGCTCGCGCTCGGCCAGCCGCACATCCTGAGCGAGGCCGAGATCGCCGACACCGCCAGGGGATTCTCGACCTACGGCCTGCAGACGCCCAAGGAAAAACCTGCCAAGGCCAAGCCTGCCAAGGCGACGAAGGCGGCGGCGCGACAAAACGTCGAGACCAAGCGCAGCCGCAAGTGATGTCAGCGACGCCGGGCAGGGATCACGGGCTGGTCGATCTCGCCATCATCGGCGGCGGCATCAACGGCGCCGGGATTGCGCGCGACGCGGCCGGGCGCGGGCTGAAGGTGCTGCTCTGCGAGAAGGGCGATTTTGCCGAGGGCACCTCGTCGCGCTCCGGCAAGCTGGTACATGGCGGCCTGCGCTATCTCGAATATTACGAGTTCCGGCTGGTGCGCGAGGCGCTGATCGAGCGCGAGGTGCTGCTGGCGTCCGCACCGCACATCATCTGGCCGATGCGTTTCGTGCTGCCGCATTCGCCCGAGCAGCGGCCGGCCTGGCTGGTTCGTACCGGGCTGTTCTTCTACGACCATCTCGGCGGCCGCAAGCGGCTGCCGGCCAGCCGGGGTCTGGACTTTGCGAAGGCGCCGGAAGGCGAGCCGCTGAAATCCGAGTTCCGGCGCGGCTTTGAATATTCCGATTGCTGGGTCGATGATGCGCGGCTGGTGATCCTGAATCTGATCGGTGCTGCGGAGCAGGGCGCCGCGATCCTGCCGCGAACACGTGCGGTGTCTGCGCGACGCGAGGGCGAAGGCTGGCTCCTGGAAATGGTCGGCGAAGACGGCCGTCCGCAGGTGGTGCGCGCGCGTGCGCTGGTCAATGCGGCCGGGCCCTGGGTGCAGGATGTCGTGCAAGGCGTCACCCGCCTCAACTCGTCGCATAATGTACGGCTGGTGAAGGGCAGCCACATCGTGGTGCCGAAATTCTGGAGCGGGCCGCAGGCCTATTTGCTGCAGAACAGCGATCGCCGCGTTATCTTCGTCAATCCCTATGAGGATGATCTGGCGCTGATCGGCACCACTGATATTCCCTACGAGGGACGGGCCGAGGACGTCGCGATCGACGGCGGCGAGATTGCGTATCTGCTCGGCGTGCTGGCACGCTACTTCCGCAACGCGCCGACTGCGGGCGATGTCGTGCATGCCTTCTCCGGCGTGCGGCCGCTCTACGACGACAATGCCGAAAATCCTTCGGCGGTGACGCGCGACTATGTGTTCGAAGTGCACGGCACGGCGGCGGAGCCGCCGCTGCTGTCGATCTTCGGCGGCAAGATCACGACGTATCGACGGCTGGCCGAGCAGGCGCTGGAGCGGCTGCAGCCGTGGTTTCCGAACATGTCGGCGGCATGGACCGCCGGGCAGACGCTGCCCGGCGGCGACGTTGGCGCGTCCTTCGAGGAGTTTGTCACCGCACTTGCGGTCGACCATCCCGGCCTGCCACGCGATCTGGTGCAGCACTATGCGCGCCTTTATGGCACGCGGGCGCGCGACCTGCTGCGTGCGGCGCGCAGCCCGTCCGATCTCGGGCGTCATTTCGGCGGGCAACTTTTCGAGCGCGAAGTGGCCTACCTCAGGGAGACCGAATGGGCCATGACAACAGCCGACATCCTGGAGCGGCGCACCAAGCACGGTCTGCACCTGACGGCAGCACAGCGCGCGGCGTTTGAGGATTTCATCGGAGGGCGCGAGACACGCGCAGGTCCGCGCATCGCCTGAGGCGTTGCGCGGACGAGCAGGGTGATTAGATCACCAGGTGGCCGTAAAGGCTTTCTGCATGTCGCCCGGCGCCGTCATGCCGTTTGCGATCAGGAGCTGGGTGAGGACGCGCGCCTTCTGCGGATTGAGATCCTCGGAGACGACAAAGCCATTCTTGTCGTCATCGACCTCGACGTTCCGGGTGACGAAGCCGGATCGCACCCGCGTGGCGCGGACCACGACGATGCCCTTCTTCGCTGCCGCCTCCAGTGCATCGATCGCCGATTTCGAGCTGTTGCCATCGCCGACGCCGGCCAGCACGATGCCCTTGGCGCCGTGGGAGATCGCGTCCTCGATCGGGATGGCGTCCATGTTGGCGTGGGAATAGACGATCGCAACCCGCGGCAGTTGGTCGCCCGAGGGCAGCGCATAGTTGCCGCGCTTCAAGCCCGTCGTCTGCGCCATGAAGCGGACGCCGCCGGCGGTGTCGACATATCCGATCGGGCCGCTGATCGGCGAGTTGAAGGTCTCCAGGCTCGTGGTGTTGGTCTTGGTCACCGCACGTGCGCCCTCGATCTTGTCATTCAGCACGGCCATGACGCCGCGCCCACGCGAGCGCGGATCGGCGGCAACCTGCACGGCCTCGTAGATGTTGCTTGGACCGTCGGCGCTGACGGCGGTGGCCGGCCGCATCGAGCCGACGATGACCACGGGCTTGTCGCCCTTGATGACATTGTCGAGGAAGAACGCGGTCTCCTCAAGCGTGTCGGTGCCGTGGGTGATGACGACGCCGTCGGCCTCATCCTTGTCGAACGCCTGCTGGATGCGACGCGCCAGCGCGAACCAGACCTTGTCGTTCATGTCCTGCGAGCCGATCGACGAGATCTGCTCGGCGTTGAGTTTTGCCAGCTGCCCGAGGCCCGGCACGGAGGCGACCAGCTGCTCGCCGGTGATCTGCCCGGACTTGTAGGCTCCGGTGGCGCGCGGATCGGCCTGGCCGGCGATCGTGCCGCCGGTCGCGAGCACCAGGATGCGCGGTGGATCGGCGGCCTTTGCGGCAAAGTTGATCGGAGATGAACAGAGCGCGAGGCCGATCGCTGCGAGCGTGACATTCCTGAGACGCGCTGATCGGAAGGTGGGCGGATTCATCGTGGTGCCTCCTGCTTGCCTGGGCATCGTTGCCCGGGATCGTGCCCATCGTTGCGCGCGGTTGTGGCCGACATTGCGACACAGCCAGCAACATTCGTCGCGTCAACGGCGGATTGTTCGCTCACATGGAACAACTTGGTCCGGCATCGCGCGGATTGTCAATCTGCTTGCAGCAGCCTGACCCGGAAAAGCCGAGAGACGCTGATGCAAAAAAATCATGATCTATGCATAGATCGCATTTAGATTGTCTTATGCGGTCGCCAGCACGCGCGCATTGCTGCGGATCGAGGCTTCGCTGACGGTGATGCCGAGGCCCGGGCCGTCGGGGACAACGACATGGCCGGCGCGGTTCGCGACGCGCTGTTCCAACACGTCCTCGGTCAGCACGTGATGCGGCATGTAGAACTCGCAGCCGAGCGAGATGCCCGGCGTCGCCGCGATCAGCTGCGTGCCGGCGGCGAGCCCGATGCCACCTTCCCACAGCGTGCCGCCATAGCCGGGGAGACCCGCGATGTCTGATATCGCCATGATCGCCTGTGCTTCGAACAGGCCGCCGGCCTTCATCAGCTTGATCGAGACGGCATCGGCGGCCTGGCGGCGCACCACCTCCATCATGTCGCGGCGATCAAAACAGCTTTCGTCGGCGAGCACCGGCGTTTCCAGCGCCGCGGTGAGCTGCGCCATGACGTCGAGATATTTGCGCGGCACCGGCTGCTCGATGAAGGTCGGTGCGAACTGCTCGACGTCGCGCAGGATTTTTATCGCACCAAACGGCGCCAGCGCCTGGTTGTAGTCGACGCGCAGGTCGACGGCGTCGCCGAATTCCTTGCGGATGGCGGCGAGGTGGTCGAGATCCTCGCGATGCGGCTTCACGCCGGTCTTGACCTTGTAGATGACGTTGCCGTCGGGCACCATCTTTCGCATGCGCTCGAGATCGGCGGCGAAATCAGGGTCGGCGATCGAGAAGGACAGCGGGATGGTGTCGCGCACGCGCCCGCCGAGCAGATCGGCGACCGACAGGCCCGACGATTTGCCGACGATGTCGAGCAGGGCCATTTCGATCGCGACCTTGGCCTCGGCGTGGCCGACCAGCGCGCGGTCGAGCTCCGCCATCAGCGCGCGGATGCGGCGCACCGGCTTGCCTGACACGATCGGGCGCAGATAGATGTCGAGCGCGGCAAATGCCGCCTCCGGCGTGCCCGTGAACACCTCCCATGGCGCGGCTTCGCCCCAGCCGACGACACCGTCACTTGCGGTGAGCTCGACCAGCACGCGCTTGACCGTGCCCTTGACGTTGCCAACGCCCTGCAGCCGCGCCATCTTGATCGGGCTTTCGATCAGGAACAGCCTGATGCGTTCGACGGTTGCGCCGGTCATGTGAGGCCTCCATTGACGTGCCAGACCTGGCCGGTGACATAAGACGCGGCTGATGAGGCGAGGAAAGCGATGACAGCGGCGACTTCGTCCGGCCGTCCGCGACGGCGAAGCGGAATCATCGCCTCGGTGCGGGCGATCTGCTCGGGCGAGAGCTTGCCTTCGCTCGGTTTATCCTTTGCGATCAGGCCGGGCGCGACGGCGTTGACGGTGATGCCGTCGCCGGCAAGCTCGACGGCCATCAGCCGCACCATCGCTTCCAGTGCCGCGCGGCTCGCCGCGGTTGCCGCGAACGGCGCGAGCTCGGGACGAATCGCGTGCGCGACAAAGGACGAGACTGCGACGATCCGTGGGTCGGTTGCCGCACGCAGCAGGGGCAGCGCGGCTTCCGTCAACCGCGGGAGGGCGAGGGCGGATTCGTCCATCGCCTGATGGAATTGCTGCGGCGAGACGCCGATGGCGCTGCCGCGGCGGGCTGAGCCGCCGACCAGGATCAGTGCATCAAGCCGGCCGAAGTTGCGCTGTGCGGTCGCGACCGCATCAGAGGTGACGGCTTCGTCGGCGAGATCGCCGAGACATTTTGCAACGACGGCGCCTTGTGCTTCCGCATCCGCGGCCGTTGCATCGAGTCCGGCAGCATTGGCGCGGGTGTGCAGGAGCAGCGCCGTGCCGGAGCTTGCGAGCAGTTTTGCCGTGGCGCGGCCGATGCCGCTGGCGGCGCCGGTGACGAGATAGGCGCGGTTGATGTCGGGCATCACGATGCTGCGTTGGCCGGCGGCAGGGCGCCGGTGCGGTGGAAATGGCTGAGGAAGGCGCGCGTTGCAGCCTCGCGCGGCGTGTCGATCACCTGCCGCGCCGGGCCTTCCTCGACCACGACGCCGTCGCGCATGAAGACGACGCGGTCAGCGACCTCACGGGCGAAGGCGATCTCGTGGGTGACGATCACCATCGTCATGCCTTCCGAGGCCAGCTGCTGGATCACGTTGAGGACTTCGCCGACCAGTTCCGGGTCGAGCGCCGAGGTGGCCTCGTCGAACAGCATCACGTCAGGCTCCATCGCGAGCGCGCGGGCGATGGCGACGCGCTGCTTCTGGCCGCCGGAGAGCGTCGCCGGATATTGATCGGCCTTCTCGGCGAGGCCGACCTTTGCGAGTTGCGTGCGTGCGAGCTTTTCGGCGTCGGCTTTCGCCATCCGCCGGACCGTGATCGGTCCCTCCATCACGTTCTGCAACGTCGTCATGTGCGGGAACAGATTGAAGTGCTGGAACACCATGCCTGTGGTGGCGCGAAAGCGCGCCAGTGTTTTCACATCAGGCAGCTTCGTGCCCTCGCCGAACGCAAAGCGCGTGTCGCCGACGCGCACGCTGCCGCCGTCGGGGACGACCAGCAGATTGATGCAGCGGAGCAGGGTGGACTTGCCCGAGCCCGACGGCCCGATCAGCGCGACCACGCCGCCCTTGGCGACGTCGAGGCCGATGCCCTTCAAAACCTCGTTGCTGCCAAAACTCTTGCGCAGCGAACGGACCTCGATCTTGGCGGTCTCGCTCATTCGCTCACCGCCATTCGCTTCTCGCCGCGGCGGACGAGAATGGTGAGAGGGATCAGGATCGCGGCATAGGCGAGCGCCACCGCCGTGTAGGTTTCCAGCGGCCGGTAGCTGTCATGGGCGGCGACCTGGCTCTGATAGACCAGGTCCGGCACCGCGAGCACCGAGACCAGCGAGGTGTTCTTGAACTGGATGATCGACTGATTCATCAGCGCCGGGATCATCCGCTTGATCGCCTGCGGCAGCACGATGCGCGTCATGGTCTGCCGCGGCGTCATGCCGAGGGCTGCGCCAGCCTCCGACTGGCCGCGATCGATCGAGACGATGCCGCCGCGGATGATCTCCGAATAGAACGAGCCGCCATAGAGCGAGAGCGCCAGGGCCGAGGCCGTGATTGGCGTCATCTCGACGCCGGCCAGGATCGGCAGCGCGTAGTAGAACCAGATCAGCTGCACCAGGATCGGCGTGCAGCGGAAGGCTTCGATGAAGACGAGGGCGACCGCGCGCACCCAGGCAAAGCGCGACAGCATGCCGAAAGCGGCGATGAGGCCGCAGAGCAGGCCGCAGACCACGATGACGACGGTGAAGCCGACAGTGACGCCGAGCCCGTTCAGGAAGAGCCAGCGATAGCCCCAGAGGATGCCGAAATCCCAATGATACATGCGTGCTTTCTTGTTTCACCTCCCCCGCTTGCGGGGAGGTCGCATCGCATCGAAGATGCGGTGCGGGTGAGGGCTCTTTCCTCTTGGGGAGTCTCGTTTGTGGAGACACCCCCACCCCAACCCTCCCCCGCAAGCGGGAGAGGGGGCGCAACGGAGCAAGCGGATCCAGCTCGTCTCAACGCGTCACATCTTACAATGACACGCCCGGCGGAATATCCGCCTCCGTCACGCCGACCAGCTCCATGTTGGTGATGATGGCGTTGCGGATGAAGCCGAGGCCCTTGTTGAAGTCGATCCAGGTGTTGACGTAGTCGCGCCAGGTCTTGTCGTTCTCGCGGCGGAAGCCGGCATTGGAGGTGGTGGCGAAGATCGGCGTCGGCAGCACGAACTGGCCGAGCGAGGGATTCTTCTTCAGCACGGTCAGCGACAGCATGGTGATCAGGCACTGCGCGTCGACGCGGCCGGTCTGCAGCGCGGCGGTGGCATCATCGGCGGTCTTCAGCCGCGAGATCTGCGCCTTCGGCGTCAGGCGGCTGACCACCTGGTCGTGCGAGGAGCCCTGGTCGACGGCGATCTTGACGTCGGGCGAGTTCAATTCGGCCCAGCTCTTCGGCTTGAAGTCCTTCTTGCAGAGGATGCCAAAGGCGTTGTTGAACACCGGCACCGAGAAATCGACCACCAGCGCGCGCTTCGGTGTCGGGTTGAGGCCGAAGAAGATGTCGATCTTGTTCGACTGCAGGTCGAGCACCGAATTGCCCCAGGTGGTCTCGGTGATCTCGAGTTCGGCCTCCATGTCGTCGGCGAGGCCCTTGGCGATGTCGATGTAGAATCCCTTCCACTGGCCGCTCGAGAGATCCTTCATGTAATAGGGCGCGCCGCCACCGACCGCGCCGATCCGCATCTTCTTGGTGCGGCGGATGCGGGCGAAGGTGGATTCGTTGGGATCGGCCGCCTGCGCCGCGGCCTGCGAGACCGCCCCGGCTGCCGTCGCAGCGGCGACCGCGCCCAGTCCCAAAATCGATGCCATTTCGCGGCGGTTGACCATGATGTCCGTCCTCTTCAGCTGTCGGCCTTTCAAGGCCTCATCGTATGACAAATCGGAAAGGCCGGGCAACTTGTCTGGTGTGCTTCCCTGTTGGCCTTTTGGCGGGGACGGGACGAACGCCGGGATTGTGGCAGAGACTGCGCACTCGCCTTGAATGATGACGGCCATCAACGGCAGCGCGGTTTGCCGCATTAACGGGCTGCGACTGCCGTCGGCTCAAGCAGTGGCGCAGCCGAGGACTCGCGGATCGCGAGCTCGCATTGAAACAGATCGGGCTTGCCGACCTCCGGCATGTCGCGCCGCCCCAGCAGCGAGGAGATCGCGGCCTCCGCAATCTGCGCCATCGGCTGCACGATCGTGGTCAGGCGCGGCGTGATCAGGTTCGAGAGCGGGATGCCGTCGAAGCCGACCACCGAAAGTCCCGCCGGAATCGGAATGCCCAGGTCATTGGCCGCGCGCAGGCAGCCGATCGCCTGCTGATCGGAGCTGGCGAAGATCGCGGTCGGCCGCTCGTCGCGCGGCCGGGCCAGCAGGAAGGCGCCCGCGGCGCGCCCGCTCTCATAGTCGAACGCCGCGTTGACGAAGAGCGGTTCAATTTTCGCGCGGCCCTGCGGCAGCGTGGTCATGACGTCGAGGTAGCCCTGCAGCCGATCCTCTGCCGGGCGCGAGCCGGCAGGGCCCGCGATGCAGGCGATGCGGCGGTGGCCGAGCTTGGCGAGATAATCCACCGCAATGCGCGCACCGCCGCGATTGTCTGCGGCAACACCGGGATGATCCGCCAGCAGGCGATCGACCGTGATCAGCGGCAGGCCCTTCGGCGCCTTGATGGAGTGGGGGCTGTTGCAGGGAACGATGATGATGCCGTCGACCTTGCGCCCGGCCAGTTGCGCCAGCCGATCGGCTTCCTTCACGGCATCGTCGAACGAGCTCATGAAGATGACGTTGTGGCTGTGATCGGCGGCGGCGCGCTCGGCACACTGCACGAGCTCGGCGAAGAACGGGTTGGTCAGATCGGGGATGACGATCCCGATCAGCCGGCTGACCTTGCTGCGCATGCTGCGCGCAAACGGATCCGGCCGATAGCCGAGCTCGGCGATCACGGCCTTGACCCGCGCCCGCACGTCCGCGTTCACGGATGGATGCTCGTTCAAGACGCGCGAGACGGTGCCCACGGCGACGCCGGCGCGCTGCGCAACATCCTTGATTCCACGCTTTGTCATCAGGCCTCAGTCAATAGCGCGACGGAAAGATGACCAGCAACTGGCGGCGACGACCGCCGTGCTTCGGACGAGACAGCTAGGTCAGTCTCTCTGTCCATTTGGAAACGGTTCATAACTATAGCCGGTAACCGCCAGACGGCAACTAGGGGCGGAAAGGCGAGTTGTCGATCCAATTCTAGGAATTATCCGTAAAACACAGAGGAAAATGATGCGTGGTCTAGGCATGGGGTGTGATGACTTGAAACCCGCCGGTACTTCTGGTACGTCCGAATCTGGAAACGTTTCATCAAGCCGGGGCATCGGGTCCGGCACACGAAAACGTTCACAGAGGGAGGTGGAAATGACGAAGTCGACGCATCGTACGTCCAAGCCGGGATTGAGCCGCCGTCACATCGTGTGGGCCGGCGCCGCGGGCACCATCAGCATCATGGCGGGCCTTCGCCCGACCTTTGCCGCCGGCAAGCCGAAGGTCGGCTTGGTGATGAAGTCGCTCTCCAACGAATTCTTCAAGCAGATGCAGGCCGGCGCGGATAAATACGCCGCCGCGAACAAGGACAAGTTCGACTTCAAGGCGGTCGGCATGAAGGACGAGCGCGACTTCGCTGCGCAGGTCGACGCCGTCGAGAACTTCATCACCCAGAAATACGACATCATCGTCGTCGCGCCCGCGGACTCCAAGGCGATGGCGACGCCGCTCGCCAAGGCCGTCAAGGCCGGCATCACCGTCGTCAATATCGACGTGCCGCTCGACGCCGGCGCCAAGAAGGCCGCGGGCATCGATCTCGCGTTCTTCGGTCCCGACAACCAGGCCGGCGCCAAGCTCGCCGGTGACGCGCTCGCCAAGGACCTCGGCGCGGGCGGCAAGGTCGTCATCCTCGAAGGCAACCCCGAGGCCGACAATGGCAAGCAGCGCAAGCAGGGCTTCATGGACTCGATTGCCGAGGGCAAGCTGCAGCTGCTCGACAGCAAGACGGCGCATTGGGAGACCGAGGAAGCCAACACGCTGATGACCAACTTCCTGACCAAGTATCAGGACATCCAGGGCGTGATGGCCGCCAACGACTCGATGGCGCTCGGCGTCGTCAAGGCGCTCGATGCCACCGGCAAGAGCGGCAAGATCAAGGTGGTCGGCTTCGACAACATTCCGCCGGTGCAGCCCTTGATCAAGAGCGGCAAGATGCTGGCGACCGTCGAGCAGTTCGGCGCCGACATGGCGGTGAACGGCGTCAAGTACGGCCTGCGTCAGCTGGGCGGCGAGAAGTTCACCGGCTGGATCAAGACCGACGTCAAGCTGGTCCAGGCCAAGGATCTGTCATAACGGCCCCCGATCCGGTCTTCGCGATCATCGTGACGCCGATGGCTTGTCGGCGTCACGATTCTGACGAAGATGATCCGCGTCGATGTCCGTTCGCCGGTTGGCGCAACGCGGGGAGCGCTCCCTCAGATGCATGGCGATGAAGTGAGCCGTCCGCGCGCGGAGACCGCAGCGACGACCGAGCAGCCGATCCTCAGGCTGCAATCGGTCGGCAAGCGCTTTCCCGGCGTCGTCGCGTTGCGCGACGTGTCCTTTGAGATCGCACGCGGCTCCGGCCATGTGCTGCTCGGCGAGAACGGCGCCGGCAAATCGACCCTGATCAATCTGCTCGGCGGCGTGCTGCAGCCGGACGATGGCGAGATCTGGTTCGCCGGCGCGCGCTATCAGCCGGCGTCGCCGCTCGAGGCCTTCAAGGCCGGGATCCGCGTCGTGCACCAGGAATTGCATCTGCTGTCGAACCTGTCGGTGGCGGAGAATCTGCTGTTCGAGCAGGTGCCGAGCCGCTGGGGCCTGGTCAATTACCGCGAGATGAACCGCCGCGCGGCGGAGCTGCTCGCCGAAGTCGGGCTCGATGTTGCGCCGACCACGGAGGTCGGCCGGCTCGGCGTCGCGCAGATGCAGCTGGTCGAGATTGCCAAGGCACTATGCCACGAGAGCAAGCTGCTGGTGCTTGACGAGCCGACCGCCACGCTGACCGCGCGCGAGGTCGATCGCCTGTTCGCGATCCTGCATCGGCTGAAGGCAAAGGGCGTCACTACGCTCTACATCTCGCATCGGCTTGAGGAAATCTTTGAGGTCGGCGATGAGGTGACCGTGCTGCGCGACGGCCAGCATGTGACGACCCGCGCGCTCGATGGCCTCAGCATCCCCAACATCGTCGAACTCATGGTCGGCCGCACCATCGCCGATCATGGTGCAATCGGCACGGCTGCACCTGATGGCGAGGAAGCGCTCGGGGTGAGCGGTTTGAAGCTTGCGGCCGACAGTCCCGAAATTTCGTTCTCGGTCGGCAAGGGCGAGATCGTCGGCATCGCCGGCCTCGTCGGCTCCGGTCGCACCGAAGTGGTCCGCGCGCTGTTCGGCGCCGACCCCAAGGCCGGCGGCACGATCCGGATCGAGGGCCAGGAGGTCGAGATCGCTTCGCCGAAGGATGCGGTGGCGCACGGGCTGTGCCTCGCGACCGAGGATCGCAAGGGGCAGGGGCTGCTGCTCGAGATGAGCTGCGCCGAGAACATGACCATCACGGATCTGACGCGGGTGTCGCGGCGCGGGCTGCTGCAGCGCAAGGACGAGAACGACGCTGCGGCGCGGCTGGTCAGGGGATTGCGGGTCAAGACGCCGTCGATCCATCAGGCGGTGCGAACCTTCTCCGGCGGCAACCAGCAGAAGGTCGTGATCGCGAAATGGCTGTTCCGCGGGCCGAAGACTCTGATCTTCGACGAGCCGACGCGCGGAATCGATGTCGGCGCCAAGGCCGAGATCTATGAGCTGCTCGGTAATCTCGCGGCCGAGGGCAAGGGCATCCTGGTCGTGTCCTCCGATCTTCCGGAATTGATGGCGATCTGCCATCGGATCCTGGTGTTCTCGAAGGGGCGGATATCAGGCGAAGTACCGCGCGCCGAATTCGACGAGCACCGCATCCTCTCTCTCGCCTATCAGGAGTACGGACGTGTCCGAGCAAGTTGACGGCGCAGCCACGCAGAAGTCGGGCGCGACCTGGGACAATCTCTTGCGCATCTCGATGCGCGAGGCCGGCGTTGCGGTCGCGCTGGTCTTGATCGTGCTGTTCTTCTCCGCGACCGCGCCTTACTTCGCGACGACAGGAAATTTCCTGAAAATCTTCGTCCAGATCGCGATCAACACCGTGCTTGCGGCCGGCATGACGTTTGTCATTCTGACCGGCGGCATCGACTTGTCGGTCGGCTCAGTGCTCGCATTGTGTACTGTCGTCGGCGCCACCATCATGACCGACGAGCGGCTGTCGGCGGGGACCTCGATCACGCTGGCGTTCTTCGCCTGTCTCGGCACCGGCGCGATCTGCGGCGCCATCAATGGCTGGGTGTGCGAGAAGTGGAAGCTGCCGTCCTTCATCGTCACCCTGGGCATGCTGAACATCGCGAGCGGCTTGGCGCGCGTGGTGTCCAACAACTCCACCATCAGCGGCCTGCCGCAGCCCTTCGTCGAGTTCGGCAACCTGATCTTCTGGGGCGTCTTCCCGTCGATCTTCCTGATCGCGGTCGGCGTCGTGCTGGTCGGCTGGTTCATCCTGCGCTTCACGGTGTTCGGCCGCTTCACCTTCGCGATCGGCACCAATGAAGAGGCGGTACGGCTGTCCGGCCACAATCCGCGCGCGATCAAGATCGCGGCATTCACGATCTCCGGCCTCACCGCGGGGATCGCCGCGATGGTCTATCTGCTTCGCCTCAATGTCGGCAGCCCGATCGCCGGCATCGGCTATGAGCTCAACGCGATTGCGGCCGTGATCATCGGCGGCACCAGCCTGTCCGGCGGCAAGGGCTCGATCATCGGCACGCTGGTCGGCGCCTGCATTTTGCAGGTGCTGTCGACCGGCCTGCAGTTGCTCGGTGCGGAAGACAATGTGAAGCCGATCGTGATCGGTGCCGTCATCGTGCTCGCCGTGATCCTCGATACCTATCGCAACAAGATTTTGCGATTGATGGAGAGCCGTCAGCGCTAGATGTGAATCGCGTGCCCCAGCGATTTCAGCGCGGCTTCGTGGAGGCCTTCGCCGAGCGTTGGATGTGCATGGATGGTCAGCGCGATGTCTTCCAGGCGTGCACCCATCTCCAGCGCCAGGCTGAAGGCCGCTGACAGTTCGGCGAGGCCGACGCCCACGCCCTGGATGCCGAGCAGGGCGTGATTGTCGGCCCGCGCGACGGTACGGACAAAACCGTCGTCGCGATCGAGCGTCAGCGCACGGCCGTTGGCCTTGAACGGGAACAGATCGGTCTTGATCTCAAACCCCTTGTCGCGCGCCTCGCCCGGCGACAGGCCGACGGTGACGATTTCAGGATCGGTGAAGCAGATCGCGGGGATGGCGACATGATCCCAGGCGCGGCGGTGGCCGGCGATGATCTCGGCCGCCATCTCGCCCTGCGCCATCGCGCGGTGCGCCAGCATCGGCTCGCCCGTGACGTCGCCGATCGCGAAGACGCCGCGCATCGAGGTCCGGCATCGATCGTCGATGCGGATGAAGGGGCCGTTCATGTCGAGATCGAGCAGCTCGAGGCCAAAGCCTGAGGTCGCAGGTTTGCGGCCGACGGTGACGAGGATCTTGTCGGCTTCGATCGTCGTCTGCCCGCCGTCGGCGGTCTCGACGACAAGTGCGGTGCCGTCAGCGTTCAGGCCCATCGCCCTCGCGCTTGTCAGAACAGTCACACCCAGCGTGCGAAGCCGCTTCGCAACAGGCTCGCTCAGCTCGCCGTCATATTGTGGCAGGATGCGCGGCGCGGCTTCGACCACGGTGACATCTGCGCCGAGCTTGGCGAAGGCCGTGCCGAGCTCGAGGCCGATATAACCGCCGCCGACCACGACCAGCCCGTTCGGCACCTCGGCCAACGCCAGGGCCTCTGTCGATGAGATGACGCGGCCGCCGAAGGGAAGGGAGGAAAGTTCGATCGGCACCGAGCCTGTGGCGATCACGATCGTTTCGGCATGGATCAGCTGGACGCCGTTGGTGGTCTCGACTGCGACTGTCTTGCCGTCGTGAAAGCTCGCGCGTCCGGCGACGGACCTGACGCCGGCGCGCTTCAACAGCCCGCTCACGCCGCCATTGAGGCGGCGCACGATGTCGTCTTTCCAGGCGATTGTCTTGGCGAAATCGAGGGAAGGCTTTGCGGTGGAGATGCCGAGTGCCGCGTTGCCGTCGGCCGCCCGCGCCACCGTCTCGTAGGCCTCGGCCGCATGGATCAGGGCCTTTGAGGGGATGCAGCCGATGTTGAGGCAGGTTCCTCCCGGTCTGTCCGCTTCGACGATCACGGCGTCGATGCCGAGCTGTCCGGCGCGGATCGCGCAGGTGTAGCCGCCGGGACCGGCGCCGATGACCAGTAGTTTGCAGGTGATGTCGGCCATGGCGTTATGCGTCAATGAAGATCATCGCGGGCGTTTCGAGCTGCGTCTTGATCCGCTGCACGAATTGCGCGGCGTCAAAACCGTCGATCACGCGGTGATCGAAGCTCGACGACAGGTTCATCATCTTGCGCGGCACGAAGGCCGCGCCGTCCCAGTGCGGACGGATGGCGATTCGGTTGACGCCGACGATCGCGACCTCGGGATGATTGATGATCGGCGTCGTCGCGAGCCCGCCGAGCGCTCCCAGCGAGGTGATCGTGATGGTCGAGCCGGTGAGCTCGTCGCGGGTGGCCGTGCCGCTCCGTGCGGTCTCGGTGACGCGGATCATTTCGGCCGCGCAATCGAAGAGATCGCGTGCCTCGGTGTGGCGGACGACGGGCACCACCAGGCCAGGCCCGGTTTGGGTCGCGATCCCCATATGGACCGCAGCGTGCTGGTGAATGACGCCGGCTTCGTCGTCGAAATGGGCGTTGAGCTCGGGCTGGGCGGCGACCGCGCGCACGATGGCGCGCATCAGGAACGGCAACAGCGTCAGCTTGGGTCGGTCGGCACGCTTCTGCTCGTTGAGCTTGGCGCGCAGATCCTCAAGCGCGGTGACGTCGACCTCTTCGACATAGGTGATGTGCGGGATCCGCGCATTCGCGACCGACATTTTTTCGGCGATCTTGCGGCGCAGGCCGACGATCTTGATGTCGGTGACGGCGGTCTTCGCTTGATGCTGCGTGACCGTCGTGCCGCCTGCGAGATAGAGGTCGAGATCGTCATGCGTGATCCGTCCCGCCGGGCCGGAACCACGCAGCTGCCGCAGATCGATCCCGGCCTCACGTGCGCGAAGCCGAACGGCGGGAGCGGCCAGCGGACGCTCGCCTTCGCGGCGCGGTGGTGTTGCCGCGGGTTGCAAGGACGGAGCGATATGCTTGGGTGCAGAGGACGGTGAAGGCACCACGCTCGCTACGGGCGCCGCCTTCTGAATGGATGGTGCGTTTGCGGTTTGCGTGGCTGGTGCCGTCGTTGCACTCGACGCCTCGCTCTTGCCGTCCACGTCCAGCCGGACGAAGTCGGAGCCAATCGCGAGGACGTCACCGACCTTGCCGGCGAGCCAGACCACACGCCCCTCGGCCGGCGAAGGAATCTCGACGGTCGCCTTGTCGGTCATGACGGCGCCGAGCACGGTGTCCTCGCGCACGAGATCGCCGACCTTGACCTGCCATTCCACCAGCTCGGCCTCGGCGATGCCTTCGCCGACGTCGGGCAATCTCACGACGCGCTCGGCCATCTCAGGCCTCCAGCGTTTCGGTCAGCGCGCGGCTGACGCGCGCCGGACCCGGGAAGTAGTCCCATTCCTGTGCATGCGGGTAGGGTGTGTCCCAACCGGCGACGCGCACGATCGGCACTTCCAGGTGATAGAAGCAACGTGTCTGCACCAGCGCGCACAGCTCGGCGCCGAAGCCGGACGTCAAGGTCGCCTCATGCACGATCACGCAGCGGCCGGTCTTCTTGACTGACGTCTCGATGGTGTCGAGATCGAGCGGCAGCAGGGTACGAAGATCGATGATCTCGGCATCGATGCCCGTTTCGGCAACAGCGCTTTCCGCGACATGGACCATCGTGCCGTAGGCAAGGATGGTGACGGCTTCGCCGGGCCTGCGGATCGCGGCGCGGCCGAGCGGTACGGTGTAATGCCCCTCGGCGACGTCGCCGAGGTCGTGCTTCGACCATGGCGTCACGGGCCGATCATGATGGCCGTCGAACGGGCCGTTGTAGAGCCGCTTCGGCTCGAGGAAGATCACGGGGTCGGGATCCTCGATCGCCGCGATCAAGAGTCCCTTGGCGTCGCTCGGATTCGACGGCACCACGGTCTTGATGCCGCAGACATGGGTGAACAGCGCTTCCGGACTCTGGCTGTGGGTCTGTCCGCCGAAAATGCCGCCGCCGGTCGGCATGCGCAGCACCAGCGGGCAGGTGAACTGGCCGTTCGAGCGATAGCGCAGCCGCGCCGCCTCGGAGACGATCTGGTCGTAGGCCGGATACATGTAGTCGGCGAACTGGATCTCGACGCAGGGTTTCAAGCCGTAAGCAGCCATGCCGACCGCGGCGCCGACGATGCCGAGCTCGCTGATCGGCGTGTCGAAGCAGCGGCTCTTGCCATACTTCGCCTGCAACCCCTGGCTCGCGCGAAACACGCCGCCGAAATAGCCGACGTCCTCGCCGAACACGACGACGTCGTCATCGCGTGACATCATCACGTCCATGGCGTCGCGGATCGCCTCGATCATGGTTTTGCGCGGCATGGCCTAGACTCCCGCCTCCTGGCGCTGCCGGCGCAGATGCGGCGGCATCTCTGAGAACACGCCCTCGAACATGTCGCGCGCCGAGGCGTGCTGAAGAGAATTCAGCGTACCGTGGCTCTCGGCCTCCTTCTGCGCCGCGATCACGGTGTCCATGATCTCGGCCTCGGTCTGCCTGTGGCGCTCTTCCGACCAGGCGCCGCGCACGATCAGATGATTCTTCAACCGGATCACGGGATCTCCCAGCGGCCACGCCTCGGATTCCGTCTTGGGCCGATAGCCCGCGGGATCGTCCGAGGTGGAATGCGCGCCGACGCGATAGGTGACGTGCTCGATCAGGGTCGGGCCGAGATTGCGGCGCGCCCGCTCGCAGGCCCATTTCGCCACCGCATGCACCGCGAGGTAATCATTCCCGTCGACGCGCAGCGCGGGAATGCCGAAGCCAAGGCCGCGCGCCGCGAAGGTGCCGGATCCGCCGCGCGCGATGCCCTGGAAGGTCGAGATCGCCCATTGATTGTTGACGATGTTGAGCACGACGGGCGCGCGATAGGTCGAGGCGAACACCAGCGCGGCATGGAAGTCGGATTCCGCGGTGGCGCCGTCGCCGATCCAGCCGACCGCGATCTTCGTGTCGTTCTTGATCGCAGATGCCATCGCCCAGCCGACTGCCTGGATGTACTGGGTGGCGAGATTGCCCGAGATCGAGAAGAAGCCGTGCTCCCTCGAGGAGTACATCACTGGCAGCTGGCGGCCCTTCAGGGGGTCATGCGTGTTGGAGTAGATCTGGCAGGCCATCTCGACCAGCGAATAGCCGCCGGCGATCAGCAGTCCGGCTTGCCGATAGGTGGGAAAATTCATGTCGCCCGGCGACAGCGCCTTGCGGAAGGCGCAGCTCACGGCTTCCTCGCCCATGTGCTGCATATAGAAGGAGGTCTTGCCCTGGCGCTGCGCCATCTGCATGCGGGCATCGAAGGCGCGCAGCGTCATCATGTGGCGCAGGCCTTCGAGCAATTCGTCATCGGAGAGCGAACCGGCCCAGGGACCGACCGCTTCGCCGTCGCGATTGAGCACGCGGATCACGGAGAAGGCGAGATCGCGGATCGCCTCGGCATCGACGTCGACCGCGGGACGGGCGACCTGGCCGGCGCGCGGGATGCGGATGTTGGAGAAATCGGGCCGGCCGCCCGGGCGCACGGCCGGCTCGGGGACGTGAAGGGAAAGTGGAGGGTGGTCGGTCATGAGCGTGACCTCACTTTCAGGTGGCGCAAATCACGGCGCTGCCACTTGCATCGCGGCGTCGCATTCGCGTCGCACTTCGACGGCGCCGATGCAGAAGATGGTGCCGACACGGCGCGCGAACCGCTCGACCACATCGCGATCGTCGATATCGATGGACGCCGAGATCCGGCATTCGTCGGCGACCGCACGGGCGCTGACGGCGGTCAGTCGAAGACCTGCGACACGCGCCTGGTCGAGCAGGCGGCCGAGCGCGGCGTGCATGTCGCGGGAATGGAGTTCGAGATGAAACACGGGCCGGACCTCTTTTTCCAGCATATTCGTACTGGTAATATCCGGGATTGTTGTTCCTTTTATCTGGGTAGTTCGGCCATATGTAGTGTAATAATTCTGGTAGATTCGCCCACAAATAGAATGGAGTTCTGGATATGGCGAAGGTCAGGCGTGCTGCGCGGCCTGCCAAGGCGCCGCGGAAGGATTCGCTTCGCCTCGATGAGATCGATCGCAAGATCCTGCGCGCGCTGCAGCAGGATGCGCGGCTGACGACGGCGCAGCTGGCCGACAAGATCGGGCTCTCCACCACGCCGTGCTGGAACCGGCTGAAGCGGCTCGAAACCCAGGGCTATATCGACGGCTATGTCGCGCTGCTCAACCAGGAGAAGCTCGGCCTCCCCGAAACCGTCATCATCGAGGTGACGCTGGATCATCACGACGAAGCCGTGCTGGCGCGGTTCGGGCAATTGCTGACGGATTTGCCCGAGGTGATCGAAGCCTATCTCACCACCGGCGACTACGACTACATCGTGAAGGTGGCGGTCGAGAGCACCACGGGCTATGAGCGCTTCCTGCGCGAAAAGCTCTACCGCATCCCCGGCATCCGCCACAGCCGTTCGTCGTTTGCCTTGCGCTGCTTGAAGAAGCTGACGTCGGTGCAGGTTTGATGGGCGGGCTCCATCCCCATCGTCGTCCTGGCTTTCGCCAGGCTTTCGCCAGGACGACATCGAGATTCTTGCGCGACTATACGTTACTTCTCGCGCCCTTCGCTCCAGACATGCCGTGACCGCTCCAGATGTCGCTGCATCAGGGCGACGGCGCCGGGCTCGTCGCGTTTTGCGATGAAATCGAGCAGCTTGAAATGCTCGGCGGCGGAGTGGGCGATGTATTCGCGGCTCTTGCCGCTCTTGAAGCCGTGCAGCCGCACGCGATCGCGCAAGCTCTCGACGAGGTCGGCGAGCGGCTTGTTGCCGAGGATCGCGATCAGCGCGACGTGAAACTTGCGGTCGGATTCGAGAAACTCGATCAGATTGCCGGCGTCGGCCGCGCGCTTGGTGACATCGGCGAGCGCACGCAATTGCTTCAGTTGTGCCGGCGATAGACCGGCACGGGCGATCTCCGCGATGCTGGGCACTTCGAGCATGGTGCGGATCGCGTAGATGTCCTTTAGCTCGTTTGAAGAGAGGGCGACCACGCGAAATCCGCGATTGCGCACCGGCTCGAGCAGGCCCTCGCGCGCGAGATCCAAGAGCGCCTCGCGCACCGGCGTGGCGGAGACGCCGAGCTCGGTCGCAAGCCGCGGCACCGAGTAGAGCTGATCGGCCTGCATCTGCCCGGTGATGATCTGGCCGCGGATCACCGTGCGCGCCTGCTCGCGCAGGCTCGGACCCGACATCAGGCTGAGCGCGCCACTCTCTTTCATGTCCATCGCCATGCTCTATCCAAGATTCTCATCTGCGTAAATGTCATGTGTAACATATTACTCATTGACGGCTGCAGCGTGATGTGTGATATTTTACTCCAACGACAGAAAACAGGGAGGTTGCCGTGGTTGACCGCATTCTCATGATCGTGTCCGACACCGTCCGGTGGGACCTGCTCGGCTACAATGGCGGACATGTGAGAACGCCGAACCTCGACCGGCTCGCCGCCAAGTCGATGGTGTTCGACCGCTACTATGCGTCGAGCTTCCCGACGGTCCCCGCGCGCTACGATTATCTCACCGGCAAGCCCGCCTTCGCCGGCGTCGGCTGGGGCGCCTTGCCGCGCGCCGATCGCTCGATCGCAACCGCGTTGACGGAGGTCGGTTACACCACGCTCGGCGTGGTCGACACGCCGTTCTATCAGGTCAACGGTTATTCCTACGATCGCGGCTTCAACTTCTTCTACGACATGAAGTCCCAGCTCCTGGGCACGCCGCACTACTCTTCCTATAGCGCGCCGAACAAGACCAAGCGCCAGGGCGAAGGCAAGCTGCCGCAATGGCCGATCACCGGCAAGGTGAAGCCTGATCCGCGCACCGGCGAGATGGATTGCCCGGCACCGCTCACCATGGTGCAGGCGGCGAAGAGCCTGGAGCAGATCTACGAGGACAAGTTCTTCGCGCTGGTCGACACCTGGGATCCGCATGAGCCCTGGGATCCGCCGGCGTACTACACGCGTCACTATCTTCCGGATTATGCCGGCGAGCGCGTGCATCCGCCCTATGGCGACTGCAAGAAGCACGGCATGACCGATCGCGACATCGCGGTGGCGCGCGCGCTCTATAGCGGCGAGCTCGAGTTGGTCGATCGCTGGATCGGCCATCTGCTCGATCAGGTCGCCTATCTCGGCATCGAGGATTCCACCGCCATCATCTTCGCCTCCGACCACGGCTTCCTGCTCGGCGAGCACGGCATGATGGGCAAGATGGTGCGCCGTGCGCCGGGCGAAGCGACCTGGATGCGCTCCCCGCTCTATGAGGAGATTGCGCGCGTGCCGCTGCTGATCCACGTGCCCGGCGCCAAGCCCGGCCGCACCGGCAAGCTCGCCTGCGCGCTCGATATCGCGCCGACGATCTGCGACATGGCCGGCCTGCAGAAACTCCCCGAGATGCAGGGGCACTCGCTGTTGCCCGGCGTGCTCGGCCAGAAGTTCGAGGGACGCGACCATGTGCTGACGGCGCTGCCGCTTGCCAATCCCGGCGACACCGTCGAGGTCGTCGACGATCTGATGCGCACCGTGGTCGAGTGGCAGCCCGTCACCATCACGACCGAGCGATGGTCGCTGCTCTATGCGACGCCGACCGAACCGGTCGAGCTGTTCGATCTCAACGCCGATCCGAAGCAGACCACCAATGTCGCGGCGAAGCATCCCGACGTGATCCGGTCGTTGCTGAAGCTCTATGCGGAAGATCTCCGTCGCGCCGGCGTGACGCCAAAATACGCCGACCCGCGTCTCGCCGGATTGCTCGAACCCGCATCCTGAGTGTTCGGCGCTGCGCGTATCCAGCGCAGCGCCGAAATCCTGCGTCGATTGAATCGGTGGAGGGCGGCATGACGGCTGACATCACGCGACGGCGGTTCCTCGGCTCCACGGGCGTGGGGCTGATCGGACTGGGCTATGCTGCGGGCCTTCCGGCTGCGGCAGGAGACGAGACGCCGACGCCGAAGCGCGGCGGCGTGCTCGCCATCGGCCATGACGAGAACCCGATCGGGCTCGATCCGCACAAGACGGCGGCGTTCTCGACCACCAACATCGCCGAGCACATGTTCAGCTGCTTGCTCCGGTGGGATGCGACGGTGAGCCGTGTCGAGCCTGATCTTGCCACCGCCTGGGAAAATCCGGATCCGCTGACCTTCGTCTTCCATCTGCGCGAGGGCGTGAAATTCCACAATGGCGATGTTCTCACGAGCGAAGATGTCAAGTTCACCTTCCAGCGCCTGGTCGATCCCGCGACGCGCTCGCCCTGGGCGTCGATCTTCTCGGTGATATCAGCGATCGAGACGCCCGACCCCAAGACGGTCGTGTTCCGTCTCGCTCATCCGTTCTCGCCGTTCCTCAACTATCTCGCTTCGGTCAGATACACCGCGATCGTCAGCCGCGAGGACGTCAAGCAACGCGGCGACCTCATCAAGGGTGGCGTCGGCACCGGGCCGTTCATGCTGGACGATTTCCGGCCGAACTCGCTGATCCGGCTGAAGCGCAACCCTCATTACTATGAGCCCGGATTACCGTATCTCGACGGCCTCGACTTCCGTATCATTCCCGATGAGGGCAGCCGCATGGCGGCGCTGCGCGCAGGGACCGTGCAGATGACCTGGTTGAGCCGGCCGGACTCGGCGGCGCAGATGGGCGATGTGCCCGACATTGTGGCGCCTGAGCCTGAAGCGTTCTCGCGGCTGCTGCTGCTCGAATTCGATCAGCGCAAGCCGCCCTTCAACGACGTGCGCGTTCGCCGCGCCTTCAGCCTGGCGCTGAACCGCGAGCTGATCGTCAAGGTGGTCTGGCGCGGCAAGGCGGGCCTGGCGGCCGCGCTGCCGCCGATGCAGGCGCCGTTCGCTGTTCCGAGCGGCGAGGTGTCCGGCTTGCCGTATGCCAACGAAGACGTCGCGGCGGCGAAAGCGTTGATGACAGAGGCGGGCTACGCCGCAGGCTTCGAGACCATTTTCGCCGTTTCGCCCGCGAACTATGGCGACGTTCAGATTGCCCAGATCGTGCAGCAAATGGTCGGGCGGATCGGCATCAAGATCAAGATCCTGCAGAAAGAGTGGAGCCAGCTCGTCACCGACTTCCAGTCGACGGAATCGCCGATCTCGATGGCTGGCCTCGTCTGGGGACCCGATCCCGACACCAACATCTCGATCCGGCTCGACTCGAAATCGACAGTCAATCCCGGCAAGACGGCCGATCCCGTGCTGGACGACCTGCTCGCGAAGGCACGCCAGAGCTACGATCCGGCGGAACGAACCAGCCTCTATCGCGCGGTGCAGCAGCGCGTCGCCGACATGGCCTATGTCATCACGCCCTGCGCGGCGGCGCTGCGATGGGAGATGTGGTCGAGCAAGCTGCAGGGCTACCGCGCCTTGCCGTCGGCGCAGCGCGTCTACCTGCGACAGGCCTGGTTGCAGTAGCGGGCGAGGGCGCTGAGGGAGATTTCGATGCTCAGATATGCAGCCACTCGCATCGTTTTTGCCGTGCCCGTGCTGGTCGGCGTCTCCTTGATGAGCTTTGCGATCATTCATCTGATCCCCGGCGATATCGTGAGCGTCCTGGCCGGTCCGACCGTGGCGCTCGATTCCGAAGCCGCGCAGAATATCCGCCGCGCGCTTCATCTCGATCAGCCGCTGCCGGTGCAATATGGAATCTGGCTGAGCGGCGCGCTGCACGGCGATTTCGGCAACTCGCTGGTGATGGGGCTGCCGGTCGGCCCGCAGATCGCCTCGCATCTGCCGGTGACGTTGCTGCTGACCGCGCTGTCGCTTGTGTTCGCGCTTCTGATCGGATTGCCCGGCGGCGTGGTGGCGGCGACCACGCGCGGGCGCTGGCCCGACCTCGCGATCCGCGGCGTCGGGCTGCTCGGCCTCTCGACGCCGCCATTCTTCGTCGGCGTCGCCGCGGTGCTGCTGCTGTCGATCTACTGGCCGTCGTTCAAGACGCTCGGCGTCGTCGATCTGCATCGCGATCTCGTCGGAAGCCTGCAGACCCTGCTGCTGCCGGCCTTCGTGCTGTCGCTGGCGGCAGCCACCACGATCATGCGCTACACCCGCGCCGCCATGCTGGAGGTGCTGGCGGAGCCGTTCATGGCGACCGCGCGTGCCAAGGGCGCCGGCCGCCTGCGCGTGCTGATCCGGCACGGCCTGCGCAATGCGCTGCTGCCTGTCGTGACCGCAGTCGGCGTCACGGCCGCGCATCTCGTTGCGGGCGCCGTCGTGGTCGAGCAGGTCTTCGGCCTGCCCGGCATCGGACAGCTGATGCTCAACGCCATCTATCATCGCGACTACACGCAGGTGCAGGCGACGGTGCTCGTTGTCACCACGCTGGTGGTGCTGATCAACATCGTGGTCGATCTCAGCTATTACCTGCTAGATCCAAGGATCCAGCAACATGGTTGACGCGCATCCGACCATGATCGAGGTGCCGGAGCGACCGGAGGTGCAGGCCGCAGCCCCGGTCCGCTTCTTCCATCGCTCGCGGCTGCGCTGGAACCTGCCGCTCGCCATTGGTGCGGCGATGGTGCTGCTGTCGCTCGCGCTGGCGCTCGCCGCACCGTGGCTCACCTCGCATGATCCGCTCGAGATCGCCGACGCGTCGCTCTCGCCGCCGTCGAGTGAATTTCTGCTGGGGACAGATCAACTGGGGCGCGATGTGCTGACGCGCATTCTCCATGCAGCGCGCAGCTCGCTGGCGGTGGCCTGCCTGAGCGCGGCGCTGGCCTTCGTCTCCGGCACCCTGATCGGTCTTGTCGCCGGCTATTCGTCAGGCGCGATCGATGCCTGCCTGATGCGTCTGCTCGACATCCTGCAGGCCTTCCCGGCGTTGCTGCTGGCGATTGCGCTGGTCGCTGCACTGGGGCCGAACCTGCCCAATCTCGTGCTCACCATGGGTCTGCTGTTCATGCCGCGCTTCGCCCGCGTCGCACGCGCATCGACATTGTCGGTGCGGGAGCGCGACTACATCACCGCGGCGATCGGGCTCGGCGTGTCGCGCGCGCGCACGATGCTCCGGCACGTGCTGCCGAACATTGCGGCGCCGCTGATCGTCGAGGCGTCGCTGACCGTGACGATCGCGATCCTGACCGAGGCCTCGCTGTCGTTTCTCGGGCTCGGCGTGCAGCCGCCCGATCCGACCTGGGGCGGCATGATCGCCGAGTCCACCTCCGTGATGGCGCTGGCGCCGTGGCTCGCGCTCAGCCCGGGCTTCGCCATGGTGTTCGTCGTGATCGGCTTCACGCTGATGGGCGATGGCTTGCGCGATGCGCTGGATCCGAGAGGGTGATCATGCTTGGCAAGACAAAGACCGCGGGAGTGATCGATCTGCCGACGGACATCCATTGGGCAGCGGCCTGGCAGATCCGCGATGCCATCGTTGCCGGGCAGGTGTCCGCAACAGAAGTTACCAAGCACTTTATCGCGCGGATCGCACGTCTCGACCAGCGCATTCATTCCTTCATCACGCTGGCGGCCGATGAGGCGCTGGCGCAGGCGGAGGAGATCGATCGCCGCATCCATCGTGGCGAAACCGTCGGGCCGCTCGCGGGCGTGCCGGTCTCGATCAAGGACCAGTTCTGGACCAAGGGAATCCGCACCACCGGCGGCTCCCTCATCTATGCCGATCACGTGCCGGATCAGGACTCGCTGCATGTCACGCGCATCAAGGCGGCCGATGGCGTGATCATCGGCAAGACCGCCACACCTGAATTTGGGACGTTCTGGCGCACGACCGGCCGTGTCGCGCCCGAATGTGTCAATCCCTGGGACGCAAGACGCACGGCTGGAGGATCGAGCGGAGGGGCTGCGGCGAGCCTCGCCGCCGGCCTGGGGCCGCTGGCGCTCGGCAGCGATTCAGGCGGGTCGATCCGGCTGCCCTCGGCGATGTGCGGGGTGCTCGGCGTGTTGCCGAGCAGCACCCGGGTGCCGGAGCACGGCTCGCTCGGATCCACATTGTTTCTTTGCAGTGCAGGTCCTATCAGCCGCGACGTGCGCGATGCGGCGACGCTGCTGCAGCTCCTGGCGCAACCGTCCATCGATGACCCCCTGTGCCGGATGGACGCGCCGCCCGACTACCTCGCCAAACTCGACCGTGGCGTCGGCGGGCTGCGACTTGGGTGGTGGGAAGACCGGGCCGTTTCCGCTCAGGTCGATGCCGGCGTGATCGCCGCGATCAGGAAAGCCGCGTTCGGCTTCGCCTCGCTCGGCGCTCACTTTGTCGATGATGCCGTGACGTTCGACACGGAGGGCGTGGACGAAGCCTGGCGGGTGCTCGACTTCGTCGATCGTTACGCCTCGCTCGGCGAGAAGCTCTATGGCGACGTCGCCGCGCGGCGCAAACTGACGCCGTATGCGCGGGAGCGGTTTGCCTGGGCCAAGCGCATCAGCGGCGCGGATTATTCGCGCAGCGTACGACGGCGAGCCGAATTCATCCGCTCGTTCCAGGCCGGCTTCCGCAATTGCGATCTCGTGCTCTCGCCGACGCTGGGCTTCACCGCGCCTGCGATCTCTTCGGTCGGTCCCGCCCAGCGCATTCCGGCGCTGGTCGCCCATACGCTCGCCGTCAATTTCGCCGGCTGCACGGCGGTCTCGATTCCCTGCGGATTCGTCGACGGAATGCCGATCGGCCTGCAGGTGATCGCACCACCCAATCGGGAGGCGCTCGTGCTGCGCGCTGCGCGTGCCTTCGAGCAGGCCTGGCCGTGGACCAACCGTAAACCCGTGCTCTGAGGGGGCACCATGTCGCTGCTTCAGGTCGAGAATCTGCGAACCTATTTTCACACCCGGATGGGCGTGATGAAGGCCGTCGATGGCGTCGACCTGGAGGTGGGCGAGGGCCGTACGCTCGGAATCGTCGGCGAGTCCGGCAGCGGCAAGAGTGTCACCGCGCTCTCGATCATGCGCCTGATCGAGCGCCCCGGCCGCGTCGCCGAGGGCAGCCGCATCCTGTTCGATGGCCGCGATCTCGCCGCGCTACCGGAAGCGCAGATGCAGGCGGTCCGCGGCAACGCGATCTCGATGATCTTCCAGGAGCCGATGACCTCGCTGAACCCGGTCTATACCGTCGGCAATCAGATCGTCGAAGCCATCCGGCTGCATCGCAGGATCAGCGCGCAACAGGCGCGCACGCGAGCGATCGCGCTGCTGGAGCTGGTCGGCATTCCCTCGCCGGAAGCCAGGTTCTCGGCCTATCCGCATCAATTGTCGGGCGGCATGCGGCAGCGGGTGATGATCGCGATGGCGCTCGCCTGCGAGCCGCGCCTGTTGATTGCGGACGAGCCGACCACCGCGCTCGACGTGACCATCCAGGCCCAGATCCTCGAACTGCTGCGCGAGCTTCGCGAGCGGCTCGGCATGTCCATCGTCCTGATCACCCACGACCTCGGCGTGGTGGCCGAGATGTGCGACGACGTCGCCGTGATGTATGCCGGACGGGTGGTCGAGCGCGGCCCCGTCCATGCAATCTTCCGGAGTCCACAGCATCCCTACACCGAAGCGCTGCTGCGCTCGATCCCGCGGCTCGGCATGACGCAGGCAGTGCCGCTTCACGTCATTCCCGGCAAGGTGCCGAGCGCGCTGCAGCGGCCGCCGGGCTGCCAGTTTGCGGCGCGTTGCGACTACGTGGTCGAACGCTGCCGCCGCGAGGAGCCGCTTCTATCCGCGGCGGGCGAGGGACGGGCGGCGTGCTGGCTGCGCGAGCCGCAAACGCAATCGGCAGGAGCGCTTCATGCCTGAGCCGCTGCTGCGCGCCCGTGAGATCGCGAGGCATTTTCCGGTACGTCGCGGCCTGCTGCAGCGTGTGACGGGGCAACTGCGCGCGGTCGATCGCATCAACCTCGATATCTATCCCGGCGAGACGCTCGGCGTGGTCGGCGAATCCGGCTGCGGCAAATCGACCCTCGGCCGCATGCTGGCCGGTCTGCTGCCCGCGACATCGGGCGATCTGTCATTCGACGGCAGGGACATGGCGTCGCAACGTGGCGCGGCGCTGAAGCGTCTGCGGCGCGACATGCAATTCATCTTCCAGGATCCGACCAGCTCGCTCGATCCGCGGATGACGGTGCGCGACATCGTCGCCGAAGGGCTCGACGCGCAGGGCATCGCGACCGGCCGCGCCCGGGACATGCTGGTCGCCGATATCCTCGATCGGGTCGGGATGCAGCAGGATGCGCTGCAGCGCTACCCGCACGAATTCTCGGGCGGTCAACGTCAGCGCATCGGGATCGCCCGGGCACTGGTGCTGCGGCCAAAGCTGGTGGTTGCCGACGAACCGGTGTCGGCGCTCGACGTCTCCGTGCAGTCGCAGGTGCTGAACCTTCTCGTCGCGCTGAAGCGGGAGTTCCAGCTCACCTATGTCTTCGTCGCGCATAATCTTGCCGTCGTCAGCTATATCAGCGACCGGATCGCGGTGATGTATCTCGGCAAGATCGTCGAGATCGGCGAGGCGGCGAGCCTCTATCGCAATCCGCGTCATCCCTACACCAGGGCTCTGTTGTCGGCGATGCCGCAACCCGATCCTGACAGCAAGTCTGAGCGAATCGTGCTGCGCGGCGACGTGCCGTCGCCGATCGATCCGCCATCGGGATGCCGATTCCGCACGCGCTGCCCGGTCGCGCAGGCGAGCTGTGCGACGAGCGAGCCGTTGCTCGAACGCAAGAGAGGCGAGGCAGGCCAGCATCTGGTCGCCTGCCACTTCGCCTGACGGTCCAATCGCTTGCTCTACGACTGCGGCGCCAACTGCTCACCGAGCTCGCGCGCGGCAATGCCCATGTCGCGGGCCAGCGCGAGCGAGCTCGCGCGATCGAGCTGGCTGCCAAGGCCGACGGCGGCAATGGTATGCGAGATGATGCCGCGACCGTTCAGCACCGGGACGGCTACGATCGTGACGCCGGCGATGTAGTTGCCGCGATCGATGCTAAAACCCTGGCGGCGCACCTGATCGACTTCCTTCCGCCAGGCGTCGTAGGTCGGCCCATTATGCCAGCGCAGCAGGCGAAAGCGCTTCTCGATCTCCTTCACCGGCTGGTCAGTGAAGGCCGCGACACAGCGGCCGGTGGCGCTGATCAGCGCCGGAAACCGGCTGCCGACATCGACATGCAGCCGCACCGGCGCCTGGCTGCGCGCCAGCGCGAGGACGATCATGTGATCGAGATCGGGCACCTCGACCCCGATCGCCATCACGCCGTAGCGATGTGAGAGCTCCTCGAGCTTTGGCCGGACCAGGCTCGGAAAGTCGGCATGTTCGAGCACCGCGCGCGCCAGCGGCAGCATGCCGGTGCCGAGCTGGTAGCGCTTGGTCTGCGGATCGACCTGCAGCAAATCCTCCGCCACCAGCGCGCGCACGATGTGCAGCGCTGTGCTGGGCACCAGCTCGAGACTCTCGGCAATCGTCTTCAGCCCGAGCGGCGTGCGGCTGCGGCTCAGCAGGCGGAGGATGGCGACGGCGCGGGTGACGGCAGGGACGGCGCGAACGCGGGGCGATTTGGGATTCGGCATGATTGTATCGGTACAACAACGGCCGCGATGCAACAACGGGACAAGCCGACGATGCACAGCGAGCGCGGTACTCGATCTCCCTTGTGAATGCATGCGCGGCGATGCCGAGCGATCGATTGTTGGATAATTGTACATATACAATTAATAACGCTATTTGACAATTAGCGCGCCGTGAGTATCGTGCTGGCCATGAGCAAGCTGACCGACTACACGAGCTACGCCGACGCGCAGGCGAACTTCTCTCCGGAGAAGCTGTGGGACTTGTTCGATGGCGACCGCGCGCGGCTCAACATCGCGCATGAATGCATCGACCGGCATGCCGGTCGCGCCGAGCCTGCGGTGATCGTCGTCCACGCCGATGGACCCGACGAGGTGCTCGGCTTCGGCGAACTCGCGGAAGCGTCCTCGCGCTTCGCGCATGATCTCGTGAGCCGCGGAATCCGGGCCGGCGATCGCGTCGCGATCATGCTCGAGCCGTCGCGGGCGTTCTATGTCGCCGTGTTCGGCACGATGAAAGCGGGCGCCATCGCGGTGCCGCTGTTCACGCTGTTCGGCCCCGACGGCGTCAAGCTGCGCGTCGATGACTGCAAGCCGCGGCTGCTGGTGACCAATGCCGAGAAGGCGCGGCTGCTCGCGGGCATCGGCCCTGATGTCGTTGTGGCCGACGATGCCTTCCTGGCCGGCCTGCAGCGCTTCGCGCCGACCTTCACGGCGGATACGGCGGCCGACGCGATGGCGCTGTTCCAGTACACGTCGGGGACGACGCGTGAGCTGCCTGAGGCGGTCAAGCACACCCATCGTGCGATCGTGACGCTGATGGTGGCGGCGCTCTACGGCACGGGCCTGCGTCCCGGCGATCGCTTCATCTGCCCGTCATCGCCGGCATGGGGACATGGGCTGTGGCACGGCACGCTCGCGCCGCTGGCGCTCGGCATCACGATCGGCGCCTATGCCGGCAAGTTCAATCCGGAGCGGCTCTTGGCGGCGCTGGAGCGGCACCGCTTCACCAACATCTCGGCCGCGGCGACGCACTACCGCATGATGCGCAATTCCGGTGCGGCGCCGCGCTATCACTATGCGCTGGACAAGCTCTCGTTCACTGGCGAGCCGATCGACAGCGAGACTGCAGCTTTCGTCAAGCAGACGTTCGGGCGCGAGGTCTGCAGCATGTACGGCACGACCGAGATCGGCGTGATCCTGGTGAGCTATCCCGGCGCCGCCGATTTCATCGTCAAGCCGGGCTCGCTCGGCAAGCCGATCCCCAGTGGTCGCGTCGAGGTTCACGATGCCGACGGCCGGCCGTGCGCGCCTGACGTCACCGGCGAGCTGAAGGTGTGGCGCCGCGGGCAGTGGATCGCGACCAAGGATCTCGGGCGCACCGACGCGGACGGCTATTTCTACCACGGCGGCCGTGCCGACGATGTCATCATCTCCGCCGGCTGGACCATGAGCGCGGTCGAGATCGAGGATGCGATCCTGAAGCATCCGGAAGTGCGCGAGGCTGCCGCGATCGGCGTGCCCGATCCGCTGCGCGGGCAGGTGGTGAAGGCCTTCGTGGTCACGGACCGGCCGGGCGATGCGTCCTTCGAGCACGAGATCCAGGACGTCGTGCGCCAGCGCCTCAGCCATCACGAATATCCGCGACTCCTGAGCTTCGTGACCGAACTGCCCAAGACGCCGGCCGGCAAGGTCAACCGCAAGGTGCTGCGCGACCGCGAGCGAGCCATCACATCATCACAAACAACGAATTAGAGGAAGGAACGTCACATGCTGGACAAAACCGAAAGCCGGTTTCCGAAGATCACCGAAGAGGGGCTCGACGATTTGCGCAAGCGGATCGGCGTCAGCATCGGCGTCACCGCCGAGCCGTGGTGCTATGAGGCGACCCGCGACAACATCCGCCACTACGCGCATGGCATCGGCGACGACAATCCGCTGTGGTGCGATCCCGACTATGCCGCGAAGTCGAGCCTGGGCGGCATCGTCGCGCTGCCGAGCTTCCTGTTTGCGACCAGCCGCATCATTTCCGGCTATGTCGGCGGGATGCCTGGCGTCCACGCCATGTGGTCGGGTGCCGACTGGACCTGGCACAAGCATATCCGCCGCAACGACGTGATCTCGACGGAAGCGCATCTGAAGGACATCATCGAGCATCAGACCAAGTTCGCCGGCCGTGCGATCCAGCAGATCTATCATGTCGATTTCTTCAATCAGCAGGGCGATCTCGTCGCCGGCGCCGACAGCTGGTGCTTCCGCACTGAGCGCGACCATGCGCGCGAACAGGGCACCAAGTATCGCGAGGTCAAGGCGCGCGCGCCGCGCCGTTACAGCCAGGAAGAGCTGGCTGCCGCGTACAAGCATTACGCCGACGAGCGCATCCAGGGTGCCAAGCCGCGCTACTGGCAGGACGTCACCGAAGGCGAGGCGCTGCCGGTCATGATGAAGGGACCGATGACGGTGACCGGCTTCATCGCCTATGCGCAGGGCTGGGGCGGGCTCTACATCCGTGCCAACAAGCTCGCCTGGAAGCAGATCGACGCGCATCGCGGGCTCGGCATCCCCAATCGCTTCGGCATTCCGGACTGTCCGGAGCGCGTGCACTGGGAAGAGGAGTTCGCGCTCGAGGTCGGCGCGCCCGGCGCGTATGATTACGGTCCGGAGCGCTGTTCCTGGCTGACCCACCAGCTCACCAACTGGATGGGCGACGACGGTTTCCTGCGCCGCGCGACATCGAAGATCCGCCGGCACAATCCGGAAGGCGATATGCTGTTCATCAAGGGCAAGGTGAAACGGAAGTTCGTCGAGAACGGCCGGCACCTCGTCGAGATCGAGCAGGAGGCGCACAACCAGGACAACGAATTGTCGGTGCTCGGCACCGGCATCGTGGAACTGCCGAGCCGTACCTGACGAACGGGCGGATGACCATGCCCACACCCGATCTCACGCGCGGAGCGATGACCGGCCTCAAGGTCGTCGATCTCTCGCGCGTGCTGGCGGGACCGCTGTGCACGCAGATGCTGGCCGATCATGGTGCCGATGTCATCAAGATCGAGCCACCATCAGGGGACGAGACGCGCGGCCTCGGTCCGCCCTTCGATGAGAACGGGCAGGCGGCGTATTTCGGCGCCGTCAATCGCGGCAAGCGCGGCATGGCGCTCGACCTGTCGCGCGCCGAAGGGCGCGCGGTGCTGGAGGCGCTGCTGAAGGATGCCGACGTGCTGGTGGAGAATTTCCTGCCGGGCACGATGGAACGCTGGGGGCTTGGTTACGAGGCTGATCTCTCCGCACGGTTTCCGCGGCTGATCTATTGCTCCATCTCGGGCTTCGGCGCCGACGGGCCGCTCGGCGGATTGCCGGGCTACGACGCCGTGCTGCAGGCGATGTGCGGGCTGATGAGCATCAACGGCACGCAGGATTCCGGCGCCACCCGCGTCGGCGTTCCCATCGTCGACTACGTCACCGGCTACAATGCACTCACCGGCGTTTTGCTCGCACTCGCCGCACGCGAGCGCAGTGGACGGGGACAGCGCGTCGAGGTGACGCTGTTCGACACGGCGCTCGCCCTGCTGGTGCGGCATGCCGCGAACTGGATCTGCTCGGGAAATGCGCCCGGCCGGCTCGGCAGCGCGCATCCCAACATCGCGCCCTATGACAAGTTCGCCGCGGCTGACGGCGAGATCTTTCTCGGCATTCTCAATGATGGCCAGTTTCGCCGCTTCTGCCAGAAGGTCGGGCGCGGCGACCTGCTCGACGATCCCCGCTTTCGCAGCAATGCCGATCGGCTCCGTCATGTCGCAGCGCTGCGCGCCGAACTGGAGCGGACGCTTGCCGCGTTCAAGTCGGACGATCTCTGTCGCGACCTGATGCGGGCCGGCGTGCCTGCGGGCGCCGTCAACACGGTGCCGCAGGCATTTGCGCAGGCACACGTCGCGCATCGCGATATGCTGATCGAGCGCGATGGCCATCGCGCGCCGGGCCTTCCCGTCAAGCTCGCGCAGACGCCTGGCGATGCCACACGCCGGCCGCCGCGCTTCGGCGAGCATGCGCAGGAGATTCTGACGGAAGCTGGCTTTGATCAAGCCGCGATCGATGGCCTCATTGCAGCGGGGATCATCACGTCGCAAAAGTAAGACAACGCATAACGAAGAAGACCAACAACGGTCAAAGACACCAGGGAGGAATGAGCATGCTGAGATCGGTGAAATGGGCCGTGGGATGGTTGGCCCTGCTGTGGAGTTGCGCGTGCCTCGCGCAGGCCTATCCGACCCGGCCGGTGAAGATCATCGTTCCCTATCAGGCGGGGCAGGGCACCGACGTGGTGGCGCGGTACCTCGCCGACCATTTGTCGCGGACGCTCGGCCAGCGCTTCTACATCGAGAACAAGCCGGGCGCCGGCGGCAACATCGGCACCGAGCAGGTCGCGCATTCCGACGCCGACGGCTACACGCTGCTGATGGGCACCAACGCCACCCAGACCATGAACGAATTCATGTATCCGTCGCTGGGGTTCGTGCCGGACAAGGATTTTGCACCGATCATCCTGGTCGGCAAGCTCCCGCTGGTGATTTCGGCCGCTCCGTCCTTTGCCGGCAATTCGGTCGCTGACCTCGTGACCGCCGCCAAGGCAAAACCCGACAAGATCGACATCGCGCTGCCGAGCACCACGGCCCGCGTGATCTTCGAATTCCTCAGGGAGAAGACCGGCGCGCCGATGTATGGCGTTCCCTACAAGGGATCGGCCACCGCGATGACGGACGTGCTCGGCGGGCAGGTGCCCTTGATCATCGATACTGTCACGGCGGTGCGCAGCCAGATCGACGACGGCAAGCTGAAGGCGCTCGGCATCACCGTGCTGAAACCGAGCGCGCTGTTGCCGGGCGTGAAGACGGTGGCCGAGCAGGGCGTGCCTGAGTTCGAGATGGCCGGATGGAACGCGTTCTATGCGCCGCGCGGCACGCCGCAGGCGATCATCGATCTCCTCAACAGCGAATTCGCCAAGGCGCTGGCGCAACCGGAGACGCGGAAGCGCATGCACGAATTGGGGTTAGATCCCGCAGGCGGAACCCCGGCGGACCTCGCCAAATTCGAGACGCAGGAGCGGGCGAAGTGGGGACCCGTGATCAAGGCGACGGGCTTGCAGGGCGGTTGATCTCTATGCGCGCCGTGTTGCTGCGCACAACAGCAAGGTCCGAAGGTTTGACGGCAGGCGGCTTGACAGGCGAAACGCTCCGCGCTCATTCTTACACTAAGTAAGAATTGAGACAGGGACGGAAATGTCGGAGCAGCCGCGAAGTCGGCGGCAGACGCGTGCGGCCATTCTGGGGCATCTGCTCCGGTCCGGCGGCATGTTTCGGCCACCTCTGGCCAGGGCGGTGCGCCTCTCCGAGGCGAGCCTGTCGCGCATCCTGTTCGACCTGAAAGCCGAAGGCCTGATCGAGGAGGTGCGGCGCCCCGCGCCTTATGTCGGTGGGCCGACCGGTCTCGTCTCGCTCGATCCCTCCGTCGCGCTCGCAGCTCTCGAACTGACCGGGCAATGGCTGAGCGTCGGTGTCGGCGGGCTGTCCGGCGAGTTGCATGTCACGGAACGCTTGCCGCTGCCGAAGCGACCGACTGTGGAGTCCGTCGGCAAGGTGTTCAGCGAAGCGCTGACATTGTTGCGCGACTGGACGCGGCGGCGGCGCATCAGGCTGGCGCAGATCGGCGTGACTGTTCCCGGCCTCGGACGCTTGAGCATCTCGGGCAATCCGATCATTCCCTGCGACGTCGACGACATCAGCGACATGCTCGGCGAGATGTTTGCCGGCGTGCCCGTCGAATTCACCAATTCGGTCGTGGGGCATGCCACGTTCCATCGCTGCCGAACGAAGGACTATCCGTTCAGTGGCGCGCATCTGTTCGTCTTTGTCGGGCAGGGCGTCGCGGGTGCATGGATGGACGATGCCGTCGAGGGCGATGCGCTACAGCCGATCGAACTCGGCCACATGGTGTTCGGCACGGAGGGGCCACGTTGCCGCTGCGGCCATCACGGCTGCGTCGAGGCTTATACGTCGCATCCGGCGTTGGCCGAGCTCCTTGGTGTTTCCGAAGCCAAATTGCTGCAGCTCGGCAACGACTGGGTGAACACAATTCGGATCTCGTCACCCGTGCGCGGGGAGTTGCGGCAACGGTTGTTCCGGCTGGGGCTTGCGATCGGGAATACGTTGAACGTGAAGCCATGCCGCGGCGTTGCCATCAGCGGCTGGCCGTCGCTGCTGTCCGAGGATGATCGGAACGCCGTGGTCGATGGGATCGATGCGTGCCTGCTGGGCGGGCGCAAGCTGGCGCAGGTGTCGCTCGCCTTCGTGCCGCCTTCGACCGGCAATGATCCAAACGCGGCGCTGGCCTTCGCCGCTTTCTGCCTCGCCAGCCGCGGCGGCATGCCGGCCGCGGCAACGGAGGCTGCCTGAGATAGCTGCGCGGCGCTCGCGCAAGATCGTTCACACCGGGAGGAACTTGCCATGCCAGTCACGACAACAAGGCGTCAACTGCTCGCTGGATCCGCTGCTGCGCTTGCACTGCCGGCCTTTGCCCGCGCCCAAAGCGCGGTCAAACCGCGCCTGACCGCGATCTCGCAATGGTCCGCAGGCAGCGATGGCGCGGCGATTACCGCGCTCGGCAAGAAATTCGAGGAGAAGGGTGGCGTCTGGCAGCATTCGCCCGTCCCCGGCTTCACCACCGAGATGATGAACAAGCTGCGCGCCCAGATCATCGCCGGCGATCCGCCGGCCTGTTCGCAACTCAAGGGGCCGGAGATCGCGGCCTGGTCGAAGATTGCCCCGACCGTCGATCTCGACGCGGTCGTTGCTGCCGCCGGTTACGAAAAGGTCGTCGCGCCGGATCTCGCAAAATTGCACAAGCCCGCGGGCAAGTGGATCGCGCTGCCGCTGCAGATCTATAGCACCAACATGCTGTTCCTCTCCAAGCGCGCGATGGACAAGGCCAAGGCTGACAAGATCCCCGTTACCTGGGCTGATTTCAACGAACTTGCCGAGAAGATGAAGGCGGGCGGCGTCGCCTATCCCGTCGCCAACGGCGGCACCCGCCCGGACGATGGGCAAAAGTTCGAGGCCGCGCTCGCCGGCATCAGCCCGACCGTGTACCGCACAGCGATCATGAACCTCGACACGAAGGCCCTGCAGGGTCCCGAGATCAAGGCTGCGTTCGCGCAGGTGCGCAAGATCGCCGACTGGATGGACCCCAACGTCGGCGCCCAACACTTTTCGACCAACCTGAAGCGCTTCATCGAGGCCGACATGGGCATGATGATCATGGGCGGCTGGGCGCAGGGTGTGTTGCGCAACGCCGGCTTCAAGTTCGAAGACTTCATCATTGCGCCTGGCCCGAGCGACAATGGCAAGCCGGTCTTCCTGTTGAATGCCGATGCCTTCATCTTCTGGCAGCGCAAGGAGGCTGATCTGCAAGCCGGCCAGACGCTGATGGCCCAGCTCGTGATGGATCCGGCGATCCAGACGATGTATTCGCAGATCACGGGGTCGATCCCCGTGCGCACCGATGTCGATCTGTCCGGTGAGGGCTGGTCGGACGGCCAACGGCGGACCGCAGCAGCCCTGAAGGACGCGATCGCCAGCAATCAGGCCGTCCTCAGCCTTGCGCACAACATGGCGCAGGAGAACGGTCTGACCGCAGCGATGATCGACGTGATCACCGAGTACGTGAAGAACAAGACGATCAAGCCGGAGCAGGCGGCCACACGCCTCGCCGAGGCCGTCGAGAGCGCACGGTGACCTTCGCCGTCTCGACAGCAACGCGGCCGGCGACCTCTGACATGGTCCGCCGGCTGCCCGAATATCTGATGATCTGGGTGCCGCTGCTGCTATCGGCCGCGCACCTCATTGCGTTTTCGCTCTGGACGATCTGGATATCGTTCACACCCTCCACGCTGGTCCCGGTCTCGGGCTGGGTGGGTTTGCGCAACTACAATGTGGTCATCGCGAGCCGGAACTGGCAGATCGCCTTCGACAACCTGCTGCTGTTCGGCAGCGCCTTCGTGCTGCTCAGTCTGGTGACCGGCCTCGTCCTCGCTATCCTGCTCGATCAGCGCATTCGCGGCGAGAACGTGCTGCGATCGATCTTTCTCTATCCCCTTGCGGTGTCGTTCGTCGTCACCGGCACGGTCTGGAGCTGGCTGCTCAATCCCGGCCTCGGAATCCAGAAGCTGGTCCACGATCTCGGCTGGATCTCCTTCCGGTTCGACTGGCTGATTGACCGCGACATGGCGATCTGGACGATCGTCATCGCTGCGATCTGGCAATCGTCCGGCTTTGCCATGGCTCTCTTCCTCGCCGGCCTTCGCTCCGTCGATGCCGACCTGATCAAGGCCGCGCAGATCGACGGCGCCGGACCGATCCGGATGTACCGGCGCGTCATCCTGCCGACGCTTTGGCCGATCACCATCACCGTCATCGTCATCCAGCTGCAGTTCGCGATTTCGACCTTCGACCTCGTCCGCGCGCTCACCAATGGCGGGCCCGGTATCGCGACCCAGCTGCCGGCGCTCGTCGTCTACGACCTGATGTTCCAGCGCAGCTTGCTCGGACGGGGAGCGGCAGCGGCAGTCCTCATGCTGCTCATTCTTCTCGCGGTGCTGCTGCCCTATGCAGCGTGGCGATACGTCCAGCGACGGCGGGCCATCCATGCGTGACCGCACCTTCGCACCAAGCCGGATCCTGATCTATCTCTTCGTGTCGCTGATCGCCGCAGCATGGCTCGCGCCACTGGCCGTTGTCGTGCTGAATTCGCTCCGCACCAACGAGGAGATCGCGCAGGGGTCGATGATCGGCTGGCCGCAACATGTGGCCTGGGGCAACTACGTCGCCGCCTGGAGTGGCTTTTGCGTCGCCGAGACCTGCGCCGGTATCCGCCCGTACATGCTGAACTCCGCGCTGGTGACGATTCCCGCGACTGTTTTCTCGACCCTGCTTGGTGCGGTCGCGGGTTACGCGGTGTCGCTCTGGCGCTTTCGCGGCGATAGCTGGATTTACGGGATCGTCACGCTCGGAATCTTTCTTCCGCAGCAGATGCGTTTGCTGCCCTGGACCATCGTGTTGCGCGACACCGGCCTGATGAACACGCTGACGGGCCTGGTCGTGATCCACACGATCCAGGGGCTGTCCTTTACCACCTTGTTCTGCCGAAACTACTACGTCGCCATTCCGCAGGAGTTGATCAGAGCCGCGCGCATCGATGGCGCAGGGTTCTTTCGCATCTTCTGGCGCATCATCCTGCCGCTCTCGCCGCCGATCCTGGTCGTCACCGTGATCTGGCAATTCACGCATATCTGGAACGAGTTCCTGTACGGCGTGACATTCACCACCGGCCAGCAGCAGCCGGTCACCGCGGCGCTGATCGCGCTCTCCGCCGCGGTCGCCGATATCCCGCAGCATGGCGTGCAGAGCGCCGCCGTGATGATCGCAGCGCTGCCCACCTTGCTGATCTACCTTCTCGGCGGCAGGTATTTTGTGCGCGGCCTGACCGCAGGAGCCGTGAAATGATGGGGTTACCATGGCCGCGTTGAGCATTCGCGCTTTGTCGAAGCGCTACGCCAATCTCGAGGTGCTGAAGGGCATCGATCTCGACATCGAGAGCGGCGAGTTCACCGTGCTGGTCGGGCCGTCCGGCTGCGGCAAGTCCACGCTGCTCAACATCGTGGCCGGGCTCGATCAGGCCAGCGCGGGCACGATCGAGATCGGTGGCCGCGTCGTCAACGACGTCCCGCCGAAGGATCGCGACATCGCGATGGTGTTCCAGTCCTACGCGCTCTATCCGTCGATGACGGTGCGGCAGAACATCACCTTCGGCATGGAGTGCCGACACGTGCCGAAAGCCGAGCAGGAGAAGGCGGTCGCGAATGTCGCACGCCTGCTGCAGATCGAGCCGCTGCTCGGACGCAAGCCGTCGCAGCTGTCCGGCGGCCAGCGCCAGCGCGTCGCGATGGGCCGCGCGCTGGTCCGCGATCCGCTGCTGTTCCTGTTCGACGAGCCGCTCTCCAATCTCGATGCCAAGCTGCGCGTGGAGATGCGGATGGAGATCAAGCGGCTGCATCAGCGCATCGGCTCGACCATCGTCTATGTCACCCACGACCAGATCGAGGCGATGACGATGGCAACAAGGATCGCGGTGATGCATCACGGCAGCGTGCAGCAATTCGCCGATCCCGACACGGTCTACCGCTATCCCGCCAACCTGTTCGTCGCGCGCTTCATGGGATCGCCGCCGATGAACACGATGAAGGCGCGGCTCGAAGCCGGCGATGGTGGACCGGTGGTCGTCATCGGCGCCGGACGGCCGGATGAGGTCCGGCTGCGTCTGCATGGATATGACGCGGCGGTTGGCCATGTTGGCCGCGAGGTGGTGATGGGCATCCGGCCGGAATGCGTCGTCGAAGGCGGCCGCGTGTTTTCCGGTGCGGCGGGGGCGCCGATCGTGGTCGACGCGCCGGTCGAGATGGTCGAGCCCACGGGTGCGGAGACCATCGTGTCGTTGCGGCTTGGCGGCGAGCCGGTGCTCGCCCGCATCTCGCCGGACATCCGCCCGACGCCGGGCGCCACTGCGCCGTTTGCGCTGGATACCCGCCGCATCTGCCTGTTCGATCCTGACACGGAGCGCCTGATCGCATGACCGAAACCAGCTATTCCGGCCTTGCCGGCAAGGTGGTGTTGATCACCGGCGGCGCCAGCGGCATCGGCGCAGCCTTCGTCCGCGCGTTCGCAGCGCAAGGGACGCGCGTCGGTTTCCTCGACATCGACGCCGAAGCCGGTGAGGCGCTGGTGAAGGAGGTCGCCGCCACGTCGGACACCGCGCCATTGTTCGTGCCCTGCGATCTGCTCGATATCGATGCGCTGCGCGCTGCGATCGCGACAGTCCACAAATCGCTGGGTGACGCGGCGGTCCTCGTCAACAACGCAGCCAACGATCAGCGCCAGGTGCTGGCCGAGGTGACGCCGGCCGAGTTCGACTGGATGATCGGCGTCAATTTCAAGCATGTATTCTTCGCCGCCCAGGCCGTGGTGCCGCAGATGCAGGCGCGCGGCGGCGGCTCGATCATCAACATGTCCTCGATCGCCTGGATGCGCGGCGCACCGGGGCTGCCGGCCTATGCGGCGGCGAAGGCGGCGATCGTCGGCTTCACGAACTCGCTCGCCCGCCTGGTCGGGCCCGACCGCATCCGCGTCAACGCCATTGCGCCGGGCATGGTGATCACCGAGCGGCAGCGCCGGCTGTGGTATCCGGACGAGAAGGCGATTGCCGAGCTGCGGACGCGGCAGATGATTCCCGACGCGGTGACGCCTGAGGATATCGCGCGCATGGCGCTGTTCCTGGCCTCCGATGACAGCCAGCGCATCACGCGGCAATGTTTTCAGGTCGATGCCGGGCTTGGCTAGCTAGCCGTCAATCATTAGGCTTCCCGAGAAGGCAAAAGGAACTTGGACAGCCCCATGGTCGAACCGTTTCCCCTGATCGAGATCTCCGGTACGCCGCACGAGCGCGGACGCCAGTATGGCCGCAAGGCCGCTGACCGCATCCGCAAGGGCACGTCGCATTACTTTGCGCAGCTGAAGGAGCTCTCGCTGGATGCGAAGGGCGTCGCCGAGCTGGTGCGGGATTATCTACCTGTCATCGAGGCGTTCGAGCCCACCTATATCGAGGAAATGCGCGGCATCGCGGAAGGAGCGGATATTCCGTTCGAGGATGTCGCGCTGCTCAACGCCCGTACCGAGATCATCAAGCTCGCCAAACCCGAGGTGCGTGCGCGGCTGAAGACGCCGGATGAGCCCGATGGTTGCACCGGCATCGTCGCACTGCCGAAGGCGACCGCCAGCGGCCGGCTGATCCACGCCCAGAACTGGGACTGGAAGCGTGAATGCGCGGAGACGGCGGTGGTGCTGAAGGTTCGGCGCGACGACGGCCCCGATCTCATGACCTTCACCGAGGCCGGCGCGCTCGGCCGCTGCGGCTTCAATGCGGTGGGCATTGCGATCACGGCAAACTATCTGCAAAGTGACCGCGACTATCGCCAGGTCGGGGTGCCACTGGCGCTGATCCGCCGCAAGGTGCTCGAGCAGGAGCACGTCGCGCTGGCCATGCGCGCGGTCTATTGCACCAAGAAATCTGCCGCCAACAATATGATCGTCAGCCACCGCGAAGGCGTCGCGATCGATTTCGAATGTGCGCCGGATGAGACCTTTCAGGTGCATCCGCAGAACGGCCTGCTGGTTCACGCCAATCACTTCGTCAGCCCGGTTGCGCTCGGCAAATTGAAGGACACGGGCGTTGCCGAGACGCCCGATAGTCTCTATCGCGACATCCGCGTGCGCGATCTCGTGCAGCCACATATCGGCGCCATCAGCTTCGATACGGTCAAGACCGCGCTGTTCGACGATTTCGCCTATCCCTGGTCGGTCTGCCGCCCGCCGCGCCGCAATCTCAGCAACAATCTCAGCGCCACCGTCGCGATGATCCTGATGGAGCCGGCGAGCGGCCTGATGGAAGTGGCGCCGCTGCCGGCGATCAATCGCGAGTTCACCAGCTATCGGCTGGACGTCGAGCCACGTCGCACGGCGTAAAGTTTCACAACGACGTCTGGTCCTTAAGCGCTGGCTCGATCCCGCAACGCGATGGCGCTGCCTCTCCGAGTTCTGTGCGGCGGGCATCGCGCGTCGAGGAGATCGAGGCGATGTATCGCGAGCGATGCCTGATCACGCTGACGCTGTATCCGTTCGTTTGAGCGTTCAGGCCTCTCGTTCGATGTGCGCGCGGATTGCATTCGCGCCATCGTCAATCCATCCGTGATCGCGTGCCTTTCGGACCATGTCGGCATAGGCCGTCTCCCATGCGCCCTCGGTGGGACGACCGGGCAGGGCCGGAACCAGCGCAATGGGAACGAGGGCGTTGCCGTCATCGACGACAATGATGTTGGTTTTCTTGAGTGAGTCGACGCTGGCTGCGCCCTTCAGCAGAACCTTGAACTTGCGGAAATCGTACGGCTCCGTCAGCCGCATATCGCCTTCCGCCGTACACTCGATGATCATTGCGCTCCATCCTTGCCGCGGTCAGGGCTGCGGCAACGTCCGCAGCGCGCCCTGGAAATTGACCAGGGGGCCGCCATCGCCGCCGCGCGTCGCCACGATCCGGCCGATGAACAGACCATGTGTGCCGACCATTTGGTGATGATGCAGCACGCATTCCATCGCGCCGATGCCGCTATCGAGCAGGGGCACGCCGAGCATGCCCTGATCCCAACTGGCTGTCGAGAAGCGCTCGAGGCCTTTGACGCCATCGCGGCCGGCGAAATGCAGGGCGAGATCCTGCTGTTCGCTGCCGAGCAGGCTGACGCCAAAACGGCCATTGGCGAGGATCGCGTCGTGCGTCTCCGATGTGGCGTTGATGCCGACCAGCAGGCAGGGCGGGTCCATGCACAGCGAGGTGACGGAGCTGACCGTCAAGCCCCGTCGCGCCGCGCCAACGCCGGTTGCCACGATGGCGACACCGCTGGCCAGGTTTCGCATGGCCTGGCGAAACTCTGCCGCCTCCACCGAACGGATTTCGGCCATTTGCGACGAATGGAAGCCCATGGCTTGTACCTCCGGCACGCGATGTCCGTACGTTGGCCTATGCCGACACGGCTTCGCCGGCCGCCCTGGATGCCGTGGGCCGGCTATCGCGCAATTCCTTCCGGATCGCCGGGATGATCTTGCTGCCCCACAGCTCGATCTGCTTGAGCATGGTGCGCTGGTCGAAATCGCCGAGCTGGGTCTGCATGGCGATGTGCGAGGGCTTGAGGATGCTGATCTCCTCCAGCATGCGGTCGATCACCTGGTTGACGCTGCCGACCGGCAGGTTCTTGCGCATCGTCTCCAGCGACATGTCGTTCGGTCCGGCCTCCTCCTTGATCAGGTAGCCGTCGTCGCTCTGGGCGCGCCGGAACTTCAGGCTCTCGGAGAGCCGGCGCTGGAAGCGCGCATTGTCGAGATAGGACGTAATCTCGTTTTCATTGTCGCTGGCATAGCCGCAGCGCAGGAAGCCGAAGCCGACGTCGTCGATCGATCGGCCTTCCTTGGCGGCGATGCCTTCGAGCCGCTCGCGCAGCGCCTTGATCGCGTCGGTGCCGTTGAGGAGCGCGGTCACGAACAGATTGTGGTTGTCGCGGATCGCCCGGCCGAGCGTCTCGGCATGTCCGGATGTGACCCAGATCGGCGGCATCGGCTTCTGCACGGTGCGCACGGCAATGGCCGTCGGCGGGATCTGCAGATGTTGGCCGGAATAGGAGAAGACATGCTCCTTCATGCCGGCCTCGAGGACGTCGTAGTATTCCGCGAACAGCGAATGCGAGTCCTTGAGATCGACGCCGAAGCGGTCGAACTCGAACTGCTGGTAGCCCGAGCCGATGCCGAGATCGAGCCGGCCGTTTGACACCGTATCCGCAAAGCCGATCTCGCCGAGCAGCCGCGCCGGATGATACAGCGGCAGCACGCAGACCGCGGTGCCGAGGCGGATGCGCTTGGTGAGGCCGGCGCAGTGCGCCACCATCATCAGCGGTGACGGGCACAGGCTGTAATTGTTGAAATGATGCTCGGCGTACCAGGCGGTATCGAAGCCGGCGGCTTCCGCGGTGACGGTCTGTTCGACCGCGTTGTTGATCACCTGCTGCGAGGTCTGATGATAGCCGCGCTGCTGCGCCAGGATGAAGACGCCGAATTCCATGGGATATGCCTCCGCCAGATTGACCGCTTTTGCCGGGCCGCGTTGAGCAGACGTTACGGCCTTGAGGTTTTTCGAACAATTGGCGTAATCTGAGCATCTCTTTTGCAAAATCTGAAAAGATCGATGAATCGCCTCCAGGCCATGGAATTGTTCGTCTCGACCGTCCGCGAGGGCAGTTTCTCCGCGGCCGGGCGCCGTGCCGGGCTCTCGCCGGCTTCGGTGTCGCGCTACATCGGCGAGCTCGAGACGCAGCTCGGCGTGCAGTTGTTCAACCGCAGCACCCGCCATCTCGGCCTGACCGAGGCCGGAAAGATCTTTTTCCAGCGCACCGAGCAGGTGCTGCACGGCATCGAGGATGCTGAGGCGGCGGCGCTCGCGCTGCAGAGCACGCCGCGTGGAACGCTGCGGGTGCATTCGCGAACGCTGTTCGGTATCAAGGTGCTGTCGCCGCTGATCCCGCAGTTCCAGAAGCTCTATCCGGAGCTGAAGGTCGAACTGCGGCTGTCGGAGCGGCGCGTCCAGCTGCGCGAAGAGGAATTCGACATCGATTTCCAGATCGCGGCGCCCAGGGATCCCGGCCTGATGCAGCGTCGGCTGGTGCGAAGCGAACGCATCCTGGTGGCGTCACGGGATTACGTTGCACGGATGCCCAAGCTGCGCGGGCCCGACGATCTCGCGGGCCACAATTGCCTGACCTACTGGATGGGGCCGGAGGACGTCGTCTGGAAGTTCATGCGCAACAGCCGGCTGCGCGAGATCGTCGTGCCGTCCTCGTTCAGCAGCAACAACGGCATCATTCTGTGCGACCTTGCGGTGCGCGGGCACGGCATCGCGCTGCTCGACGACTACACGGTCGCGGATGAGGTGAAGAGCGGGCGGCTGGTGCGGCTCTTGCCGGGCTTCCGCGTCACCAACTCGACGTTCGACGAGGGCATCTACGCCACGTTCCAGCAGAGCAGCTATCTGCCGGAAAAGATCAGGGTGTTCGTCGACTACATGGCCGAGAGCGTGCCGCGGCTGATCAAGCGATCCGCCTAGGTTCAGCGTGGGCCAAACCTGTGGGCCGGCAATCCCTTCACGCCGAGGTCCTCGATGGCGAACAATCCGCCGGCATCCGGGCTCTCGTCGAACAGATGCGTGCTGCGCGAGATCGACGTCACGTAGAGCACATCGAGGTCGGGGCCGCCGAAGGTCACGCTGGTGGGGTGGCGGACCGGCAGCTCGATGGTGCGGACTTTCGTTCCGTCGGGCGCAAGCCGGGCAATCGCGCCGATCCGCACCAGCACGGTCCAGAGATAACCTTCGGCATCGATCGTCGCGCCGTCGCCGCCCGAGCCATGCGCGTCCATCTCGGCGAAGACGCGCTTGTTCGTGAGCGGGCCGTCGCGGTGATAGTCGTAAGCCCAGATCATGCGCCGCGCGGTATCGGCGAGGTAGAAGGTCCTGCCGTCGGGACTGAAGCAGGGACCGTTGGTCACGACGAGATCGGACTCGATCTGCTCGATCGTATCAGCTGCGTCGATGCGGTAGAGGCCGCCGAGCGGCTTTTCGTCCTTGGCCAATCCGCCCTGCATGGTGCCGGCGAGAAAGCGCCCGAACGGATCGGCTTTGCCGTCGTTCAGGCGGAGCAGGGGATGATCGAGGCCGATCGAGGGACCCGTGCTCAGTTCCCGTGTGCTGAAATTGTAGTGCGCAAAGCCGTGACGCAGCGCCAGCACGGCGCTGTGGTCGCGCGCCAGCGCGAGCGATCCGATCGGTGCGGGTACCGGAAATTCCTCGATTGCCCCGGTCGCAGGCGACAGCTTTCGGATCAATCCCGCAAGCGAATCGATCCAGTAGAGCGACTGAGCCTGATCGTCCCAGACCGGGCTCTCGCCGAGCTGGTCGGTGGTCGTGCCGATCCGGCGGATGCGCGGCAGCGCGTTCATTGGAGCACCTCGTTGATCCCTTCAGAGCGGGCTTGACCGATTGGTAGGCGAAAACCTACGTTCATTTTGACATGATGCTCAGTATTCGGCCGGCGCAGGCGTCCGGCCAGATTTGCGGGTTCGATGGTTGAATTGTCGACGACACGGGACGGGGTCGCCAACCAGGCGGAGGCGTCCGATCGCGTCCTGCAGATCCTGGCCGAGGCCGGGCGGCTGTTCGCCACCAAGGGCTTTGACGGCACCTCGATGCGCGACATCGCGGTGGCCTGTGGCATCTCGAAATCGCTGCTCTATCATCACTTCTCCAACAAGGACGAGATCTACGCGCGGGTTGCGGTCGGCTCCACGCTGGAACTGTATCTGTTCGTGCGCGATCGGATTCCCGACGGGCCGCCGTCCGAGAGGATTCGCGCCTTCATGGTCGCCACCGCAGAGTATTTCCGGCGCTATCGCTGGGCGTGGATCGCCTCCACCACCGCGTTCTGGAACGATCCCGACCGTCACCGGCAGAAGGAGCGGATGACGCGTCGCGACCGGTTCGAGAATTTTCTGCGTGGGCTGATCCAGGAGGCGATCGACGCCGGGGAGATTCGGAACGTCGACGTTCCCATGACCGGGCGGTTGATCCTGTCGTCGCTGAACTGGATGCATCGCTGGTACAATCCCAACAAATCGGCGACCCCCGAGCAGATCGCCGACATCTTCTTTGACATGGTGTTCAACGGGCTGCGCAACGACGGCTCCGCGGGCCTGCCACCGACCGTCGAGACACCCAAGTCGCCCCGGCGAAAGGCGCGTTAGGCGCCTGTCGTCAGTCGAGCGCGATGTGCTGTGCCGTGATCACCGGCCCCCACAGCGCTGCGTCCTTGGTCAGCTGCGTATCCAGCAGTTGCGGCGGCCCGAGGTCGGCCTGCAGGCCGTCGATCTCGAGCTGCTTGGCGATCTCGGGCTTTTGCATCGCGGCGTTGGCGGCGGCATTCAGCCGCTCGATGGCGTCGCGCGGCGTGCCGGCCGGCGCGTGCAGTGCCGTCCAGAACGAGGCAGAAAGCTCCGGATAACCTGACTCGGCAAACGTCGGGACATCAGGCAGGTTCGGCATCCGCTTGTCGGAGGAGACAGCAAGCAGGCGCAGCTTGCCGGCCTTGACGTGCTCGATCACGGCGGCGGGGGTCGCAAAGTTGAGGTCGCATTCGCCCGACAGCAGTTCCATCACCGATGCCGGATTGTTGCGATAGGCGACGTCGGTGACGGCAAAACCCATCGATTTTCCCATCATGATCCCGAACAAATGTGTCACGCTGCCGGGCCCCAGCGTGGCATAGAACATCGGCTTGTCGCGGCCCTTGGCGTAGCTGACAAAGCTCTTCATGTCGGTGACCGGCATCTTCGCATTCACGGTCAGCGAGAGCGGGCCGTTGCAGAGCATCGCGACGGATGCGAAATCCGCAAGCTTGTAGGGCAGGTTCTTGCGCAGCAGCACGTTGAGCGAGATCGGGCCGGTGCCGCCGGCGAGCAGCACCGAGCCGTCCTTTGCCGCGCGCGCCACGTATTGCGATCCGACGATGCCGTTGGCGCCCGGCTTGTTGTCGACCAGCACGGGTTGATCCAGCGCCTCCGACATGCCCTTGGCGATCGAACGCATCATGCTGTCGATCGAGCCGCCGCTCGCATAGGGCACGATGATGAAGACGGTCTGCGACGAGCGCGCGCGCACGATCGCAGGTGCAGCAAACGGCGCGACGACGGCGCCGGCTGCGAGCGTCATCGCTTGACGTCGGCTGAGTGGGGCCATGGCAGTTCCTCCGGATATCTCTTGTCGAGTTGGCCGAAATCTATGTCCTGACCGATCGGTCAGTCAACAGGGCAAAATTCGCAGCTATTGCCAGATCACGAGCTTGGTGTTATCAGCGCATCGACTGACCGATCGGTCAGGCAGTCAGACGCCGTCGCACCGAGGTCGAAAACAGCAAGATCAAGCAAGAGCCAGGAGGAAGCCATGTCCGATGACATCGTGACGCTCGAAGTATCCGACCACATCGCAATCGTGACGCTGAATCGTCCTCCGGTGAACGCGCTCAATCGTGCGATGCGCGACCGCATCGTCGCCGTGTTCGATCATATTTCCGAGCGCAGCGATGTGCGCGTCGCGATCCTCACCGGCAACGGCAAGGTGTTCTGCAGCGGCGCCGACCTGAAGGATCGCCCCGACCCGTCGAAGGTCGGCGCATTCCACGATCACAACCGCATCACCCGCGAGACCGGCAATTGCATCCGCGAATGCTCCAAGCCGGTGATCGCCGCGATCAACGGCGTCGCGCTCGGTGCCGGCCTCGGCCTGATGGCGTCCTGCGACATCTTCTATGCGTCCGAAGAGGCCGTGTTCGGCATGCCCGAGATCAACGTCGGCCTCGCCGGTGGTGCGGCGATGCTCAACACGCTGTTCGGCAAGTCGCTGATGCGTCGCATGTTCTTCACCGGCGTGCGGATTCCCGCGGCCGAGCTCTACCGCCTCGGCATCATCGAGGCCTGCACCAGCAAGGAAGATCTCATGCCCGAGGCCATGAAGGTCGCGCGCGAGATCGCCGCCAAGAGCCCGATTGCGATGGAGTATGCCAAGAACGCGGCCAACATGGTCGAGCTGATGCCGCCGCGCGACGCCTATCGCTTCGAGCAGAACATTACCATGGCGCTGTCGAAGACCGAGGACGCCAAGGAAGCGCGCATGGCCTTCCTGGAGAAGCGTGCGCCGGTGTTCAAGGGGCGCTGACGATGCGGCCAGGAGAGGGTCTCGACGCGTTGATGGCGCCGCGTTCGATCGCGATCATCGGCGCGTCGCAGGATGCGACCAAGATCGGCGGCCGGCCGGTCGATCTGCTGCGGCGCTACGGCTATGCGGGCAAGATCTATCCCGTGAACCCGAAGGCGGAATTGGTTCAGGGGCTTCAGGCCTACGCGTCGGTGGGCGCGCTGCCTGAAGCGCCCGATCTTGCGATCATCGCCGTCGATGCCGAGCGGGCGCCAGAGGCGATCGAGCAGTGCGCCGATCGCGGCGTGCGCAGCGTCGTCGTGTTCTCCTCCGGCTTTGCCGAGCTAGGCGAGCAGGGCCGCGCCATGCAGGACCGGCTGCAGGCTGCCGCACGCCGCACCGGCATGCGGCTGCTCGGTCCGAACTGCCTCGGCGCCGTCAGCATTCCCGAAAAGGCCATCGCGACGTTCTCGATCGTGCTCGAGCACAGCATGCCAAAGGCAGGCTCGCTCGGCATCGTGTCGCAGAGCGGCAATCTCGGCAGCTACACCATGCGTATGGCGAGCGATCGCGGCGCCGGCATCAGCCGCTTCATGACGACGGGCAATGAATGCGACATCGACATTGCCGATGGCATTGCCTGGCTGGCCCAGGATCCCGCCACAAAAGTCATCCTGTGCTGCTTCGAGGCTTGCCGCGACGCCGGCCGGCTGATCGCCGCGCTGACTGAGGCGCGCGATGCCGGAAAGCCGGTAATTGCACTCAAGGTCGGCACCTCGGAGGCGGGGCAGGCCGCCGCCGCGTCCCACACCGGAGCCATGGCGGGATCGGACGCGGTGTTTGACGCGCTGTTGGCTCGTTACGGCGCGGTGCGGGTGCGCAGCATCGAGGAACTGATCGATCTCGGTCATGCCGCGTCCATCCTGTTGCCGGATCGGCTGCCGAAGGGGCCGCGCCTTGCGGTCGTGACGGCATCGGGCGGCTTTGGCGTGCTGCTGGCCGATGCCGCACAGGCTGTCGGGCTTTCGCTGCCGGAATTGAGCGAAGCGACCCAGCGCGCGATCCTCGAGCTGGTGCCATTCGCGTCCGCGCGCAATCCGGTCGATGCCACCGCGCAGATGTCGAGCCGGCCCGACATGCTGCAGAAGATATTGTCGGCGGTCGTCGCTGACGACCGCACCGATGTGATCGTGCTGCCGTTGCCGTTCTCGCTGCACATGCCGCGCTTGCGCTCCGTCTACATAGAAACGTTGCGGCATATCCGCGCGCAGTATCCCGACCGTCCCGTCATCCTCTGCGTCGAAGGCCCGCCGGACGCGCTCGCCGAACTGCACGCGATGGGTTATCCAACGATTCCGAGCTTCGACGGCTGCTGCGCCATCGTCGCATCGTTGGCGCGCTTGCAGGCGCTGGCGACTGCGCCGAGGGAGGCAAGTCAGTCTGTCATCGCGAAGGCCACGCCGCTCGCGGCCGATGCCTTCCGGCACGAGCTTGGTGCCAAACGCGCGCTGGCGGAAGCCGGCATCCCTGTGCTCGCCGAGCAACTGGTGTCGGATGCCGATGCCGCGGCGCATGCCGCGCGACAGATCGGCTTTCCCGTGGTGTTGAAGATCGCGTCGCCCGATCTGCCGCACAAGACGGAGGTCGGCGGTGTTGCCGTCGGCCTGCGCTCCGAGGACGAGGTGCGGCAGGCTCATGCCCAAATGCTGGCGCGTGTCGCCGACAAGGCGCCGCGCGCGGCGATCGATGGCGTGATCGTCGCGCCGATGGCGCAGGGCTTGTCCGAGCTGCTCCTCGGCAGCCGGATCGATCCGGTGTTCGGTCCGGTCGTGATGGTCGGCCTCGGCGGAATCTTTGCCGAGATCATGCAGGATACCGCCGTGCAAATGGCGCCGGTCAGCGAGACCCAGGCGATGGTAATGCTGAAATCGCTGAAGGCGTTCGCCGTCCTCGACGGAGCGCGCGGCCGGCGGCGCACCGACCTCAAGGTCGCTGCGCAGACGATTGCCGCGTTGTCGCGCTTTGCCGTCGCGCATGCCGATACCGTGTCGGAAATCGACATCAATCCGCTGCTGCTGAAGGCGGACGGCGAGGGCGCCGTCGCGCTCGACGCGCTGCTGATCCCGCACGCGGGCAAGGCACTTGAACACCACTGAAGACATCAACCAACAAGAACCGCGAAGCCGGCCTAACATTGCAGGAGGAACTCGTGACGAAGCTCAATAGAAGTCTGCTCAATATCGCCGTGATGCTGGGGGCACTGCTGGTTCTGGCAACGCCGCTGCGCGCGCAAGTGTCCGGCGACGTGATCAAGATCGGCATCATGAACGACCAGAACGGTCCCTATGCCGACAATTGCGGTCCGGGCGCGGTGGCCTCGGCGAAGCTCGCGGTCGCTGATTTCGGCGGCGCCGTCAACGGCAAGAAGATCGAGCTCGTCGTCGCCGACGACCAGAACAAGCCCGATGTCGGCGTCGCCATTGCGCTGCGCTGGCTCGACAACGAGGGCGTCGATGCCATCGTCGGCTGCTCGGCCTCGTCGATTGCGCTCGGCGTGCAGGACATCATGAAGCAGCGGAAGAAGCCTTACATGCTGGCGGGTACCGCAGGCTCGTTCTTCACCAACGACAAGTGCTCGCCGATGACCACGCAGTGGATGGTGGACACCTATGCGCAGCCGAAGGCGACGGTGAAGGCGCTATTGTCGCAGGGCGTCGACACCTGGTTCTTCCTGACCGTCGACTACGCCTTCGGCAAGGGCTGGCAGGCCGATGCGACGAACTTCATCAAGGCCGGCGGCGGCAAGGTGGTGGGATCGGTGCTGCATCCGCTCAACACGTCGGATTTCTCCTCGTTCCTGCTGACCGCGCAAGCGAGTGGTGCGAAGGCGATCGCGCTGGCCAATTCCGGTTCGGACTTCGGCAACGCGATCAAGCAGGCGCAGGAGTTCGGCCTGTCGCAGAAGCAACTGCTGGTGCCGCTGGGACTCATGATCAACCAGGCGCAGGGGATCGGGCTCCGCGACCTGCAGAACGTGCGCCTGACGACGCCCTTCTATTGGGACCTGAATCCCGAGACGCGCGCCTTCGCCAAGCGTTTCAGCGAAGCATCCAACGGCCAGATCCTCAATGAGGCCAAGTCCGCCACCTACAGCGCCATCACGCATTACCTGAAGGCGATCGCTGCGACCGGAACGGACGATGGCGAGGCCGTGATGAAGCAGATGAAGAAGACGCCGATCAACGATTTCGAGATGAAGGACGTCAGCATCCGCGCCGACGGACAGGTGATGCGACCGCTCCTTGTGGCCCGCATCAAGACGCCGGCCGAGTCGAAATACGCCTTCGACTATTACGAGATCACGGGAACCATTGCTCCCGAGGATGCGTGGCGTCCGGCTTCGGAGAGCGCCTGCGATCTGCTCAAGACGCAGTGATCGGAGAGAGAAGGGCGTCCGGCCGACGCATGGCCGGCGCCCACGATTCAGCCAAAGCGAGACATCGACGATGACAGTCATTGAAACAGAGGCGCCTGCAGCAGCCGCGGCCGGAGAGCTTTCCGGTGAGGCCTATCGGGTGACGATGCGTCGCTGGCTGCGTGCCAATCTGCCGGCGAGCTTCCGCAGCGACAGCGTGGCGTTCTCACAGCCAAGCCTGCAGGAGCAGATCGCCTGGGAGGCGGCGATGTATCGCGCTGGCCTTGCCGGCATCACCTGGCCGAAGGCCTATGGTGGCCACTGTCGCACCCTGCGCGAGCACCTGATCGCCAACCAGGAGATCGGCGCGCTCGCGATGCCCGAGAGCGTTAATTCGATCGGCAAGGAGCTTGCCGGTCCGATCATCCTCGCCGTCGGCACCGAGGAGCAGAAGCATCGCTTCCTGCCGGCGATCCTCGAGATGCGCGACATCTGGTGCCAGGGCTTTTCCGAGCCGGAGGCCGGCTCGGATTTGGCGGGCCTGCGGACCCGTGCGACACGCGACGGTGATGTCTGGCGGATCAACGGCCAGAAGATCTGGACCAGCGGTGCCTATCGCGCCCAGCGTTGCCTGGTGCTGGCGCGAACCGGTCCGCTGGAGGACCGCCATCGCGGCCTTGCGATGTTCGCGGTGCGCCTCGATGCCAAGGGCGTCCGCGTGCGCCCGATCAAGTCGATCGACGATCGCGAAAGCTTTTGCGAAGTGTTCTTCGACGACGTCGAGGTGCTGCAATCGGATACGCTCGGCGCGCCCGATGAAGGCTGGAACGCGGCGATCCGCGTGCTCGAGATCGAGCGGGCGACCAACCGCATGTATCGGTCGTGGCGGTTCGAGAACGAGCTGCGCCATTTGATCTCGGCCTGCAAGAGCGATCCGGCACTGGCGCAACTGGTCGCGAACCCGCGTTACGAGGCCAGGATCGGCGAGGTCGTGGTCGATATCGAGGTGCTGAAGGCGCATGTCGAGACCGCGGTCGACGCGCTGGCCAACGGCGACAAGATCGGTGCGCGCGGCAGTCTCGCGAAACTGCATTGGAGCGAGGCGCATCAGCGCTTTGCTGCGCTCGCGCTTGAGCTGTTGTCGCAAGCGTCGTTGCCGCACCTTCCGGCCGTGCAGGTGGCGCGACGCCGCTTCGAGGCGATCTATCTGGCGGCGCGTGCAGAGACGATCTATGCCGGCACCACTGAAATTCAGCTCGGCATCATCGCCGACCGAATCCTGCAGCTTTCGAAAGGCAAGTGATGACGACATTGATCGGCGAAGGGTTGCAGCCAGGCGAGTTCGCGGTCACCGCGTCGCGCGCGGTGGCGGATTGCGGAGCGTTGACGCCGCGCGAGCAGGCGAAACACCTCGCCAATGACGGATTGCTCGGCGTGATTGCCTCGCAGGAGGTCGGCGGACTGGATTTGCCGCTGGCCTTTGCCGTTCCGGTGGTCGCTGCCGCGGGCTCGGGCCTGCTCGGCTTTCCGCTGATGGAGGCGCTGCTGCTCGGGCAGGCGCTGCAGGACGCGCTGCCGCGCGCGGCGGAGGCCGTCGTGTCCGGCGACATGCTGGCGACGATCGCCTGGCAGGGCAGCGTGAGCGCCGAGCGCGAAGGTGAATCCATCGTGCTCAATGGCTGCGTCGCGCGTGCGGCCTGTGCCCGCGATGCGGATACGCTCCTGGTGCGGCTCAACACCGGCGGCGCAGTGCTGGTGCCGGCCGATAGCGAGGGGATGGTCATCGAAGATGCTGTGGGTCTCGATCTGACAGTGCCTGAACACCCGGTTCGCTTGCAGGGCGTGACCGTCGCGGCGGCAAGTGTGCTGCCTGAGAGCACCTGGACCGCTCTGTGCGCTGGCGCGAACGTGCTGCGCGCCGCCGCCATCCTCGGCTCGGCCGAGACGTGCCTCGCAATGGCGCAGGAACATGCCTCGACGCGCCGCCAGTTCGGCCGCGCGCTGTCCTACAACCAGGCTCTCCGTCATTCGCTGGCGCGGCAGAAGCTCGCGCTCGAAGGCATCAGGCATGCGATCACGCGCAGCGTCGGCGACGATGCTGGACCGCTCGAGCGCGATTCCGTGTTTCTCGCCGCGGCCACGTTTGGCTGCGCCATCAGCGAGGGCGCGCTGCAGGTTCACGGCGGCATGGGATTCACCTGGGACGTGCCCGTGCATCGCCATCTCCGCCGTGTCCGCGCCTTGCAGGCGCAGGGGAACGCCAGCGATATGCTGGCAGCGCTCGGCCGCCGCACCGTGGCTGCCATCGCTCCGGCAACTGATATTGCCGCGTCGGCATAGGGAAGGGAAACAACAATGACTGATGCCAAGGACAAGCCGCTCGCGGGTCGTGTCGCGCTGGTCACCGGCGCCGGCAATGGAATCGGGCGCGCGACCGCCATGCTGCTGGCCTCGCGCGGCGCCATCGTCGGCGTCAACGATCTCAAGCCCGAGTTCGTCGCCGGCACCGTCGACGCCATCACGGCGACCGGCGGCGAGGCCGTCGCGATCACACAGAATGTCGCGAGCCGCGACGGCATGCGGACGGCGGTGCTCGGCTTTGCCGAGCGGCAGGGGCGGCTCGACATCCTCGTCAACAACGCGGCCTGGGTCCGCTACCAGTCGGTGCCCGACATCGCGCCCGAGACCGTGGATCGAATGCTCGACATCGGCTTCAAGGCGATCATCTGGGGCATCCAGGCCGCGGCCGAGGCGATGGATGCCGAGCGCGGCGGCGCGATCGTCAACGTCGCGTCGGTCGCGGGATTGATCTCGGCAAAGAACAGCATCGTCTATAGCGGCATCAAGGCCGGCGTCATGGGCATTACGCGTGCCGCGGCGGCCGAGCTCGGCGAGCGCAAGATCCGTGTCAACGCGGTGGCGCCTTCGGCGATCCCGACCGAGGGCACGATGCGCAACCGCAACGCCGAGCTCGATGCGCGCCGCATCGCGCGCACGCCGCTCGGGCGGCTCGGCACGGTGGACGATATCGCAAGAGCAATCGCCTTCCTCGTCGGCGACGATAGCGGCTTCATCTCGGCACAGGTGCTGACGCTCGACGGCGGGATGATGCTGACCAACATCGCCTAGGCCGCATGGCGGGGACCGGTTGTGACGCGGGCGGAACGGCAGGCTGAACTGAGCGGATTTGTCGTCCTCATCACCGGAGCTGCAGCCGGGATTGGTTGGGCGGCCGCGCGGCGGTTCGCCGCGCAAGGCGCCCGGGTGCTGATCGCCGACATCGATGCCGACAAGGCGGCAAGCCGCGCGCGTGAGCTCGGCGCAGCCCATGCCTCCTTCGGCGTCGACATGGCGCAGCCGGAGCAGGTGGCCGAGATGGTGCGGGCCTGCGTCAGTCGCCTCGGCGGCCTCGACGTGCTCGTCAACAATGCCGGACGGACCGATACCGATGGGCTCGGCGTGGTGGACCAGCCGGTGTCCACCTTCGAAAATCTCGTCGCGGTCAATCTGCGCGGCAGCCTCAATGCCGCGGAGCAGGCGGCCGCGGTGATGCGGCGCTCCGGCGGTGGCGCCATCGTCAACGTCGCATCCGGCGCGGCATTGCGGCCGGTGCCGTTTCGCAACGGCTATAGCGCCTCCAAGGCGGGCGTGCTCGCGATGACGCGGCATCATGCCTGCGCCTGGGCGCGCGATGGGATCAGGGTCAATGCAGTTGCGCCCGGCTACACGCGCACCGAGCTCGTCGAAGCGCTGATCGGGCGTGGCCGCATCGACCCCGCCGCCGTAGCCCGACGCATTCCGCTTGGTCGCATGGCGGCGCCCGAGGAGATCGCGGCGGCCATCGCATTTCTCGCATCGCCTCGTATATCGTCGATCACCGGCGCGACGTTTCTCGTCGACGGCGGCTCGCTGCTTGGCAGCTTCGGCCCCACGGGAGAAACCAACAGTCGCGCGGCGCCGGCCGGCAAGCCGGCCTACGTCGTCATTGGCGCCTGCGGTCCGATCGGCCGGGCGATGGTCGAACGGCTGTCTGCGGAAGACGCGACGGTTGTGGCACTCGACGCCGATGGCAGGCAGATGGCGGCGCTTGCCGCCGAGGTGGCCGAATGCCACGCGCTCCCTGTCGATATCTTGGACGAGTACGCCATGGCGCAGGCGCTTGCCAATGTCGCGCGCCGCTTCGGTCGTATCGATGGTGTTGCAAATGCGGTGGGCGCCGACGCGGTGATCTCGGGCAAATCTGATGAAGCGCTGGCCGATCATCTGACGGGCGCAGTCCGTGTCGCAAGGACGGCCGGACCCATCCTTCGGCAGCAGGGGTTTGGCACGCTCGTCAATCTGACATCGATTGGCGGGGAGGTTGCCTTTGGCGACAACGTCGAGGCCGCAGCCAGTGCGGGGGCGGTCACGATGCTCACGCGCACATTGGCGTGTGAATGGAGTGGCCACGGCATTCGCGTCAACGCCATCGCGGCAGGACCGATCGACGCGACCGCACACGCGGTCCGCCGGATGCCGCTGGGCCGCGCCGTATCGGCGCAGGACATCGCCGAGACTGCGGCGTTTCTGCTCAGCGCCGAGGCCGGATATGTCACCGGCAGCGTGATCACCGTCGATGGTGGACTCAGCGTTCATGCGGGTCCCGATTGCTCCGTTGCAGGATATGCGACATGACCCTCACCGCCGAAGAGCAAGCCCTCAAGCAAGAGTTCATCCGCGCCCGCGGCTACTGGCGGCCATGGACGGAAGGGCTGCTGCGGCTCGATCCGGAATTCCTTGCGACCTATGCCCGCTATGGCGGCTATCCCGCCGAGACCGGGCCGCTGTCGCGCAAAATGTGCGAACTGATCTATGTGGCGCTGGATGGCTCGGCGACGCATCTGTTCCGCTCCGGGCTCGCGCTCCACATGCAACTGGCGCTTGAGCAGGGCGCGACCGCGCAAGAGATCGTCGACGTTCTCAGGCTCGCCACGGCGCAAGGGCTCGACGGCTGCAATCTCGGCATCGGCCTCCTCGCCGAGGAATTGGCGCTGGCGGGTGGGGATGCGGATCAGGCGCCGCTCTCGCGTGAACAGACCGCGCTTCGCGACGCCTATGTCGCGCTGTTCGGGGACTGGCCCGACTTCTGCGAGCTGTGGCTGCGCGCCGATCCCGGCTATTTCGCGGTGATGCTCGACCTCCTCACGGTGGGGGATAAGGCCGGCGGTCTCGACGAGCGGTCGCGCTGCCTGATCTCGCTGGCGCTGAATGGATGCTTCACCGCGCTCAATCCGCACGGCCTTCGCCTGCAGATCCGGCGCGCCTTGCGGCTTGGAATCGACAGGCGTGAGATCCTCCAGGTTCTGCAGATGACGGCGCATCTCGGCGTTCACGCCTGCTCCATCGGCGTGCCTGTCCTGATGGATGCGATCGATCCGGCGGCGGGCAAATCGGCTGCGGTCGGATAGCAGGGAGGCGAGGCGATGACGAAGCTCACCATCCGGGACCAGCGCGCCTTCGCTGCGGGTGCATTGTTTCTCGCCTTTGCGATCTTCTTCTTCGTGACGGCGTTGAACTATCCGGCCGGCAGTGCCGCGCGGATGGGGCCCGGTTATTTCCCGCGCCTGCTGGCGATTGTGCTCGCCGTCATCGGTCTCGCCGTGATGCTTGGGGCGGTGCGGCCCACGGCGCAGCGGCAAGCCTTGCAGCGTTGGGACATCAAAGGCCTCGCCTGGGTCACGGGCTCGGTGGCCCTGTTTGCCCTTCTGCTGTTTCCGCTCGGTCTGGTCGGCGCGCTGTTTGTCCTGATCGTGGTGTCGAGCAGGGCCAGCCCCGAATTCACCTGGACCGGCGCGCTCGTCAACGCGGCCGTCCTGATCGCACTGTGCCTCGTCGTGTTCGTCTACGGCCTCGGCCTGCAGCTTCCGGTCTGGCCGGCGCTGTTCAATTGAAGGCGTGATCCGATGGATCTGTTTCATAACCTGGCGATTGGATTCTCCACCGCGGCCCAACCGGCCAATCTGCTCTACGCTTTCTTCGGCTGCCTGCTGGGCACGCTGATCGGCGTGCTGCCGGGCCTCGGTCCGCTCGCCACCATCGCGATGCTGCTGCCCATCACCTACGCGCTGCAGCCGGACTCGGCGCTGATCATGCTCGCCGGCATCTATTACGGCGCGCAATATGGCGGCTCGACCACGGCCATCGTGGTCAATCTGCCCGGTGAGTCCTCCTCCGTCGTCACCACGATCGACGGCTACCAGATGGCGAAGCAGGGGAGGGCTGGCGTCGCGCTGTCGACGGCGGCGATCGGCTCGTTCTTTGCGGGATGCGTAGCGACGCTGGCGTTGGCGGCGCTGGCTGGGCCATTGACGGCTGCAGCGTTGCTGTTCGGACCGAAGGAATTCTTTGCGCTGATGATCCTCGGCCTCATCCTTGCATCGGTATTGTCCAGCGGGCCCTTCATCGAAGGCATCGGCATGGTCGTGCTTGGCATGCTGCTGAGCCTCGTCGGCACCGACCTCAGCACGGGGACGCAGCGCTTCGCGTTCGGCATTCCGCAACTGTTCGACGGTCTCGATTTTGTGCCGCTGGCGATGGGCATCTTTGGTTTCGCGGAGATCGTCAAGAACCTCGAGCAGGACGACAAGCTGTCGCTGGTGACGCAGAAGATCGCCAATCTGTTTCCGACGCGGGAGGATTTCCGGCGCATGGTCCCGGCCATGTTGCGCGGCACGGCGCTCGGCACGCTGCTGGGCGTGCTGCCCGGCGGCGGCGCGGTGCTGTCGTCGTTTGCCTCCTACACGCTGGAGAAGAAGCTGTCGAAGCACCCCGAGCAGTTCGGCAAGGGCGCGATCGAAGGCGTTGCCGGTCCGGAGTCCGCCAACAACGCGGGCGCGCAGACCTCCTTCATTCCGCTGCTCACGCTCGGCGTGCCCTCTAACGTCGTGATGGCGCTGATGGTCGGCGCGATGAACATCCACAACATCCAGCCGGGTCCGGAGGTGATGACCAAGAATCCGACCCTGTTCTGGGGCCTGATCGCTTCGATGTGGGTCGGCAATCTGATGCTCTTGATCCTCAACCTGCCGCTGGTCGGATTGTGGGTGAAACTGCTCACCATTCCCTATCGCTATCTGTTCCCGGCGATCATGGTGTTCTGCTCGATCGGCGTCTATTCGATCAATAGCGGGACGTTCGAGGTGTACGAGGCGGCGATCTTCTGCGTGTTCGGCTATGTCCTGATCAAGCTGCAATTGCCGGCCGCGCCGCTGCTGCTGGGCCTGGTGCTCGGGCCTGCGATCGAGGAGAATTTCCGCCGCGCCATGGTGCTGTCGCGCGGCGACGTCAGCGTGTTCCTGACCTCGCCCTTGTCGGCGGGGCTGCTGGCCGCAGCCGTGATCGCGATCGTCCTGATCATGCTGCCGACGATCCGGTCGCGGCGGGAGGAGGCGCTGCAGGAGTAGGCACCGCCCGTCGGGCGTCAGACCTCTGTGTCGCCCGCTTTGACCGACCTGGCAGCCTGCCGCAGCACATTCAGATAGCGGCTGGCGTTTTGCTTGATCCGTTCGGCGACGCCGCCAAGGCCGAGAGCGACGGGTTGATTCTGAATTGTGATCGGGAGCAGGACGCAGATCGTCGCCCCGCCGAGCATCGGGACGTTCTCCGCCGAGCAGTGGCCTTTGCCGCGGATCGCACGAATCTGCCGGATCATGTCCGCAGGCTTGACCCTGTCTGCGGCGTTCGGTGTCGCGATGTTGGCACGGCGTACGATGGTGTCGAGCTTGTCGTCGGACATCGTCGACATCAACAGCCAGCCAAGGGCCGATTGCGTCAGCGGCCGTAATGTTCCCTCGTCGACGTGGAAGCGCAGCGGTTGGGTCGACTGGATGATCTTGACGTATTGCAGATACACGTCGTTGGTCGTGCCGATTGAAACGGCTTCGCCGGTTGCGGCATGGACGTCCCGCATCGCCTCCAGCACGCGGCTGTTGCCGAACAGCGATTTCGGAATCCAGTCGCCGAGCGACGTCACCTTCGGGGTCGGGAAATACACCTTCGTCCTGCGGTCGAAATTCAGGTAGCCGAGGCCGACCAGCGTCTTGAGCAGAACCGTTGCGCTGGAGGGCGGATAGCCCAGCGCCTCGCCGATCTCCGACATTGCGCGCGGCTGCCGCTCGTGCATGAAGAATTCGAGGATTTCGATGGCGCGCAGCGCCGATTTCACGGTCGATCCGGCCGCGGAAATCGAGGCGGATGTCGTCAGCCGCGATGGCAATCGATCCTCCCTCTATTGCCCCTGGGCAGCCGCAAATTCACGGATGTGAAATTCAGCTTCACATATGAAGATTTGTTGGTTGCCTGCCACTGCACATGAGATGGTCGCCCTCGTCAAGGGAGGGCCGATCCGCCAATGGCGGATCGAGCCGGAGCTGCAAAGGGCTCTGAAATGACCATACCGCACGAGAAAGTCGCGGAGCTGCTCGATCGAGAGGCGATCCGCGATTGCATCTACCGCTATTGCCGCGGCGTCGATCGCGCCGATGAAGCCGCGCTGCGCGGCGCTTACTGGCCGGATGCCACCGACCAGCACGGTCCGTATTCGGGGCCGGTCGAAGGCTTCTTCGAATGGGCCAAGGGCATCTTCAAGACCGATGCGCGCAACGTCCACACGGTCGGCAATATCCTGATCGAATTCACCGCGCCCGCGGAAGCGGTCGTCGAAACCTACTTCTTCGCCTTGCAGCGCGGGCCTGGAAAGGACGGCCGCGTCCGCCAGTTCCTGATCGCCGGCCGCTACTGCGACGTCTTCCAGCAGCGCGGCGGCGAGTGGCGCGTGGCGCGCCGCATCGTCGCCTACGACTGGGTGGACGAGCAGGTGGCTGCGACCGAATCCGAGGCGGTTCGCTTTGGTCCGCGGCTGCCATTGGGCGGGCGATATCCCGACGATCCCATCTATCAATTTCTCCGCCGGAAATAGATCGAGCCACGAGGACATGCCGAGATGAGCAACGCAGATGTGAAGGGGAAGCGCCTCGACGTGGTCGTCGTCGGTGCCGGTTTTGGCGGTCTCTATGCCGTCTACAAGTTTCGCGAGATGGGCCTGAAGATCGCGGCTTTCGAAGCCGGCGGCGATGTCGGCGGCGTCTGGTACTGGAACCGCTATCCCGGCGCGCGGGTCGATCTGCCGAGCATCGACTACAGCTATTCGTTCTCGCCCGAGGTCGAGCAGGAATGGACCTGGTCGGAGGAGTTCGCCGCGCAGCCGGAGCTGCTCGCCTATTTCAACTTCGTCGCCGACCGCCTCGATCTGCGCAAGCACTATCAGTTCAACACGCGCATCGTGCGCGCCGTCTGGGACGAGACGCGCAAGCTCTGGAGCGTGACGACGGACCGCGGCGAGACGGTCGAGGCGACCTATTGCGTGATGGCGACCGGACCGCTCTCGGTGCCCCGGGATCCCGAGATTCCCGGCATCGAACGCTACGCCGGCGAGCTGCTGCGGGCCGGCCGCTGGCCGCATCATCCCGTCAGCTATGAAGGCAAGCGCGTCGGCGTGATCGGCACCGGATCGACCGGCATCCAGATCGTGCAGGAGGTCGGCCGGCAGGCGCGCGAGCTGTTCGTGTTCCAGCGCACGCCGAGCTTCACCATGCCGATGCGCAACCAGAAGCTCGATCCCGACTTCGTGGCTGAGGTCAAGCGCAACTATGTCGGCATCCGCGAGGCCGCGCGCAACAGTCCGAATGGCGGCGTGCGGCCGTGGACGACGCGTGCCTTCTTCAGCGTGACGCCGTCGCGCCGCCGCGACCTGCTCGAGGATGCCTGGAAGTCCGGCGGGCTCGCGATGCTCGGCACCTTCACCGATCTCCTGAGCAACGAAGAGGCCAATGGGCATGTTGCCGATTTCGTGCGTGGCAAGATCGACGAGGTCGTTGCGGATCCCGACACGGCGGAGAAGCTGAAGCCGCGCGACTATCCGATCTTTGCACGTCGCCCATGCCTGGACACCGGGTACTATGAGACATTCAACCAGCCGAATGTGCATCTGATGGATTGTACGACCGATCCGATCGTGGAGATCACGGCGCGTGGCGTGCGGACGGAGTCGGGCGAGACCGAGCTCGACATGCTGATCCTCGCGACCGGGTATGACGGGCTGACCGGTGCGCTGACGGCGTTCGACGTGGTTGGTCGGAACGGGCAGACGGTCAATGAGAAGTGGAGGGGAGGTGCACGGTCGTATCTCGGCCTGATGATGGAGGGGTTTCCGAACCTGTTCATGACCACCGGCCCCAACGGTCCCGCCGCGCTCGCCAACATCGTCCGGATCAGCGAGAACGACGTCGACTGGATTGCGCACACGATCACGGATATGGCCGACCGCGGCCTTGCCACCATCGAGCCGACGAAGCAGGCGGAAGACGACTGGATGGCGCTGGTGTTCAGGCTCGCGCAACGCTCGCTGCTGACCAAGGCCAAGACCTGGTACGTTGGCACCAACATCAAGGACAAGGCGCAGGGGCTGTCGCTGTTCACGGGCGGCTTCCCGAAGTATCGGGAATACTGCACGGCCGCGATCCAGAACGGATATCGCGACTTCGCCTTTGAGCGCGCGCGGGCATTGGCTGAGGCCTGACGTGTCTACCGCATCGTCGCGAGCTTGACGGCGAGCGCGCAGGCGCGGTCGTATTCGTCGAGATTGATCCACTCGTCTGTCGTGTGCACCTCGTTCTGGCCGGCGCCGAAGGTCACGGTCGGAACGCGGTGGCGAACCATCCAGTTCGCATCCAGCCCGCCATTCGCGGCGCGGATGGCCGGCGTTCCGCCGACCGCCGACACAGCCTCGATCGCGCGTTTGACCACCGGCTGGTTCTCCTTCATCCGGAACGGATAGTAATCGGTCTCGGCCTTGAACTTGACCTTGCCCGTCTTGCCGTCGCTGTTCTTGACGCGCTTGGCCGCCTTCTCGAACGCCGTCTTGTAGGCTTTCGTGATCTCCTTGAAGAATTTGTTGTCGTGGCTGCGGCATTCGCCGCGCACATGCACATAGTCGGTGACGACATTGGTGGCATCGCCTGCCGGGCGGCCCTCACCACCGGTGACGGGGCCGACATTGCTGGTGCCCTGGCGCTTGCCCTTCACCACCTTGCCGAACCAGCCGCCGGCCTTCACCTCGGCGAGCGCCAGCGCCAGGATCATGGTCGAGGAGATGCCGCGCTCGGGTGCGACGCCGGCGTGCGAGGCGCGGCCGAAGATCTCGACCTGCCAGCGGTCCGCACCGACGGCGCCGATCGTGACATTGGAGGCCGAGCCGCCGTCATAGTTGAAGGCCATCACCGGCGAGCCGAGCTCCTCGGTCTTGACGTGGCGCGCGCCGTAGAGGCCGCTCTCCTCGCGCACGCAGAACAGGAGCGTGATCGGCGGATGATCGAGCTTCTGCCTGGCGAGCTCGGCTGCCAGCGTGACCAGCACACCGCAGCCGCAGCGGTTGTCACCGCCGAGCGCGGTCTTCGCCTCGTTGACGATCTTGCGGCCTGACAGCTTCGGCTTGGCGCCGGCACAGAGCGGCACGGTGTCCATGTGGGTCATGAACATGATCCGCGGCTGATTGTGCATCGCGCCGCGGCCGGGCAGGTCGACGATGAGGTTGCCGGTTTCGGTCGGCACCGGAATGCGGGTGTTGGCGTCGTCGAGGCGGATCGCGCCGGCCGGTACGCCGCTCTCTTTCAGCGCCGCGGCGAGCTCGCGGCCGATCGCGGCTTCCTTTCCGGTGACGCCTTCGACGGCAAGGAAGCGCATCAGGCGTTCGGTGGCAGCTTGGGTGTCGACGGACATGGGGAATTCCTGTGATGAGAATGGCGTGCAATTATCCTCAGCAGAGTCGTGTTCCGCAAGGCGGAAGGTCGGGCAGCGCCTCAACGCAACTGGCGTGATGATTTCGCATGTGTCGCAGGCCGCTTCCTGCAGGCGCGGGCGGTTGCCTGCATAGGCAAAACGGTTTGTAATCGGCCTCAACAAAAGCAACGCGGAATTCCGGAGGACAAAATGCCGGGCGAGGCCAAAACCTACTCCGACAAGACCCATTACGAGGTGATCGTCGTCGGCGCCGGCGTCGCGGGCATCTACCAGATCAAGCGGCTGGTCGACCTCGGGATCGAGGCCACCGTGCTCGACTCCGCAGCCGACCTCGGCGGCACCTGGTACTGGAACCGTTATCCCGGTTGCCGCTTCGATTCCGAGAGCTACACCTACGGCTTCTCGTTCTCGCGCGAGCTGCTCGACGAATGGCACTGGAAGGAACGCTTCTCCGGCCAACCCGAGAATTTGCGCTACCTCAACTACGTCGCTGACAAGTTCGACCTGCGGAAGTACATGCAGTTCAACTGCAAGGTCGAGGCGATGCGCTTCGACGAGGTCAGCGATCTCTGGCATGTGAAGGTCGGAGACGGCCGCACGCTGACCTGCCGTTTCGTGGTGCTGGCGATCGGCCTGTTGTCCGCGCCGACGCTGCCGCGCGTGGAGGGCGTCGACGACTTCAAGGGCCGCTCGTTCCACACCTATTACTGGCCGCACGAGCCGGTCGATCTGGCCGGCAAGCGCGTCGCCGTGATCGGCACCGGCGCGACCGGCATTCAGCTGATCGGCGAGATCGCCGACAAGGTCGCTGACCTCACCGTGTTCCAGCGCCGGCCGAACTGGAGCGCGCCGCTCAACAACAGCGCGATCTCCGAAAGCGAGATGGCCGACATCCGCGCGCGCTACGACGAGATCTTCGCCGCCTGCGCGCTGACGCCGGGCAGCTTCGTGCACGGGCCGGACAGCCGCGGCTTCTACGAGGTGAGCCGCGAGGAGCGGCTGGCGCTGTGGGACAAGCTCTATGACGAGCCCGGCTTCGGCATCTGGCTGGCGAACTTCCGCGAGATTTTCATGGATGAAGCCGCCAACGCCGAATTGTCGGCCTATATCGCCGACCGTATCCGCCGCCGCGTCCGCGATCCCAAAACTGCCGAAAAGCTGATCCCGCGGGATCACGGCTTCGGCGTGCAGCGCCTGCCGCTGGAGACCAACTACTTCGAGGCCTACAACCGCGACAATGTCCATCTTGTCGATCTCGGCGAGACGCCGCTGGTGCGCGTCACCGAGACCGGCCTGCGGACCACGGCTGACGATTACGAATTCGACATCATCGTCTATGCCACCGGTTTCGATGCCATCACCGGCGCCTACGACCTGATCGACATCAGGGGGATCGGCGGCGAAAAGCTTGCCGACAAATGGAAGCAGGCGCCGTCGACCTTCCTCGGCATGCTCGTGCACGGCTTTCCGAATCTGCTGATGCCGACCGGACCGCAGAGCGCGTCCGCCTCGACCAATTTCCCGCGCGGCATCGAGAACGGCGTCAACTGGTGCATGGACCTGCTGCAGCATATCAGGAGCCACGGCTATGTCAGGGCCGACGCCACGCTCGAAGCGCAGCAGCGCTGGACCGCGCATGTCGCCAAGATGTACGAGATCATGCTGATGCGCAAAGCCAAGTCGTGGTTCACCGGCTACAATTCCAACGTCGCCGGCCATGAGGAGGGGACGGTGCGGTATTTCGTCTACAACGGCGGCACGCCGAAATTTCTCGGGATCATCAAGGACGTCGCGGCGAGGGGATATCCGGAGATTGCGTTCAGTGCGCCATCGCGTGCGGATGGAAAGGCGATGGCCGCGAGCGCGTGAAGCGACGCGGAAGGAGGCCGAAGTGGCGACGAAGTGAGGTGAGGGCAGGCTGCCTCCCACTGTCGTCCCGGCGAAGGCCGGGACCCATACGCCGCAGCAGAAGTCGTGTACGGGACTCGTCGTTCCAGTATAGCAAAACAATCAGCATTCGTGGTTATGGGTCCCGGCCTTCGCCGGGACGACACCGAAATTGTTGCGCTGTCGGCGGTCACACATCCGCATTCTCGCGACATGATTTGCCCGAGTCTTGCCGTTCGTTTCGCCCTCTCTCGATAGCGAGGGCGCAGGGAAGACCGGGTGCGCGCCGCACCCGCGGTCCCGTGCGCATTGTGCACAGAAGAAGTGCGCGCACGAGCATACAGGTTCGGCGGAGGCATCCGGCCTTCCCTGCGCGATGGTTTACGGCTTATACGTGCTCGCCCTGGTGAGACTCTGCTTTTGTGCCACCATCATCCGCGATCGGCTTTGGGCCTTTCGCGTGCTTGCCACCAACATCGGGGCGGCAGGCCCACACGACTTCACCGTCCGCCTTGCGCACACACGCCTGTTGCACGCTCAGCGGCCACCGCATCTGCACCCACGTTCGTGGCGTTCGCGAGCGCCCCTCGTGTCGGGTGAGACGGGTTAGTTTTAGCAGAAATAACGATGCCGGTAAACAGAAATATTTTTGCGCGTCCGGCTTGACAGGTTTTTCTGATTTGCCCGTCGTGTCGAATTTGCCACAGTCCGGGGGTGGGGCCCCGTCGTCGCATTGGCGCGACGGGCAATATCTACAGCGAGATCAGCCGGGCCGAAATCCCGATCAGCAGGACAATGCCGATGGCGAATGCGATGAGAGCGGCGTTGCCCATCATACGGTCGTCGATGCCAGAGGAACCTGGAACAGCTCGGTGTCCCGCTCGTCCCTCACGGAAATGAAGTTGCCGTCCCGCACCATCTCCGGCTTCTCGGTGCCGATGCGATGGGCGATGAAGCTGCCATGCGCCTCAGCTTCCCTGTCGTCGGTGCAGTCGTGGCCGAGCACGTCATGCGCAGCAATGTCGCCGGCCAGATGGAAGAAGTATTTGGGCATACGGCCCAACTGAAGGAGGCCCGGCTTGTTCCTCGACCGGCACGCGCGCGGCTGGGATCGGGGGCCGAGCGGCGGCTACACTTGCTGATCGACCGCGACCTGAAACGCCGCGTGGGAGCTCGTTGAGCTCATCGACGTCGCAAACGGCCCCGGCGCGAGAACGCACCGAAGGCCGCCAACCCGGGGAGGGTTTTCTCTCGGTGGGGCTTGGGGCTTGAGACCGAGAGCATGGAGTCGACGCCGGGGCGGGCTTCGAGTTCCTAACGCGGGGCTCGGCGCATAGGAACGGGGCCATTCGCCGGTGCGTTGTCTGTTGCCGGGCAGGCTCGTCAGGAGCCCCAATGGGTCGCAACCGTATCAAGCAGACAACGTCCCTCAACGAGCGTCTCAGGGCGCTGGCACAGGCGGCGCGCGACAAGGCTGAGCAGTTGTCGCCAGGCGACGAACGCGATCTGCTGTTGCAGCGGGCGAAGCATGCTGACCGGGCCATCGAGGTTCATGATTGGCTGCGCTCGCCCGGCTTGCCGCCGCCGGTCTAGCGCCGCTCGCCGCGCCAAAAGGAACATCACGCAAGACAGCGAATTGGTCGACGTCGCGGTCCTCGCGACAACCGCCGCAAAGTGGGCCCTGGCTTCTTCTCCCCCGGGAAGCTGGGGCCTCGCCGTCGCCAGAGCCGGGCGGAGATTTCAAGCGGCAGGTGTGCCGCGACCTGGTGCGGTCTCAGCAATCGCTTTCTCGACCTCGGCGGCCATGGTCGCGAGATGATCGGCCAGCCTGGTGAAGAGCTCCCGCTTCTTCAGGTCGGTCGCGAGATCGCGGATCAGCGCACACTCGGCTGCGTCGGCACGCAGCTTTTCCAGATGCAGCTGCATGTCTTTCATGGTGCGAACTCAGCGGGGCTCGCGGACGACCAGAAGCTCGCTCATGCGGCGAGCCTCGTCCATCTGCCGGGCTTTCCTCAGCATGGCATCCCGATCAGGAGTTGCCGACGGATGCCGTGCCTCTGCGCGAAGCCGCTCGGCCTCGCGCGCGAGCCGCTCGTCGAACGAGAGCTGATGTTTCACCCGGTTACGCTTCTTCTTTTCCATGACGCGGCCTATCGTCAATTTGGTGCCCGACGGGATCAGAATGCGCCCCCCGGGCAGGGCTTGCCGCAACGTAGGTTAATTGCGGCGAAGCAATATTTTTAGCGTGTTCCGGAACCATTGCCGCAGGCTCCACCAATGCGTACCCGTCGATTAGGAACGAATGCCGCTTGCACGGCATTCAGGCAATCATGACGCGCTACTTCTTCCACATTTCGAACGGCCAACCTTTTTCCGACCCCGGCGGCGAGGAATTGGCGGACGATCATGCTGCGTGGACGGAGGCGTTGAGAACGGTGCGGGATGTCGAAGCGACGCTCAGCCTCGAGCAGGCGCCGCGGTGGTCGCTTGAAGTCAAGCGCGGTGCGACGCCGATCTTCCGGATCGATGTCACAGCCCGCAAGCTTTGACCCTCTTCGTCCAGACTAGAGGCTGGGATCCTGATGCAGATAGGTCGGGTCGAAGCCGCCGATGTCGCTCATCTTGTCCATGTCCAGAATATGGTAATCGGCGCGATTGACTGCGAGGACGCCGTCTCGACGTAAGGTCTGTAGCACGCGATTGACGTGGACGGTCGACAGGCCAAGGCAGTCGGCCAGGTCCGCCTGGGTGATCGGAAACGCGAACTCGCCCTCGTGCGTCCGCCCGACCGCCTTCAGTCGCTGGTGCATCTCGACGAACAGGTGGGCCATCCGTGCGGTCGCCGACCTGCGGCCGACATTGACGATCCATTCCCGGAAGATGGCCGCATCGATCAAGCTTTCCCGCCAAAAAGCTGCAGCCACGCTCGGGCGCGCCGTGTTCAATGCTTTCAACGCATCATGGGCGATGAACCCGACCGTGCAAGGCGTCAGCGCCATCAAGTCGTGGTCCATGATATGAAGATGGAGGCTTTGCAGGTCAGGGACCTCGCCGGGAATGTGCAGCGAAAGAACCTGCCGGCTTCCGTCGATCGTGCTCTTGGCGCGGAAGGCAAATCCCTCGGCAATGAGACAGCAGTCCTCGGACTGCGCGCCATCGGCGATGATCATCTCCTGCGCCTGCAGATGGCGCAGCCGGATCGGGAGCCTGCTGATGGCCTGGACGTCCTCGCCATCCAGGCGGTTCGAGACGGTCAATTTGGTGAGAAGCGTGGCGGCAAGATTGGCTATCATCGGTCGGTCTCCTCCGTCGGAGAGTGCGCATCGAAAGACCGGAGTCTCGGTTCCAGCGCGAAAGGCGGGAGCGCGACACTCTCAGCCACCGGTGCCCAATGTTAGTTACCGATGATGCAAACTAACGCAGGGTAGGGAAGCCTGTTCCTGGACATCATTTGGGTGCGGTTTGCGCGAGCGGGCGTGCACGACAGCATGCACATAAGCGGGCTTGAATCGCATCTCAGGAGGTAAGCTCGTCCGGTTTTTTCCGCGGCTTGCCCGATTTGTTGCCTGGCCGAACAAAGCTGACGCCGATCTGGTCGCCGTTGACCCAGGCCAGCGAGCAGCGCCGATAGGCGACGCCGACGGACGAGAGCAGGAGGAAGAACTCCTTCAGCGCCAATCCCTGGATGGAGGAACTCATGGTGATCGTCGCTTCCGTTTCCGCGACATCGTTGACGAGGCATTCGCGCTGCCACGTCCCGTCGATCGCCATCATGCGCGCCGGCAGACCGCGTTCGAAGCGGACGCGGGTTTGATCCGAATTCCTGTCCTTGCGATCGGACATTCCATCCCTTGCTGCGCGGCCTCTTTCGGGCGTGCGTCGTCTGGTGCTTTGCCGCGGAAGACCTGCGCGCAGATTGCCAAATCGTCCCATTACATAGGTTAAGTTCGGAGCGTGAAACTGACGCAATCCTTAATGACCGGGAACGCTGCTCAAGTCCGGAACGAAACCTCGGGCGTCGCATTGGCCTGGTCAGGAGGAACTGCCTTGCCTGTTCGCGTCCGGAAAGGGATGCCGTCCACCAAGCTTGACCGCGCCGTGTTCGAACAGCGCATGAGGGCACGCTTTTCTGATCCCGCCTTTGAGCCCCTGCAAAACGAAATCGCAGCGCTGATCGCGGCCGCCTGGGACGGTTATGCGCATTCCCGCAAGGCGCCGCACACGCGAAAAGCCGGGCCTGGCTTTGCCGACCCCGATTACGATCTCGCCGTCGACTGGATCCGCGCGCGTGAGGCGATCCGGGAGGCGCAGCGTCGCCACGACGATGTCAGCGCGCAGAAGCACATTCTCCTCATCAACGGCTCGTCGCGCAGCGAGCACACATGCCCCGGCGAGATGTCGAAATCGTTTCGGCTCTGCAAGATCGCAGAGCCGGTGTTTGGCGAGCATGGCTATGCGGTCGATTGGCTCGACCTGTCGCGGCTGACGTCCGAACTTGGTCGCCACATCCATCCCTGCAAGTCCTGCGTCTCCACGGCGATGCCGCTGTGTCACTGGCCCTGCAGCTGCTACCCCAATTATTCGCTGCAGCAGACCGATGACTGGATGAACGAGATCTACCCGCTCTGGGTCGGCGCGCACGGCATCATGATCGTGACGCCGGTGAACTGGTATCAGGTCCCGGGTGGACTCAAGGCGATGATGGACCGGCTGGTCTGTGCCGATGGCGGCAATCCCGACCCGACCTCGACGCACGGCAAGAAGGCCGTTGAGGCCAAAGCGATCGAGCTGAAGGGGTGGGACTACCCCAAGCACCTTGCGGGCCGGCTGTTTTCGATCGTGGTGCATGGTGACAGCATCGGGACCGAGGGCGTCCGGCGCAATCTCGCCGATTGGCTGACCGACATGGAGTTGATCTCCGCGGGATCGATGGCCGAGAAGGACGGTTATGTCGGCTACAACAGGCCATATGCCGTCTCGCATGACGAACTCGACGGCGATGAGGCTTTTCAGCAGGATGTGCGCAGCGCGGCGATCACGCTGTGCCGGGCGATTGCGTTGCAGGCGGAGGGGCGGTTCGACGCGGCGGACACGGATTTGCGACCGGCGGTTCTCAAATAGGTCATTTCGACATTCGCACAGCGCGTCGCAGCGGCCACATCGAGACGGCGACGCCAAACCAGATCAGCGAGGCGACGAGCAGGCATAGCGCGCCGGGCCACTGCGACGCCTGCCTCCAGATGATCCATGCGAAGGCCATCAGGGCGATGCTGCCCCAGCCGGCGCCCGCGGCGTCGAGCGCGGCGGCGCCTTTGCCGCGTTGTTCGCCCGATAGCCCGTGTCGCTTCTTGCGCTCGCGCTCGTGCTTGTCGATGAGCGTGGCGCTGGCGCAGAAGATGGCGGGGAAGGCCAGCATCAGGCCGCCGGCCGCCGGCCCCCAGAAATCGGCAATCACGCCGGCTATCACTGTGGCGAGGCCGCCGAGCACGAAGCGCGCGACATACTCGTAGGGGTGTCCCTGGCTGAGCGCCGACATTTTGAGTTTGACGACCATGACGATCAGCCGGCCAGTTGCTTGAGGCCGACGGCAACCGCAATCCAGACGACAAGGGCCGATACCGTTGATTTCGACGCCGACAAGTCGGCGCGCATCAGAAGCTGACACACGATAAAGCTGTAGGCGGCCAGTGCCACCGCGCCGAGGATCATCGAGCGCGCTTCGGTCGCCGCGTAGTCTCCGCCATGCTTCCAGAAGGCGAGGCCGAGCGTTGCGATGGCGACCGATGGAGCTGCGCCGAACAGGCCGGCAAAACTCTTCGGTCGCAGCAGATCGCCGAGCAGCGCGAAGCAGGACACGACAGCGCCGCCGATCAGAAAGCGCCAGGCATAATCCATCGTGTCCGCTCCGCTTGCGCCGGCATTGACGCCATCTGGGCGGTGCCGGCGGCTCTTACGCCGCTTCGGCGTTGATGGCCGAGACCGCGAGCTTGGTCAGGGCGTCGTCGGTCTTCTTCTCTTCAGTCAGCGTCTGATCCAGCAGCTTGACCGCGTCTTTCATGCTGAGCTTGGTCGCCCACGCCTTCAGCGTGCCATAGCGGGAAATCTCGTAGTGCTCGACGGCCTGGGCGGCGGCGAGCAGACCGGGATCGAGCGCCGGCGTGTCGGCATACTCGTCCATGATCTCCTTGCCTTCGTCGATGATCCCTTCGATGGCATCGCATTTCTTGCCGCGCGCGGGCTTGCCGAGAAGTTCGAAGATCTGTTCCAGCCGTTCGATCTGCCCTTCGGTTTCGTCATGATGCTTCTCGAAAGCGGCGCGCAGTTGATCCGAAGCGGCTGCCTTGGCCATCTTCGGCAGTGCCTTGTAGATCTGCTTTTCCGCGTAATAGATGTCCTTCAGCGTGTCGAGGAAGAGGGCGCTGAGGTCTTTTTCCGGCATCGGTCTGCTCCATGCATGGTGTTGGTTCGCGCGATTCAAACACCGACGCCAATGCCCGGTTCCTAATCTTCACTCCGCTGCGGCGGTAGCCGATCGGCTCGCGTAGGACGAAGCCTTGCCATAACCGGTGAAGCGCCGGATCAGCCGTTCGAGGCCGGCGCCGATCGCAACCCCGCACACGACGTCGCTGAACCAATGCGCCAGCAGCACCACGCGGGTCGTCACCAGCATCGCGCCTGTCGCCCAGACCAGATTGCGCCATCGCGAGGACAGCACCGAGGCGGCCGAGCACAGCGCGCCGACATGGATGGCGTGACCGGAGGGAAACGCGTCCATCTTCTTGCCGGAGAAGGGCACGCCATGGAGATGTCCCCGCACCGTCAGGCGGTCAGGACGTTCCTGGTCGAACATGCCTTTCATGAGGTGAGGGAGGACGGCGCTTGCCAGCGTCGTCGCGAGGACATGCGTCCCCCCGGTGCGTTGCGCCGGCGACTTGTTGAGGGACCATAGCCAGTAGGCGATGGCAAGTGCGATCAGCACATGCTCGTCAGCGCCCCAGGTGAAGTCTCCGGCGATGCGTTCCGCGGCCGGGGTGGTATGCGCTGCGATGATGCGTGCGAGCTCACGATCGATGCTGGTCGGTCGTATGGTCACGCCCATTCGGCCGCTCCAAGGTCCGATTGCCCTCGCCAACGTCCGGATGGCCGGGATCGTTCCTCAAGCGCCCGCCGCCCGTCGATCACAGCATCGGTTCGAACTGGCAGTGCACGAGCAGTTCGGAGACCGAAGCGTTGTTCGGCAGCATTAGCGCGGTTTCGACCAACTGGGCGATGTCGCCGGGCTGGCTCATCTCGTGGCGCGGGATCTCGTCGTCGTTCAGCGTCATGTCGGTTGCGACATAGCCGGGGCAGATCACGGTGGCGCGGATGCCGGCGGCGCGGCCCTCGCGGCGGATGCCGTGGGTCAGCGCCACCACGGCATGCTTGGTCATGGCGTAGCCGACATTGCTGCCGACGCGCTTGCCGGAGAGTGATCCGAGATTGACCACCCGGCCGTGACCGCAGACCGCCAGATGCGGGAGGGTGGCCCTGACGAGGCGGAGCGGGCCCTTGACGTTGACCCGCCACATCTCGTCGAGCGCATCCTCGCCGTCGTCGGAGACGCGGACTCTTGGATTGATGCCGGCGGTGTTGACGAGAGCGTCGACGCCGCCCCAGCGCGCGACCGTCGCCTTGACCCATGCGATCGGGCTGTCGGTATCCTCCGCATCGTAGCGATGCGTCATCAACCGCTCGCTCTCCTTGAGCAGGCCGGGATCGCGCAGTCCCGCCGAGACACGGAAGCCTGACGCGATCAGCCGATCGACGACGGCGCGTCCGATGCCGCGCGAGGCGCCCGAGACCATCACGGTCCGATTGTCGACCTTCAACATGCGCGTCCGTCTCCGTGGAAGGGTTTCCCGCAGGAATGTACGGGGTGGGCCGCGAGGCGGGTTATCGGCGCTCCTTATGAGGGCAGACTGAATCCGTTCTATGCGCCTGCGCCGACGCGCAACTAGTGTCCGCCAACTCCGCTCAACCGGAAGAGAGCCGTGCGGACGGGATTTTCGGACTATCAAACGGCATTGGTGACGGGCGCATCCTCCGGGATCGGCGCCGCGACGGTTCGCCGCCTCTGCGCCGAAGGGATCGAGGTCCATGCGCTCGGCCGCGATACAGAGCGGCTGGCGGCGCTGTCGGCCGAGACCGGATGCCGCACTCTTGCGGTCGATCTGAATGACCTGGGCGTGCTGACGCGGCTGGCGGCCTCCGCCGAATTCGACATTCTCGTCAACAATGCTGGCCAATCGCGGCGCGGCACCATCCTGGAGATGGCGGCCGACGACGTCGACAGCCTCGTCGATATCAATCTGCGGGCGGTGCTGCATCTGGTGCGGTTGATCGTGCCTGATATGGTGCGGCGCGGCCGCGGCCATGTCGTCAACATCTCCTCGATCGCCGGCCATTATGCCTTCGGCGAGAACGCGACGACGTTCAATTCATCCGTCGCCTATCACGCCACCAAGGCCGGCATTCATTCGCTGTCGCAGCAATTGCGGGTCGATCTTTACGGCACCCCTGTGCGCGTCACCGAGATATCGCCGGGCCGGGTCGCGACCAGCATCTTCAAGAACCAGGTCGCCGCGGACAATCCGGATGCCCGTTTTGTCGGTGGCTTCGAGACGCTAGGGGCGGACGACATCGCGGATGCGATCGCATTCGCCGTGGGATCGCCTGATCGCATGAATGTCGCGATGCTTGAGATCGTTCCGACCTTCCAGGTGGTCGGAGATCTCAGATTCGCGCGCCGGACAGAGCTAAGTGGAGCTGATAATGCCTGAACTTGCCAACCGCCTGAAGACCGTCAAGGTGTCGGCCTCGGCGGCGATGACCGACAAGGCGCGTGAGCTCCGCGACGCGGGCGTCAAGATCGTCAGCCTGTCGTCGGGCGAGCCCGACTTTCCGACGCCGCCGCATGCGATCGATGCGGCACACCAGGCGGCGCTCAAGGGCGATACCAAATATCCCGCGCAGCCGGGAACCGTGGCGCTGCGGAAGGCCGTGCAGCGCAAGTTCAAGCGCGAGAACAATCTCGACTACGCCCTCGACGAGATCCTGATCGCCAATGGCGGCAAGCAGATCATCTTCAACGCGCTGTTCGCGACCTGCAATCCCGGCGACGAGGTCGTGATTCCGGCGCCGGGCTGGATCACCTATGCCGACATCGTCCTGCTCGCGGAAGCAACGCCGGTGGCGGTGCCGTGTCCGGAGAACAACCAGTTCAAGCTCCGTCCGGCCGATCTCGAGGCCGCGATCACGCCAAAGACAAAATGGCTGATCCTGAACTTCCCGAACAATCCGACCGGTGCAGCCTGCACCCGCGAGGAGATGCGCGGCATCGCCGACGTCATGCTGAAACATCCTGACGTCTGGATCCTGACCGACGACATCTACGAGCATCTCACCTATGACGGTTTCGAGTTCTGCACCATCGCAGAGGTTGAGCCGCGGCTGAAGGGTCGCGTCGTGACTGTCAATGGCGCGTCCAAGGCCTATGCCATGACCGGCTGGCGGGTCGGCTATTGTGGCGGGCCGCAGGAGCTGATCGCGGCCATGAACAACGTCCACGGCCAGGCCACCGGCGGCATCTGCACCCTGAGCCAGGCGGCAGCCGTGGCCGTGCTCGATGGTCCGCAGGATTATCTGAAGGAGCGCGCCGACATCTATCGCGGCCGCCGCGATCTCGTAGTGTCGCTGCTCAACCGGATTCCCGGGATCACCTGCCACAAGCCGGAGGGTGCGTTCTACGTCTTCCCGAACATCGCCGGCTGCATCGGCAAGACGACCAAGGGTGGACGGCGGCTCGACACCGATGCCGACTTCATCGCGGCGCTGCTGGAGGAACAACATGTCGCAGCTGTTCCCGGCGGCGCCTACGGCATGAGCCCATACTTTCGTATCTCCTACGCGACCGATACCGAATCGCTGAAGGAAGGCTGCCGCCGCATCGCGAATTTCTGCGAAGGCCTGCGCTGACGGGCTCAAGACGGCGGGGAGGCGATCTCCCGCCGTTGCAAACAACATCGCCGCTCACGATCGGGGCAGGGGTGCCGCTCCGATTGTCATAACCGTTTGCAATGGCCCTAAAGGAAGACAATCTTGGTTCCGCGGATTACCGCCGCATAAACTTTCATGAACGAGGGGGTGGCTTTTGTATCGCGCAGTCGAGGACGGCCAGCTATGACCACCAGCGACGACGTGGTGGCTGTCTTGAGCACCCAACCGGAGACCCGGAAGGGGTCGCGGTGGCGCCTCCGTTTGTCGGTCGTGATGCTGGCGATCCCGATGCTGGCGTTCCTGTCGTATTTCTTCTTCTACCCCGCGCTCGCGCTGTTGTTCTCCAGCCTGCTGACCCAGAACAGCCAGGGCATCATCGGACGTCCGTTCACGCTGGCGCACTTCATGCGGCTGGTCGACGTCGATCTCTATGCCCGCGTGTTCTGGACCACGCTTCGGATCAGCCTGATCACCTCTGCGCTCGCGACCGTGCTGGCCTATCCGGTCGCGCTCGTCATGGTGAAGAGCCGACCGCTGGTGACGCGGATCATCACCCTGATCGTGATCGCGCCGCTGGTCGTCAGTGTCGTCGTGCGCGGCTATGGCTGGCAGCTGATCCTGACCAACGGTCCGAAGGGGATGCTGAACTGGATCCTGATGACCCTGCACATCGTCGATGGGCCGGTGTCGATCCTCTACACCGAGAAGGCGGTGGTGATCGGCTCGCTGCACGTGTTCTTCCCGATGATGGTGCTGCCGCTGGCCTCGGCGCTGGGCAAGATCGATCCCAATCTGGAAGACGCCGCGCGCATGCTGGGCGCGCCATGGTGGAAGGTGTTCCTCCGCGTCACGCTTCCCTTGAGCATGCCCGGCTTTGTCGCGGGCTTTACGCTCGTATTCTCGCTGACCGCCGGCTCCTTCGTGATCCCGGCGATCCTCGGCGGCGCCTCGGCGGTGATGCTCGGCAATCTGATCGAGCAGCAAATCTTCGTCGTCTATGACTGGCCGTTTGGCGCGGCGATTGCCGTGGTGCTGGTCGGCGTGGTCTTTGCCGTCAACGGCCTGTCGATGTGGCTGCTCGAGGGCCGCCGTCTCAGGAGGTCGACATGACGGACGAGCATTTCTCCGGCGTCGGCGCCTTCATCCTCTATGCCGTCACGACGGCGATGATGATCTTCATCATGGCGCCGCTGCTGCTGGTCATGGCGGTGTCGGTCTCGGATTCCTACTTCGTCACCTTCCCGCCGCAGGGCTTCACCCTGAAATGGTACGCCAAGGTGCTGCAGGACCGCGACTTCCTCGAAGCGATGCGGCTCAGCATTCTGCTCGCGCTCGGCACCACCGCAGGCTCGCTGCTGCTCGGCGTGCCCGCGGCGTTCGCGCTGGTGCGCGGCAATTTCTTCGGCGTTGCGGCGATCAAGGGTTTCCTGCTGTCGCCGCTGATCTTCCCCGCGCTGGTGACGGGCCTCGCGCTGCTGCAAGTTCTGGCCAAGCTCGGCTCGCAGGATGCGCGGCTCAACCTCCTGATCGGGCACGTCGTGGTGACGTCGCCCTATGTCATCCGCACCGTCGTCACCAGCCTGCAGCTGGTCGACGAGAACCTGGAAGACGCCGCGCGCACGCTCGGCGCCAACCGCCTGACCACCTTCTGGCGCGTGACGCTGCCGCAGATCGCCTCGGGCGTCGCGGCCGGCGGACTGTTCGCCTTCATGGTGTCGTTCGACAATTATCCGGTGACGATGTGGCTGGCGAACTCCGAATATTCGCCGGTGCCGCTGGTGCTGATGCGGCAACTCGTCAACGTGTTCGATCCTTCCGTGCCCGCGATGTCGACGATCATCATCCTGATGGCGATGGTCGGCGTCCTCGTGCTGGAGAAGCTGGTCGGCCTGCGCCGCGCGCTCGCCGCCTGATGTGATTGTTCGTTCTTGAGGATGGAGATTGGATCATGAGCCTGACACGCAGAACTCTCATCAAGGCCGGCGCATCCGCCATTGCCTTGCCGACGATCATCAGCCGGTCGTGGGCGCAGGACGCCAAGCAACTGCATGTCGGCGTCTACAACTCCGCGCTGGGCAAGCTGATCCAGAAGGAGGTGATTCCGAAGTTCGAGGCCGAATACAAGTGCCGCATCTTCACCATCGAAGGCGCGACGCTGTCCAACATCGCAGCGCTCCGCGCCACCCGCGACACGCCGCGCTTCAGCGTCATGATGATGGACGACGTCGGCATTCCCCAGGCGAAGCAGGAGGGGTTGATCGACAAGCTCGATCCGGCCAAGATTCCCAATCTCGCCAAGGTCTATCCGCGCTATATCTTCGAGGACGGTTTTGGCGTCGGCTTCTCGATCTCGAGTGCTGCGATGTTCATCAATCCGCAGGTGACCAAGCCGCTGGAGAGCTATGAGCAGATCTTCGACGCCAAATATCGCAAGCAGATCCTGCTCAACACGCCGAAGAATACCCAGAGCGTGCTGATGCTGATCGTCGCCACCGCGCTGGTCACCGGCAAGCCGCTCAAGGAGGCGCAGTATCTGGTCGACGCCGGCTGGGACAAGCTGGCGACCTTGAAGCCGAACGTGCTGACGATCTACGACAGCGAGGCGCAGGTGCTGCAGGTGGCGCAGGGCCAGGCGACGATCGGCGGCATCGAATACTCCAAGGCGATCTACCCGCACACCGCCAAGGGCATGCCGCTCGACATGACCTTCCCCAAGGAAGGCGCGTTCACCGGCATCAACAGCATGACGCTGGTCAAGAACGCGCCCGAGCCGGAGCTCGGCGCCGCCTTCATCAACCGCGTTCTTGAACCGTCGGTCGCCAAGATGCTGTCCGAGCAGACGCTGAGCGCGCCCTCGGTCAGCGGCATCGACTTCAAGCCGGAGACCGCCAAGTTCCTCGCCTATCCCGACACCAAGGCGACCGATCTCGGGCTGTTCACGCCGGACTGGAACTTTATCGTTCCGCGCCGCGGGCCATGGCTGGAGCGTTACAATATGGTGTTCACGAGCTAAGGCAGGACCGCCATGAAGTCGTCTGAGGTCAGGCTTGATCGCCTCTGCAAGGAATATAACCGCACGGTGGCGGTCGACGACGTCTCGCTCACGATCGAGCCGGGCCACATGGTGGCGCTGCTCGGTCCGAGCGGATGCGGCAAGACCACCTGCCTTCGCATGATCGCGGGGCTGATCCGGCCGACCTCCGGCGACGTCTTCGTCAACGACAAGAAGATGACCGACGTGCCCGTGCATCGGCGCAACGTCGGCATGCTGTTCCAGAACTACGCGCTGTTCCCGCACCTCACGGTCGAGGAGAACATCGCCTTCGGCCTCGAGATGCGCGGCATCGCCAAGGCGGAGGCCGCCAGGAAAGTCGCGGCGGCGCTGAGCCTGGTGCAGTTGTCGAACTTCGGCAAGCGCTATCCGGCGCAGCTCTCCGGCGGCCAGCAGCAGCGCGTCGCGCTGGGGCGGGCGCTCGTCATCGAGCCTGCGATGCTGCTGCTCGACGAGCCGCTCGGTGCGCTCGACAAGGGCTTGCGCGAAAGCATGCAGGTCGAATTGCGCGCCCTGCAGCGCCGGCTGGGACTGACCACGATCATGGTCACCCACGACCAGGACGAGGCGCTGACCATGGCCGACAAGATCGTGGTGATGCGCGACGGCAAGCTGGAGCAGGTCGGCTCGGCGACCGAGATCTACCAGCGCCCGGCCTCGAAATTCGTCGCGCAGTTCATCGGTGCCTCCAACCTGTTCGAGGGGAAGGTCGAGGCACGCAATGGAAACGGCGCGGTGATCCGCGTGTCGGAGCATCTGAAGCTAGAGGTCGACCAGGTGCCGGCCTCGGCGGCTGATGTGATGGTCTCGATCCGCCCCGAGGCGATCATTGTCGAGCAGGCCGGCGAGAGGAGCGCCGCCGAGCAGCCGAATGCCGTAGCTGCACGGATCGACCAGGTGGTCTATCGCGGCTTCGTCAGCCATTACTACCTGAAGACCGCGAGCGGCGAGCAACTGATCGTGTTCGAGCAGAACCAGTCGCAGCAATCCGGGCTCCGTTATGCGGTCGGCCAGGACGTCGTTGCGCGCTGGACCACGCCGAGCAATCACCTGATCGCGCGTCACTGACGGGTTTTGATGCGCAGCTTCGCGAGCAATCGAGATCGACGATACCCGCAGAGCGACAAATTCTTGGATCGTATGTTGCCGGCTGACTAGATTGGACGGGACGGCCGCGCCGCGGCGCGTCGGATTCCGGGGTCTTGCGTGTCGATCAACCATCGTGCCTCTCCCTTCGTCGGCGTGCTCGAGAAGGACCCGAAGATCAGCCTGATCGGCACGCTGGCGATGCTGGTGGAGGCGCCGGGGGCGTTCGACCTGGTTCAGCAGGGGCGCATCTGGGCGCTCGCCGACGTGGTGTCGTCCTGGCCCAATGTCGAGGAAGCCGTGGTCGGCGTCACCAATGTCATGCTCACCTTCGAGCAGCCGCCGGATGACATCGGCGCGCTGACGGCTGAGCTCATCGAGCTCTGGCATCGGCTGAGCCCGCGCAATTCCGACGGCAAGCTGATCGAGATTCCCGTGATCTATGGCGGCGAGCTCGGCTTCGACCTTCCGGCGCTGGTCGCACGCTCCGGATTGTCGGCGCGGGACGTCATCAGGATCCATAGCGAGGGCGAGTACACGGTGTGTGCGATCGCGAGCTCGCCGGGCTTCGGCTATCTCCATGGCCTCGATCGCCGCATCTTCATGCCGCGCAAGACCGTGCCGTCGCTCAACATGCGCGCGGGCTCGGTGACCATCGGCGGTATGCAGACCGGCGTTGCGGCGCTCAGCAGCCCGAACGGCTGGAATGCGATCGGCTGGGCCTCGGTCCAGATGTTCGATCCGCAGCGCCAGCAACCCTCGCTGATGCTGCCGGGCGACCGCGTCAGGTTCAGGATCGATCGGATCGAGCTATGATCGAGATTTTGACCAGCCACGCCTTCAACACCGTCCAGGACATGGGGCGTCGGGGCGCGCGCCGTTTCGGCGTGAGCACATCAGGCGTGATGGATCCGGTCGCGCTCGCGGCCGGCAATGCACTGCTCGGCAACGCGGACGGCGCCGCCGGCATCGAGATCCAGACATTTCCGTTCCGCCTGCGCTTCCAGGCCGACGTCGCCTTTGCGCTCACCGGCGCCGATCACGAGGCGAGGCTGGCGGATGCGATCGTGCCGCCATGGTGGTGCGCGCAGGCGAGGGCGGGCGATGTCCTGACCATCGCCTCGCCGCGGCGCGGTGCGCGCGTCTTTTTGACCGTCGCGGGCGGTATCGATGTGCCCGCCGTGATGGGCTCGCGCAGCACGCATCTGCGTGCAGGATTTGGCGGGTACGACGGCCGTATTCTGCAGGCCGGTGATATCCTGCCGGTCGGTGCAGCGCCGGGCGCCGGGAGTGGCCGCGTCAACTTCGGTGCCGAGCCGGCCGATGTCGCAATTGCAGCCGCGCGGCCGGCTGACGACCGCGTGCTGCACCTGCGCGTGATGCGGGCCGGCGAGCATGATCTGTTTTCGAAAGCGATGCAGGCGACGTTCTGGTCGACGACCTGGAAGATCAGCGCGCAGAGCGATCGGGGCGGCTACCGCCTGACCGGCGGCAAGTTGACATTGGCCGCACCGGTCGAGATGCGCTCGCACGGCGTGGTGCCTGGCGTCGTGCAGGTGCCGCCCTCGGGCGAGCCGATCATCCAGATGAGTGATGCCAACACGGCGGGCGGCTATCCGAAGATGGCTGCGGTGATCCAGGCCGATCTCTGGCGGCTCGGCCAGGCGTCGCCGGGATCGCTGATCGCCTTCAGCGAGGTCAGCTACCAGGACGCGGTCGCGGCGATGACGCCGGTCAACGATTATCTCGCGAAGCTGCGTGCGACGGCGGAACTTTATCGAGCGCTTTGAGACGACAACAAACAAGAAAGGTGTGGAGACATGAAAGTCGGCATCAATTCGGACATGGGCGAAGGGTTCGGCAACTATTCGATCTGCGACGACGAGGCGCTGATGGGGATCGTCTCCTCGGCCAACGTCGCCTGCGGCTTCCACGCCGGCGATCCCATCATCATGGATCGCATGGTGCGGCTGGCGAAGGCGAAGGACGTCGAGGTCGGCGCGCATCCGGGCCTGCCGGACCTGCTCGGCTTCGGCCGTCGCGTGATCCAGATGGACGCGGCCGAGCTCGAGAAGCACATGGTCTACCAGATCGGCGCGCTGCAGGCGATCGCGACCAATGCCGGCCACAAGGTCACCCATGTCAGCTTCCATGCGGCGATGGGCAACATGGTGAATGCCGATCCTGAGATGGCGGACGTCGTCGCCCGTGCGATCGCGGCGATCAATCGCGACTTCATCGTGTTCTCGCAGCCGGACGCCGTGATCGTGCGCGCCGCCCGCAAGGCGGGCTTAAGGGTGCTGACGCTGTTCCTGGCCGACCGCGCCTATGACGAGAACGCCCACCTGGTCTCGCGCAAGCTTCCCAACTCGGTCATCACCTCGCCGGACGCGGTGGCCGAGCGGGTGCAGCGCTTCCTCGACAGCGGCACGGTGAAGACGATCGAAGGCAAGACCATCAAGGTCGACGCGCGCTCGATCCTGATCCACAGCGATACGCCGGGTTCGGTCGCGCTCGCCACCACGGTGCGGCGCGTGATCGAGCAGGGCGGCGGCGAGGTCGCGCCGGCGAGCGTGCTGGTGAACTGAGGTCAGGCGGCGACGGGGCGGATGCGTGCGACCGGCGAGCCGTAGCCGACCAGCGCACCCGTCTCCGCGATGACGGTATCGACAATGCCCGCAGCGGGCGCGACGACGGGCGCGTAGATCAGCCCGACCTTGACCAGGCCTATGATTGCGCCGGCCTCGATCCGCTGGCCGGGTTCGACGAACGGCTTTGCGCGCCATGGATGGGCCGCGAGGAAATGGCCGGCGATATCAGCCTTCGCTGTGACGGACGCATCATCGACGGCAGACGCCGAAGCGGCACGCGCCGGCGCTGCTGCGATCGGCCTGTCCATGACGAGCTTCAGCGATTGTCCGGCCTCCTCGATCTCGATCGCGGCGACGCCGGATCGTTCCAGCATCCCGGCCAGTCGTTCGATCGTGGGCAGGTCTATCGTCATGTCAGACACTCCTCGACAAGGCGGACGCTGGCTCTGATGCGATCGAGATAGGCCGACTTCTCGGTTTCGGCCGCGAGGGCGTCGGCGTAGCTGGTTTGCTCGAACCGCAGGCGGCTGCCGAGCCGCGCCTGGCCGACGCGCCAGAGGTCGGCCGAGATCACGGTGGCGATCTTCGGATAGCCGCCCGAGGTCTGCGCATCACGCATCTGGATGATCGGCTGACCGTTCGGCGGAATCTGGATCACGCCGGGCACGATGCCGTGCGAGCGCTTCTCGATCGGCACCGTCGGTTTCACCTCGGGGCCCTGCAGGCGGTAGCCGTAACGGTTGCTCTGCGGCGTGATCTTCCAACTGCTCTGCCAGAACAGTTGTTGCGTGGCGGCGTCGAAGCCATCGTATTCGCCGGCGATGACGACGCGGACCGTGGTCTCGTCTGCGGCTGCGCTGGACCGCGCGAGCGTGATCTCCGCCGGCTCGATTCCGAGATCGCGGATTGTGACGCTCCATGACGCGCAGGGCAGGATGTCGCCCACCTGCAGCGGCCGTCCGTGAAGACCGCCGAACTCGCCGCGAAACTGCGTGCTGCGCGATCCCAGCACGATGGGTACGTCGATGCCGCCGCTCACGGTGAGATAGCTGCGTGCGCCACGCGGCATTGCCTTGAGGGTGAGAACGTCGCCGGCGCGGGCTTGCGTGCGCCACCATGGCGGGATGGTGCGGCCGGCGATCTCGGCCTCGACGTCGGCGCCGGTGAGGGCAAAGGCCGTGTCGCGGCCGAAGCGGAGCTTGAACGGCGTCATCGGAATCTCGATGCCGGCGGCGTTTTCGTCATTGCCGAGCAGGATGTTGCCGGCGCGCAAGGCGACGTCATCCATCGCGCCCGATGTGCCGACCCCAAACCGAACCTGATCGAAGCGGCCGAGATCCTGGACGCTGGCCGGGCCGGTGACGGACAGGATTTCGATCACCGGATCACCCGTTCGATCTCGAAGCGGATGGTGTCGCCGGGCGCGAGTGCGGCCGGCGTCTGCCAGGATGGGTCGAAGAAGGTCCAGGTCGTATGTCCGATGGCGTGCCAGCCGCTGGGGCCAGGGGAGGCCGAGACACCGGTCTGCGATCCGCCGATCGACACCGAGCCGCCGGCGGAGCGCTGCAGCGGCGTCTGGCGCCGCGGCATGGTGATGCGCGGGTCCATGCCGCCGAGATAGCAATAGCCGGGGTGGCTGCCGAGCGCGAACACGGTGTAGAGTGGTGCGGCGTGGATCGACACGACGTCATCGACCGACAGGCCGGAATAATCGGCCACGTCCTGGAGACACAATCCGATCTCGCCGCCATAGATGACCGGCAGCCTGATCTCGCGGCCACCGATCATGAGTCCGTCCGCTTCATCCCAGCCGGCGTTGAGCGCGGCGATCAGGGAGTCGAGCTCGCGGGGCGGCGTTTCAAATGTCAGCATCAAATTAGTGATGCCAGGAATGGCCTCGCGGATTCCCGGCCATTTCGATGCGGTCGCCGCCAGCGACCAGATGCGCCGCTGATGCGGCAGATCGAACGCGCCGGGCGCCTCGAACAGCAGCGCCGATGTGCCGAGCAGGCTGATCCGTGGTCGGTCCGACGCCGTCATGCGCGAGCCGCCCGCGCATGCATCCAGTGTTCGAGATGGTGGATGTCGTAGCCGCCCTCGCAGAACGCCGGGTCGGCCAGAATGGCCTGATGCAGCGGCACATTGGTACGGATACCGTCGGTGCGCAGCTCGGACAGGGCGACGCGTGCACGCGCCAGCGCTTCGTCGCGGGTGGCGCCGTGCGCGATCAGCTTGCCGATCAGCGAGTCATAATGACGTGGGACGCTGGCGCCTGCCGCGATGTGGGAGTCGATGCGAATGCCGATGCCGCCGGGCACGTCCCAGCGCGTCACGGTGCCGGGCGACGGCGCAAAGCTGTTCGGATCTTCCGCGTTGATGCGGAGTTCGACGGCGTGGCCGCGGCGCACGATGTCGTTCTGCTTCATCGGCAATGGGTCGCCCTGCGCGATGCGGATCTGCTCCTTGACGATATCGATCCCCGTCGTCATCTCGGTGACGGGATGCTCGACCTGGACGCGGGTGTTCATCTCGATGAAGAAGAACTCGCCGTCTTCATAGAGAAATTCGAAGGTCCCGGCGCCGCGATAGCCGATGCGTCGGCAGGCTTCGACGCAGCTCGCCCCGACCCGCTCGACCAGCGCGCGATCGATGCCGGGGGCGGGGGCCTCCTCGACGACCTTCTGGTTCCTGCGCTGCATCGAGCAGTCGCGGTCGCCGAGCCAGAGATGATTGTCGTGCGCATCGCACAGCACCTGGATCTCGATATGGCGGGGCTTTTCGAGGAATTTCTCGATGTAGACTGCCGGGTTCTTGAAAGCCTGGCTCGCCTCCGCACGCGTCAGCGCGAGGGTATCGTCGAGCTCGCGCGCCTCGCGCACGATCCGCATGCCGCGCCCGCCGCCGCCGCCGGCGGCCTTGATGATCACGGGATAGCCGATCTCGCGCGCGATCGCGCGGACCTCGGCGGGATCATCGGGCAACGCGCTGTCGGGTCCGGGCACGCAGGGCACGCCGGCCGCGCGCATGGCGCGCTTGGCTGCGACCTTGTCGCCCATGGTGCGGATGCAGTCGGCGGGAGGGCCGATGAAGGTGAGGCCGGCGCGGGCGATCTGCTCGGCGAACGCAGCGCTCTCCGACAGGAAGCCATAGCCGGGGTGGATCGCCTGCGCGCCGCTGACTTCCGCCGCGAGCAAGATCGCCGCGGCATTGAGATAGGTGCGGCTGGCCGGCGCAGGTCCAATGCAGAGCGCCTGGTCGGCGAGCGCGACATAGCGCGCGTCACGGTCCGCCTCGGAGTGAATGGCGACGGTCTTGAGACCCATCGCCCGGCAGGCGCGCTGGATGCGAAGCGCAATCTCGCCGCGGTTGGCGATCAGGACCGTGTCGAACATCAGCGGGAATCCGCAGGGCCAATCCGGAACAGCGCCTGTCCGGCTTCGATCTCGTCACCATTCTCGGCCAGGATCGCAAGCACGACGCCGGATGTCTCGGCGGCGACGTCGATGAACGTCTTCATCGCCTCGATGATGCAGATCTTCTGCTCGGCCTCGATCCGGCTGCCGACCTCGACCAGCGGCGGCTCGTCCGGCGACGCGGCCCGATAGAACACGCCGTGCATCGGCGCCGGCACGACGGCGTCCTCGACGCTGGATTCGGCCGGCGATGGAAGCGGTTCGTGCCTCGTGATGCGACTCTCATCCGAACCGCGTGGGGCTGTTGGCGGCGCGGAGATATCAGCACGCGCCGCTCCGTCCTTCACGATCCGAACGCGGGTCCCGTCCTGGGTGAGCTCGAGCTCCGCGATACGGGATCGCGAGACGAGGTCAACGAGCTGTTCGATTTTGGCGAGATCCACGGTGATCGTTCCCTGCGTCGCGTCAGCTCGAGCTCTTCTGCTGACGCTGCGCGAAATTGAGTCCGCCCACGACCTGCTGGGTCGGCAGCACCTCCATGAAGGCGACGTTCATGCGTGCGGGCGAGCCGACCGCGAACGCGATCGAATTCGCAATGTCCTCGGGCTGCAGCGCTTCGTAGTCGTCGAAGAAGCGGCGCTTGGCCTCGGCGTGATCGCCGAGCAGCCGGCCGAACACTTCGGTCTCCACGCGCGCCGGCGAAATCTCGGTGACGCGTACGCGGGTGCCGTAGAGATCGACGCGCAGTTGCTGCGACAGCGAATGGATGCCCGCCTTGGTCGCGTGATAGACGGTGTTGCCGCCGGCGAAGGCGTAATGCCCGGCGATCGAGGAGATGTTGACGATATGGCCGCGGTCGCGCCGGGCCATGCCTGGTACGATCAGCCGCGTCAAATGCAGCACGGCGCGCAGATTGACGTTGATCAGCGCGTCGACATCCTCGGGCGTGGTATCGAGGATGTTGCCGCGCCGGGATTGGCCGGCATTGTTGATGAGCACGTCGAATTCGGCCGAGGTCGCAAGCTTCGTCAGCGCGTCGAGGTCGCCGATATCGACGGCGTGGACCCGGCAGCCGGTCTCGGTCGACAATGCCGCCAGCCGGTCGGCGTCGCGCGCCACCGCGTGAACCTGCAGCCCTTCCGCGCTCAAGCGGCGAACCGTCGCGGCGCCGATGCCTGAGGATGCGCCCGTCACCAATGCGGTGCGATAGTCCGAAAATCCCATGGCTGCGGCTCCTCTTGTCGAGCGTTAGCTATAGGCCCGGCCGGTTCCAGGTGGTAAGAACATTTCGTTCTGGTCCCATAGCTGCAGCGTATCGCTGTCGCCATCGGACGTCCTTGCCGGGAACCCCGTATTGGATACGCGTCGCCTCGAAGCCTTCGTCAAAGTCGTCGATCTCGGCAGCGTCTCGCGCGCTGCAAAATTGCTCAATATCGCCCAGCCCGCGCTGAGCCAGCAGATCGCGAGCCTGGAGGCGGACTTCAAGCGCAAGCTGCTGGACCGCAGCGCCCGGGGCGTCCGGCCGACCGACGCGGGCCAGATCCTCTACCGCTATGCGAAGTCGATCCAGCGCCAGATCGACGAGGCGCGGCGGACCATTCTGGAGAACCGATCGGGGCTGACCGGCAACGTCACGATCGGTCTCGCGCCATTGAGCTCGGCGGCGCTGCTCGCGACCCCGCTGCTGAAGGAGGTGCGCGAGCGCCATCCCGGCATCGTGCTGCACATCTACGACAGTTCCGGGATCATGCTGAGCGAAATGGTGCTGAAGGGCGGCATGGACATCGCCGTGCTCTACGGCGATCGTCCGGTGACCGGTCTCGATTACAAGCCGCTGATGCGGGAGCACTTCTATCTCGTCGCGCCGCGCAGCATGTATGCGGGGCAGGTGCCTGCAGAGGAGGCGACGGCGGCGGAGGTCGCGCAATTCGACCTGCTGCTGCCCTACCGCGAATCCTTCCTCCGACAAACGGTCGAGCGCGTCTGCGCCGAGGTCGGCCTGCGTCCGCGCATCGTCGCCGAGATCCATTCGCAATCGACGCTGTCTTCGGCGATTGCGGCCGGAATGGGGGCTTCGGTGCTGCCCCTGTCCATCGCAAAGGTATTGCCGAACCTGGACGAGCTCAGCATCCGGCGGATCGACGCGCCGTCGGCGTCGCAGCAGATGTCGCTCGGCATCCCCGATAACGCTGCCCTGTCCGATGCCGCATTCGCGGTCTACAAGATCCTGCTCGAGATCATCGTCAAGGACTGGGGACCGTTCGATTGGTCGTCCGGGGCCGCCGCCGCCCCACCGTCGCCTCTGGGAGTCCCCGAGGACGAGCCATAACGAAATACGATGCGGTAATCCCAGAATCTGAATTTCTCCGGCGCGACACGCTCCACTATTGGGGATGTAACGACAATAACGTCCGCCGGAGGCACCATGGTTCACGTCATCAGGACATTCGATCGGCCCGCCGCCGCGCTCGTCGAGCGCATCAAGCAATATCCGCCTTCGACGCTGCACGAAGCGCAGGGCCGCAGCGGGGCGCTGACGTCGCGGATCAAGCCGATCTATCCGGGCATGCGCGCCTGCGGGCCGGCGTTCACGGTCAGCTGCCACCCCGGCGACAACATGATGCTGATCACGGCGATTTCGCTCGCCAAGCCCGGCGACGTGCTGATCGTCAGCGCCGGCGATCATCCGGAGCAGGGTGGCTTCGGCGAGGTGCTGGCGACCGCCTGCGTCTCAAAGGGTCTCGCGGGCCTCGTCACTGACGCCGGCGTGCGTGACGGCCCGGCGATCCGCAACACCGGCTTCAACGTGTTCTCCCTCGGCCTGTGCATGAAGGGGACCGTGAAGGAGACGCTCGGATACATCAACCAGCCGATCGTGATCGGCGGCATCGCGGTCCGCCCCGGCGACATCGTCAGCGCCGACGATGACGGCGTGGTGATCGTACCGAAGGAGAACATCGCCGAGGTCTGCGACAAGTCGGCCGCGCGCGAGGACAAGGAAGCCGGCGTGATGAAGGCGCTCAAGGCCGGCGGCGACATCCTCGAATTGTCTGGTATCGGCAAGGTGCTCGAAGCCAAGGGCTGCACCTTCGCCTGAGGGGCACGGAAGCGTGAAGGCGATTCGCGCTTCTCATTCGTCCCTATAATCAAGGTCCGGGGCGACTGGCTCCGGACGGCTTCTTCGCGTATTGAGTGGCCAGTGACCGCATTCTGCGACTCTGGCACTACGATGGCGAAGCATTGAACAAGAGACAATCGACCGATGTGACCGGGACGGTTGCCGCAGCCAAACGGGCGCGCGGCGGCAACGGTCGCGTCAAGCTCGACGAGGTCGCGAAACGCGCCAATGTCTCGACCGCGACCGTCTCGCGGGTCTTCAATGAACCCGAGAAGGTCTCCGAGGAGGTCAGGCAGCGGGTCAAGGAAGCAGCCCGCGCGCTGAACTGGATTCCGAATGCCGCCGGACGGGCGCTCGCCTCGCGCCGGACGCACATCGCAGGCGCCATCATCCCCACATTGGACAACGAAATCTTCGCTCACCAGGTCAGCGGCATGCAGTCCGTGCTCAGCGACGGCGGCTTTACGCTGTTTCTGGGCTGTTCCAACTACGATCCGGATGAAGGGTTGCGGCAGGCGGACGCGATGCTCGCCAGGGGCGTGGAGGCGCTCGCCGTGGTCGGCGAAAATCATCCGCCCGAACTGTTTGAATCGCTCGACGCGCGACAGATTCCCTATGTGGTGACCTATTCCTACAGCAAGACATCGCCGCATCCCTGCATCGGCTTCGACAATCGCGCCGCCTTCAGCCGGATCACGGAGCATCTGCTGTCGCTCGGGCATCGCCGGTTTGCCGCGATCTTCCAGCCCGAGATCTCCAATGACCGTGTCAGGGAGCGGCTTGGCGGAGTGAGCGACGCGCTCGCATCGGCAGGGATCCGGATCGCCGCGAAGGATTTGCTGATCGGCCCGTCAACGCTGGAGTTCGGCGCGGCGAGCTTTGCGCAGCTGATGGCGCAGGGCACCAAGGCGCGGCCGACCGCGATCATCTGCGGCAACGACAACATCGCGCTCGGCGCGCTGATGGCCGCGCGCGAATTGGGACTGGACGCGCCGCGAGACTTTTCGATCACCGGCTTCGACGATCTCGCGATCTCCTCGCGGTTTTCTCCCAGGCTCACGACGATGAAGGTGGACAACCAGCAGATCGGAATCCTGGCTGCCAGTGAACTGCTCGCCGTGATCGCCGGCCGGCAGGCGCAGATCCAGTCCAAGGAGATTGTTCCGGTTCTGCACATCCGCGAAAGCACCGGCGCACCTGCCAAATAGGCCCCAACCAACCAGCCCAGGGCTGGCTCTTGACTCCCGTTATGTAAGCGCTTACATCAGCGGCAATTTCAACGGCTGGGAAAGCCAGCGGTCCACGCGGGTGGACCGAACGGGAGGATTATCGATGCGGATTGGCCTGATCGGGCGGTTCAGAAACACTGCGATTGCGGCTTCGCTGCTTGCAGGCCTGTTGGCGGCGCCCAGCGCCGCCAGCGCTCAGGAAAAGCTCGTCGTCTGGTGGAACAAGGGCTTCTACAAGGCCGAAGAGGACGCGCTGCTCGAAGCCATCAAGAAGTTCGAGGCCAAGACCGGGGTCAAGGTCGACCTGTCGCAATACGCGACGCAGGACATGATTCCGAAGACGGTGGCCGCGCTCGATTCCGGCGTGGTGCCCGATGTGGCCTATGCCGACACCTTCAACTTCCAGAGCGTCGGCAAATGGGCCTCCGAGGGCAAGCTCGAGGATGTCGGCTCCGTCCTCACGCCCATGAAGGATCAGTTCGACCGAAGCGCGCTCGAAACGGTCGTGCTGCCGAACGAGCAGACCAAGACCAAGGGCTACTACGCATTCCCGGTCAAGCAGGCGACGCTGCACCTTCACTACTGGAAGGACATGCTGGAGCAGGCGGACCTGAAGGAAGGCGACATCCCGAAGGACTGGAAGGGCTTCTGGTCGTTCTGGTGCGACAAGGCGCAGCCGGCGGTGCGGAAAGCCAGCGGCAAGCGGGTGTACGGCATCGGCCTGCCGATGGGTGTCGACAGCACCGACAGCTTCATCGGCTTTCTGACCTTCACCGAAGCCTACAATGTCGTGATGGTCGACGAGAACGGCCGGCTGAAGCTCGACGATCCCAAGGTGAAGGCGGGTCTCGTCGCCGCGCTGAAGGACTATACGGACCTCTACAACAAGGGTTGCGTGCCGTCGTCCGCGACCAGCTGGAAGGACGCGGACAACAACGTCGCCTTCCACAACAAGACGACGGTGATGACGTTCAACCCGACGATCTCGATCCCGGGCAAGTGGCTGGACGATTCCACCAACGCGACGCTGACCGCCGAGCAGCGGGATGAAGCCAGGAAGAACTACGACGAGAAGATCCGCACGGTCGGCTGGCCGAGCAAGCCAGACGGCACGCCGATGCGCACGCGCAGCTCGGTGGTGGTCGGCGTGGTCTTCCAGCAGGCCAAGAACAAGGCGCGGGCCAGGGAGTTCGTGCAGTTCCTGCTGCAGGACGAGAACCTGCAGCCCTATGTCGAAGGCGCGCTCGGCCGCTGGTTCCCGGTGAAGTCCGCCGCGCAGAAGTCTGCCTTCTGGGATGCGGATAGCCATCGCAAGGTGCTGCGCGACCAGTTTGCCGCCGGCGTCGGCGGCTACGAGATGAGCCGGAACTACAAGTTCACCGCCGTCAACAACGAGAACGTCTGGGCCAAGGCGGTGATCCGCGTGGTGCTCGACAAGGTGCCGGCCGAGCAGTCCGTCGACGAGATGATCGCGCGCATCAAGACGCTGGTGAGCGAGTAGAAGCTAGGAGATAAGACAAGCCTCCGACGGGCTCGCGGCCCGTCGGAGCGTGGATTTCGATTTGATCGTTCTGGGAGCTGGCCCGTGACCGTATCCATCCAAGGCATCATTCCGGTGATGCTGACACCGTTCACCGAAGCTGATGCGATTGACTATCCGGGGCTCGAGAAGCTCATTGAGTGGTATATCGCGAACGGCGCCGATGCCATGTTTGCCGTGGCGCAGTCGAGCGAGATGCAGTTCCTCAGCCTCGAGGAACGCGTTGAGCTGGCCCGTTTCGTGGCGCGAAAGGCGGCGGGCCGGGTGCCCGTCATCGCGTCCGGCCATGTGAGCGAAACGCGCGAGGATCAGTTGACCGAGCTCACCTCGATCGCTGCGACCGGCGTCGACGGCCTGGTGCTGGTGACGAACCGCCTCGATCCCAAGGGCGAGGGCAGTGCCGTCTTCATGGATCGTCTGCGCTGGCTGCTCGATCGGCTGCCGGCCGATCTGCCGCTTGGTCTTTACGAATGTCCGGCGCCGTTCCGCCGGCTGCTGACCGACGACGAGCTGACATTCTGCGCCGAGAGCGGACGGTTCGTGATCCTGAAGGACGTGTCCTGCGATCTCGCCACCGTGAAGCGTCGCGTCGCGCTGACGAAGGATTCGAAACTCGCCATCGTGAATGCCAATGCGGCAATCGCCTTCGACGCCATGAAGGCCGGCTCCGCCGGTTTCACCGGCGTGTTCACCAACTTCCACCCGGATCTCTACAAGTGGCTGATGACGCGCCATTCCGCCGATCCGGCGCTGGCGGACGAACTCTCCGTCTACCTGGCGCTCGCCGCAATGGCCGAACCGATGGGCTATCCCAAGCTGGCGAAGCTGTATCACCAGCGGCTTGGCACGTTCCCCTGCATCAAGAGCCGCGCTGTCGACTTCGACATCCACGAGCGCTTCTGGGCACTCGACGCGCTGCTCGACAAGATCATGCAGGGGCAGGCGAGCTTCCGCGCCAGGATCATAGCGGCGCGCTGAGCGTCGGCGGGCGTGGTTCCCGGGATGGCAGCCGCGCGGGCGTAGGAACCAATTAGGCCGTCCCGATTTGATCTGGATGGTTCAGATCAACGTCCTTGAGAGACCGGTCCAGCGGATCAGGGAAGCCTGCGAGCTGATGGGCCATGCGGAGCGCTTCGAGCGCGCGCTTCCCGAGCTCGAGACTTTTCTCGAGTCGAAGGTCGCCGACGGCGAGAGCAGCGAATCGATGCTCACCTCCGATGGGCTGCGCTATCTGAGGCGACGGTTTGCCAACTCCGGCACGACCTAAAGGACAGGCCATGGCATTCTCCGAACCGATGAACCGCTGCATCGAGACCTGTCTGTCCTGCTACAAGACCTGCCTCGCCACCGCGATGAACCACTGCCTGGTCAGCGGCGGAAAGCACACCGAGCCGGCGCATTTTCGTCTGATGATGGCGTGTGCCGAGATGTGCCGCACCTCGGCCCATTTCATGCTGATCAACACGCCGCACCACAAGCATACCTGCCGCGAATGCGCCGAGATCTGCGCCGAATGCGCCGCGGATTGCGAACGGGTCGGCGGCATGGACGCGTGCGTCGCGATGTGTCGTGCCTGCGCCGAGTCGTGCCGGGCCATGGCTGCTTGAATCACAGCCCTTTGGTTTCGTTGGCGGGACCTGTGAGATCGGCCTCCCAGCCGAACACGCTGCGGCCCCCGAGCAGGGCGGAGCCGGCGCGCTCCTTGGCGACGAATGCGTCGAAGGACGGACCCGTTGCGGTGCGCTCGAGTTTTCGTGCCTGGTCGTCGAGCCGCTTCAGCGCGCCGACCTGCGTGTCGCGGCCGAGCTTTGCCTGACTGACCGCGTCCTTCAGCACGCGGATGGTCTCGTCATAGACCTTGATCGGAACCGGATAGGGATGGCGGTCCTTGCCGCCATGCGCCAGCGAGAACCGCGCCGGATCGCGGAAACGATAGGGCGCGCCGTGCACGACCTCCGCAACCATCGCCAGCGACTGCACGGTGCGGGCGCCGACGCCCGGCGTCAGCAGCAACTCCGGGAAATCGACCGGGCCGCGCTCGGCGGCCGCGGCCAGCGTCCCGTGCAGTCGCCGCACAAAGACGTCGCTCGAGCGCACCTCGTGATGACCGGGCATCACGAGGTGCGGCAGCGACGGCTGGAACGCGGCCTGGTCTGTCAGCGCGATATATTGGTCGGTGACGCCGTCAGGCCCGAGCCTGGCGAGCAGATCGATCTGGGTGTCGCGCGAGAGCGCGGCGCGGTGATCGGTCAGATTGACGATCTCGCCCTGCGCCGGGCCGTCGATCGCGCTGTGTGGCTCGTCGACGAAGCTGCGCAGGTTCTCCGAATGCCAGTGATAGCGGCGCGCCTGCCGCTTGTCGCCGTTCATGCCCTGCTGCACCACCGTCCATTTGCCGTCACGCGTCACGAAGAAGCCGTGGAGATAGAGCTCAAAGCCGTCCTGCACGGCGGCGCTGTCGACCTTGGCCACGAGCCGGCTCGCCCGCGTCAATCCCTGTCCATCGACGCCGGTGCGTTCGCCGAGTTGCGTGAGCTCTTCCGGCGTGCGGCGCGAGTGCTTGCCGCGGCCGCCGCAGACGTAAATTCCGAGCTCGTTCTGCAGCGGCGCCAGGCCGCGTTTCAGCGCGCCGATCACGCTGGTGGTGATCCCGGACGAATGCCAGTCCATCCCCATGACGGCGCCGAACGACTGGAACCAGAACGGGTGCGACAGCCGTTGCAGGAACTCGTCGCGACCATAGTGGTGAACGATAGCCTCGGTGATGATCGCGCCCAGCTCGGACATCCGTTCGGCAAGCCATGGCGGAACGCGCCCGCCATGGAGGGGAAGATCCGCACTGCCGCTTCGTCTGGCCATCCTGGTCCGCTTACCTGAATCGCGCGCATTCTAGCAGCGCAGCGGTCAGTGCGTCGCCGGCTTTCTATCCTGTCCGCTTTCCAGGAACACTTGCCCGCAACAGCCATTGGAAATCCAGCAGGACGCGGAGACCGCCATGTTGGACCATCCCAAGCCGCCTTATCCCGACCAGAAGCAGCCGATGCCGGGCACCACGGCCAAAATGGATCCGCGTCCGGATCACGGCGAATCCAGCTATCGCGGCTCGGGCAAGCTCAAGGGCAAGAAGGCCGTGATCACGGGCGCCGACAGCGGCATCGGCCGCGCGGTCGCGCTCGCCTATGCGCGCGAGGGCGCCGATATCCTGATCTCCTATCTGAACGAGCACGACGACGCGCATGAGGTGAAAAAGCTGGTCGAGGCCGAAGGGCGCAAGGCCGTCCTGATCGATGGCGACCTGCGTAACCCCGACCATTGCCGATCAGTGATCTCTCGCGCCGTGCAGGACTTTGGACGGATCGACATCCTCGTCAACAACGCCGCGCATCAGGCCACGTTCAAGGACATTGCCGACATCAGCGACGAGGAATGGCAGCTGACCTTCGAGGTGAACATCTACGCCATGTTCTATCTCGCCAAGGCGGCGGTGCCGCACATGCCGCCGGGCAGCGCGATCATCAACACGGCGTCGATCAACTCGGACATGCCGAACCCGATCCTGCTGGCCTATGCGACCACCAAGGGCGCGATCCATAACTTCACCGGAGGGCTGGCGCAGATGCTGGCGCCCAAGGGCATTCGCGTGAATGCGGTGGCGCCGGGCCCGATCTGGACGCCGCTGATCTCATCGACGATGCCGGAAGACGCGGTGAAGAATTTCGGCAAGCAGGTGCCGCTGAAGCGCGCCGGGCAGCCTGCCGAACTGGCGACGGCCTATGTCATGCTGGCGGACCCGCTTTCGAGCTTTACGTCCGGTGCGACGGTCCCGGTGACCGGCGGCAAGCCGTTCTTGTAGGCGGTGTCAGTGGACTTCAGTCTCGCAGATGGAATTTCGATCTGCACGTTTGCGCGAGAGGAGGCGGCATGCCCAGGGAAAACGATCTCGAGGGACAGCAGGACCAGGGTGGCAAGCACGGCGGACAGAAGGGTATGCCGAAGCCGGAGCCAAAGCCGAAGGGTGAGCAGCCCGATCTGCTGAAGCGGCAAGGCTCGACACCGCCGCCGACACAGGAGTGATCAACCCGGCAGCAGGCCTTGCGTTGACGGTGTATCACTCCTTGCCGGGCAACACAGTCTCCAGCAACTGCCCGGTGCTTCGGGCGATCATCGCCGCAAGGCTCACGCAGCGCGCCGCTTGCGGGTTCGCGCGGCCTTCTTGGCGGACTTCGATCGCTCGGCGGCCGGGCGACGCGCCGCGGCCTTGCCGCCAAGCTTGCCGCCTTTTCGCGACGGCGAGTGGTCTTCCGCCTTGCCGCGGCCGGAGCCGCTCTTCTTGCCGCCATGGGTCTCCTTGTTCACCGTGGCCCAGGCCCTACGCTCCGCTTCGCCCTTGGAGACGCCGCGCTTCTCATAGCCTTCCTCGATGTGCTCGGCCTGGCGTTTCTGCTTGCCGGTGTAGCTCGATTTGTCGCCGCGGGGCATCGGCAGCCTCCTGTCGCTTGTTGTTCGTTCGGCCTGAATTGGTCGGCCGCTATCCGGTCGGGTCGCCGTCCGTGGCCTCGAGAACTTCAAATCGCGATTGGCTGAAGCAGCCGAGGCCGCTCAACTCGTAATAGCCGTCGCGCTCGAAATGCTTCGTCACCTCGTAAACCCGGCCCACAGAGAGCCGATCGCGTTGCAGCGTGTTGTCGACGCAACGGACTTGAAGGATCTTGCCGGTTTCAAGCATCTGGTCTCCTTGGGTGGGCGGCGCAAGCGTGCGTCGCACCACCCATACGCATGAGCTTGCAGAGCCAACATTTCGAAGAAGGTCAGGTTCCTATTGCGCCGCGTTGGCGTGTCGCGGGAACCCTCGTAACCGGTCCCAATTGCGTGCGTGAAGAACTCTGACCAGTGTTGCCGCTGCCGGGCAAAAATCAGGCGTGCTCGGCGACCTTCAGCGCTTCGGTACGGATTTCCTCGACGAGGCGCTCTTTCAACTGAACGAATTCCGGCGTGGTCTTGATCTTGTAGGAGCGCGGATGCGGCAGATCCACGGTGATCTCCGCCTTGATGCGGCCGGGCCGCGCGCTCATCACGACGACGCGGCTGCCGAGGAAGATCGCTTCCTCGATGTCGTGGGTGACGAACAGCACGGTCTTCTGGTCGCGCTCCCAGATCCCGAGCAACATCTCCTGCATCAGCGCGCGCGTCTGGTTGTCGAGTGCGCCGAAGGGCTCGTCGAGCAGCAGGATCTTGGGATCATTGGCGAGCGCGCGCGCGATCGCGGTGCGCTGCTGCATGCCGCCGGAGAGCTGCTTGGGCCAGTGGTTCTCGAAGCCCGAGAGTCCCACCTGGCGGATGAAGGCATCGGCGATCTTGTGGCGCTCCGCCTCGGACACGCCGCGTTCGCGCAGGCCGAAGGCGATGTTCTCGCGCACGGTCAGCCAGGGAAACAGCGTGTAGGACTGGAACACCATGCCGCGATCCGCGCCGGGGCCGGTGACCTCGCGCCCGTCGAGCTCGACGCGGCCGCTGGTCGGACGGTCGAGGCCGGCGACGATGCGAAGCAACGTGGACTTTCCGCAGCCGGAGGGTCCGAGGATGGTGACGAAGTCGTTGTTGCCGATCACAAGATCAGTCGGCTCCAGCGCTTTTGTCGGCACGTTGCCGTGGCGGGCGGGGAAGGTTCGCGAGACCTGGTCGATCCGGAGCGTGGTCATGCGAGCTTCCACGGGAATAGCCAGGCATTGAATGCCTTGAACAGGAAATCCGAGATCAGCCCGATCAGGCCGATCACGATGATGCCGAAGATGATCTGGCCGGTGTTGAGCAGCGCCTGGCTGTCGGTGATCATGTGGCCGATGCCCGAGGACGAGCCGATCAGCTCGGCGACGATGACGTAGGTCCAGGCCCAGCCCAGCACCAGCCGCAGGATTTCCGCGATGTCGGGTGCGGCAGAGGGCAGCAGCACGCGGCGGATGATGCCGCGATCGCTGGCGCCAAGTGTGTACGCCGCCTCGACCAGATCGCGCCGCGTCGCGCCGACCGTGACCGCAACCATCAGGATCAGCTGAAACACCGAGCCGATGAAGATCACGAGCAGCTTCTGCATCTCGCCGATGCCGGCCCACAGGATCAGTAGCGGGATGAAAGCCGAGGCCGGCAAATAGCGTGCAAAGGAGACGAAGGGTTCGAGGAAGGCCTCGATTGGCTTGTAGGCGCCCATCAGCACGCCGAGCGGCACCGCGATCACAGCGGCCAGCGCAAAGCCGCCGATGACGCGCCAGATCGTCATGCCGATGTCGTAGAGGAAGCCGTGCTTGATCAGGAGCTCGACGCCTTCCTGCACCATGGTCCAGGGATTGGCGAGGAAGGTCTTCGAGACATGCCCGCCGAACGTCGCCCACGACCAGAGCGCAACGAACAGCACGAAAAACGCGAGGCCGTAGGCCACGCGCTGCTTCGATGTCACGGGATCGAGGGGACGCATCGAGGATTGATCCGGGGCGATGTCGGAGGCGAGGTCGGACCCGCCTCGCGATGATGCGAGGCGGGTCTGTTACATCTGCTACTTGATGAAGCTGGCGTCGAAGAGATCCTCGACCTTCGGCGCCGCCTTGATGATGCCGATCTCCAGCAGGAGGTCTGCGGCCTCCTTGTTGAAGGTCAGGAATTCGCCGGCGAAGAATTTCTGGCTCGCGGCCTTGTCCTGCCAGCGCAGATATTTCGCCGAGTTGCCGAACTGCTCGCCGGACTGCTTCACGTCGGCGCCCATGATCTCGTAGGACTTGGCCTGATCCTTGGCGATCATCTCGAGCGCCTCGAAATAGCTGTTGGCCAGCGCCTGCGCCGCCTTCGGATTCTCGCTGAGGAACTTCGGCGTGCAGCCGAACGTGTCCATCACCATCGGATAGTCCAGCGTGGTCGCGATGATCTTGCCCTTGTCGGGGGCTGCGCGCACGGTCGACAGATACGGCTCATAGGTCATCGCCGCGTCGTTCTGGCCAGAGACGAAGGCCTGCGCGGCCGCGGCCGGCTCGAGATTGACGACGGTGACATCCTTCACGGAGAGGCCGTTCTGCTTGAGCATCCAGGCCAACGCGAAATAGGGCGAGGTGCCCGGCGCGGAAGCCGCGACGGTCTTGCCCTTCAGATCCTTGATCGCCGCGATGTCGTTGCGCACGGCCATGCCGTCGGCGCCGTAGCTCTTGTCGAGCTGGAAGATCTGCTTGGTGGCAACGCCGTTGGCGTTCCAGGAAATCCAGGTCTCCACCGTGGTCGCCGCGCACTGCACGTCGCCCGAAGCAATCGCCAGATGCCGGTCCTTCTGCGGGATCTTCTTGATCGTGACATCAAGGCCGTTCTTCTTGAAGATGCCGGCTTCCTTGGCGAGCGTCAGCGGCGCAAAGCCGGTCCATCCGGAGATGCCGATGCCGACCTTGACGTCGTCGGCGAGCGCGGGGCCGGTCGCCGCAAGGGCAATGATGGTCGCAAGTACGGTCGAACTACGCATGATGATCGTCCTCTTGTCGTTCGCTGGATTGACGTCCTGTTGATCTCTATGTGTCGATGGATCGTTGTTCGAATTGTTGCGTGGCGCGATGCACGATTTGTGCCGACATCCTCTCAGCCTCCCTTGAACCGGGCGACAAGGCGATGCGTGTCGCCGGGATAGAGCAGCCGCACCGCCGTGATCGTGCGCGCGCTGCGCCAGGTGTAGCGGTCGATCACCAGACAGGGCGCGCCGACGGCGATGTCGAGCGCTGCAGCCGTACGATCATCCGCGACAATGGCGCTGATCGTGTGCTCGGCTTCTGTCCATGGGACATGGTGAAGCAGCCATGAGCCGGGCGGCTCGTTGGCAAAGTCCGCGGTCGCGGCGTCCGGCACCGAGGAGAGATCGATCAGCCGGTCCTCGACGGCAAAGGGCATCCCGTCCGCGCTGTGTCGGCAGGCGATTGCGACGACCTTGCCCGCTTTCTTCACACCGAGCCTGATACGATCGGCGGCGGTCGCCGCGCGCAGCCGGCGATTGATCAACTCATAGCCGTAAGCGCGCCCGAGCGCGGTGATCTCCGCGCGGATATCGGCGATCTTGAGCACTGCCGACAGATGCTGCGGACGTCGCACGAACGAGCCGGCACGGCGGCGGCGCTCGATCAAATCAGCCTGCGCGAGCTCGGACAGCGCCTTGTTCACGGTCATGCGCGAGCAGCCGTACCGCACCATCAGCTGATGCTCGAACGGGATGCGATGCCCCGGCGGCCATTCGCCGGTCAGGATCCGCCTCTCGATGTCCTGCCGGATCTGCTTGTAGAGCGTCGGCTTGTCAGGGGCATCGGTGATAAGGCTCATGCGACGAGCCTCCGTACCGCTGCGTTGAACTTTTCGCGCGCGGCGTGGCGCAATTTGTGCCGTCCACCTTCGACCACCTTGTTGCCGCCAGCCCAGACGCAGTCGATCGCGTCACCGCTGGTCGCAAAGATCCAGCCGTCGATCACGGCGTTGCCACGGCGTCCCGCCAGTGACGGATGCGCCGCATCGAGCGTCACGATATCGGCGCGCGCGCCCGGGGCGAGGCCTGTGGTCGTCTGCGCCAGCGCCTGTGCGCCGCCCGACAGCACGTGATCGAACAGCGCGCGTCCGGTCGACGTGCCTGCGCCACCGGACAGCACGTTGCGCTCGCGATGCCTCAGCCGTTGGCCGTATTCGAGCTGGCGCAACTCGTCGGTGATGCCGACCAGCACGTTGGAATCCGTGCCGACGCCGAACCGGCCGCCGGCGGCGAGAAATTCGCGGGCAGGGAAGATGCCGTCGCCAAGACTTGCTTCCGTTACCGGGCAGAGGCCGGCTACGGCGCCGGTCTTTGCGAGTGCGAGTGTTTCCTCATCAATCATGTGGGTCGCATGAATGAGACACCAGCGCTGATCGACCGGCGCATGGTCGAGCAGCCACTGGACCGGCCGTTGTCCCGACCATTCCAGGCAATCCTCGACTTCCTTGACCTGCTCGGCGGCGTGAATGTGAATCGGTCCGCCCTTGGCGAGCGGGATGATCGCGGACAGTTCGTCGTGCGCCACCGCGCGCAAGCTGTGCGGCGCGATACCGATATTGGCGCCGGGGAGGCGGCTGACCGCCTCGCGGGAGGCGGCCATGAGGGCTGCAAACTGATCGACCGAGCAAATGAAGCGGCGCTGTCCCGCATGCGGCGGCGCGCCGCCGAACGAGCCGTGCGCATAGAAGCTCGGAAGTAGCGTGAGCCCGATGCCGGAGGCTTCGGAAGCCTGCGCGATGCGCTCTGCCATCTCGGCAAGATTGCGGTAGGGGACACCGTCGCGATCGTGATGGAGATAATGGAACTCGCCGACGCGGGTGAAGCCGCGTTCGAGCATCTCGACATAGAGCCATGTCGCAACCGCGGCGACATCATCCGGCGTCATGGCCAGCGCGAAGCGATACATCGTCTCGCGCCAGGTCCAGAACGTATCGGTGGAGTCGCCGCGCAGCTCGGCAAGCCCGGCCATGCCCCGCTGAAAGGCGTGGCTGTGCAGGCTCGCCAATCCCGGTATCGCAACGGCGTGACGTTCGTCGCCTGCAGCCGGCGCCGCACCCGCCGTCACCGACGTGATCGTGCCGGCGGTGACGACCACCTGCACGTCATCGGCCCAACCCGAGGGCAGCAGCGCGGAAGCGAAATGCAGTCGCGACATGTTTTCCAAGCCGGCTGGACAGAACCGCGCCACGATTATATGTCTAGACATATAAGTCAAGCATCCCACAGCGAAGGACAGCCGCATGGCAGAGCGCTTCGACCGGATCTGGCATAACGCCCGGCTCGCCACGCTGCGGGCCAACAGCCCCGATCTCGGGGAGATCGAGCGCGGCCTGATCGCCGCGCGGCAGGGGCGCATCGTCTATGCCGGCGCGCAGGCTGAATTCCCCACCGATGCCGATGCGACCGAGCGGATCGATTGCGAGGGACGCTGGATCACGCCGGGCCTCGTCGACTGCCACACCCATCTGGTCTATGGCGGCAACCGCGCGCATGAGTTCGAGCTGCGGCTCAAGGGCGTGAGCTACGAGGAGATCGCGCGTGCCGGCGGTGGCATCGTCTCGACGGTGGCGGCAACGCGCAAGGCCAGCGAGGCCGATCTCGTCGCGAGCGCATTGCCGCGTCTCGACGCGCTGATTGGCGAAGGCGTGACCACGCTCGAAATCAAGTCCGGCTACGGCCTCGACACCGAGACCGAGCTGCGGCAGCTCGCGGCCGCCCGCAGCCTCGGCCGGATGCGGCCGGTTGCGATCCGCACATCGTTTCTCGGCGCGCATGCGCTGCCGGTCGAGGCCGCCGGCGACAAGGATCGCTACATCGATGTTGTCTGCAGGGAGATGCTGCCGGCGGTGGCAAGGTCCGGCCTTGCCGACGCCGTCGACGCCTTCATGGAAGGTATCGCGTTCTCGGCCGAGCAGACGGCGCGGGTGTTCGAGGCGGCGAGGGCGCTGGGGCTGCCTGTGAAGCTGCATGCCGATCAATTGTCGAATCTGGGAGGCGCTGCGCTCGCCGCAAGGTTCTCCGCGCTGTCGGCCGATCATCTCGAGCACACCGATGAGGCGGGCGCGGTGGCGATGGCCAAGGTCGCAACGGTGGCGGTGCTGCTGCCCGGCGCATTCTATTTCATCCGCGAGACGCATAAGCCTCCCGTCGAGCTGTTCCGCAAGCACGGCGTCAACATGGCGCTCGCCACCGACTGCAATCCCGGCAGCTCGCCGCTGACCTCGCTGCTGCTCACGATGAACATGGGCGCGACACTGTTCCGCATGACCGTCGCCGAATGCCTCGCCGGCGTCACGCGCGAGGGCGCCCGCGCACTTGGTCTGCTTGATGAGACGGGCACCTTAGAGGCCGGCAAGTGGTGCGATCTTGCGATCTGGGACATCGAGCGGCCAGCTGAGCTGGTGTACCGCATCGGCTTCAACCCGCTGCATCGCCGCGTCTGGAGAGGCACATGACGGATTGGAGCGCGCCGATCGTTGTCGTGCCCGGCAAGGTCAGCCTCGATGATCTCTTGCAGGTGCTCGCGGGGCGCTCCGTCGTGCTCGATCCGGCGTTCTGGCCGCGCGTCGAAGCAGCGGCGCAGATTGTCGCGAAGGCCGCGCAAGCGGACACACCCGTCTACGGCATCAACACCGGGTTTGGAAAGCTCGCATCGACGCGGATTGCGCCCGACAAGACCGCGCTGCTCCAGCGCAATCTGATCGTCTCGCATTGCTGCGGCGTCGGGCCGGCAACGCCCGAGCCGATCGTGCGCCTGATGATGGCGCTGAAGATCATCTCGCTCGGGCGCGGCGCGTCCGGCGTGCGCCGCGAGGTCATCGTGCAGTTGCAGGACATGCTGGCGCGGCGCGTGTATCCGCTGGTGCCGCAGCAGGGCTCCGTCGGCGCGTCCGGCGATCTCGCGCCGCTCGCGCATATGACCGCGGTCATGATCGGTGAGGGGCAGGCGCTCGTCGATGGCAAGACGGTGTCCGGCAGCGAAGCGCTCGCCGCCGCCGGCCTCGCGCCGCTCATCCTGGGACCGAAGGAAGGGCTCGCGCTGATCAACGGAACGCAATTCTCGACCGCCTATGCGATCTCGGGCGTGCTGCGCGCGCATCGCCTGGCACGTGCGGCACTCGTGACGGGTGCCTTGTCGGTCGATGCGGCGATGGCGTCGACCGCGCCGTTCCGGCCAGAGATCCAGCAATTGCGCGGGCATGCGGGACAGATCGCGGCGGCCGCGACATTGATGGCGCTGCTTGACGGCAGCGACATCAGGCAGTCGCATCTCGAAGGCGACGAGCGCGTGCAGGATCCGTACTGCCTGCGCTGCCAGCCACAGGTGGCGGGCGCCGCGATCGACCTGATCACGCAGGCCGCACGGACGCTGACGGTCGAGGCCAATGCCGTCACCGACAATCCTCTGGTGCTGGTCGAGACCGGCGAGATCGTCTCCGGCGGCAACTTCCACGCCGAGCCGGTGGCCTTCGCCGCCGACGGAATCGCGCTTGCGTTGTCGGAGATCGGTGCGATCAGCGAGCGGCGGATCGCAACGCTGGTCGATCCCGCGCTGAACTTTGGCCTGCCGCCGTTCCTGACGCCGGATCCTGGCCTCAATTCCGGATTCATGATCGCGGAGGTGACGGCGGCTGCGCTCTATGCCGAGAACAAGCAGCGCGCATCGGCCTGCTCGATCGATTCGACGCCGACCAGCGCCAACCAGGAAGATCACGTCTCGATGGCCGCGCATGCCGCGCGGCGGCTGTCCGACATGGCGGATAACCTTGCCTCCATTCTCGGCATCGAGCTGCTGGTCGCTGCCCAAGGCATCACGCTGCGCGCGCCGCATACGACCAGCGCGCCGCTCCTTGCCGTGATCGCCAAGCTGCGCGAACAGGTGCCGGCGCTCGGTCCCGATCGCTACATGGCCGGCGATCTCGCGAGCGCCGCCGCGCTGATCGAAGCCGATGCGCTGCCCGCTGCCGCAGGCGCGGCGCTTCTGAATGATCCGTTCCCAAGACTTGATTGAAGGGGTTTTTCCATGAACCGCCGACTGGACAACGACCGCACCATCCGCGCGCCCCGCGGCAGCGAGATCAGTGCCAAGAGCTGGCTGACCGAAGCTCCCTTGCGCATGCTCATGAACAATCTCGACCCTGAAGTCGCGGAGCGTCCGAGCGAGCTCGTCGTCTATGGCGGCATCGGGCGCGCGGCGCGCGACTGGGAGAGCTTTGACCGGATCACGGCTTCGCTGCGCAAGCTCGAAGCCGATCAGACGCTGCTGGTCCAGTCCGGCAAGCCGGTCGGCATTTTCCGGACGCATGCGGATGCGCCGCGGGTGCTGATCGCCAACTCCAACATCGTGCCGCACTGGGCGACGCTCGATCATTTCAACGAGCTCGATCGCCAGGGCCTGATGATGTACGGCCAGATGACGGCGGGGTCCTGGATCTATATCGGTAGCCAGGGCATCGTGCAGGGCACCTACGAGACCTTTGTCGAGGTCGGACGTCGTCACTACGGCGGCAGCCTCGCGGGCAAATGGATTCTGACCGCTGGCCTCGGCGGCATGGGCGGCGCGCAGCCGCTGGCCGCGACCATGGCGGGTGCGTCGCTGCTCGCGGTCGAATGCCAGCCGAGCCGCATCGAGATGCGTCTGCGCACCGGCTATCTCGATCGACAGGCCGCGACGCTCGATGAAGCGCTGGCGATCATGGCCGAGGCCGCGACGACGAAGCAGGCGGTCTCGGTCGGCCTGCTCGGCAATGCCGCCGAGATTTTTCCTGAGTTGGTGCGCCGGGGCGTCAGGCCCGACATCGTGACCGACCAGACCAGCGCGCATGATCCGATCAATGGCTATTTGCCGAAGGGCTGGACGCTCGCCGATTGGGAAGCCAGGCGCGCGTCCGATCCGAAGGCCGTCGAGCAGGCGTCGAAGACATCGATGGTCGATCACGTCCGGGCGATGCTCGACTTCCATGCCCAGGGCATTCCGACGCTCGACTATGGCAACAACATTCGCCAGATGGCGAAGGATATGGGCCTGAACAACGCCTTCGATTTCCCGGGCTTCGTTCCCGCCTATATCCGTCCACTGTTCTGCCGCGGCGTCGGGCCGTTCCGCTGGGCTGCGTTGTCTGGCGATCCCGAGGACATCTTCAAGACCGATGCCAAGGTGAAGGAGCTGATGCCGAACGATAGACATCTGCACAACTGGCTCGACATGGCCAAGGCGCGGATCAAGTTCCAGGGCCTGCCGGCGCGGATCTGCTGGGTTGGGCTCGGCGATCGTCACCGGCTTGGCCTTGCCTTCAACGAGATGGTGGCGCGGGGCCAGCTGAAAGCGCCGGTTGTGATCGGCCGCGATCATCTCGACAGCGGTTCGGTGGCGAGCCCGAACCGTGAGACCGAGGCGATGAAGGACGGATCGGATGCCGTATCCGACTGGCCCTTGCTCAATGCGCTGTTGAATTGCGCGAGCGGCGCGACCTGGGTCTCGCTGCACCATGGCGGCGGCGTCGGCATCGGCTATTCGCAACACGCCGGCATGGTGATCGTCGCCGACGGCACGCCGGACGCCGCCAAGCGGATCGAGCGCGTGCTGTGGAATGATCCGGCGAGCGGCGTGATGCGTCACGCCGATGCAGGGTACGACTCCGCGATCGCGTGCGCACGCACATGCGGCCTCGAGCTTCCGAGTCTGCAGTAGAATGCGGATGTCACCTGGCGTTCCGGTTCAGCTCGATGGCGACCTGGGAGACCCAGGCGCCCGGTGCGTCCATCGCGAACGACTGGTGATCGCCCGCGGTCTTGATCGTCACCAGCGCGGCCACGGTGCTGCCCTCGATGCGTGCCTCGATCAGCCCATCCCTGTTGGTGCCGGTGACCTTGCCGCCCTGGCGGTATTCGCTTTCGAACCAGTTGCCGGACAGCTCGGTCCCGTTCTGATCGATGTTGGCTGACAGCACCATCTTGTAGGCATCGCTGGCGCAGCGCAGGTCGAGGCTCAGCGACCGGCCCGGCTTGGTGACGTTGTAGGCCACCTTGCAATGAACCTTTTCGCGCGCGCCGTCCTTTGGTTTCATGGAGCCCACGCCCATCCATGTCCCCGCCAGCTCGTCCAGCGTCGGTCCCGCATGCGAGGGACTTGATGCGGCCAGCATCAGGCAAGCCGCAGCAAGCAGCACCGACGACGTATTTGGGGACATCGCGTCCACCTCCGATTCATCAGGATCTGAATCGAAGCTACGTGCCGCGCGTCGTCGAATGGTGGCGAAGATGTTGAGAGATGTTGCCGAACTTTGGCGAAAAGTTGGGCGGGATCGATCCGCTGAACGTTCAGTAAAATGATTTAATAAACATCGTCCCAGGCAAGGCCTTTTTTGCGCGCCTGTTCGCGCAAGCGCAGGCCGCTTCGAAATGAGCTTCCAGGGACTATTTGCCGGGCTCGCAAAAACCGGCTTGACGCCTGCCGAAATTTAGTAATACGTTTAGTGTTACAGAAAAGATAAACATCGCGCATCGAGCCGGTGCGTGGGAGGAGCCCAAGCCATCCGGATCCCGTTTCCGGAAGCGCTCCGTCTCGCTCTCAGCATCGCTCATCAACTCGGTTTCAGGGTCTTGGCGTCGTCCCGGTAGGGCTGCGCCATCGGGTTAGGTGCTTCAACGATAGAGAGGAAACGGACATGCGACGAATGAATTGGCTACGCAGTACGGCGGCGTCTGTGGTTGTTGCGGCCGCAGCGCTCGGGGGGCTCGGCAGCAGCGAGGCCGCCGCCCAAGGCAAGCAGCTCACATTGTGCTGGGCGGCATGGGATCCGGCCAATGCGCTGGTGGAGCTCGGCAAGGACTTCACCAAGCAATCCGGCATCGAGATGAAATACGAGTTCGTCCCCTGGACGAGCTATGCGGATCGCTTCCTCAACGAGCTCAACTCCCACGGCAAGCTCTGCGACCTCATCATCGGCGACAGCCAGTGGATCGGCGGCGCCGCCGAGAACAAGTGGTACGTCAAGCTCAATGACTTCTTCGCCAAGGAGAAGATCTCGATGGACGACTTCGTCCCGGCGACGGTGGTCGGCTATTCGCAGTGGCCGAAGGGCTCACCAAATTATTGGGCGCTGCCGGCGATGGCCGATGCGGTGGGCTGGACCTATCGCAAGGACTGGTTCTCGCGGCCCGAGATCCAGTCGGCCTTCAAGGCCAAGTACGGCCGCGATCTGGCGCCGCCGAAGACCTATGACGAGCTGAAGCAGGTCGCGGAGTTCTTCCAGGGCCGCGAGATCGACGGCAAGAAGGTCTACGGCGCCTACATCTTCACCGAGCGCGGCTCCGAAGGCATCACCATGGGCGTGACCAACGTGCTCTACAATTACGGCTTCGGCTACGACAACCCGAAGAAGCCGTACCAGATGCAGGGCGTCGTCAACTCGGCCGAGGCGGCCAAGGGGCTCGAGTTCTACAAGGAGCTCTACAAGTGCTGCACCGCGCCGGGCATGACCAACGCCTACATGCAGGAAGGGCTCGACGCCTTCAAGTCCGGCCAGGTGGCGATGCAGATGAACTGGTTCGCCTTCTTCCCCGGCCTCTACAAGGATCCGAATGTCGGCGGCGACAAGATCGGCTTCTTCGTCAATCCGGCCGGCCCGGGCGGACATTTCACCCAGCTCGGCGGGCAGGGCGTCTCCGTGGTCGCGACCTCCGACCGCAAGGATGACGCGCTGGCCTACATCAAGTGGTTTGCGCAGCCCACCGTGCAGCAGCGCTGGTGGCAGCTCGGCGGCTACTCGGCGCTGAAGGCCGTGGTCGACGCGCCCGACTTCCCGAAGAGCGCGGCGTTCGCCCCGCAATTCCTGGAGTCGATGGGCATCGTCAAGGACTTCTGGGCCGAGCCGTCCTACGCGCAGCTGCTGCTCGACATGCAGAAGCGCGTGCATGACTACGTCGTCGCCGACAAGGGCACGTCGCAGCAGGCGCTCGATCTGCTGGTCAAGGACTGGACCAAGGTCTTCAAGGAGCAGGGCAAGCAGGTCGCGTCGCAATAAACGCTCGTATCAACCGAACTGGTTTCCCCGAGGGCACTCCTCGGGGAAACGACCCCAGCCAGCCGATGGACAAGATGACCACGATCTCTCAACCTGATGATGCCACGGTCGCCGGCATGGGCGAGCCCGCGAGGTCGCGGACCACGCGCCGCGTGCGCGGCCTGTCGGATCGCACCATCGCCTGGCTGTTCGTGGCGCCGACGATCGCGCTGCTGCTGGCGATCAACATCTTTCCGCTGGTGTGGATGATCCGGCTGTCCTTCACCAGCCTGAATCTCAGCATGTCCTATCTGCCGCTGCGCTTCGTCGGGCTCGACAATTTTACCGACATCCTCGGCGACGAGGATGTCTGGATGCGGCTGCAGACCACCGCGCAGTTCGTGATCTGGTCGGTCACGTTCCAGGTGATCATCGGATTTGGCCTGGCGCTCTTGATCAACCGCCAGTTCCGCGGCCACAGCTTCTGGACCACCATCATCCTGCTGCCGATGATGCTGTCGCCGGCGGTGGTCGGCAATTTCTGGACGCTGCTGCTGCAGCCCCAGATCGGACCGTTCAACTCTCTGATCAGCCTGTTCACCGGCGTGCCGCCGAGCGCGTTCAGCATGACCGGCCAGGTCTCGCTCGCACCCTGGACCATCGTGCTCGTCGACACCTGGATGTGGGCGCCTTACGTGATGCTGATCTGCCTCGCCGGGCTGCGCTCCATTCCCGACTACATCTATGAGGCGGCCGAAGTCGACCGTGCCTCGGCCTGGCGGCAGTTCTGGTCGATCACGCTGCCGATGACGGTGCCGTTCCTGATGCTGGCGGTGCTGTTCCGCGCGATCGAGAACTTCAAGATGTTCGACATGGTCAACCTCTTGACCTCGGGCGGACCGGGATCGACCACCGAACTGGTCTCGATCACGTTGAAGCGCGCGGCGTTCGAGAAGTGGCGCACCGGCTATTCCTCGGCGCTCGCCATCATCCTGTTTGTCACCGTGTTCGGTGCCGCCAACATCTACGTCAAAGCGCTCAACAAGGTGAAGCAACGATGACCGCCGCCACGTCCACCGCGCATTCCATCGTCGAGGCATCGCCCCGTTCGAAGGCCTTGGCCGGTGCTCTCGTGATCCTCTACGCCGTGATCACGATCCTGCCGCTGCTCTGGATCGTCGCCACCGCGTTCAAGTCGCAGAGCGACGCCATCGCCTATCCGCCCAAGGTGATCTTCGAGCCGACCCTCGAAGGCTATGTCAACCTGTTCACGGTGCGCACCCGGCAGACGCCGGATTTCATCGCCAAGCTGCCGCCGCCCGAGACCTGGTACGACAAGCTGGTGCGCCAGCGCGACATGGTGATTGCCGGACCGTCCAAGGTGGTGCCGCGCTTCGTCAATTCGCTGATCATCGGTTTCGGCTCGACGTTCCTCGCCGTCTTCCTCGGCACGCTCGCGGCCTACGCCTTCTCGCGCTTCCGCATTCCGCTCGCCGACGATCTGCTGTTCTTCATCCTGTCGACGCGGATGATGCCGCCGGTCGCAGTCGCGATCCCGATCTATCTGATGTACCGGCAGCTCAATCTGACCGACACCAGGCTCGGCATGATCCTGCTCTACACCGCCGTGAACGTCTCGCTCGCAGTCTGGCTGCTCAAGGGGTTCATTGACGAGATTCCGCGCGAGTACGAGGAGGCTGCGCTGGTCGACGGCTACACGCGGCTGCAGGCGCTGCGCAAGGTGGTGTTGCCGCAGGCGGTCACGGGAATTGCGGCCACCGCGATCTTCTGCCTGATCTTCTCGTGGAACGAATACGCCTTCGCCGTCCTGCTGACCAGCGGCGAGGCGCAGACCATGCCGCCCTTCATTCCCTTCATCATCGGCGAGGGCGGGCAGGACTGGCCGGCGGTTGCTGCCGCGACCACGCTGTTCGTCGTGCCGATCGTCCTGTTCACCGTGCTGCTCCGCAAGCATCTCTTGCGCGGCATCACCTTTGGAGCTGTGCGCAAATGAGCGGTTCTGTCCTTGCCAGGAGCGGATTGTCCCGCTGGTTCCGGCGCGGTCCCTGGGAGACCGTGACGATGACCCTGATCGGAGGCGGCATCATCATGCTGGTGCAGCCGCTGTCGATGGATCTCTACAGCTATTCCTTCGTCACGATCCTCGCCGGCACGGTCGGCTACGTCATCGTCAGCCATTTTCCGGAGTAGGGCGGTCACATGGCACAGATCCGCGTCGAGAACCTGCGCAAGTCGTTCGATCAGTTCACCGCCGTGCACGGTTCGAATTTCACCATCGATGACGGCGCCTTCTTTGCGATGCTCGGCCCGTCCGGCTGCGGCAAGACCACCACGCTGCGCATGATCGCGGGTCTCGAACTGCCGACCGAGGGCAAGATCCTGCTCGACGGTGAGGACGTCACCTTCGAGCGTGCATCGGCGCGCGATATCGCCTTCGTGTTCCAGCTGTTCGCGCTCTATCCGCACATGAACGTCGCCGAGAACATCGCCTTTCCGCTGAAGTGCCAGGGCATGGCGAAGCGCGAGATTTCGCAGCGGGTGCAGGAGACCGCGCGGCTCTTGCGGATCGAGCATCTGCTGTCGAGCAAGACGTCGAAACTGTCGGGCGGTGACCGCCAGCGTGTCGCGCTCGGCCGCGCCATGGTACGGCGGCCAAAGGCGTTCCTGATGGACGAGCCGCTCGGCGCGCTCGATGCCGAGTTTCGCCATCTGATGTGCAGCGAGCTCCGCGATTTGCACGACCGCATCGGCGCCACAACGGTCTATGTGACCCATGACCAGCTCGAGGCGATGTCGATGGCCGACCAGATCGCCGTCATGAACAAGGGGCGCGTCGAGCAGATCGGCTCGCCGCAGGAGATCTATGATCGGCCGGCGACCATGTTCGTCGCCGATTTCATCGGCTCGCCTTCGATGAACTTCCTGCGTTTCGAGGGCGGCCTCAAATCCGGTGATCGGGCCATCGCCTTCCACGATGCGCGCGTTGCGGTGCCGGAGATTCGCCAGGATCGTGCGCCCGCGCCGCTGGCGCTCGGGGTTCGCCCAGAGCATATCCGCTTCAGCGATGCGGCTGCCGTCCGCGGCGAGGTGTTCGGTGCGGAATATCTCGGCACGACGCAGATCGTCACCGTCGATACCGCGCACGGCCGCGTTGCGGCGCGGTTGCCGTCCAGCGCCGCGGTGCGGATCGGCGAGACGGTGGGCCTGGAATTCAGCTCGGAGAGGCTCGTGCTGTTCGATGTCGGCTCAGGCCTTGCGATCCGGACCGCCAATGATGGGAGCGCGCACCATGGCTGACGTCGCCCTACGCAACATCACCAAGCGCTTCGGTGCGGTGGAGGCGGTGCGCGAGCTTTCGCTGACGGTTGATGACGGCGAATTCCTGGTCCTGCTCGGGCCGAGCGGCGCCGGCAAGACCACGACCTTGCGGCTGATCACCGGGCTGGAGACGCCGGACACAGGCTCAGTCATGATCGACGGGCGCGATGTCACCCGTGACCCGCCCGGATCGCGCGACATCGCCTTCGTCTTCCAGCAATATTCGCTCTACCCGCATTTGACGGTCTACGACAATCTGGCCTTCCCGCTGCGCTCGCCCGCGCGGCGCGTGCCCGAGCCCGTCATCCGCAAGCGCGTCGAGCAGACGGCGGAGCTCCTGCATATCGCGAGCAAGCTGAACAACCGCGCGACCCGGCTGTCGGGTGGTGAGATGCAGCGGGTCGCGATCGGCCGCGCGCTGGTGCGCGATCCCTCGATCTATCTGATGGACGAGCCGCTGTCGTCGCTCGACGCCAAGCTCCGCTCCGAGCTCCGTCTCGAGCTCAAGCGAATCCAGCTCGAGCTCGGCGCCACCATCCTCTACGTGACCCACGACCAGGTCGAGGCCATGACCATGGCGTCGCGGATCGGCGTGATCAGGGACGGCCGGTTGCTTCAGGTCGGCACGCCGCGGGAGATCTACGAAAGCCCGTCCTCGAGCTACGTCGCCTCGCGGCTCGGTACGCCGCAGATCAATTTCCTTCCAGCCGGCCTGCTGTCCGACGTCCCGGTGCCATCGGGAACGGAGACGGTCGGCATCCGCACCGAGCACCTCAAGATCGGCGCACGCAATGGCGGGGCGATGGTCGGCCGCGTCCATCGGGTCGAGCACCTCGGCGAGCAGAATCATGTCCATCTGGACTATAAGGGTGAGACACTGGTGACGCTTGCGGATCCGCATCAGCCGCTGCAGGCCGGTCAGGAGGTCGAATTGCATCTGATGCATCCGCTCTGCTTCGATTCTGCAGGGCAGCGCGTTCCCGCGCCGGCCCATTGAGAGGATATTTCGCGATGTCGATGCAAGCCGAAACCTTCAAATCGCTGGTCAAGGTGGCCGCCGAGCAGGTCATCGCCAGCGCGCCGGAGCTGACCAGCCTGGACCAGGCGATCGGCGACGGCGATCACGGAACCAACATGAAGCGCGGCTGCGAGGCCGTGCTGGGCAAGCTCGATGCGATTTCGGCGCAGCCGCTCGACGAGGCGCTGAAGATGATCGGCAAGACGCTGGTGATGACGGTCGGGGGCGCCTCCGGGCCGCTCTATGGCAGCTTCTTTCTGGCCGCCGGCGAAGCGCTCTCGCACGACAAGCACCTGCCCGAGGATCTCGCCGACGTCTTCGGCAGCGCGGTCAACGCGGTCAGCGCGCGCGGCCGCTCGCATGCCGGGGAAAAGACCATGCTCGATGTGCTCGTTCCGGTGCTGGAAACGCTGAAGACGGCTGCCGGCGCACCGGACCTGATCGAACGTGTCAGGGCCACCGCGAATGAAGCCGTCGAGCGGACCGCGCCGATGCAGGCGACCAAGGGGCGGGCGTCGTTCCTCGGCGCGCGCAGCGTCGGGCATATCGATCCCGGCGCCCGTTCGAGCTGCGTTCTCGTGCAGGCGGTCTGCGCGAGCCTGGAGGGAAGACAAGATAATGAGTGACACCGTAGGCATCGTGATCGTCTCGCATTCGCGGGACATCGCCAAAGGCACCGCCGACATGGTGCGGCAGATGGTCGGCAGCGAGGTCAGGGTCGCCTTCTGCGGGGGCAATCCCGACGGCGGGCTGGGCACCAGCGTTCCCTCGATCATCGACGCCATCAATGATGCCTGGTCCGCCAAGGGTGTCGCGATCCTGGTCGATCTCGGCGGCGCCGAGACCAATAGCGAGATGGCGGTGGAAATGCTGGAGCCCGCGCGGCGCGACCACGTTGTCGTATGCAACGCGCCAATCGTTGAGGGCGCCGTGATGGCGGCAACCGAGGCGGCGGGGGGCAGCACACTGGCCCAGGTGAAAGCCGTGGCCGAGGAACTCTCTGCCGATTGAGACGTCGGCGAAGCGATGATGGAATATGACGATGTTGGACAAAGCGGACGGACAGATCTTCTCGGGCAACGTACGGCTGATTCACGCGGTGGGCATGCATGCGCGCCCGGCGGTCAAGCTGACCAAGCTCGCCAAGAAGTTCCAGGCCCAGATTTCCGTCCGGGTCGAAGGCGCAGCCGAGTGGATCAATGCCAAGAGCGTGGCCAAGATCATGGCGATGCGCGCGGCGCACGGCAGCACGATCGAGATCAAGGCCTCCGGCGGCAGTGACGCGGAAGCTGCGGTCGCCGCCCTGGTCAAGCTGATCGAAACCGACTTCCCCGACGAGGTGTCGTAAGATGCAGGGCGGCGCTCAGCACCTCGCCTACCGCGGCAGGACCGCCTCGATCGGCTTTGCCCATGGTCCGTTCGTCCGTGTCGATGCCGATACGAGCGGCGAGCGCGTTGCGGGCTCGCTGGTCGAGGAGGCGCTCGCGCTTCGCAAGGCCATCGACACGGCGAGCGGGCAGATCGCCGAGCTTGCGGCGATCGCCGGCGGCGAGGCCGCGCAGATTCTCGAATTCCAGGTCGCGCTGCTCGAAGACGAGGATTTCATCGAAGAGATCTTCGCGGCGATCGGCGAGGGCGATGCGGCCGACGTCGCGTGGCGGTCGGCGCTCGATGCGCAGATCGCGGACTACAATTCGGCCGAAGACGAATATCTGAAGGCGCGCTCTTCCGATCTCGCCGATCTGCGCGACCGCGTGATGACGATCCTGCGTGGCGGTGGCGCCGAGGCCCTGACGATCCCGAGCGGGGCCGTGGTCTGCGCCGACGATCTGCCGCCGTCGCGATTCCTGGAGATCGACTGGTCGGGCGGCGGCGGGCTGGCGCTGCTGCGCGGCAGTCCGACCAGCCACGTCGCGATGCTGGCGCGCGCGCGCGGCATTCCGATGGTGGTGCAGCTCGGCGCCGTCCCCGAGTTCGGAGCGACCGCCCTGCTCGACGGCGAGGGCGCCACGCTCGAGCTCGATCCGAATGCCGAACAGCTCCGCCTGTTCGAGAAGCGGCGCGACATCCATCGCAAGAGCCGGGCCTCTGCGCGTGCGATCCTGCGCCGGCCGACGGCCCTGTGGCGCGGCGAGCGTATCAAGCTGTTCATCAATATTCAGGGCGTCGGCGACCTCGCCCACGCCGACGCACAATATGCCGACGGCATCGGGCTGATGCGCACCGAGTTTCTGCTCAGCGAGCCGGGCGGCCTGCCCGACGAGGAGGCCCAGTTCGCGGCCTACGATGCGGTCCTGCGGTGGGCCGGGGAGCGTCCGGTCACCATCCGCACTTTCGACGCCGGCGGCGACAAGCCGGTGCCGGGATTTACGACCGACGGCGAAGCCAACCCCTTCCTCGGCGTTCGCGGCTTGCGGCTGTGCCTGGCGCGGCCCGAGATCTTCACCGTCCAGCTTCGTGCGCTGGCACGCGCGGCCGTGCGCGGCAATCTCAAGGTCATGTTCCCGATGGTCACCTCGGCCGACGAGCTCGAGGCAGGGCGGAAGCTGTTCGCCGACGTGGTGCAGCGCTTGCAGGCCGAGGGCATTGCCGCGATGCTGCCTGAGCTCGGAATCATGGTTGAGGTCCCGGCGGCGGCGCTTTCGGTCAACACCTTCAAGGCCGCCTTCTTCTCAATCGGCTCGAACGATCTCGCGCAATATGTCCTGGCCTGCGATCGTTCCAACGGAGCTCTAGCCCCCTTGATGGATCCCCTGCATCCGGCCGTGCTCGAACTGATCGCGCGGACCGCGGAGCACGGCCGACGCGCCGGTGTCAGCGTCAGCCTGTGCGGCGACATGGCAAGTGACCCGCGCTGCGTCCCTGCGCTGTTGAACTGCGGCCTGCGCGAGCTGTCCGTGACCACGTCGGCGCTGGCGCAGATCAAGCAGACCATCGACCGTTTGAGCGGCGGAGGCGGCCTTGGCTGACACGGCGACCGATGAACCGGCAGAGGCCGGCGCTGTTGCGGTCTACAAGCGCATCTTCAAGGAGGTGCTGGAGAGCCGCCCGTCGGGCATGCGGCTTCGCCTCGCGCATGCCATGGGCAAGAACCGCAGCTTCGTCAGCCAGATCAGCAATCCGGCCTATCCGGTGCCGATCCCGGTGCAGCATCTCAACACGATCTTCGACGTCTGCCACTTTCCGCCGCAGGCCAAGACCGCGTTCCTGCGCGCCTATGCGCGCGCGCATCCGCGCCGGATCGGCCGGCTGACCGAAGGCTCGCACGAACGGACCTTGACGCTGCATCTGCCGGATCTCGGCAGCGCAAAACGCAATGCCGAACTGGATGCGCTGCTGCAGGAGTTCGCACGGCGCCTTGTCGCCATCATGCGGGAAAAATAGCCGCGAGGCGCTGGGAGACGGAGAGGGGAGGAGACCATGAAAAAATTCATCAACTCGGTCGATCACGTGCTCGCGGAAAGCCTCGATGGTTTCGCGGCCGCGCATGCCGATCTCGTCACGCTCGGTGCGGAGCGGAAATTTGTGCGGCGCCGCGAGCTGGACCCACGGAAGGTCGCGCTGCTGTCGGGCGGCGGCAGCGGGCACGAGCCGCTGCATGCGGGCTTCGTTGGCTATGGCATGCTGGATGCCGCCTGTCCCGGCCAGGTCTTCACCTCGCCGACGCCGGACCAGATTGTCGAGGCCGCGCAGGCTGTAGCTAGCGAGGCCGGCGTGCTCTTCATCGTGAAGAACTATGCGGGCGACCGCATGAATTTCGAGATGGCAGCCGAGATCGCCGAGGGCCGCGTCGCCACCATCGTGACGGACGACGACGTCGCGGTCGAGAACTCGACCCACAGCATCGGGCGCCGCGGCGTCGCCGGCACGCTGGTCGTCGAGAAGATCGTCGGCGCCGCCGCCGAGAAGGGCCTCAACCTCGAAGGCTGCGTTGCGCTCGGCGAGCGCGTGAATGCGCGGACCCGCTCGATGGGCGTGGCGCTGACGAGCTGCACCGTGCCTGCCGCGGGCACGCCGACCTTTGCGCTCGCCGAGGACGAGATGGAGGTGGGCGTCGGCATTCACGGCGAGCCCGGCCGGCGCCGCGTCAAGCTGGAGCGGGCCGATGCGATCGCCCTCGAGATGACGACCGCGATTGCCGAGGATCTCGGCGCGCGCGAGGGCTCCGAGGCACTGCTGCTCGTCAACGGCTTTGGCGGCACGCCCACGATCGAGCTCTACCTGATGTACAACGCGGCGCGCCGAATGCTCGAGAAGCGCGGCCTGCGTATCGTCCGCTCGCTGGTTGGCAGCTACGTCACATCGCTCGACATGGCCGGCTGCTCGCTCACGCTGAGCCTGCTCGACGCCGAGACATCAGCGCTCTGGGATCATCCCGTGCGCACGGCTGCATTGAAATGGTGATCACGGTCGTGAGCGACGCTGATCCTTGCATTGCGTTGCCGGCCGACGACCGCCGGGGCCTCGGTTGAGGCCTGCACCGGACCTTCTCCCTCCCTGAAACTTGGCCGTGTCCGTCGGACACGGCTTTTTTGTGTCGACAGCTCCGGCGTTTTCTTCCGATCGATGACGACAAATGGGGATACGCAGGACGCTGCCGTCGGCCTTGTGTCACAAGCGCCATGGGTTGATGCGAAAGCCTGCCACTATCCATCGCGGACGGCGCCTTCGCCAGCTGCGTTTACCTTGTCCCGGAGGTAATCCCAAATTTCCCGGCGCGCTATCTTGGTCCGTGATTATAAATTGATCCCGTTGGCATCGCCAAATTCATCTCTAAAGAAGGAATTTTTCCATGCTGAAGTACTACATCAAGACCACGGAAGCTCTGAAGCGTCTGCGCACCGACCAGGACGGTGTGGTGTCGTTCGAGTACATCATCGTCGCTGCCTGCATCATCGGCGCAGTGGTTGCTGCGTTCGGCACCGGCACCGGCGGCGCGATCTCGAACGCGCTGACCGCTGGGATCACCGCCATCACCACCGCCTTCACCGCGGCCGTATAATTACGGGTATCATGCCCCGGAGGGGGGCAGCGGAATCTGGCCCCCCACTTTTTTGAGGCGTGCATTCAAGAACTGGATAGCTGCCGCAAGCTCTGAAAGTTCTGCCTTCGGGCAAAAGAAGGGTTCCTTCTATGTTGAGCTATCGCGTTAAGTCCAGGGACGCATTGAAGCGTCTGCGCACGGACGAAGGCGGCGTGGTGTCGTTCGAATACATTATTGTGGCGGCTTGCATCATCGGCGGAGTGACTGCTGCGTTCGGCACCGGAGCTACTGGTGGTATCGGGACGGCGCTGAGTGGCGCGCTGGCCGTTGTCACCGCCGCTTTCACTGCAGCCGTGTAATGCAGGCATCTTGCGCCTGAGGGGGCATCGGAATCTGCCTCCCATTGTTTTGAGGCATGTATTGAAACGTGCCCGCTTTTTTTAAGGCGTGCGTTTGATGAGTTGGATTGTTTCCATAACCTCGTTTCTCGAAATCCTGTTGCTGCTCTATGTCGCAACGATCGATGTTGCGACGCGATTGATCCGAAACGAGATCTGTTTGGTGCTGGCGCTCCTCGGGGTTGTCGGTCAACTCGCCATCCCGATGCAGCTCGTCGAATCCGTGATATCAGCGACGATCCTGTTCTTGCTGCTGTTCATGATCTACCAGTGGGGATGGATCGGCGGCGGCGACGTCAAGTTGCTGGTCGCTTTGGCGATCGGCCTCCCGCTGACCGGCGTGATTCAGTTGCTGACCATTACCGCGCTGGCCGGCGGCGTTCTTGCCATGGTGCATGTGATGATGCGCCTCCTGCCATATCCCAGGCTCGCGCCTGCCGGATCATCGCTCGTACGCCGCGTCTACGCCATCGAGCGTTGGCGCCATTTGCGACATGCGCCGCTCCCGTACGGGGTTGCCATAGCGTGCGGTGGCATCTGGACCATTTTCAGCAAAGGACTTTGACATGTCATCCGCTTTGCGCCTCTCGATCATCATGGTGTTCTTCTTCGCGGCAGTCGCCCTCGGGCTCATCGCCTACAACATGAACCTGCCGAAACAGACCCCGGTCGCACAGGTCACGGAAACCGCGCCGCCGCCGGCGCCTCCCACCGCCAGCTACTTCGTCGCGGCACACCCGCTGCCGAGGGGGACATTGGCCCGCGATGAAGATTTCACGGTACGCTCGGTGTCGCCGGACAGCGTTCCTGCGGGGGCAATCCTCGATACGCCCGACGCCAGGATCGGACTTCGCGGATCCCTGGTTCGTAACTTCCTCGACACCGGCGCTCCCGTGACGTCAAAGGACGTGGTGCGTCCGCGCGAACGGGGGTTCCTCGCCAGCGTGCTGGCACCGGATAGCCGGGCCATCAGCATCAACGTCGACGCCGCCTCCGGAGTTTCCGGTCTGGTCTGGCCGGGTGACTATGTCGATGTCGTGTTGACCCAGGAGTCGACGGCCGCGAGCGAAAAGCAGAATCCGGATCACCAGCATGGCACGCTGAGCGAAACCGTCGCTTCCAATGTTCGCATTGTCGCGATCGACCAGGAGATCGTGCAGGGCGGCTCGGCCGGCAACGCCTCGGCCGGCAAGGTGGCGCGTACCGTATCGTTGGAGCTCGCGCCGGAGCAGGTGAAGAAAGTCGTGGTCGCAGGGCAGCTCGGCAAGCTCTCCCTCGCCGTACGGTCGGCCGTCGATCGACAGGATTCGGAGGACAGCGACACGACGGTGGTGATCTACGCCCGCAATAGCGGCACGAAATACTCAGTCAGGAGAGATGACGCCGGCACACGCACGGCGTCGTCTGGCGATCTGTCGCCGGGAGCTGCCCGGTCAAAGTCGGTCGCGTCGGCCGAATCGTCACGTCGGTAAGGGTGGAGGCAGAAGTGATCGCTAACATTGCAGTGGTAAGTCCGGCTGAAGAATCCGCCTCTGTCGTCGCCCGCGACCGGATCGTCTGTTTCGTCAACGACGATCTCAGTGCCGCGGCTCTGCGCAAGGGCCTCGAAGGCAGCAATCTGTCGATCCGGCGCGGCACGATCCGCAATGCGATCAAGATGCTCGAAACCGATACCGAGATATCCGCGCTGGTGACGGACATCAGCGGAATCGATGATCCCTTCACCGAACTGGAAAGGCTGGCCGGCGTCTGTCCGCCCGACGTCCGGGTGGCTCTGATCGGTGAGAGCAGGGAGATCACCTTCTACCGCGAGCTGATGGAGATCGGCTTGACGGAGTATCTGCCGCGGCCGCTGACCCGGGACATGGTGCTGGACCAGCTGCGGCCGAAGCTGCTTGGCGATGTCGCGCCCAGCCCCGATCGCGGCGGGCATGTGGTCTCGATCTGCGGTGCGCAGGGTGGCGCCGGAGCAACGAGCATTGCCATCAACCTGGCGCTCCAGATCGCCGAGACCACGAAGGCGAAGGTCGCGCTGCTCGATCTTCATCTGCAGGGTGGCGAAACGGCCGTGATGTTGGGCGTGCAGCCCGGGCCGGGCTTGCGCATCGCCCTGGAAAACCCGATGCGGGCGGACACGCTGTTCCTCGAACGCGCGGCAATCGACGTCAACGAGCGGGTCTGCCTGATTTCCGCCGACGAGGAGCTGGACGCGCAGCTCGACATCACTGAAGCGGGCGTGAGGCACGTGCTCGGTCTGCTCCGGCAGCGGTTCAATTACATCGTCGTCGATGTGCCCGTCCCGTTCCCGCCCTCGATCCATCCGGTGATCACGCTCTCCCGCCACGTGCTGGTGTTGCTGGAGGCCGAAGTGACCGGACTTCGCAATGCCCATGCACTCCGCACCGCCGTCACCAATATCGCCGGCAAGGATCGGGTCTTTACCCTGCTCAACCGTGCCGATCGCGCCGGCGGCCTGCCCAGGGCAACGATGGTCAAGGCCCTGGGCGCAGAACCGGACATGGTGATCCCCGATCTCGGGAAGGGGATGACCCAGGCGGTCAATCTCGGAATTCCGGCTTTGAAGCACGTATCCGGGCTGCGGCGTCACCTCGCCCCGATCGTGCGGGAAATCACCGGTGTCGGCGCCGATCGGAAGGGCATGTTGAGAAGGCTGCTCGGGCTATGAAAAGGTTTGGTAGGCGCGAAGAAGACACACCGGCAACTCGTTTGCCTGCATTGACGCCAAGCTTGCCTGCGTCGACGCCGAGCTTGCCTGCAGCTCCGCCAAGGCGCGAGGACTCCGCGGTGCAGCGTCCGGTGATGCCGGCTTCGCTGCGCGAACGGGTCATCGAGCAGATTGAGCCGTCGGTGGCGGCGACCGTCACGCGCGATGTCCTCCGGCGGCAGATCGAGGAAATCATCCACGGCATCGCCAACGACGAACGGCTCGAGCTGTCGGGCCGCGAGCAGCTTCAGCTGGCGGACGAGATTGCGGACGACATGACCGGCTACGGGCCGCTCCGTCCGCTTCTGCTGGATCAATCGATCAACGACATCATGGTCAACGGGCCGAGCAATATCTACGTCGAGCGCAGCGGCAAGCTGGAGCGTGTCGCGGTGAGGTTCCGCGACAACGACCACATCGCGTCGGTCGCGCAGAAAATTGCTTCGCAGGTCGGGCGCCGCGTCGACGAATCCAGCCCGATGGTGGATTGCCGCTTGCCGGACGGCAGCCGCGTCAACATCATCTTCCCGCCGCTCGCGATCCACAGCCCCTGCATATCGATCCGAAAATTTCCGAGCCGCCGCTTGGACATGGCCGGGATGATCCAGAACGGCTCCGTGACTGCGGCGATGGGACAATTGCTGGAGATCGCCGCCCGATCCCGGCTGAATGTCCTGGTCTCCGGCGGTACCGGTTCAGGCAAGACGACGCTGCTCAACGCGCTGAGCCAGTTCATCGACCACAGTGAGCGCATCGTCACCATCGAAGACGCCGCCGAGCTGCAGCTTCAGCAGCCGCATGTGATCAGCCTGGAGACCCGGCCTCCCAGCCTGGAAGGGACGGGGCAGGTGACGCAGCGCGACCTGGTGTGGAATGCGCTGCGAATGCGTCCCGATCGGATCGTCGTCGGCGAAGTGCGCGGCGCCGAGGCGTTCGACATGCTGCAGGCGATGAACACCGGCCATGACGGTTCGATCTCCACGGTGCACGCCAACAGTGCCCGCGACGCAATGACGCGTATCGAGAACATGGTGCAGATGGGGCAGCCAAATCTGCCGCTGCGGGCGATCAGGTCCCAGATCGTCGCTGCGCTGGATCTCATCGTGCAAGTCGAGCGCATGCGCGATGGACAGCGTCGTGTCGTCCAGATTTCCGAGGTGATCGGGCTGGAAGGCGATGTGATCACGACCAACGACATCGCGGCGTTCGAGTACGAACAGGAGGATGTTCACGGGCGGATATCGGGCTCCTACAGGTCCACTCACGCGGTCCCGAAATTCAAGAGCCGTCTTGTCTATTTTGGGCTCGATCGGGCCTGGGCCGAAGCCATGAGGCAGCTGTAATGCCGGACTTCCTGACCACGATTGACCTGGTGCTGCTGGTCTGCTCGGCCGCCATCGCGCTGTGGCTCGACGCGGCACAGCGACGCATGGATCGGCAGGTCGCCAAAGCTCTGCCGGTCTCAGACCCGGCGGCATTGCCCAACATTCGTCGCCTGGAGGCCGGATCCCGCTGGCCGCTTTTCTTCCGCCTGATCGATTACAAGCCCGGGATCGCCTATGCCTTCCACCCCGCCTATGTGGTGTTTGCCGGCGCGATTGCTGCCGCTGCTATCCTGTATGCCAATAGCGTGCTGCAATTCTCCAACGTCTACGCGTATCCGGCGGCGGTCCTTGTCGGGTTCCTGATGGTGCGGGGCCTGTTCGGCTGGCAACGACGTCGTATCGCCAATCTCCTGTTTCGACAGCTGCCCGACACGATCCAGCTGGTGACAAGCACCGTTCGATCCGGGCTGCCCGTGACCGAAGCATTTCGCACCATTGCGCGCGAGATGCCGCAACCGACGGCCGGGCAGTTTGCCGTCGTATGCACCGAAGTCAGCCTGGGAAGACCTCCCGAGGAGGCCATCGAGGCGATCTATCGGCGAACCCAAGTGACGGAATACGGGATCTTCGCGGTCACCCTTGCGGTCCAGCTGAAGTCGGGCGGCAACCTGACCGAAACCTTGCAGACACTGGGCGATACGGTGAGGCAGCGCGTTGCGCTGGCTGCGCGCGCCAAGGCGCTGGCCGGTGAGGTGATCTTTTCCTCACGCGCGCTTTCGGTCTCGCCCGTCATTGTGGGTGGATTGCTGTACCTGATCAATCCGCAGACCGTCGATCTGCTGATCTATGACCCGACCGGAAACAGGCTGCTGGCCTACGCCGCAGCCTCCGTGATCATCGGGTCCCTCGTCATACGCTGGATGGTCAGAAGGGAAACTGAACTATGACCCTTGGTCTCAGTCTGGTCGCCCTCGCCATCGCACTTGCGGCCGTGACCGCGGCCCTGATGATCCGCGAGCTTCACATTCGTTCGTTGAACGTGCGGGTATCAAACGCCGTGCTCGGCGTTCCCAGTCGGTCGGCGCCCTTAGGGGATGTGACGGGCTGGCTTTCGTCGCTCGGCACGCGATATCGGCGCTTCTACTCCGCGGAAAATCTCGACCAGCTCAAGGCGATCGTTCAGTCGTCGGGTTTGAATCCTCATCGCACCATGTCGATCTGGATCGGCCTCAAGACCGTCTGCATGTTCGTGTTTCCGGTCACTGCCTTGCTCGTTGGGCAACTTCTCGGCAAGCCGCTGAGCGATGTGCTGATCTTCTGCCTCATCGGCGTGGTGATCGGCATCATGGGGCCGCGGTTGGTCCTGCTGGTGCTGAGGCGGCGCTTCAATGCGGCCATCCGGCAGGGCACGCCCGACATGATCGACTTGCTGGTCGTCTGCAGCGAAGCGGGAATGGGCCTGGAGAGCGCGCTGGAACGCGTGGCGGAAGAGATGAACCAGACCAATCCCGCCATGGCCCGGGTCCTGCACGGACTTCTTGATGACTTGCGGATTTTGCCAAATCGCAGCGAGGCGTTCGAGAAACTGGCGTTGACCTCGGAAGGACTCCGGCGGTTCGGCACAATGGTCAGCCAGAGCCTGCAATACGGCACGCCGCTGGGCCAGGCGCTGCGCAGTATCGCCATCGACCTCCGGCGAGAACGTATCACCAATCTGGAGGAAAGGGCGCACAAGCTCGGCGCCAAGCTGACCATTCCGATGGTGCTGTTCCTGCTTCCGGCCATGTTCGTCATCCTGGGCGGCAGTCCGTTTCTGCACCTCGTGCGCACATTCTCAAGCATTTCGGTGAAGTGAGCCATGAACACGCTGACCCTGTCGAAGAACCCGTCGCCGTCGAAGAGTCGGCCCTATGAGTGGACGATGCAATTGCTCGGCAGCATGTGGTTCATGTTGCTGGCGCTCTGCGTCGCCATCAGAATTGGATCATTTACCGATCCCTGGCCATCGCTGCTGTCGAGCGCTTGCCTTGCCATGTTCTACATGCTGCTGGCGCTGCTGATCCTGACGAGATCGCCGGCAAAGGCACATGCGGACGGGATCATGCCGAGAATAACAGCATTCGTCGGCTCCTATATGCCGTGGACGATCTCCTTCTTCGGCAAGACCGACGAGGCGTTGCCGAACCTGCTGTCGACCGCTTGCGTGCTGATCGGCCTGGTCTTGATGCTCGTCACGATCCGGCACCTGGGGCGGTCGTTCAGCCTGGTGCCGCAGGCGCGTTCAGTCGTGCAGACCGGCCCCTATCGATGGATCAAGCATCCGCTGTATTTCGCGGAAGAGATCGTGATCGTGGGTGTCGTGCTGCAATACCTGACGCCAGTCACGGTGCTCGTGCTGGTCCTGCATGTCGGCGTTCAGGTGTGCCGGATTCTCTACGAAGAGGATCTGCTGCGGCGCACTTGCCCGGAGTATTCCAGTTACGAAGCATCGCGCTGGAGATTGGTCCCTTACGTTTGGTGAGCGGCTATGCGTGGCCGAATTGATATCGTTCAAATTGCTCGCACTCGGAGTCGGCATCCGGACGTGCCAGGTGCCTGTCGAGGCGGGCGCGCGAGCAAAAAAAAATCTCTCGTCGCGGATCAACGCGGCGCCGTCGCGTTTGAGACAATGTTCGTCTACGCGTTGATCGTGGCGTTTCTGCTGATGCCGCTGGCCGACCTGGCCGCCGCGGGCCTCCGCTTCGTCGCCGCGTGGTCGGCGTTGCGTTCATTCGGGCAATACATCCAGTACAAGACCCCGCTCGGTGCCGACGGCTCAGTGAGCTGGGGGACAGGCTTCCAGACAACAGTCAATGGTTATACGATCAGCAATATCCGGGTTTGGTGCGGAAGCAGTTTGTGCTCCTCAGGCAATCTTACCCAGATCCCCAAGTACTTCACATTTTCAACGACCGTCACTCTGGCTCCGATTGTGTGGAGGCCGGTGCTGTGTCCCACCTCCTGTACGTACACGCTATCTCACTCAGAACGCTTCCAGTAGGTGTTGCCATGCGTAATCTGCTCCGCTCCGAACGAGGCGCCGCCGCATTCGCAACAGTCATCGCCCTCCTGCCGCTCATCGGAGCGGTCGCGCTCGGGGCTGAGGCCGGATCGTGGTACGTCACCAGGCAGCAGGGGCAGAACGCCGCCGATGCGGCGGCCTACGCGGGCGCCTTGCGGCTTTCGTGCACGATCGCCGGTGCGACCTGCGAGGCATCATCAGTGGATACGCGGAGCAGGGAATTCGCGGCGCAGAACACGTTCTGCAACGCCGGCGATTCCTATGCAGGCTGTGCGACCAGCCTTCCGAGCCAGATTTCGCGGGCCGTGCAGGTCGATATCGGCAATTACAGCGCGGGCTCGTTCACGACGCCGGCCGTGGGCACCGGTAACGCCGTTCGCGTCAGGGTCAGCCAGCAACAGCCGGCCTATTTGGCGGCGGTGTTGGGTGCGACCAACCCCGTCAACATCCCCGCCCAGGCCATTGCCATGGTTCAGAATCCGAGCAAAGTGTGCGGCCTGGCGCTTGGTCCTGATCCGAACGGTGGTGGTGGGGCGCTGAAAATTGCCGGCAACGTCACCAACAACGGAACGGGCTGCCCCCTGATGTCGGATGCGAGCGTCCAGCTCGCCAGCACGCCATCTTTCACCGGTGCGGGGTGGGGCATCTACGGTGCCACTGGCTGTGGTCCAACCGGCACCTGCAACGCTGTCAGCGTAACGCACAACTACTTCATGCCTCAAGCGACGGATCCTCTGCACGGACTGCAAACTGCGTCCTTCAACACGAGGACCGGCAACACCAACAGCAATTCTACAAAGGTGACATGCCCCGCCACCAACCCCCTCACCGGACAACCATACCCCAATGGCAGCAAGTGCTATAACCTCCCGCCCAACGACACCAGCGGCGCGTATAGCGGGAATTTCAACTGGGGCACCCAAGACTATGTGACGTTTACCGGGTCAGGGACGTATTTCTTTTACAATGCATCGATCAATATGACTGGCGCAACCGTCACGGGCACGGCTGTCAACATCGTGTTGCTCGGCAATTCGAGCCTCACGATCAATGGCGGCAACGTCAATCTCACCGCACTCGCCAACAACACGACATACCCCGCTCTGAGCGGGGTTCTGATTGACGATCAAACGACCGCGAACGTTAACATTGGCGGCAACGGCGTGATCAAGCTCGCGGGCGCGATGTACTTCCCTAAAGCAGATGTGTCGTACGGCGGGACGACTCAACCCACCAATTCGACCTGTTCGCAGGTGATCGCCAAGACCTTGACCATGACCGGTAGTGCGTACCTGAGCACGGATTCGTGTGTTCCGTCCACGATCGCCTACACCCAAGTCGTCGCGTTGGTGCAGTGATGAGAAAACTCAACAATCGCGGCATGGCGTCGTTCGAATTGATCTTTATCTTCGTGCCGCTTTTCACATTGATCTTCGCTATTTTCGATTTGGCGCGCTATGCGATCACAATGCAATCGTTGCGCACGCTCTCGAGCGCCGGCGCGCGGGCGATGATGATCCAGTGCTACACGCCTGCCATAACCGGTTTGACGCCTGGCACGTCGCCCTCGAGCTGCACCGGCGACTACCTCTCGGCCACGCAGAAGCAGACGGCTGCCCCCTTCCTGTACAGGAATGGTAGTTCCGCACCGACAGTCAGCACCACTTCGGGATCCGGCAAACTGACGGTGACGGCCTCCCAGGCCGGCTTCGCCATGGTGATGCCGATCTGGGGCGCATCATTGAACGCGCCGAGCGCCTCCACAGTCGTCCCGTTCTAGGAACATTGTCCTGGAATACCCGCCTTGCTCGAAGTCCGAAAATCCGTAGAAGCCGCGCCAGGCGGTGCGGCCGGTATGCTTATGCTGCAAGATAGTTCTCGTCAGGTCGACCAAGTGGTGCTCGCTGGCAACATCGCGAAACTTTCGCTGGCGCTGCGGCAAACTGGCGATGGTCGCGCCTTGCAAGGATGCGGCGCGAAGGAAATGATCTTGAGCGTTATTTGCGACCGTCGGAATCGGTGGAAGTTTTCTGCGGTGCCGAAAAACAGGAAGTAACGGATTTGTAGTGGGACCGACGTAAGCTCTCCGACGTGGCGCGCGAAGGAGAGCTTGTTCGGAAGTCCGATACGTAGATTTACGGGGACAGCTGCGGATTGCGGCGAGGGGGAATCGAAATGGGTGGCGGTCGCATTTCGAGATGGGAAGGAGCAAGGCTTTTCGCCCTGAGCGTGATGGCTCTTGGCCCGGCGCTTGTGCTGCTTGATTCCGTTGACACCGCGGCCGCGGCAGACCGCCGCACTTCCTCGGGCGGCGGCGTCTTCGTCAGCGAAATGAACGACGTCCAGCGGGTCAAGGTGGTCGTCAACAAGTCGCGTACGTTCAAGGTCGATGCGGCCTTTTCGACGATTGTCGCCGGCTCGCCTGATATCGTCGACGTGAAGTCGCTGAGCGATCACCTGATCTATATCCAGGGCAAGCAGACCGGCACCACCAACGTCATCCTGTTCGACAGTTCGATGAAGCAGATCGGGATTCTCGACGTCGAAGTCGTGATCGATACCGGCAATCTGCAGCAGAACATCCGGTCCGGCACCGGCATGCAGGGTATCCGCGTAGTGGCTTCCGAGGGGCAGGTGGTGCTCAGCGGAACCGCTGTTGACGCGGTGGCCGCCGAGCGAGCCATGACCATCGCCACCAACACCGTTGGCAAGGGAGGGACCGTCGTCAACGCGATGAGCGTCGCTGCGCCGCAACAGGTGATGCTGGAGGTGCGTTTCCTTGAGGTGAATCGGGACGCCGGTCGCAACCTGGGCGTCAACCTTTATGCGGCGAATGCCAATGGGACGAATGTGGGGAATACGGGGGTAGGCGGTGTGACCGCTGCAGGTCGAACACCGATTGGCGGTATCAACACCGCCAACGGTCCCCTCGGTGCTGGCGGGGGCGCCGTCGGCTCTCCCCCGACCGGTAGCCTTCCGGTGCTCGGAACGCTCGGGACGCTCGTTGGCGCCGCGGGTGGTGTGGCACCTGCGCCGTTCGGAAGCTTGTTGACCAGTATCGTCCGGACGTCCAGCGGCGGCTCAATCGACCTGTTGATCTCTGCTTTGGAAACCAAAGGATTGGCTCGCCGCTTAGCGGAGCCAAACTTGACCACGCTTTCCGGCGATGCCGCTCGCTTCCTGGCGGGCGGCGAGTTCCCAGTGCCGGTCGCCTCGACGGCGGTCGCGGGCGCTCTGCCGACCGTAACCATCGAATTCAAGAAGTTCGGCGTCGAGCTTGCGTTCGTGCCCACCGTTCTCTCGCGCGGCGTGATCAACCTTCGGGTCGAGCCGTCGGTCAGCGAGCTTGATTTCTCGAATGCGGTGCAGATTGCGGGGACGATCGTTCCGGCCTTGACCCGCCGCGACGCGCGCACCACGGTCGAGTTGCGCGACGGCCAGAGCTTTGCCATCGCAGGCCTGCTGCAGACCCGCAACCGGCAGGACGTTTCACAATTGCCTTGGATTGGCTCGGTGCCGGTGATCGGAACCTTGTTCAGCAGCAAGTCCTACCAGCAGCAGGAAACCGATCTCGTCATCATCGTGACGCCGCGCCTGGTCGCGCCGTCGGCGCCCGGCCAGCAACTGGCCTCGCCGCTCGACTCCCGTCTGCCGGCCAACGACGTTGATTTCTTCCTCAACGGCCAGATGGAAGTGCGCAAGCGCTACGACGATTACGTCAATTCCGGCGGCGACGTGAAGGGCCCGTACGGCCACATCATCGCGCCGAACGCCATCGTGCCCGTACCGGCGCCGGCGGTGGTATCCGATCAACCCGTCGTCAAAACCCTCAATTGAGGACGCGAGACATGACCAAGAGTTATCTGGCAATTCTCGCGGTGCTGCCGCTGGGGGGCTGTTATGGCCTCTATGGCCACGACGAGGTGGACCGCTACTTCCAACGCTCCGACACCCTCACGATGAGCGCCGGCGACGCCAAGCAGGTGAACGCCGTCACCCATACGATCCACCCATGGCCGCGAAATGTCGGTGATCGCCGGATTGCGTACGACGCTCGGCGCGTGGGCGCCGCCGTGACGCGCTATGGCACCACGAAACAGCCCGTGGATCAGCTTCCCGACATTAGCGAAGCGACGAAACAGCTGGGCGTGCGGCCTACCGCAACCCAGAACATCAACGTGGAAGGATTGCCGCCAGGAACAGCTTCTGGCGTGTCGGTGCCGGTCGGCGGTGCAGCAGCGGGTAGGTAAAGCAGCCAAGAGGCCGTATGAGCCGGGGCGGGGACAAGGGTTATGCGGCGTGTAGTTTTGATACTGACTTGTTGCTTGTTGGGGACGGGCCTTGCGGCATGTGACCAAACAACGCGGGATGCTGCGATCCTCGCTCCCGTGGATCCGGGTGGCCCGGACCCCGTGCAGGAGCCGACGGACGTCAAATATTATCCTTCGGACGAGCCCGTGCGGCTCGGGCTGGAGCATTTCAACCGCGGCAACTACGGAATCGCCCAGCGCTATTTCAAGGATGCTGTCGAGAAATCGCCGAAGGACGTGACCGCCTGGGTTGGACTGGCTGCGAGCTATGATCGGATCCGTCGGTTTGACCTGGCTGATCAGGCCTATGCGCAGGCGATCAAGCTGGGCGGCGAAACCGTTCAAATCCTGAACGACCAGGGATATTCCTACATGCTGCGCGGCAATCTGAGCGCGGCGCGGCGGAAGTTCGAGAAGGCCTATTCGCTCGATCCCGGCAACCCGGTGATCGCCAATAACCTCGAGCTTCTGAACGGTAGCCGGCGGTTCATTGAAAGGCCGCCGAACAATCAGCCGTGAAGCGTGGTCGATTGATCTTGTCGATGTAGGCTGGAAGGCGCGGCTTGGAATTCCAGACGAGTCAGGTGTGGTCTAATACGCCGGCAACACCGCGTCGACCTTGTCTTTCCTGACAATGATGATCGCCCCATTTCGGATCGCGAAGCGGGCGCCGGCCAATCTGGGCATCTTTTCCGTGAGCGCTGACGGCAGAGGGATTGTTCCTCCCGTGACGGGATCGCCGACGTTAACGGCTGGCGTCGCCGAGCCCGCAAACGGCGCAGGCTTGATGTACTCACGGATCAACTGAGCTTCCTCGCGCGAAAACGTGAGCGCTGCCGGTTTGGGCAGATTTTCGGCCAAGGCCTTTTCGGCGGCAGCCTTGATCTCCGCGACTCTGGCCTTCTCGGCCAGCTCGTAGCTCGCTAGCCGTTCCCTCAGGGGAAGCAATTCGCGCTGCAGCGAGGCGATTTCGGCTTTCAGCGATTTGATCTGAGTGAGTGCGACCACTCCGCCGGCGCAGATCGTGAGAACGAGCAAGGTCAGGAGCGCAAAGACCCCGCCGCCAATCCGCCCGGTTCTGCGCGAGGCCGTCATAGGCGGTGCATCGCGCTCCAGATGACTGTGCCAGATGTGCCGCAGTCGATCGAGCCTTGCGGCGATTGCCTCGAGCAGGCGTTGTCGGCGCGAAACCTCTGGCGTGTGCGGCTCGAGCCCGAAGCCCAAGTCGTGCGAACTCAAGTCTCGCGTCAGGAAAGCAGGCGCATCCGCGGCGCGACCGATCGCAATAGGCTGATTATTCTCGGAGGCGTTCTGATCCGGATCGGCTCGGTACGGAACCTGCGAACCGTCAGTTTGGTCGTCCGCGACGACTCTTCCATCAGGAGCTTTCAACAATCCGGCCTCCGTGGAATTGAGATTATCATGCCTGCTCAGTATTGGCGATTGCCTAACGCGGCGCCGGACTTTCAGAGGTCTGTTCCGGAACGGGCTAACCATCGATCGCGACCGCCCGATCTGCGATCGCTGCTGGCTTGACCTATGTCAAGCGAGGGCGCGGCGCCTGCCGTACGGCTGATCAACCATCATGATCCAACGCCAAGTTCGAGGAGCTCTCATGCCGCGTGGGCTTCGCACGGCTCGGACGAGGCACCCGACCGGGTGCGGCGTGGCGATCACGCTCATGTTGATGTCGACAAGCTGTCTCGCGATGGAGTTCTCGCGGATCATTGGCTGCCGCGGAGACGTCTTGAAGCTCAGCGGCGACATCGCAGACGGCGACTTTGTGAAGTTTCGCGCACGCGTCGGCAGCGAGCGCCGCATTATCGGCCTCGATCTCAATTCGGGCGGCGGCTCTCTCCATGAAGGTCTCCGCATCGCCATGCTGGCGCAGCGGCGGCAGATGGCGACTTATGTGTCCGGCGAATGCGACTCGGCCTGTGCCTTCATCTTCCTGGCGAGCCGGAAGCGCTACGCCGCGCCCGATGCCAAGATCGGTGTCCACTCGGTCGGCAACATGCAGGGCAACGAGGACAGCGGGACGCTGCGCGACACGATCAGGCTCGCGAGACTGTCGGCCAAGCTCGGCATTCCCACGTCTGCGATCGGCAAGATGGTGACGACCCCGCCGGGAAAGATCGCCTATCTCGGCAAGGAGGAGCTGGCCGCCCTCAAGGTTGCGATACGCAATCCCTTCGATCGCATGGCCCACTCGGCCAACACCGCTGCATGCGGTGTCGCCGTCTCGAAGGAGGAAAATGTCGCTCCCGGTGGTAACACTGCCAAAGGCAGCTGAGTCGTCACATGACCTCCGCGGCTGACAACGCCGTCAGCGGCACTGTTGCTGGCGCGGATGAATTGCCGCGTGGCCCATTTGGGTCAGGCGCCGTGCCGCGCATGATCGTGAGACTTCTGGCACAAACTGCACTGGTCAAGGCGATCCCGTGGTGACCTACAATCGCATCATGGGGTATGGCAGCGACGAATTTCGCGGAGCACAAGGAGCGGGTCGATCGCCCGTCTCGCGCAACTGGTTGCGTCCTTTGCTCGACATGATCGACGGCGATATCGCCTTTCGAACGATCGTCATGATGGCAGGGCTGCTGTCGAGCGCGGCGTTCGCCTTCGGATTGATGTGGCTCTGAGCCGGTTCCTGTTATCCAGAATTCAGTGCGCCGAGATCGGCGCCGTTGGGCGTCGAGGCTATCCCGCGGTTCGGTTTGGCATCGTCTCGGTAGCGATCCTTTTCGTGAGCACGCAGCCGGCGCCGGCCTTGCCGCTGACGCCGTTCCGCGATGAGGTCCAGGCCCAACGGCACTGTCCCGGTGACACCGTGGTCTGGCTCGATTTCCAGCGTGGGCGCTACTATCTGAAGGGACAGCAGCGATACGCCCGCGGCTTCAACGGCAGCTTCGTGTGCAGGAACGAAGCCCGCGACAGCGGATATCGGCGATCGCTGCTCGGCCTTCGGTGAGATCATCGAACGCCGCTAGCGCGCACCTCGTCGGTCGATCTACCAGCCGTAATAGCGCGGCCGAGCGTAATAGCCGTAGCCGCCATAGGCAGGCGGGCAATAATAGTCGGATGCGTAACCGTATCCGCCACCATATCCATAGCCGCCGCCGTAATAGGGATAGCCGTAGCCGCCATAGTAGGCTGAGCTCGCGATGGCACCGCCCACGATCGCGCCGGCCGTGGCCGCGCCCAGGCCCCAGCCACGATAGCCCCAGCCGCCACGATAGCCCCAGCCACCGCGATAGCCGCCCCAGCCACCACGATAGCCCCAGCGGACCTGCTGCACGGCGTCGTTGTCGACCATGGCTTTCATGGCGGCGACATCGGTCGGCAAGGGGGCTGCGTGGCTCGCGCCTACGCCGATCGTGGCAGCAAACAGGGTCGCGGCCAGCAATGCTTTGGTGATTTTCATGACATCCTCCGCCCTCGGGTGACACAAACGGTCCTGATCGAAACAGCGGCTGCTGATCACGACCAAATTCAACATCGTAACGCGGCAAGCGTGTCAGCGGCCAACGGGCGGGCCTTGATTTGAATCAAGGCGACCGCGTCCCGCGGGAAGGGCGGACGAACCTGCACCTTGGGACAATTGCCGCGGCCGACCGTGCACGCCTAAAGGGAGCTGCGATCGCGCATCGATCCTGGCCGTGATCGCACCTGGACGAGATGCGGCGCGACCTCGGTTCTTTACCCCCGAACCGGGGTCGTGTCGTTTGCGACGAGGGCCGCTTGATCTGAATCAAGCAGCGCATGGTGCCGCGATGGCACCGCTTGAGCACGTGCCTGCTGATGCTCAAGGGGAAGCGCGCACTTGAAAACCCTTCGCCAAATCGTGGCCGGAGACGACTTCATCCAGCTCGCCATTCGTCTCGGACTGCTGGCGCTGCTGATCTACTGGTCGTTCGTGCTGGTCCGCCCCTTCGTGCCGATCCTGGCCTGGAGCGTCGTGCTCGCGGTCGCGCTCTATCCTGTCTTCACCTGGTTGACCGGCGCGCTAGGTGGCCGCTCCGGCCTCGCAGCCATCATCCTGACATGCGTCGCGCTGGCAATCGTCATTGGCCCCGCGGCCTGGCTCGGCATTGGCGCCATCGAGGGCGTCAGGGGTATCGCGGATCAATTAAGTGACGGCCATGTCGCCGTGCCGTCGCCGCCGGAGGGGATCAAGGACTGGCCGCTGATCGGCGCGCCGCTCTATGAGTTCTGGGACCGTGCGTCGACCAATCTGCGCGCGGTGCTGCGCGAAGTGGTGCCGCATCTGAAGCCGCTGGCCGGCATCCTGTTCACCTTCGCAGGCAACGCCGGTGTCGGGATGCTGAAATTTCTCATGGCGGTCGCGCTGGCTGGCGTGCTGTTTCCCTACGGCTCGCAGCTGGCCGCGGCATGCCGCGGCTTCCTGTCCCGCATCGTGCCGGAGCAGAGCGAGCACTTCCTTGATTTGGCGGGTGCGACCATTCGTGCAGTCTCCCAGGGCGTCATCGGGGTGGCCGTGCTGCAATCCCTGCTGGCGGGCATCGGCTTCAAGCTGGCGGGGATTCCGAGCGCCGGGCTGCTGGCCTTCGCCGTGATGCTGCTGGCGATCGTGCAGATCGGCGCCGCGATCGTGCTGCTGCCCGTCATGATCTGGATCTGGTCGGCCAAGGATTTTACCACCGCGTTGTTGCTGACGCTGTTCTTCCTGATCGTCGGCGTGATGGACAATGTGCTGAAGCCGCTGGTGATGGGGCGTGGCCTGACAACGCCCACGCTCGTCATTTTCGTCGGCGTGATCGGCGGCACGCTGGCGCATGGCATCGTCGGCCTGTTCATCGGCCCGATCATTCTGGCGGTCGCATGGGAACTGACGACCGCCTGGATCCGCGACGACCGCGCCCCGCTGGCGAAGGAGCGATGATGTTGCTTCAGCTCCTGGTGGGATCGTCTGTGAGTGCGATCAATATCGCGATCCACTCATTGTGGACCGTCGCGGTGATCGGACTGGTGCGGGGGATCGCACTCGGCACGGCCGGACGGCCCGGCCTGCAGCTCAGTGGCGTGATGGTTGCGACCGCGCTGGTGCTGATGCTGGCCCACATGCTGGAAATCGTGGTGTGGTCGCTGGCCTATTGGGTGCTCGGCGCGGCGCCGCCCGGCAGCGATCTGCTCTATTTTGCTTTCGTGAACTACACCACGCTCGGCTATGGCGATGTCACGCCGGTCAAAGCGTGGTCGCTCACCGGTCCGATGGCCGCCATGAACGGTATCCTGATGTTCGGCTGGTCGACCGCGGTCCTGTTCGAGGTGCTGCAAAAGACCATCGAGCGTCAGACAGGCTTGCCGAAACCTTCCTGAACCTCAGGTGTCCAATGCGGCCAGCTGATCGCGATCGACCAGCATGATCTCGCGCTGGTTCGAACCGAGGAAGTTGAGCGCGCCATAGGCGTGCAGCTTGGAGAGCGCGCGCGAGACGGTCTCGAGCGTGAGGCCAAGATAGTCGGCGATGTCGCGCCGGCACATCGGTAGCGCAACGACGCCGACGCCGGTGAGCCGGCGATCCATTTCGAGCAGGAAGGCGGCGACCCGTTCCAGCGCCGTCTTGCGGCCGAGCAGCAGCATGTGGTCTTCGGCATGCTGCAAATTGCTGGTGGTCATGACCAGCAGATTGTGGGCGAGGGCGGAGTCGGCATGCGCCACGCGCTCCAGGCTCATCCGTTTGGTCAGCCGGACCGTCGTATCGACGATCGCTTCGGCGGTAAAGCGGTGCGTTTCTGCATTCTCCAGACCGAAGATGTCGCCGACCAGATGGAAGGCACCGATCTGACGGCGGCCGTCGGACAGAAGCTTGTAGCTGCGGACCGCCCCGGAGACGATCTGGTAGACGTACTCTGCTGGCTCCTTCTCGCCGTAGATCTCGGTACCTCTTCGGTAGTGGAATTCGCTGATGGCGAAGCTGGAGGGGGTGGCGGTCAATCCGCCAAGAATGCTGGGCACATTGGCCGGTCGTGCGTTGCCGTGAGCAAACATGGACCAACTCCCTGCTTGTACTGGACCGTCGGCGTCGGCAATGGGTCGAAATTCTGTTTCCGCGCGCTGTGGTCTACGATGGCTGCAGGTGCAATCTCTATTGATCTTGAGGTCATTGTCCTAAAGGACAGGGTGCGCAGAACGCGACAATTTGTTCGTAATTGGCGCGCGCCCTCTCAAGTTGCTTTCAGTTTTCACGGTTATGGCCAGGTGGTAGGCTTCCGCATCCGTTGGTCTCCGGCTCCGAACGCTATGGGCAAGGCAATTCGGCTCTCTGGACTGATCATCCTCCTGGTTGCGCTGCTCCCGCCGGTTGGCCTCCGGGCGCAAGAGATGCGGCCGCATTCCATGCTGGTGCTCGACCAGTCCGATCGGCGCGGGCCGTTCTACTATCAGATCTTCGCGGCGCTCAGGGCCGAGGTTGGCGCCCACGCGCACGCTCCGACGACGGTCTATTCGGAGAGCCTCGATCTCACCCGCTTCGGCGGCGAGGCCTACGAGGACAGCCTGCGGCAGTTTCTCGAGACGAAATACCGCGATCGGCCGATCGGCGTGGTCGTCGCAGTGGGGACTGCGGCGCTGGAACTCGTGCTGCGGTGGCGACCAAGCCTGTGGCCGCAAGCGCCGGTCGTCTTCGCCCTGGTCGAGGAAACGGAATTCGCCCGACTGCGCCCGCCGTCCTTCGTGACCGGCGGTATCGTGGCCACCAAATTCGCCGATGCCGTCAAGGCGGCGCGCGCCGTCGTCCCGAATCTGACGACGATCGCCCTGGTCGCCGAAGACTGGAAACGTCAGCTCGTCTTCCACAATTGGAAGGAAGAGGTCGAGGCCGGCGCCACCGACGTCCGCGTGATCGAGATCATCGGTCTCCCCATGGAGGAAGTGCTCGAACGGGTGTCAACACTCCCCGAGAACAGTGCGATCGTCTATTCCGGGCTCTATTCCGGTCGTACGGGCAGTTACCAGCCTCCCGCCGAAACGCTGCGGCTCGTTGCCGCAAAAGCCAATCGGCCGATCATCGTTGCCTCGGAGACCTTCATCGAGCCGGGCGGTATCGGCGGCTTCGTGCTTGTCCCGACAACCATCGGCACGGATGTGGCGAGGAGAGCTCTTCGTATCCTGGACGGCGAGATACCGGAGAGACTTCCGCCATCGGTTATCGACGCGGTGAAGCCGGTCTTCAATTGGCACCAGATGCAGCATTGGAACGTCAGCGAAGCCAGCCTGCCTGCCGGTAGCAGGATCGAGCTTCGCGAGCCGACCGTCCTCGAAAAATATCGCTGGCGCGCGGTTATGCTCGCCGCAGCGCTGCTGGTCCAAGCCGTGCTGATCGCCTTTCTGCTGCATGAACGGCACTTGCGGCGCAAAGCCGAGATCGAGGCCCGCAATCGCCTCTCGCAACTCGCCCATATCAACCGGCAGGCGACGGCCGGCGAGCTCTCGTCCTCGATCGCGCATGAGCTCAACCAGCCGCTTGGCTCGATCCTGACCAATGCCGAAACGGCCGAGTTGATCCTTGGCGGCGTGAAGCCCGACCTCGCCGAGGTGAGGGAAATCATCTCCGACATCAAGCGTGACGATCTGCGCGCCAGTGAGGTTATCCGCCGGATGCGCAGCCTGCTGAAGCGTGCACCATTTGAGACAAAGGAGATTGATCTCAACCTGACCATGCGCGAGGCGTTCGACTTCCTTGCGCTGCAGGCTTCGGCGCGCAACGTCGCCTTCTATCTGCAGACCTCGCCGCAGGCGCTGCGCGTCAAGGGCGATCCGGTCCAGCTGCAGCAGGTCATTCTCAACCTGATCGTCAACAGCATGGATGCGATGGCCAAGATGCCGTACGGACGCACCATCATCGGTCGCACCGAAGTCGATGGCGATGCTTCGGCCGTGATTTCGATCTCCGACTCCGGTCCCGGGATACCGCAAGACAAGCTCAACGATATTTTCGATCCGTTCTTCACGACAAAGGAGCAGGGAATGGGAATCGGCCTGTCGATCGCGCGGACCATCGTTCTGGCGCACAGCGGTCAGATCTGGGCGGAGAACCAGTCTGGTGGCGGAGCCGTATTCCACCTCTCGTTACCGCTCGCGGCGTGAGATGTTTCGTCGGACGGAACGCTTGGGATTAATACGAATGCAGGACTTCCCGGCAGCTTTCTTAAGGTTCATTTTAGCAAGTGGTTACGTCGGTCGATCGGCTCCATTGACGCTGTCGACCGGCGACCGATGATGGGACAGCGGCTTTCCTCCGAAGACAATTTTCGGACAAGCGCTGGCCGCAGCTAGCCGGCAACGCCGCCGCGGCTGCGCCCAAGAAAATTCATCGATAGCTGGTCCTGAGGTTAAGCCGTGAATCGTCTTTCCTTGCCGCCGGTCGCGTAGGAGAGAAAAGTGCCCGGCTTCGTTCACATCGTCGATGACGACGCATCGTTTCGTACGGCTCTTGAGCGCCGCCTCAGGCTGGCGGGCTATTGCGTCGCGACCTACGCATCGGCGCTGGAACTGCTCGATCGGCTGCCGGACAATGAAGCCCCCGGCTGCATCTTGCTCGATGTGCGCATTCCCGGCATGAGCGGTCCGGAGTTGCAGCGGCGACTTAACGAGTTGGGGTCGACGCTTCCGATCGTTTTCTTGACGGGGCACGCCGACACTGCGACCACCGTGCAGGCGATCAAGGCGGGCGCCGAGGATTTTCTGACCAAGCCGATCGCGTCGGAACAATTGATCGAGGCCATCAATCGCGGCATTGCGCGTCACGATGTGGCGCGCAGCCAGCGCACCCGGCTCGATGCGCTCCGGACGCTGTTGGCCAAATTGACCCCGCGCGAGCGGCAGGTGTTCGATCTGATCGTGCGCGGCAGGATCAACAAGCAGATCGCCTTTGAGCTTGGCACCACCGAGCGGACGGTCAAGGCGCATCGTCATCAGGTGATGGAGAAGATGCAGGTGCAGTCGCTTGCGGAGCTGGTTTCGATCGCAGAGCGGCTCGGCACGCGCGAGGCCGACGACAAGGAGCAGGGCTGACGGCCGGCCATGGCCGTCCTGTCCCATGGGACAATATGAAAGCTTCTTGACGGGGCATATCTGGAATCATCGGCCGCGTGACATCGAACGTTGCGGCTGGCGGCTGAGATCTTGCTCCCACCGGCAGATAGGAGCCTCGATACCTTGTCGACCGCGAAATCGATCTTCGTCGTGGATGATAATCCCTCGATGCTGCGCGGCATCGGACGGCTGCTCCGCGAATACGGTTTCGCATCCAGATTGTTCGAGACGGGCGGAGCCTTGCTGAGGCATGGCGGTTTCGAGGGCGCGCTGTGCCTGGTTCTCGACATCAACCTCAGCGACGGTTCTGGAATCGAGCTGCGGCATCGTCTGGCGGACCAAGGGGTCGATGTGCCCGTCATCTACATCACCGGAAACGACAATCCGACGACGCGCATGGCGGCCATGGCATCGGGATGCGTGGCCTATCTGACCAAACCATTCACGGCGAATTCGCTGATGGAGCCCATTGAGCAGGTCGTGGCTCGCGTCTCATAGCCGCGGCAGCCCGTGCTTATTCATCGATGGCTTGATCGAATGTCTGTGCCGCAGTTCCCTTGCGCACCGACGCAAAGTGGTCGAGCGACATCGACGTCGTCACCGTCAGGATATTGGTATCGACGACGGCCACCGACAGTGTCTTTCCGCCGTCCATGTCCTGAAGCAGTTTTGGATCGGCGACGTCGGCGGCAATGCACATGTTGGTCAGGCACCAGGTGTAGGGAAGACGAACGGCTTCGTTCTGATCAACCGACAGCTTGACGCCGGCCTGCAGATACATCCCCACCGGCAGGAACAGTTGTAGCCGCGCATTGCCGTCCTCACGTTCGATCAGATCGACGCGAATGGCGGTCTGCCCTGTGTTGAAACGTCCCGTGATCGTCGTCCGGCACAGGATCTTGGCACCGGCGGCGTGGAAGCAGAGCTTTCGCCAATCGCCATATTTGATGTCCCGCGCCGGGTGTTGCCCGCGCGGGGCGACCTCGGCGCCGTCCTTTGCCGGCGGCGGTGCCTGCTGGCTTCGCGCGGAAGCAACGCCGCATGCAAATAGCAGCAGGATCGCACAGGTGCCATATCGGGTCATGTTGGCTCTCCTGAGTCTAGCGGATGTTGTCCAGGAATCGCTCGACCAAAGGCGACCATGTCGGAATGGAATCGGGCGAGCCGACGAAATAATGCCCTTCGTCGCGCCATGGCGGCAGCAGATGATATTCGGCGCGGCCGCCGGCGCGTGTGAAGGCCTCGTGCATGCGCTTCGAGAGGTCCGGGCCGAAGAACGTATCGTTCTCGATGTAGAGCCACAGCATCGGCACCCGTGATGTTTGTCCGAACACCCCGGTCGCCTCGACCAGCTTGTCGGGGCCGCAATTGTTGTTGGGCTTGCCGTCGACGCGGCCGCCGCGGCCGGCTGCGAAGGTGATGATGGCCTTGACTTGCGGCGGATTGAGGCTCGACAGCGCGATCGAGGCCCAGCCGCCGGCTGACTGCCCGACGACGATGACGTCCTTCGGCACGATGCGTTTTTCAGCGGCCATGTAGTCGATGATCCAGAGATCGACTTGCGCCACGGCGAGGCCGGGATCGAGGAAATTTGGATTGGTGCATTTGCCGACCTTGGAGAAGAACGGGCCGTAGATGCCGCGCTCGGGGATATCGATGGCCGCAGCCCCATAACCGGTGCCGACCGGCGCCACCACGAGATAGCCGCGCTGCGCGAACCACATCGCGGCATCGCGGAATTCCACCAGCGGGAAGAAGCTGCGATCCCTGGCGTTCAGCGACACGCCGTGGTTCATGATCACAAGCGGGAAGGGGCCGTCGCCAATCGGACGGACCAGATAGGCGAACATCGGAAGCGGGAGCGGCAGCACCCAGATCTCTTCCTGGAGGCGTCGGGACGTGCCTTGATCGTCCGCGCGGACGAAGGCGGCCTGTGCAAGGAGCAGAAGTGCCGCGGCTGCAAGAATTCGTAAGCGCTGCATGTCACGCGCCTCCAGTGATCAGCCGACGAATGTGCGGAAAATCTCCGGCGCTGTGGAGACGATCCACCGGACGGTGTCCATGGTCGCCTTTCCCCGGCTCAGCAAGCGTTGCTGATTTCATCTCGCGGGCAGCGCGCCAAGCTTGATCCAGATCAAGCCTGGCAGTTGCGCGGCTGCGGCCTATGGCCCAACGCAGAACCTGCCGCGCCCGGCCTCTCGCCGATGAGCATGATCGATATCGCCGACAGCCCGCCGATCCGCTACGATGAGACGGTGCCGATCGCGCGCGTCGCGTTCGGCATTGGAGCTGCGGTCGGTGCCTTCGCCGCCAAGGGGAGTCCCGCTTTCGCGTTGGGAATTCCCGTTGCTGATCGTCCTGCTGGGCTGCGAGCTGCAGCGCGAGGCTTGATCTGAATCAAGCCGTTTCAGTGTGGCTGGCGCAAGGACATCCGAGCTCTCAACGGCGGATGTGATGTCAGTCCAGCAAACGAGTTGGATCTACCGGTTTCCACCGGCGAGCTGGCTTGCCGATTATCGCACCTCCTGGCTCGGCGGCGATGCGATTGCCGGCATCACGCTGGCCGCTTATGCGATCCCGGTGTCGCTGGCCTATGCGGGGCTCGCCGGTCTGCCGCCGCAGATCGGTGTCTATGGTTACCTGCTGGGCGGCATCGGCTACGCTTTGCTTGGCTCATCCCGCCAGCTCGCAGTCGGGCCGACGTCGGCGATCTCTCTGATGATCGCCAGCGCCGTCGGCGTGTTGGCCGCCGGTGATGCGATCCGCTATGGGCAGATCGCGAGCCTCGTTGCCTTCAGCGTCGCGTTGCTTTGCTTCATCGCCTGGCTGTTCAGGCTGAGCGTCCTGGTCCGGCTGATCAGCGACAGCATCCTGGTGGGCTTCAAGGCAGGCGCTGGGCTCACCATCATCATGAGCCAGCTGCCGAGCCTGTTCGGCGTGGCCGGCGGCGGTCACAATTTCTTCGACCGCGCGATCAAGCTGGCCGGCCAGCTCGGCGATACCAAGCCGCTGGTGCTCGGACTTGGTCTGGTGGCAACGCTGCTGCTCCTGCTCGGCGAGCGGAAATTGCCGGGAAGGCCCGTTGGCCTGGTGGTCGTTGCGCTCTCGATCCTGATCGCCTCGCTGTTCGGCCTTGCCAAACTCGGTGTGGCGGTGACCGGGGAAATCCCGACCGGATTGCCTGCGCTCTCGCTTCCGACATTTGGCCTGCTCGAGTTCGATGACCTGTTCCCGATCGCTGCCGGATGCCTGGTGCTGGCCTATGTGGAAGGCGTATCCGCCGCACGGAGCTTTGCGGCAAAGCACGGCTATCCGCTGGATGTCCGGCAGGAGTTTTTGGGACTCGGCGCCGCCAATCTCGCGGCAGCCTTTGGTCACGGTTATCCGGTCGCTGGGGGGCTTTCGCAATCCGCCGTCAACGACGCTGCCGGCGCACGGACGCCGCTGGCGCTGGTGTTCTGCTCGGTCACCCTTGCGCTGTGCCTGCTGTTCTTCACGGGCCTGCTGACCAATCTGCCGAAGGCGGTGCTCGCGGCGATCGTGTTTTCCGCCGTGTATAAGCTGGTCGATATCCCGGCGCTGATGCGGATGTGGCGGATCAGCCGGATCGATTTCTATGCAGCGATCATCGCGCTGGTCTCGGTGCTGTTCCTGGGGATCCTGCAAGGTGTGCTGCTGGCGGCCGTTGCCTCGATCGCCCTGCTGCTGCTGCGCGCGTCCAAGCCCAATATCGCCTTCCTCGGCCGGCTTCCCGGCACCGGCCGCTATTCGGACCGCACGCGGCATGAGGGCGTCGAGCCGCTGGTTGGGATCATTGCCTTCCGACCGGAAACATCTCTGCTTTATGTCAACGCCGAGACGGTCTTCGAAACCGTATTGGCGGCACTGCGGGCATCTCCCGGAATCAAGCTGGTGGCTTGTGACCTCTCGGCATCGCCCTTCATCGATCTGGCGGGATCGCGCATGCTGCACGATCTGCACGGGGAACTCGAATCGCGGCAGATCGCATTCTGCATCGTCGGCGCGCATGCGCAGCTCCGCGATCTCCTGCAGGCGGACGGCCTTGGCGACAAGACCGACAGCGGTGACTGGATGCGTACGCTCGACAGCGTGCTGGGCGACAGGACGCCGCAGCCGAACGGTTAGGGCGTCGCGACCGCTCGCATCGCGGCAAAGTTCGTCTCAACCCGACCCCGAAGCTTGACTTGGATCAAAGGGAGGAGAGGGCACAGCCCTAACCATCCCGCCGAGCCACGCCAAAATCGGGAGAGATCCATGGCCAAGGACGCGAAGCAGGCCCAGCAGCGCATCGACCAGTTCTTCAACGGACCCGGCGCGCGAGCCGACAATTGGCGCGACCTCGTCGAAGCCGCAAAGCTATGGAGCCGGGGCGGCGACCGCGCAGCGTATGACGCGGCGCTGTCGACGCTGGCGGTCACCGAGGAGTTCCATGGCTATCCAGGTTTGCGCCTGATGGCCGCGCTGAAGGAAGCCGCGGCCGCCGGCGACGCCGCCGGTTCGTTGGGCCTTGCGACCCGGATCATGCAGGCCCTGACCACGCGCTCGTTCCGGCAACACGCCGGCGACTGGAGCGCCAAGGACGACGGCGACGCAGAAGCAACCGACCTGCTGTCTCCGACCCTCGGCTCGCATGCGGCGCGCCGGCCCTACTTCGAGACGCTGATCGTCACGGGGCTCGCGTCCAACAACTGGCCGGCGCTGGCCGCCGAATGGCGCAAGCTTCGCCGTCCGGCCGACAGCTTCATCTACGAGCCGGTCATCGTCGGCAGCCTTGAAGACGCCTTCTGCGCGGCGATGGTCAATCCAAACCTCGCGGCCGTCGTCATCAACGAAGGTTTTGCCCTGCGCTCGCGCCACGATGCGCCCGTGCTCCGCAGCATGACGGCTGCGGCCGGCCTGAAAGACGAGTCCGATGCCTCGGCGCTCCGTCTCGCCCACATCATCAAGAAGGTGCGGCCCGAGCTCGATGTCTATCTGATGTCCAATCGCGACGTCGAGGAGATGGCGGGGAATCCCGAAGCCAGCGTCGTTCGCCGTATCTTCTACTCGATCGAGGAGCTGCTGGAGCTGCATCTGTCGATCCTCGAAGGTGTGCAGGATCGCTACGACGCGCCGTTCTTCGAGAACCTGAAGAAATACGCCCAGCGTCCGATCGGCACATTCCACGCGCTGCCGATCGCGCGCGGCAAGTCCATCTTCAAGTCGGACTGGATTCGCGACATGGGCGAATTCTACGGCCTGAACCTGTTCCTGGCCGAGAGCAGCGCGACCACCGGCGGCCTCGACAGCATGCTGGAGCCGACCGGCAACATCAAGAAGGCGCAGGAAAAAGCGGCGCGCGCGCTCGGCGCGGACCGCGTGTTCTTCGTGACCAACGGCACCTCGACCTCGAACAAGATGGCGGTGCAGGCGCTGCTGGCGCCCGGCGATCTCGCGATCGTCGATCGCAACTGCCATAAGTCGCATCACTACGGCATGGTGCTGGCAGGCGCCCAGCCGCTCTACGTCGAAGCCTTCCCGATGACGGAATATTCGATGTATGGCGCCGTACCGCTGAAGACGATCAAGCAGACGCTCCTGAGCGCGAAGGCCGACGGCCGGCTCGACCGCGTCAAGATGCTGGATCTCACCAACTGCACCTTCGACGGTCATATCTACAACACCCGCCGGGTGATGGAGGAATGCCTCGCCATCAAGCCCGATTTGATCTTCCTGTGGGACGAGGCCTGGTTCGGCTTCGCGCGCTTCTCGCCGTTCCTCAGGCGGCGCACCGCGATGGGGGCGGCGAACGAGATCGAAGCCTGGATGCACGATCCCAAATCGGTCGCGGCCTATGAGAAGCAGCAGGCTGAGCTCGGCAAGAACCCGTCGGAAGAGCTGCTGCTCAAGACCCGGCTGATCCCCGATCCGCGCCAGATCCGGCTACGGGTTTACCAGACCAACTCGACCCACAAGTCGATGTCGGCGATCCGGCAGGGCTCCATGCTCGCGGTCAAGGATGTCGAGTTCCACACGGTCGAGCAGCAGTTCAAGGAGGCGGTGTTCACGCACGCATCCACCAGCCCGAACCAGCAGCTGATCGCCAGCCTCGACGTCTCGCGGCGGCAGATGGAGCTGGAGGGTTATGGCCTCGTCGCTAATGCGATGGAAGTCGCCTTCGCGATCCGCCAGGCGGTCAACAATAGTCCGCTGATCTCGAAATACTTCCGCGTGCTCGGCGCCGACGTGATGGTGCCCGCGCAATATCGCCAGAGCGGTTTCACCGACTATCTGGCTGCCGGCGTGAACTGGGCGAACACGCTGAAGAGCCTGGACGAGGACGAGTTCTGCCTCGATCCGACCCGCATGACGCTGGTGTGCGGCATGGCCGGTTACGACGGCACGCAGTTCAAGGGCATCCTGGCGAACGAGTACAACATCCAGGTCAACAAGACCTCGCGCAACTCGGTGCTGATCCAGTCCAACATCAACAACACGCGCAGTGACGTCGCCCATCTGGTTCGCGTGCTGGCCGAGATTGCCGGCGAGGTCGACCGGGAGCTCGCGAAAGGCGGCGACAACGCGCGGCGGACCTTCGAGGCGCGGGTCAAGAGCCTGATGAAGGATGTGCCCGACTTGCCGAATTTCTCGCAGTTCCATCCGGCGTTCCGCGGCGATGCCGGCGCCAAGACCAACGAGGGCGACATCCGCAGCGGCTTCTACGCGGCCTATGACGCGGCGGGCTGCGAGTTCATTCGCCTCAACGATACCGAGATCGATCGCCGCCTGAAGGCGGGGCCTGAGCTCGTCTCCGCGAACTTCGTGATCCCGTATCCGCCGGGCTTCCCGATCATGGTGCCGGGTCAGCTCATTACCCAGGAGACCATCGACTTCATGCGCAAGCTCGATGTGAAGGAGATCCACGGCTACGACGCCAAGCAAGGGCTGAAGCTCGTGCGCACCGAAGCCCTGGCGAGGATCGGCCGGCCCAAGCCGGGCTCGCAGCCGAAGCTGAAGGCCGCCTCATAGGAGGACGAACATGCAGGGGTTTTTCCAGTTCTTGCAGCAGTATCCATATCTGCTGCTGTTCTTCGTCGTTGGCCTCGCTGTCTATATCGGCCGGGCCAGCATCAAGGGCTACGGCCTCGGCATGGTCGCCGGCGCGATCATCGTGGGTGCGGGGCTGTCGGTCTGGGCGTCAGTATACGGTGTGAAGCTCGAGCTGAACAATTTCGCGAAGAGCCTGTTCTACTATCTCTTCATGTACGGCGTCGGCCTGCGCGTCGGACCGTCGTTCATCAACAGCCTGAAAGGTGACGGTCTCAAGTTCTGCGTCCTTGCGGTCGTCTCCAGCGTCCTTGGTCTGACGCTCGTGGTCGTCGGTGCAAAAATGTTCGCCCTGCCGCCAGGTGCAGCCGGCGGCATGCTCGCGGGCTCGCAGACCATGTCGGCGGCGATCGGCTCCGCCGAACAGGCCGTCACTTCGGGTGTCGTGAAATTGCCTGAGGGCATGAAGCCGGAGGAAGCCTCCGGCATGATCGCACTGTCGTACGGGATCACCTATATCTGGGGCACCGTCGGCATCATCCTGATCTGCAAATACCTGCCGCGCTGGTGGGGTGTCGATGCCAGGGCGGCGGCGAAGAAGTATGAGGAAGAGTTCGGCGTCAAGGATCTCGAAGGCGGCGGGCTCACCGGCTATCGTCAGTTCGGTCTGCGCGCGTATCGGCTCGAGAACCAGGCTCAGGTCGGCATGACCATCGCCAAGTTCCGGGCGTTCAATCCGGAATATCGCATCGTGAACGTCTCCCGCGGCGGACAGTCGCTGGGCGCCGATCCCGACCTCGAATTGGCGAAAGGCGACGTCATCGCGCTCGGTGGCTCCACGGCGCACCTCACCGAGAAGATGGGCCTGATCGGCCCGGAGGTCTCCGACGCCAAGGCGCTGGGTATTCCCATGGACCAGGCGGATATTCTGGTCACCAACAAGGAGGTTGTGGGGAGAACCTTCGAGTCCTTCCGCGACACGGCGATCGCCGGCCAGTTGCAGGTGACGAAGGTCGAGCGCGGCGGCGTCCAGATTCCAGCCGGCCTGAAAACCCAGCTGGAGCGGATGGACATCGTTTCGGTGGTCGGCCTGAAGACTGCGGTCAACGAGCTCGGCGATCTCTGGGGCCGCATCGCGCGGACCAATACGTCGACCGATTTGCTGACCCTCTCAGTCGGCATGATCATCGGCTTCCTGATCGGCATGATCGAATTCCCAGCGTTCGGCGCCAAGGTTGGTCTCGGCAATGCCGGCGGCCTGTTGCTGTCGGGCGTGATCGTGTCCTCGATCGTGTCGCGGCTGCGGTTCTTCGGCAACACGCCGAACGCAGCCCGCAATGTGCTGGAAGATCTCGGCCTCGTCGTGTTCGTCGCTATCGTTGGCGTCAACGCCGGCGCGGGGCTGCTGGCTCAGCTGACCGGCGCGGTTGCGCTGAAGATCTTCATCGTCGGCTTCATCGCCTGCACGATCCCGCCGTTCATCGTCTGGGCGATCGGCTTCCACGTGTTCAAGATCAATCCGGCCGTGCTGATGGGCGGCGTGGCCGGTGCGCGGTCGCACTCCGGCCCGTGCCGCGAGGCCGCGGTCGAGATCCAGAGCTCGGTGCCCTGGATCGGCTTCCCGGTCGGCTACGCCGTCTCGGGAATCCTGCTCACCATCTTCGGCTATTTCGCGATGCTGCTCGCACAATAGAACGCAAACGATCACTGGAGGGACGTCATGAGGAAGGCAGGTCTGTTCGGAATTGTCGCCGCGCTGGCGGTGAGCTTGGCCGGTTTCAGCACCCCGTCGCAGGCTGAGACCGGTGCGGTCGCCGTCATCTTCACCAAGGGCGGCCTCATCGTGGGCGTGGGGGGTGGCGAGGGCGTGCTGACCCTTCGCGGCAAGCATTATCCGTTCACCGTCTCCGGCATGAGCGTCGGCTTCACGATCGGCGCCTCGACCACCAAGCTGGTCGGGCGCGCTTTCAATCTGAAGGGACCGGGCTCGATCGAAGGCTCTTACAGTGTCGCTGGTGCAGGCGGCGCGATCGCCGCGGGTGCCGGTGGCGTGCAGCTGCAGAACGGCAATGGCGTGATCCTGCAGCTCAGCGGTCCGAAGGTCGGAGCCGAATTGTCGGCCGCGGTGGGCGGTGTCACCATTCGCCTCAAATAGCCGCAGGAAAGACGCAAGCAAAAGGCCGGGCGTCGAGCCCGGCCTTTTTGCAAGATCGTTTCAGTAACGTTGCTCGACGAACTTCATCCCGCGCAGGCCGGCCTGATCGTTGTAGCGGCCCTTGTCGGAGCGCTTGGGCAGCTCGACCTTGTCGCGCTTGACCCGTCCGTAGGGGATGGTTTTCAGCAGATGTGAGATGCAATTCAGCCGCGCACGCCGCTTGTCGTCGGAGCGGATGATGCGCCATGGCGCATGCTTCGAGCTCGTCGCCTTGAACATCAGGTCGCGGGCGCGGGAGTAATCGTACCAGCGCCGAAAGGATTCAGTGTCCATCGGGCTGAGCTTCCACTGCCGCAGCGGATCATCGATCCGCGCGCGGAAGCGCCGCTCCTGCTCCTCCATGCCGACCTCGAGCCAGAGCTTGATCAGGATGATGCCGCCCTCGATGATGTATTGCTCCATCTGCGGGCACAACGAGAGGAAGCGCTTGTGCTCCGCGGCGGAGCAGAACCCCATCACATATTCGACGCCGGCGCGGTTGTACCAGCTGCGGTCGAAGATCACGATTTCACCGGCTGCCGGAAATTGCTGCATATAGCGCTGGATGAAGAGCTGCGACTTCTCGCGGTCGGACGGGGCGGGCAGGGCGACCACGCGAAACACGCGCGGGCTGACCTTCTCGGTGAGCGCCTTGATCGTGCCGCCCTTGCCGGCGGCGTCGCGTCCTTCGAACAGGACGATCACCCTGAGGCGTTTCTCCCTTACCCATTCCTGGAGATGGCAGAGCTCGACCTGCAGTTTGTGTAGCTCCTTCTCATAGTCCTTGCGCTTCATCTTTTCGGCGGGTTTGTCTTTCGCCATGGATGCCTATCCGTCGTTGGAGCCTGAGCTAGTCGGCCCAGGCAATGACGATGCCGATGTCGCCGGGCATGCCGCCGGGAAAATCGACGACCTGGTAGCGGATCCGATAACCGCGCGGCTGCAGGTAGTCGGCCCATAGCTGGTAGATCTCCTTCGGGATGCCGGTCAGCGTCTTTTCCCAGCCGGCCTCCATCTGGTTGATGGCACGCCCCTTGTCGGTGCAGAGCGAGTTGGGGAAGCGGTAGACCTGCACCTCTGACAATCCGTTGCGCACCGCACGCTGAATGACGGTCGCCGCCAGCTTGACTTTCTCGTCTTCGGTGAGCCCCGATGGCTTGCTCAGCCGCTCGATCAGGGCGCGCTTCTCCGCCTCGGCGGCCGCGGCGCGTTTGACGTGCTCGTCGGCTTTCTCGGCTTCCTTGAGCGCGGCCTGCTTCTGGATGTCGTTCGCCTTCGGGATCAACTCGTCGATTTTGTCTCGCATGGCTGCTGGCTCCTCAGACCCGATCGTCCTCCCTGCCAGTGAACGCTAGGGGCGGACTGACCAAGCCTCCTTGATCCAGATCAAGCGAGCGCGATAGGATGGCAGCCAGTGTGCGGGTCCGACGCCGCACGCTTTTGATTGCGGTTGGGAGATTTGGCTTGACCGAACAGCTTCATCCGCTTGCCCCGCACCATCTGCCGTTCTACCTCGCGCCGGCCCAGGGGACTGACGTGTTGATGGTGGTGATGGGAGTCTTTCTGGTTGGCACCGTGTTCTATGTCGGCGTTCTTTATTGGCGGCTACACAGCCTTCCCGAGCGGATGGCGCATAAATCGGAGAAGCTGCAGTTCGAGATCGTGGCGATCCTGGGCTTGATTTCGCTTTTCACCCATATTCATGCGTTCTGGGTCGCTGGCCTGCTGCTCGCACTGATCGATCTGCCTGATTTCGGCACGCCACTTCGCAGCATCGCAGGCTCGGTGGAGAAGATCGCCGGTGCTTCGGATGCGGGTGCAAGGCCCGAGGGAGATAGCGAACCGCCACAGCCGACCGTCGCCAGCGAGCCCAGCCCGAAGACGGTCGACGTCGCCAAGCGCGAGGTGCACAGTCATGCTTGAGCTGATGCTGTGTTCATTGTTCACGCTCTTGCCGGATTACCTCTATCGGCGCTACGTGCAGGGCAAGCGGTTCGGCAAGGAGATCACCTTCTATTCCGTCTGGTATGAGCTGCGCTGGGGCATCACCGGCTGCCTGATGCTGACGGTGGCGCTGATCACGACGATCTTCTATTTCCATCCCTCGACCACCAGCGCGGCGCTGTTCTTCCGCACGGTGCCGATCGTGCCGGAAGGATCGGGGCGCGTCGCGGAGGTCAATGTCGGCTTCAGCGCGTCGGTCAAGAAAGGCGACGTGCTGTTCCGGCTTGACAGTTCGAAGCAGGCGGCGGCACTCGAGACCGCCAAGCGCAAGGTTGCCGAGGTCGACGCCACCATGGTGTCGGCCGAGGCCGATGTCGCGAAGTCTGAGGCGCAAATCGGGGAGGCCAAGGCTGCCTATCAGCAGGCCAAGGATGAGCTAGAGGTCAAGAGCGAGCTGCAGCGCCGCAATCCCGGCATCGTGCCGCAGCGCGACATCGAAAAGCTGCAGGTGATGGTCGATCAGCGCCAGGCCGGCATCGATGCCGCCAATGCTGTCAACAAGTCCGCTACGTTGCGGGTCTCAACTCTGCTGCCGGCCGAGAAGGCGAGCGCCGAGGCCGCGCTGGCGCAGGCGCAGGTCGATCTCGACAAGACCGTTATCCGCGCGGGGGTGGACGGCAGGGTCGAGCAATTCCTGCTCCGCCCCGGCGACATCGTCAATCCGTTGATGCGCCCGGCCGGCGTCCTGATTCCGGAAGGGGCAGGACAACGGTCGCTGCAGGCCGGCTTCGGCCAGATCGAGGCCCAGGTCCTGAAGGAAGGAATGGTTGGGGAAGCGACTTGTGTTTCGAAGCCGTGGGTGATCATCCCGATGGTGATCACGTCCGTTCAGGACTACATCGCGTCCGGGCAATTCCGCGGCGGCGAGCAGTTGATCGATCCGCAGAACATCGCGCGGCCGGGCACCATCCTTGTGTTCATGGAGCCAATGTACAAGGGCGGTCTCGACGGCGTCACGGCGGGCAGCAACTGCATCGTCAATGCCTACACCAGCAATCACGAGGAAATCTCGGCCAAGGAGACCAGCGCGTGGCGAGGCTTCGTCCTGCATGCGATCGATACGGTGGGGCTGGTGCATGCGCTGCTGCTTCGCATCCAGGCGCTGCTGCTGCCGATCAAGACGCTGGTTCTGAGCGGACATTGAGCGGCGAATTCACCGCCAAGGAGAGGCTGGATGTCAGTGGGGAAATATTGCGCGGCTTTGATGGCCGGCGTGCTGGTCCTGCCGGACTGCGCCAGCGCATTCGATCTCATCGGCGCATGGGCGACGAGCAGCGCGCAATGCAACAAGGTGTTCGCGCGCAAGGGCCGGGCGAACCAGTTGACCTTCACCAACTTCTCCGGCGTCTATGGCGGCGGCTTCATCGCCGAAGCCGATCGCCTGAGGGGCAAGCACGAGAATTGCGTGATCAAGTCGCGCAAGGATGATGGCCAGAACATCAACATCGTCGTCGGCTGCGCCTCTGGTATCATGGTCTCGAGCGTGCAATTCTTCCTCAAGGCGGTCGACGACGACACGATCACCCGCCAGTTCCCGGGAATCGAGGGAATGGAGGTCAACTATCATCGCTGCAAGATCTAGCGACGCCTGCTCTCCGTGGTGGCCAAACGCGGCCTGCGGTCCGCTGGCTGATGCCGAACGCATCGGGTGACGCCGTGGACCCGAGCAGGCTGCCGAGATCGTTGCGCATTGCCCTGGTAGCCGGTGTCATCCTTTTGCTGGGCGGCGCAAGCTGGTTCGCCTATCGCTGGTATGTGCGGCCGACGACCCTGACGATTGCGGTCGGTTCGCTGGACGGCGAGGCGGGCAGGCTGGTCTCGGCGGTCGCCGGCAAGTTCGCGCAATCGAAGGCGCCGGTCCGTCTCAATATGGTTCAGACGGCGGGGCCGGTCGAGTCTGCCGCCGCGTTCGCGGCGGGTAAGGTCGACCTCGCCGTCGTACGCGGCGATGTCGGTGATCTCTCGCAGGCTCAGGCGGTTGTCGTGCTGGCCCATGCGGTCGTATTGCTAGTCGCGCCGCCCGGCGCCGCGATATCCGATGTCACCGAGCTGAAGCGGGCCACGATTGGCGTGATCGGCGCCGAGACCAATCAGAAGCTGATCAAGGTTTTGACCGACGAATACGACCTGACGCGGACGGGTGTGACGTTCAAGCCGATCGCGCCCGCGGAGGCCCGCAAGGCCCTCGACACCAAGGAGGTGCGCGCCATTCTCGTGGTGATGCCGCTGACGGAAAAGTACCTGTCGCTGCTGCGCGGCATCTTCCCGCACACTGCACGGACCGGCCCCGTCATGATCGCCGTCGAATCCGCAGGCGCGATTGCCGAGAAGGAAGGCGCATACGAGAGCTTTGACGTGCCGAAGGGCACGCTGCGCGGCTCGCCGCCGATTCCGGCCGATGATCTGACGACGCTGCGGACCAAGTTCTATCTGGTGGCGCAGAAAAAACTCGGCAACGACGTGATCGGCGACCTGGCGCAGTCGATCATGAATGCGCGCCGCGACCTGCTTGCCGAATTGCCGGCGCTGTCCCAGATCGCGACGCCGGATACCGATGCAGGCGCCTACATTCCGGTGCATCCCGGCGCTGCGGCGTTCTACGACGGGACGCGGGAAAGCTTTCTCGACCAGTGGGGCAATGCAATCTTCCTGGCACCGATGATCGCGGGGGCACTGGCTTCCGTGCTGGCGGCGGCCTGGAAATTCCTTCGTTCGCCCGAGACAAAGGCCCGCCAGGAGGCGCTCGACGCGCTCTACGCGCTGGGACCGCGTATCCGGCACGCCGGAAGCGTGGCTGAGCTGGAGGAGATCGAGCGCGAGATCGACCAGGTGCTGCGCGTGCAGCGCAGCCAGCCCGTTGACGACGAGAAGGCCGAGCGCGCCGTCACCGCGGTGAACGTGGCCGCGCACCGTCTTGAGAACCTGATCCACGACCGGCGCATCCATCTCGCGTCGCAGCAACCGGCTCCGGCGGGCAGCTAAGCAGACGGTCGCTTTCCTTGATCTTGATCAAAGGGCGGTCGGTCCCGTGCCCGATGTTGCAAGCCATCGATGTCGATGGAGGTTGCAATGTTCCGTTGGGGCAAGACCCTGCTTGCGGTTGTGCTATTGGCGGCGCCGGTGGCCGCAGGCGCCCAGAGTCCTGACAAGCCACCGGCCCAGGCCAGCCAGCCGCAACCGGCCGCTTCGCCAGCGACGCAGCCGACGGATCAGCTCCTCAAGCCCGAACAGCTGGAAGCGCTGGTGGCGCCGATCGCGCTGTACCCGGACTCGCTGCTCGCCAACGTGCTGGCGGCCTCAACCTATCCGCTCGAGGTCGTGCAGGCCGATCGCTGGCTCAAGGAACGCAAGTCCCTCAAGGGTGATGCCCTGAAGACCGAGGTCGACAAGCAGGCCTGGGACGACAGCGTCAAGGCGCTCACCAGCACCGGCGACGTGCTCTCGATGATGAGCGACAAGATCGACTGGACCAAGAATCTCGGCGACGCCGTGCTTGCCCAGCAGGCCGACGTGATGGATGCGATCCAGCGGCTGCGCTCCAAGGCGCAGGCCAACAACAAGCTGGTGACGACCAAGCAGCAGAAGGTCAGTGTCCAGACCCAGGAGAACAAGCAGGTCATCGTCATCGAGCAGACCGATCCGAACACGGTCTACGTTCCCTATTACGATCCCGCGACGGTCTATGGTTCGTGGCCCTATGCGGAGTATCCGCCATATTACTTCGGCTATCCCTCCTATATCGGCGCCGGCGTGATCGCGGCAGGCCTCGCCTTCGGTGCCGGCTGGGCGATCGGACGCTGGGGCAATTATTGGGGCGGCGGCTTCAACTGGGGCAATCGCAACGTCTATGTGAACCACCGCAGCAACAACATCAACTGGCAGCATAATTCGTTCCATCGCCAGGGCGTCCGCTACAACAACAGCAATGTGCAGCAGCGCTTCGGCAACAACGCCAATCGTGCCGGCGTCAGCGATCGCATGAACTATCGCGGCCGCGATGGTCAGCAGGTGCTCAATCCCGGCGATCGGGCAGGAGACCGTGCAGGCGACCGCGCCGGAGATCGCGCGAAGGGTGGCGATCGTGCTGGTGCGGCTGATCGTGCCAAGGGCGGCGACCGTGCGGGCGCCGGCAACAGGGCCAAGGGCGGCGGCGATCGTGCCAGGCCGAGCGGCGGCAGCCGTGATGCCGCGCGTGGTGGCGGCGGTCGTCGCGACGGCGCTCTCGGCAACGTCTCGTCCGGCCGGGCGGCGAACCTGCAGTCCGCACGGGGACGGGCGAGCCTCGGCGGACGTGGTGGCGGGGCTGCGAGCTTCGCTGGCCGCGGCGGCGGCGCCGCCGCATTCCGTGGTGGCGGCGGTGGCGGCTTCCGTGGTGGCGGCGGAGGCGGCGGATTCCGCGGTGGCGGTGGCGGCGGCCGGCGATCCGACATCGCGCTGAAGCACGACATCGAGCTGCTCGGTCATCTCGCCAATGGCCTCGGCTACTACCGCTTCAGCTATCTCGGCAGCAACAAGGCCTATGTCGGCGTGATGGCGCAGGAGGTCGAGCAGGTGATGCCGAAAGCCGTGACGCGTGGTGCCGACGGCTATCTCAGGGTCTACTACGACAAGCTCGGTCTCAAGATGCACAGCTATCGCGACTGGCTTGCCAATGGGGCGCTGATCCCTGGCCAATCGGAGGTGTCACGATGACCGGTTCCTTGTTTTCGCGATTGGATCGCATCGCCACCGTCAGCATTGCGGCAGCCGCAGCGCTTGGCTTGCTGCTGTCTCCGGCCAGTGCACAGCAAGGCTTTCCGAACCCGGAAGACGCGGCGGCCGCCCTCGCGGCAGCCGTCAAAACCGGCACGGACCGTGCCATGCTGAAGGTGCTGGGCCGTGATGCTGCCGACATCATCGAATCCGGCGACAGCGTTGCCGATGCCGAGACACGGCAACGCTTCCTGTCGGCCTACGATGCGAAGCATTCGATCAAGGCCGATGGCAACAAGAAAGCGACCCTGATCCTGGGGACGGATGATTTCCCGTTCCCGATTCCGCTGGTCAACAATCACGATGGCTGGAGTTTCGATTCAGCCGCAGGCCGCCGCGAGATCCTCTACCGCCGGATTGGGCGCAACGAGCTTGCAGCGATCCAGACCTGTCTCGCCTATGTCGATGCCCAGAACGAATATGCCGAGAAGGATCGCGGCGAGGGCGTGGGCGCCTACGCGCAGCGCATCGTCAGCCGGCCCGGCAAGACCGACGGATTGTTCTGGCGTGACGACCAGAATCCGAGCCCGCTCGGTGAGCTCGCCGCGCAAGCCGCCGCCGAAGGCTACAAGGTCCGCGACGAGGGCACAGCGCCGTACCACGGCTACTATTTCCGGATCCTGAAAGCGCAGGGCTCCGACGCGCCCGGCGGCGCGCTGAATTACGTCGTCAAAGGCAAGATGATCGGCGGGTTTGCGCTGGTCGCCTGGCCGGCCGAATACGGCAATTCCGGCGTCATGACCTTCCTGGTCAACCACACCGGCACGATCTACCAGAAGGATCTCGGCTCGCGCACCGAATTCCTGGCCCAGCGCATGATCGTGTTCGATCCGGATCAGACCTGGAAGAAGGTGGACCCGGCCAATCCGTAGAGGAGCGCCTCGATGACGCGAAGCATCATCCGTCTAGCTGTGCTGGCCGTGATTGCGTTTGGTCTTTCCGCCGCGCCATGCTTCGCCCAGGCCTCGGGCACGGTGCAGGTCAAGTTCGTCAAGGCCAGCCTGGTGGTCGGCGGGGGCGGCGGGCTCGGCGTCCTCAGCTATCGCGGGAAGAGCTACAAGTTCGTCATCTCGGGCCTCAGCCTGGGCGTGGCGGCAGGCGCCTCGGTCAGCCGGCTACGCGGGCAGGTGTCAGGCTTGCGCGAGATCGGTGACTTCGCCGGCACCTACGCGGCCGTCGGCGGTGGCGGTGCGCTTGTCGGCGGCGTCGGCGGGGTCATGCTGCGCAACGAGAAAGGCGTCGTGCTGACGCTGCAAGGCCCCAAGGCGGGGCTCGAGTTCGCAGCGAATCTCAGCAAGATCGATATCTCGCTGCGGTGAGGGCGGAGCACGCGGCGTCACGCCGCGCCGAGCCTTTGCCGCATCAGAGGCTGAGCGCCAGGTGAACGACTTGCGGGTCGTTTCCGCGACGCGGCTGAAAGCCGAACTTGCCGAAGACTTTTCGCATCGCGATGTTCTCCGGCAGGACCTCGGCGACCAGTTCCTTGAGCCCGGCCTTGCGCGCGACGATGGCCAGATGGCGCATCAGGAGCGTGCCGACACCCTGTCCATGATAGTCATCGACCACCATGAAGGCGATCTCGGCCTTGCCGGGTTCCATGACGACATAGCGGCCGCCGCCGACGATGACGTCTCTTCCGTCCTCGTTGGTTTGCGCGATCAGCGCAACGTGACCGGCGAAATCGATGTTCACAAAGAAGGCGATCTCCCGCTCCGAGAAGTGGCGCTTGGGGACGAAAAAGCGACGTTGCAAGGACTCGCTTCCGGTGCGGCTGATCGCGGCCAGCATGTCGTCCCTGTCGTCAGGCCGCAACGCGCGGACGTTGACGGCGCGGCCGTCGCGCAAGTGTTCGGTCGCCGCATAATCTTCCGGTCCCGGCATCGGCGAGGTCCTCCCGATGCGAGCAAGGGCGATGCGCGACGTTAGCGGCTTGACCTAAGTCAATCTTTCGCGACGGGAGCCTCGCAGTTTGGTCGTCAGGATCGTCCGAGGGGGAGGACCCGCCATGCGCAGGGCCGACGCCTGGTTGATGCGCCGCAAGGTCTCGTTAATCAGACTAGGTCAGGCTTGGGCATGACCGGATTGGATGCGTCGCAACGGACAAGGTCGCTACGATCGTTATCGTGGCGGCCTTTCGCGTTTGTGTCTTGAAGGAGACAACCGATGGAGTACGGCGCTTTCACCGATGCCAGCCTGAAAATGATGTACGAGGCTGTTCGCGGCGCGCTGCAGGCCGATGACGAGTTCGAGGCCAGCGGCGAGGAGCCGAAATTCCGGGTCCGGGCGACCTCAGAGTGGAGGCGGCACGCCGGCAATCTCGAAACCGAGATGCTGAAGCGGGGCCTGCAGGTCGACATCATCGATTGGACGAACGGGCAGGGAGAGCTGTCGTTCTAGGAAAGTTGCATGGCCAAGATGCCGGTTAGTACCGTCGCAGCAGGCCGCGCGCCAGGCTGGCATCGCCATATTCGGCGCAGGCCTCTTTCGGGTTCTTGATCAAATCCGCCCTGAGTCGCTTGAACGTTTTTGTAGCCGCGTCGGACACTTCGGGTCGGGATTTGCTCGGGTCATAGTCATTGCCGTCGTAGGCCTTGATGGCAGCGTCAAAGGCAGCGATCATCGCCATCGCTGCATCAGTGCTGCCGAGGAGCCTGGCACCGAGTTGAACGCCGCCGGCACCATTGCTTTCGTAGCCGATGCATCGTTGTTCCAGCACCGCGGCCGCGGTGACCAGTTGGTCGAGGAACGTCGCCTCGGCGTCGCTGAGCGTTGCGCTTCGCGCCTCTCCTGACACGATCATCGCGAGGAGTGCGACGGCTGGCGCTCTGATTCCCATTGTCCTGGTTCTCCCTGCGCTCTTGGACCGATCTACCCGTCGGATGCCGATGCGGTAAGTCCGGTCTGGATGACATCAGAGGACACGTCAGCTGTTGATCCATCGCAAGCTTTTGCTCCGTGCGCGTGATGGGCGCACCTGGAATTCGAAGACGCAATTCTCAACAGCGTTCGACAAGACGCTGCGCGCTTTGGATTGCGAAGGTCTCGATTGAGCGGGCACGAGCTGCCCTCTCGCGGCAGCGTCGAACGATTCAAGGTTCGCCCGCCCGCTCTAGGGGCTCTTGAAAGCCGGAGCGATCGAAAACGCATCGCCCATCAAGCCCAGGGATTGAAGGTCGGCGCTGTGCAAGTCCACTTCCAGTATGGCGAGGAGCAGCGCGAGCACGACGGCCGTAAAGATGAGGAGAGGCGAGGCTTCTCCCGCCGCCGGATCTGGGGACGTCATGGACACGCGCACGGCGCGTAGCCATGAGATCATCTGCAGCAATGGTCTCGATCGCCCCTGCATGCCGTCTTCCTTTGACGTGACGAGCAAAGACGTAACAAACCAAAGCTAGGACTCGCGCCGTCGGCATTCAACGGAATTCGCCGGGGATGGACGAACTGACGCAGTGCGAGCCGGGGACGGATGTCGAAGCCTCCTCGTTGAGGGCTGGAGCTCCAGGAAGGATTTCGCCGTGAAGGCACTGACATCCATCCTGTGTCTGGCAACGGTCGCGGCCTTCGATGGTGCGCTTGCCCAGTCTGGACAGACGGAGTGGTCTGCCGCACAGACCGCCCGGACTAACTGCAACCACAGGGCTGGGCGGGCCCGATCAATACGGGTTCGGGCAGGCGCGCCCGCCGAAAGTCGCAAGGCCAGAGCCTGCCTTCGCGCCGCCGCCGATCGACCGAATTGCTGTGTCATTGGAATATATTAGCTTGTCAGAAGCTTTCGCCGCGCTGCCAGCAGTGCGACGCTCGTTTCAAAATAGTTCGACGACTGCCCTTGACGGATTCGGAAATTTCTGTGCATACCGCTGCCCCACAAAACGCCGTCGAATTCGTCGGCGCTCTCTAAGGACCAAAACCGTGTTGCGATTGCGCTCACATCTCGTCGCGAATGCCGCCGCCGTGCTGCCGTTTATTCGGTCGTGCGATTGGTCGCGCATGTCCGTCACGGGACAGGGTCCAGGCTATCTGACGAAGCTCGAAAACCTCGAGACCAGCAGACTAGCAGGCAGAGCGTAACAGGCAGCGGGAATCCCCCCTCTGCCAATCAGGCGGAGGGCAACATGGCCCGCAACAGCACCACCAGGACAGGACTCGAGAACCGTAGCCGCGAGAGGATTTTCTCCTCGCCGGTCGTGCTTGCCTTCGTGCGCACCGTTGTGGCGCGCCGCGGGATCTCCGAGGCCGAAGCCCGCCAGATTTACCTCGACTACATCAACCGATCGTCGCGATCGGCGGATCACCGCGGCCGCCGCATGACGACGTGACGTGATGTCGACTCCAGGATGATCGCCCCTGCAAGGACATAAGGCGATCCGCTGACCGGTACCGGTCTCCTTCGGTGGAGCGGCAAACGGTGGTTTCAGGCAGCGCGTGTTTTTGTTGGCCGGAATGATCCCGGCCGTTTGTCAATTTCACGCCGGCGTAGCACAGCGGACGTGCAGGGTTTTTGTAAAGCCAAGGTCCAAGAGTTCGATCCTTTCCGCCGGCACCATCTCGCTCCACTAGCCCAACCGGTAGAGGCGACGGACCTAGACTCCGTGCGTTGGCGGTTCGAATCCGTCGTGGAGCACAAGCATTGCAATTTACCGGGCCTGCGTAGCCCAATTGGTAGAGGCGGCAGCCTTAAGCGCTGCACGGTGCAGGTTCGATCCCTGCCGCAGGCACCACTTAAAATTCAAGCATTCGCGCGCTTAGCTCAGCGGGAGAGCGCCTGTCTTACACGCAGGATGTCGGCCGTTCGATCCGGTCAGCGCGCACCAATTGCCTCTCCTAGCTCAGTGGCAGAGCAATCGCTTGATAAGCGATCGACGGATGTTCGATTCATCACGGGAGGACCAAATTGCACGGGCGGTTATCATGACCGCAACCGCCCGGTGCTTCCTCTCACGGACCTGTGCCCCCAGCGGCCAAGGGAGCGGATTCTTAATCCGTCGCGCAAGCATCGTCGGTTCGAGTCCGACCAGGTCCTCCATATCGAATTCGCGCTCGTGGCGAAACTGGTAGACGCGCCGTCTTGAGAGGGCGGTGGGAGACCATGCCGGTTCGATCCCGGCCGATCGCACCAATGGCCCATGTCCCCATCTGGCGAAGGGACCGGACTGTCGATCCGGGAAGGCGAGTTCGATCCTCGTCATGGGCGCCAATTCAAGAACGTCGTTTCGTATCGGTTGATATCCGGTGGCGCCCACCACCTAACGAGAGGAGAGGGCAATGTTCGCAGCAAACCCGGCTCTTGTCCTCAACGCGGACTTCCAGCCGCTCAGTTATTTTCCGTTGTCGCTGTTCAACTGGGAGGATGCCGTCAAGGCGGTGGTGAAGGGATCACACGTCGTCGTCGCCGAATACGACCAGGTGGTGCGCAGCCCGTCGACCGTGATGCGTCTTCCATCGGTCATCGCGCTGCGCGATTATGTGCGGCCGCCGGCTCGTGTCGCTTTCACGCGGTTCAACCTCTTTCTCCGCGATCGCTTCCGTTGCCAGTATTGCGGCGACCAGCAGCTGCGCGGCGAATTGACATTCGACCACGTGATCCCGCGCGCCGATGGCGGCCAGACGTCTTGGACCAACATCGTGGCGGCGTGCAGTCCCTGCAATACGCGCAAGGCCCGCTTCCATCTGAAGCCGCTGCGGAAGCCGTTCGAGCCGACGCAGCACGATCTGATGGCGGCCCAGCGTCTCTTTCCGCCAAATTTTCTGCATGAGACCTGGCGCGACTATCTGTACTGGGATGTCGAGCTCGAGAAGTAACAGCGCCGGCGGTGAGTTGTTGCCGCCGGCGCTCATCGTCATGGACATCAACCGGACGACCACGCCATAACGATCGCGCCAGGCCGGATGTACGCCGGCGCCGCCGGGGAGTTTGTAGCCTTGGCACCATCTGGGTAACGTCAAGTCTGGGGACTGAGCGGGCCTGTAAAGCCTGCGCCTTTGTGCCTGCCTGGTTCGATTCCAGGGTTACCTACCAAAGTCATTGCGGACGTAGCTGGAAGGTCGAGCACCTGAGTGCCACTCAGGAGATTTGGTTTCGATTACCGACGTCCGCGCCATTTCGCCCAGTTAGCAAATCTGGTGATTGCACGCGCTTGAAGAGCGCAGGAGGCCAGTTCGAATCTGGCGCTGGGCACCAGTTCGGGGCAAGCAGCGGACTGCGGTTGATCCTTGCACTGTCCGGAGTTCGACGCGTCCGTTGCTCCACCATCTCTCATTCCCGTCGAGCCATCTTGGCGAGGGCGCTCCGCTGTTAACGGAGGAAGGCACGTTCGAACCGTGCGGCGGGAGCCAATGCGATTGAAACAATGTGCTGCCATCGTCTAGCGGCAAGGATGCCCGGTTCTCAACCGGGCGGCGCGGGTTCGAGTCCCGCTGGCAGCACCATTCATCTTCCCGTAGCTCAACTGGATGAGCAGCGCGCTACGAACGCGAAGGCATGCAGGTTCGACTCCTGCCGGGAAGGCCAACCATGATGAGCGTGTAGGGGAGCCTGGTCGTCCCCACCTGCCTTGGAAGCAGGGGGTCGGTGGTTCGAATCCACCCACGCTGACCATCCCCAGCGCGCTCGACGAACTGGATGGTCAGGCGTCTTCTAAGTGGCCCGATGCTGGTTCGAGGCCAGCCGAATCTCCTGATTTCGTTCAATGGCAGGATGCTCGGTTGTGGACCGGGAGACGTGGAGTTCGATTCTCCCAATCAGGACCAGATCAATACCGGCTTAGTTCAGTGGCAGAACGCGGGCCTCCAAAACCCGATGTCGACTGTTCGATTCAGTCAGCCGGTGCCAATTTCTTCGCGTACCCTTGTCGATCTGATCGCCAACTCTAGGCCATTTCGAGAAATGAATGTGCCGCCAAAGCGACCTTAAGATCATTGCTTCAAAATTTTCGCGTTGACCGCGATCGCCGCTGCTGCGGTGCGATTCTCCACACCGAGCTTGGAATAGATCTGCTCGAGATGCTTGTCGACGGTCCGCGGGCTCAACCCCAGGATTTGCGCGATATCCCGGTTGGTCTTTCCCTTGGACAGCCAGGACAGCACTTCGCCTTCGCGCGTGGTCAGACCGAGCTCTTTTGAAAACTCCGCTGGCGCGTCGGCGCCGGAATCCTTGGCGAGGCGAAGCAGGAATTCGTTCGGACCGAGCTTGCCCATATACTGCAGCCGCAATTGCTCGTTGCCGGGGAGGGCGGACATGGTCGCGGTCTTCGCGGCGGATTTTCCCTTTTGCACCTGATCGAGCCATTGCGGTATCGGATCGGGCAGCACGAACGCGTCGATGGCGTCGTCGGCGAGCGTGTCCGCCAGAAGCTTCTGGACCTGCGGCGTCGCCCATAACAGTTTGCCATGGCTGTTGACCGCGAGCAGATAGCGGCCGGAGACGTCCAAGGCAGCGCGCGCGCTCTGGGTCATCCGCGCGTTGGCGAGGTGGACACGGATCCGCGCCAGCATCTCCTCGATAACGATCGGCTTCGTCACATAGTCGACGCCACCGGCCTCCAGGCCGCGCACGATATGCTCGGTCTCGGCGAGGCCCGTCATGAAGATGATCGGAATGCCGTCGAGGCCAGCGTGGCGCTTGAGCCGCCGGCAGGTCTCGAAGCCGTCCATGCCGGGCATGACTGCATCGAGCAGCACGATGTCGGGCGTGATCTGGTCGACGATCCGCATCGCAGACGCACCGTCGAGCGCGACCATCACGGTCATGCCGGCGCCGTCGAGCGCGTCGGTCAGGAGCCGCAACGTCTCCGGCGAGTCGTCGACGACGAGCGCGACATCGCGCTTCTTGGGATCAGTGATCATAGCCGTGCAATGTTTTCAGCGTCGCCATGTACTGGTCGAGATCGAAGCGGTCGACCAGCGCGCGCATGTGGGTGACGAAGTCGGCATGCTCCGGCAGTTCGGCGCCGATCTCGTCGAGCTTGAGCTGAATTGCCCGGACATAGCCGAGACGGCCGAGGCTGATCAACTCCTCGACATATTTCAGCGGTGGCCGCGAGCCGCTCTCCGGCTTCCACAGCGGCACCGGCGCCTGGTCGGCCTCGTACTGCCATTCGAGCTTGAGCAATTGGCGGATGGTCTCCAGCAGTCGCGGGATGTCGATCGGCTTCATCAGATAGCCGTCGTGGAACGGCTGCGCCAGCGGCGCGCCGTGCGCTTCGAGCGCGCTCGCAGACACCATCAGGATGCGCGCGGTGTGATGGCCGTTGGCGCGCAAGGTCTCTGCGACCGTCCAGCCGTCCATGCCGGCCATGGAGATATCGAGCAGGAACAGATCGGGTCGGCAGTGCTGCGCCAGCGCGAGGCAGCCAGGGCCATCCGGTGCGCTGAGCAGGATGAAGCCGAGCGGCGCCAGCACCTCGCGGAGGAGGTCGCGATGGGTCGGATCGTCGTCGGTGATCAGGATCGTCTTGCGCGGGCCGAGATAGCCGTGGACCGGCGCCTCCACCGGCGCGTCGCGCCGCGGGTTTGTCACTTCGGAGAGCAGGAGTTTCACGCGGAAGGTCGCGCCGGCGCCGACCGTGCTTGTCACCTTGATGTCGCCGCCCATCACGCCCGCGAGCAGGCGGCTGATGGTCAGTCCCAGACCGGTGCCGGTCTGCGGCTGCGCGACGCCGAGCGCACCACGCTCGAAAGGCGCGAAGATGCGTTCGAGGTCGTCCGGCTGGATGCCGGGGCCGGTATCGACCACCTCGAATTCGGCGACCGGGCTGCGATAATGCACGACGAATTTGACGCTGCCTACTTGCGTGAACTTGATCGCGTTCGACAGCAAATTGATCAGGATCTGCCGCAGCCGCTTCTCGTCGGCATAGACCACGACCGGCAGCACCGCTGGCCGCTTGAACACGAAGTCGATTCCCTTTGCCGCGGCTTGCAGGCGGAACATACCGACGAGCTGATCGAGGAAATCATTGAGACGGACCTCGTCGCGGGAGAGGTAGAGCCGCCCGGCCTCGATCTTTGAGATGTCCAGAATGCCGTCGATCAGGCCCGAGAGATGGTCGGCGCTGCGACGGACCACGCGGACCTGATCACGCGGTCGTGCCTGCAGGCTGTTGTCCTGCTCCAGCAACTGCGCATAGCCGGAGATTGCGTTCAGCGGCGAGCGCAGCTCGTGGCTCAAGCCCACGACATAGCGGCTCTTGGCGAGGTTGGCGGATTCGGCCACTTCCTTGGCGCGCTGCAATTCGGCATCGGTGCGCTTGTGTGCGTCGATCTCCTGGATCAGCAGCGTGGTCTGCCGCCGCGTCTCTTCTTCTGCGGCGCGCCGGCTCTGCTGCGCCAGCACGAACAGCCACGCGACAACGCCGATGATGATGATCAGCGCGAAGAAGACTTTCCAGAGCACGTCGGCCAACAGCGCATCGGCGTGCACGGTGGCCGAGGTCTGCAGATAGATCAGCCCGAGCACGAGCCCAACCAGGCCGGCCGACACCGCGAACACGCCGACATACTGGCCGAACTGCGAATTGATCCGAGCATGGATCGTCTCGGGCAGCATCTTGCCAAGCGCCGCCGATACCTGCGCGCCCGCCCGCGCATGCGGCTTGCAGAGATCGTGGCAGCGGGCATCGAGCGAGCAGCACAGCGAGCAGATCGGCCCGGCATACGCCGGGCAGGAGGCCATGTCCTCCGGCTCGAACGAATGCTCGCAGATACAGCACTGGATCGCCTCGACGTTCTGCCAGCTTCGTTTCGGCTTGCGGGCAATGTAGTATTTTCCGTCGGTGGCCCACGCGATCAGCGGCGCGGCGATGAAGGCCGCGGCGAGCGCGACGAAGGCCGACAGCGCTTTTGCGGTCGGCCCGAACAATCCGTAGAACGCCGAGATCGAGACGATGGTCGCGATCGTCATGGCACCGACGCCGACCGGATTGATGTCGTAGAGATGCGCGCGCTTGAACTCGATCTGCGGCGGGCGCAGGCCAAGCGGCTTGTTGATGACGAGATCGGCGACCAGCGCGCCGACCCAAGCGATCGCGACGTTGGAATAGAGCGCGAGCGTCTGCTCCAGCGCCTTGTAGACGCCGATCTCCATCAAGAGCAGCGCCACCATCACGTTGAACACCAGCCAGACCACGCGGCCGGGATGGCTGTGGGTCAGCCGCGAGAAGAAGTTCGACCAGGCGATCGAGCCGGCATAGGCGTTGGTGACGTTGATCTTGACCTGCGACAGGATGACGAAGGTGCCGGTCAGCGCCAGCGCCAGATCAGGCTGCGACAGCACGTAACGGAATGCTTCGAGATACATGTTGGCGGGCTCGGCCGCCTGTTCGAGCGCGACGCCGTGGCTCAGCGCGAAATAGGCGAGGAAGGAGCCGACCAGGAGCTTGAGCGCGCCGAAGATGATCCAGCCCGGACCGGCGCAGAGCAGCGCGATCCACCACGAGGTCTTCGACGTGCGACGGTCGCGTGGCAGGAAGCGCAGGAAGTCGACCTGTTCGCCGATCTGCGCCACCAATGAGAACACCACCGAGGCGGCGGTGCCGAACAGCAGCAGGTCGAGATGGCCGCTGGTGTCGCCATGCTCGCCGGCGAATTTCCGCCACTCCGTGAACGAATGCGGATTGGCCCAGGCGATCGCCACGAACGGGAGCAGATGCAGGACGACCCACAGCGGTTGCGTCCACAGCTGGAAGCGGCTGATCAGCGTGATGCCGTAGGTGACCAGCGGGATGATGACGATGGCGCTGATGAGATAGCCGAGCGGGCGGGGGATGCCGAAGCACATCTCCAGCGCGGCGGCCAGGATCACCGCTTCGAATGCGAAGAAGATGAAAGTGAAGGACGCGTAGATCAGTGAGGTGATGGTCGAGCCGATATAGCCGAAGCCGGCACCGCGGGTCAGCAGGTCGATGTCGATGCCGCATTTTGCGGCATAATAGGCGATCGGCAGGCCGCACAGGAAGATGATGACGCTGACGACCAGGATCGCTGCGGTCGCGTTGCTCGCGCCGTAGTTCAGCGTGATGGTGCCGCCGATCGCCTCCAGCGCGAGGAAGGAGATCGCCCCGAGTGCGGTATTGGCGACGCGGGCGGCGGACCAGCGCCGCGCGCTCTTGGCGGTGAAGCGCAGCGCGTAGTCTTCCAGCGTCTGGTTGGCGACCCATTGATTGTACTGGCGCCTGACGCGGTCTATCCGCTGCCGCCCTGCCACGTCCTTCAACTCCTGCCCGATTTGCTTTGCGTTGATCGCCAGCAAACCCCGTACCAAAACCTACGTCGTCATTTTGCGGTGCAGTATACGCAATCCCACGTATCTGTGCAGTGCACAATTCTGAGCAATCCTCGCCTCACCAATAAGCGCGTTCTCGAACCAATGGGGTGCTCATGTCAGACGAAACGAACAAGGGCCTGCAGTCGGCATTCCGCCGCAAGCTGCTGATGGGAATGGCGGCCATTCCCGCCATGACCATGCTGCCGCGCGCGTCTTTTGCGCAGACGCCGGCAACTTCCGCGATCAACACAACCGGTCTCGCGGTAACGGATACTGAAGTCACCGTCGGCATCTTGCACTCGGCGACCGGCACGATGGCGATCTCGGAGACCGGCTCGATTGAAGCCGAGAAGCTCGCGATCGAGCAGATCAACGCCATGGGCGGCGTGCTCGGCCGCAAGATCAAGGTCATCCAGGAAGACGGCGCCAGCGACTGGCCGACATTTGCTGAAAAGGCCAAGAAGCTGCTGGTCAACGACAAGGTCGCGGCGATCATGGGCTGCTGGACCTCAGCCTCGCGCAAGGCCGTGCTGCCGGTCGTCGAGCAGTACAACGGCATGCTCTACTACCCGACCTTCTATGAAGGCCTCGAGCAGTCCAAGAACGTCATCTACACCGGCCAGGAAGCCACCCAGCAGATCCTCGCCGGCCTGAACTGGATCGCCAAGGAGAAGGGCGCCAAATCGTTCTTCTTCGTCGGCTCGGATTACATCTGGCCGCGCACCTCGAACAAGATCGCGCGCAAGCACGTCGAGAACGTGCTGAAGGGCAAGGTCGTCGGCGAAGAGTACTATGCGCTCGGTAGCACCCAGTTCAATTCGGTGATCAACAAGATCAAGTTGACCAAGCCCGACGTGATCTTCACCGACGTGGTCGGCGGCTCCAACGTCGCCTTCTATAAGCAGCTCAAGGCGGCGGGCGTCGACCTGTCGAAGCAGGCGCTGCTGACGATCTCGGTGACGGAAGACGAGATCGACGGCATCGGCGGCGAGAACATCGCGGGCGCCTATGCCTGCATGAAGTACTTCCAGTCGCTCGACAATCCGAACAACAAGACCTTCGTGCCCGCGTTCAAGAAGATGTGGGGCGAGAAGACCGTGATCGGCGACGTGACGCAGGCTGCCTATCTCGGCCCGTGGCTGTGGAAGTTGACGGTCGAGAAGGCCGGCTCCTTCGACGTCGACAAGATCGCGGCGGCGTCGCCCGGCGTCGAGTTCAAGGGGGCGCCGGAAGGTTACGTGCGCATCCACGAGAACCATCACCTCTGGTCGAAGACCCGCGTCGGCCGCGCCAAGCTCGATGGCCAGTTCGAGCTGATCTACGAGACGGCTGACCTGGTCGAGCCCGATCCGTTCCCGAAGGGCTATCAGTAAGCCCTCCGCGATCTCGCCCCCGAGCAACAGCTCCCTGGCGCGGACCGTCAATCCGCGTCTCACGACCCCGCGTCGCGACACCACTCGCGACGCGGGACCCTGTCCCTCGGACGCGGGACGCTGTCCCGGCGGAGAACCCTCAGATGTTCGGCGACTATTCGATTGGCGACCTCGGCTCCATCTTCGTCATGCAGGGCTTTGCCGGCCTGATCCTGTTCTCCGTCTACGTGCTGATGGCGCTCGGCCTTGCGATCATCTTCGGCCAGATGGGCGTCATCAACATGGCACACGGCGAATTCATGATCCTGGGCGCCTATGTCACCTGGATGACGTCGAGTTTCTTCCAGTCCTATCTGCCGAGCCTGTTCAGCGGCTACTTCTTCCTCGCGATGATATTGGCTTTCTTCGCCTCCGGTGCGCTGGGAATGCTGGTGGAATGGGTGCTGATCCGGCACCTCTACAAGCGGCCGCTCGACACGCTGCTCGCGACCTGGGGCCTCAGCCTGATGTTGCAGCAGGCCTACCGCTCGATCTTCGGCGCGCGTGAGGTCGGCGTCGAGCTGCCGCAGTGGATGCTGGGCTCTCTGCACGTCACCGACTCCATCGAGGTGCCGATCAACGGCGTGTTCGTGATGGGCCTGACGGTGCTGATCACGATCGCGGTCGCCTACATCATGTACAAATCGCGCTGGGGCCGCCAGGTCCGCGCCGTCGTGCAGAACCGCATCATGGCGGGCGCCGTCGGCATCAACACCGCGAAGGTCGACCGCTACACTTTCGCGCTCGGCTGCGGCATCGCAGGCGTCGCCGGATCAGCCTTCACCATGATCGGCTCAACGGGGCCGACGTCGGGCCAGCTCTACATCGTCGACACCTTCCTGGTCGTCGTGTTCGGCGGCGCCGCCAGCCTGCTCGGCACCATCGCCTCCGCCTTCTCGATCTCGCAGACCCAGTCGACGCTCGAATTCTTCACGTCGGGCTCGATGGCGAAGGTGATGACGCTGCTCGCCGTGGTCGGAATTCTGATGCTGCGGCCGCAGGGTCTGTTCGCCCTCAAGGTCCGCAAATAACGAAAGTGCAGGGGGCTGAACCCATGAACGACAGTCGTTTTGCCACGCGTTCGGAGTTGATCGGCATCCTGGTGCTCGCCGCCTTGCTGGTGGTGGTGCTGCCGCTCTGTCTCGACGTCTTCCGCCTCAACCTAGTCGCCAAATATCTGACCTACGCCTTCGTCGCGCTGGGGCTGGTGATCTGCTGGGGCTATGGCGGCATCCTGAGCCTCGGGCAGGGCGTGTTCTTCGGCCTCGGCGGTTACTGCATGGCGATGTTCCTCAAGCTCGAGGCATCGAGCGTCGAGAACACCAAGATCCAGTCGACGCCGGGCATCCCTGATTTCATGGACTGGAACCAGATCACCGCGCTGCCGTTCTTCTGGAAGCCGTTCCACAGCCTGACCTTCACCATCGCCGCGGTGATCCTGGTGCCGGGCATCTTCGCCCTGATCATCGGTGCCGCGATGTTCAAGCGCCGCGTCGGCGGCACATATTTCGCGATCATCACCCAGGCGGTCGCCGCGATCCTGACCATCCTGATCGTCGGACAGCAGGGCTACACCGGCGGCATCAACGGCATGACCGACCTGCGCACGCTGAAGGGCTGGGACATCCGTCCCGACCACGCCAAGATCGTGCTCTACTTCTTCGAGGTGGGTCTGCTGTTCGCCTGCATCTTCATCGCGCAGTTCGTTCGCCACTCGAAGCTCGGTCGCATCCTGGTGGCAATGCGCGACCAGGAGGATCGTGTCAGGTTCTCCGGCTACAGCGTCGCCAATTTCAAGATCTTCGCCTTCTGCATCGCAGCGGTGTTTGCCGCGATCGGCGGCGCCATGTTCGCGCTGAACGTCGGCTTCATGTCGCCGTCCTTTGTCGGCATCGTGCCCTCGATCGAGATGGTGATCTACACCGCGGTCGGCGGCCGGCTGTCGATCCTGGGCGCGGTCTACGGAACGATCCTCGTCAACTTCGCCAAGACCAGCCTCTCCGAGTCGTTCCCCGAGCTCTGGCTGTTCGGCCTCGGCGGCCTGTTCATCGCCGTGGTGCTCGCATTCCCGAACGGCCTTGCCGGCATCTGGGGCGACTACATCCAGCCGCGGATCAGCAAACTGATCGGCGCGCGGAAGCCGAAGTCGGGCTGGACCGACAACTCGGTCGCCGACGGCGCACCGGCAGAGTGAGGAGGACATCATGCTTGTTGGTCACCCCGTTGCCGATGCCGCGCTGGTGGAATGAGGAGATAGATCATGCTCATCGGTCAACAGCCAAAACCCTTCCTGCTCTCGGTCGAAGGTCTCACCGTCTCCTTCGACGGCTTCAAGGCGGTCAACGATCTCTCCTTCTATGTCGAGGAGAACGAGATCCGCGTCATCATCGGTCCGAACGGCGCCGGCAAGACCACCGTGCTTGACCTGATCTGCGGCAAGACCAAGGCGACATCAGGCTCGATCGAATTCCGCGGCAAGGACCTGACCAAGCTGAAGGAGAACCAGATCGTCAAGGCCGGAGTCGGTCGCAAGTTCCAGACGCCGTCGATCTATGACGACCTCACGGTGTTCGAGAATCTGGAGATCTCCTATCCACGCGGCCGCACCGTGTTCGGCGCGCTGACGTTCACCCGTGACGCCGCCGTGCGCGACCGTGTTCACGAGGTCGCTGAGATGATCTTCCTGAAAGATCGCCTCAACATGAGCGCGGCGCTCCTCAGCCACGGCCAGAAGCAGTGGCTCGAGATCGGCATGCTGCTGATCCAGGACCCGGATTTGCTGATGCTCGACGAACCCGTCGCCGGCATGAGCGTGTCCGAGCGTGCCAAGACCGCCGAGCTGCTCAACCGCATCATCAAGGACCGCTCGGTGCTGGTGATCGAGCACGACATGAAGTTCGTCGAGGACATCGCCCACAAGGTCACGGTGCTGCACCAGGGCCAGATCCTCTCGGAGGGCACGATGGAGAAGGTGAAGAACGATCCGAAAGTGATCGAAGTTTACCTCGGACACTAGGAGTATCGCATGCTGGCAATCTCTGATCTTCACGTCGCCTACGGCCAGAGCGAGGTGCTGCACGGCCTCAACGTCTCGGTCGCGCCCAACGAGATCGTCGCGATCATGGGCCGCAACGGCATGGGCAAGACCACGCTGATGAAGTCGCTGATGGGGATCGTGCCGACCAAGAGCGGCAAGGTGACCATGGACGGCTCCGAGCTCGGTTCGCTGCCGAGCTACGACCGGGTCGCCAAGGGGCTCGCCTATGTGCCACAGGGGCGCATGATCTTCTCGACCATGACGGTGAAGGAGAACATCGAGACCGGCCTCGTCGTCTCCGGTGGCTCGGAAGTGCCTGAGGATATCTATGAGCTGTTTCCGGTGCTGCTGGAGATGAAGGGCCGCCGCGGCGGCAATCTCTCCGGTGGCCAACAGCAGCAGCTCGCGATCGCGCGCGCGCTCGCGACCAAGCCGAAGGTGCTGCTGCTGGATGAGCCGACCGAGGGCATCCAGCCGTCGATCATCAAGGAGATGGCGCGCACCTTGAAGCGCATCCGCGACGAGCGGGGGCTCTCGATCGTCGTCTCCGAGCAGGTCTTGAGCTTTGCGCTCGACATTGCCGACCGCGTGCTCGTCATCGAGAACGGCGAGATCGTCCGTGACGATCCGCGCGACAGCGTCGATGCCGCGCAGATCTCGAAATTCCTGTCCGTTTAACCAGTAACCAAGGGGAGCATCGCGATGCCTGATACACTGATCAAGGTCGACCTCAGCAAGTCCGCCTATGAGAACGACAAGATCCACAACCGCTGGCATCCGGAGGTTCCGATCGTCGAGTGGGTCAGCCCCGGCGACGACTTCATCATCGAGACCGTCGACTGGACCGGCGGCTTCATCAAGAACAACGATTCCGCGGATGACGTGCGCGACATCGACCTGTCGATCGTGCACTTCCTGTCCGGCCCGATCGGCGTCAAAGGCGCCGAGCCCGGCGACTTGCTCGTGGTCGACCTGCTCGACGTCGGTCCCTTGAAGGAGAGCCTGTGGGGCTTCAACGGCTTCTTCTCCAAGCAGAACGGTGGCGGCTTCCTGACCGATCATTTCCCGCTGGCGCAGAAGTCGATCTGGGACATCAAGGGCCTCTACACCTCGTCGCGTCACGTGCCCGGCGTCAATTTTGCCGGCCTGATCCATCCCGGCCTGATCGGCTGTCTGCCCGATGCCAAGATGCTCGCGGCCTGGAATGCGCGCGAAGCCGAGCTGATCGCAACCAACCCGACCCGGGTGCCGGGCCTTGCCAATCCGCCGTTCGCGCCGACCGCGCATGCCGGCCAGGCCAAGGGTGACGTCAAGGCCAAGATCGGTCTCGAGGGCGCCCGCACGGTGCCGCCGCGCGAGCATGGCGGCAACTGCGACATCAAGGATCTGTCGCGCGGCTCGAAGATCTATTTCCCGGTCTATGTGCCGGGCGGCGGCCTCTCGATGGGCGACCTGCATTTCAGCCAGGGCGACGGCGAGATCACCTTCTGCGGCGCGATCGAGATGGCCGGCTGGCTGCATCTCAAGGTCGACATCATCAAGGACGGCGTCGCCAAATACGGCATCAAGAATCCCGTGTTCAAGCCGTCGCCGATCACCCCGAACTACAAGGACTATCTGATCTTCGAGGGCATCTCGGTCGACGAGGCCGGCAAGCAGCATTACCTCGACGTCCACATCGCCTATCGTCAGGCCTGCCTGAACGCGATCGAGTATCTGAAGAAGTTCGGTTACTCCGGCGCGCAGGCCTATTCGATCCTCGGCACCGCGCCGTGCCAGGGCCACATCTCCGGCGTCGTCGACGTGCCCAACGCCTGCGCCACGCTGTGGCTGCCGACCGAGATATTCGACTTCGACGTGATGCCGTCGTCGGCAGGTCCGGTGAAGCACATCACGGGCGACGTCCAGATGCCGATCTCGCCGGACAAGTAACCCCGACGCGAAATGGATGCGGGGCGGTGAGCCCCGCATCCGACGTGCAATAGCGAAGGGAGCGACGATGCCCGTCTACGAATATCTCTGCAATGATTGCGGCCCGTTCACCGACATGCGGCCGATGGCCGAATGCGACCTGCCGCAGGACTGCCCGCAATGCGAGGTGGAATCGCCGCGCGTGATCCTGACCGCGCCGGCGTTCTTCTGCATGCCATCGGACAAGCGCAAGGCGCACGCCACCAACGAGTGCAGCAAGCACGCGCCGAAGACGCTCGACCAGTACAAGGCTGCGCATGGCCCGGGCTGCGGCTGTTGCGGGACCAGTAGCAAGAAGAAGCCGGGACGACTCGTCACGAAAAGCAAGAGTGGCGCCGTCGGCTTTCCGACCGCGCGGCCCTGGATGATCAGCCACTGACGCTGTGGACTGAAAAAACTCAAGCCAGAACAGAAGGGCGTTTCAAATGCTTCACGGTGACATCTCTTCCAGCAACGACGTGGTCGGCGTTGCCGTCGTCAATTACAAAATGCCGCGGCTGCACACCAAGGCCGAGGTGCTCGACAACGCCCGCAAGATCGCCGACATGGTCGTCGGCATGAAGCTCGGTCTGCCTGGCATGGATCTCGTGATCTTCCCGGAATATTCGACCCATGGCATCATGTACGACTCCAAGGAGATGTACGAGACCGCCTCTCAGGTGCCGGGCGAGGAGACCGCGATCTTCGCCGAAGCCTGCCGCAAGGCCAAGGTGTGGGGCGTGTTCTCGCTGACCGGCGAGCGCCATGAGGAGCATCCGCACAAGGCGCCCTACAACACACTGATCCTGATGAACGACAAGGGCGAGATCGTGCAGAAGTACCGCAAGATCATGCCCTGGGTGCCGATCGAGGGCTGGTATCCCGGCAAGTGCACCTATGTCTCGGAAGGCCCCAAGGGGCTGAAGATTAGCCTGATCATCTGCGACGACGGCAATTATCCGGAGATCTGGCGCGACTGCGCGATGAAGGGCGCCGAGCTGATCGTGCGCTGCCAGGGCTATATGTATCCGGCCAAGGAGCAGCAGGTCATGATCTCCAAGGCGATGGCCTGGGCCAACAACGTCTATGTCGCGGTCGCCAACGCCGCGGGCTTCGACGGCGTCTATTCCTATTTCGGCCACTCCGCGATCGTCGGCTTCGACGGTCGCACCTTGGGCGAGACCGGCGAGGAGGAATACGGCATCCAGTACGCCGGCCTGTCGAAGAGCCTGATCCGCGATGCGCGCCGCAACAACCAGTCGCAGAACCATCTCTTCAAGCTTCTGCATCGCGGCTACACCGGCATGATCAATTCCGGCGAGAGCGCGAAGGGCCTGGCGGCCTGTCCCTATGACTTCTATTCGAAATGGATCGCCGACCCGGAAGGCACGCGCGACATGATCGAGGCCATGACCCGCCCGACTGTCGGCACCGAGGAATGCCCGATCGACGGCATTCCAAACGAGAAGTCCGCGACGAATTACTAGTGCATGATCCGGAAACGCGTAAAGCTGTTTTCCCTCGCGACAAACGCCGAAGGCGTTTGGGCGGAGATCATACTCGAACCAACAGCCAAAGCGCGATGACGATTGATCCCAATCTCATCGCGCTTTCGTTCATCGCGTTGCGCCCCTCATCAACAGATCGCACGCCGAGGCAGTGCCGACGCCGCGCAGAATTTTCTGAAACGGTTGTCAGTTTTCTGGATCACTGAGGCCTGGACGGTATCGAGGCACAGTGCGCGCGTTGCAATGCGCGATCGCGGCGTCCCCAATGTGGATCAGAAAAGCCAAACAGGGGGTCAGAAAAAACGCCTTGCTAGAAGCGGGGTGAAATCGCTCATCTTGCGGCACAAGCAACAACCAATTTCGGGCGGGAACGATGATCGCGAGCGACACTCGCCGCCGCGCAGGAAGCAGCCGCCCGATCCAGACATGTGAGAGATCAGCGAGGTTATCCTGATGAAGGTCGGAATGATCGGCGTCGGCCTGATGGGCCATGGCATCGCGAAGAACGTCCTGGCGCAGGGCGGATTTCCGCTCGCGTTTCTCGATCATCCGGGCAACCAGCCGGTCGACGATCTCATCGCCCTCGGTGCCATCGCCTGCAAGACGCCCGGCGACGTGGCTGATGTGTCCGACGTCGTCATCCTCTGCGTGACCGGGTCTCCCCAGGTCGAGGCGATTCTCACTGGCGAGACCGGCGTGCTGGCGCGCCTGCGCAAGGGCACCATCATCGTCGATTGCTCGACTGCGCTGCCGGAATCGACCTTGCGGATGGCTGCTGCCGTCCGCGCGGCGGGTGGAGGCTTTCTCGATGCGCCCATGACGCGGACGGCGAAGCATGCGGAAGAGGGGACGCTGAACCTGCTGGTCGGCGGCGACGAGGCGGACTTCCAAAGCGTCCGCGCGGTGCTTGCCTCTTTCACTGAAGGCCTCGAGAGAGTGGGGCCTGTCAGTTTTGGTCATCGGCTCAAGCTGCTCCACAACTATGTCTCGATCGGATTCATGGCACTGCTCAGCGAGGCCGCTGCGCAGGCGGCCGATGCAGGCGTCGATCCCGCCGTGTTCGTCGATGTCCTTGCCAAGGGCGGCGGTGCCGGCGCGGCGCTGCAGCGGTTGACCCCGGCCATCGTGACTGATGACGTTGGCACGGTTCCATTCTTCATCGGCAACGCGTTGAAGGACATCGACTACTACCGGACCATGGCGAGCGCGTCGGGCGCATCCAAGGCGATCGCCGACGGCGTTGCCGGCGCGATCGCGGCGGTGGTCGAAAGCGGCCACGGCCAGGCCTATATTCCAGAACTGGCGCGCTTCCTGCGGAAGCAGCAGCCGGCGGCCTAGAGACCGTTGCCGAGGCGACGAATCGTTGCAATGAAGGCGCAAAATCAAACAAGGGCGGAGACCCAGAAACCGCCCGCTGAGACAGGAGTAGACCAATGACAAAAGCTGACATCCGATTCCCGATCGACGGCCGCACCCGCAAGATGTTCGTCGACGGTGCGTGGGTGGAAGCTCGCTCGGGGAAGGTCTTCGAGACGCGCAACCCTGCGACCGGCGAGGTGATCGGTCGGGTGCCGCGTGGCGACGCGGCCGATATCGGCCTTGCCGTCACCGCGGCCCGTCGCGCCTTCGAAGGACCGTGGAGTCGTTTCAAGCCGTTCGAGCGGCAGGCGCTGCTGTTGCGGATCGCCGACCTGTTCGAAAAGCACTGGGAGGAGATCAGCCAGTCCGATACGGCGGACATGGGAATGCCGATCGTCAGGACGCGGGCGAACAAGCAGCGCGTGCTCGGCATGCTCAGATACTACGCCGGCATGGCGACCGCGATCCACGGGCAGACGATCGATAACTCGCTGCCGGGCGACATCGTCTCGTTCACGCGGAAGGAGCCCGTCGGCGTCGTCGGCGCCATCATCCCCTGGAACGCACCCACGGCTGCGTCGGTCTGGAAGATCGGCCCTGCGCTTGCGACCGGCTGCACTATCGTGCTGAAACCCTCCGAAGAGGCGCCGCTGACGCCGTTGCTGATCGCGGACCTGATGAACGAAGCCGGCGTGCCTGCCGGCGTCGTCAACGTCGTGACCGGGACCGGCTCGGAGGCCGGCGCGCCGCTGGCCGAACATTCCGGTGTCGACAAGATCGTCTTCACCGGGTCCACCGCAACCGGGCAGGCGATCGTTCGCGCGTCGGCCGGCAACCTCAAGCGGGTTTCGCTCGAGCTCGGCGGAAAGTCTCCGGTGATCGTCTGCGCCGACGCGGATCTCGACAAGGCGGTGCCGATTGCGGCAATGGCTGCATTTGCCAATTCGGGCCAGATCTGCATCGCTGGCTCCCGTCTGTTCGTCGAGCGATCGATCCACGACGAGCTGGTGGAACGCCTCGGGAAGTTCGCCGCGGCCCTGAAGATCGGCGATGGCGCCGATCCCACCACCGAGATCGGACCGATCGTTTCCGAGCGCCAGCTCGACAAGGTCGAAGGCTTCCTGCGGAGCGGGCGCGACGAGGGCGCGAAGGTCGTGACTGGCGGCCGCAGACTGAAGGAGGGCGGCTTCGCGAAGGGCAATTTCGTCGAGCCGACCGTGTTCGCCGGTGTCTCCGACACCATGCAGATCGCCCGCGATGAAATCTTTGGCCCCGTCATTTCCGCGTTGCCTTTCGACACGCTCGATGAGGCCGTGACGCGCGCCAATGCGACGCCATACGGGCTGGCAGCGGGTGTGTTCACGCGTGACGTGAGCAAGGCCCACACCATCTCGCGCAGTCTCCGCGCGGGGTCGGTTTGGGTGAACACCTATCACGCCATCGATCCTGCATTGCCCTTCGGCGGCTACAAGATGAGCGGATATGGCCGTGAGGGCGGCACCGAACAGCTCGATGAATACCTCAACACCAAGGGGGTCTGGATCAAGCTGGATTGATCCAGACATTCGCCCGCCTGACGCCTGCGGGAGACGCGACTACCACAAGATAAAATGGGTCGAACGAGGACCATGAAGGACACTTACAAGATCGCCGTCGTCCATGGAGACGGTATTGGACCTGAAGTCGCTCGTGCGGCGGTCGCCGTCCTGCAGGCCGGCGTCCAGACCGGTGCGCTCCAGTTCGTGGAATATCCGGCCGGTGCCACGCACTTCCTCGAAACCGGGGATTCATTTCCGGCAACCTCGTTCGAAGGCTGCCGCACGGCCGACGCCATTCTCCATGGCGCCGCCGGCATTCCCGGTGTGGTTCATCGTGACGGAACCGAAGCCGGGCTGGATTTCACGCTATCGCTTCGCTTCAGGCTGGACCTGTACGCCAACGTGCGACCGATCAAGCTCTACAAGGGTGTGCCGTCCCCGCTCGGACGTCCGGGCTCGATCGATTACGTCATCGTCAGGGAGAACAGCGAGGGCCTCTATGCCGCGCGCGGCGCCGGCGCGTTGCTCAGGGAAGAAGTCGCCGTCGACACCCTGGTCCAGACCAGGAAGGGCATCGACCGCATCGTCCGGTTCGCGTTCGAACTGGCGAGGTCGCGGAACGGTTCTCCAAAGGATGGACGCCGCCGGGTGACCTGCTGCGACAAGGCGAATGTCTTGCGTACCTATGCGTTCTTCCGCGCGGTCTTCGACGAGGTTGCCAAGGACTATCCCGATATCGAAGCCGAGCATGTCCTCGTTGACGCGATGACGGTTCATCTCGTCAACAAGCCCTCGCACTTCGACGTCGTTGTCACCGAGAACATGTTTGGCGACATCATTTCCGATCTGGGCGCCGCGACTGTCGGCGGCATGGGCATGTCGCCGTCGGAAGAAGTCGGCGACGGCATCGGTTTCTTCCAGGCTTCGCACGGCTCGGCTCCGGACATCGCAGGAAAGGGCCTCGCCAATCCCTATGGAACGATCCTGGCGTCGATCCTGATGCTGCGGCGTCTGGACCGGCGCTATCGGGACAGCCGGCTGCAGCTCGGTGCCGACAGGATCGAAGCCGCGGTCCGCGCGGGGCTGGAGGACGCCGCCTTGAGGACGCGCGACATCGGTGGCAGCGCGACCACCGGTCAGGTCGTCGATGCGTTGTTGAAGCTGATCTGAGCGAGCGCGTCAGCGAAGCTGGGCCAGACTCGCGCGGATTAACGAGATCAGTTGCTCGGTGTTTGGACGCCGGACAGGGTTGCGCGTGGTGATCAAACCGATTTGACGAAGCTTGACGTGGTCGGCGATCGGGACCGTCCGAAACTGCTGCACGCCGGCCTGCACGAGAGCAACCCGCGGTACGATCGCGATGCCGAGGCCGGACGCTGCCAGGGCGAGCGCCGTCGTTGCGGCCTGAACTTCGAATTGTACATCGAGGCGGACGGAGAGGCTCTCTAGCGTCTCGTCGATCAGCCCCCGGACCGCCGTCGTCTTCGACAGCAGGATGACCGGCTGTTCGACGAGATCGGCAAAGCCGATGCTTGATTGCCCCTGGTCGAAAGCCGGCGGTACGCAGGCAACGAGAGGATCCTCGAGGATCGGCTCGAACTCATACTCCCCCATGTCCGGCACCTGTGGGCCAATGCCGAACTCGACGTCCTGCCGCTTCAGCAGTTCAAGCATGGGCGTCGTGGAGAGCTCCATGAGCTGCACCTGGCTCCGCGGATAGCGGACCTTGAACGTCGCCAGGATGTTGGGAAGCCATCCGGATGCCAGCGTCGGGACGCAGGCCATCCGGATGTGGCGGCTGCGGGACTGCGCCGATTCCGTCAGCAGATCCAGCCCGGACTGCACTTCCTGAAGTGCGCGCTTGGCCTGCTCGAACAGGATCCGGCCCTCCGGCGTCAGCAACACCTTCTGCGGCGTACGACGAAACAGCAGGACGCCGATCTGCTCCTCCAGATCGCGGATCTGCATGCTGATCGCAGACGGCGACCGGTTCGATTCTTCCGCCGCTTTCCGGAAGCTCTCGTGCTCGGCTGCGAGCAGGAAAGTATGGAGAAGCTTGAGATTGATGTTCGACAAGTCCGAATACCTCGTTCAGCGCCGATGCGCTCCACCCACGCAATAAAGCCGGCGCCGATCGACTGTATATCCGGCCAAGGAGGCGGCGGTCCCGGTCAAAACACAGCGTGTTTGCGTTGCAGCAAAATCCGGGATCCGTCGGGTCAAGACCGTGCTCGCCTGGCCCATACGTCAGCTGCCGTCCCGATCCGACATTTCGGGTGCGCCTCCAGCCGGCTTTTCCGGAGCCTCAGACAAGCTCTGGCCGATCGCACCGCTGAATAGATCGGCGCGCTCGACAATATCCAACAATATGAGCGACATGCGCACCGTCGGCGAGGCTTCGCGCTGTCTGGCATGAATGCTGCTAAGGCATCCTCCAAACGGGCGATAGCTCCAGAACAAGCAGCGTGAGGGGACGTTCAAATGTCAGCCGCCATTCAACTCATCACCTAAAGCGACAGGCGATACCGCCCGTACTACATTGCGAGTTCCGCATGGACGCGGAGCGCAATGAATGTTGATGCTTGAGTTTGGCCCGGCATGCAATGGAGAGGGTAATGACGGTGGGGAACGCGCACGATCTGGATCCGCAGGAAACCCAGGACTGGCTCGACGCCTTGTCCGCAGTTCAGGGCCATCGCGGCAATGAACGAGCCGAGTTTGTCGTCAATACGATGGTCGATGCCGCGCGCCGCGGCGGCCTCCAGATCGAGCAGTCGCTGACGACGCCTTACTGCAACACGATCCCGGTCAGCCAGCAGCCGCCGCTGCCCGGCGATCGCGCCATTGAACACAAGCTGCGCTCGCTGATCCGCTGGAACGCACTCGCGATCGTGCTGCGTGCCAACAAGGAGAGCTCCGAGCTCGGCGGCCATATTGCAAGCTTCCAGTCGGCGGCGACGCTCTACGACATCGGCTTCGGCCATTTCTGGCATGCGCCGACCGAGGGCCATGGCGGCGATCTGATCTTCGTTCAGGGCCATTGTTCGCCCGGTATCTACGCGCGAGCCTTCCTCGAAGGACGGCTGAGCGAGGAGCAACTGCTCGGCTTCCGCCAGGAGACCGGCGGCAAGGGCCTGTCGAGCTATCCGCATCCCTGGCTGATGCCGGACTTCTGGCAGTTCCCGACGGTGTCGATGGGGCTGGGGCCGCTGATGGCGATCTATCAGGCGCGCTTCCTGAAATATCTCGAGAACCGCCACCTGGCCGAGACTGCGAACCGCAAGGTCTGGGCGTTCATGGGCGACGGCGAAACCGACGAGCCGGAATCGCTCGGCGCGATCGCGCTCGCGGGCCGTGAGAATCTCGACAATCTGATCTTCGTCATCAATTGCAACCTGCAGCGGCTCGACGGTCCCGTTCGCGGCAACGGCAAGATCGTCCAGGAGCTCGAAAGCATCTTCCGCGGTGCGGGCTGGAACGTCATCAAGGTGCTGTGGGGCTCGGGCTGGGATCGCCTGCTTGAAAAGGACAAGAGCGGGCGGCTGCTCCAGCTCATGGACGAATGCGTCGACGGCGAATACCAGGACTTCAAGAGCAAGAGCGGCGCCTACATTCGCGAGCACTTCTTCGGCAAGTATGAGGAAACCAAGCAGCTCGTCGCCGACATGAGCGACGACGAGATCTGGCAGCTCGCGCGCGGCGGCCACGATCCCGAGAAGGTTTTCGCCGCCTACACCGCGGCGGTGAACCACAAGGGGCAGCCGACGGTCATTCTGCCGAAGACGGTCAAGGGTTACGGCATGGGCGAGTCCGGCGAAGGCCAGATGATCGCGCACCAGGCCAAGAAGATGACGCAGGACGCGCTGCGCGGCTTCCGCGACCGCTTCCAGGTGCCGGTCGCAGACGCGGATCTCGCCAAGGTGCCTTTCCTCAAGCTGCCGGACGATAGCCCGGAGATGAAGTACCACCGGGCGCAGCGCGAAAAGCTCGGCGGCTACCTGCCACAACGCCGGCAAAAATCCGAGTCGTTGCAAATTCCGCCGCTCTCGACGTTCCAGCGGCTGCTCGAAAACACCGGCGAGCGCGAAATCTCGACGACGATGGCGTTCGTGCAATTGCTCGGTGCGCTCGTGCGCGACAAGGTGATCGGCAAGCACATCGTGCCGATCGTGCCGGACGAATCCCGCACCTTCGGCATGGAGGGCATGTTCCGGCAACTCGGCATCTATTCGTCGGTCGGCCAGCTGTACCGGCCGCAGGATGCCGATCAGCTGATGTATTACCGCGAAGACAAGAGCGGGCAGGTCTTCCAGGAGGGCATCAACGAAGGCGGCGCGATGTCGAGCTGGATCGTCGCGGCGACGTCGTACAGCACGAACAACGTGCCGATGATCCCGTTCTACATCTACTATTCGATGTTCGGCCTGCAGCGCGTCGGCGATCTCGCCTGGCTCGCCGGCGACATGCGCGCACGCGGCTTCCTGCTCGGCGGCACCGCCGGCCGCACCACGCTGAATGGCGAAGGCCTGCAGCATGAGGACGGCCACAGCCACGTGCTGGCCGGCACCATCCCGAACTGCGTGTCCTACGATCCGACCTTCGCCTATGAGGTCGTGACCATTGTCCGCGAAGGCATGCGCCGCATGTATGAAGCGCAGGAGGACGTCTACTACTACATCACCCTGATGAACGAGAATTATCCGCATCCCGCGCTGGCCGACGCCGGCAAGGGCGCGGAGGAGGGCATTCTCAAGGGGATGTATCTTCTCAAAAACGGCGGCGAGACCGCGAAGAAAGGGCTGCGTGTCCAGCTCGTCGGCTCCGGCACGATCCTGCGCGAGGTGATCGCAGCGGCCGATCTGCTCAAGGCCGATTTCGGCGTCACCGCCGACGTCTGGAGTGCGACCAGCTTCAACGAGCTGCGCCGCGACGGCATGGCGGCGGAGCGCTGGAATCTGCTGCATCCGACCGAGCCGCGCCGCAAGAGCTGGGTTGAATCGCAGCTCGAAAATCATCCCGGGCCGGTCGTGGCGTCGACCGACTACATGCGCAACTATCCCGACCAGATCCGGGAACATGTCCACGCAGCCGGGCGCCGCTACACCGTGTTGGGCACGGACGGTTTTGGCCGCAGCGACTATCGCGTCAAGCTCCGCAAATTCTTCGAGGTCGACCGGCACTACGTGGTGGTCGCGGCGCTCAAGGCCCTGGCCGACGATGGTGCGATCAAGCCGGCGCTCGTCGCTGACGCAATTGCCAAATATCAAATCGACGCCGGGCGCGCTGCGCCCTGGACCCTGTGATCAGCGGAACCGAGGGTAGAGCGATGAGTGGTCTGATCGACATCAAGGTTCCCGACATCGGTGATTTCAAGGACGTTCCGGTCATCGAAGTCTTCGTCAAGCCGGGCGACAAGGTCAAAGCCGAGGACCCGCTGGTTGCATTGGAGTCCGACAAGGCGACCATGGAGGTGCCATCGCCACGCGATGGCGTCGTGAAGTCGGTCGTCGTCAAGGTCGGCGACAAGGTCAGCGAAGGTGCTGTCATCGTGCAGTTCGAGGGCGCGGGCGAGCACGCTGAAACCCGTCCCGTCGTCAGCGCGCCGCCGTCGCCGACCAGCGCTCCGGCCGGCGTTGCCGAAGTGCGCGTTCCTGATATCGGCGACTTCAAGGACGTGCCTGTCATCGAGATCTTCGTCAAACCCGGCGACAGCGTGAAGGCGGAAGATCCGCTGATTGCGCTCGAGTCGGACAAGGCGACGATGGAAGTGCCGGCGCCGCTTTCCGGCACCGTGCGCGAGATCAAGGTGAAGACCGGCGACAAGGTCAGCGAAGGCGCGATTATCCTTGTGCTTGCGACGGGGGGCGGGGGCGCGGCGTCCGCCCCGGTCGCCGCTGCGCGGGCACCCGTCGCAGCGGCACCTGCCGCAGCTCCCGCGGTGCAAGCCGGCGTGGTGGACGAAAAAGCCTTCGCGCTCGCCTATGCGGGCCCCGCGGTCCGCAAGCTGGCGCGTGAACTCGGCGTCGATCTCGGCAAGGTCAAGGGGTCAGGCAATCACGGCCGCATTCAGCGCGAGGATGTCGAGGCCTTCGCCAGGGGCGGTGGGGCTGCGGCGGCCAAACCGCAGGCTGCGGCGGCAAGTGGAGGCGGCGTCGGCGGCATCGATCTGTTGCCGTGGCCCAAGATCGACTTCGCAAAATTCGGTCCGGTCGAGCGCAAGGAGCTCGGCCGCATCAAGAAGATCTCCGCGGCCAATCTGCACCGCAACTGGGTCGTCATCCCGCACGTCACCACGCATGACGAGGCCGATATCACCGAGCTCGAGCAGTTCCGCGTGAAGATGAACAAGGAGCTGGAGAAGAGCGGCGTCAAGCTCTCGCTGCTGCCGTTCATGGTGAAGGCGGCTGTTGCGGCGCTGAAGAAGTTTCCGGAGTTCAACGCCAGCCTCGACGGCGACACGCTCGTCTACAAGAACTACTGGCACATCGGCTTCGCGGCGGATACGCCGAACGGCCTGATGGTGCCCGTGATCCGCGATGCCGACAAGAAGTCGATCCCGGACATCGCCAACGAGATGAATGCGCTCGCCAAGCTCGCGCGCGAGGGCAAGATCAAGCCGGACCAGATGCAGGGCGGCACTTTCTCGATCTCCTCGCTCGGCGGCATCGGCGGAATCTATTTCACGCCGATCATCAACGCGCCCGAGGTCGCGATCATGGGCGTCTGCAAGGGCTATTGGAAACAGCATTCGCCCGACGGCAAGACCTGGACATCGCGCCTGACCTTGCCGCTGTCGCTGTCCTGGGATCACCGCGTCATCGACGGCGCGGCGGCCGCGCGCTTCAACGTCTACTTCGCCAATGTGCTCGCCGATCTGCGGCGCGTGCTGTTCTGAGATCGGGGGAAAGCAGCATGGCCCAGCAGATCGAAGTCAAGGTTCCCGACATCGGCGACTTCAAGGACGTTGCGGTGATCGAGGTGATGGTGAAGCCCGGCGAGACGGTCGCGGTCGACACCAGCCTCATCATGGTCGAGTCCGACAAGGCGTCGATGGAGATTCCGTCGTCGCACGCCGGGACCGTCAAGGACGTCAAGGTCAAAGTCGACGACAAGGTCAGCGAAGGATCGGTGATCCTCGTGCTGGAGACGACGGGGGCTGCGGCTGCGCCGGCGCCCACGGCTGCTCCGGCTTCAAAACCGGCTGCTGCGCCGCCGCCGGTTGCGCCCGCCGCGGCGACCCACTCCGGCAAGGCGGATATCGAATGCGACATGCTGGTGCTCGGCGCCGGCCCCGGCGGTTACTCGGCCGCCTTCCGCGCCGCCGATCTCGGCATGAAGACGGTGCTGGTCGAGCGTTACGAGACGCTCGGCGGCGTCTGTCTCAATGTCGGCTGCATTCCGAGCAAGGCGCTGCTGCACACGGCGTCCGTGATCGACGAGGTCAAGCATCTGCCCGATCATGGCATCACTTTCGGCGCGCCGCAGCTCGACATCGACAAGCTGCGCGGATTCAAGGATGGCGTGATCAAAAAGCTGACCGGCGGCCTCGCCGGCATGGCGAAGGCCCGCAAGGTCGAGGTGGTGACCGGTGTCGGCGCCTTCCTCGATCCGCATCATCTCGAAGTTGTCACCGCCGGCGGCAAGAAGACGGTCAAGTTCAAGAACGCGATCATCGCCGCCGGCAGCCAGGCCGTGAAGCTGCCGTTCCTGCCCGAGGATCCCCGCATCGTCGACTCGACCGGCGCGCTGCTGCTGAAATCGATCCCCAAGCGTATGCTGGTGATCGGCGGCGGCATCATCGGGCTCGAAATGGCCACGGTCTATTCGACGCTCGGCGCGCGCATCGACGTCGTCGAAATGCTCGACGGCCTGATGCAGGGCGCTGATCGCGACCTGGTCAAAGTCTGGGAGAAGATGAACGCGAAGCGTTTCGACAAGGTGATGCTGAAGACCAAGACGGTGGCCGGAAAAGCGACCGCTGCCGGCATCGAGGTCAGCTTCGAAGGCGAGCAGGCGCCCGCCGGGCCGCAGGTCTATGACCTCGTCCTGGTCGCAGTCGGCCGCAGTCCAAATGGCAAGAAGATCGGCGCCGAGAAGGCCGGCATCGCGGTGACCGACCGCGGCTTCATCAACGTCGACAAGCAGATGCGCACCAATGTGGCGCACATCTTTGCGATCGGAGACATCATCGGGCAGCCGATGCTGGCGCACAAGGCCGTGCATGAAGGCCACGTCGCCGCGGAGGTCGCGCACGGCGAAAAGTCCTATTTCGACGCGCGCCAGATTCCATCCGTCGCCTATACCGATCCCGAAGTCGCCTGGGCCGGCAAAACCGAAGACCAGTGCAAGGCCGAGGGCATCAAGTTCGGCAAGTCGGTGTTCCCCTGGGCGGCATCGGGCCGCGCCATCGCCAACGGCCGCGACGAGGGGTTCACCAAATTGCTGTTCGACACCGCCACCCATCGCGTCATCGGCGGCGGCATCGTGGGCACACATGCGGGCGATCTCATCAGTGAGATCTGCCTCGCGGTCGAGATGGGCTGCGAGCCTGCCGATATCGGCAAGACCATTCATCCGCATCCGACGCTCGGCGAGTCCATCGGCATGGCAGCGGAGGTCTTTGAGGGCCACTGCACCGATCTGCCGCCGCAGAAGAAGAAATAGCGCGGCCTGCCAACGCAGGACGCAACGAGATCAGGGAGGGAGACACAATGTCTGGAGCTGCAACGGCGACGTCCGGAACGATAACTGCGCCGCAGAAGAAGCCGTTCTACCGGGTTCTCTACGTTCAGGTGCTTGCGGCGATCGTGCTCGGCGTGATTGTCGGCTGGCTTTGGCCGGATCTCGGCAAGAACGACTGGATCAAGGCGATGGGCGACGGCTTCGTCAAGCTCATCAAGATGGCGATTGCGCCGATCATCTTCTGCACGGTGGTCTCCGGCATCGCTCACATTTCCGAGGTCAAGAAAGTCGGCCGGGTTGCGATCAAGGCGCTGATCTACTTCGAGGTCGTTTCGACCTTCGCGCTGGCGCTGGGTCTGATCGTCGCCAATTTGCTGCACCCAGGCTCAGGTTTCCAGGGCCAGTCGAACGCCGCAGCCGTTGCCGGCTACGCCAAGCAGGCGAGCGAGATGAAGTCGGTGGACTTCGTCCTGCACATCATTCCCGACACGGTGGTCGGGGCGTTCGCGCAAGGCGAAATCCTGCAGGTCCTGCTGTTCGCCATCCTGTTCGGCTTTGCGCTGATGGGGCTCGGCGAACGGGCGCACACCGTCCGCTCGTTCGTGGATGATGTTGCGCATGCGATGTTCGGCGTGATCTCGATCGTGGTCAAGGTCGCGCCGATCGGTGCCTTTGGTGCGATGGCCTATACGATCGGTCGCTACGGTCCGCAGGCGCTCGGCAATCTCGCCGGCCTGATCGCGACCTTCTATCTCACGGCGTTCCTGTTCGTGATCGTCGGTCTCGGCATCATCGCCCGTATCGCCGGCTTCTCGATCTTCAAGTTCCTCAAATACATCAAGGACGAGCTGCTGATCGTGCTCGGCACCTCGTCCTCGGAGAGCGCGCTGCCGCAGATGATGGAGAAGCTGGAGAAGCTCGGCTGCTCCAAGTCCGTCGTCGGATTGGTGGTGCCGACCGGCTATTCCTTCAATCTCGACGGCACCAACATCTACATGACCCTGGCGACGCTGTTCATCGCCCAGGCGATGAACGTCGATCTCTCCTTCGGCGAGCAGATGACGATCCTCGTCGTGGCGATGCTGACCTCGAAGGGCGCCTCGGGCATCACGGGGGCGGGCTTCATCACGCTTGCAGGCACGCTTGCGGCTGTGAGGCCCGAGTTGCTGCCAGGGATGGCGATCGTGCTCGGCATCGACAAGTTCATGAGCGAATGCCGGGCGCTGACCAACCTCTGCGGCAACGGCGTCGCCTGCGTGGTGGTGGCATGGTGGGAGGGCGAGCTCGACCGCGAGAAACTGACTGCCGGGCTCGACCGGAATATCGATCCAACGGATATGGAGACGGCGATCACGACAGGCTGATCAACGCGATCCCATCAAGCCGCGTCGCGGAGTGCGGAAATAATAGGGCTGGTCGACATTGTCGATCAGCCCTTGCTGTTTCGGAGCTAGTGCCCGCCGAAGCGGTCGGCGCGATAGGGCGTGAGATCCACGACCGGCGTTTCGCCGCTCATGCATTCGGCGAGCAAACGTGCAGTCGCCGGGCCGAGCGTAAAGCCCTGGTGGCCGTGGCCGAAATTCATCCAGAGCCCGCGATGCCGCGGCGCGGGCCCGAGCACGGGCAACATGTCCGCCGTGCAGGGCCGCGTGCCGTACCACGGCTCGGGCTCGACGCGCGTGCCGATGTCGAGCAGGCCGCGCGCTGTGGCTTCGGCAGCGTCGAGCTGGACGGGCGTCGCTGGTGCATCCGGGCTCGTCAGCTCCGCGCCGGTCGTGATGCGGATGCCCCTGGACATCGGCGCCATCGCGTAGCCGTTGGCGGTATCGACCAGCGGCAGATCGAGCGAGCGGCCGCCGTGATAGTGCATGTGGTAGCCGCGCTTGCGCACCAGCGGAATGCGATAGCCGAAACGCAGCATCAAGTCGGGCGACCACGGGCCGAGCGCGATCACGACATTGGCGGCGTCGATGCGTCCCTCTGATGTCTCGACCGACCAGCCAGACGACGTCTCCGCCAGCGTGGACGCATCACCGGTAACGATGGTGCCGCCGAGTCGCTGGAACAGCCGCGCATAGGCCGCAACGAGGCCGCCGGGATCGGACACCGTCCACGGTCCGAGCCAGTGAATGGCGCCGGGAAGATCGTCGCGCAGCAGCGGCTCGGCCTTGGCGAGCTCGCGGCCGTCAAGCACGCGAAACTGCACGCCATAGTCGCGCCGGTTCTCCTCTGCGGTTGCGATCGCGAGCTCGAAGGCTGCGGGATCACGATGCAGCAGGCGATAGCCGGCGCGGCGCACCAGATTGTCGGCATGGGCTTCCTGAATGAAGATCTCATGCTCGGGCGTGGCGTAGGCGATCAGGCGCGCCCAGGCGGCGGTCGCTTGCTGATGCCGCTTCGGCGCTGAATTCCACCAGTAGCGCAGCAGCGGCTCGACATGCCGATGCAGCGATGCCAGGCGATAACGCACGTCGTTGGTCTGGCCGGCCGCGATCCGCGCCAGTGTCGCGAAATCGCGCGGCATCGGGTAGGGGCGCACTGCCTCGCTCTGGATGATGCCGGCGTTGCCGTAGCTCGTCTCCAGGCCCGGCTCCTTGCGGTCGACCAGCGTCACCGACCAGCCGCGCCGCTTCAGATGCAGCGCGGAGCTGACGCCCACCATGCCGCCGCCAAGAACGATCGCACTCTGCATCGGGAGACAACTTTCCGTCAGGCCGGGCTCGGTGCGAGCCTTGCTTGCGACGTGTTGATGGTTGTGGCCACGACGACCGACATCGCCGTCATCGCCACCAGGAAGCCGAAGGCGGATTCGAACGATCCCGTTCCGGATGCGATGAAGCCCATCACGGCGGGAGCGACGAAGCCTGCGCTCTGGCCGCCGAGATTGACCATGCCGACACCTGATCCGATCTGGTCGTCGCGCAGCAGTTTTGTAGGAAGGGCAATCACCGAGGCCAGCACGAAGGATTTGAAGAAGTAGACGATTGATTGATACACGATCAATGCCGTGATCGTCTCGGATTTGTACATCGCGTATAGGAAAATTCCCGTCAGCGCGGAACTGCCGATCAAGAGGTATTTTTCGCGCTCGGCGAAGAAGGTCGTCATCACCCAGCCGCCGATCGCGGTCGCGATCGTTGCCATCACGAACGGGATCGGCGCCACCATGCCGACGGTTTTCAGATCGAGGCCGCGGTGCTGCAGCAGATAGAGCGGCATCCAGGAGTCGAGACCCTTGTTGACGCAGCTGAGGCCGAACCAGACCACCATCAGCTGCCAGAGCAGCGGGTTCTTCATCAGCTCGCGCATCGGCGTGCGGCCGGCAGCCGGCGTTGGTGCCGCGGTCGCCGCAGCATCGACGGTGCGGACCATGTGCGGAACGAGGATGAAATAAACCACCGCAAAGGCGATGCCGGCGAAGCCGATGGCGTTGAAGGCGTGGCGCCAGCCGAGCCAGAGGATCAGTGGCGCCATGATCAGCGGCGCGATCATGCTGCCGGCGTAGTTCGACGACAGCAACAGCGCCGACATTTTCGGCCGGCTGTCCTTCTTGAACAGCTCGGAGACGGCGCGGATGCTCGCCGGCGGAAAGCCGCCCTCGGCAATGCCGAAGATGAAGCGGATTGCGATCAGCGAGGTCAGCGACCAGGCAAGGCTCGTGAACGCCGTGAACAGCGACCACATCACGATCGTCACGATCACCACATATTTCGAGCCGAAGCGGTCGGCGAGCCAACCGCCCGGCACCTGCATGATCGCATAGCCGAGGAAGAACGAGCTGATGACGATGCCGAGATCGGCGGCCTGCAGATTGAAGTCCTTGCCGATCTGCGCCAGCGCCAGCGAGATCGCGGCGCGATCGATGTAAGAGATGCAGAAGGCGATGTAGAGCAGGACGAAACCGACCCAGCCGGTTTTGGACTTCGACAACTCAGTCATGCGTCATCTCCAGTTCCGGCCGGGAGCCGGCGATTTGTTGGCGGCGTTGAGCTATTCCCAGGCAAGAAAGTTCGGGGCTGATGTCAGCGGTGGAGCGACCGCCAGGCGTGCGAGGTCGGGGATCGGCCGACACAAATCGGGCTTGTCGGCGAAGGCGGCCTCGAGCGCGGCCGCAACCGATAGAACGATGGCGTCACCACCGCGCGGGCCGACGATCTGAAGGCCGAACGGCAGCCCGGCGTCGTCGACGCCGAGCGGCAGGCTGAGTGCCGGATGACCGGCGAGCGTCACGCCATAGGCGAGCGCGAGCCAGTGGAAGTAGGATTTGGTCGGCTCACCGTCGATCTCGGCGGGATAAAGCTCGGACCATGGCCGCGGGCTCAGCGTGATGGTCGGGCTGATCAGCACGTCGCAGGTTTCGAAGAAGGTCTGGAAGTTGCGATAGATCCGCGTCTGTGTGGTCGCGGCGCGCGCATAGTCTTCGAGATCGTAGCCGAGGCCTTCCTCGACATTGGCCCGCACGTTGGGACCGAGCATGTCGGGACGCTCCTTGAAGTTCTTGCCATGCATGGCGAGGAACATCGCCGCGCGCAGGACTGCGAAGGTGTCGTCGGCGCCGGCGCAATCCGGTGTCCCCTCGCGGCATTCGGCAACCAGCGGTGCGATCCGTTCGACGCGGTGGCGGAAGACGCGGCGGATTGCCCGCTCGGTCGGCGCAAAACCAAAATCCTCGGTGAAGGCGACGCGCAGTTTTGCGAGTTCGATCGGGCGAACCGGAGACCAGCGATCGGTGCGTCCGCGCAAGGCTTCGCCGGGCAGGGTGTAGGCAAGCGGATCGCGCGCATCGTCGCTTGCCATCACCGACAGCATCAGCGCGGCGTCGGCGACGTTGCGGGCCATCGGGCCGTCGGTCGAGAGATTGGACCAGCCAAAGGCGCGCTTTTCGCTCGCCACGAGGCCGGAGGAGGGCCGCATGCCGACGATGCCGGAAAAGCCGGCGGGATTGCGCAGGGACCCGCCGGTGTCAGAGCCCGACGCGAGCGGCGCCATGCCGCAAGCGAGCGCCACCGCGGAGCCGCCGGAGGAACCGGCCGCGGAGCGCAGGGGATCGAAGGGATTGCCGGTCGCCCCGTGGACGGGATTGCGGGTGTTGCCGCCCGCCGCCCATTCCGGCGTGTTGGTCTTGCCGAAGATGATCGCACCCGCAGCGCGCAGCCGACCGACCGAAGCCTGGTCGGCGGCCGGCACGTGGGTGGCGAACAGCGGGCTGCCATAGGTGGTGCGCAGCCCGGCGGTGTCCTGGGTATCCTTGATGAGGATGGGCAGGCCATGCAGCGCGCCGTGGTCCTCGCCGCGGAGGATCGCAGCCTCGGCCGCCTTGGCTGCGGTGCGGGCACCGGCCTCGTCCAGGGTCACGACGGCGTTGACCGCCGGGTTGATCGCGGAAATCCGCGACAGGCAGGCGTCCAGCAGTTCCACCGGAGAAATTGCGCGGGTGGCGAGCAGGCGGCGCAGTTCGACGGCACTCGAATCGCAGAGATCGGTCATACCAGCCTCCCCAGGCCTTTGTCGCTTTGTGAAAATAATTTAGCATATAGGAAAATTATTTTCACGCATGAATGTGCGTCAAACCAGCCATTTTCCGCCTAGTTGTTACTCTTGCTGCTCAGGCGGCGGTCAGTTGGCCGCTGGAACAGGGAAAAATTAGACTGATCGAACAACGTTTTTTCCCTGTCGGGATTGCGTGGTAGGATGGGTCCATGAGCGAGATTTCCACGACCGAAGGTGCCAATTCCCAGCTCGGCCAGTGCCTCAGGGCCGCGCGCCAGGCCCGCGGTCTGACGCTGAAGCAGGTGGCGGAACGGACCGGAATGGCCTTGTCGACCCTGTCCAAGGTCGAGAACGGCCTGATGTCGCTGACCTATGACAAGCTGCTGCAGATCACGGCGGGCCTGAAGATGGACATCGCGGAGCTGTTCAGCCCGGCGATCCCGAAGCCCGATCCGGGCCGGCCGGTCACCGCCCGCCGCAGCGTCAGCCGGGCCGGGCAGGGCCAGACGATCACGACGCGCTTCTACACCAACAGCTATCAATGCACCGACCTGATCGGCAAACGCATGGTGCCGATCATGGCCGAGGTGCGGGCGCGCTCGCTGGACGAGTTCGGTCCGCTGCTGCGCCATTCCGGCGAGGAGTACTTCATGGTGACGCACGGCCGCGTCGCGGTACACACCGAGTTCTACGCGCCGGAGATCCTCAACGAGGGCGACGGCATCTATCTCGACAGCACCATGGGCCACGCCTATCTCAACGCCGGCGACGGACCGTCGGCCAAGGGCGTTTGCCTCTGCACGAGCGAGACGCCGGATCTCTACGATCAACTGCGCCGCATCGCCGCCAACGCCGCGCCGCCGCTCGACGACGACGAGCTGCCGCCGCTGTAATCGTCGCCGCGATGGCCCAAAATAAAAACCGCCCGGTGTGAGCCGGGCGGTTTTCGTTTTGCGTGGAAGCCTAGTTGCCGCCGCCGAAGCGTCGCGACCACCAGCCCTTCTTGGCTGGAGCCTCGGTCGTTGCGGCCGGCTCGGGCTCGGCTACCGGGGCGGGCTCGGGCATTGGCTGCACCGCGACGGGCGCCGGAGCCTCGGGGGCCGGGCTCGACATGAAGCTGACCTTTTCGCGCACCGTCGAACGGCGCCGCGCGGCACGATCGGAGTCAGGTTCGGCCGCGGCGTCCTCAACAGCTTCAACGGGAGGCGCGCTCGGTTCGACCGCGACCGGCTCACTGAGCTGCAATTCCGGCTGCGCGACCGGTTCGGGCTGCACCAGCGAGGGGGCGGGCTCTGCCGATCCGCCATCGAAGTCGGCGACGGCCTCGGCGGCTTCCGGTGCCGAAGTCGGTCCGAGCTCATCCGAGATCGATCCAGCGAGACCCTCGTCCTGACCGGCTCCGCCACGACGGCGGCGACCACCGCGACGCCCACGCCGGCGCGGACGGCGCTCGCCGTTGCCGTCCTGCTCGCTACGGGCAAAGCCTTGCTGCTCCTCGCCCTCGTCGTCCTCGCCCTCGGCATCTTCCGATGCCGCCGGCGCGGTGCCTTCCGGCATCACATGCATGAGGTCGCTGTCCTCGCGAGGCTGGCCGCCATTGCGCGCTTCGCCACCATCACGCGCTTCGCCGCCTTCGCGGGCCTCGCGCTCGCCACCGCGGCCGCGCCGACGCCGGCGCCGCCTGCGGCGCTGACCGTCGCCTTCGGCATCAGTGCCGGCTTCGCCGGCTGCCTGCTCCTCAGCGAGACCTTCGGTCTCCTCGGTTTCGACCTCGACCTCGTCCTCGAGGGACTCCTCGTCGTCATAGGCCTCTTCGGTCTGCGACGGCGCGGCGGCGGCCTGCGCCGCGAGCAGCGCCTTGGCGGCCTCGAGCGTGTGAACCTGCTCGCCGCGATCGATGATGTAGGACTGTTGGCCGGCGACGGTCGGGTCGGCACTGACGGCGAGCGACACCTTGAAGGCATTCTCGAGATCGCGCAGATGGCCGCGCTTGTGGTTCAGCACATAGAGCGCGACGTCGGTGCGGGTGCGCACCACGAGATTGTGGGTCGCGCCCTTCATCAGGATCTCTTCGATGCCGCGCAGCAGCTGCAGCGCCACCGACGAGACCGAACGGACGTGGCCGGAGCCGCCGCATTGCGGGCAGGGCTCGGTCGAGCTTTCCAGCACGCTGGCACGGATGCGCTGGCGCGACATCTCCAGGAGGCCGAAATGCGAGATGCGGCCGACCTGGATGCGCGCGCGATCCTGCCGGAGGCAGTCGGACAGCTTGCGCTCGACCGCGCGGTTGTTGCGCTTCTCGTCCATGTCGATGAAGTCGATGACGATCAGGCCGGCGAGGTCGCGCAGTCTGAGTTGCCTTGCGACTTCTTCCGCCGCCTCGAGGTTGGTCTTGAGCGCGGTGTCCTCGATGTGGTGCTCGCGCGTGGCGCGGCCCGAGTTGACGTCGATCGAGACCAGCGCCTCGGTCTGGTTGATCACGATGTAGCCGCCGGAGCGCAGCTGCACGGTCGGCGAGAACATCGCGTCGAGCTGGCTCTCGACGCCCATCCGCGAGAACAGCGGCTGGCCGTCGCGATACTGCCGCACCGCGCGGACGTTCGCCGGCATCAGCATCTTCATGAAGTCGCGGGCTTCGCGGTAGCCGGCTTCGCCCGCCACCTGGATCTCGTCGATCTCCTTGTTGTAAAGGTCGCGCAGCGAGCGCTTGATCAGCGAGCCTTCCTCGTAGACGAGGGTCGGCGCTTGCGACTTCAGCGTCAGGTCGCGCACCGTCTCCCACATCCGGATCAGATATTCGAAGTCGCGCTTGATCTCGGGCTTGGTCCGGGAAGCACCTGCCGTGCGCAGGATGATGCCCATGCCCTCGGGTACGTCGAGATCCTGCACCACTTCCTTCAGGCGCGAACGGTCCTGGGCGCTCGTGATCTTGCGGCTGATGCCGCCGCCGCGGGCGGTGTTCGGCATCAGCACGGCGTAACGGCCGGCGAGCGACAGATAGGTGGTCAGCGCCGCGCCCTTGTTGCCGCGCTCTTCCTTGACGACCTGCACCAGCATCACCTGGCGGCGCTTGATCACTTCCTGGATCTTGTACTGACGGCGCGGGCGGAACGGACGCTCCGGCACTTCCTCCAGCACGTCGTCACCGCCGACGGACTCGACGACTTCCTCTTCCTCGGTCTCGTCGCCGTCGTCTTCGTCATCCTCGGCTTCGTCGCCAAGCGGCGCGCGGGCTTCCTCCGACGAGGCGGTCTCGGTGGGGATCTCGTCGGCGACGAGATGGGCCGCTTCGCCATGTGATTCGTCATGGGTCTCGTCGGCGTGCTCGGCATGCGGCGCGTCATCGGCATGCGCGGCGTTTTCGGCGACCTGTTCCTCATGCGCCCGCTCGGGCTCGTGGTTGACCTCGACGGCCTCGGCAGTCTCCGGCGCAGCCGACGCGACGGAAGCTTCGACAGCGGCAACGACGGGATCGGGCTGTGTCTCGGCGGCCGGCGCCTCGCTCACGGCATGCGTGTGCGCGGGCTCGTCATGGTGGTGGTCGTGGTCATGATGATCATGATCGTGATGATGGTCATGATCGTGGTGATCATGGTCATGATGATCGTGACCGTGATCGTCATGATGCGCGTGATCATGGTGCTCACGATCGTGGTGCTCATGATCATGGGCCTCGTGATCGTGCCCTTCATGCTCGTGCGCCACGATCCCGTGGTGCTCGCCCTCGGCGTGATCCTCAAACGGCTGCGGCGCCTGGGCATCGGGCGCGGCGCCCTCGACCACCTCGCTCCGGACGCGGTCGCCATGGCCGCGACGGCGGGCATTGCGGTGGCGCGAAGAGCGGCGGCGATGGCCGCGGTTCTCGTGCTCTTCCTCGGCCTCGCGATGGGCGCGTTCGTCGGCCTCGATCAGCGCCTGACGGTCGGCGACCGGGATCTGGTAGTAGTCGGGATGGATTTCGCTGAAGGCCAGGAAGCCGTGGCGGTTGCCGCCATATTCGATGAAGGCGGCCTGCAGCGACGGCTCGACGCGCGTCACCTTGGCGAGATAAATGTTGCCGCGCAGTTGTTTGCGCTGGGCGGTCTCGAAATCAAATTCTTCGACGCGATTGCCGCGGACCACGACGACCCGGGTCTCTTCCGGGTGGGTGGCATCGATCAACATCTTGTTTGGCATTTTGGAGCTCTTGACGGCGGCGGGCGCGGTGTAGGGCGCGCGCGAGCTGCGCGGCCGGGTGACGCGACGGTCCACCTGATTCGGGGGTGAGGGGAAGGCCAAAACGCGTCTTGAGGCGCCGTGCCGAGCCGAATCCTGCCGGGACAAGGCGGCGGGCGAGGCGATTGCCTCGCGTCAGCGCGATCGTCCCGGGAATCTTGGTCGGCAACACAGTCTGGCGCATTAAGCGTCGGCCCGTCTAAACATTGTGGGCGGCAAGGGATCGCCGCCTTATTCTTTCGCTGAAAGCCCGGCGCGGCGCCGAAGCGCCAGCCGGCCATCGCATATCGAAGCCCAAAAGAAGGCCTGATAATCAGTTCTGCCGTGTCTCAAACCGTCCCTGGGGCGTAGAGTGTGCCTGGGACCGGACGCCGCTCGGGCTCGAAACCGTCTCTCCTTGTCAGCCGCGCGCAGCGCTGGCTGAGGAGAGGCCGGGAAAACACGCCGGAACCTGGACGTCAGGTTCCAACGCTGCACCGGGAGGCTGAACGCGACACAACCGGGAGTACTAGCCGTCAGCAATCCGTACATACGTGGATTGGCCGTTCCGTGCAAGGGAAGCGTCGCGGCCCGGCAACACTCGACTGATTTCGCATTCGCGTCATTAGGGTTCGATTAACCCTGTGGTTCTAATGCGGTAAGACGCTGCTCGGAGGCACCGAATCGTTGGCGAACCGCGCAAATCACCGTGTTTTGCTGGGATGTGGGCTTTTGTGCGCCGCAGCATTGCTGTGCGCCGAACCGATGGGCTCCGAGGCGGCTGAAGGGCCCCAGACCACCCCGACAGCGCCGGCTAGCGAGGCCAAGGCGACCGCTGACTTCCCGGTCGTGTCCGACGCCCGACTCGCGGGCGACAGCAAGCAAACCCGATTCATCCTCGACCTCGACAAGAAGATCGACTTCCGCGCCTTCGCGCTGGCCGATCCCTACCGGGTCGTCGTCGACATTCCCCAGGTCACTTTCCAGCTCGCACCCGGCACCGGAAGCGCGGGCAGGGGATTGGTGAAGTCATTCCGCTACGGCCTGGTGATGCCGGGCGGCTCCCGAATCGTGTTCGACCTGACGGGGCCAGCCAAGATTGCGAATTCCTACGTGCTCGACGCTGCCAACGGCCAGCCGCCGCGGCTGGTGCTTGAACTGGAGGAGGTCGACCGCACCGGCTTCGTGCAGTCGCTGGCGCCCGAGAATCGTCCCGAGCTGAAGCCGGCGGTCGCCGAAGCCAATGCCGCGGTCGTTGCACCCGACACGACGGCTGCGCTGAAGCCGTCGCAGGCGCCTGACGCACGGCCTTTGATCGTGATCGATCCCGGTCATGGCGGTGTCGACAACGGCACCCAGTCCGCCGGCGAGATGGAAAAGAATCTCGTGCTGAATTTCGGCCTGGCCCTGCGCGACAAGATCGAGCAGTCCGGCAAGTACCGCGTCGTGATGACGCGGACCGACGACACCTTCATTCCCCTGAACGACCGGGTGAAGGTGGCGCGCAGCCAGTCGGCGGCGCTGTTCGTCTCGATCCATGCCGACGCCCTGCCCAAGCATGAGGGCGATGCACAGGGCGCTACGATCTATACGCTTTCGGAGAAGGCCTCCGACGCCAAGGCCGAGCGGCTGGCCGAGGCGGAGAACAAGGCCGACGCGATCGGCGGCGTGAGCCTGGACGAACCGGCCGAAGTGGCTGACATTCTGATCGACCTCACCCAGCGCGAAACCAAAACCTTTTCCAACCGCTTCGCGCGGGTGTTGATGAACGAGATGAAGACGACGGTGCGGATGCACAAGCATCCCTTGAAGTCGGCCGGCTTCCGCGTCCTGAAGGCGCCTGATGTGCCCTCGGTGCTGGTCGAGCTCGGTTACGTCTCCAACAAGGGCGACCTCGAGCACCTCGTCTCCGAGAACTGGCGGAACAAGACCGTCGGCTCGATGGCGCAGGCGATCGACACGTTTTTCACCAAGCGGCTGGCAACGGTCGGGCCGACCAAGTGAGACGGACGCGGCCGGAGCAGGGGAAGCCCTAGTTTGGCCACAGCGGCGACGGAATAGAAAATACACCGCAGGGCCTCCGGAATCGGCCACATTGTCCCGGGGCTCTTGTATATTGCTTTGCGCAACGGCGGCCCTTGGACGTCCCCTTTGACGTCTCCTTGGGCCCCCAGGCTTCGTGTGTACGGGTTTTCGCTCGTGAGACAGGCGCTGCTGACCTGAGCGCCGCAGGGTTGGAACGGAACTTCGATAATGCGCTTGCTTGTGCGGTTCATGGGTTTCTTGTTCGCCGCCGGAACGGTCGTGTTCCTGGTCGGCGTCGCCGGCGTAGCGGGGGCGATCTGGCATTTCTCCAAGGACTTGCCGGATTATTCGCAGCTTCAGGATTATGAGCCGCCGGTGATGACGCGTGTGCACGCCTCCGACGGCGCGCTGCTCGGCGAATATTCCAAGGAGCGCCGGCTGTACCTGCCGATCCAGGCGGTGCCGAAGCTCGTCATCAACGCCTTCCTCGCCGCCGAAGACAAGAATTTCTACGAGCATGGCGGCATCGACTATCAGGGCATGGCGCGCGCCGCGGTCCTCTACGCGCAGAACTATGGCTCTGGCCGCCGCCCGCAGGGTGCCTCGACCATCACCCAGCAGGTCGCCAAGAATTTCCTGCTCACCAACGAGGTGTCGTTCGCCCGCAAGATCAAGGAAGCGCTGCTCGCGATGCGTATCGAGCGCGCCTATTCCAAGGATCGCATCCTCGAGCTCTATCTGAACGAGATCTATCTCGGCCTCGGCGCCTACGGCATCGCGGCGGCGTCGCTGGTCTATTTCGACAAGTCGGTCAATGAACTCTCGATCGCGGAAGCCGCCTATCTGGCGGCGATGCCGAAGGCGCCTGGCGCGCTGCATCCGGTGCGCAACCGCGACCGCGCGATCGAGCGCCGCAACTATGTGATCGATCGCCTGCTGGAGAACGGCTGGATCAAACAGGCCGACGCCGACAAGGCGCGCAAGGAGCCGCTGGTCGTGACCAACCGCGGCAACGGCGCCCACATCTTCGCCGGCGAATATTTTGCCGAGGAAGTCCGTCGCGACATCTTCGAGCGCTACGGCGAGAAGAAGCTGTATGAAGGCGGCCTGTCGGTCCGCACCACGCTGGACCCGAAGATCCAGGTGATGGCGCGCAAGGCCATGGTCGCCGGCCTCGTCAATTATGACGAGGCTCAGGGCTGGCGCGGTGCGCTGCAGAAGCTCGATGTGTCCGGCGACTGGGGCGTCAGGCTCGCCGACGTCAAATCGCTTGGCGATATCTCGCCGTGGCGGATGGGCGTGGTGCTGGAGACCGGCAATGACTCGGCGCGGATCGGCTTCCAGCCGGGCCGCGAACTGGGCGGCGCGGTCAGCAAGCAGCGCGAGACCGGCATCATCACGATGGACGGTGTCCGCTGGGCCAAGAGCAAGGGCAAGACGCCGACGGCGGTCGCGCAGGTGCTGCAGCCCGGCGACGTGATCTATGCCGATCCCTTGGTCAACAAGGACGGGACCAAGGTCGAAGGTCAGTACCGCCTGCGGCAGTTGCCGGAAGTCTCCGGCGCCATGGTGGTGATGGATCCCTGGACCGGTCGCGTGCTCGCGATGGTCGGCGGATTCTCGTTCGACCAGAGCCAGTTCAACCGCGCCACGCAGGCCTATCGGCAGCCCGGCTCGTCGTTCAAGCCGATCGTCTATTCCTCGGCGCTCGACAATGGCTATACGCCGTCGACCACCGTGATCGACGCGCCCATTGAAATCGACCAGGGGCAGGGCGCCGGCGTGTGGCGTCCGGAAAACTATTCGAGCGGCAAATATTATGGCCCGACCACGCTGCGCAACGCGCTGCAGCGTTCGCTCAACACCGTCACCGTGCGGCTGGCGCAGGATGTCGGCATGCCCCTGGTCGGCGAGTATGCGAAGCGGTTCGGCGTCTATGACGAACTGCCGAACTATCTGTCCTATGCGCTCGGCGCCGGCGAAACCACCGTCATGCGCATGGTCACGGCCTATTCGATGTTCGCCAATGGCGGGCGCCGCGTGAAGCCGACCCTGATCGACCGCATCCAGGACCGCTACGGACACACCATCTTCAAGCACGACCAGCGCGAATGCCGCGGCTGTGACGCACCCGGCGGCTGGAAGAACCAGCCCGAGCCGCAGCTCGTCGACCGCCGCGAGCAGGTGCTCGATCCGATGACCGCCTACCAGATCACCGAGATGATGGAAGGCGTGGTTCAGCGCGGCACTGCGACCGTGGTGAAGGAGGTCGGCAAGCCGATCGCCGGCAAGACCGGCACCACCAATGACGAGAAGGACGTCTGGTTCGTCGGCTTCTCGCCCGATATCGCGGTCGGCGTCTACATGGGCTACGACAAGCCGCGCAACATGGGGCGTGCGGCCACCGGCGGTCATATCGCAGCTCCCATCGCGCGCGACTTCCTCAAGCTGGCTCTCGCCGACAAGCCGCCGACCCCGTTCAAGGTGCCCGCCGGCATCAAGCTGATCCGCGTCGATGCCCGCACCGGCATGCGCGCCGGCCCCGGCGATGGCGGCAACACCATCCTCGAGGCCTTCAAGCCGGGCACGGCGCCGCCGGAGAATTATTCTGTGATCGGCGTCGCCGATGCCGACGGTCGCGCTCCGCCGCCGCCGGCGTCCATGCAGCAGGCACCCGATACCGGCCTGTTCGGACGTCCGGGAACCGGCGGATTGTACTAGCGGCAACGGATGCCAAATCACCGGGACAGTGCGGCCAAGCCGATTGCGCTTTGCCGCGCTGCTCGCTACATCCCTCGGACCTGTTTTACCCAACGTCTGAAAGACCATGCGCGCGGAAATCGAACGCCTCGTTGAAGAGATCAAGCAGTCAGTCGGGCTGCTGAGGAGGCATCTTTGACGTCGAACAATCGACGGCACGCCTCGCTGAGCTGAACAAGCTCGCTGAAGATCCCAATCTCTGGAACGATCCCCAGAAGGCCCAGCGGCTGATGCAGGAGCGCACCTCATTGGAGGATGCGCTCTCTGGCATCGGCAAGGTCGAGCGCGAGCTCGACGACAATGTCGGCATGATCGAGCTCGGCGAGGCCGAGAACGATGCCGGCGTCGTGGCCGAGGCCGAGAAGGCGCTGAAGGACCTCAAGAAGGAGGTGGCGCGGCGCGAGCTCGAGGCGCTGCTCTCCGGTGAGGCCGACAAGTTCGATTCCTATCTCGAAGTCCATGCCGGCGCCGGCGGCACCGAGAGCCAGGACTGGGCCCAGATGCTGCTGCGCATGTACACGCGCTGGGCCGAGAATCACGGCTTCAAGATCGAGTATCTCGAAGAGTCCCAGGGCGAAGAAGCCGGGATCAAATCCGCCACCATCCAGATCTCCGGCCACAATGCCTATGGCTGGCTGAAGACCGAGGCCGGCGTGCACCGCCTGGTGCGTATCTCGCCGTACGACTCGAACGCGCGCCGGCACACCTCGTTCTCGTCGGTGCAGATTTTTCCGGTCATCGACGACTCGATCAAGATCGACATCAAGGAATCCGACGTCCGCACCGACACGATGCGGTCGGGCGGCGCCGGCGGCCAGCACGTCAACAAGACCGAATCCGCGGTGCGGCTGACGCATATTCCAACCGGCGTTGCCGTGGTCTGTCAGGCCGGCCGCTCCCAGCACAAGAACCGTGCGCAGGCCTGGGACATGCTGCGGGCGCGGCTTTACGAGATCGAGCTGAAGAAGCGCGAGGATCAGGCTGCCGCCGATCAGGCCGCCAAGACCGACATCGGCTGGGGCCACCAGATCCGCTCCTACGTGCTGCAGCCCTATCAGATGGTGAAGGACCTGCGCACGGGCGTGCAGACCTCCGACACCTCGGGCGTGCTCGACGGCGATCTCGACGAGTTCATGGCCGCGACCCTGGCGCAGCGCGCCTTCGGCACCGGCCCCGGCAGTGTTGAAGACGTGGACTAAGCCATGCAGCGCGTTGCCTTCATCGGGTTGGGGCGAATGGGTCACGGGATGGCCGGCCGCTACCTCGATGCCGGCTTCAAGGTTGCGGTGTGGAATCGCAGCAAGGCCAAGGCCGAGGACCTGATCGCGCGCGGCGCGCAATGGGCGACCTCGCCGGAGGATGCCGCGATCGATGCCGACGCCGTCGTGACCATGGTTGCCGATGACGAGGCGTCGCGCGCGGTGTGGCTGGGCAAGGATGGCGCGGCGGCGACCATGAAGGCCGGCACGCTCGCGATCGAATGCTCCACGGTGTCGTACCAGCACGCCCTCGACATGTCGCGCGAACTGACCGCGCGCGGGTTGACCTATATCGATTGCCCCGTGACCGGTCTGCCGGATGCGGCCGCTGCCGGCAAGCTGACGCTGCTGGTCGGCGCCGATGCCGCCGATCTGGAGAAGGCACGGCCGTTCTTGACGCCGATCAGCACCACGATCCGCCATTTCGGCGCGGTCGGATCCGGCACCGTGTACAAGCTCATCAACAATCTGATGGGCGCGATCCAGATCGCCGGCATTGCCGAGGGACTGGCGATGGCCGAGCAGGCCGGGCTCGACATGAAGCTGGTGCTGGAGGCCGTCGAAACCGGCGTCGCAGCAAGCCCGCAGGTGATCAGGCATTCGAAGCGGATGGCGGCGCGGGACTTTGCCGGCGCGACCTTCACATCGTCGCTCCGCCACAAGGACGCGGCTTATGCCGTGCGCCTTGCCGAGAGCCTGCTGTCGGCCGCGCCGATCATGGGCCGCGCCGCGGTCGAGGCCTATGACCGAGCCAAGGCCCACGCGCCCGACGCCGACGAAGGCCAGATGATCGAGATCGTGTCGCAGCCGAAAAGCTAGATCGATATCGTCGGTGATTTGCGTCGTGGTCAGCTCCGCGATTTCGACCACTCCGCGAGCCACGCCTTGAAGCGGCCGCTGTCGCGCTCGCCGCCGTGCCAGGCGGCGTAGGTGGCGCCGTCGTCGGCGACCAGCACCACCACATCGAGTCCCTTGGAGCGGCGCAGCGTGTCCATCGCATGCGCAGGCGTCTGCGCGATGGGGCCGGCGACATTGAAAGATGTGTTGACTGAGATCTCGACGCCGACATGGCGGCCGAGCGCCTTCAAATAGGAATGGATCAGCGGATCATCCTCCGCGCCGACGACCTGGATGCGGCCGGTGCCGTCGGCATGGATCACCGCCGGAATCTTTTCACGCGCGTGCGGCTTCGAGTGCGCGGTGAGCACCATGTAATTGTAGGCGTTGTAGCCGGCGTCGGAGGCGCCGTCTTCCAGCATAAAATATTCCCGTGCCGCTTCCAACGTCGCCATCGGCGCGAGCGGGCGGATCGCCTCGCGATACTTCACGCGCTCGTTGAGCCGTTCGCGCACCTCGGGATCGCAGGGGTTGGCGAGGATCGAGCGATGGCCGAGCGCGCGCGGGCCGGTTTCGGCGGCGCCCTGGTAGATCGCGATCACGCCGCCTTGCGCCACCATATAGGCCATCAGATCGGCGACCGCGTCGCGGCCTGCCGGCGTCGCGACATTGCCGATCTCGGTGGAGGCAACGTCGGTCGCCTTGATCGCTTGCTCGATGTCGGCGCGCGCCGGCGGCAGCCCGCAATAGAAGGCATGCGACAGCGGTGCGCCGCGCGGCGCGCCGGCCATGTGCGCAAACAGCCAGGCGGCGCCGATGGGAACACCGGGATCGCCGGGCACCGGCGGCACCCACAGATGCAGGCGCGTCTTGCGGCCCTGCGCCTGTTCGAACCACGTTTCGTTGAAGTGTTCCAACAGGCGCATGTTGCCGAGCGCGTTCAGCGCGACGCCGCCGGTCAGCACGAGGCGATTGGTCCTGGTGATGCGCAGCAGATGATCGACGACATGGATCATCGCATCCTCGAACACCAGTTGCGTCGCCGCCGCCTTGTCGAGCCGGTCCTGCGTGTCCGGCCGGTGCTTGATATCCTCGACGCGCAGCACGGCATCGGGATTCCACAGCTGGTCGGGCCGCAGCGGCTCGCCAAGAATTTCGATCAACGGCGCCTTGTAGGGCTCGTAGTTGGGGTCGCGATACCAATTGGCCATCGCGCGGTTGAGATGCACCTCGCCATTGGGACCGAGCTGCAGCACCTCTTTCAGCCGCGCATAATAGGGATTGGTGGCGCGGTTCATGTCGCCCCAGGCGGCGGCGCCCATGTAGCGGCCTTCGCTGGAGAGCCAGGTCCAGCCGCCCTGGGTGGAGGAGATCACGCTGTAGAAGGCGCCGAGCGAGTCGAACAGGCTGTTGTTGCAGTACAGGGTCTTCATCTCGCCGTTCTCGGCGACATAGAGCGAGATCGAACCGATGTCGCCGGTGCCGTCGAGCACACCGATCGCCACCGGCTCCTTGTCGTCGGCAAAGGGCGAGGCCGCGAACGAGAACCAGGCGTGGTTGTCGTGGTGCGGCATGCAGATCAGCTGCACGGGCTCGGCGAGATCGAACTGATTGCGCAGCTTGCGCGACAGGCGCCGCACCTGGTCCATTTGCCGCAGGCTGATCGCGGGTGCGATCGGCGTTCCCAACAGCTTCAGGCTCGAGGGCGCTTCCTCGAACGCGGTGCGGATCAGCATCGAGATCAGCGCCGGATAGTCCCAGGTGGTGACGAAGGCCGCGATATCGCCGACGTCGCGGCCCATCCGCTTCAACACCGCGCGCATGTCGTCGAGCGATGCCTCAGGATATCGCGTCGTGTGCTTTTCGCCGGAGAAGCGCTCTTCCTCATTGTTGACGATCAGCCGCGGGCCGGCCTGCGTCACCTCGATCAGCGCGACGCCGGTGTTATGGGTGCCGGGACAGGCGAGGCCCGCGATGTAAACGGTTTCGCCGCGCGCGAGCCGCGCGCGAATCTCGGCGAGCTTCTGCCTGGCGAATTCGCTGTTGGCCTTGTGCAGGCCGCGTTGCGCCAGCGAGCGCTCGCTGAGGCGGCGCGTCAGCTCATAGCCCGCAGCCGCGAAGCGCGGATGCCGCGGACCGATACGAATGTCCGGCTTACCCAATCGACTTGCCTTGACTTGTTGAGTCCCCGATCGACTTCAAACACAAATAGCGCCAGGCAACAATGCCGTTTCGCTGGACGGAAAAACCCGGTGCTTGCCAGCACATGCGTGACTTGCGAAGCTTGCCGCCAACAAACGACAAAAAACGGGAGGAAACGATGCCGGCTCGTGTTCGATATAGTGTCGCGGTTGCGGCCTTCGCAAGTGCGGCGCTGCTCGCGACATCGGCTGTCGCGCAAAAGAAATATGACGCCGGCGCGACCGATACCGAGATCAAGATCGGCAACATCATGCCCTATTCGGGGCCGGCGTCGTCCTATGGCGTGATCGGCAAGACCGAAGCCGCCTTCTTCAAGATGGTCAACGAAGGAGGTGGCATCAACGGCCGCAAGATCAACTTCATCAGCTATGACGACGGCTACTCGCCGCCGAAGGCGATCGAGCAGGCGCGCAAGCTGGTCGAGAGTGACGAGGTGCTGCTGATCTTCCAGGCGCTCGGCACGCCCTCGAACTCGGCGATCATGAAGTACATGAATGCCAAGAAGGTGCCGCAGCTGTTCGTTGCCTCCGGCGGCACCAAGTTCGGCGATCCCAGGAATTTCCCGTGGACCATGGGTTTTCAGCCCAACTATCAGAGCGAGGGGCGGATCTACGCCAAATACATCCGTGATCATTTTCCCGACAGCAAGATTGCGGTGTTCTGGCAGAACGACGATGCCGGCAAGGATCAGTTCAAGGGCCTGAAGGACGGGCTTGGCGATAAGGCCAATATGATCATCGCCGACAAATCCTATGAGGTCAGCGATCCCTCGATCGACTCGCAGATCGTCGCGCTTCATGATTCCGGCGCCGACATCTTCTTCTCCTGGGCAGCACCAAAGGGCTCCGCGCAGGCGATCCGCAAGGTCGGCGAGCTCGGCTGGAAGCCAAAATTTTTCCTCGCCAACACAGCGACGTCGGTCGCGTCCGTGCTGAAGCCGGCGGGCCTCGACTATTCCAAGGGTATCATCTCGACCGCCTATCTGAAGGATCCGACCGATCCGACCTGGGACAAGGATCCGGCCGTCATCAAATGGCGCGCCTTCATGGACAAATATTATCCCGACGGTGACAAGACCAACGCCAACAATCTCTACGGCTATGTGCAGGGGGAGGCGATGCTGCAGGTGCTGAAGCAGTGCGGCGACAACCTCACCCGCGACAACGTCATGAAGCAGGCGGCGAGCCTGAAGAACTTCCACTCCGATTTGATGCTGCCCGGCATCATGGTCAACACCTCGGCTGACGATTATTTCCCGATCGAGCAGATGCAGCTGATGCGGTTCAACGGCGAGGCCTGGGAGCTGTTCGGCGAGGTCATTACGGGCGAGGTCGGGCACGAGATGACGCGGTAGGATGGAATTCAATTATCAAACAGCCAAACACGGTGTCATCGCCCGCGCATGCGGGTGATCCAGTATTCCAGAGACGGCTGCGGTTGATTCGAGAAGCCGCGGCGTACTGGATCGCCCGCATTCGCGGGCGACGACAGTTGAGGTATGCGTCCGCATTCTCGCGACATGATCTGTCCGAGTTTTCCATCTCGTTCCGCCCTCTCTCTTGAGTGAGGGCGCAGGGAAGACCGGGTGCACGCTGCACCCGCGGTCCCATGTGCCATGAGTAGAAAGTGTGGCGCACACGGGCATACAAATGCAGCGGAGGCACGCCGGCCTTCCCTGCGCGATGGCTTTACGGCTTATACGTGCTCGCCCTGGTGAGACTCTGCTTTTGTGCCACCATCGTCCGCGATCGGCTTTGGGCCTCTCACGGACTTGCCACCAGCATCGGGGCGGCAGGCCCACACGACTTCGCCGTACGCCTTGCGCGCGCATGTCTATCGCACGCTCGGCGTCCACCGCATCTCGACCCGCGTTCGTGACATTGCGCAACGCCCCTCGGAGGGTGAGACGGGCCACTGTTAGCATAATCAGAAGTTCGCGTAAACAAGATTATTTTTATCGGGTGCCCTTGACAGGTTTTCCACGTGCCCGCTGATTTGCCCGTCGTGTCGAATATGTCACAGGTCCGCAGTCGGATCGGCCTACCGTCGCGGTCGGCCCGGCCGCGTGTAGGTGCGTTGATAGCCGCATGCGCCGCGTTGCCCGCAGTAATAAGGCCGCAGCGGCGGCGCCACGTTGGTGAGAGGGTCCGAGAAGGTGCCGTATTGCTGGGTCGCGACCGGCCTGCCGGAGCGGCCGATCGGCTCCTCGGCGGCGCAGGGATACGCGCTTCCGAACAGTGTCAGAAGGGCGAGGGCTGTGAGTCGAATCAACATGGCTCGAGAACGCTCTCTGCGATGCGGTGGTTTCTCTCCGACATTTAAGCGGCAGTTGCGCTGATCGAAAGGCCGCATCGCGCCGCAGGCGATCGCGTGTCGCGACGACATTTCCATTCAAGAGCGCAGGGCGACCGATGATGGCACAGCGGCGCGCGAATTGCGCCGCGCGGCACGCTGCATCCGATCGCCCGCAATCATTGCTTTTTGTCCATCTTCGCTGCGCCACCACTACTTAAGTCGCCGTCCGCGCATGGCGATCTGCGCGCGGTTCCCCTTGCTGCAGATGATGTCGCAGCTATAGTTCTGACCAACTGCTCGATAAGAGGCCAATAAAAAGAAGGAGTGAAACAAGATGAGAAAAACATCCCCGTTGCGTTCATTCGCGTTGCAGCAATTCGTCGGCGTGGCTGCGTTGGGATTGGTGGCGACGGCCGGCCCTGCGTCGGCCGCAGATGCAATCAAGATCGGCGTGATCGCCGAAGCGCAGGCGATCGCAGGCGCATCGATCCCGCAGGCCGCCCAACTGGCGGCCGACGAGATCAATGCCAAGGGCGGCGTCGACGGCCGCAAGATCGAGATCGTCTCCTACGACAATCATTCCTCCTCGGCCGACTCGGTGCGCGCATTCCAGCGCGCGGTGAACGAGGACAAGGTCAATGTCGTCATCGCCAGCTACATCAGCGAGGTGGTGCTGGCGCTGGAGCCCTGGGCCTCGCGGCTGAAGACACCCTTTGTCACACCGGGTGCCGCTTCGAACGAGATCAGCAAAAGCGTTCACGCCGACTATGAGAAGAACAAGTACACCTTCCATGGCTACCTGACCTCGGCGGCGCTCGCGCTGTCGATCTGCGATGCCGCCAAGGATCTCCTCGTCGACCAGAAGCACATGAAGACCGCGGTCATCATGAGCGAGGACGCCGCCTGGACCAAGCCGCTCGACGTCGGCTACGAGGAGTGCCTGCCCAAGATCGGGCTGAAGGTCGTCGACCACATCCGCTTCTCGCCCGATACCACCGATTTCACGCCGATCTTCAACAAGATCGAGGGTGCGAAGCCCGACGTGATCATCACTGGCATCTCGCATGTCGGCGTGCAGCCGACGGTGCAGTGGAAGAACCAGCAGGTGCCGATCCCGATGTTCGGCATTTCCTCGCAGGCGACCAACGAAACCTTCGGCAAGGACACCAATGATGCCGCCGAAGGTGTGCTCTACCAGGGTGTCTCCGGCCCGAACGTCGCGGTGACGCCGAAATCGGTGCCGTTCGCCGACGACTTCAGGAAGAAGTACGGCAATTATCCGTCCTATGCGGGCTACACCGCCTATGACGAGGTCTACTACATCGCCGACGCCGTGAAGCGCGCCGGATCGACCGATGCCGACAAGCTGGTCGCGGCGCTTGAGAAGACCGATTGGGAAGGCACCATCGGCCGCGTCCAGTTCTACGGCAAGGATGATCCGTTCACCCACTCGATCAAATATGGCAAGGGCCTGATCACGGGCCTGATGCTGCAGTGGCAGAGCGGCAAGCAGGTCAGCGTCTGGCCGAAGGATGTGGCGAAGAGCGAGCTCAAGTTCCCGAGCTTCATCAAGGCCTCCACCAACTAGCAGGGGATGACATGCTCCCGGGACTTATCCCGGAAGCAGTCGCCTTCCGTCATCCCCAGAACAGGCAGCCCGGCTGTCAACGGCTCCTCATCCATGCGTCCTTTCCAGATCTTGATCGATGGCTTTGCCATCAGTGCTCTCTATGCTCTCGGCGCCACCGGCTTCACGCTGATCTTCGGCGTCTCCGGCGTGCTCAATCTCTCCCACGGCGCCATCATGGTGGCGGCAGCGGTGGCGGCCTGGGCCGCGGCCAGCGTGCTCCACATGGACACCTATTCCGGTGCGCTCGTCGGCGTCGTCGTCGCGCTGCTCATGGCGTTCGCGACCTACTTTGCAGTGGTCAAGCCGATCCAGAACTCGCGGCGGATTCCGAACGAGGAGAAGGAGATCTTCGTCCTCACCGGGACGCTGCTGTGGGGCATCATGATCCAGGAGCTGATCGCCTATTTCTTCACCAACAACGCCAAGACGGTGCTGCCGATCGTCGAGGGCGTGGTGGAAATCCTCGGTGTGCGCACGCCGCGCAACGAGATCTTCACCGCGATCGTCTGCTGCCTCGTGATCGGGCTGCTGTGGCTTCTGGTGAACCGCACGCGGACCGGCAAGGCGGTGCTGGCGGCCTCGATGAACCCGCGCGGCGTCACGCTGCTCGGGCTCGAGCTGACGCAGATCTATGTCGTGGTGTGGGGGATCTACGGCATCCTCGCCGGCATCGCCGGCGTGCTGCTCGGCATGTTCCTCGGCGTCAGTTCCTACAGCGTCGGTCCGCTGACCGCGAGCGCGTTCTCGATCGTGGTGCTCGGCGGTCTCGGCAGCGTCTCCGGCTCGCTGATCGCGGCTTTCGTCGTCGGTTACCTCGAAACGCTGACGGCCTACCTGGTGTCGCCGGCCTATCGCACCATTCCGGCGCTGCTGCTGCTGGTCTTCGTCATGTATATCCGGCCTCAAGGCCTGCTCGGGAGGCGCTGACATGGCCGGCTTCTTCACATCACGATTGTTCTTCATCTCGCTCGCCTGCGTCGTGTTCGCCGCGACGCTGCCGTTCTATGTCTCCGGCTACATCCTCGGGCTACTGACGGTCGCGTTCTATTTCGGCGTGTTCGCGATGGCCTGGGACCTGCTGTTCGGCTTCGCCGGCGAGGTCAATTTCGGCCCGACCTTCCTGATCGGCGTCGGCGCCTACACCGCGGGCATCCTCAACAACCAGTTCGGCTGGTCGGTCTATCTCTGCATCGTGCTCGGCGCGCTGGCCTCGGTGGTCGCGGGCTTCGTGCTGGCGCTGCCGGCGCTGCGGGTGAGGGGGCCGTATTTCGGGCTGACCACGCTGGTCGCGGTGCTGATGCTGCAGAACTTCATCGTGGTGTTCGCCGATCTCACCGGCGGCGAGATCGGCCTGACGATTCCCGACGTGATCACGATCGATGCCGGCGCCAACTACTGGATCGCGCTCGGCTTCATGACTGTGAGCGCGGCGATCCTCTACGGCCTGTCGCAATCGCCTGTTGGACTCGTGCTGCAGGCGAGCGGTCAGGACCCGGTGCAAGCCGGCGCGCTCGGCTTCAACATCGTCAAGCACAAGCTGGCCGCGTTCATCGTCAGCGCGTTCTTCTCCGGGCTGTCAGGGGCGCTTTTGGTCTTCTACTTCGGCACCGCCTCGGTCGGCACCGTGGTCGACGTCGCGGTCGGCGTGAACGTGATCGTGTCGGCCGTGCTCGGCGGACGGCGCACCGTGCTCGGCGCCGCGCTGGGCGCGATCTTCCTGATCGTCGCCGGCGAATTCCTGCGCCCAACCGGTGAGCTTGCGACCTTCATCGTCTCGGCGGTCGCATTGCTCGTCGTGCTGTTCTTCCCCGGCGGTTTCCTCGGAGCGGCCCTGCAACGCGAGGCGCGCTCCTGATGGACCAGACCGTGATCACGACGCCCGTCCTCACCGTCCGCGGGCTGACCAAGAAATTCGGCGGCCTCACCGCGGTGAAGAACCTCGCCTTCGAGCTGCGCCCCGGCGAGATCCTCGGCCTGATCGGGCCGAACGGCTCGGGCAAATCCACCGCGATGAAGAGCGTGATGGGCATCGAGCGTCCGACCGCGGGCGAGGTGAACTTCAACGGCGCAAACATCGCAGGCCTGCCGGCGCACAAGATCGCGCGGATGGGCTTTGGCATGGTGTTCCAGCACTCGCGGCCGCTGAACCGGCAGACCGTGCTTGAGAACATCATGGTCGCGTTGCTGCCGGACAGCCTGTTCATGCTGTTTCCCGACAAGGCGCTGACCGAGCGCGCCAAGTGGATCGCCGAACGCGTCGGCCTCGGTGCGGTCATGAACCGCCGGCCGCCGACCTTGCCTTTCGCCGATCTCAGGCGGCTGGAGCTCGCGAAAGCGATCGCGCGCGATCCGAAGGTCGTACTGGTCGACGAGCCCTTTGCCGGCCTGACGCGGGCCGAGGTCGACACGTTCTCGGAGCTGATCCGCAGCTTCCGCGACGAGGGGCGGGCGGTGATGCTGGTCGACCACAACGTGAAGAGCGTGGCGGCGCTGGTCGACCGCGTGCTCGCAATGTATCTCGGCGAGGAGATCATCACCGGCCGCGCTGAGGACGTGATGCGGAACGAGACCGTGCGGCGAGTGTATCTCGGCGGCGCGATCGAGACCCATGCGCGGCCCGAGACCTCATTCAAGGACAAGGTGCCGCTGCTGCAGGTCGATGATGTCAGCGTCCACTATGGCAAGGCGCAGGCGCTGGAGAACGTCTCGATCCACGTTCATGAGGGCGAGTTCGTCTCGATCGTCGGCCTCAACGGCGCCGGCAAGACCACGCTGTTCAACACCATCTCGGGCTTCCTGCCCTACACCGGCGAGATCAAGCGCGGCGGCGCGTCGCTGAAGGGGACGGGCCCGGCGAAGATCGCCCGCTCGGGCCTCGTGCAATGTCCGGAATCGCGCGAGCTGTTCGGCGAGATGAGCGTGCGCGAGAATCTCGATCTCGGCGGCCAGCATCTCGATGACGGCGCGCGGGCGAAGCAGCTGGCCTGGCTGTTCGAGCTGTTCCCGATCCTGAAGGAGCGGCAGGGCCAGATGGCGCAGACGCTGTCGGGCGGCGAGCAGCAGATGCTGGCGATCGGCCGCGCGCTGATGATGCAGCCACAGATCCTGATCCTCGACGAGCCGACGCTGGGCCTGGCGCCCGTCATCCTCGAGCTCTTGTCGAAGGCGTTGGAGAAATTGCGGCAGACCACGTCGATTACCGTGCTGCTCGGCGAGCAGAACGTGACCTTCGCGCTGCCGCATGCCGACCGTGTCTATGTGCTGGAGCACGCGCGGATCGTCTGGGAGGGCGATCCCGGCCGCTTCGCCGCGGAGGCCGGCGCCGACTTCCTGTAGTTCTCTGAGACTTCAAACAACAAAGCAAAGAAAGGGAGAATATGATGCCAAGACGAAACGCTGTGACCGCGATGGGCCGCCTGCTGCCGCTGGCCTCGGCGCTCGCGCTGTGCCTGGCAGCACCTGCCTATGCGCAGTCCAAGGACCCGATCAAGATCGGCGTGATCGCCGAGGTGCAGTCGATCGCGGGCGCGGCGACGCCGGGCGGCGCGCAGATCGCCGCCGACGAGATCAACGCCAAGGGCGGCATCATGGGCCGCAAGATCGAGATCGTCACCTACGACAACAAGAGCTCGTCGGCCGATTCGGTGCGCGCGTTCCAGCGCGCGGTGAGCGAGGACAAGGTCTCCGCCGTGATCGCGAGCTACATCAGCGAGGTCGTGCTGGCGCTGGAGCCGTGGGCGGCGCGGCTCAAGATGCCGCTGATCACGCCGGGCGCAGCCTCGAACGAGATCACCAAGGCGATCCACAACGACTATGAGAAGAACAAGTACACCTTCCACGGCTATCTGACGTCGGCAGCCCAGGCGCAGCTGGTCTGCGATGCCGCGAAGGATCTGCTGGTCGATCAGCTCAAGTTCAAGACGGTCGCGATCATGAGCGAGGACGCCGCCTGGACCAAGCCGCTCGACATCGGCTACGAGGCCTGCCTGCCCAAGGCGGGCTTGAAGGTGGTCGAGCATGTGCGCTTCTCGCCCGATACCACCGACTTCACGCCGATCTTCAACAACATGGAGAGCAAGAAGCCCGACGTGATTGTGACCGGCATCTCCCATGTCGGCGTGCAACCGACGGTGCAGTGGAAGAACCAGCAGGTACCGATCCCCATGTTCGGCATCAGCGCGCAGGCGCTGAGCCCGACCTTCTGGAAGGACACCAATGGCGCCGCCGAAGGCGTGCCGTCGCTGGCGGTGGCAACACCCGACGTCGCCGTGACGGCGAAGACGAAGCCGTTCGCGGCGGCGTTCAAGGCCAAGTTCGGCAGCCCGCCGGCCTATACCGGCTACACTGCCTATGACGAGGTCTACATCATCGCGGAAGCGATCCAGCGCGCCGGCTCGACCGATCCGGACAAGATGGTCGCCGAGATGGAGAAGACCGATTTCGAAGGCACGATCGGCAAGATCCAGTTCTACGGCAAGAACGACGAGTTCACCCACGGCATCAAGTCCGGCCCCGGCAGCGTGACCGGCCTGGTGTTCCAGTGGCAGGGCGAGAAGCAGGTCGTGGTCTGGCCCAAGGCGATCGCGGAAGGGCAGATGAAGTTTCCGAACTTCGTGAAGCTGTCGCAGTAGGGACGATACGCGAGAGCGAAGGGGCGGCGACTGCGGTCGCCGTCCGTTCTATTTTGCCCGTGTCAGGAAACGCGTGATCGCGCGGCCAAGCTTGTCGCTTTCAAGCGGCAGCGTGAGCGACTCCCGCGCCGATGCCACCAGGCCTGCCGGCGCATTGCCTCTGCTCTCAGCCACGTCGCAGCAGGCCAGCGCATAGCCGACGGTGAATTCCGGGTGCGGCTGCACCGAGAAGGTGGTGCCGCCGGCGTAGAGCAGCCCGGCATGTTCGGCGAAATCCGAGGACATGATCGTCCTCGCGCCCGGCGGCGGGGTGATGACCTGATCCTGGTGCGAGGCGGCGAGTGCGATTCTCGCGCCGTCGAGAAGGCCGTTGCCGGGGGCGACGTCGTAGACGTGCCGGCCGATGCCCCAGCCCTTCTCCGACTTGCGCACGATGCCGCCGAGCGCCTGCGCGATCAGCTGATGGCCGAAGCAGACGCCGACCATCGGCGCCTTCGCAGCATGGGCCTTGCGGACGAATTCCTCCAGCGGCGCGATCCAGTCGAGGGGATCGTAGACGCCGGCGGCCGAGCCCGTGATCAGGATCGCCTCGCACCTGTCTGCATCCGGCAGCGCCGCGCCGCTGACGTTGACGGTATCGAACGTGACGGAGCTGTCGGCAGAGCCGATCATCCGTTCGAACATGTCTGGATAGGAGCCGTGCGCGGCGCGGTATTTCGGGCTGACGAGACCGGTTTCGATGATGGTGATGTGGGGCATGAGGCCTATGATGCGGGTTATTTGCGTGTCGGTGGCGGCGTCTGGATCGTCGGTGCGGCGGCGTCGAGCAGCGCAGCGCGGTCGGAATTGCGCGGCGGATAGATGCGCAGGTGATTGATGGTCTGTTTTGTCACTTTCGCGGCAGCGCCTGAAGTGTGCACCTCGCGGTCCCAACCGGTGGTGTAGAGCGCGCCCCAGCGGCCGAGATCGAGCACGGTGACGTACCAGTCGATGCGCAGCGGCAGCATCGGCTCGCCATAGAGGTCGGCGACCACATTGTGTCCGGCGAACCGCCCCATCGGCCGCGCGAACTGGCAGGACATGACGGATGTGTGCTCGCCGTCGACCAGGCTCGCGGCGACATCGCCGGCGGCGAAGATGCCGGTGAGTCCCTTTGCGCGCATGAAGTCATCCACCATCAGGCGGCCGAGCGCATCGCGCTCCACCGGCAATGTCGCCACCAGCGGGCTCGCGCGCAGGCCGGCGCACCAGACCAGGGTTTTGGTCGGGATGATCTCGCCGGAGCTGAGCGTGACGCGATCGGCGTCGACCGACGTGACCCTGACCTCCAGCCGCGTCTCGACACCGAGCGCTGTCAGCGCCTCGTTGATCACGGGACGTCCATTCGCGCCGAACGTCGCGCCGACGACCGGATTGGGATCGACCAGGATGACACGCCGCGCGTCCGTGATGCCGGCGCGCGCCAGCTTGTCCGGCATTTCGGTCGCGACCTCGATGCCGGTGAAACCGGCGCCGACCACCACGACTGTCGCGCGCGCCGCCGACGATGGCTGCCGGCCGAGCGCCGCCAGATGATCGTCGAGCCGGCGCGCCGCGTCATAGGTGTCGACATCGTAGGCGTGGTCGGCGAGGCCTGATATTGCGGGACGCGGCAACTCGCTGCCGAGCGCCAGCACCAGCCGATCGTAGCCGAGCGTCTCGCGGCCAGCGTCTGTCGCCACAGTGACCTGCCGCTTCGCCGGATCAATCGCCTCGACGCCGGCCACGATGTGCTTCACCCCGACGGGATCGAGCAAGCCCGCCAGCGGCAGCGCGGCGTCGCTGAGATCGACCTCGTAATTGCGGACGCGGATGTTGTGATAGGCGTTGCGGTCGACGACCAGGATCTCGAGATCACTAGGCCGTGTGCCGAGCTCGTCGCGCTTGCGCGCTGCACCGAGGGCTGCCCACAGCCCGGCAAAGCCTGCTCCCAGCACCACAATGCGCGGCATCACTTTCTCCGATCATGCGAGAGTTGGCCAAAATCTCAGCTGTCGTCAATCGAGCTTCATCTCTGTCCCTTTGCCGCCGTTCAGCAGCCGCTTCAAATGATAGCTGGCGAGGGGATCATCGGGATGCATGCCGACCAGGGCCGCAAAGCTCGGCATGGCAGCGGCGGCATCCGACTGCAATTTTGCAAACGCCGTGGTGTAGAGTTCTCTGGCCGGCGCGTCGAACTCCGCCGCCGATAGCGGCTCGTGCGCGCGCAAGGGCTCGCTGCGCCCGCGCAGCACGAGATCGCCGACCGGCCGTCCGGTGAACCCCTGCGCTGCACGCGCGACCGCATCGCTGACGCAAATCCGCGTGCCCAGCGCCTTGTTGGCGGCTTCGAGCCGGGCGGCGGTGTTGATGGTATCGCCATAGGCGGTGTAGTCGAAAAAGCGATCGCCGCCGAAATTGCCGACCAGCGCGGGACCGGCGTGCACGCCGATGCGGGTGACGCCGAAATCGACGCCTTTGGTTTTCCAGCGCGCGCGGAACGCCTCGGCCCATTGATCGAGCGCCTGTGCGCAGGCAATCGCGCGATCGGCGTAGTCGGGCTGGTCGCCCGGCGCATTGAACAGCACCTGGATGGCATCGCCGATCACCTTGGCGACGGTCCCCTCGTGGGCGAAGACGACGTCGGTCAGGCCGCCGACATACTCATGCAGCAATTCCGCCAGCACGTCCGGATCGGCGCTCTCGACCAGCGACGTGAAGCCGGTGATGTCGGTGAAGATCACGGCGATGTCACGCCAGCGCACCTGCATGTCGTTGCCTTCGTCGCCGGCGGCAAGGCGCTTGGCGAGCTCGGGCGAGAAATACCGTGACAGCGATGCATGCGCGCGCTCGGCCTCCGCTTGGCGGCGCCGCGCCTCGCGCAGCTCCTCGATGTGACGCAGCGTCTTCTGGATCGTGGTCTCGAGATCGGCGAAATCGATCGGCTTGGTCAGGAAGTCGAACGCGCCCCGGTTCATCGCGGTCCGGATGTTGCTCATGTCGCCATAGGCGGACACGATGATGGTCGACTTCTTGTCCTCCTGTTCCTGCAGCCTGGCCAGCAGCGAGAGCCCATCCATGCGCGGCATGTTGATGTCGGCGACCAGGAGATCGACATGGGGATGCTGCTCGATCGACTGCAGCGCTTCCAGGCCGTCATGTGCGAACACGAAGCTGATGGTGCCTTCGCGGATCTGTTTGCGGAATTTTTGCAGGACCAGGGCCTCGAGGTCCGGCTCGTCGTCGACCACGAGGATGGTGGCGGTCATGCGGCCTGTTCCAGTCTGGCCTCGATCTCCTGGCGAAGCTGGCCGAAATCGATCGGCTTGGTCAAGAGACGCTCGGCTCCGCGTTCCAGCGCCGTCTTGCTGGTTTCGGCATCGCCATAGGCCGTGATCATGATGACGGGTACCTCGGGCCGGATTTCCTTCGCCTTCGGCAGCATGTCGAGCCCGGTCATGCCGGGCATATTGATATCAGACAGGATCAGGATCAGCGACTGCTCGATCGTCGCGGTGATCCGCGCCAGCGCTTCCGCCGCCGAATGGGCGAACTCCAGCACGAAGCGCCGAGCGCGCAAATCCTTGCGGAATTGCTGGCGAAACAGTGCCTCGATGTCGGGTTCGTCATCCACGACCAGTACCAGAATGCTCACGTCGTTCCTCAATTACTTGGTCCGCGGCAGGACAATGCGGAATTCGGTGAATTGCCCGGGCTCGGTCGCGACGTCAATCGTGCCATTGTGCTGTTTCACGATGATGTCGTGGCTCATCGACAGGCCAAGCCCGGTGCCTTCGCCGGCCGGCTTGGTCGTGAAAAACGGATTGAACATCTTCTCCCTCACCTCGGGCGGAATGCCGGTGCCATTGTCGCGGATCCGGATCTCGACGCCATCGCCGAGATCGCGGGTCGTCGCGAGCAGCACCGGATCGAAGCCGTCCGCACCATCAGTTTCGCGGCGCTTGGTCATGGCATAGAAGCCGTTGGTGACCAGATTGAGGATCACGCGGGTGATCTCCTGCGGGAACACGTCGATCATGCCGGCCGCGGGATCGAAATCGCGCTTGAGCGTGGCGTTGAAGTTCGGCCGTTCGGCCCGCGCGCCATGATAGGCGAGGTTGAGGCTTTCCTCGACCAGCGCGTTGATGTCGGTCGGCCGGTGCTCGCCCGAGCCTTCGCGCGAATGCAGCAGCATGTTCTTGACGATGGAATCGGCGCGCTTGCCGTGCTGGACCACCTTCTGCAGATTGTCCCTGAGCATCCCCGAGAGCTCATCGACGTCGTCGCGGACGGCGGCTGCGACTTCAGTGGTCTTCAACAGGTCGTTCAACTCCTCGATCAGCTCGCTCGACAGCGCCGCAAAATTGTTGACGAAATTGAGCGGGTTCTTGATCTCGTGCGCGATGCCGGCGGTGAGCTGGCCGAGCGAGGCCAGCTTCTCGGTCTGCACCAGCCGGTCCTGCGCGGTACGGAGGTCGTCGAGCGATTTCGAAAGCTCGCGAGTGCGCTGCTGCACCTCGTCGAACAGCCGCGCGTTCTCTATCGCGATCACGGCCTGGTCGGCGAAGGTCGAGAGCAGTTCAATCTGACTGTCGGAAAACGGCCGTATGACCGATCGGGTCAATGTCAGGGCGCCGATCGGGGTGCCCTCGCGCAGCAACGGCACGCCAAGAAAGGTGCGAGGATTGCCGCTGAGTTGCTGCCCCTCGAAATCATACTCGGGATCGGCGAGAACGTCGTGCACGTGAACGATGCGTCCCTCGAGCAGCGTCCTCCCGGTGATGGTGCGTCGTTCGGGCTTGACTGGCGTGGACCTGGCGTAATCGGCGAACTCACGCGGGAATCCGTATGAGCCGGCCCTGTAAAAGGCCTCGCCACTTTTTCGGGTGATGGCGGCCATGTCGGCTTCGCAGAGACGCGCCGCCGATTCGACGAGCGTATCCAGCACGACCTGCAGGTCGAACGCCGATCGGCTGATCACCTTGAGCACGTCGGCCGTCGCAGTTTGCTGTTGCAGCGCCTCGGTCAGATCTCGGGTCTTGGCCTGGACCTCCTCGAACATGCGGACGTTGCCGAGCGCGATCACGGCCTGGTCGGCGAAGGTCTGCAGCAGCGCGATCTGCTTTTCGGTGAAAGGGCGCACCTCGGTGCGGCGGAGCACGATGACGCCGATGCTTTCACTTTCGCGCAGCAAGGGCACGCACAGCACGGTGCGCACGTTGGTCGTGACAGAGAACGCCCTGGCGCGGGGAAACCGGTCCCCCTCGGACGAGCGCAGATCGTGCACATGCACCGGCACGCGATCGAGCACAGCAGCCCCGGCCGCGCCGTCGCGATCGATCGGCTGCCGCTGCCACACCACGGGGATCGAGCCGTGCTGCGCGTTGAACACCAGCTCGTCGCCGTCTCGCAGACTGACCAGCGCGTCGTCGGCCTCGCAGAGCTCGCAGGCGCTCTCCACGATCGAACGCAGCACCGGCTCGACGTCGGTCGGCGACGAGGCGATGACCTTGAGGATGTTGGCGCTGCCCGTCTGGTGGGTCAGCGCTTCCGAAAGATCGCGCGCCTTTGCCTGAACCTCGCTGAACAGCCGCACATTCTCGATGGCGATCACGGCCTGGTCGGCGAAGGTGGCGACGAGATCGATCTGCTTCGGCGTGAACGGTTCGACGCGCTGGCGTGCCAGCACGATCGTGCCGATCGGCTCGTTTTCACGCAACAGCGGCACGCCAAGCGCGGTATGCTGGCCGGCGAGGCGGGTCGTTTCCCGAAGCGTGTACTCCGGGTCGGCCTCGACGTCGGCGATCTGCACCGGGCGCTTCTCGATCACGGCGCGTCCGGTCACCGTGCCGCGATTGACCTTCAGCGGGTGAGCCCTGAGGAATTCGATATAGGCCTGGGTGTAGCCGACCGCGGCGCCCGCGCGGTACTCGTCACCCTCGCGGCGCATGATGAAGGCCATTTCGGCGTCGCACAGCCGCGCGGCAGTCGCCACCAGCGTATCGAGCACCGGCTGCAAATCGAACGTCGACCGGCTGATGGTCTTGAGCACGTCGCCGACCGCAGTTTGCTGCTGCAGGGATTCGCCGAGATCGACCGTGCGCTGCCGGACCTCATTGAACAGCCGCGTGTTCTCGATCGCGATCACGGCCTGGTCGGCGAACATCTGCAGCAGGCGGACGTGGTGCTCGCCGAAATGGCCGGTGGCACGCCGCGTGACGATGATGATGCCGGTGGCTTGGCCCGCGCTCATCAGCGGCGCGAACAGCATGCTGCGATAGCCGCGGGCGCGTGCGACGTCGCGCGCGGCAGGCTCGAGCTCGGTGTCGGGAAGCTGCGCCGCGCTGCCGTCGGCGACCAGCGCGTAGGGCGGAAATTGCGCAAACGGCACCGGGAAGGCGGCCTGCAGCGCGCGGTCGCCGGCAGGCTCCGTCGGCGTGAAGGCGGCCAGATGCGCCGAGCCGTCGACGTAGCGCAGCACCGCGGTAGAGAAGCCGCCGATCAGCCGGTTGGCTTGCGCAGCGATGGCGTCGAAAACCGGCTGCACGTCCGACGGGGATGCGGCCATGACCTTGAGGATATCAGCGGTCGCGGTCTGCCGCTCCAGCGCCTCGCGCGTCTCGTTGAACTGCCGCGCGTTCTCGATTGCGATCACGGCCTGGTCGGCGAAGGTCTGCAGCAGCTGGACGTGGTGGGCAGCAAACGCGCCGGGCTCGGCCCGCGTCACACTGATCATGCCGACCGGCGCGCCCTGGTTCATCAGCGGCGTGAACAGCACGCTGCGGAAACCGCGCAGCCGCGCCAGCTCGCGGTTCAGCTCCGGGACGGAGGCCGCCTCGCTGTCGGGAAATTGCACGGTCTCTCCGTCGCGCACCAGCGCGAAGGTCGGGAAGTCGGCGATCTGGCGCGGGAACGAGGCCTGCAAGCCTTCGTCGGCCTCCGGGGTGGTCGGCGTGAACGCCACCAGGTGCAGCTCGTCGCCGATGAAACGCAGCACGGTGGCCGAGAAGCCGCCGAGCAGGCGCTTGGCGCTGGATGCGATCGCCTCGAAGACCGGCCGCGCGTCGGACGGGGAGGCCGCGATCACCTTCAGGATGTCAGCCGTCGCGGTCTGCCGCTCCAGCAGGTCGCGCGCCTCCATGCGCAGTCGCGCATTCTCGCGTTCGAGTTCGGCCAGCCGCGCCGTCGCCGCGTCGCGTTCGGCGAGGCTGGATTCGATCCGCGACTCCACATGCGTGATGGCCGTTTCCAGCTCATCGATCATGTGCCTGAGGCCGTCGGGCACATCCTCGGGAGGTGTCGCCATTCAGATCCATCCAGCGGGCTGACGGGCCGGACCCGAAATTGGCCGCAGGTCCCATCTCTTGATGGACCCATTATTTCATCCCGGCGCGATCGGGGCCAGCATCCCGGACCCGATTTGTCCGGCATGATCAATGAAATATTTGCGGCTTCGCGTCCTCAACTGCCCGGCCGCGACACCTCGGTCTCCTTGCTCGTGATGAACTCGAGCAGCACCGGAATGCCTTCCTGCGTCTTCTGGATGCCGCGCTTGATGGCGGGGATGATGTCTTCCGGCTTTTCCACGCGCTCGCCATAGCCGCCGAAGGCGCGGGCCATTGCGGCGTAGTCGCCTGAGATGTCGGTCGAGCGGTATTTCTCGGTCGAGATCGGCATCACCTTGAGCTCGATCGCCATCGAGAAATTGTTGAGCAGGATCGACATGATGGGAATCCGCTCGCGCACCGCAGTCTCGAAATCCATGCCGGTGAAACCGATCGCGGCATCGCCCCAGACGTTGATGCAGAGCTTTTCCGGCTTCGCCAGCTTGGCGCCCATCGCAAGCCCAAGGCCGTAGCCGAGCTGCGTGGTCTTGCCCCAGCCGAGATAGGACAGGGGCTCGACCGCCTTCCAGAACGGCGACAGCTGGTCGCGGGGACTGCCGGCATCATGGGTAATGATGGTGTTCTTGATGTCGACGGTGTGCTGCAGATCCCAGAGCACGCGGTAGGGATTGAGCGGCGCATCGTTGTGGGTCAGCTTCGGCATCCATTTGGCGAGCCATTCCTTGTGAGATGCCGCGATCTCCTCGGCGACGGCGCTGGCGTTGCGGTCGGACGTCACGGTCTTGCCGATCTCCTCCAGGAGCGCGTCGAGCACCAGCGCGGCGTCGCCGACGAGACCGACCTTGGCCTCGACATCCTTGTTGAGATGGTTCGGATCGAGCGTCGAATGGATGATGGTCTTGCCCTTGGGCATCGCGATGCCGAAGGACGTTTCGGTGAAGGAGCAGCCGATGCCGAAGATCACGTCGGCCTCGCTGAGAAACTTCGGCACCGCGCGCGGCACGGCGAGGCCGCCGGAGCCGAGCGACAGCGGATGCGTCTCGGGGAAGGCCGACTTGCCGCCAAGGCTCGTCGTGACGGGGATCGCCAGCCGCTCGGCGAGCCGCTTCAGCTGCGGCCAGGCCTGCGCGTAGTGCACGCCCTGGCCGGCATAGATCACCGGACGCCTGGCATTGACGAGCAGGGCGGCCGCTTCCTTGATGTGCACGGGATCGGCGCCGTAGCGGGTGCGCAGCACCGGCGTGTAGTTGAGCGGTTCCGGCACCTCCTCGTTCCACATGTCGGCGGGGATCTCGACGATCACGGGGCCGCCGCGGCCATTCTTCAATTTGGTGAAGGCGCGGCGGAAGATGTTGCCGACCTCAGTCGCGATGTTGATCGGCTCGGAGGATTTCGAGAACGCCTTCATCGCCTGGCTGGAATTGAAGTTCGGATCGATGTTGGCGAGCCGGCGCGCATAGCCCATCGGCAGCACCAGCACGGGCACGGATTCGCCGTAGCATTGCGCGACGCCGCCCATTGCGTTCTCCGCGCCGGGACCATGCTGCATGCAGAAGGCGCCGATCGAGCGACCCGAGGTCACGCGCGAGATCGCATCCGCCATATGGATGCCGATGCGCTCCTGGCGCACCATGACGGGGCGGATGTCGGCGGCGGCTGCGTGCTCGATCAGATGGTTGACGGGGTAGCCGGTGAGGATCTCGATGCCCTCCCGCTTCATGATTTCCGCAATGGCGGTGCCGAGCTTCATGACGGTCTCTCCCTTGATGGCGATCGGTTTGGCCCGACCTCGTTCCTGTTAGTTGGAACAGGAATTCGCCGACCGGTAAAGCGCGGCCGGCGCACGTCCCGGAAATGCTGTTATGCGTTTCGGAGCTTTGCACGGCTGGAGTGGGGGAGCATTGCGCTGTTTCCTAGCTCTTTGCCGGGCCCATCAGGCCGCGCTGCTCGGCCACGGTGAAGGCGTCGTCGAGCGCCGCGGTGAGAGCATCCATCAATTCGTCGATCTCGGCTTTCGAGATGATCAGCGGCGGGCAGACGAACACCGCATCCGGACCGGCGCGGAGGATGACGCCGCGCGCCATGGCGCGCTCCTGGATCAACGGGCCGATACCCTCGGTGGGCGGCAGCGGCCGCCGTGTCGCCTTGTCCGCCACCAGTTGCAGCGCGCCGATCAGGCCGACGCCGCGCGCTTCGCCGACCAGCGGATGCGAGGCGAGCGCCCGCAGCCGCGATTGCAGATGCGGCGCGACTGATTTCACCTGGGCGACGATGTCGCGCTCCTTGTAGATGCGCAGCGTTTCGAGTGCGACAGCGGCAGCGACGGGATGACCGGCATAGGTGAAGCCGTGCGCGAAATTGCCGAGCTTGCCGGCATGGCTGGAGATGGTCGCAGCGATCTTGTCGCTGATCACGGTGGCCGAGATCGGCATGTAGGCCGAGGACAGCGCCTTCGCCACCGTCATGATATCGGGCTCGATACCGAACGTGTCGCAGCCGAACATCTCGCCGGTGCGGCCAAACCCGCAGATCACCTCGTCGGCGATCATCAGGATGTCGTGGCGACGCAGCACCTGCTGGATGCGCGGAAAATAGTCGGCGGGCGGCACGATGACGCCGCCGGCCCCATTGACGGGTTCCGCGATGAAGGCGCCGATCGTGTCCGGCCCCTCGCGCATGATCAGGTCTTCGAGATTGGCGACCAGACGGTCGACGAACTCCGCCTCGCTCTCGCCGGGACGGCCGAACAGATAGTGACTCGGGCAATCGGTGCGCAGCACGCCGCCGATCGGCAGATCCCATTCGACATGGTTGGCAGGTAGCCCGGTCATGCTGCCGGAAAACACCGTGATGCCGTGATAGCCGCGCACGCGGCCGATGATGCGCTTCTTGCGGGGCCGGCCGAGCGCGTTGTTGTAGAACCAGACCACTTTCGCCGCCTGGTCGTTGGCCTCCGAGCCGGAATTGGCGAACAGCACCTTGCCGAGCCCCTTCGGCACGATCTTCAGCAGTTCCTCGGCCGCCTCGATGCTGGGCTCGGTCGAGCGGCTGTTGAAGATGTGGTAGGTCGGCAACTGCTCCATCTGGCGGCGTGCCGCCTCGACGAGGCGCTTTTCGCTGAAGCCGAGCGAGGTGCTCCACAACCCGGCCATGCCTTCGAGATAGCGGTTGCCGGCTTCGTCATAGACATAGACGCCGTCGCCACGCGCGATCACCAGCGGACCGTCGGCCTTGTGCTTCTCGAGGTTGGTATAGGGATGGATCAGGGCGGCGATGTCGCGCGCTGCGAGCGAGTTGGGCCTGTCTGTCATCGGGATCGTGCTCCTGATATCGTTGGGGCGGACCGTGACGCCTTGGCGTCCATCGATTGGCATGTTAGCTCAGGCGCCGCGCGTCGACAGGAATCCGTTGAGGAAGCTGCCCAGATTGCGCCGCAGGGCGTCGACGGCGTAACCGCCTTCCTGGACGATGACGGTCGGCCATTTCTGTGCGCCGATCCGCGCACCGATGGCGCCGAAGCCCGCGGTGGTGACGCGCATCATCTCCGATGAATCCTCCTCATAGGCGTCGAGGCCGAGGGCGATGACGCAAGCCTCGGGGTCGAACGCCCTGATGGCGGCGAGCGCATGGTCCAGCGCCGCCAGATAGGGCGCGTCGGTGGTGCCGAGCGGCAGCGGCAGATTGAGGTTCTTGCCGAGCCCTTCGCCTTCGCCGCGTTCCTCGGCATAGCCCACCTGCCAGGGATAACCGGTGTTGGGATCGCCATGGATCGAGACGGTCAGCACGTCGCCGCGTTCCCAGAAAATGCTCTGCGTGCCGTTGCCGTGGTGGACGTCGACGTCGAGCACGGCAACGCGGGCGAAGCGGCCGCGCAAATGCTGGGTGGCGAGGGCGGTGTTGTTCAGGAAGCAGTAGCCGCCGGCGAGATCGGCATAGGCATGGTGGCCGGGCGGACGACAAAGCGCGTAGCTTTCGGCGGCACCGCCGCGCACCGTGTCGGCGGCTTCCAATGCGCAGTTCGCCGACGAGGCGATCGAACGCCAGCTCTGCGGCCCGATCGGCACCGAGTTGCCCGACAGGAAGAAACCGAGTTGCCCTTCGAAGCTGGTCGGCAGCGTCTTCATCTGCCGCATCGCATAGCTGTTGGCCAAGACCATCGGGCCGCGTGGCTGCGGCAAGGTCTGCCAATTGTCGTAGGCGTTGGCGAGGAAGTCGATATAGCGCGGGTCGTGGACGCTGAGCAGGGCGTCGCGGCCGAAATCGCGCGGCGCACGGATCACGTGTCCGCCGTCGCGCAGCGCCGCCTGCAACTGGACGACACGCTCCGGCGATTCCCGTACTGCGATCTGCACGCCCCGCGAAATGAAGTGGTCGGGATCATGGAGTGTGTTGTCGTCGGAATAGACGGCCAGCATCGTCGCGAAGACTCCTCGCATGCTTGCGCCGCTCCGGCGCCCGCAGTCGGAGCCAGTTGCGGTCGGCGCATCATTGATCGATTGGGGAGACCAGGCCGGTCGAGCCCGACCTCGTTGAGTCCAATTGGAACAGGATTTCCCGCGATCGGTAAAGCGTGCGGTGCGCGCGCCTCGCGAAGTGCTGATATGCGTTTTTGATTTGCGCGACAGCATCTGCCTGGCGGTTGGCCAATGGCCGCCATCTCGCGCACACCAGCGAAATCTCGATCCCGTCACACATTCAGGATCGGCCGCAGCCGGTGGATCGGGGCCGATTACCGGGGTTTGCTGCCGCGTTTCAGCATTGCCGCCATCAGGTCGCGGACATAGTCGCTCATGCGGGCCTGATCGGTCGCGTTGGCTATTGTCGTAGCGCGTGACTCCTCAGCCTCATTAGTCAACAGGCCGATATAGTTCTTCCGTGTGTCGTGCTTCTGCGCGGGCATCTGGCTCACTCCAGGGCCTTCAATTCCAAAGGCAGCCGATCGGTGGCCGACCATGCAGACGCCAGGGACAACAGATCGTAAATTTCCCGCCCCGGGCGAATACCGATGCAATGTGAACGACCAGCTTAAAGGAACGTTCATCCTGTCCGTCAAGGGGGTGTCAACCCTTGTGGCCTAGCGTGCCACAGATATGACGGAGCGGAAGAAAGTCCGCGGGTCCGCGCCGACAGGAGTTTTTCTGATGCGATCGTTGCTTGCGAGATTTGTCCGCGATGAGGCCGCGACGACGGCGATCGAATATGCGATCATCGGATGCGGGATCAGCATCGTGGTCCTGGCCGCCGTCAACGGCATCGGCACCAACCTGTCCGGCAAGTTCGCCGCCGTTAGCACATCGCTCAAGTAAGAGTCATTTTTTTGAGCATGATCTGATCGGAAAACCGGTTCCCACTTTTCCGGATCATGCTCGTGCGTCGTCGCCGTTCAGCGCCCGCAGCAGCGCAATCTCCGCAAACGTCATCCATCCGCCGCCGATCTCCGCAGCCTTGATCAGATGCGCGATCGCGACCTGCCAGCGCTCGCGCTGCTGGTCGGCTTCAGGCAGTTTCATGATGTAGTCGGCGGCCTCTTGCAGCGTCGTCAGCTGGCGGCCGCCGGCCAGGCGGATCGGCGTATCGAGCGGGTCGACCAGGGCATGTCAGGCGGCGCGCGCGATGATCACACGGTGCTGGCGCCCTTGATCAGCCCGCCTTCTTCCGCGCCGTGGTCGAGGCGCGCACCGGCTTCTCGGCCTTCTTCGGCTCCGCTTTTGCAACCTCTTTCGCCTCGCGCTTGCCGCCGCCGGAGATCGGCAGCAGCATCTCGCGCTGGCCTTCGACCCGCTTCTTCGGCTTCTTGCCTTTGGCTTTGTCTTGGGCCTTTGCAGCGGGAGCCGCCTGCTTCTCGTTGGCGAGGCTCTTCTTCAGCGCGTCCATCAGGTTGATGACGTTGCCATCGGCCTTCGCCGCCGGCTTGGCCGCGACCTTGACGCCGTTGCGCTTCTGGTTGATCAGGTCGATTAACGCCTGCTCGTAGCGATCCTCGAAGTCTTCAGGATCGAAGGCGGCGGACTTCTGCTCGACGATGTGCTTGGCGAGATCGAGCATGTCCTTGGTGATCTTCACGTCCTGGATGTCGTCGAAATAGTCCTTCTCGCTGCGCACCTCGTAGGGGTAGCGCAGCAGTGTGCCCATCAGGCCGTTGTCGAGCGGCTCCAGCGCGATGACGTGCTCGCGATTGGTCAGCACCACGCGGCCGATCGCGACCTTGTTCAGGCTGCGGATGGTCTCGCGGATCACGGCGAAGGCGTCGTGGCCGACCTTGCCGTCGGGCACGAGGTAATAGGGGCGGATCACATAGCGGCTGTCGATATCGGAGCGCGGCACGAACTCGTCGATCTCGATGGTGCGGGTGGATTCCAGCGCAAGCTCGTCGAGCTCGTCCTTGGTGATCTCGATGTAGGTGTCGGTGTCGACCTTGTAGCCCTTCATGATGTCGTCGGAGGAGACTTCCTCGCCGGTCTCCGCGTCGACCTTCGCATATTTGATGCGATGCCCGGTCTTGCGGTTGATCTGGTTGAACGAGACTTTCTCGGTGTCCGACGTCGCCGGATAGAGGGCGACCGGACAGGTCACGAGCGACAGGCGCAGAAAGCCTTTCCAGTTGGCGCGGGGGGCCATGGGATACTCCGATAACGCAACCGACGGAACAATCAGGATACCACCGGGGAACCTGGTTTGAAACATGATGCCCCGGGAATCTCTCAACGGCGTTAACCCTGGCCGGGTCCAAGGGCCGGGCTGCGGCGATTTGCGCCCCGCCGCCGGCGACCGCCGCTTCACCGGCCGCTCGGAACATCGGGGATGATGAGGCGTTGGCCCCACGCATTGGAGAGGCAAAGCCCGCGAGTTACGAGGCACTTACGCGAAGACGAGGTTCACCATGGCAACGGAGCGACACGGCCAGATCGTAGAAACTCCCACCGAGGCGCGGCAAGCGGAGCCAGGCCCCTCCGTTCTCGCGCTCCTGGCGGTCTCGACCGGACTTGCGGTCCTGATCCTCGGCATCGTGTGGTTCGCGTTCTTCCGGGTGTGAGGAGTTTTTGCAACGCGTGACCCGTCATTGCGGTCGTGATGATGGTCACGCGTTGCGCGGCAGGTTTGTTCGATCGTGCCGCGCGAGAGAACGAGACCAATCATCAATTGACGTCGTGCCGCAAATCAGCGCATGCGTGGGCAACGATTTCGCGTGTGCACGTCACGAGATTATCGAAATTGATTGTTAGTTGATTTGCCGGGATCGCAGTCGAGCTTTGAGATGTTCTACCAGCCGGAAAAAATCTCGCTGTTGGCACGACTCAAGGAAAGGAGCTTCTCCGGCGTCTTCGTCGGTCTGACGCTGCTGGCGATGGTCGGCTGGGTCTATCTGTTGAGCTCGCTGTTCCTGAAATTCCTGCTATGGTATTTTTCCTGAGCTGGACGTGTGAGCGGGCTGGGCTTTGCATTGTCCTTGATGGCGCCGCTCGGCCGCCGGGCGTGGGCGGGTTTTACCTTTTCTTAACCACGGCGGGGCGACTCTGGGAGTCGCTCCTGAGTTGGTCGCTGCTGAGTTAGCCTGGACCGGAAGACGCAGATGTTTCAGCTGTTTTTGCGCGCTCGTACGCGCGACGAGGGGTTTCGGGCGCGTTCGCCGGAGCGCGACGCCGAAACCGACAGGAACAGGATTGGCGCGATCGTGGCCGCGATCGAAACCGCGTTGCATGAGGCCGAGCACGAGCAATCCGGCCTTGCCCGCCGCGTCGACGACGTGCTGGCGCGCGCCGCGGTGACCATCGGCAACGGCACCGACGAATATCTCGAGCGCGAGGCGCTCGACAATCATCACCAGGACCTGTTCGACGCCGAGATCCTCAACGGCCAGCGCCGCCTGAAAGAGCTCGCGACCGAGATCGCGCACTTCAAGTTCATGAAAGCCGCGGTGCTGAGCCGGTTTCCCGAGTTCAAGCCGGCCGCGAACGTCTAGTCCCACGGAGCTTTTGCGCCGAGACAAGAGCCGGTTTCGATCAAAATCGGAACGGGCTCTTGATTTTGCTGAGACGCGTTTTCTTCACGCGAACCGGTGCCCGCTTCGCTGGAAAACGCTCTAGATCCCATGTCCGTTCTGTGAACTGCGTCCGATGCTTTCGTACCGGAAGCCTTCGGCGATGACCTCTTCCGACCGGTAGACGTTGCGGAGGTCGACGATCACGGGGCATGCCATCTCGCGCTTCAGCCGCGGCAGGTCGAGCGCGCGGAACTGCTCCCATTCGGTGACGATCACAAGCGCGTCCGCGCCTTCGGCGCAGGCGTAAGGTCCGTCGCAATAAGTGACGTCTGACAGTTCGCCGCGGGCCTGCTCCATCCCGGCCGGGTCATAGGCTTTGACGGAAGCGCCGAGATCCTGCAGCGCCGTCACCAGCGGGATCGCGGGCGCCTCGCGCATGTCGTCGGTGTTCGGCTTGAAGGTCAGCCCGAGCAGCGCGATGGTCTTGCCGCGCAGCGAGCCGCCGAACGCCGCCGCGACCTTGCGCGCCATCGCGCGCTTGCGGGTCTCGTTGACGGCGATCACGGCCTCGACGACGCGGACCGGCGCCTCAAAGTCCTGCGCGGTCTTGATCAGCGCGCGCGTGTCCTTGGGAAAGCAGGAGCCGCCGAAGCCGGGACCGGCGTGCAGGAACTTTGTGCCGATCCGGTTGTCGAGACCGATGCCGCGCGCGATCTCCTGGACGTCGGCGCCGACCTTTTCAGCCAAATCCGCGATCTCGTTGATGAAGGTGATCTTGGTGGCGAGGAACGCGTTCGCCGCGTATTTGATCAGCTCGGCGGTGCGCCGTCCCGTGAACATGATCGGGGCCTGGTTGAGATAGAGCGGCCGGTAGATCTCGGTGAGGGCTTTCTTCGCCCGCGGCTCGTTGACGCCGACCACGATGCGGTCCGGATGCTTGAAGTCCCTGATCGCCGCGCCCTCGCGCAGGAATTCGGGATTGGAGGCGACGGCAACGTCGGCCGACGGATTGGCCTCGCGAATGAGCCGCTCGACCTCGTCGCCGGTGCCGACCGGAACCGTCGACTTGGTGATGACGACGGTGAAGCCTTGCAGGCTCGTCGCGATCTCGCGCGCGGCGGCGTAGACGTAGCTGAGATCGGCATGGCCATCGCCGCGCCGCGACGGTGTTCCGACCGCGATGAAGACCGCATCGGATTTCGCGACGGGCTCGGCGAGGTCGGTCGTGAAGGCGAGGCGGCCGGCGCGCGCGTTGCTCTCGACCAGACGATCGAGATCCGGCTCGTAGATCGGAATCTCGCCGCGACGGAGCGCTGCGATCTTGTCGACGTTCTTGTCGACGCAGGTGACCTGGTGGCCGAAATCCGCAAAGCAGGCGCCGGAGACGAGGCCGACATAGCCCGTCCCAACCATCGTGATGTGCATAAGGGTTCCCCGAGATGTCGCTTTTGGAGAGTTGTGCGAAGCCGATCAGTGGGAACTGAGGTCCTTGCTTCGCCAGGATTGTCGCGGACGTTACGCAACCGATTCCACGGCGGCAAGCCAATGCGGACGCGAGAGAAATGATTGCGTATTGTCGCCGTCGTGCCGCCATGTTGCGACCGAGCAATTGACGCAACCGCTGCGACAAGCGGCATATTGTCTGCAGGGATTGCCGTTCCTGCCCGTCTGTTTGGCAGAGCGACGAGGCTTGCCGCGGTGTCTCAGGATGGGTTACGTCAGTGAACGGCGGCACAGTTGTGCGCGTCGCGGCGAGGGGGATCGGACGGAATGACTGTCATTGCAGGCAATCTCCTGGTCACGGGCTGCGCGGGCTTCGTCGGCTTCCATCTCGCCGAGCATCTGCTGCGAGCTGGGCAGCCGGTGATCGGAATCGACAATCTCAACGACTACTACGATCCCGCGCTGAAGCGCGCGCGCCTCGATCTGCTGGCGCAGCATCAAAACTTCACCTTCCTCCAGCTCGATCTCGCCGACCGCGACGGAATGAAGGAGCTGTTCGCGCGCCACCGGTTCGAGGTGGTGGTCCATCTCGCCGCACAGGCCGGCGTCCGCTACTCGCTGCAGAACCCGCACGCCTATGCCGACGCCAATCTGGAAGGTTTTCTCAACGTGCTCGAGGGCTGCCGGCACAATGCCTGCAAGCACCTGCTGTTCGCGTCATCCTCGTCGGTCTATGGCGCGAATACGAAACTGCCGTTCTCGGTGCACGACAATGTCGATCATCCGGTCAGCCTGTATGCGGCGACCAAGAAGGCGAACGAGTTGCTGGCGCATTCCTACAGCCATCTCTATCGGCTGCCGACCACGGGCTTGCGCTTCTTCACGGTGTACGGGCCGTGGTACCGGCCGGACATGGCGCTCTATCTGTTCGCCGACGCGATCACCAAGGGGCAGCCGATCAACCTGTTCAACAACGGCAACATGCGGCGCGACTTCACCTATGTCGACGACGTGGTGGAAGCGATGGCGCGGCTGATCAGCCATGCGCCGCAGGGCGATCCGTCATGGTCAGGCGACCATCCCGACCCGAGCGCGAGCAAGGCGCCGTGGCGGGTCTACAATATCGGCAACAACAAGCCGGAAGAGCTGATGCATGTGGTGACGCTGCTGGAGCAGGGGTTCGGCCGGCCAGCGGAGAAGAAGCTGATGCCGATGCAGCCCGGCGACGTCCTGGAGACATTCGCCGACGTCAGCGATCTCGCGCGCGACATCGGCTTCCGGCCGCAGACCCGGATCGAGGACGGGGTGGCCAAATTCGTCGCGTGGTACCGGGAGTATCACCGGGTCTAAAGCGCGATGAGATCGGGCGGTTGCGTCATGAACGACATGACGTCGTAACGAGGCGATATCGTCGTCACGGACAGGGGCACCTTCATGTTCCGGGGAACCGGACAGGATGAGCGCGTGCCCGACGATTTTGTTCCGTTACGCAGGCCTGACGAACGCCGCTAAATTCTGTCGCGCTTTCGCCAATCACATCACGATATCGCCTCTTTTGTTTGCGCAATATCACACACACGCAGTGCGTTTGCTGCGGTAGAATACCACTTGTCCGGACGATGCGTCAGCGCAGCTCCGGAATGTCGATTGCCCCATCAATTTGTCCGATGAAACCGTGCTGGTCCGGTGTGGAACGGCAATCGATAGAGTTCGGGGTTGCGCTATGACGATATGCAGGAATCCGGTGATCAACATTCCTGTCGGAAGAGTCTTGTCCAACATCGTTGCGTGCGCAGCCCAATTAACTGCGTTCCCTAAGGTTAAGCCGAACCTGTCATTGTAATTTCAATCACATCGCTCATAGCCAAGAGGAACATAACGAGGGGCGTGATGAAACAGCGTAAGGTTCGGTCTCCACAAGATCGCGTGGAGGAGGCGTTGCGTGCGGCGAATCGTTCACTGCGCGATGAGGTCGTTGCGCTGATGCTGGACATCGCGGCGCTGCGCGAACTGACCGAACGCCTGCCGGCGTCGCAGCCGCGCTGCCAGGCTGACACGATCGGCCGTGCACCGTCGCGTCGCATGCACGGCTAGGTTGGCCGCCGATCGCGGCCTTGCGGGCCGGATCACGGAAGCATCAGCAATCGGAAGGGTCACGCCCGCGAGCGGGCGTTCGTCAATGCTTCTGACGGATGAACTCACGCGTGGTGACGCCGGACAGGCGCTCGCGCAGGATCGACGTCTGCAACGCCAGTTCGACCGCGGTTTGTCGCAGCTCGACGTTCTCGGCGATCAGGCTTTCCAGTGAGTCCTCGGTCTTGCCGTAGGCCGATTGCTTGATTTCAAACGTCTTGATTTGCCCCATAATGATCCGTTCCTCGAAAAAAAGGCCTGGTGAAATGACGTGCTGTGAAATAGCGGCGCGTATTTGTAGGTGTGGCAGATAATACTTGGTACGCAGGAAATTTCGTGCCTCGGCACGAAACGGCGTTTTCGTACTGCCGCAGGGACCTTTCCGCAAGCACCGGAAGCCGAAAACGGCCAAGTTGCCAAAAGATTAAATTGCGAAAAGGCGACGATATCCCGGCTTGACTTCGCCACCGACGGGGCCGGAGTGGGGCCCCGCCCCGCGATCCCCGTGCCAGGACGCGACGGCTTCAACCCGGAAGGTGGGAGTGCTTGAGCCCAGCCACGGCGGGCCGTCCGCGACCGGTCGTGGCCCGCGTTCCGATACTCCGCGGGCATCCCGGGATTGTTTCGTGGGTACCCCTAATGCGCGCTGGGAGGCCGCAAGAGTCTTGTTTTGGAATTTTCTGAATAAATCTACGATAGGGTTGTTATGACATAGAATCACCACCGGCAGGATTCTCCCGGAACCGGAGGTATCATTGACCCCGACTGCGGGGGAGTTGCCGACATCACAGTGTGGGCCGATGTTCGCAACGATGAATGCGTCCCATATAACTACGGGCCTGTATTTACTTGCTAATTGGGCCGTGCGATGATTGTTAACGTTGAGTTAATCGGATGACAGGATGAGGCGTCATTCTGCGGACGAAATTGCTTCCAAGGTCAAGCAGGCCGAGGAGCTTATGGCGCGTGGGCAGTCGCAGGCCCAAGCGTGCAAGGTGCTGGGCGTCAGCGTCATGACGTTTCATCGCTGGCGCAAGCAGGAAGCTGCGCGCGGCGTGCACCCCGCTCCTGCCGCGGACGGCCTCGTCGAGGTCGATGGCAGCGGTGCGACCGCAACTGACCCCGATCGCAGTCGTATGGACGAATTGCGGCTGGAAAATGAACGGCTGCGCCGGATTGTGACCGATCTGTTGCTCGAGAAGATGAAGATCGAGGAGAAGCTCGCCCTGGAATCGGGGGGAACGCTGCCCCGCCGGGGCGGAATCCAGAGCTGAACGAGCACCGGCGTGCGCGCCGCACTCCCGCGGTGAGGCCGGGACCGCACCGGCGCGACGGTGTTCTGGACTTGCGGGTCGAACCGCTTCACGGTCGCCGGTGTTCAGTCCATCAAGCGTTCACACGAGACGTATCTGGCTTGTCTTTGCATCTCATCCGACGTGATTCGCGTGAATTCGCAGTTGCGTAGCATGACGTTCTTCAAGGGGAATGCGAGATCACCCGCGGACGGGCGGCCGGCCTGGTTTGGCGTTCGCGCTGACGTGTTCATTGCAACGGATCCACGCCCGCGCACACCGTCGAACAGGATGCCGTTCTGGATTCCCTTGTAGAACCAGATCAGGTGATGGTCGCCTTCGCCGGGCGAGCCGATCAGCGTGCAATCGCGGACCGTAACGTTCCGAACCTCGCCGCCGGCATAATCATTGTGAAGGACGAATCCATGGTTGAAGCTGTTGGTCGCCTCAAGCGTTTCGACGCGCACATTCGATAATGTGAGGCCGAGCCGATTGAGCTGATAGGCGGCGGGGTCGTATGAGAAGTAATCGAGAACCTTGTCGATCTTTCTGGCCGTCACGTCGATATTCTCGATCTGATGGCCGCCACTCATGACCTGGAAGACAAGACCGAGCTCGGTGCCCGCCGCGGCCACCCGGATGTTGCGCAGCAGTGTGCGCCTGGAGAACTCCTGGCAGTAGAACAGCGGATATCTCGCGCTCTCGGGGACATTGCCCGAGAGATAGACATCGATGTCGTGGAAGTTGGCGCGGACCGAGCCGGTTTCGATCTCGAACAGCGAGGCGGACGCGCCGCTTTCGCTCCACATCACCGTCGCATTGATGTCGTGGGCCATGCTGCGGGTGAAGGCGTTGAAGCAGGCGAGGGCGAAGCCGCGGGTCCAGCAGTTCCGGATGACGCTCTTGTAGCTGCCCTGGATAAAGAACGGATAGCCCGCGTCGCACTCGATGCGCAGGTCGTGAATGCTGTAGCCCTGCGCAACGTGATGCGTGACATTGGCTGCGATCAGGCCGCTCCAGCCGTCGTCGATGGCATCCTCCAGTTCGAGGCGGTTGCCGGCAACGCCGACGACCCTGTTCATCTCGACATAATAGGGAAGCACGTCTCCCGGGGTGACGATCGCATTCGTCGAGCGGGCGATGACAATGTCGCCGGGCTGGAATTTCGCGGCGTCGGACGGATTGGCGAGCTCGAGAAAGCGGTCTCCGGCCTTGATGTCCCGGATCGGCAGATAGGCGTAGGATCCATAGGCGCTGCGTCCGAACGCTGCGCCTTGCGGGCTGATGAAAGCCGCGTTGGTCCCCAGGATCACCGAACTGTGGCCGTCGCCGAAATACTCGATATTGCTCCGGACCGTGATGTTCCGGCCGGTGCCGGACAGGCGGTATCGCCCGCTCGGGAAATACATCCGCCCGCCACCGAGCCGCTCCAGATAGAGACCGGCATTTTCGATGGCCGACCAGTCGTCGGTCGTCCCGTCGCCGGCCGCTCCGAAGTCGCGTCGGACGTCGATCTGGCGCAACTGACCCGCTCTCGGCGCGGCGCTGGCTGGCTCCGTTGCGCCAGCAGCCGACAGCAAAACCGTCGAACCGCCCGCAATCAGGTCTCTGCGACGTATGGTCATTGGCAAGGCCCGGTCATCCGGTCCTTAAAGCTGCCGATACGGAGGACCTCGGCGACGTTGATACCAAGGCGCGCTGGGGGATCAAGAGAGAACGCCCCGCCATTGCCGCGATGGCGGACCTGCACGGCCGTCCGGAAGAAGCCGCCGACCTCGGAAAAGAGTTACCGACCTGTTCTGGCGAAGGAGCGGCGGCGTCGATGCAGGGCGCCGGGCAAAACCCGTCGGGTCGCGGTTTAGGCCCACGCTCCGCAGGTTTTCGTGGCCGCGCGCGCCCAGCATTAAATTTGTCCTAAAGGGGCGAACCGACTTTGAGCTAAATGCGCCCTCCACACCGAACGCGATTCTAATTTGTCGTCGCTACTCCTGTCCCCAACAAACGGGGAGTACGGGGTCATGCGTCAAGTCGTTCGGGCGTGCCTGGGGGCGGCACTCGCTATCGCAATCGGTGTTGGTCAAACCGCGCAGGCGGCAATGATCGGCATGCCGCTCAACCTGAAATACCAGATCGAACGCATCAAGTTCGATGGGCCGGTGCTGCCGCCGATGGCGCACATCAAGTTCTGCATGGCCTATCCGTCGGATTGCAAGACGAGCAAGACCAAGATCGTGTTCCGCGGCGGCGGGGTCAAGCTGACGCCGGAGCGCTATGCCGACCTGGTCGCCGTCAATGCGGAGGTCAATCGCTCGATCGTGCCGACGCGCAATGAGCGCGGTGTGGTCGGCGAGGAATGGATCGTCGCGCCGTCGCGTGGCGACTGCAACGACTACGCCGTCACCAAGCGGCACGAGTTGCTGGCACGGGGCTTTCCCTCACGCGCGCTGTTGCTGGCCGAGGTGAAGACAAGCTGGGGCGAGGGGCACCTCATCCTGGTGGTGAGGACCCGCAACGGCGATCTGGTGGTCGACAACCTCAACGCCAACGTCCGCCCCTGGAGCAAGACCAACTACAAATGGGTGCGGATGCAGTCGCCGGAAGATCCGCGCTTCTGGTCCAAGGTCGCGGGTCCGGCCGCCGCGTAAGCGTGACGGTCGGTCAGCGGACCGAGGAGTCGCGCTGCGCCAGCCCGACGGCGACGGCGATCATGACGACCGCCTGGATGGAGGCCTCCGCCCAACTCGCGTCGAACAGGCCTTCGATCGCCCCGACGAAGGCGATCGCCGCCGCCGCCGCGCAGAAGTAACGGTCGCGATTGCGGCGAAACGCGCCGGCAAGCAATTCGAACGCGATTGCAAACCAGAGGAACGCCAGAATGAGCGTTCCGACCCGTCCGTATTCGACCGCAAATTTGGCGAGCAGCGTGGGAGCCAGGACGCCGTCGCCGGCGCTCGGGTTGTAGATCCGTGCGAGCGATGAAAACGTGCCCGCGCCGGTCCCCAGCGGCGGCGCGTCCGAAAGCATTCTCTCGACCGACGCCGGCACGACGACATCGGCGGCGCGCGGCTGCTGCAGTGAAAATTCGTGCATCCATCGCGGCGAAAAGCTCGCTGCGGCAAGCAGGAGCGCGAGAACCGCCGCCATCGCGATCGGGAGCCGCCGGTTGAATTTGATCACCGGCAGCCAACAGGTCGCGGCCATCAGGCAGGCGCCGCCAAGCGCCAGAACAATGATGGGAGCATGTCGCCCGGTCACCAGCGCAATGGCTGATAGAGCCAGGGTGGCCGCTCCCAACGCCAGATCGATGGCCCCGTCGCGCCCGCGGGCCTCGCTGTCGCGCCCGCGCCAATGCAGGATCAGTGAGGCGCCGATGATCAGGGCGATCGGCCCCAGCGCATCCAGCATGGTGCTCGCGGCCAGGTTCGCCAGATTGAATTGCCTCGCGCCGAGGAGGCAGATGCACAGCAGACCGACGCCGAGCGCCATCAGCCGATAGATGATCCGGGCCTTGAGGCGATCGATCGAGATTGCCGCCAGCGCAAACAGGCCGGCCATCAGGAACAGGACGTTCAGCAGGCCTTGGAGGGTGGCGCTGGGATCGAGGCTGATCGAGTTGCCGAGATCGGCGCCCAGTGCGTCCGCAGCGCTCTTCCAGATCGGGTAGGTGAGGGCGAGCGGCGCCAGCGGCATGATCTGCAGCAGGAGGAGCAGGAGGGTCACGGTGCTGGCCAGCATGGCCGGGCGGCACCTGGCGACGGCTTGCCGCAGTGCGCCCGCGTCCGGCATCCAGATCATCACGGCGCAAACGGCGCCGGTCAGGGCGACAAGCGTCCAGTAGGCGATCTCGTTGAGCAGAAGCACCGGCGCCAACGGCACGAGCAACAGCGCGAAGCGGAGCATGCGGATCACAGCCGGTTTTGTCCGCTCGTCGCGGGCCGATTCGGATTTCGTCAGAGCATGATCCGGAAAAGTGTGAAGCGGTGTTCCGAAAAGATCATGCTCAAAACAAAGAGCTAAAGCGCGATGACGATTCAACCTCATCTCATCGCGCTTTAGTTCCTACGCCAGGTGGAAGGTCGAGGGCTAGCGCGGATCGGGGGCACCTGCCGGCGCGTCGTCCCGGAGTTCGGCGGTTAACGTTCTCTCGCATGTGAAGCATGCAGAACGCGCTCGGCGTTGACGTCGAGGCCGTCTTCAATGCCCTGCCGACCCCGGCTCCGGAGAGTCCTCTTAACGGTTCCGATCATTCATAACTTAATAATATGTTAAGTAGGCAGGGTGCTGAAATCAGTGGCAGAAGAAAGATAAATTCCATTATTAACAATAGGATAAGGCGGTGTTGCGCAATTGCAGCACTCGTGACTTAACCAATGTCGCCCCTATTTGAATACCTCATAATAGCTACCCACCCCTGACTTGTCGTGATACCGCTTGAGGCCAGTGGGGCTTTCAATGAATTTTCACACGCTGGCGCGCATATTTCTGATCGCGGTTGCGACATACCTGTCTGCGGGCTGCTCGATCATGCCCACAAACGGCCCCAACAGCACTGATGTGCGGTATTCGGGACAAGGCAGCGAGAACAGCCTGCCCTATGCCCTGGTCAGGATCACGCCTGAGATCGAGGCGGTCCTCGCCTCCTACGCGCCGCGTCTGTCCAATCAGAACACACAACCGTTCAAGCGCCCGCCGACCGAAATCCGCTTTGGCATTGGCGACGTCGTCAGTGTCACGATCTTCGAAGCCGCAGCCGGCGGCCTGTTCATTCCGCTGGAGGCCGGCGTCCGGCCCGGCAATTTCGTCACGATTCCCAACCAGAACGTCGACAGCAACGGCTTCATCACCGTTCCCTATGCCGGCCAGATTCGTGCCAAGGGGCGCACGCCGGCCGAGGTCCAGGTTGAGATCGTCAACGCGCTGAAGAACAGGGCGATCGAGCCGCAAGCGGTGGTCGCCCTGATCGACCAGCGCACCTCGCTGATCTCCGTGCTGGGTGAGGTGAACACGCCGTCGCGCTTCCCGGCGAATGCCGCGGGCGAGCATATCCTCGACGCGATCACGCGGGCCGGCGGACCCAAGGGCCAGGGCTTCGATACCTGGGTGATGCTCGAACGCGGTGGCCGCCGCACGACGATTCCGTTTGGCCAGCTGGTGTACGAGCCGCAAGACAACATCTTCGTGCAGCCGAACGACACGATCTACGTCTATCGCGAGCCGCAGAACTTCATCGCATTCGGCGCGTCGGGAGCCCAGGGCCAGTTCAATTTCGAGGCCTGGCGCATTTCGCTGGCGGAAGGTGTCGCCAAGGCGGGTGGTCTCAACGACCTCATGGCAGACCCGGCGTCGGTCTTCCTCTATCGCGGCGAGACGCGTGAAGTGGCCGAGCGCCTCGGCATCGACACCGCGCGCTTCCCCGGGCCGGTCGTTCCTGTCGTCTACAACGTCAACTTCCGCGATCCGAGCGGCTATTTCCTCGCGACCAAGTTCCAGATGCGCGCCAAGGACGTGATCTACGTGTCCAACGCGGCTGCGGTGGAAGCTGCCAAGATCATGCAGTTCATCCGCCTGGTCACGGCGACGGTCAACGATCCGGTGGTCGCAGCCTCGAACATCAAGGGGCTGTCGTCGGGGGCGACTGGAGCGTCGGCGACGACACCGTAATTCGGTGCGCGTGTGACCGGCGCGGGGCCCATTTCAGGCCGATCGATGTGAGCGAATCCTCGCAAGGATTGCCGGACCCAGCACGGGTGAGCGAGAATCGCGTTGCGACATGGCTTCTTGCAGCGATCGTCGCCGCCGCTCCGCTGATCTACGGGCTGACCGATCCGGCTCCTCTGAGCGTTTTCGTTGCCATGCTTGCGGTCGCCTTGCTGTGCTGCAAGCCGGCGCTTCGCGGCACGGGAGACTGGTTGCTCGCAGGCAGCCTCGTGGCGATTGGCGCGGGCTATGCCCTCGTCCTGTGGCAACAGCTCAGCCCCGATTTCTGGCCGGGGATTCAGCCCGACGTCGTCTGGAAGCAGATGGCGGATCTGCTCAAGGATGGGACCGCAAACGGGCCTCGCATCTCGGTCGCACGGAATCAGCCGCTGTTTGCGCTCGGAAATGTGCTGGCGTGCCTTGCTGCGGTGACCTGCGCATTCTTTGTCGCGCGCAACAAGCGCAATGCGGAGCTGTTGCTCAAGGTCGTCGCGTGGTCGGGCACAGCTTATGCGGTCTACGGCATCTGCGCCTTCGTGCTGTATCCGGAGTTCGTGCTGTTCCGCGAGAAGGTGCTTTATCGCAACGTGCTGACGGCGACCTTCATGAACCGCAACACGGCGGCGCTTTACTTCGGGACCTGCGCGGTTCTCTGGGCTCTGGTCCTTGCGCGCGAAGCGCGTCGACGCGATGTGGTGCGCAACGGCGCCTGGCAGTTCGGCAAATTGCGATGGGACTGGAAACTCGGGGCGCGCTGCGCCGGTTTCCTGATCTGCGTCCTTGCCATGATGCTGACGGGCTCGCGCGCCGGCGTCGCGATCTCCTTTGCCGGAATCATCGCAGCCGTGCTCGTGCTGCTGCGACGCGAGCTCAATTCAAGGCGTGCCAGGCGCTGGACGTTGGGTTCGATCGTGGTCGGCGCAGGATTGCTGCTGCTGCTGCTCGGTGGCCAGGTGACCGAGCGGTTGAGCGAGCACGGGCTGACGGGTGGCGGCCGGTGGGAAGCCTATCAATCGACGGTGAGAATGATTGCCGATCACCCGGTTGTTGGGACCGGGATTGGCACGTTCGTCTTCATCTTTCCCCGCTATCGCAGCGGCGACGTCGCGATCTGGGGGATCTGGGACAAGGCTCACAACACGCTGCTCGAACTGGCGGCCGAGGCAGGCCTGCCGCTGGCGATCGTCATCACACTGGCGTGGGTCATTGCCCTGGCCCTGATGTTACAGGGAATGTTACGACGTCGCCGCGGGACCATCTATCCGACCGCAGGCCTGATCTGCGGCGCAATGGCGCTGTTCCATTCGATGATCGATTTCTCGTTCCAGATTCCCGGTTTTGCGATCACGGCCATGGTTTTGGTGGGGGTCGGGCTGGGCCAGCGCGAGCCGGATGCCAGGCGGGGGGAGGCCGCTTCGAGCCCTCCGGCGTCAAGGTTAACTGCTTGATAAGGCCCAATTCCGGGAGACGGCCGAGGCATTTGCCTTGGCGCTGCGTCGATCGACATGGTATGGATATGTTAACATTTTGTAGGAGGCCATTATGCCCGCGTCCGGGTTCTCATTCTTGCGTCGTACGCTGTTTGCTCTGACTCTCACGGTGATTTCAGCCCCGGTTCTGGTCACTGGCGCCTCGGCTCAGCAGGCCCAGCAGAACATCGTGCAGCAGTTCCTGCAGAATCCAAAGCAGACCCTTGAGCAGTACCCGAGCGGCGGCCCCGCGATGACCTCGCTGGTCCGCGAGCTCGCGATCGCGGATCCGAAGACGCTGGAAGTCATCCTCGGGCTACTGCCGAACGCCAACAAGGATCAGAAGACGGCGATTGGCTCCGGTCTGGGGCAGGCCGCCAAGGTCGTCGTCAGGACCAATCAGGCTTTCGCCACCCAGATTGTTCAGGCCATCGCCGAGACCAAGGATCAGGACGTCTTCCTGGCCTATTCCGGGGTGAGCCCCGACCAGGGCACCGCGGCGGCCGGCGGCGGCGGCGCGGGTGCAGGCGGCGGTGGCGGAGTCGGCGGCCAGACCAACGGCCTGGCTGGTGCGGCGACGAGCACCGGCGGTGCACAGGGGATCGGCGGCGGCAGCGATCCGACCTCGGGCTTCACCTATTCGCCGAGCACGTCGGGTGCCAACAACACGATCACATCGACCGTCAGTCAGTAATTTTAACGGGTCTCACGTAATCCAAGGGGCGGCGGCATTTTTGAGCGAAAGCGCTAGGACACTCACGGCACTCTCCTGATGAACGTACTTCCCAATCTCGATCGTGCCGTGGTCGCCACCGTCCCCGCGACCACCGATCCGGCTGCGTCGTCGGCAGCCTTGCTGACGTATCTGGTCGGCTTCCTGCAGCGGCAATACCGGCTGATCCTTGCGATCATCGCCGGATGTCTCTGCCTCGGCCTCGTTTACATGATCGCGACGCCGTCGAGCTACACGGCGACCGCCAGCCTGATCATCGACACGCGCAAGAACCAGCTGTTCCAGCAGCAGTCCGTGCTCGGCGATATCCCGATCGACAGCGCGGCCGTCGAAAGCCAGGTTCAGATCCTGAAATCGGAAACCATCGCGCTCGCGGTGATCAGGGATCTTCACCTGACCGAGGATCCCGAGTTCGCCGGGGCCAAGGGCATCCTGACGTCGCTGGTGGAGTGGGGCGGCTGGCTGTTCGGCAGCGACACCCGCCGTAGCGAGTTCGACACGCTGAGGCGCACGGCCGAATCCTTTGCCAACCGCCTGACGGTGCGGCGCGTCGGCCTGACCTACATCATCGATATCAGCTTCCGCTCGCTCTCGCCCGACCGCGCCGCGCAGATCGCCAACGCGGTCGCTGACGCCTATGTCGTCGACCAGCTGGACGCAAAATACACCGCGACCAAGCGCGCCAGCGCCTGGCTGCAGGATCGCATCAAGGAGCTGCGCGATCAGGCCTCGAGCGCCGAGCGCGCCGTGGTCGCCTTCAAGGCCGCCAACAACATCGTCGAGTCCGGCGGCCGGCTCATGAACGAGCAGCAGCTCGCCGAGCTGAACAGCGAGCTCGTCGCGGCAAACTCGAAGGTCTCCGACGCCAAGGCGCGGCTTGATCGAATCCAGGCGGTGCTGCTGTCCGACACGCCTGATACCACCGTCGATGCGACGGTGACGGATACCCTGAACAACCAGGTCGTCACCAAGCTGCGCTCGCAATATCTGGAGCTTGCGACCCGCGAGGCCGATTGGTCTGCGCGTTACGGGCGCAACCATCTGGCCGCGGTCAATCTGCGCAATCAGATGCAGGGCATCCGCGTCGCGATCATGGACGAGCTCCGTCGCCTCGCCGAGACCTACAAGAGTGATCTGGAGATCGCCAAGCAGCGCCAGGCGAGCGTCGAGAAGCAGTTGTCGCAGACCGTCTCGGCATCGCAAGCGACCAACCAGGCCCAGGTCTCGCTGCGCGACCTGGAGAGCTCCTCGCAGAGCTATCGTGCGCTGTATGACAACTTCCTGCAGCGCTACATGGAATCGGTGCAGCAGCAATCGTTCCCGATCACCGAGGCCCGCATCATCACCCAGGCTTCCCGCCCGCTGAAGCCGAGCGCGCCGAAGCTGAGCTTCGTGTTGGCGATCGCGGGGGCCGCCGGCATGCTGCTCGGCCTTGCCGTCGCGCGGCTCCGCGACCTGTCCGACCATGTGTTCAGGACCACCGACGAGATCGAGTCGATCCTGAATGCGGATTGCGTGGCGATCCTGCCGCGGATCGAGCCGCAGCGAAACGCCTTGCAGATCGCAGCCGCGCCGCGCGGACCGCGGACCATCGAGCGGGACGGCAGCCTGTACTGGCACGTCGTCAACGAGCCGTTCTCGCGCTTCACCGAATCCGTCCGCTCGATCCGGATCGCCGCCGATCTCGCGATCCGCTCCAGTTCCGGCAAGATCATCGGCTTCACCTCGTCGCTGCCCAACGAGGGCAAGTCGACGGTTGCGACCGGCTTCGCCGAATTGCTCGCCCTGAGCGGCGCGCGCACCATCCTGATCGACGGCGACCTGCGCAATCCGTCATTGACGCGGGGACTTGCGCCCAACGCGGAAGACGGCCTGATGGAGGTGCTGTCCGGCCGCGATCTTTCGCAGCTGGTGTGGAAGGATCCCGCCAGCGGTCTCGAATTCCTGCCCGCCGTGATCGGCGCGCGAACCGCGCATACCAGCGAGATCCTCGGCTCGGCGGCGATGAAGTCATTGGTCGACGATCTGCGCAAGCGCTACGATTACGTGGTGGTCGACCTGTCGCCGCTGGCGCCCGTGGTGGACGTCCGGACCACGACGCAGCTGATCGATTCCTACGTGTTCGTGGTCGAATGGGGGCGGACCAAGATCGACGTCGTTCAGCACGCGCTCAATGTCGCCAGCAATCTGCGCGAACATATCCTCGGCGTCGTGCTCAACAAGGCCGACCTCAAGCAGATGTCCCGCTACGGCTATCACGGCTACTACAAGAACGAATATTATCGCCGCTACGGATATTCGGAGTAGATGAAACGGTCAGGTCTTCTCCGACTGGCGACTGTGGGCGCGGGTTGCGTCCTGCTGGGATGGACGATCCTCACCTTTCCGATCCTCTCGCGCACAGCTCCCGCCGAGCGTCTCGCCGGCCGCCTGATTTCGGGTGTGCCGGCCAAGGCTGACGTGATCGAGGGCCGGCTGGCGGAGATCGAGGCGACGGGCTCGTTTGATCCGGGTCGTGCCGCGACCAAGCGCGCAGAAGCGATCATGCGGCTGGTGCTCTATGAAGAGGCGGCTGCGTCCACCCGAACCGACCTTGCCGATGCAAGGCTGACGTCGCTCCGGCAAAGCTTGCGCGAGGCGCTGCATTTCATTCCGTCCGACCCGTACCTCTGGCTGGTGCTGTTCTCGATCGAGAACGCCGCGGTGGGGTACAAGTCCGATCATCTCGAATATCTGCGCATGTCGTATCGCCTCGGTCCGCACGAGGGCTGGATCTCGCTCAAGCGCAATCCCGTGACGCTGGCGATGCTGCCGGCGCTGGACGCCGAGCTCGCGGACGACGTGCTCGATGAATTCGCAGCACTGGTCGAGAACGACCTCCATCAGGAGGCGGCGGCGATCTTTGCCAACACCAACCCGGCGAACCGGGATCGGATCCTGGCGCGGCTTGCATCGGTGTCCGAGCCTAACCGGCGGCGGTTCTCGCAGGAGCTCGCGATTCGTTTGCCGTATGTCGCCGTGCCCGGCATCCCGCGCGAGGATCAGCGGCCGTGGAAGCGATGATTCCGGGCGCGAAGGGCACCTCGCTGCTCGTCGTCGCGCACCGCTTCTCGCTGGGCTTCGGCGGCGTGCCCGAGAGCATCCTGTTGCTCGCGCGCGAGCTGGACAAGCTTGGCATCCGCCTCGACGTCTTCAGCAGGGACGGCTTTGTGCCCGATGCGGGCGCATTGCAGGCGTTGCCCGCTGCGCCGGCGCCCGGCCGGCCGGAGATCGGCGCCCTTGATGTCGCGGCCTATGACTGCGTTCTGATCGCGGGCGCCTGGAATCGCACCGCCTGGCTGATCGGCGCGCAAGCCCGCCGGAAGGGCGTGCGGCTGGTCTATACGCCCAAGGGCAATCTTGCCCGTGCGGAGTTCAAGCGGTGGCGGGACCTGAAGAAATTTCCCTATCTCGTGACCGCGGAACTGTCGCTGCTGGCGATGAGCGACCAGATCGTGTTTTCCTCGGACCTGGAGCGACGCGCCTCGCTGCTGGCGCCGCTGTTCGATCGGAAGGCGATCGTGATCCCGGAGCCGTTTCTGGGGCCCCAACTTGGTCCCGCCGCGGCACCGCGGTCCGGCCCGATCCGGTTCGGCTTCATGGCCGAGATCGCTCCCCGCAAGGGGCTCGCAGACCTCGTGGCCGCGTTCACGGCCTGGCAGGCCAAAGGTAACCTCGAGGCCGAACTTCACATTGCCGGCGAGCCTCGGCCGGGGTCTGAGCGGTATCATGCGCGGGTTTTGCGCATGGCTGCCATATCCCCCAGGCCCGAGAAGATCGTCTTCCTCGGGCCGCTACGCGGCCAGAAACGGGACGATTTCTACGAGCAAATCGACGTTTTTGCCTGTCCCACCAGGTTCGAATCCTTTGGCTTGACGCCGCTCGAGGCGCTTTGGCATGGGAAGCCTGTTATGGTTACCAAAAACTTGGGTATACTTGAATTTGTTACAGACGTGAGCTCTATGATAAGTCTTGGTGAAGGAACGTTAGACGAGATTGAGAACGCGTTGGGGACTGTGGCGGCAGCACGAAGCGGCTATCTGGCGGCGGCGGGGCGTTGGCGAATGTGCCCAAATCCACGCCTGTCGGGTGATCGGCTTGCGGTCGCATTTGCCCGGGTGATTGGAATGAAGGACGCGGCGAGGCGTGTGTAGGGAATGAAAATGGGGCCCTCTCTGCAAACCCAAGTGCCGATCGCGGCGATTGTGATCGTCAATTATTTCAAGGCGCCCCGTCTTCTGGACGGCCTGCGCAGCCTTGCGCGTCAGAGCGCGGCTGCGGCGGCTGCGACCGTGGTGGTCGAGAACTCGGTCGACGCTGGTGAGCGGCGGCTCCTCGCCGAGGCGGCCGGCAAGGTTCTGCTGGTCGAGCCCGCGTCCAACCTTGGCTACACCAAGGGCTGCAATCTCGGCGTTCGTTCGCTTCCCCGCACGCGATACGTCGTGCTGTGCAATCCCGACATCATCTGGGACCAGGCGGACACGCTCGAGAAGCTGATTGCCATTGCCGACGCCGATCCCTCGATCGGCGTGCTGGCGCCCTTGCAGTTCAGTGACGACGGAACGCCGGTGGAAACCGCGCGCAGCTTCCCGACCTTGCTCGAACAGGTCGACCGGCGCCTCCGGCAGGGGCCGGCGAAGGAGCCTCACATCGCCGAAACGCTCGTTCGAAGCGCGCAGGGATCCGTCGATATCGACTGGGTCCAATCGTCTTGCGTCCTCATTCGACGAACGCTGTGGGATCAGATCGAGGGGCTGGACGAGCGCTACTTCCTGTTCATGTCCGATGTCGAGCTGGGACGCGCCACGTGGGCTGCGGGCCTGCGGGTTTGTCTCACCTCCGCGGCGCGTGTGCGGGCGGATGGCAAGCGCGCGAGCGCCGGCGGCTTCGCGGCATTGCTGACCAGCCCAGCGCAGCGAAACCATCTGGTGGACGCGATCAAGTACTACCTCAGCAACGGCGTACGCCGGCTGCTGCGTCCGCGACGTGGCGCCAAATCGTTGGCGGGCAGCTCCGCGACGCGGGCCGGCACGGTGCGCGGGATCGGTGAGGCGTTTCCCAGCGAAGTCACCAAGGCGCGCGATCCGGCTGTGCTGTAGCTCTTTGTTTGAGCATGATCTCCGCGCAAACGCGTTCCGCGTTTGTTGCGAGGGAAACCGCTTCACACTTTTCCGGATCATGCTCTCAAAGCGCAATCACAGTGCGCTCGGATTTCATCGCGCCTTCGGCGCCTTGAACGGAAGGTCGTGACGGGCCGGCGATGTGAAGGAGCCGGTCATGGTCTCGATGATCCAGAGAACCGGAAGCAGGACCGCGAGGTTGCGCAGCGGCACCAGATATTCATCGAGCGTCAGTTCGGGCTTCAGCGTCATGTGGATGATGGCGAAGATGCCGAACATTACCGTGATCGGCGCGCTCACCTTCTGAATGGCCCAGATCGAGCCGCGCAACACCAGCACGATCGCTGCGGCGTAAAGCACCGCGCCGGCAATGCCGAAGTCGGTCATCCCGTCGGTCAGAATTGTGTTGGCCTGGTCGATGACGGGAAGGCCGAGCTTGGGATGGACAAGGCTCTCCATCATTTGATAGGCGAGGATTTGATCCTTCCCCGGATCGAGGATCGAGGGAATCCCCAGGCGCACATAATAGAGCAGCGCCTCGCCGTAGAGCGGCGCGGATTTGCCGACGGCTTCCATCAGGTCCGCGAGGTATCCGAGGACAAAGGTGCGTTCGCGAACGTTGTCGTAGAACAGCGTCGTGAAGCGTTCCTGCAGCGAGGGCGAGAACATGAACTCCGCGCCAAGTCCAAGCTGATCGAGCAATGGCGCGTTATTCCCAAGCTCCCATCCCGCCAGGCGTAACGCAAAGAAGAACGAGCTCATCACATAGGCAAACGCGCCGCCTGCGAGAACGCCGATCACCTTCTGCGACAGCGTCAGCCGCCGCAAGCCGCCGCCGAACGCAAATCCGAGGGTGGCAACGAGCAGGATCAGGATGATGGCGCGGCGGCCGGCCGGAACCACCGCAAGCGCCAGCAGCACGACGACGATGGCGTAGAACGGGCGGGTCACCGGCCGGCGGCCGCGTGCGACCATGTAGCCGGCGATGCCTGCGAGAGGGCCTTCAATCAGATTGGCCGCCGCACCCAACACCGAGATGCGGCCCGCTGCGTCGGTTTGAATGCCCATGTATCCGAGGTCGCCGACCAGATAGGCCGCAGCAATCAGCGCCAGCCCCGCCAAGGTCAGCGCGAGCGAAAACCACCCCTCGGTCGTCGTTTCACCGATCGTGCGCACCGCGGAGCTTTCGAAGCGGCCGGCGATGAGCAGCAGGCCGCAGATTACATTCGCCAGGGCGAGCGCCGCCGAGATCAGCTCGATCGGACGGTCCTTGGCCATGATCGCGAAGTCTTCGGCCGAACTCGCATTCAGGTACGTCGAAACCGATCCGCCGTCATAGGCGAACAACAGGCTCGCCGCGAGAATCCAGGAAATGCGCACGGCATCGCGATTGTCGACGGCCGCGTAGAGCACGGCCAACCCGATCAGAAAGCCGAGGCACGCCACCGCGACGAAGACGGGAAGTGTTGGCCAGAAGGTCAGCACGAGGCCGCTGAGCAGCAGCGTCACGCCAAGCCTTGGAATGATCTCCAGCAGCTTCATGCCGCGCGATCCTCGGCCCGCATCGCACCGAGCCCCGCGACATAGCCGGAATATTGTTTTGCGATCGCGTCCTCGGAAAACAGCCGCGCATGGGCGCGCGCGGCGTCCGACTGCGCCATCAACCACGACCAGCGCCCAGCGATGGTCTGCGCCGCCGTCTCGGGCTGCGTGGGATCGATCAGCAGCGACGCCGGGCCGGCCACGCTGCGCATCGGCTCGCGATCGGACGTGATGACCGGGCAGCCGCACGCCTGGGCCTCGATGATCGGCCAGCCGAACCCCTCATCGAGGGACGGGAACAGCATGGCCTGGGCGCGCACGTAGAGCGCCTCGATCAGCTCCGGCGACGGCTCGTTGATCATGACAAGATTCTCTCGCCAGTCCTGCGCTTCGGCAATCACTGTCTCAGGCAAGGGTGGACCCGCGCAGATCATCAAGGCATCTGGAACCGCCTCGGCCCATTCGCGGTTCCGGCGAAGCAGGCCGAACAGGCGGACGACGCCACTACGATTCTTGTACCAGAGATTGCTGCCGATATGGAACAGAAAGGCGCGATCCGTGGGCAGGCCGGCCTGTTTCAACACATCGGCCGCCTGATCCTTCGTCATGGTGCCAAAGCCGATCACGGGATTGGCGATGACGGCCTCGGACCCGGCCGGCTGCCCGATCAGGCGGTGGAAATCCCCGCGGGTTGCTTCCGAGACATGGATCACGTGCTTGATCCGCTTCAACGCGAAGCGAACGAGCCGCTGCAAAAGTCGTCCGGTCAGGGGCAGCGACTGCCCTGCGATCTCGCCGGTCAGCACCTTGATGGGGATCAGATCGTGGCAGGTCAGACTGACGCGGCGACCGCCTAGCGCCAGCGCGTAGGGCGCGTTGGTGTGATCGCAGATGTGGATCAGATCGTAGTGCGGCGCGATCTTTCGCAAAGCGGACGTGAACAGGATGAACTTGTCGACGAGACCGAGCCATTTGCGAGCCGTAGCGCCCGCTGCGCGCCGCCGCAGTCGTACCGGCGGCGCCACGACGTCGACGTCGTAACCGCGCGACTGCAATGCTGCGGCCAGCCAGTCGGCATAGCGCAACATCGAATGCTGACGATCGGGCTCGTAATTGCCCACCAGCAGAATACGCGGCAAACGGCTCATGGAGTGATCTTGAGGGCTTACGGCAACGCGCCGTGCGGGTCATTTCTAGCCGAAATCGCAGGCACGGGGAGGCCACAAAACAGCTAGCGGTTAAGCCCACAAAAATTAACGTAAAGGATCGCCGACCCGCGACCTTCGCTCGAATCTTGGCTAAAAAGCGGGCTTATGAGGTCCCAAATGAACGTTCGAGGCGTCCCGTCCCGTTGGGCCGCAGATCCATGTCCGGCTTGACGCGTCGACTGACGGTCGGGCTCGTCGGGCAGGGGCTTTGGCGCGTCGCGGTGGCACTCAATGCGGTGCTGCTGGTGCCGGTCTTGATCGCCAAATGGGGGGTCGAGCTCTACGGCCAATGGATGACGATGGCCGCGCTCGTCTCCTACCTCGCCTACGCCAATCTTGGCCTGGTGGCGACCGCCAGCAACGATCTGATCATGGCCGGCGGTGCGCAGGATCTGGCGCGCGCGCAGCGCAGCTTTCAGATGTCGTACAATCTCGCGCTGTTACCGTTTCCCGCGATCCTGGCCGCGCTGGTGGGCATCGCGGCACTGTTGCCGTTCGGTGGCTGGCTCAATCTGACGGATATTCCGCATTCCAGCCTGTTGCTGATCCTTGGCTTGGGCGCCTTGCAGCTCACGTTCGAAACCTTGCGCGGCTTCACGGCGGCTGTCCTGTATTGCACCGGCAGTTATGGCATCGCCTACAACATCGCGGCGGGGGCCAAGCTGATCGAGCTCGCATCCGCCATCCTTGCCGTCGGTGTCCTCGGCGCAGGTCCCGTGCAACTGGCGGCGCTGGGCGCGGCCGTCGCATTTCTCGATCTCTCTGTCGTCACCTGGCAGGCGCGCAAGGCAGCGCCATGGGCGCGACTTGACCTGCGGGCCTGGGATTGGCGTTGGCTGCGCGATCAGATGAAGCCGGCGCTGGGCTTCAGCTGCTATAATTTTGCAACCCAGGGCGTGTTGCTGCAGGGACCTCGCCTGGTGCTCGGCGCGTTCCTCGGCGGCTCCGCGGTTGCGATCTATGCCGTCTACGCAACCGCGATGCGGCTGGTCGATCAACTGTTCCTCAGCCTGATGGCGCCGGTCGGGGTGGAGATCAGCCATGCGGCGGGGCGCGGCGATTCCGGCCAGGTGCTGCGCCTGTTGGCCGTCGTGACCCAGCTCTCGCTGCTGGCTCTGCTCTGTGTCACCTTGCTATTGCTCGGGCTCGGGCCGATCATCTTCGATATCTGGACGCATCAGCGGATCGAATTTCTCCACGGATTGATGGCCCTTTATCTCCTGATGTCTGCTGCCAGTCTGCCCGGCCGGATCGCCGCTCAGGTCCTGATCAGCGTCAACGCGATGCGCTCGATCGCGGTGGCGACGCTCGCGATCGCGCTGGCGGCCATCACGCTCGCCGCGGGGCTCGTGCAATCGTTCGGTCTGCCGGGCGTGCTGATCGGCGGCATCATCGGGGACGCCGCGATCTCGATCCTGGTCATCGTCGCGCTCAATCGCTGGCTGGGCCTGTCATTCAATCGATTGGCGCGTGAGATCGGCAATATCAGAGCCTCCGCCACGCAAGTGCTGGCCCATGCGCGCGTCCTGCTTGGTCGCCAGGAGGGCCGAACGTGAAACGGCCCTCCATCCTCCATATCGGCGACGATGATCCGGGCACGACCGCACGCGATCGTGCCGATGCGCTGGCGCAATTGGGCGCCGAGGTCACCCGCCTGCCGCCGGCGCGGCTTCGGGGGTGGGCAGGGCGGATCGATTGGCAGTTGCGCGCGCGTCTACAGATCGGCCCCGCGATCGCGCGCACCAATGCGGCGATCCGGTCAGCTTGCGCCGAGCGTTCTTACGATGTGCTCTGGATCGACAAGGGCTGGATGGTTCAGCCCGCAACGCTCCGCGCAGTGAGGGATCGGGCGAAGGCCGTCGTGCTCTTCAACAACGACAATCCCTGGGGCGAGCACGAGCGAGGGCTCTGGCGACTGCACCGGGGCATCATTCCCCTGGTCGACGAGGTGATGACGCCCAAATATGGCGTCGTGCGGCCGTACGAACTGGCCGGTGCGCGCCGGGTCTCGATTGTCGATTTCGGTTTCGCGCCGGCGCGGCACTTCCCGTCGCCGCAACCGGTGGAACCGCAATATGATCTCAGCTTCATCGGAACGGCGCTGAAAGATGGTGGCGGCATCAGGCCGCATCGGACCGAACTCGTGCTGGAGCTGGCCCGGCGTCTGCCCGGCCGCATCAGCCTGTTCGGCCACGGCTGGAAACGCGCAGTGCGCGGCCATGAAGGTCTCTTTCAGGTGATCGAGGACGGTGCGTGGGATGATCTCTATCGCACCACGATCTGGGCTTCGAAGGTGAGCCTCTCCTTCATCACCAAGGACAATTGGGAAGAGCTGTCACATCGCGCCTTCGAGATCACGGCTTGCGGTGGTTGCCTGCTGGCCGAACGCGCCTCGCGACTGGAGCAGAGCTTTCGCGAAGATGTCGAGGCGGTCTATTTCTCTGATATCGCCGAGCTCGCGGCAAAGGCAGCCGCATTGTTGGCGGATCAGGCGGGGCGGCAGCGCATTGCCGCGGCCGGGCTCTCGCGCGCGCAAAGCTCGGGTTACGACAACGCCGCGCGGCTCAAGGAAGCGATCGCGCGCAGTCCGGTTCTGCGTCCCCAGTTTCCTCACCTAAGCGAAGTGGAGCCGGCCAGTCCTGCCTCCTTCACACCAACGCACGCAAATGAGCTCTCATGACGGAAGCCTCGCCGCCAACGGCGCCTGACCAGGACGCCAACAGCTTCATGTATGCGCGCTACGTCTCGTCAGGCGGCTTCGGCGCGGAGCCGGTGACCGAGGCCGATCTGGCGCCGCGTCTCGTCATCATGCGCGACCTCGTGCGTCGGTTCTTCCCGCACGATCGCAACGCGGCCGTTCTCGACCTTGGTTGCGGCAACGGCGTGCTGTTGCTCGCGGCGCGACAGGCAGGCTACCTCCGGCTCGAAGGCGTCGACGGTTCGGCTGAACAGGTCGCGATCGCGCACCGGCTCGGTATCGCCGGGGTGGAACAGGGAGATCTCTTCGGAAAGCTTGCCGAGAAGGAAGCCGGGAGCCTCGACGTGGTCGTGACCTACGACGTCATCGAGCATTTGACGAAGCAGGATCTGCTGCGCCTGATGGCCGAGGTCAGCCGCGTCCTGAAGGCGGGCGGTCGATGGATCATCCACGCGCCCAACGCCGAATCTCCGTTCTTCGGCCGCATCCGCTACGGCGACTTCACCCACGAACAGGCGTTTACGCGTCAATCGCTCGCCGCGGTGCTGCGCGCCGGTGGATTTGCGCGGGTAGCCTGCTTCGAGGATGCGCCCGTCGTTCACGGGACGAAGAGCGCCATTCGTCTTGCGCTCTGGAAGCTGATGCGCCTCGGCTTGCGTTTCTTTATCGCGGTCGAGACCGGCGAGACCGCGGACGGGATCTACAGCCAGAATTTTCTGACTGTCGCGGACCGCTAAAGCGCGATGAGATTAGGCTGAATCGTCATCGCGCTTTAGCTCTTTGTTTGAGCACGATCTCCGCGCAAACGCCTTCGGCGTTTGTCGCGAGGGAAAACCGCTTCACACTTTTCCGGATCATGCTGTAGGTCGATTCGCAAAAGCAAGCCCGGGGCGCCGCCCGCGGCTTGCACGTCAACGATGGCGCTGACGTCAGTAGCTGTTCTGATAGTTCTTCGGCGAGAGGAGCAACAGCGCGGTCAGGACCACGATCTTGATATCGAGGTAGAACGACCAGTTGTCGATGTAGAACAGATCAAACTCGACCCGCTTCTGCATCTTCTCCAGCGTGTCGGTCTCGCCGCGAAGCAGGTGGACCTGCGCCCAGCCGGTGATGCCGGGTTTCACGTTGTGCCGCCTTGAGAGCGGCGGGATGCGTTCCTCGAACATCTTGTTGTGCGCGAGCGCATGCGGTCTCGGGCCGACCAGGGACATCTCGCCGCGCAGCACGTTGAAGAGCTGCGGCAGCTCGTCAATGCTCAAGGCGCGCAGCCAGCCTCCGATCCAGGTGACGCGCTGATCGTTTCGGGTGGTCTGGCGGAAGCCGCCCTCGTTGCCCTCGACCCGCATCGTCCGGAACTTGAGCACGGTGATCGCCTGGTTGTTGTAACCGTGGCGTGTCTGACGAAACAGGATCGGTCCACGACTGGTCAGTTTGACCAGGACGGCTGCGCCCAGCATGAACGGGGACGCCACCACCAGCAGGGCGCTCGCGAAGATCACGTCGAAGCTGCGCTTCAAGAGCTCGTCGAGCGCAGACAGGGGCCGGCCCTGAATCTGCATACTCGTCACGTCGCCGAATTCGAGGATTTCGGCGGCCGACAGCAGTCCGTCGAAACCCGGCACGAGGACGTGCACCGCAACGGGAAGCTGCGAGAGCTGATCCGTCAGCGTCTTGATGCGCCTGAGCTGGCCAGGTTTGGGCAGGATGAAGATATCGTCGGCGCAAAGGCCGCGGCACGCGTCGATCAGCCTGCGACCGTCTTCACCGTCCGGACCACTCTCGAGCAAGTCGAAGGGAAATTGCGCCACGGTGACTATGCCGCTCGCACGGAGCCGCTGTGAGAGCCCCGTTGCTTCGACGGGATCGCCGACCAGGAAGGCGCGGCGCATCGCCAGCCGCCCGGTTTCCAGCGCCCGCTGTTGCCGGCCGATCAAAGCGCCACGGAGCGCAAGGCTTGCAATACAGATCGCGGCGAACTGCGCGATGAACGCACCGCGGGAATACTCGTCGGAAATCTTGAGCAGGAACATTCCGGAGACGAGGAATGCGAAGGCCAGTACGGACGCGCGCACGGCATTCCACAACAGGCGCTGGCGCCGGAAATTCTGCAGATGCCCGAAATCGCCCAGCCAGAGGGTCGCGCCGCAATAGAGTGCCGCCAGCAGCAGCGCCGCGCCCCAATACTGGGTGGCCACCGTTGCATCAGGCACCACCAGCCGGTGATACAGTTCGCTGGTCGTGTAGGCCGTGGTCGCTACTGTCGCAAATTCGAGGCTCAGGAGCTTCGCTGCGGAGGCTGCACCTTTCTGGAGACCGAACAGGCGACCGGCGCCTGCGTCCGACTCCAACGGCCTGATGTCCTGGGTGATGGCGGGTGTACCCGAACCCAACAGCCGATGCACATTGGCGCCGGCGTTCGCATTCAGATCTCGTAAATTCTCGTCTCGTAACGGCCTGTTGGCGCCGGCTTTCCGTTGCGCGGATGCGAAGGCGGCGCCTGACCTTACCTCATGGAGCATTCCGCCGGTCCCAATACCTTAACAATTAACGCAAGGTTATTAACATTCGTCAGTTTAACTGTTTATTTACTATTCGCAACGCCGAACTTGCCATAGGACGATCGGGCGCCGCGGCTGCGCGTCGAAATGGTGATCACAATGATAGGGTTGGTAACGCGAGCGGCGCGGTTGGTGGCTGCAATGGCTGTGCTTGCCGCGGAGATCGTCGTGCTCGCCGGCGTCGCTGGCTCAGCGTTTGGTCAAACCGCCACAGACCCGCTAACCGGCTATGGCAGGCGTCCTGAGGTCGGAGGGACGCGGCCCGGGTCGGTCCAGACGCCCCTGATCCGCAGCAGCAGCGATGTCGAGATCCTGCGTCATCGCGACTTCGCGGGCAAACCGTGCCTGAGCGTCGGCGGATTTGCCCGCCCGTTCACCACGAATCCCAACCTGTTCGACCACGTGATCAGCACGGAAAACAACTGCCCCAAGGCGATCAAGCTGCAGGTCTGCTACTACAAGGCCACCGATTGCGTGCCGCTGGAAGTGCCGGGTTACGGCCGCAAGGAAGCCGTGCTCGGGACGATGCCTGCGCAGAAGGACTTTCGCTTCGAATTCAGGGAGAAGTTCTGACGCTTGGGACAGCGATTCGGGCCGTCGACCGACCGATGCGCCATCGTTGTGCGTTTGGCTTTCGATCTTGGAATGGGCCTATTGCGTGCTTTGCATGGCACGCACTTATTTTGTGATTCTTCGAGCGCCGAGAGCCTTCTCTACCACGTCCGTCAACGCCCGAATCTCGAGATCCGCAGGCGCGTTTGGGGCGAATGTCGCCACCGATTGCCCGACAGCGAAGGCGCGCACGAAGGCCGAACGATTGGTGATCGCGGGCGCGATGTTTTCCTCGAATTGCTTCAGTTCATCCACCAGCTGACGTCCCTCCAGGCTGCGTCGGTCGACCCTGTTTGGCACCAGCAGAACCCTGATCGGCTCGGCGCGCCGTTTGCGAACCGCGTCAATGATTCCAATGGTATGGACGGTGGCTTCGATATCGAGGCCCGACGCGGTGCAGGGGACGAGCATCACGTTCGCGATCGCGATCGAGGCGCCCATTTCACGCTCATTCGGCGCCGTATCGACGACGACGATGTCGGCCTTAACATTCTTCACATCTCGTGCCCAGCGTGCGACCGGTTCGCTGCCTAATCCGATCTCATAGACAGGGAATTCGAGGTTGCCGAGCTCAGCCCATTGGCAGGCAGACCGCTGTGGATCCCCATCAACCAGGGCGACACGGTGGCCGCGGCGGGCCAACTCAGCCGTCATGCAAATCGCAATCGTGGTCTTGCCGACCCCGCCTTTTCTTTGAGCGACTGTGATGATGGGCATTGAGCTAGGGTGACGGATGGCTGCGGCAGAATTGTCTTAACTAGCTGAAAGATATTAAGGATTCGTGATTCGCTCTGTGGGCCGGTTTGTGTCGGCGGCTTCGCCGAGATGAGTAGATTGCAAGTTTGGCCCGGGATCAATTCTCAAATCTTGAGTTAGTGAACACGTTAAAAAAGTGTTGCGTCTGCCTTCAATTTAACCACAATATGACATTGCCTTTGAATTGAGTTATCAAAGTCCAAATTCCTTTCTTGACTTGGTGTGCAGTGCAGTTAACATTGGGCTAACAAAGCGCACGTGAGGCATCACATTGGTTTCGATGTCTCGCGGGGGCTAGCCAGAAATCTCTTGGCCGGTTCGTCGGCCGTGAATTGATTAGCAGGGGGTACCATGAGCGTCAGCTATTTGACGAAGACCGAACTGAACGCCGACCTTACTGCGAGTGGTCATCTGGATGCTTCCGTACAGGCTGCGTTGTTGAACGCTCTGCAAAGTGACGGGACGTATAATCCTGGTGCCGAGGACGGCAAGAAGGCTTGGGTCGAGCAGGGTGCCTATAGCGGCGGCCCGCTGTCGCCGGTGATTCAGGTTCTGGATGTCACCAACTCGACGACGGTTCAGACCACATCGACGCTGAAGGCCATCATCATGGATGATGCCGGCGGCAACCATCTCACGGTGACCGACACCCAGAACGCAGGCAACAGCATCTTCATTGCGATGGGGTCGGGCAACGATACGCTCAACCTGTACGACAGCGGCAATGATACGGTTTATGGCGGCGGCGGTAACGACGTCATCGGCGGCGGCACGGGCGCAGACTCCATCCTCGGCGGCGACGGCAACGACAGCCTCTATGGCGGCAGCGGCGCCGACACCCTGATCGGCGGCGCAGGCGACAATTTCATCCAGGTCGGCACGGGTGCGCATCAGCTCGCCGAGTCCGGCGGCAGCGGCAACAACACCATTCGCGACGTGTCATCGGGCACGAGCACGCTGGTCGCGGGCACCGGCAACGACACGATCTGGGGCTACGGCTCCGATACGCTCATCGGCGGCTCCGGCCACACCGAGCTGCATGGCGGCACCAACTCGCTGCTCATCTCGGGCAGCGGCTCCGGCGGCTACAACATTCTCGGCTCGGGCAGCACGCAGAACGGCGAAGCCAACATCATGCAGGGCGGCGCGGGTGCCGACAGCCTGTATGGCGGCGCCGGCAACGACACGCTCTATGGCGGCAGCGGCAGCAACTTCATCGTTGCGGGCACGGGCACGCATCAGCTGCTGCAGGCCGGCACCGGCAATACCTATCTTTACGACTCTGGTTCGAATGGTCTTGCCGGCACCGACACGCTCACGGGCGGCTCCGGCAACGACACCATCATCGGTCAGCAGGGCGACTACTTCCAGGATACGGGCGCTGCGGGCTCGAACAACGAGTTCTGGGTCTATGGCGGAACGGGTGCCAGCTCGACCCTGCAGGGTGGCGCGGGCGACGACACGTTCCACATCGAAACCAAGATCGGCAACGACACCATCATCGGCGGTGGCGGCGACGACGTGGTCGGCTTCAAGGATCGTGCGTTCAGCGATGTCAACTCGCTCACCTACGACTCGGGAACGAACTCGTACAACCTCGTGTTCAACGATGGTCAGCACATCAACGTGTCCGGCGTTTCGGACCTGTACTTCACCGATCAGGTGGTCAAGCTCTCCTAGAGCTGAAATCGCCGATCTCACCCTTGGAAAGCCCCGCTTCGGCGGGGCTTTTTGCTTTGTGCGAGGGGCTTTGGGTTGGGATCGCTGGCGTCGATTTACCTTCTTGTGCAAGCCGGCTCCCGCGGTTCTGGTGGAATAGCCGCCCGGTTGGTAAGGTCGGCCGGTACGAACGGGGCGCCCTGTTCGCCAGCCGAAAGGGTTAGATTTGGTCTTCGAGCTCAAACGCATGCTCAACGCAGGTTCCGGTCCAGGGCCGGCGCGTCGCATTGCCCGGATGATCGCCGAACAGCATTGGGAAGAGCTGCGCCTCGACATCGATCCGGAGGTCAACCCGGATGTCGTGGGGTCCGTCACCGAGCTCGATCACTCATTCGCCCCGCAATCCTTCGATGCGGTGTGGTCCTCGCATATGCTCGAGCACCTTTATGCGCATGAGGTCTATCCGGTGCTGCGTCAATTCCACCGCGTGCTGAAGCCCGATGGATTTGCGCTGGTGATGAGTCCCGACCTGGAGGCGGTTGCCGAATTCATCACCAAGCACGGGATCGCCACCATTGCCTACAATTCCCCGGCCGGCCCGATTCGGCCGCTCGACATGCTCTATGGTCACTCCCGCGCGATCGAGCAGGGGCATCATTACATGGCCCATCGCACCGGCTTCACGGCCGAGCGCATGGGAAGCCTGCTGCTCAGCGCAGGATTTTCCGAGGTCTCGACGCGAACCGAGAATTTCGAGATCGTGGCGCTTGCATTGATGCCTGAAGCAGACGGCGAATCGATACTGGCCGAGCTGGATCGATCGGGTTTCAATTTCAGGGAAGAAGTTGCTTGAGAGAATGGGTGAGGATCAGCGCTAGAGCATGATCCGGAAAAGTGTGGAGCGGTTTTCCCTCGCGACAAACGCCGAAGGCGTTTGCGCGGAGATCATGCTCAAACAATGAGCTAAAGCGCGATGACGATTCGACCTGATCTCATCGCGCTTTAGCCTCATGAGCGAAGGCCCGAGCGCCTCGATTTTTTGTCTTTTTGTGAATGATTGCTGGCAATCGCAGAGAGTCGCAACTGCGCGCGAGGTTCCTGGATTGGGAACAGCCGTTCGTTGCATGCCTGATTGAACGCGCGCCGGTGGCGTTAATCACATTGCGTCAAGTTACGAGAGTAACATTGGTCTTTTCCAGCCGAATGCGGCATAACTCTCAGCAGCTTACGATTTTTGCTGCGAGTGCTAACAGCGCTGGTGTATAACACACCGCAGGTTCAAGCACCGACCGTTTCAGGCAAGTTAGGGGTAAAGATGAGCGTTGACCTCTCTTCGGTTGAGACCGGCGTTGTCGATACAAAAGAGCCGTCCGGTCTCGGCTGCCTCGTCATTGTTGCGCGTCAACACGGCTTGCATCTCACAACTTCGCAACTCATTCACGAGAACGTCCTGGGCGGCGATGAGGTCACGACCTCCGAGATCCTCAAATGCGCCAACAATTCGGGGATGCGCGCCAAGGCCGTTCATCTCGACTGGGACGGGCTCAGCCATCTGAAGAAGGCGCTGCCTGCGATCGTCTGCCTCAAGGACGACAGCAAGATGGTGCTGCTGCGCTTGGAGGGCGATGAGAACAATCCGCGTGTGGTGCTTCGTGACCCGAATGTCGGCGAAGACGCGCTACTCGTCATCGATCGCATCCGGTTCGAAGACATCTGGACCGGCGAAGTCGTGTTGGCCAAACGCGACTATGAAATCTCGGACGAGAACCAGCCGTTCGGCTTCGGCTTCATCACCGCGCTGATCTTCCGCGAGCGTCGCATCGTGCGCGACGTCGCGGTCGCGGCGCTCGTGCTCGGCCTTCTGGGCCTGGCGCCGATCATGTTCTGGCGGCTCTTGTCCGACAAGGTGATGTACTACAAGGCGTTCAACACCTTCTACGTGCTGTGCCTTGCGATGCTGGTGATCATCGCGTTCGAGACGATGTTCTTCTTCCTGCGCCAGTATCTGGTCCACAATCTGACGGCGCGGCTGGACGTCAAGCTCTCGACTTACGTCTTCGAGAGGGTCCTCAACCTCCCGATCGACTATTTCGAGCGCAACCAGATCGGCCTGATTGCACGCGACATGCGCGAGATATTCAGGGTTCGGTCCTTCCTGATCGGCCAGTTGTTCGGGGCCATCCTGGACTCGACGACACTGCTCTTCTTTCTACCGGTGATGTTCTTCTTCAGCCCGCTCTTGACGTTCATCGTGCTCGGGCTCTCCGCTCTGATTGCGGCGTGGCTCATTCTGATGCTGCCTTACTATCGCAAGAAGTCGACGGCCGTGCTGGCCGCAGAAGGTGCTCAAGGCGCATTCATGGTGCAGAACCTGAACGGCATCCGGACCATCAAGTCGCTGGCGCTTGATGCGCGGCAAAAGCACATGTGGGATGTTCATGTTGCTCGCGTCGCGAAGGCAAGACTGGCGGAAGGCATCGCCGGAGTGACGATCCAGGCCGTTGTGCGCCCGCTCGAGCGACTGACTGTCAGCGGATCCTATGCGGTTGGTGTCTATCTGGCGATATCCACTTCGGATCCCGTCTACATTGGAGCGTTGTTCGCATTCCTGATGCTGTCCCAGCGTGTGGCTGCCCCGCTCATGCAGATGGCGCAGCTGGTCAATCAGCTCGACGAAGCGCGAATGGCCGTCGGCATTGTGGGCAACCTGGTCAACCATGAGGCGGAGGAGGGGCGGTCCGGGCATGGCGTTCAGGTGCCGCTGCAAGGCCATGTCGAATTCTCCAGCGTCTTATTCAAGTACAAGGGCGCGGTGTCGCCGGCGCTGAACGGCGTATCTTTTGAAATCCCGACCGGCACGACCCTCGGCGTCATGGGCAAGAGCGGCTCGGGCAAGACCACGATTACCCGGCTTCTGCAGCGGCTGCACTCCGACTATGGCGGGCTGATCAAGATCGATGGCATCGACGTTCGCGAGTATGACGTCGATCATTTGCGCCGCAACACCGGCGTGGTGCTGCAGGAAAACTTCCTGTTCAGCGGCACGATCCGCGAGAATATCGCCGCCGCCAAGCCGGACGCGACTTTCGACGAAATCGTGCAGGCGGCCCGCATGGCGGGCGCGGAAGAGTTCATCGACAAGCTGCCGCGTGGCTATGAGACCTATATCTACGAAGGTTCGCCGAACCTGTCGGGCGGCCAGCGTCAGCGGCTTGCGATCGCGCGCGCTTTGATCGTCAACCCGCCGATTCTCATTCTGGACGAGGCAACCAGCGCGCTCGATGCGGAGAGTGAGGCGATCGTGAACGCGAATATCTCGCGGATCGCACGTGGGCGGACCCTGATCATCATCTCGCACCGGTTGTCGTCGCTGGTCGATTGCGACGCGATCCTGGTGCTGAATCGCGGCGTCGTCGACGACATCGGTCGGCACGAGGAGTTGCTGGCGCGGAACGAGATTTACGGAAGCCTGTGGCACCAGCAGAACAGCCACGCCATGCCGACGCGCCGGCCGCGCGCGAATTTCGGAGGGCCGACCCTTGTCTCGTAATTCCCCGGCTCTGACCACCGTCCGTCAGTTCCAGTCCGAGACGGATGCGATTCGTGAAGCAGCGGAGCCAATTTTTGCCCGCGCGACCCTGTGGGTCCTGGTCGCTTTTCTCGTATCATTGGTTGCGCTGATGTTCCTGACGCGGCTCGACCGCGTCGTTGCCAGCGTCGGCGGCAAGATCGTTCCGCTCGATCAGATCAACGTGCTCCAGTCGCTCGATCCGGCCATCATCAAGACGATCGATGTGCGCGAAGGTGAGCAGGTTCAGGCCGGCCAGCTGCTTGCAACGCTCGATTCGACCTTCGCTTCGGCTGATGTCACTCAATATAAGCAGCAAGTCGCGAGCCTCGAGGCGCAGGTCATCCGCGACAAGGCCGAGCTCAGCAATTCGCCGCTGGTTTTTCCCGAGCGTCCCGATGCGGAATTCCGCAACTACGCGGCGCTGCAGAAGGCCCTTTACCAGCAGCGCAAGGCGCAATACGCCGCCCAGGTCGCGAGCTTCGATTCCAAGATCAGCCAGACCGAGGCGACGATCCAGAAATTGCAGAAAGATGACGAGCGCTATGCGCAGCGCGATGACGTTCTGCAGAAGATCGAATCGATGCGCTCGACGCTGGCCGACAGCGGCAGTGGGTCCAAGCTCAACCTCTACATTTCGCAGGATGCGCGTCTCGAACTGTTGCGGACGATGGACAACACGCACAACAGTCTCGTCGAGGCGCAGCACCAGCTCGATTCCCTCAAGGCCGATCGCAAGGCGTTCACCGAACAGTGGAATGCGCAGCTCAGCCAGGATCTGGTGACCACCCAGAATTCGCTCGATACGGCCAAGGCTTCGTTCGACAAGGCGCTGAAGCACCAGGATCTCGTGCGCCTGACGGCCGACGAGCCATCGGTGGTCTTGACGCTCGCGAAACTGTCGGTGGGTTCGGTGCTCAAGCAAGGCGACCCCTTCATCACCCTGATGCCGCTGAAGACCCGCCTCGATGCAGAAATCAAGATCGCGTCGCGCGACGTCGGCTTCGTCAGGCCCGGCGATCGCTGCACGCTGAAGGTCGACGCCTTCAATTTCGCCGAGCACGGCACTGCGGAAGGCAAGATCCGCTGGATCAGCGAAGGCGCCTTTACGGTCGACGACAACGGCCAGCCCGTGGACGCCTACTACAAGGGGCGCTGTTCGGTGGAGCAAATGGCTTTTCGGGATGTGCCGGCGAATTTCCGCCTGATCCCGGGCATGACGCTGACCGGTGACGTCCATGTCGGCACGCGCTCGGTCGCGATGTATGTCATCGGTGACATGTTGAAGGGCCTCGGCCAGGCCATGCGCGAAGCTCAATGAGCGCGGGCATGAGCATGCGCAAGCCCCGACTGCTGAGACGGATGAAGCCATGGACCGCGCTTGGCCCTGAGGCGATCGCCCAGCGTGCCGCCGCTGCCCATGAACGCGGCGCCTATATGGAGGCGTTCGAGGCATGGCGCCATGCGGCCGATGGCGGCTCCGCGGAGGCGGCCTTCCAGATCGGTCAGCTCTACGTGCGCTCGCAAGGGGTTGTGCGTTCGATTCCGGATGCCTTCGCCTGGTACGAGAGGGCGGCCGAAGCAGGTCACGTAGACGCGCAGCTTCAATTGGGCATGATTCTGCTCGACGGAGTGACAGCGGGGGTGAGCGGCAACGAGGTATGGCGCCAGGCTGTCGAGGCTAAGGCAAGTGAGCAGGGCTCGATTGCGAGTGTGGTGTTTCCGCGGGGGGTGTCAGTCGAGAAGGCACCGGAGCGCGGCTTTGCGTGGGTCGCGAAGGCGGCTTCCACTGGCAAGCCGGACGCGCAAGTGGTGCTCGCGGATATGCTGCGGTACGGGCGCGGCTGCGCGCAGGATTTTGCAGCGGCGCGGGAATGGTACGAGAAGGCGGCCGCGCAGAATTTCGCTGGTGGTGAGTTCGGCCTCGGCGATATCTACTTCCAGGGCCTTGGCGTGCCCAAGGATGCCGAGGCCGCCGCGGGCTGGTACCGCAAGGCGGTTGAGAAGGACCATGTCCGCGCCAAGGTGGCGCTCGCCTTCCTTCATCTGAGCGGTTCGGGTGTCGCTCAAGACGCGGCCGAAGCGGCGCGGCTGTTCGCGGAGGCCGCCCGGCACGAGGACGTGATCGCGCTCTACAATATCGGCTTGCTGCAGCTCCGTGGCGAGGGCCTGCCCAAATCCGCAGACAAGGCCGAGACCGCGCTGCGCAAGGCGGCGCGGCGGGGCCATTTGCCTTCGATCCTGACGCTCGGCGAGTTCTACTCCAAGGGCGTCGCCGTCGAGCCTGATCTGCGCGAGGCCGCGTATTGGTATCTCCAGGCCGCCGAGCGCGGCGATGTTCCGGCGCAGTTCTTCACCGGGCGTTTCTTTGCGACCGGCCAGGGCGTGGCGCCGAGCGTGCGCCAGGCTGCGAACTGGTTCCTGCGCGCCGCCGAGAGCGGGCATCCGACCGCGGCCTACAATGTTGCGATCTTCTATCTGAATGGCACCGGCGTCGCCCAGGACATCGCGGCCGCGCTCAAATGGTTCGAGTTCGCCGCCAACGCCGGCATCCCGGCCGCACAAGTCCAGCTCGGTCAGCTCTATTCGGCGGGCCACGGCGTGGACCGCGATCACGCCGTGGCCGAGCAATGGCTGGACAAGGCTGCAAGCGGCGGCGATCCCGAGGCCGGGGTCGCCTACGCGATGTTTCTGCTGCAAGCCGACAAGAGCGCAGCGAAAGTCTCGCGCGCAATGGAACTGCTGACCCAGGCGGCCGAAGCCGGACACGCGGCCGCGAGCCTCCAGCTCGGCCATCTCTACGCCGGGCGCTTCGGCGGAACGCCGGCCTGGCCGCTCGCCGCAAGATGGTATGCGACCGCCGCTAACGCGGGCCTGCCCGACGCCATGCTGGCTCTCGGCCAGCTCCATCTCGATCCGGCCACCGGGATCGCCGACGCCAAGGCGGCGGCCGGCTGGTTCGAGAAGGCCGCGCAGATTGGACTGCCGCCCGCCCAGTTTCAGCTCGGCGTCATGTACTGCACTGGCGCCGGCGTCGAGATGAACCTGGAGAAGGGCGTGTTCTGGTACGAAGCCGCAGCAGGGCAGGGCCATCTGCTGGGCCAGTTCAACCTCGCCGTCATGCTGTCAAAGGGACAGGGCTGCAAGCAGGACGCGCAGAAGGCGTTCCAATGGTTCGAGCAGGCGGCCGAGCAAGGGATGGCGGCGGCGCAGCTGACCGTCGGCGACGCGCTTCATGCGGGCAACGGCGTGACGCAGGATATCGAGGCGGCGCGTGCGTGGTATGAGAAGGCTGCGGCGCAGGGCAATGAAGTGGCGCGGCAACGATTGAGTTCGACTGCAGCTCCGAAAAGTAGTGTTGCGAATAGCTGACGCGGCAACGTGATTTTGCAGCTTACAAGGCGCTGGATGAATCTTGGGCGAGCCGATGCAAGTTCGAGCAGTTCAAATCCGTTTTCTGAGCAGAATTAACTTTGGCTTTCATATCTGTGACAGCGACGTTGCGCTAAAGTACAGTGTGAGAAATAACACCCATAATCGATCAATCACCGTGTGAAGATGGCTGACTTCCTGTCAAAGCTCGCCCGCGACGCCGGGCAAAAAGAGCCAATCGCCAAGCGCGCCAGCGTCAGTAAAGTTCAAGTCAAAGGCAATGCGAAGCTGGCCAAGCCGAACGGCGAGATCCCGAACATGACGGAGCCGTCTGAGCAACCGGTGGCGCCCGAGAAGCCGGTCGAGGACTTGTTGGCGATCAAGCGCTACCTTGAGGCGCTGGGGCTTTTCGACGAGGCATTTTATTCAGCGACATATCCTGACGTCGTGGCAGTCGGTGTGAATCCGTTCGAGCATTTCTTTCTCTATGGCTTCAAGGAGGGAAGAAAGCCGAATTCCATCTTTGACCCGATGTGGTACGTCACGACGTATCCGGATGTTCAGGAAGCCGACATTCAGCCGCTCCTGCATTATGCGAGATACGGTGAGTCCGAAGGCCGTCGCCCGAGTCCGTATTTCCAGCCGGCATGGTATCGAGAGAAATACGCGATTCCGAGCAGCGACAGTCCGCTCGGTCATTACCTGAAAAACCGGGTCGGTCCCTTCAGCCCGATTCCCGAATTCGACGCGCAATACTATCTGCAGACCTACCAGGACGTCGCTGCAGCGAGCGTTGATCCGTTCGAGCACTTCATCTTTCACGGCTACAAGGAAGGCCGCAATCCGTCCGGGGAATTCGATACCAAGTTCTACATCCAGCGCTATTTCAAGGGAAAGACCGACCAGAATCCGCTGCTGCACTACATGGAGCATCGGCACGAGGACGGGATTTATCCGTCGCCGCCGGAGAACGAGGCGACGATTCCGGCCGAGATCAAGCGCTTCACCAAGCCGAGCGCATTGTTCGAGGAGCTACGGCCGTTGCCGGCGAGCGCCAAGTCGCGCGCGAAAGTGCTGGCCTACTACCTGACCCAGTTTCACGCCTTTCCCGAGAACGACAAATGGTGGGGCACCGGCTTCACCGAATGGACCAACATCGCGCGCGGTGTTCCGCGCTTCAAGGATCACTACCAGCCGCGCATTCCGCGCGACCTCGGCTTCTATTCGCTGGCCGATGTCGGGACGATGCGCAAGCAGGCCAAGCTCGCGAAGGCCGCCGGCGTCTACGGCTTCGTGTTCTATTATTACTGGTTCAACGGCAAGCGCCTGCTGGAGAAGCCGCTCGAGCAGTTCCTGAAGACGCGCGACATCGACATGCCGTTCTGCCTGATGTGGGCGAACGAGAACTGGACGCGACGCTGGGACGGCATGGAAGGCGAGGTCCTGATCTCGCAGGACTACCTGTCCGAAGACGATGAGCGGATGCTCGGCGAGTACAACCGTCACTTCAAGGACCGGCGCTACATTCGCATCCAGGGCCGGCCGCTGCTGATGATCTATCGGCCGCGCCTGATTCCCGACACCGCCAACGTCATCGCGCGCTGGCGTGCGATCTTCAAGACGAAGTTCAACGAGGATCCGATCATCATCATGAGCCAGAGCTTTGATGATTTCGATCCCGGCCCCAACGGCATGGACGGCGCGATCGAATTCCCGCCGCACAAGCTCACCAAATTCGTGCCGCGGGTGAACTCCGAGGCCAAGATCCTTGACGACACCTTTGCGGGCCAGATCTACAGCTACGATGCCGTTGCCAAATATTCGCTGGAAGAGCCGCGCCCGAATTTCCCGCTGATCAAGACCGTGGTGCCGAGCTGGGACAATGACGCCCGCCGGCAGGGGTCTGGTCTGGTCATCCAGGGCTCGACGCCGCAGAAGTACGAGACCTGGCTGTCGCAACTGGTCGAGCAGGCGCAGAAGCACACTTTCTTCGGCGAGCCCTTCGTCTGCGTCAACGCGTGGAACGAGTGGTGCGAAGGCGCCTATCTCGAGCCCGACCTGCATTTCGGCTCGGCCTATCTCAACGCCACCGCGCGCGCCGCGACCGGCCTGTCGCGCGATTTGTCGTCGCCGAAGATTCTCCTGGTCGGCCATGATGCATTCCCGAGCGGCGCGCAACATCTGCTGCTCAACATCGGCAAGACCCTGCGCAGCGCCTTCAACATCGAGGTCGAGTATCTCCTGCTCGCAGGCGGTGCGATGGAGGGCGACTACCGCGCGGTCGCGCCGCTCACCGTGCTGAAGCAGGCCTCCGAGCTGCCGCCGGCATTGCAGCATTTCCGCGAAAAGGGTTTCACCTCGGCGATCGTCAACACCACGGCGAGCGGCCGTGCGGCGAAATTCCTGTCCGAGATGGGTTTCCGCACCATCTCGCTGGTGCACGAGCTGCCGCGGATCCTGCGCGAGAAGAACCTCGAGGATATCGCACAGATGGCGATCGGCAGCGCCCAGCGCGTCGTGTTCGCCTCCGAATTCGTGCGCGACAAGCTGGTCGAGGCGCTCGAGCTCGACGCCGCCGACGAGCGCTTCCTGATCCGCGCCCAGGGCAGCTACAAGCAGATCGAGCCTGCGCCGGCGGAAGCCGCGGCTCTGCGCAAGGAATTCGATATCGGGCCCTCGGACAAGATGGTGCTCGGTGTCGGCTATGCCGATCTGCGCAAGGGGTTTGACCTGTTCCTGCAGGTCTGGAAGCTGGTCCGCCAGAACCATCCGAGCGTCCATTTCTTCTGGGCTGGCGGCATCGATCCGGGCCTCAAGGAATGGCTCGGGCCGGAGATCGAGCGCGCCGAGGCGACCGGGCGCTTCCATCTCGCGGGCTTCCGCTCCGACATGCAGGCGCTGTATTCAGCCTGTGACGTCTACGCGCTGACCTCGCGCGAGGACCCGTTCCCGACGGTGGCGCTGGAAGCGCTCAGCGTCGGCGTGCCCGTGGTCGCCTTCGAGGATTCCGGCGGTATCCCCGGCTTCCTGGCCAGGGAGAATGTCGGCTTGGTCGTCCCTTATTGCGACGTGCCGGCGATGGCGCACGCGGTCGGCAATTTCTTGCGCCGACCGCCGTCCGAGACTGAGCAGGCGCGGATGACCGAGATCATCGAGACCAATTTCGCGTTCGCCGACTATGTGCGCGACCTGCTGCGGCTCGCCGTGCCGGCGCTGCCGACCATCTCGGTCGCGGTGCCGAACTACAATTACGCGCACTGCCTGCCGGAGCGGCTCTACACCATCTTCGACCAGAACCACCCGGTCGAGGAGGTCATCGTGCTCGACGACTGCTCTTCCGATGACTCGATCAACGTCATCATGAAGCTCGCCGACGAGCGCCAGCGCGATCTCTCGCTCGTCATCAACGAGCAGAATTCCGGCTCGGTGTTCGCGCAGTGGACCAAGGCGGCCGAGATGGCCAAAGGCGAGTTCCTGTGGATCGCCGAGGCCGACGATCTCTCCGAGCCGAGCTTCCTCACCAGCCTGCTCACGCTGATGAAGGGCGATCCCGACATCGCCTTCGGCTTCACCGACTCCAAGTCGATCGACGCCGACGGCGCCCATGTCTATGCGAGCTACAAGCCTTATTTCGCCTCGATCGAGCCCGGCGCGCTGTCGCGCACCGAGGTGTTCGCGGGCAGCGAGTTCGTGACGCGCTTCCTCAGCGTCAAGAACACCATCCTCAACGTGTCCTCCGTGCTGTGGCGCCGCGAGGCGTTGCTGCGCGCGCTTGAAGCCTGCCGCGCCGATCTTAGGGATTTGCGCATGGCCGGCGACTGGCGCATCTATCTGGAGGCGCTCGCCGCCCCAGGCGCCAAGATCGCCTATGTCGCCGACCCCCTCAACGTGCACCGCCGCCACGCCGCCAGCGTGACGCACTCGCTGAAGGCCCAAAAGCACATCGCGGAGATCGACAGCATGCACCGCGTCGCCCGCCAGCGCTTCGGCCTCGGCAGCAAGGACACCGCCTCACAGGCGGCGTATATCGAGGAAGTCACGGCGCAGCTGCTCGGCGCGCCGCTGGAAGTTGACAAGGCGAAGCGGGGGACCGCGAAGACGGCCGTTAAGGCTGGGACGAAAGCTTGAGGGCTGAGGAATAACTGGTAGGGATCGGGGTTGTAAATGTTTGTACCTTCTGCTGTTTCGCTTCTGAACGCACTTAATGTCGACCGTTCGACCTTCGAGAAGGGTGGGACCGTAGAAGTTCCGGTTGGCCTGCTGAAGCTTTTGCTGCAAATCGGCTTGGCTGCTGCCGACTTTGACGAGGATAGCTACCTGAGAGAAAATCCTGATGTGGCGAAAGCCTTGGGCAATGGTGAAATAGAGAGTGCGCACGTGCACTACATTGGCTTTGGCTACTTTGAGGGACGGCAAGGTGGAGGTCCCGAAGTTGATGAAAAATGGTACCTGAACAAGTATCCAGATATTGCCGCCGCTTTGCGCGAGGGCAAGATCAAGTCGGGCAAGCAGCACTTTCATCTGATTGGTGCAGCGGAGGGCCGCAGTCCAAATATTGATCAAGAAGAGAATGCTGCTCAATGGAAGAAGGCGCTGCGTTCTTAAGATGGCGGGAGCCTTTGATCGCGGTATCTGAGTATTTCTCTCCGTATGCCTATTTGTCACGATAAGCCTCCCAAAGAAGGCGCACTAACGAAACGAGGAAAAGTCAAACCACCCGATGTTCAAGGCGCTCCGGTCGAGATAACTCGTCCCAACGCGCATCTTTGCTGGCGGGCGGGGAGACTTGGAGGCATAGATTTTGCGCAAGGCGACGGCTTCTTCTTCGATGGATGATATGGATATCCCGCGTCCAGACGAATGTTGCGCAAGGTCAATTAGGAACATGCGATGACCCTACTAAGCTGGGATAACGACAAGAAGGAAATTCTGGATCGGCTCAGGTCGCGCTGTGCCGTGAAGATCTGCGCTAAGACGCTGAATGAGGTCCAGTTCACAGAAGGCTGGATCGAGCACCATCTAAAAATATTTGGCCCTGAAGGCGTGATGATTGCCGATAATGGATCAACCGATGAGCAGGTTCTGAAAATCTATGACCGGTGGAAGAATGATGTACTGATTTTTCAGTTTGGGGGGCCCCATAATCAGCTACATTGTCATCCTCGATTCAAAGAGCTTTTCGACGCCATCGCGGAGACCAGCGTCAGATTCGCGTTCATCGACATTGATGAGCGCCTCGTTCGAATCTCATCCGATTCTTGGTCTGCTGATCCAACCGTTGCGGAAACGATCGCTCAAGCGCCAGCTGAATGCATTGTCCCAACCGCCTGGTTGGTAAACAAGATGCGATCAATGAACAGCTTCTATATTCGAGACCAGAAGGGGGCACTGGGCGTCGTCGAAAATTTGCGCATGGGCAAGCCGTTTTTTCCTGGTCAACTGGTCGGACGGCATTGTGAGATACACAACTTTCAGTACCATAATAGATTGGAGTTCGACGCCTCTGCGGGGCAGGATCTTTTTCTGTTGCATTTTACTCAGTTCCCCGAGCGGCGGATCATGACTAATCGAAACAAATTGATCAGTCGGGGGATTGTATCCCAAGATATGTCGAACGAAGAAATATTGGCGATGAGTTTGGAAAAGTTCTCAGATCAAACTTTTCTTCCGCTCATCGACGAGATTCGATGGATGAAAGCATTGATCGACGATGGGTCGGCTTCTGTCGATGAGTCGGACATGATCCGACTTATGGACGATGGAACATTGTTCTTCTCGGATGCCAAGGCTAGGTCGGTCTTCCAAGACCGACGCAATGATTTCCCAGCCTTTTTTCAGCGAGCGATGACAGGCACCTGAGGGCTCACGGTCCAATAGAAACTCTTACGCTCATGACTCGTTTGTTCGTTTGCTTGCAATAACTACCCTCGAGAAGGCTGTCGCCTCCAACGAAGAATAGTTCTGCGCTTTTCCCAACTTCGTCGAAATTGATGTCAGCAGAACTCAAGTCGACGAGAGAGGGAAAGTTGATTCGCAACTCGCCAGCGTTGCATTGTTTGGACCACGATGGTGTTGCGGGTAGCAACAGCTTTGGTTTGCTCCAGTCGGTCAAATTATTGCTTGTCATGTAATAGACGCCAGGAGGAGATGCTCCTTCCGGCGCTAGAGTAACTGCAAGAAATCTCCCCCCATGTCGTACTATTGATCCCATAACGCCAGAGAGCCTCTGGATCGGCAGGCACTCGAATCGCCCAGTCAAGTGTGCGTTGAAGCCTTTTCCATCCCAGCCTCGCCACTTTGATGCTGCCCCGATGTCATCCGTTCGCATTAGGCAGGTACCCAGATGATTGCCACCTAAGCCAATCATCTCAGCGGCAAGATAGAAATATCCGTCACGATGAACTATGTTTGAACTATTCGAATATCCATATCTGGCGCCCTGAGTTGCAGCTAGGGGCAGTTCTCCGGCGGCTAACACGTGCTGCTCAATCAAATGAAATGACTGACCATCGTCGTCGGACTCTGCGAGAGTTAAAGCATTAGTCCAACACTTTAGATACTCGCGAAACTTGCATTTGCCTTCATGGGTTTGTCCCCAATATTCATTGTGGACGACGGCCATAATTCGGTGGCGCTGATTGTCTCTCCATAATGCCGTAATCCATCCGCGATCATTAAAATTGCGTTCGTCATCGCTTCTTGCGCCTACGAACGCCGAGCGGCAGTGTCTCTGGAAAACGCCATCCTTGATGTAAAATGGTAGGTTGTTGAAGTGAGGCGCGAAGCCGATCTCCTGTCCATCTCCTCTGCGAAACACTCGCAGAGGTCCATCGGGAATGTCATCTGTGTTGCACCCTGACGTCGCCTCGAAACGAATTTGTGGAGTGCCGACGACATCAATGGATATGTCGTCCTCCGCGAAAGCGCGCCCGTTGTTGGCGATCAGGGCCAATACAAATAATGTACCGGCTCGCGCAATTACGAACTTGAGCAGCCCTTCCCAGGCCGAATGTCGGATGGGTTTCATAGTGTCGTCCGTTGTGTTGCGATCCTCATAGAGGGAATCGCCCCGTATTACGGCAAAAGTTGGCATCATTAGGCCGCCGGTCCGTTCGGTGCAGATTGCAAGAATGGGTTACGGTCTTTGGATCAGCGAGATGCGATCGAGATTTTCAACGTTGCCCCAACTGATCGGAATGGACTCTACGATCTCCATACCCGCTTCATCACAAAATGATTTGAACAATTCTTCAGTCATGTGATTGCGAGCATGCGTATTCTTGGCATAGTTCGTGCCAGGTGCACTGAGGTTGGAATGATGGTAGAGGGCCATTCCGCCTGACCGCAGGATCCGATGCGTGTCCTTGATGTACGATTGAACGACGTCGGGAGCAAAATGTACCATCGCGTCGTAGCAGAAAATGGCTGATATGCTGACTGCAGCAATGGGTTCGAAATTGTATCCGTTGTTCAGGATAAAGTGCAGTTCTGGGAAGTGGCCGAGTCGATTTCTGCAGGCGTCGATGTTTTCTTGATGGATATCCATCAGTGTAAGCGTGCCACATTGGTTCGCAATTTGCTCGGAATGCCGTCCGTGGCCAGCGGCTAATTCAATGACATTGTCCAGCGGGAGTTCTTTAAACAGCCGTAGGAAGATTGTGCCGTTTCCCCAGAAGAGGTGTGTCCATCTCTCGGCATCAGCGTAGTATGGAGATTCCTTCCAAGCAGACGCGACGTGCTTAACCGATTTCTCGATAGTCATGAAATTTTCACTCCCTCAGACATATTTTTATCAATTGTAACAATTTATGGTTGAAGCCGCTAGTGGCGAGCCTCTTCCACTGAAAGCATCTGAGTCAGTGCTTGTGCCTGCACGCACAGTTCCTCGAGAAACGAGGAACAATGGTGGAGCAACGTGGCCTCTCCGACGTCCTCAATCCGTCAAAATGAATTTGTGCAATGCGACTGAAGAATTGCCTCTGCAGTCTCTTTTTTCGGAAGCGGAAGGAAGAACGATAGGTCGCCGGCTGTTGCAATTTCCCGACCTATTTCTCGGACGCAGTGATAGTCGGGGCGTGAACTGAAGTCGTGGATGCCAATAATCGCGGTTGGATTGCAATGCAGGACAATCTGGGCGAAGCAAGCGACCCTGAAACGGCCGTCAACGAGATATAAATCAGCCTCGGCGCTATGGGGCACGTCCCAGATCGTCGAATGATAGTTCGACCAGCGAGATCTTGTGGAGCTATCCGTGGGAAATCCCCAGTCGCCGATTGGACCAATGTCGATAAACATCAGTTCGGGCTTTGCCTGGCTGGATGTGCACGCCGAGGCAACCTTATCGAGCCACTCCTGAGAAGAGTCGATCGAGCGTATCGAGTTCTTTACATACTTTGACGCAGCGACAGTGCTTCCGCCTGTTCCAAATTCGACGTAATCGCTGCTGTTTTTTACGAATGATAAGAAAAGGTCCGTTTCCTCTCCTGACATCCTTGGTAGCATTGTCGCCTCCCGTATTAGATTGCGTCAGGAAAGAGCACGCTCATTGGCGTCCGATACTCTCGTATTTGAACCCCAGCGCCCGCACATCCTCCGGCCGATAGATATTCCGCAAGTCCACGATCACCGACCCGGCCATCGTCGCCTTGATCCGTTCCAGATCCAGTGCACGGAATTGCCGCCATTCCGTGACGATCACCAGTGCGTCCGCGCCGCGGGCGCAGGTGTAGGGGTCGTCGCAATATTCGATGCCGGAAATCTCCTTCTTCGCCTGTTCCATGCCGACGGGGTCGTGGGCCTTCACCTTGGCGCCGAAGTCGAGCAGGCCGGAGATCAGCGGGATCGAGGGGGCCTCGCGCATGTCGTCGGTGTCGGGCTTGAAGGTGAGGCCGAGCACGGCGATGGTCTTGCCCCTGATGTCGCCGCCGAGCGCATTGGCGACCTTGCGCGACATCGCGCGCTTGCGGTTGTCGTTGGCGGTCAGCGTCGCCTCGACGATGCGCAGCTGCACGCCGTAATCAAGCGCGGTTTTTGACAGCGCGCGGGTGTCCTTCGGGAAGCAGGAGCCGCCATAGCCGGCGCCGGCGTGCAGGAATTTTGTGCCGATGCGGTTGTCGAGGCCGATGCCGCGCGCGATCTCCTGCACATTGGCGCCGACCTGCTCGGCGAGATCGGCCATCTCGTTGATGAAGGTGATCTTGGTCGCCAGGAACGCGTTGGCGGCGTATTTGATCAGCTCAGCAGTGCGCCGGCTGGTGTAGAGGATCGGCGCCTGGTTGAGATAGAGCGGGCGATAGATGTCGCCCATCACCTTTTTGGCGCGCTCGTCGTCGGTACCGACGACGATGCGGTCCGGATGCTGGAAGTCGCGGATCGCCGCGCCCTCGCGCAGGAATTCCGGATTGGACGCAACGGCGACGTCGGCCGCCGGATTGGTCTCGCGCACGATGCGCTCGACCTCGTCGCCGGTGCCGACCGGCACCGTCGATTTTGTCACGATGACGGTGAAGCCGTTCAGATGCGAGGCGATCTCTTTGGCCGCGGCATGCACGTAGCTCAGATCCGCGTGGCCGTCGCCGCGGCGGGAGGGCGTGCCGACCGCGATGAACACGGCGTCGGCGTCGGCGACGTCAGACAGGTCGGTCGCGAATTTCAGCCGGCCCGCGTTCATGCCGGTCTTCACGAGCTGATCGAGGTCCGGCTCGTAGATCGGTATCTTGCACTGCTTGAGCGCTGTGATCTTGTCCGCATCCTTGTCGATGCAGGTCACGTCATGGCCGAAATCGGCAAAACAGGCTCCGGACACCAGGCCGACATAGCCGGCCCCAATCATCGCAATGCGCATACTGCCTCAGATCCCGTTTGTTGATCGGTTCATAGCCATGTCATGGAGGCTTCAGGTGGCCCAAGCCCGCCGCCCGCCTGCGCCATTTCTACTTTGCATGGGGTTGTTTTCGCATTTTTTTGAGTCGTCGCCGCAGCAACGCCTGAAAGCCGTCGCGACGCGGCCTTTCATTTGCTCAGCCCGACGCGGCTCGCCGTGTAGCCGCGCTCCAGGATCGCGTTCCACCAGGGCTGCTGGTCGACATACCAGCGCACAGTCTTTTCGATGCCGGTCTCAAAATTCTCCTCGGCGCGCCAGCCGAGGTCGTTTTCGAGTTTTGTCGCGTCGATGGCGTAGCGGCGGTCGTGGCCGGGGCGGTCGGTGACGAAGGAGATCAACTTGCGGCGTGGGCCGGCGGCGCTCGGCGCGATCCCGTCCAGGAGGTCGCAGATGCTCTCCACCACGTGAAGATTGGTGCGCTCGTTGCGGCCGCCGACATTGTAGGTCTCGCCGATCTGCCCGCGTTCCAGCACCAGGGTCAGCGCCTTGGCGTGGTCCTCGACATAGAGCCAGTCGCGGATGTTCTGGCCGTCGCCATAGACGGGCAGCGGCTCGCCGGCGAGCCCCTTGATGATCATGTGCGGGATCAGCTTTTCCGGGAAGTGATAGGGGCCGTAATTGTTGGAGCAGTTGGTCACCAGCGTCGGCAACTCATAGGTCTCGCGCCAGGCGCGGACCAGATGGTCCGATGACGCCTTGCTGGCCGAATAGGGCGAGTTCGGCGCATAGGCCGTGGTCTCCGTGAACAGCCCCGCCTCGCCGAGTGAGCCGAACACCTCGTCGGTCGAGATGTGCAGGAAGCGGAACTGGTTGCGCTTCTCGGGTGAGAGCGTGCGCCAGTGGCGGAGTGCCTCCTGCAGGATGGTGAAGGTGCCGACGATGTTGGTCTGGATGAACTCGCCGGGGCCGTCGATCGAACGGTCGACATGGCTCTCGGCGGCGAGATTCATCACGGCGTCGGGCTGATATTTCTCGAACAGCCGGTGCAGGGTCTGCGCTTCGCAGATGCACTGCTTCTCGAAGGTGTAGTTGAGGTTCTCGGTCGCGCCGGGCAGCGAGGCGAGGTTGGCCGCGTAGGTCAGCTTGTCGATATTGACGACGCGGGCATGGGTGTCGCGCAGCAGATGGCGCACCACGGCGGAGCCGATGAAGCCGGCGCCGCCGGTCACGAAGATGGTCGAGCCCTTGAAGCGCATGATCTGTTGTCTCCGCAAGCCGCGCGATTATTTCTTGAACGAACGATAGACCGACATCAGATATTCGCCATAGCTGCTCTTGGCGGTCTTCTCCGCCACCCTGGCGAAGGCGTCCAGCGAAATATAGCCCTGGCGCAGCGCGATTTCCTCGGGGCAGGCGATGCGCAGCCCCTGGCGCTGCTCCAGGATCTGCACGAAATGGCTGGCCTCGACCAGCGAGGAATGCGTGCCGGTGTCGAGCCATGCAAAGCCGCGGCCGAGCACCTCGACATAGAGATCGCCGCGCTCCATGTAGGCCTTGTTGACGTCGGTGATCTCGATCTCGCCGCGCGCCGACGGCTTGATGCCGGCCGCGATCTCGACCACGTCGTTGTCGTAGAAATAGAGGCCGGTGACCGCGACGTTGGATTTCGGCTGCTTCGGCTTCTCCTCGATCGAGATCGCGCGGCCAGTGCCGTCGAGTTCCACCACACCATATTGCTCCGGCGTGTTCACGACGTAGCCGAACACGGTGGCGCCTTTCCTGCGCACCGAGGCGGCGGACAGCATGCTCGGCAGGCCATGGCCGTAGAAAATGTTATCACCTAACACAAGCGCGACCGAGTCCTGCCCGATGAAGTCGCGCCCGACGATGAAGGCGTCGGCAAGGCCGCGCGGGGTTTCCTGCGTCGCGTAGGAGAAGCGCAGGCCGATCTCGGCCCCGTCGCCCAGCAGGCGCTGGAACAGCGGCTTGTCCTGCGGCGTCGAAATGACCAGAATATCGCGGATTCCGCCCAGCATCAGCGTCGACAGCGGATAGTAGATCATCGGCTTGTCGAAGACGGGCAGGAGCTGCTTGGAAACAACCGTCGTCACCGGGTAAAGGCGCGAGCCTGTCCCGCCAGCAAGAATAATGCCCTTCATGGCCCCTCACGATTTACTATCAAAAAACATAACATATGGTGTGCGCTGCACAAGTTTGTTATGGATGCAGAGTTAACATTGCAGCCCGGCAAAAATTCCGAGCATCGTCAAATGAACGTCATCAAGACCGAGCTTCCTGAAGTCCTCATCATCGAACCGAAAATGTTCGGTGACCAGCGTGGTTTCTTCCTCGAAACCTACCAGTTCCCCCGCTACGCCGAGCACGGCATCGCGCGTCCCTTCGTGCAGGATAACATGTCCCGCTCGAGTTTTGGCGTGCTGCGGGGCCTGCATCTGCAAAATCCGGTCACACAGGGCAAACTCGTCACCGCATTGCGGGGACGTGTGCTCGATGTTGCGGTCGATGTCCGCGTCGGCAGCCCGAATTTCGGCAAGCATGTCGCGGTCGAGCTGACCGAGGAGAACCGCCGGCAGCTGTGGGTGCCGCGCGGCTTCGCCCACGGCTTCGTGGTGCTCTCGGAGAGCGCCGACTTCTTCTACAAATGCGATGATTTCTACAGCCCTAAGGACGAACTCTCGATCCGCTGGGACGATCCCGCGATCGGGATCAAGTGGGGTGTCGACAAGCCGCAATTGTCCGCCAAGGATGCGGACGCGCCACTCCTGGCTGACGCCAAGAACCTTCCGATCTATGGGCAAATCTGATGCGGATATTGTTGACGGGAACCGACGGGCAGGTTGGCGGCGCGCTCCGGCCGTTGTTGGCGGGCCACGGCACGATCATCGCGCCGTCAGTCGCTGAATTCGATCTTTCCAAGCCCGACGCGCTCGCCGGCCGGCTCGATGACTTCAAGCCGGATCTCATCATCAACCCGGCCGCCTACACCGCCGTCGACCGCGCCGAGGACGAGCGTGAGCTCGCCTTTCTCATCAATGCCAAGGCGCCGGAGGCCATCGCGCAATGGGCCGCCAGCCGCCGCGTGCCGCTGGTCCATTTCTCGACCGATTACGTTTTCAACGGCTCGGGCGACAAGCCCTGGCGCGAGGACAGTCCGACAGGGCCGCTCTCGGTCTATGGTGCGAGCAAGCTTGCCGGAGATGTCGCGATTGCGGCAGCGAAAGGGCCACATCTCATTGCGCGCACGTCATGGGTCTACGCCGCCACGGGCGCCAACTTCCTGCGCACCATCGCGCGTCTGGCCGGTGAGCGCAAAGAGCTGCGCATCGTTGCCGACCAGATCGGCGCCCCGACGACGGCGCGAGCAATCGCGGCCGCGATCACCGGCATCGTCGTGCCGAACCTCGCGAACCTGAACGATCTCTTTGCGCGCAAGGGCGGGGTGGTCAATCTGGTCTGCGCCGGTGAGACGAGCTGGCACGGCTTTGCCAGTGCGATCGTCGACGGGTTGAGATCACGCGGTCTTGCGTTGGCCGTCGAAACGGTCGTTCCGATCGCGACGGCCGATTTTCCGACCAAGGCGGTTCGTCCAGGCAATTCGCGACTCGACCTTTCGCGCTTGAAGGCAGACTTTGGCATCGCGACACCCGCCTGGCAGGACGCGCTGGCCCGCGAGCTTGATGCGGTCAAGCCGCTGCTGGCCTGATTTGTTGTCAGGCGCGTCTTGACGCGACTACTCAAGCGCCAGCAGCCACTCGGTGAGAGGCCCGAGCTTGTGCTCAGGACTGGTTGCATATTTCGGGATGCCGGGAGCGGGGGCGCGGGATTCGCGCGGGGTCTCCCGATAGGTTTGAGCGTAGGCCCGATTGAACGTCGAGATGCTGCCGAAGCCCACACCGTAAGCGACGGGGGCGATCCGGTGATTCCGGACACTGGGATCCTTGATCTCTCTGCGGGCGACTTCCAGCCGCCGCGCCCGGATGTAGGCGGCAACACCTCCCAAGGGAGCAAACAGCCTGTAGAGAGAGCTTCGCGATAGACCGAAGACGCTCGCCAATTTGGCCGCCGTCAGGTCGTTCGTACGTAGATTCGTGTCGATGTAGGAGCGAATTGTCTCCAGCGACTGAAGCCCTCCGTCGGTTTCGGAACCTGCGAACCATTCTGCGCTGACGATCATGTCGCCGACCAGTTGCGCAAGTCCGTTGGCGACGGCGTCAAGAGCGGCTGCGCCATTTCGCTGCACTTCCTGGATGAGTGTTTGAAGTGCCCCAGCCACGATATTGGCTGCCGGCGTTCCGGCGAAACTACGCCCATGCACGGCAGGCCCCGAGCTCAAAACACGCGCCAGCTTCGAGCGCGGCAACCACAACGTGATTTCGGATATGCCCGGAGTTCCGTAGATGAGCTGTGCAACCTTATCGAGTTCGATGATGGATATGGTTCTAGCGGCAATCACATTGTTCAAGTTTTGATTTTCGATTTTGGTTGTTCCGGCGAGCATCAAACGAACGGCAATGCCGTCAATGACGCGGCCATCTATGAGCTGCGGCTCAACTGCAAGATGTGTCGCGCCATGATGCGCCAAGCTCAGCGCAGCGTGCTGCCCCAGCCAAAAATGAACCTCATCGTTGCCTCGTAGCCTTGCAGGCCCGACAAAACGAAAAATGGGAGCCAGCATCCACTGCCAAGCAGCAGGATCCGAGCCAGAGTTGATGTGGTGGTATTTTAACACCGAAAATGATGCCAGATTTATTCAAATTGTTTCAAATATATCGCAAATTGTCCCAATGGCAATTGACAGGATTGCTGTGGTTCCGTGAAAGAAGCTATGGAACTAAACATTGATAACACTTTGTTAACATATTGTGTGAGGGGTTCATGGCCAACACAACTGAAACGTTCAATTACGCCTACTCGCTCAGCCTCGATACCAATGGGAACTACACTCTGGTCGACGCGAACCCGGCTTCGTCGGGCGTCAATCCCGTTGCGAACGGAGTGGAGCTTAAGGATTCCGACGGAGGCACGCTCAGTTCCGGTGACAAGCTCAAGGTCTCTAGCATCGATTCGGGAAATCTGGGAAGCACTGGCAAGTACGAGTTTGTCGGCACTGCTGACGTCGGTAGTGGCCAAAACAAAATCAGCGGCCTCATTATTGAGGACAAGAATGGAAACTATTTTTTCCTGACTGATAAGTCCTACGGCGGGAACACCAATGGTACCAACGGCCAGTTGAATCACGTCGACACGACCAGCACCACCTCGCTTTGCTTCCTGCCGGGAACGATGATCCGGACTCCGGACGGCGAGGTCGCCGTCCAGACGCTGAAGCCCGGTCATCAGGTCTTGACTCACGACGGACGCGTCGCTGTCGTCGACTGGCTGGGTATCCAGACGATCTCGCTCGTGTTTGCGGACAAGCTGCGGGTGTTGCCCATCTGCGTCAAGGCGGGCGCGATTGCTGAAAACGTCCCGTCACGAGATCTCTTCGTCTCGCCGGATCACGCCCTTCTCGTCGGCGGCGTGCTGATCCAGGCCGGCGCGCTCGTCAACGGCACCTCCATCGTCCGTCACACCGATATGCCTTCCACCTTCACTTACTATCACGTCGAAGTGGAAGATCATTCGCTGGTGCTGGCTGACAACATGCCGGCGGAGACGTTCGTCGACAACGTCGATCGTCTGCACTTCGACAATTGGGCCGAGCATCAGGCGCTCTATCCCGAAGGAAAGAACGTTTCCGAGCTGCCTTATCCGCGGGCAAAATCCCATCGGCAGGTGCCGGTGAGCATCAGGGTCATGCTCGCTGAGCGCGCGCATGCGATTGGAGCTGCCGTGGCGTCCGCCTCGGTTGCTTGATCGCTACCTCGTTGAAGAATTAAGCGGCGCCCACCAAATGGGCGCCGCTTTTTTTGGGGTGCTTTGCTGCTGATTTTTATCGATGAGGTGAGCTAGGTCGCGCTGAGTGGAGGCAGGCCGCGGGTCACCAGGTATAGACCGTCCAACGATGGCGTCGATGAAGCCAATAGCTGTGAGGCCGATCCGGGAGCGGCCCATGATATCCAGCGTACAATCCGGGGCAGCCGTAGTAGGCATAATAAGGATCAGGCCCGGGACAAGAAATCCCGTTGATACGGTAGGGCGTGCCGTGGCTGGGCGAAGCGGCGAACAGCAGAAGTCCCAGCGTCGTCCAAATTGCCGACAGCTTCAACATAGCTCGAACCTCCATTGTGGCCTCGCCGGTATTCTGAAGCATTCAATTATCGCGATCAACAAATAGGTAGAAGCGGTCGGTGACTTCTGCGTGCCTATCGGGTCGCGACCGCTGATTTTCCGACCACGGCGGGATCTGCCCGGGCAACTTGCGTCTAGACTGTCGCGTTTTAGAACTGACTTCGGCATCACGACTCCCGCCTGGCGAGATGTTGCTCGTCCATGAACTCGACGAGTTCGTCGCAAGTCTCCCAGTCGCGGCAGGCCGCTGAGCCTCTGCCACCAGAAGAAGCGCGGCCGAGGAAGGTCGCCCCTTCAGAAGCCCGGCGGCAAGTGCCTCGCCCGCGGGCGTTGATTGAATCTGGCGGAGCGGTCTCCGGGCGGCCACGCCAGTGCGCCATACGGCAAGCCGTCGCGCGACAATTGCGGATTGTAGCTGGGGTCGTTGACCAGAGCGTCTCTCCAGCGCGCACGGAAGCGGTCGAGCTCTCGCTCGAAATTGCCTCTTCGGTCAGCACGGGCATCGTCTCCGCGGCTCACCCTCTCTCCATGGATGAGCCGCGCGTGCGGCGTAAACACGATGCGTTTGCCGGCTTCGCGCAACTTCAGGCAATAATCAACGTCATTGAACGCGACCGCGAAGCTCGTTTCGTCCATCCCGCCCACGCTCAGATAGTCCGCTCGTCGCGTCAAAAGGCACGCGGCCGTCACAGCGTTACATTCGTGAGCGACATGAAGCAGATCGAGATAACCGGAATCTTCGGCCAATCGATCCCTGAAAGCGTGCATTGCCATGAAATTCATGCCCAACACCACGCCACCATGCTGCACCACGCCGCTCGGCCAGGTCAGGAGTGCGCCGACTGCGCCGACGTCGGGCTCGGCCAGCCTGGTCAGCATCTCCTCGAGCCAGCGATCATCCGTCGCTTCGATGTCGTTGTTCAGAAGGCAAAGGATATCCGTCTCCAGCATTGCCGCGGCGCGATTGTTGAGCCGCGCAAAGTTGAAGGGGCCTTCGACCCGCAGCGTCGCGATGCCTTGCTCGGCAATGTCGGAGAGATAGCTCAGCGTGTCGGGATCAGAGCTGTCGTTATCGACGACGAGGATCTGCGCGTCGCTGCGCTCGACGGCAGGCGCGATGCTATCGAGGCAGGTCCGCAGCAAGGGCAGGCGATCGCGGGTCGGAATGACGATGGTGATCTGCGCGCGACGCGGTATTCGTTGAACATGAACCGCCGGAAACATGTCGCCGGCTCCCGGCACGACGTCGGATGCGACATACCGCGCATGAAGGTGCGACCGCGTGGCGGCGGCGAGCTCGGTCGTGGCAACCTCCAGGTCAAGTCCATGCAGCGTCGCGAGAGCCCCGGGGAGGTGAAGCACATTCGCGCCGTGGGGGCCAGTCTCGTCGAAAACGGCGTTGAAGAGACGGTAGAGATTCTCCGGACGTCTTCTCAGTGCAGCCTCTGCCGTGCGCCGGCGCAGGGCGAACAGGTGCGCGCAATAGCCTTGCTCGAGCATTCGTTCATAGTCGAACGCGGGGAATGCCAGCGGCCAAAGCTCACCGTCGGCTGTCAGGAGATCGAGATCGCCATAAAGCGCAATTGCGTCCGAATGCTCCTCGAACGCTGCACCGATCCGCGCCAGCGCGTCGGGTGACAGCGCGGTGCCGGCCATCGCAACCAGGACGCTGTCGGCGTCAGTCGCCTCCCTCAGGAATTCCTCGACCGCATCCCCATCGATCGTAAACGGATCGCATTCAATGACGGCGGCCGACCACTCTTGATGGCTCTGCGCTTCAAGCGATGCCAGGGTACGGCCGGCGCCTTCGTGGCCAATCACGATGACGGCCAACCGATGTTGACCCGGCGGTACCTCGGGCAACGGAAAACGCTCTCGCCAGGCTGCATAGTCGGCGAACGGAAGCGACGATGGGATGAGCCGATCATAGAGCTCACCGCGCAATCGTTCAGACTCAGCCTCGCCGAAGCTCGCGATCGTCGCTGCCAGTCCGTCAGGGAAGGCAACGAAGTCCGTGGCAGCCGGGAGAGATTCACCGGTATCCCGGCGTAGCGTCACGCGATGGGGGCGGCCGTCCGCAAAGCGCTCAGGGAGGTGGAAGTCGAACGCACGAACGCTGCGTTCAGCTTGCTCGCCATCGGCCTCGATCCGGGTCCAGACGCCCGCACGAAACTGGATGACGGTATCTCCATCGACGGAGGCTTCGAGGCCGACCTCGGCCGTCGTGTCGAGCCAGCCACTGAAGCGAAGGCCGCCAAGCCAGCGCAGATGCGCGGTCGGGCGATTGTCGGCGAGCAGTCTGTCTGTCGCCGACAGATCGATTGGACGGCCGACCGGCGTCCCCAAATTGGCGAGGCGAGCTTCTAACAGATGCGCAGCTGACAGCGCCGCCGCAGGGAGATCGAGGACAAAGCCATAACAACCGTCACCTCGGCCATCCTCTGCAAGCCTGGGCACGAACGCGTCCGCGTGGCGAGTTGCGACGACCAGCCCGTCCAGCAATATCTCCACCGTGAAACGCCGTTCAGGCTCCGCAGGATCGCGTGCGAAGCCGGTAATCGTGCCGTCGGCCGCGAGAGCAAGATCGCTACTGGCGGGGGCATCGTCGGCTTGTGAACGTGGCTTGAATCTGAGCCGTTTATTGCGCGCCACGGTCATGCCCCGATCCATTGTGCAATAGCGGCAGAGAATGCGTCAGCGTCCGCTTCGCTCGCTATGGCGAGGTCGCCGTCGCGCGGTGGGACGAGCCCGTTGGTCCAGTCGCGATAGGCAACCGGTCGCGCCATCTGTCGCACCGACTCCACGACCGGGTGGCCAAACAGCGGCTTTTCAAAATCCGTAACGATCCAGCCTGGATTGTGAAGCGTCAACGCCTCGATCGTCTCGTCGGTCGTCACGGCTCCTGTCACAAATACACCAGGAAACGACATCAGCTTGCCATCGTCCACAGTCTCGCCAGCCACCACGATGGGGACTTCAAGACCGGCATTGTTGAACTTGAGAGCAAGCGCGCGAATGGCTTGCCAGCTCGCCACGGAGGCCGCAGCCGGTACGATGGCCAACGACCGAGGTGCGTCGGCAGCGGGAGGTGGCAGATCGATCGGGGCGATCGTCCAGGGGCGAAGTTCGATCTGCAGCTCCGGCCTTCGAGCCAGCGCAAAGCTGCGGGCGGCTTCGCTCGGCGCGAGCAGGCGGTCCACGATATCCGCGTGCTCCAGGGAGCTTTCGGTGGAGATCCAGCAGTCGACCTTGATGTCCAGATTCCGGGCAAGGTCGATCAGGGTCGGCGACAGCTCGACATCGATCTGCTCCAGATGGGTGATGTTCAGCCGGGCGAGCTCAAGCGCGGCCTTGATGTTACTCTCCGCCGTATCAAAGCTCAGCAGGATCGACTGCGGCGCTTCACCATCGGCGGCGACGAGCCGAAGATGGTTACCTTCCGGCAGCAGAAATATGGCACGCCGTCCGACTTGCTCGAGCTGGGCAGCTCGCGCCTTTGCCAAGGCGAGCGAAACTCCACGGCCAGCCGTAATCAAGACCTGCGGTTTCTCGGCGCGCGGCAACGCTTGCTCGATTGCCGCGCGCGCCGGACGCAGCGGATCGCGCGCCTCAAAGGCGCGGCACTCGTTCCGATAGGCTGGAAAGCGATGTTCGAGCACACCGAGATTGCGGAGCACAAGCGACCGCTTCTCCGTCCGGAACGAGCGCGAGCCATGGTGGCCGACATAGACCGAGGAAGCGCAGACATTGCGGAAGCCATGTGCGCGCGCGCGCAGACACAGATCCACGTCCTCGAGATAGCCGCGCGCGAAGCTTTCCGAGAGGCCGCCGAGACGGTCGAGACATTCGCGCTTGATGAAGAGGCAGAAGCCAATTCCGCTCGGCATCTCGATGATCACGCCGTCGTTGGTTCGGGCCGCCGCGCGGTCGAGGGCGATGATCTCGTCGTAGGCCGGAAGCGGATTGACGCTGTTCGGCGACGGGAAGGAGAAGAACTCGCCATTGTTCGACAACGGGGTCACGGTCCCGATGTCGGGGGCGGAATGCGCAATAGCGGCGAGGCGCTCAACGAAGCCGGGAGGCACCACCGTATCCGCATTGAGCAGGACAACATCGCCTTCGTCGACATGTTCGAGCGCCCGGTTGACGGCGCCCACGAAGCCCAGATTGACGGGATTGACCAGAAGTTCGATCTGTCCGTCCAAGGCGAGCTCGCGGACGTAATGCCGCAACTCCGGCTCCGGGCTCGCGTCGTCAATGACCAGGACGTTGAAGGGCTGCGACTGAACCCCGCCTGGCATGGTTGAGGCCGATGCCTTGATGAGGCTTTCGAGGCACGCGCGGGTCGCATCATGGTCGCCGTAAACGGGTACAATCACCGTCGGCAGCTGCGCCGCGACCGAAGACTCTGACGACCGCGGTCTTCGGTCCAGGGGCGAGATCGTGTTCGGCTTCATTCGAACTGCGAGGACGGTCTCGCCGTCGCGCTCCAGCGTCAATTGTTGTGGGGCGGAGGACAGGGGGCGGCGGATGCGAAAGGTGGTAGCCTGAACGTCGTCACCCGCCAAAGGATGAAGGGCGTTCGGCCCCAGGAAGCTGGTCAGGGTGCCGTCATCGCTCGCGAGACGCGCCTCGATGCGCGCACCTCCGGCCCACGCCACCCAACCGCTGACATATCCGTCGAACACCGCGAAGGCCGCCCAGGCTTGCTCTCCCGTCTCCCGAAGGGCGGCAATGGCCGTTCGCAATGTGGCCGGATGACGATCGTGGGCAAGCAACGCTTTGGCTGCAGCGCGCCGATCGTCGGGCTCGCCCCAGGCCACTATTCGTCGCAACGCACCGATATCGTGTGGGGCAATGCCGATCGCCCGGGTGAGATCCGCCAGGGCGGCGTCCCGACGGCCAAGGCGCCACGCCGCTTCGGCCCGCAGCACGAAACAGTGAGCTTGCGCCGGCGGTTCGATGCGGCAGCGGCGATCGGCATAGGCGTGCGCAGCGACAAAATCGTCCGCCACAAGAGACCTTGCAGCGAGACGCTCCAGTGCCAGATGATGCGGCTGCCTGACCAGCATCGCCGTGTCGAACATGCGAACCCCAATTCCTGACGCGTCGCACGATCAGGCTAGAGCATGATCCGGAAAAGTGTGAAGCGGCTTTCCCTCGCGACAAACGCCGAAGGCGTTTGCGCGGAGATCATGCTCAAACAAAGAGCTAAAGCGCAATGATGATTCAACCCAATCTCATCGCGGTTGAGGTGACGCCGGACACTGAGCCGATTTTTTAGCTGCTGGCAACGCCCATTGGCGTCGCCTGTCAGGTGGCGTCCTGCCGCGCGCGGCTGCGGAAAACCCTGACCCGGCCCGACGTCGCCGGCTGTTTGACCGCCTTGACCGGCTCCAGCGTGCGGGCCGGTTCCTCGATCGTTTTGCTCTCGGTATCGATGCGCAGCCCGACAAGCGGCTCGCGCCCGCTCGGACCGGACAGCACGACACGGCGACCGACCGCCCGCAGCGTCGGGGCATTCAGGAAAACAGCTTCGGCAACGAACTCGAGGTCGTCACGTCCGGTCATTTCCAGGACCACGTTGGTAATTGGCAGCGCCCGACCGCGCGTACCTGCGAACGTCCCCAAGGGGACCATCTTCCCGCTGCCAGCCTGGGCGTTGGCGAACTGGACGCCATAGCGAATATCGAGACCGGCCGGCCGATCCGGCCATTCCAGGGCGATGCCTTCGATCCGCGAAGGGGTCGCTGGCCCGGCGATCCAGTCGTTGGGGCCGACAAACACGTCGCCGATCCCCGCGACATGGCCCAGGACCCTGAACCCGAAGCTGGATGCGGAAGCAGCCTGGCCCTGGGGCGACGAAGCAAATTGCGGCGACGAAGCAAACTGGGGCGACGAAGAAAATTGCGGCGATGGGGCATAGGCCGCCGCGGATCTTCCGAGCGACGGAGGGGTGCCGTGCTGGATCGGCTCGATCCGAACGTTAGCTGCCCGGGATCCGCCCGGGCGCATCGGGAGCACCTGCACCTGAAGCGTCGCCGGGGCCTCCACACGAACCACCAGGCGGGAATTCGGCTGCCAAAGCACCGCCTCGTCGGCATCCGGATGCAGCACCAGCTCGATCCGCCGCTCATCGCCGGGTTCCGGGTTGACGACGACCCGCGGCGGCGCGGAGATGTCCTCGGCGCTGACGTAATTGACAAAAAACAGGCCTCGGTCCAGTTGCACTGTCTTCTGCTGGTCCGGTCCCGTACGGCTATTCATCCGTGTCCCCAACGATCGATTGGCTCCCAGCCGGTGGCTGGGTCTGGTCGCAAAATGTTAATCGGCTTTACCATCAACCGACTTAGCACAGGCTGTAACTTTTGCCGTGAGAAATGTTTGTTATAGTGAAGGTCGGGCAGAGAAAAAATCCGGAAGAGGCGATTTGAGCACAGGTGCGGAACAGCGACGAACTGCACCATCTCACGATATGATTGCGCAATGAAACTGTTGTTTGTTCATAATAATTTTCCGGCCCAATACCGCAATCTGGCGAGCGCACTGGCCCGCGAGCCCGGTGTCGAGATGGTTGCGATCGGCGCCGGCTCGGCCCAGCCGATGCCGTCGGTCAGACTGCTGAAATATGCGCTTGCGAATGCCGATGTTTCGGGCACCCATCCGTTCGCACGACGCTTCGATCTGGAATGCCGGCGGGCAGAGCAGGTGCTCTACAGCCTCTCCAGCCTGGCCGCATCCGGCTTCAAGCCGGACGTCATTCTCGCCCATCCCGGTTGGGGCGAGACGCTGCCGCTGCGCATGATGTTTCCGCGTGCCAAGCTGATCGTCTATTGCGAGTTCTTTTACGGCGCGGAGGGGCGCGATCTCGGCTTCGATCCCGAGTTCCCGGAGCCTGGTCTCGATGGCCACATCGGTCTTCAGCTCAAGAACGCGACGACGCTGCTGGCGCTGGCCGATTGCGATCTCGGCATTTCGCCGACCCGCTGGCAGCACTCGACCTTTCCGACGCATTATCAGAGCAAGATCGAAATCGTCCATGAGGGCGTCGACACCGATCTGGTGCGGCCCGATCCGCAGGCGCGTCTGCAATTGCCCAATGGCCGTCTGCTCACCCGTGCCGATGAAGTCATCACCTTCGTCGCGCGCAATCTGGAGCCGTTGCGCGGCTACCACGTCTTCATGCGGGCGCTTCCGGAAATCCTGGCCCGGAGGCCGAACGCGCAGGTCGTCATCATCGGCAATGACGGGCTGTCGTACGGTCTTGCGCCGCCGCCGAACACCAGCTGGAAGTCGGTTTTCCTCAAGGAAGTCGCGAGCCGGCTTGATCTGAGGCGCGTCCACTTTCTGGGCCGGGTGCCGCATCGAACATTCCTGGATGCTCTCCAGGTCTCGTCCGCACATGTCTACCTGACCTATCCGTTCGTGCTGTCGTGGTCGATGCTGGAGGCCATGAGCGCCGGTTGTCTGGTGATCGGCTCCGAAACGACGCCGGTCCAGGAAGTGATCCGCCCCGACCACAACGGGCTCCTCGTACCGTTCTTCGCGATCGATGAACTGGTGGAACGGGTCGTCGAGGTGCTGCAAGGCCCCGCCAGATTCCAGGGCATACGGGAGGCCGCGCGCCAGCACGTGGTCGAGCATTACGACGCAGCGCGGGTCTGTGTGCCGCGCATGCGCAGCCTGCTGGGAGACGAACCCCCCGACCCATCGCCGGCGCGGGGATACTGGCCGGGGTTTTCGCCACCGGTCTCCAACGAACGTCGCAGTCCATCGGCCCCGAGGAAGGCGAATACGCAAGCCGCCGCGCGCAAGGCGCCAAAGGCCAAGAGCATAAAGGCCGAGAGCAAACGCGTCGCCGCGCGCGCTGGAAAATAGCCTTCCCGCAACGGTGTGGCCCTTTGACAATAGATTTGGGCCATTGGGCGTGTTAATAACGTGAATTGTCTGGTTTGCCGCCTGTGGCGAGGGGATTTATGCCTGTTTCAAGCCCGCGATTGATTGCGCTGCTCCTGCTTGGCAGCGTCTTTGCCATCCCCGGATACGCTCGCGCGGCTGATGCCTCGTTGCCTCGTCGGGAAGCCCGAGTCGCGGAGACGGTCGAGGCGGTCGCGCCTCGCTACACCCCGCGCCGGCACTGGGGATGCTCCGACAAATACTCTTGCGCTCCCCTGTACGGCGCCTACGGGCCTTACGGCGGCGTCGGCTATTGGGGCGCGTATACGGGATGGTATCGCTGACGCGATACGCACGCCGCGCGTGGATTGACGGCTTGCTCGCTTGACGAGGACAGCGTCCATGCTGAAGGCGTTGCTGTCCCGCCTGGATCGGCGGGCACGCTTACCCAAGGGTGTCAGGCTGTACGCCGTCGGCGACATCCACGGATGCTCCGATCTGCTGACCACCGCGTTTGGATTGATCGACGAGGATCTGGCGCGGACGAAGCCTGGGCGCGTTATCCAGGTGTTCCTGGGGGACTATGTCGACCGTGGTCCGAATACGCGGCGAACGCTGGATCTGCTGATCGGCCGGGGACAGGTTCATGAAACCGTCTTCATCAAGGGCAATCACGAGGCGCTGCTGATGGATCTTCTGGCGGACCCGTCGCGGTTGCCGGAGTGGCTGCAGCTTGGTGGTGCGGCGACCCTGATGTCCTACGGCGTTGAAACTTCTCCTCACCAGGCCGCGACCGATCCGGTCTCGGTCAGGCAGGCCTTTCTTGCCGCCTTGCCGCAGTCGCACATCGCGTTTCTGCGGGCACTCGTTCCGTCCTACAGCTGCGGCGATTTTTTCTTCGCGCATGCCGGCGCCAAGCCCGGCATCCCGCTGGATCAGCAAAGTGAAGAAGACCTGATGTGGATCCGGGAGCCGTTTCTCAGCAGCGACGAGGATTTTGGCAAAGTCGTCGTCCATGGCCACACACCGGTGCGAGAGCCGGAAATCAGGAACCATCGTGTGAACATCGATACCGGCGCCTATGCGACGGGGTGCCTCACGGTTCTGGCAATCGAGGATTATCGTCTCGACTTCCATTTCACGGGAGTGAGATAGCGTTGCCGAATGTCGCCGGAAGATCGGCCAATGTTGTCGTGCGCGACCTGCGCATGATCATGCTGCGCGCGGTGTCCTGCATCGCCCTGGTCGTGCTGTCGGTGGCTGCGATCATCCATATTTGGCTGGCTCTCGCCGCACAGTCTGTTTTGCCGTTGCCCAGCTATGGATCCGCGCTGTTTGCCATGTCAGCTGTGCTTGATCCCTCAATCGAGGTTGATCGCACCGTCTCGGCCGCGTCCGCGGCTCTGGCCGCGACCGATCGGACGTCCGCGCCGCCCGGCGCCGAGAATGCACAAAACCTTCTGCGCATCGCGTACGCCCAGCGGTTGATTGCCCGCTCGCTCGAACGGCGTCCGCTGCAACCCCGACTGTGGCTGAGCCGTGCCTCGCTGCTTGGTCGCGCCGATCCCGACGACCCCAAGCAAGCCGACAACCTCAAGATGGTCTACTACACATCGCCGGCCGCCAGTGATCTGACGATCGAGCGGCTGCGTGCAGGATTAAATCTTCGCAGCGTCTCCGATCCTGAACTAAATCAGCTGTTGAAGACGGATGTCGCAGCGCAATTGTTGCAACATTCCCAAAATCGTGCCGTGCTCGTCGATCTCTACCGCGCGGCTTCACCGAATGGACAGGCTTTCCTCGCCCGCGCGGTCGCCGAGCTGGATCCGGCCTTCGCGTCTCAGTTGAGATGATGAACTCACCCGAGCCGCATCTGCGGCATGATCCGGAAAAGTGTGAAGCGGTTTTCCGAGAAAGATCAAATCAAGCGCGATGACGATTTAATCCAATCTCATCGCGCTTCAGTGCGCCTCGCGGGACTTCAGTTGCGGCATCGACCGCTGCAAGGCCTCATTCTGGGACGCGAGGAGGACTGCCATCCGGCGCAGCTTGTCGTTCTCGTCGATCAGCAAGGCGATCGATTTGGCGATTCTTTCGTTGGCCTGTCGCACGTGATCTTCACGCCGAGCGGACAGATCGACCGGGAAAGAGCTCTTGCTTTTCATGACCTGCTCCGCAGCAACAACTTTCACAATCTAGGCCGATTCCGCAAAGTTGGTTGCCCAACTCAAGATCATCACTTGCACAAATTCGCGATAGATCGATGAATTTTGATGCATCTATCCGAAGCGGATTAGCGTAGCAATACTGCGGAAGCGCCGGAAGATTAACATTTGTGAACTGTGGCCGTTCGGTCCGAAGTTGCCGGCTTTTCCGTGCGATCCGGTTCTCAACGAGCGCACGCGCTGGGCCGCCACACTCACCATGCAAATCGGTTTGGTTGCCGATTCCGTCATTCCCCGACATCTGAAACGGGGAGATCACCGATTATCGCATGCGGTTTGTCTCACATTGCGATTGTGCGTAGAATGAGAGGATGGGGGAACGCATTGAAAGGGTGGAAGGCGGGCAACTTCAAAAATCCGTCAAGGAGATCGCCGAGGCGCACCCGGAGGTCGAATTTGCGCTGGTCCTGGCGCGGACGATCGACTCGATAACCTCGGATCCGGAGCAGCTTCGCGGCGCCGTCTACGAACTGGCCCGCCAGAAGCTGGCGCAGCTCGCGCATGAAGACCCGGTCGAGAAGGCGCGCCTGATGAAGGCGCTCGAAGTCGCGATCGCAGGCGTCGAATCCCATTCGAAGAGCGAGATCGTCCACAGGTTTTCAGTGCCTTCGACCTCAGGCTTGCTGTCGCCGCCACCACAGCACGACACGCAGGCGTCCTCCCGGATCGCATACCAGCCGCCCGGCGACCTGTTCGATCCGCCGGCGGCAGGGCGCAATATTGACTTGCCCCTGTTGCGGTGGACTCGGCCAAGTTGGTTCTCGACCGGGCTGCGCTATTGCGCGGTGCTGGTGTTCTTTGCGGTGATCATCGGCATCATCGTCGTGCAGCGGCATGGCATCGCGCTCTCGACCATGCGCGCCACATTTTCCCATCTGTTCTCGTCACCAGCATCTCAGGCACCGAAGCCGGTGGCCGTCGCTCAACCCATACCGCCGCCGCCCACGATCGCTGTCCAGCCGAAGAGAGCATTGCCGACGGCTTACGGCGTCTATGCCGAGAGCGGAGGCAAATTGCAGGAGCTCGACGCGCTGCAGGGACGCGCGCCAGATCCGCGCGTTGCGATTTCGGCCGCGATCACCAAGCCAAGCCAAACGGTGCTGTCCGACGGCCATCCGAAGTTTATCGTGTTTCGGAGAGAAACCGGAGGCGCTGCCGACACGGCCGAGGTGCGTGTCATCGCACGCGTGAAGCAGGCAACGACGTTCGATCCAAGCGGCAAGCCGGTTACGGCGCCGAGCGAGGATGTGTGGGTGATCCGCAATATCTCGATTCCCTATCGGACCGCTCCGCTCAAGGAGGATCCTCAGATGTATGAAATCGAGGCGCGCGATCCGGACCAGGCCTTGCCCGCTGGACGGTACGCCCTGGTGCTGAAGGGGCTGGCCTATGATTTCGCGATCGATGGCCCGGTTACCGACAAGCGGCATTGCCTGGAGCGGCTGACGGCCGCGAACGGCGTGTTCTACTCCGAGTGCCAGGGACGTTAGGAACGGAAAGCGCGGAGCCGATCGCGAGCGTCTGGTTCGATGTCCGGTGCATATCCGTTCGGGATCCAAGACACGCGTTGCCGATCCGGTTGCGGTCGTGAAGGGGGCGGCAAACGACCAGAGCGCTTCAGCGGCTTGATATCCGTATAATTACGGTGCGACGAATTGCGGATCAATTTCGCCGTACCCCGGTAACAATAACGCCCAATTCACGCCGCGCCGCATTGCCCGTTCATCCCGATCGCGCTATGTGAAATCATTCTGATTTTAACAAAGTCTTTAACATTGGGGGTTTCATGCCAGTTACAGACGCCAAATTGACGGCCATCTCCCCGGACACGGGAACGGCCGGTGATTTCGAAACCAGTGCGAACGCGCTGACCTTCTCCGGCACCTACACGGCGACCGGAAACGGCAACCAGCACATCTACGTCTACATCAACGGCAGCAACGTCGGCGAAGCGGTCCTCGACAACGCGCACAAGACCTGGACATTCGACTATAGCGGCACTTCGTTGCCGGCCGGCGCCTACACGATCACGCTCGCCAGCAGCCCAAACAATGCGAACACGGTCTATTCCCACGGTACCCAGGGCATCGAAATCGATGCGGTCTGCTTCATGGCCGGGACGATGATCCGCACGCCCGATGGCGAGCGGCTCGTCGAGGATCTCAAGCGAGGCGATCTGGTTGTGACGGTCGATGGTTCGCACCGGCCGATTTCATGGGTCGGAAAGCAAACCGTTGCCATGCGTTTCGCCGACAAGCAGCGCGTCGGACCGATCCGCATCCTCGCCGGCGCGCTCGGCGACAACGTGCCGAGCCGGGATTTGGTGGTCTCGCCGTGCCATGCCCTGTATGTCGACGGGATCCTGATCCAGGCCGGCGCCCTGGTGAACGGCACATCGATCGTTCGCGAGTCCGGCGTCCCCGACGTTTTCACCTACTACCACGTCGAGCTCGAGAGCCACGATCTGATTCTCTCGGAAAACACGCCGAGCGAAACCTTCGTCGACAACATCGATCGGATGGCGTTCGACAACTGGGCGGAGCATGAGATGCTCTATCCCGATGGTCAGCAGATCGTCGAGCTCGCGTATCCGCGCGCGAAATCGCTTCGCCAGGTCCCTCGCCGGATTCGCGCGCTGCTCGAAGCCAGAGCTGCGCAGATCATCCAGCCGGCGAGTCAGGTCGCATAGCTCATTGCCAGCTTCACTCGTCTAAGGCCCCGGCGAGCTCGCCGGGGCTTTTTGTTTGGGCCGAACCTCGGCCTCGCAAGACCGCGGTTGCGCGAACGGTGTGTTCTACTCCGCGTGTCAGGGACGTTAAGAAGGGAAAGCGTGGAGGCGTCGGCCGCGCCTGAGGTCCTAAAGCGCGATGAGATTAGGTCGAATCGTCATCGCGCTTTAGGTCTTTGTTTGAGCATGATCTTTTCGGAAAACCGCTTCACACTTTTCCGGATCATGCTCTAGGTATATCCGTTCGGATTGCTGCTCTGCCAGCGCCAGTGGTCGGCGCACATCGTCTCGAGCGACCGGGTTGCCTTCCAGCCGAGCAGTTTCGATGCGTAGTCGGTCGCGGCATAGTAGGCGTCGATGTCACCCGGCCGACGCGGCCTGATATCGTAGGGAACCGGTCGCCCGCTCGCAGCCTCGAAGGCACGGACGACGTCGAGCACGCTGTTGCCCGCACCGGTGCCGAGATTGACCGCGAAGCATTGCGGCGTATCGAGCAGCTTGAGCGCGGACACATGGCCCGCCGCCAGATCCATCACGTGGATATAGTCGCGCACGCCGGTGCCGTCGGGCGTGTCGTAATCGTTACCCCAGACGTTGAGGCGGCCGCGCCGTCCGATTGCGACCTGGGCGACGAATGGGACGAGATTGTTGGGAACACCCTTGGGATCTTCGCCGATCAACCCGCTTTCATGCGCGCCGACGGGGTTGAAATACCGCAGGATTGCGATCGCCCAGCTGTTGTCGCTGACGTGCAGGTCGCGCAGCATCTCCTCGATCATCAGCTTGGTGCGGCCGTAAGGATTGACCGCCCTGAGCGGGTGCTCCTCGGTATAGGGCAGGAACTGCGGCGTGCCATACACGGTCGCCGACGAACTGAACACGATCTTGCGCACGCCGGTGGCGCGCATCGCGCGCAGCAGTCGATGCGATCCGATCACATTCTGGTCGTAATAGTCGAGCGGATCGGCGACGGAGTCCTGGACGGATTTCAGGCCGGCGAAGTGCATCACGGCGGTGCAGCCATATTGCGCCAAGGTTTTTTCCAGCGCGTCCTGGTCGCGGATGTCACCTTCGACGACGGATAATTTCTTTCCGGAGATCGTCTGAATCCGTTCCAGCGCGTGCGGGCTGCTGTTGGAAAAGTTATCGAAGACGACGACGTCCTCGCCGGCCGACAATAGCGCGACGCAAGCGTGCGAGCCGATATAGCCGGCGCCTCCGGTGACCAAAATCATGCGATGTCTCTGCTTTTTTTACTGCGAGAATGTTCGTACGACTATTGTACCCGCGGCGATCAGGATTTCTCAATGCCGACGACGCCGTATCGTTAAACGGCGGACGCCTGGCATGTTCTGAAATGATCGGCCTGTTCTTGTAGAATTAAACGGCACGATACAACGTGCGATGGCTAGCCATTCAGCATCTCGGCAGCTTGCGACGCTGAATCGGCGGTTCGCCAGGTCCGCATGCAGGCACGATGACAACCAGGTGACGCGTCGTCGCGGGAAACGTTCAACCCGCCGACTGCTCCGCACGGGCCCTCAGGCGCTCTATCTTGCCGCGCAAATACAGCAGGACAAGACGGCCAGTCGCGATCCCGCACGTGCCGCCTGCTGCCTTGACGATCGCGTCGATCAGGCGGCCGTGCCGGTCCGGCGTCAGCAGTTGCATGGCCTCCAGCATGAACGCGCTGCCGACGACAAACAGTACGATCAGCAATGTGCGTCTCGGATAACCCAGCACGAAGGCCAGCCCCATCGTAGCAAAGGCTACGAAGCGTTCGAGCTGGGCGCCGGCCAGTGACGGGCGGTCCTGGATCGGGGACAGCGTGACACACGCGATCAGCAAAAGCGCGAGCCAGCCTGCAATCACACCGAGTGTCCGAATTCTCGAATCAATCAACAAAAGGTCTTCCCGGGTCATTGTGCGATGCACGCGCTCCCTCGGGCTTAGCGCAATCCGCGCGCCAGCGACAATGGAAATGGCAGTCAAAGGTTAACTTAGCAGATCGTTTCGACTGGCGCGCCGGCTCCAGCCAATGGGTTCCATCGTACCTCCCCGGGGCGGCGGGGGTGCCTCAAGGGGATCCCGGTACTTGAACCAACCTCGTCGGGAACGAACCTGCAGACGCTTGCGCGCGTCTCAGGGATGGTGCACCTGACCAAAAAGTAACATTGCCCCTGGGGCTCCGTTCATGGCCCGTTCACGCCGGAAAGCCTCATCTTGATGCCGGATATCTTGCTGCCCACCCTCGGAGGCCAAAGTGCGTCTGCTCGTCGTTGAGGATGATCCGGACCTGAACCGTCAGCTCACCACCGCGCTGACGGACGCCGGCTATGTGGTCGATCGTGCGTTCGACGGCGAGGAGGGGCACTTCCTTGGCGATAGCGAGCCCTACGACGCCGTGGTCCTCGACATCGGCCTGCCGAAGATGGACGGCATCTCGGTGCTGGAGGCGTGGCGGCGCAACAAGCGCGTGATGCCGGTCCTGATCCTGACCGCGCGCGACCGCTGGAGCGACAAGGTGCAGGGTTTTGACGCCGGCGCCGACGACTATGTCGCCAAGCCGTTTCATCTCGAGGAGGTGCTGGCGCGGATCCGCGCGCTGCTGCGCCGTTCGACCGGTCATGCCCAATCCGAGCTGAGCTGCGGCCCTGTCACCCTCGACACCCGCACCGGCCGCGTCAGCGTGTCAGGCAACCCGATCAAGATGACCTCGCACGAGTACCGGCTGCTCGCCTATCTCATGCACCATACCGGCCGCGTGGTGTCGCGCACCGAGCTCGTCGAGCATCTCTACGACCAGGACTTCGACCGCGACTCCAACACCATCGAGGTGTTCGTCGGCCGCATCCGCAAGAAGCTGGACGTCGACATCATCCAGACCGTGCGCGGCCTCGGCTATCTCCTGACCCCGCCGCCAACGCCGGGAAGCTGAGGCGGGCGCGGTTGCGCGCGCGAGCGACTTCCTCTTTGATCTATTCATGATCGTATCAGACAATCCACATCCGCCCCGCCACGCGCGCGGGGTGGCTATTTTCGCGGCTAGGCGCTGATGCGCGGAACCTCGCTCGCCACCCGCCTGTTCGTGTCGGCGACCGCATGGGTCGTGGTGATCCTCCTGATCACCGGCGTCATCCTGTCGTCGGTCTATCGCGACGCGACCGAGCGCGCCTTCGATCGCCGGCTCAATCTCTATCTGCGCACGCTGATTGCCGAAGTGGCCACGCCCGACGAGCCGCCGGACCGTCAGTTCCAGTCGCTCGGCGAGCCCTTGTTCGAGCTGCCGCTGTCCGGCTGGTACTGGCAGATCACGCGCACCGACACTGAGAAGGGCGAGACCCGCGCCTCGCGCTCGCTCTGGGACAAGAAGCTGCCCAAGCTCGAGGAGCAGGGCGCCGAGCTGACTGCCGCCGGAGTGCGCCTCGGTTATGTCGACGGGCCGGAGGGTCAGAGCCTGCGCATGGTGGAGCGGCCGGTCGATCTCGGCGCCGACGGCAAATATTTGGTCAGCGTCGCCGGCGACGCCACCGAGATCTTCGACGAGACGCGCAGCTTCGACTACTACCTCGGCGGCACCTTCTCGGCGCTCGGCATCGTGCTGCTGCTGACCACGATCTTCCAGGTCCGCTTCGGTCTCGCACCATTGAAGCGCATTTCCGATGCGATCGCCGATATCCGCTCCGGCAGGGCCGAGCGGCTGGAAGGACAGTTTCCGGTCGAGATCGCGCCGCTCGCGCGCGAGACCAATGCGCTGATCGATGCCAACCGTGAGATCGTCGAGCGCTCGCGCACCCATGTCGGCAATCTCGCCCACGCGATCAAGACGCCGCTCTCGGTGATCGTCAACGAGGCGAGCGCGCACGCCGCCGATCCCTTTGCCAGCAAGGTGCTGGAGCAAGCCGATGTGATGCGCAACCAGGTTGCCCATCATCTGGAGCGCGCGCGGATCGCCGCCCGCGCCACCATCGTCAGCACCATCACCGACGTCGCGCCCGTCATCGACGGCTTGCGGCGGACCATGGAGAAGATCCATCGCGACCGCGCGATCGCCATCACGGCGAAGACCGATCCGGCGGCCAAGTTTCGCGGCGAGCGCCAGGACATCGAGGAGATGGTCGGCAATCTCGTCGACAACGCCTGCAAATGGGCGGCCTCGCAGGTCTTCATCGAGGCGATCGTCGAGCAGCCGACCGAAGCGGGCGCGGGGCCGCGGCTGCGCATCGTGGTCGATGACGACGGTCGCGGCCTGTCGGCCGCCGAGCGCGCCCAGGTCTCGCGCCGTGGCCAGCGGCTCGACGAGTCGAAGCCGGGTTCGGGCCTCGGCCTGTCGATCGTGACCGATCTGGCCGGTCTCTATGGCGGCAATCTCTCGCTGCGTAACGCGCCGATCGGCGGCCTGCGCGCCGAGCTGGTGCTGCCGGGCGTGTAGGATGCGGGCAGCTTGCTGCGGATCTCCGTAGCGGTACCGTCATTATTCCTAAACGACTTCTTAACGCGCACGCTCCTATGATTTGCGGTGGGCGCGCCACAGCCGTCCGCGCGACACAAAGCATCACAACCGGGCGAATGAGCCAGACACCGACCGAGCGGCTGAGGGATTATCTCGCGCAGCTTCCGCCGCAATCGCAGGCGCTGCTGATGCGGGAGTTCGAGCGCGCCGTCGAGCGTGGCCAGGACGTCGCGGTCGCCAATCTCGTGCTCGACCAGCTGCGCAAGATCGTCCGCAGCGCCGTCGAAGAGGATGAGGATCTGCGCCCGCGCACCGACGATCCGGCGCGGCTGTTGTTCCGTCCGCTCGAGCCGTTCCTTGCCGAAAGCAATTTCCCGACCCGGCCGGGCCAGCTTCGCCGCACCTCGCTGCTGCCGATCTGGCAATGGTTGTCGCGCGACGGCGCGCCCGAGGCGGCCCGCGAATTCGAGGCGGGGCTGGCGAATGCGCGGGATGGCGGCTCGGTGGAGCCGATCGTGCGCAAGTTCCAGCTCGCGGCCGCGGAGGCCATCGTCAAGGTGGCCGGGCCGGCGGGCGACGATCGCCAGCGGGGGCTCTCCCGTGTCGGTCCGCCCAATGTGGTCGAGGACTTGCTGCCGATCGGGTCGGTGCTGCGGGCACGTGAGGCGCTGGATGCGCTGGGAAGCCGGCTTCCGGCCCATATCCGCAGCTTCGGTGACGCCCAGATCGAGTCGGTCAAGGAAGCCCTCAAGGTCCCGTCGCTGCAGACGCCGCAAATGCTGCCGTTCGCGCTGTCGCTGATCGCGCAGCGGCTGGCTGCGCCGTGGCAGATCATCCGCATCGCCGTGAAGATGGCGGCCTCCGATGACGAGCTGCGCGTTGCGGCTACTCCGTTCGGCGTCGCCGTCACCATCGCGCTGCATGATCTGACCTTCGTCGCCGCCTGCCTGCGCACCGATATCCGCCGCGGCCATTTCGAGTATGTCGGCGAACAGCTCAAGACCCTGCATGACGGTGTGCGTGGCCTGCGCACCGAGCTCGATCTGCGCAACGACTCCACCTGGGGCCGGCAACTCTCGTCGATCCGCGCCGACACCTCCAACACGCTGCAATCCGAGATCGACAGCGTGCCGGGCCGGGTGCGTCGCATCCTGCGTCAGCGCGCCGACAAGGACATTTCGGCGAGCTCGATGGTCGACATGTCGGAGGTCGAGGACACCGTCGCCTTGATCGATTTCGTCGCGGTCTGCCGCACCTATGCCAGCGAGCTCGCCATCAACGAAGTGACGTTGCGGACCTATTCCGACCTGCAGCATTACGTCGAGCACTCGACCGAGGCCCTGGTGCAGGCGCTGCGCGGCGGCGACCTGAAGGCGCGGGCCTACCGGCAGCAGCAGGCCAAGGCCGCGATCCGGTTCTGCGAGGTCCTGTTCGGCTCCGACTACGCCTCGCTGATGAGCCGGGCGGCCGAGAATGCCGTGATAGGCGAGCGCAAGGCATCCCGCGCCGGCTGATTATTCCCGTAAATCCGCGGCCGAAGGTCCTGCTGCGATCCGGATAATGTCAATTGCCGGGCTCGCCGCCGGTGGTGTAAAGCGACGCATCGGTGCCATCCAGGACGGCGCCGTTCCACCCGGGAACCGCTTGATGACGCTGTGGTTTGTCTTCGCCTTGATGACGGTCGCGGCGGTCTTTGCGGTGCTTTGGCCGCTCAGCCGCAGCCGGCCTTCGGGGACGGGCGGCAGCGAGACCGTCGTCTACAAGGACCAGCTTGCCGAGATCGACCGCGATCTCGCCTCCGGCATTATCGCAGCCGCCGAGGCCGATGCGGCAAGGGTCGAGATCAGCCGCCGCCTGCTGGCCGCAGCCGACGAGGGACAGCGCGAGGCCGCGCCCCAGGCCAATCTGAAACTGCGCCGCGTGGCGGCGATACTGGCCCTGATTGGCCTGCCGCTGGTGGCGGCGACGCTCTATCTCAGGCTCGGCGCGCCCCAGCTTGGAGACTTCCCGCTGGCCGGCCGCAGCCTGGTCGCCGATGCCAGTCAGCCGCTGGTCAACCTGGTCGCGCAGGTCGAGGCGCATCTGGAGAAGAACCCGACCGACGGTCGTGGCTGGACCGTCCTGGCGCCGGTGCTGTCGCGGCTCGGCCGCTACGACGACGCAGTCCGCGCCTATCGCAACGCCATCAACTATGCCGGCGACAGCGCCGAGCGCCGCGCCGATCTCGGCGAAGCCCTGATGGGGACCGCCGGCGGCGTCGTGACGGCGGACGCCAAGGCCGAATTCGAGCGCGCAATTGCGCTGAATGCCGACGACCCCAAGGGCAACTATTTCCTGGGATTGGCGGCCGAGCAGGACGGCCGCAAGACCGATGCCGCCGCGATCTGGCAGGCGATGCTGGCAAAGGCACCGGCGGATGCGCCGTGGCGGCCGCTGGTGCAGGCAGCACTGGTGCGGGTCGGCGGCGTTGCCGCGCCGGCGCTACCCGACAGCGCGATGGCCGCGGCCAAGGACATGAACGACACCGACCGCTCGGCGATGATCCGCGGGATGGTCGATCGGCTGGCGACGCGGCTTAAGCAGAATGGCGACGACGTCGAGGGGTGGTTGCGGCTGGTGCGCGCCTATCTGGTGATGGGTGAGCGCGACAAGGCGATGAGCGCGCTGAGCGACGCGCGGCAAGCTGTCGCCAATGACGCGGAACGCTTGCGCCAGCTCAATGAAGGGCTGAAGAATCTCGGGCTGGATGGATAGCGCATGATCCGGAAAAGTGTGAAGCGGTTTTCCCTCGCGACAAACGCGGAACGCGTTTGCGCGGAGATCATGCGCAAACAAAATGCATGGCGCTGAAGGGATTGTCATGCGTAAGGGTAGACGATGACACGTAAGCAACGGCGGCTCACATTGATCTGCGGCGCGCTTGCCGTGCTCGCGATTGCGGCCGGGCTGGTGCTGAACGCGCTGCGCGATTCCATCGTGTTCTTCTCCACGCCCTCGATGGTGGCCGAGAAGCATATCGGTCCCGGCAAGCGCTTTCGTCTCGGCGGCCTGGTACAGCCGGGCTCGCTCAAGCGTGGCGAAAATCTCGCCGTGAGCTTCAGCGTCGCCGATGGCAGCGCGACGTTGCCGGTGGCCTATACCGGCATCCTGCCGGACCTGTTCCGCGAAGGGCAGGGCGTCGTCGCCGAAGGCGCGCTCGATGCATCCGGCACGTTCCGCGCCGACAACGTTCTTGCAAAACATGACGAGACCTACATGCCGAAGGAGGTCGCCGACGCCTTGAAGAAGCAGGGGCACTGGAAGGATGATTACGGCGCCAAGCCGAGCGCATCGGCTGCACCTCAGCCGGCGCAGGGGACGATGCGATGATCGCGGAAGCCGGACATTACGCGTTGGTGCTGGCGCTTGGGTTGGCGCTGATCCAGTCGACCGTGCCGCTGCTCGGCGCCCGCTGGCGCGATGCCGCGCTGATGAACGTGGCGCGCTCGACGGCGTTGGCGCAGCTGCTGTTCGTGGCGATGTCGTTCATCGCACTGGTGACGCTGCATGTGACCTCGGACTTCTCGGTGGTCAATGTCTACGAGAACTCCCATTCGCTGAAGCCGCTGATCTACAAGATCACCGGCGTATGGGGGAATCATGAAGGCTCGATGCTGCTGTGGGTCTCGATCCTTGCGCTGTTCGGCGGTCTCGTTGCGGCCTTCGGCAACAATCTGCCGCTGTCGCTGCGGGCGCATGTGCTGGCGGTGCAGGCCTGGGTCGCCGGCGCCTTCTATCTCTTCATCCTGATGACCTCGAACCCGTTCCTGCGGATCGCCAATCCGCCGATCGAGGGGCGCGACCTCAACCCGATCCTGCAGGACATCGGCCTCGCCGTGCATCCGCCGATGCTCTATCTCGGCTATGTCGGCTTCTCGATCTCGTTCTCCTTCGCGGTGGCCGCACTGCTCGAGGGACGGATCGATGCCGCCTGGGCGCGCTGGGTGCGGCCGTGGACGCTGATGGCGTGGATCTTCCTGACGCTCGGCATCGCGATGGGCTCCTACTGGGCCTATTACGAGCTCGGTTGGGGCGGCTGGTGGTTCTGGGACCCGGTCGAGAACGCGTCGCTGATGCCGTGGCTCGCCGGCACGGCGCTGCTGCACTCCGCGCTGGTGATGGAGAAGCGCAACGCGCTGAAGGTCTGGACCATCCTGCTGTCGATCCTGACCTTCTCGCTGTCGCTGCTCGGCACTTTCCTGGTGCGCTCGGGCGTGCTGACCTCGGTGCACGCGTTTGCGACCGATCCGGCGCGCGGCGTGTTCATCCTGTTGATCCTCTGCGTCTTCATCGGCGGCAGCCTGTCGCTGTTCGCCTGGCGGGCCTCGGCGCTGAAGCAGGGCGGGCTGTTCGCGCCGATCTCGCGTGAGGGCGCGCTCGTGCTCAACAATCTGTTCCTGACGGTGGCCTGCGCGACGGTGCTGACCGGCACGCTCTATCCGATGGCCTATGAGGTGCTGAGCAGCGACAAGATCTCGGTCGGCGCGCCGTTCTTCCAACTGACCTTTGGCCCGGTGTTCGTCGCGCTGCTGCTCGCGGTGCCGTTCGGGCCGCTGCTGGCCTGGAAGCGCGGCGACCTGCTCGGCGCGACCCAGCGCCTGCTCGCGGCCGGTATCGCGGCGCTGATTGCGATCGCGCTGGTCTGGGCCTGGACTTATGGCGGTGCGACGCTGGCGCCGCTGGCGATTGGGCTTGCTGTGTTCGTTGTGATGGGCGCGCTCTGCGATGTCGCCGAACGCATCGGCCTGTTCCGCATGCCGCTGTCGATCTCGCTGCGCCGGGCGCGCGGGCTGCCGCGCGCGGCCTGGGGCACCATGTTCGCGCATGCCGGCCTCGGCATCGCGCTGATCGGCATCGTCTGCGAGACCACCGGGAACACCGAATATATCGGCGCGATGCGGCCGGGCGATGTCGTGCCGATCGCAGGCTATCAGCTCAAGCTCGACGGCCTGACGCCGCGGCCGGGACCGAACTTCAGCGAGACCATCGCGCAGTTCATCGTCAAACGTGACGGCGCGACCGTGAGCACCATGACGCCGTCCAAGCGCAGCTTTGCGACGCGGGGCATGTCGACGACCGAAGCCGCGCTGCTGACCCGCGGCGCGAGCCAGCTTTACATCTCGCTCGGTGACGCCACGGCGGATGGCGCCATCGCGGTGCGGATCTATCACAAGCCGCTGGTGCTGCTGATCTGGTGGGGGCCGGTGCTGATGGCCTTTGGCGGCCTGCTGTCGCTGTCCGACCGGCGCCTGCGGGTCGGCGCGCCCAAGCCCGCCAAGGCGCCGCGCGCGCTGCAGCCGGCCGAGTGACGCCGATGAGGTTCCTTCGTGCTGCCATCGTAGTGCTCGGCCTGCTGGCGATGGCGATGCCGGCCCATGCCGTGCAGCCCGATGAGATCATGGCCGACCCCGCCAAGGAGGCGAGGGCGCGCGAGCTCTCCAAGGAGCTGCGCTGCATGGTCTGCCAGAACCAGTCGATCGACGATTCCGAGGCGCCGCTGGCGCGCGACCTGCGCCTGCTGGTCCGCGAACGGATTGCCGCCGGCGACAGCAACGGCCAGGTGATCGACTTCCTGGTCGCGCGTTACGGCGAGTTCGTGCTGCTGAAGCCGCGCTTCACGCCGCACACATTGCTCCTCTGGCTGGTCGCGCCGCTGGCGCTGATCCTGGGCGGCATCGCGCTCTGGCGCCGGAGCCGCCGGCGCGTGGTCGCGGGCAAGCAGGACGTGCCGCCGCCGTTGACGCCGGAGGAGGAAGCCAAGCTGAAGCGCTTGATGGCGGCGGAGCCTTCTCCGGAGAAATACTGACTGCGTCAGTCGCAACGAGCGTGAATTGCTCGGGTTGCATTTGTGGAACCCACAAGCAGCGACGTCATCGCATGAGACTTTCGCGATGCCAGCGAATTCTCCGATCGTTTTAAGATGAAGGTAATTTGCTTCACGCATCTGTCGATCGACGACAGGAGCTGAAGCGTGACTGGCATTTTCGACGTTCAAGGATTTGGTGCACTCTCCGAGTGGAATGGTCAGTTCTCCAGCAGCTCCGCGAACCAGGCATTTCAAACCATCGCCTCGCTCGGATCGAATTCGATCGAGCTCAGCGCGCGGATCTGGACGCAAACCGGAACCGGCAACACGGTGTTCGCCGATGCCGGCAAGACCGAGAGTGACGCGAGCCTGTTGAAAGGCTTTCTGGCCGCGGAAGCCGCGGGCCTCTCCGTCGTCTTCCGGCCGATGCTCTCGTCGCTCGATGGAACCCGAGTCTCCAGCCTTGCGCCGTCGGACGTCGCGAGCTTCTTTGCGTCCTACAAGGCCGAGATCGTTCATCTCGCCACCATCGCGCAGGAGGGCGGCGTCGCGACGTTTGCGATCGGCAACGAGATGAGCAGCCTGTCCGGCGTGCAATATCGCGCCTACTGGACCGACATCATCTCGGCGGTGCGCGAGGTCTATCACGGCGAACTGACCTATTCGGCCGCGACCGACGAGGCCGCCAAGGTCGGATTCTGGGATGAACTCGACGTCATCGGCGTCAACACCTATCCGCCGCTGACCTCGAGCACGACGCCGACCGTGGATGATCTGATTCACGCCTGGAACGAAGTTCCGATGAATCCGTACTACGCGGCCGCCTTCAACTACAAATCGCCGGTCGACTTCCTGCATTCACTGTCGGAGCAGTATGGCAAACAGGTTCTGATGACCGAGGTCGGCTATCGCAGCGTCGACGGCACCGCGATCTCACCGGCCTCATGGAACACCAGCGGCACGCCGAACACGACGGCGCAGGCCGATGCGTACAACGCCTTCTTCCAGGTCTGGACCGCGCAGGGCGGCAACTGGCTGAAGGGCGTCGAGCTCTGGCAGTGGGATCTGAGCAACCAATATTCCAGCACGGGCTATTCCGTGATGGGCAAGCCGGCCGCAACGATCGTCTCCCAGTATTTTCACGGAGGCGGAGCGACGCCGAACCTGAACGTCATCGGATCGGCCGTCGGTGACGTCATCGATCTCGGTCGCGGCAACGACACCATCACCACCGGGCTCGGCAATGACGTGATCCACGGCGGTGCTGGGAACGACGTCATCGTCGCAGGTCCCGCGACCATCAGCCCGTTGACGTCGACGACCGTGACGCTCACCGGCTACGGCTCCGTGGTCAACGGCGTCGGCGCGCAGGTGCGGGTGCTGGTGAACGGTCAGGTGGTCTCCGGAACGTTCGAGTTCAAGCCGGCGACCGATCCGTCCGGCTACCAGACATTCACGGTCACCTTCGCCAATCCGGTCACGATCAACAGCCTCGACATCGAGCTGGTGAACTCCGCCTCGGGCCGCGCGCTGCATCTCAAGGATATCTCGGTCAACGGCGTCGCAGTGATGCCGACGGACACGACCAACGCCAGCTCGCCCAATTCGTTCGACCTCTATGTCCGCACCATCCATCTCGACGCGACCAGCCATCAGGATTGGTTCTACGGTTCGGGAACTGATAACGATCTGATCTATGGCGGTGCCGGCAACGACACGATCGACGGCGGCGCCGGAACCGATACCGCGGTCTATTCGGGCAAGGCCTCCGACTACGACATCAGCCTGTCGGGCAATGTCGTCACCATCACCGACAAGGTGACCGGCCGCGACGGCACCGATCACCTGACCAATGTCGAATTCCTGAAGTTTTCCGACAAGACTGTTAGCACCAGCCTGCTGACCAGCAATGCCACCGCGAGCGATGCGGCATCCCTGCAATTGTCGGGACTGCAGGCCGACCAGACCATTCGGCACGCCGACGGCTCACGCGACGTGTATATCTCCGGCATCACCGGCAAGGCCTACGCGTCGCAGCACAGCGTCGTCGACGCCTTCGGCCACAGCATGCTGATCGAGCAATTCCGCGCCGATGGCTCGCTGCTCCTGAAGCAGGGGGTCGATACCGCGGGGGTGCGCACGGTCGACCAGTTCGACGGCGCCGGCCATCTCTCGCAGGAAACCATCACGCAGACGGACGGCTCTTATGCGCAAGCAAACTACGCGTCGGATGGTCTGACGTTGACGCTGGAGACGTTCCGTCATGCCGACGGCTCGCGGGACATCTTCACCTTTGGTATATCAGGCAAGGACTACACCTCGCAGCACGTCCTGAACGATGCCTCAGGTCACAGCGTGCTGATCGAGCAGTTCCGCGCGGATGACTCGCTGTTCGTCCGGCAGACCGTCGACGCCGCCGGGACCAAGACCCTCGATCAGTTCGATGCGGCCGGACATCTGGCGCAGGAGACGGTGACGAAGAGTGATGGCAGCTACGTGCAGTCGAGCTACGATGCCGACGGCGACCTGACGACGCAAACTGTGCGTCACGTTGACGGCAGCCGGACCGTCGATACGTTTGGCATCACCGGGCAGAGCTATTCCGCGCGACACGATGTGCTGGATTCGTCGGGGCACCGGTTGGCGACGACCTTCGACAACAACGACGGCTCACACACGATGTCGGCCGGCGCATCGGGCGTCACGCTGACCTCGACCGCGGGCAACGACTTCATGACCAGCGCCGGCGGCGACACCTTCGTCTTCAAGCAGGCCTCCGGCCAGGATGTGATCAACAATTTCCACGTTGGCGAGGGCGCGGGCCACGACACGTTGCAGATCGATTCATCGATCGTCGCCGACATCGCGCAGCTCAACATTCATGTCGTTGGCCACGACACGATCATCGATCTCGGTCATGGTGCCTCGATCACGCTCACCGGCGTCGTCACGCCGCTGACGCCGCACGATCTGCTGATTGTGTAGACTGTCACGCAACGCGCGAATTGTTCCGGCTGGCTAGCGCTGCATCTCGCGCAGTTGCGCTGCCGCGAGCGGATCAGTAACATCTTGAAATGATCTGGAAAGGTGGTTCCGGTGACGGAACTGGTGATGTGCTGATCTTGCGAGGTTTCATTGGACGGTTCGGCTGCCGCGCGACAGGACGGTGAGCATGTGGGGACGCCGTGGTGGGCGCGCGTTCTTCGCTGTCCGGGCTGCGGATCGTCGCTGCGTGGCTTGAGCGCACAGCCGGCCTGTTCCAGCACCGATTGCGAGTACCACACCGCTGGATTTCCCTGCGTCGATGACCAGCTCGTGCTGATCGATTTTGCGTCGAGCATCTTCGATCGAACAATGTATCAAGCCGACAACGGCTCGGTGATGCCGCGCGACGTATCGCGCCGCTCGCTCGGCTCTCGCCTGCATGCGCTTGGTTTCGGCCGGAACCCGGTTGCCGGGGCGAACTGTCAGCGCTTCATCGATCTGCTCAAGCAGGAGTCGCGAAAGCCCGTGGTGCTCGTGATCGGTGGTGCTACCGTCGGTTCCGGCGCGGAAGCGCTCTATGCGGATGACGGCATCGAATTGATCGGAACCGATGTCTACGCGTCTGCGCACACCACGCTGGTCGCGGACGCCCACAGTTTGCCGTTCGAGGATGGTGTGTTCGACGGCGTCTGGGTTCAGGCCGTGCTCGAACACGTGCTGGAGCCTGCGACCGTGGTGAGCGAAATCCATCGCGTCCTGCGCCGCAACGGGGTGGTCTATGCGGAAACGCCGTTCATGCAGCAGGTGCACGAGCGTGCCTACGACTTCTCGCGCTTCACGCAGAGCGGTCATCGCTGGCTGTTCCGGCGCTTCTCCGAGATCGGCGCCGGACCGGTTGGCGGCCCCGGCGTTGCCTTGCTGTGGTCGATCCGCTACTTCGCTCGCGCGCTGGGCGCAGGCGACAAGCTGTCACGGCTGATCTCGCTGCCGTTCTTCTGGCTCCGCTTCTTCGATTCACTCGCGCGCGGGCGCGCGGTGTCCGATGCCGCCAGCGGCCACTACTTCCTCGGGCGCCGCGCCGAGCAGGCGATCCCGCCGCAGGCGATGCCGAAATATTATGAGCGGCAGGGCGCGAAGCCGGTGCGGCAATGGTCAGGTAAGGCCCTTGATCTTCTTGCACGGCGTCGCTGACGTCGACGAGATCTGGACAATGCCGATGAAGGTCTTTGCGAGCGCAAGGTCCTTGCGCGTCAGGAATCGCAGCGTGGCCCGCGGATAGGCGTCGCAGAACTGCGATAGCGTCCCCGCCGTGGCGGCAATGCTATCCTGCTTGGGCACGACGGCGATGCCGCCATCCTTGAGGATGTAGGCATCCTTGACATTCGACATGACGCTCGCCGCCGCGCAGATCTTGAACAGGTCGTTATAGGCCTGTGGCGGCAAGGTCAGGTCGCCACCGAGACTGCCGAGCAGATATTCCCGGCTCCGGCGGCAATTGTCGGCGTCCGCGTGCGCCGCCTGGGTCGCAAGCAGGAGCAGCAGCGCGGCGATGACGCCCCTCATGCGGCGGTCGCGCTGACCCGTCCGGCACGGCCGCCGGCATAGGGCAGTCCATAAGTCGCGGCGGCGCAACGCTCCCACGAGAGTTCTTGCGCGTGGGCGAAGGCGCCGGCGGCGAGCGCCTTGCGGCGATCGTAATCCGCTGTCAGCAGCGTGATGGCGCGCGCGATGCTGTCGATGTCGGGCGGAACGAGCAGGCCTGCTTCCTGATCGGGGACGGCGTCGGGCACGCCGCCCACGGCTGTGGCGATGCTGGGCAGTCGGCCGGCGCCGGCCTCGAGATAGACCAGGCCAAAGCCTTCGACGCGGCCGGATGAATCCGGCAAGCCGGTCAGGCAGAACAGATCGGCCGCGCCATAGATGTCGCGGATCTCCTCGTTCGAGCGCGAGCCGAGCAGGCGCACGTCGCAATCGACGCCGCCGGCGAGCTGGCGCAGCTGCTTGACGTACTCGGCTTCGCCGTCGGGCCCGATTACAAGCCACGTCACCCGCTTGCGCAGATGATCGGGCAGGCGGGCCAGCGCCTGCAGCGTGAGATGATGGCCCTTGCGTCGGGTGATCCGCGCGACGGTGACGATCACGATCTGATCGCGGGCCAGATGATGCTCGGCGCGGACCTCGGCGCGCGTCCGCCGCTCGCCGAACCAGAAGTCGGAGACGCCGAGCAGGATGGCCTCGGTATGTGCGGCCGGCTGTGCGAAGCGCTCGCGAAACAAATTCTCGGTGAAGTGACTATTGGCGACGACCTCGGTGCGCGGACCGAACACACCCGCGCCGCGCACGGCGAGGCGCTTGAGCCGGGTCTGCGCCTCGTTGATCTCGGTGCCGTGCACCGTCATCACCACGCGCGCCGGCGTGTCCCATCGGCAAAGCGCGGCCGGGATGAAAAAGGGCCAGTCGGCGGCATGGACCACGTGATAATGATTTCGACGCACCTCGCGGCGGGCAATCATGATCTTCTGCGGCAGATGCCGCATCGAATGCAAGCCGCCGGGAAAGCGGACGACGTTGAAGGGCAGGCGGGCATCGTCTTCCGAGCGCGACCGCCCGTAGTCGGGCGCGACCATCGTCACCTCGGCGCCGAGCCGCGACGCCGCGGCGGCGATCTCGCAGGCGTAAGTGCCGATCCCGCCCATCACGGGCGTGAACTCGCTGGTCAGGATCAGGATGTTCATCGCGGGAAGGCTAGAGAGCGGCTGACGCGACGGCAGGGTGTCGGGCATCCTGGATCTCCTGATGGAAGCGGAACACGCGGGCGAGTTGGGTCGCAGGCGTGAAGGGCTCGATCACCTCGGCAACATCCAATGGATCCATCCGCCGCGTTGCGATCGCCTCGCGGACCTCGAGGAAACGCTGCACCAAAGCCTCGGCCATCTCCTCCCGCGTGCCTTCGCGCGGTACCAGGAATCCGCTGACACCGGGATCGATCACGGCCTCGAGTTGGGGCAGATGCGTGGCGACAACGGGACGTCCGACGCCGAGCGTCTCCAGCACGCAGCGTGGCATGCCCTCGAACTCGGAGGTGAGGATACCGGCATGGGCGCTGGCCAAGGTCGCTGCCATTCCCGCGGCATCCTTGAAGCCGTGCCTGACGGTGATGTCCTCGATCGCGGCAAACTCCTTGAAGCGATGCGGATCGCTGGTGCCGATATAGTCGAACTGGATCGGGCTGCCCGCGCGCTCGCGGAGGCGCGCGATCGTGGTGAACATCAGCGCGGGATCCTTGAATTCATCGAGCCGGCCAGCGAACACGATCCGGAACGGAGACACGCCCTTCGGGAAAGATTGCGGGCGGAAGATGTCGGTGTTGACCCATGTCCACAGCGTATCGATCTTGTCGCTGTTGCGCGGATAGGTCTTCTGCAGCCGCTCCGTGATGTGCGGATTGACGCAGAGGAATTTCTCGCTCATCGCCACCGCAAAGCGCTCGCCGGTGTTGTGGACAAAGGAGTATTTGCGCAGCAGCGAATCCATCTTCAGCTTCGGCGCACCTTCGCCATGCAGCATCTGGACGAAGGGCAGCCGCAGCACGGTCGGGAGCCAGGAGAATTCCACACGCCGCAGGTCGATGCTGCATCCGCGCCCGCGCGTCAGCTTCGCAATCGTCCCGAAATGACGAAGCAGCGCCATGAAGAACTGGCCGGTCAGGGACGAGCGGATCGTCCGCGCGGCTTCGCGCGCCTGCTCATCGGTGTATTGCAGGATCGGCAGGAAATCGAACGTGCGTCCCCTGAAGGTCAGCTTGTGGATCTCGCCGAGCGCCAGGTCGCCGGCGGCATCGATGCCGATGAACAGGATGTCGGTGTCGTGCGGATGGAAGGTGATGAAATCGCGCAGATAGGTTTCGAGCCCGCCGACCTTCTGGCTGCGCGGGTCGAATGGATGCATCAAGCAGATCTGGTAGCGGCGCGGTCGCGGTGTCGCGTTTCGCGCACGCAGGGCCAGTGTCAAAGTCGAGGTCATGCTGCCTTCCTTACGCGAGCGTTGACAATTTGCGGGAGTGTGCGGGCGAGCAGGCCGGGCACGACGGCCATGCAACTGATGTAGCGCGGCCCAAGACGGCGCGGATTGCTGAGCATCCGCCAGGCCCATTCCAGTCCCACCTTTTGCGTGATCGTCGGCGCGCGGGTTTGCGTCCCCGCGATGAAGTCGAGCGCGGCGCCGATGCACAGCATGCCGGTGCCGTCGAGCTCATCGACGCAACGCTCCGCGAAGACTTCCTGCCGCGGCGCGCCGAGCGCGACGAAGCAGAGATTGGCGCCGGACGCGCGAATGCGTTCGATCGCGAGATCGGCTTCCTCGGAGTAGGGATCGAACTTCGGACCCGGCGCGAAATAACCGGCAATCTTCAATCCGTGGAACCGCTCCGCCAGACGTCGCGCCGTCGTCGCGAGCGTCGCGTCATTGGAACCGAGCAGGAAGATCGACAACCCATTCTTTCCTGCTTCCTCGCACAGTGGTTCAACGAGATCGGCACCCGTCGTGCGCTCAATAGGCGCGCCGACCAGATGACTTAGAATGACGATGGGAAACCCGTCGGCGGTCACAAATCGCGCGCGTCGATAGGCGGAACGGAAGTCTTGGCGATGCTGCAACTGGACAACGTGATCGAGATTCAGTGTGCAGACACTGAAGCTGTCGCCTTGTCGCGCGGCTGACACAATTGAACTGACGGCAGAAGAGAGTGAAGGAACATTGATGGTGATGCCATCAACGTTGAGTTCCGGCGTAGTGTTAGTCTGGACTTCAGGCATGTCGATCTCCGGATGACGGGATCGCCGAGATGTGCATTCACGGAAAACATCGACATGCTCATTGCTTGTACTTGGGAACGTGCGTCGTCAAAAAGTTTGTGTCTCGGCGCAGCGTCATGAAATCGATCTATTGCGTCGCAACGATGGCGATGTCGATGCGTCGATCGCATCAACACGCACGAATGCATTCACTCAATGGAGAGCTGCCATGCAGATGATATCGCGACGCAACGCGCTTGCTGTTCTCGCGAGCACGCCGTTCGCTTTGCAGGCAAGAGAGTCACAATCAGCGCCATCGCAGAGTCTCGCTGCCGTCGCCGCGCAACACGGACTCATATTTGGCGCCGCCGCAGGCCCCGTGATCGACAAGGATCTTGCGTATCGGGAACTCTACACATCGCAGACACGAATCATCACGACCGACGTTGCGATGAAAATGGGCACGATCGCGCCACAACCCGGAGCGAAGCGATATGAGAGTGCGGATCGATTGCTGCAATTCTGTGCAAGCAATCGCATCGCGATGCGCGGTCATTGCCTGATCTGGAACGAGTGGGTTCCGCAGTGGGTGAAGAGCATGAGCACCGACGAACGCAAGGCGTTCTTTGACTCCTATATCGAGGAAGTCGTCGCACGTTATGCCGGAAAGTTGCAGTCGTGGGACATCGTCAATGAGCCGTTCTGGCCCGGGCACAAGGCGCCGGGCGGATATCGACTCGGACCGTGGTACGACACGTTCGGAACCGGCTACATCCGCCGCGCCTTCGAGCGCGCCGCGATCGTCGACAAGAAAACCAAGTTTGTCCTGAATGAGGCGCAGACCGAACGTGACGACGATGTCGGTCTCGCGGTGCGCGCAGGTTTGCTGCGCCTGGTCGATGAGCTGAAGCAGGCCGGTGTTCCCTTGAGCGCAGTCGGACTGCAGAGTCACTTGCAGCCGCGCTATCCCCATGATCCCGGCCGCTTCTCCGAGTTCCTGCATCAGCTTGCTGCGTTTGGCGTGGATATCTATCTCACCGAGTTCGACGTGCGCGACGATACGTTCCCGGACGATATCGCGCAGCGTGACGCCATGATCGCGGAGACGGCCGAGAAATATCTGGTGACGGCGCTGAAGGTGCCGGCGGTCAAGGTGGTGATCGCCTGGGAGCTGTCCGACAACTATTCCTTCTATACAGACGCCGCGAAGAAGAAGGATCCGCTGGCACAACGCCTGCCGCGTCCGCTGCCCTATGACTCCAACATGCAGAAGAAGCCGCTGTGGTTTGCCATGGCGCGCGCGTTCGAGACGGCGCGGAAGTCGGCGTAGCCGGTCTCGGCGATCACGCTCCGGAATGTTGCGGTCGGGCGCGCAGCAGCCGAAGCAGCAGAGGGGCATACAGCAGTGCCAGCGCCACCACATAAACGGTGGCGCCGGCGACGATGTGCCCGGCAAGCATCACGCCGTTGGTTGCTTCAGGGAAGTACTGCAGCAGCGCGGCCATCGCGAGCGTCGCGCAGGCGATCCGGACCAGGTGCACGACCGGCAGGGTCAGCCCGAACAGCGAAAAGCCGATCGAGAAACACACGATGGCTGCGGTGAGGGCCGACGCCACGGTGGCGCCGGCAGCGCCGGCGAGTCCCCAATAGTGCACGCCGATCGCGCTGAGGATGACGGTCGTGACGGCGTCGATGGCCGAGATCGCCATCATCCAGCGTGTGCGGCTGTGCAGCAGGAACACCTGATCACCGAAATGGGCGCGCAGATTCCGGATCGCGCCGGCCAGCGTCGATAGCGGCAGGATGGCGAGCGTCGCCTGCTGGAACGGCTGGGCGATCAGGAGATGCACGATCTCGGTGCGCAGCATGAAAATGCCGGTCAGGCTCGGCGCGAGGATGGCAACCAGCAGCGCAGTGTTGTCGGCGAGCTGGCGCATTGCGGCCTGGCTTCCCGCGACCTCCATCCGCTTGACGGCAAGCGGGAAGGCCGCGGCCGTCACCAGCATGGCAGCCACGGCCGCCGCGCGCTGACCGAGACCGTAGCCGACGGCGAACAGACCGGCTGCTGCGACGCCCGAGAGCTCGTTGACGACGAAACGGGAGGCGTTGAGGCCGACCCAGCCGAGCGCGCCGCCGATGATCAGGGGAACGCCATAGTGCAGGGCATGCCGCACGATCTTGCGGTCGATCGGCCAGATGGCGCTGCTGCGCGGGATGCTCGGCAGAACGACCAGGGCCGCGGTGAGCTGTGCGACGGCATAACCGGTGAGCGGCCATTCGGCGGCGCGGCCGAACAGCTTGATCAGGAGCAGTCCGAGCAGGAAGCCGACGGCTGGCCCCAGCACCTGCTGGATCGAATAGACCCCGATCTGGTGCTGCGCCCGCGCGCGCTCGCTGATGTACAGATTGAACGAACGCGTGACGACATAGCCGATCGCGGCGAGGATCACCGCCGTGCTGACCCCCGGCGCGATGACGAAATGCAGCAGGAAGGCGATCGCGACGGCCTGCAGGATGACCGAGAGCAGCAGCACGGCATTCTCGGTGCGATAGAATCGTGGGGCCTGGTCGTCGTCCTGGTAACGGCCGGAGAAACGCAGCGCATATTGCGACCACCAGGCCAGCAGGCCGATCTGCAGCAATTCATGCGTGGCGGTCACCAGCGTGATGATGCCGAGCGTGTGATCGTCGACGACATGCGTCCAGACGATCATCGCCAGCAGCTGGAACAGCGGGCCGACGAACTGGGCGGGCAGATAGAGCAGGGTGTGGCGGAGCAGCATCGGTCAGGCTCCCAACCATCGTGCCAGCCGAGCGGGCGCGCATCGGCGGAGGCACCACAAGGCGCCGATGCTCAGCGTCGCCGTGACGCTGCAGGTGACGACAAAGCTCGCGACGGGGCCGTACTGGCGCAAGGCAGCGTGATCGCGCAGGGCCATGACGATGAAGATGTGCCAGAGATAGATGAAGTAGCTCCCTGAGCCGATGGCGGCCATCGCCGGCAGCCGTGCTTGTGACGACCATAGCAGCAGGCACAACAAGCCGGCGTAGAGGAAGTAGGCAACGGAATCGTAGGCGGCGGCGTCACCGATGCCGAGGACACGGACCGTGGCGTACAGAAGAAAGGCGACGGCGGTCGCGCCGACGAGCAACGTGACGGTCCTGCGGTCGATCGAAGGACGATACATGGCGGTGAGAGCACCGAGTGCGACAAAGCTGAACCAGAAGGGGATGTCGCGCATCCGCGTTTCCTCGATCAGGGGGTCGGAGAAGCCGAGACGCGCCATTGCCGGGTCGAGATAGGCGCCGGTGGCCAGGCCAAACCCGATCGCGAGGATGAGGAGCAAGGTGAGGCGTTGATCCTGCCCTTCGGCATCGGGGCGTTGGCCGGAGAAGATCAGCCACAACACGATCGTGCAGCCGAGGTAGACGAAGACATAGTAATAGACGAACACGTAGGCGAGGCCGAACCGCGCGAGCGTGGCGATCAAGCGGTGGTCCATCGCAGGGTTATGGGCGGCCATGTAGACGTAGGCGGCGGCGAAAGCGATGGTGTAGGGGATCAGCGCCGCCGTGAGTCGCTTTGCGAGGGGGACGCGGCCGGCTTTTGCGGTCAGATATCCCGATGCGAACAGGAAGATCGGAACGCAGGGCCGCAAGGCGGCGTCGATCGACTTGCTCCAGGCCGCGTCGAGCGGTTGCGGAAGCGCGTGGATTCCGATCACCATCAGGATGGCGATCCCGCGCATCGTATCGAAGACCGTATCGCGCGAAGCCACCGGTGTCGCGACGTCCCGCGCCGGAACCGATACGCTGCGTGTTTCCGCCAAAATAGTCATCGCAGCGCCTCCTGGCGCGCCAGCGGCGATGCGACGGCGGGCCGCGCGAAGCGTCGATCATAGGCCTCGGTTAGCGCACGACGCAGCGGCGTCTCGAACCAGCGCAGTGAAGCGACGCTCGCGGCTGCCAGCACGACGACGGCGAGCGGAGCCAGGATCAGCTTGCCGGCGCTGGCATCAAGGTGAAGCAGGCGCGCACCAAAGCTGATGACGACGGTCGCGACGGGGATGTGCAGCATGTAGCAGGAATAGGTCAACGGTGACCAGCGATCGAGGTGCAACGTGGACACCAACGTCGCGCGGCCGCTGCAATCCGCCTGGATGGCGAGGAGCGCAACAGCGTAGACCGCGGCAAGTGCGCCCATCGGCGACAGCAGCCAGCCGAACGCCATGAAGGCGATCAAGGCAACGACGAGCGCGCCAGGGATGGCCGGCGCCTGCGCGAGGCGGTCGCGATAGAGGTGGCAGGCGACGCCGAGCGCGAAGGCGGGTACGGCGCGGAAGGCGCCGCCCTGGTTTATCCAGTCGGCCCAGGGAGTTGTTCCTGCCAAGGCGGCCCAAACGCTGTTGGCCGTCGCGGCTGCGATCACCAATGTCAGGATCCAATGCCGTCGAGAAACGGCGACGACGGCCATGATCGGAAACAACAGATAGCAGAACATCTCCGCCGACAGCGACCAACTCGGGAAGTTGAAGGTGAGGCGGGCACCATCGAAGGCGTGGAGCAGCAGAAGCTGCGCCGGGAGATCGGAGAACGGATAGCGCGCCGGATTGTCACCGCTGGCGACGCCGAGATGTGCGACCAGCGCAATCATCACATAGAAGGTGAGCGTCGCAAGGTGCAGCGGATAAATCCGCGCCAGCCGTCGCCACAGGAAGCGGCCGACCGCGGCCGGGCTCTCGACGCGCCCAAGATACTGGCTGGCGATGACGTAGCCGGAGACCACGAAGAACAGGTCGACGAACAGGTTGAAGTGCCAGACGTGACTGACCAGGAAACAGCCGACCACAAGCTCCTTGAAGTAGTCAGCATAGTGCAGCACCACGACCGCCGACGCGGCGATGATCCGCAAGGCATCGAGATGCTTCATTTCATTGTTGGCCGTCGGCACGAAAGCGGTTCCTTCTGAGCTGAAGCGTCAGGCCGCAAGCCGGGCGATCAGGCCGATCACCGCGTCGCGGTCGCCGCGGGCGAGCGCATTCCAGCGCTGCAGGTTCGCCGCGGCGAGTGCCGCATACCGTGCACGCCAATCGCCGGTTGCAAGCATTGCCGCGACCTGCGTCGCGCCGACCGCGGGGTCGGCCGTGTCGATGAAGATGCCGGACTGGCCGAGCACCTCATGGAAGATGGGCGCGTCGGGCGCGACCACGGGCAGGCCCGCGTACTGCGCTTCGAGCAGGGGCAGGCCGAGGCCTTCGTCATGAGACGTGCAGACGAACAGGTCGGCGCGATTGAGCAGCTCCTTGACGCGCTCGGTCGGCTGGTAGCCGTGCAGCGTCACGCCGGCGGCGCTGCTGAGCCGATCCCAATCATCGCCCCAACCGCGACGCCCCACGATGTCGAGCGTCGCATCGGGATAGAGATGCGCGCGCAGTGCGCTGAGCAAGCTGAGGGCGGCCAGGAAATTCTTGCGCGGTTCGACGGTGCCGAGCCCGACCAGGCGCAGCGGGTTCGGCTCGCCACTGCGCGCCAGCCGCGCATTGGCGGAGAGGCCAAACACATTGCGGACCGGCGGCCGGTAGAGCGTGATCTCCGCGTCGGGGCGGCAATGGGCGGAGAGTTTTCGCCTGGTGTCGTTCGAATTGGCGAGGAAGCGCGGGTAATGACGGAGCGCGAGCTTGAACGGCCCGGCCATGTAGAGCCGTGCGCGGCGATTGAGCTCGGCGGGGCGCGTCACCAGAAAATCGTCGTGGATGTAGGGCAGCACGCGGGACGCGAACGGCCGCAGCAAAGGGCTCGGCGGAAAGCCCGGGCACAGCAGGATCGAGGAGGAGGTGGCAAGCCGCATCGGCAGCCCCAGCGTCTGGGTCGTGACCATCTGACGCGTGCCGGTTGCGGTCACCGGCACGATGTCGAGCGGCGCCAGCGCATCTGCCGAGAACAGCTCGAGCGTGATCCGTTCGAGGCCGGTGACGTGGCGCCCAAGATGGGTGTTGTCGACATAGATGGTCATATCAAAGTCCTTGTCCGGCGACCTGTGCCGGAAGAGATGGACGACGATCGCGCGAGATCGCTCTTGCACCGGCGGTGGACGGTGTTCGCGGCAGCAGCAGCGAGATCAGGATGATGAATTGTGCAAGCTGGATGTTCTTCGAGGAGAAGCTCACGGAGCTTGCAGCGATGGCGAGCATCAGCAGCAGGACGGCCCAGACCGCGCGATCGGAGCGGCGCACGATCTCGATGAAGAAGCAGGCAAGGCCGGCGGTCAGCAAGGCGGTGTGGATCAATCCGAACTGCACGATGCTGGAGATCCAGAAGTTCTCGATGCCGTAGTTCAGCCCGAGCTGGGTCTGCAGGGCGTTGACCCGTACCGGGTTCGGCCCGAGCAGGAGCTCGCGCATGTCGAAATGCGAGAGCAAGTCGATGGTCGCGAATCGTGCCAGCGCGCTGCCCTTGTCGGAAGAGAAGCGCAGCAGCATCTTGTCGAAGATGCCGAGATAGAGTGCGGCGAAGATCACTGCGGCCGCCGCGAACAGGACGCAGATCGCGCCGGCAGCGGCCAGCAGCGGAATCCGCTTGCCTCGCAACAGCTGCCAGATCTCGAAAGCCGCGGCGAGCGCGATCACGGCGAGCACGGTGACGAGCGCGGTGCGACCGCCGAACGCCATCAGCGAGGCCAGGCTGAAGCCGATCAATGGCAGGCGCACGAGAATCGGTGGGCACAGCGCCGGCCGCAGGATCAGCGCCATCACATAGGCGCCGATCACGCCCGACGCGGTGAGGGGATGGCCGAGCAGCGCCGAGGATCGCCATTCGCCGACGACGATGATGTCGCCGAGCGTCAGCGGAATCAGGCGATGCCCGGAGAAATACTCGTAATAGCCGAGCACGATGTTGACGAAGATCGCGGCATGGATCGCCCAGACCAATGGCCGGCGTCGCGTCGGCGACATCTGCCAGATTGCAAGGCAGAGCAGGACCGGAAGCAGGAAGGTGTCGATGATGACCGTGAAGGGCCGCTCCAGCACGAACATCTGGACCAGCAGCAGCAACCAGCAGATCAGATAGGGCACCAGCAGCGAGGCCTGCGAGAACATCCTGTCGATCTCGCCGACCGGGCCGCGGCTGCGGAGCAGCAGCAGGCCGAAGGCCAGCAGCGTGAAATAGGTGGTGGGGTGCAGCTTCTCGAGGAAATTGCCGCCGGCGGTCAGATAGTGGATTTTCCAGTTGGTCAGCATGCCCGCCGACAGCGTGAACGTCGCGATGACGGCGAGCAGCAGGAATCCGGCCGCAGCCCATTCGATCACCCAGTCGGCCTTCGCCGTGCGCATTTGTTCTGCGCGCGGTGCAGTTCGATAGACGGGTGCAAGCGGTGCGCCCGTGATCGCGCGGTGCACGGTCACTGCGCGGCTCCCTGTCGGAGCGGCGCGGTGCCGTAAGGCTTCAGATAGGCCGAGCTGCGATAGTAATCGTAGAATTGCAGCCTGGAGAGGTCGACGCGCGTCAGCACGGTGCCGAGGATGCGATCGCGCACGGGCGCGAGCAGATCGATGGCGTGGGTCAGGACCTCGCGCGGGGTCTGATCCCAGGCACAGGCGAGCACGATGCGGTCGGCGAGCTCCGCCAGCGCCCGGCCGTCGACCAGCGGCACCAGCGGCGGGGAATCGACGATGATCAGCTCAAAGCGATGGCGGAAGTGATCGAGGATATCGACGATCTGATCCGAGAACATCAGCTCCGTGATCAGTTCTGCGTGCTTGATCTGCGTCGACGGCAGAATGGACAGCCCGGTGCCCTCATCGGTCAGGATCGCCTGCTCGGGCGTGCAGCGGCCCATCGCGATGTCCATCAGCCCGGCTGCCGCATGTGGCGCCAATGACCGCGTCAGCTGCGGATTGCGCAGATCGCCGTCGATCAGGAGCGTGCGGATGCCGAGGGTGGCCAGCGACTGCGCGAGGTTGATGGCGAATGTGGTCTTGCCCTCGCTGTCGAGCGCTGATGAGACCAGCACGACCTTGATCGGCTGCACGCGGATGGCGCGCTGAAGCGCCAGGCGCACCGCGCGGATCGCCTCGGCAAAGAAGGTGCCGGGTGCCTCGATCGCGTAGCGGGTCAAGGGCGGCTGCAACGCCGGCGGCAGCAGGCCCGCGGTGCGCGGATCGTAACGGTCGAGCTGGTCGCGGCCCCGCCGCGCCATCGCGGCGAGCTCGCCCGAGCTAATCAGGGGAACGGCGGCAAGCGAAGGCACGCCGGAAATCGCCTCGGCCTGCTCCAGCGTCTTGATCCGTCCGTCGAGATAATCGACCAGGAACGCCAGCACGCTGCCCATGCCGAGGCCGAGCATGACGGCAAGGCCGAGGATCAGCGGCTTCTTGGGCCAGGACGGACTGATCGGAATGCCGGCCTTGGTGACGACACGGGAGTCCGGCATCTCCAGACTTTCTTGCGCTGTCGTCTCCTTCGACCGCGCGAGGTAGGATTCATAAAGGGTGCGGTTGGCCTCGGCCTCGCGCTGCAGCTCGTGCAGGCGGACCTGGGCCTGGCCGGAGGTGCTGGAGACGCCCTGCAGCTCGTCGAGGCTCTTGCTGAGCGAGGCCTCGCGGGAGCGCGCGACGTCGTAGTCGTGCTGCGTGCTGTCGACGATGCGCCGGATTTCCTCGTTGATCAGCCGCTGGGTATCTTTCAATTGCGCGCGGACATTGGCGACGAGGGGATGCCGCGCGCCGTATTTGCTCGACAGGTCCGCCTCGTTCTTGGCGATGTCGGCATATTGCGTGCGCAGCTTGGTGATCATGTCGGAGGAGATCGCCGCGTTGATCCCGCCGGGATCGCCGCCGGATTTTGCAATTTGCTGCACCTGGTCGTATTTCGCGCGGGCTTCGGCGGTCGCGGCGCGGGCTGCGATCAGCTTGCCGTTGAGGTCGGTGATCTGCTGGTCGTTGACCGTGACGCCCTGCGAGACCGTCAGATTGTTGGCGGCGCGAAAGTCCTCGACCGCCTTTTCCGAGGTCACCACGCGCGCCTTGAGGTCGCCGATCTGGCCGTTGAGCCAGTTGGCGGCAATCCGCGTCGCATCGAATTTGGCGCGAACCTGCTCCTCGAAATAGGCGTCGGCGATGGCATTGGCGATGTTCGCCGCCTTCGTGGGTGAGCGTGAGCTGACATTGATATCCACCAGGAACGTGGTTCCCTGGCGGGTCACCTTGAGCCGCTTCAACAGAATATCCATCGACCGGGCGCGCGCGGCGTCTTCGGGGCTGGCGCCGTCTTCCGGTCCGCTGGACGCGAACAGCCGCTTGATCGGGTCGAGAATGCTGGGTGTCGGCGTGAATTCCTCGTCGTCGGTCAGCTTGAGCCGCTTGATCACGCGATCGAGCAGCGCGATCGACTGGATCAGCAGCGTCTGGCTCTCGATGGTGGCATCGTCCGTGCCGAAATTCGACAGCACCGCCTGGTTGCTGGTGTCAACCACGCTGGCGCGGCGCGGGTCGACCAGCACCGTCGATGTTGCCGTATATAATGTCGTGGCGAACAGCACATAGGTCAGCGCCAGCGCGCCGAGCACGGCGGCGGGCAGCAGCACCAGCCGGTAGCGGCGGCGCAGGATGCGGGCCATCTCGCGCAAATCGACGGTCGGCTGCTGCCAGCTCGCGGCCGTCGGACGGACGGGCTCTTCAGGCCCCTGGAGGGTAATCTGCTCAGAACTGCGCTGTAACATTCATTCCCACCAGATGCTTGTCGTAGCTGAAGGTCGCCACGTCGCTGCTGCGCGCGGTGAAGCGATAGTAGGCGGAGACCGCGGCAAAACGGTTGATCAGGTATTTGACGCGCGCATCCGAGGTGATGACGCGATCGTTTCGAAGCTGACCGAAGAAGCGGTCCTTTTCGTAGCCGCCGGAGACCGACAGGATGACGTTGCGGCGCAGCTCATAGTCGAAGCCGAGCTGCAGCGCGTTCGCCAGCACGCCGGTGGCGCTGGTCTCGGACGTCTGTGTCACCAGCTGCTCGGCGTTGAAATGGATGTCGAGCAGGCGGGTCGGCCGCCAGGTGAGGCGGGCGCGGTAGGATGGACCCTCGACCGTGCCGATCGTGGGATCGACAAACGTCTGCTGCACATAGCCAAAGCCGAATTCGCCGCTGATGAGGTTGCTGAGCCCGATGGTCATGCCGGTGAGCGCGCGGTAGCCTTGCGAATCCAGCGTCGCGCCGGGAAGGCCGCGGATGTTGCGCTCATTGCCCTCGGCGCCGGCAAACCAGCCGAGCGTCGAGGAGATTGCATAGTCGATCCGGCTATGCAGCGAGTAGATCTGGCCGTCGCGGGCGTCCTGATTGATGACGGTGCCGTCCTGGGCGCGGGTCGAGCCGTAATCATAGGAATCGGTGCGCATCCCGATCGATGTCGTGAGGCGGTTGAACTCCTTGCGCAGCGTGACGTCGCCGGAGAGCAGATTATAAGGTGTCGGTGCGATCGCGTTCGACGGCGAGCTCAGCGTGCCGACTCCTTCATTGAGATGGGCGATCTGAAAGCTGGTCAGCACTTGCATGTCGTGTGCCAGATCGATCCATCCAGAGCCCTTGAGGCTCGCATTGGTCTGGTTGAGGCTGGAGTGCTGGCTGTAGAGTGTCTGTTGCGTGTCGAGCTTCAGGTCCATGCCATGGCGTTCCCACAGCGTGTGGGCGCGAAGCGTCGGCTCGATGACGGCGGCGACGTCGGACTGTTTTGATGTGTTCGACGAGAACACGTTGCTGTCATAGAAGCCGCCGGAGATCAGCGCCGGATTGAACATCCAGGAGCCGTAGCGGATTCCGACCGGTTCATAGCCGGGTTGCTGGCGGTTCTTGACGGGCGTGTCCTCGGGCGGAACTTCCTCCTGCGTGTCGGGATCGTCGAGCTTGGGAAGCGATGACGGCTCGAAGATGCGTTGCGTGTTCCACGGTGCCGACACTTCATCACTCCACGGAATCGCTTGCGCGTTCGCCGACGAGCCGAGCCCAAGGACGATCGCGGCTGCCGCCGGCGCCGGTGCGAGCATCGCTCGCAGGCGCGCCAGGGAGTTGATCGGTCGCGGACTCAAAGTGTCGCGTCCGGTCGTCGGCATGCTTGCGAGTACGAACGAACGTCCCATCACTCAACCCTTGCCAAGATTTTTTCGAAGCGATTGATGAAACTGCATGCGTGAGCGCACAGAAAATCATCGCCGTCTGCTCGCGAGGTTGGCAAACCGCGCGGCAGCTCCGAAGATCATTCGCGGAGCATTGCTTCGATCAGGCAGACTGTTCCCCGACGCTTAACGCGCGCGCCGCGAAAAAGTTTCTGCACCGCAAAATAATGCTCATCGCAAAGAGACGACATGATGGCAGTGCAAGTCACGGCGACGGTGTGCCGTGACTTAAGCGTTGCCATCGAGCAGCAATACGCTGCTCGCACGCGCCGCGTCAGAAGTAGCGTTCCGGAATCCGGATGTTGTCGCCGGGATAGACCAGGACCGGTGCGTCGAGTGCGTAGATTTCCTCGACACCGGAACCTGAGCGGCGCAGGAACACCTTGTTCTCATTGGCGCGATAGGTGAAGCCGCCGGCGCTCGCGACGGCATCCATGACGGTGAGGCCAAGGCGGTACGGATATTCGCCGCTCTTCTTCACCTCACCCAAGATGTAGTAGTTACGGTACTGCGCGATCTCGACATTCACGCGCGGATCGCGGACGATTCCCTTGGCCAGCGCCGAGGTGATCGCGCGCTCGAGCTGCTTTGTGGTCAGACCGGCGGCGCGCACGTGCCCGGCGAGCGGAACGGAGACTTGCCCCGCGCTGTCGATCTCGTATTCGCCGGTGATGTCAGGCTCTCCGTAAACTTTGAGACGGATTCGATCGTTCGATCCCAGGATGTATTTGTCGCTTGCCTGCGCTTGCGGCGAGGCTTGCGCGTGCGCAGGCCGCGACGGTCCTGCGATCAGCACGAAAGCCAGAACGAGAGTGAAGGCGCATAGCGCCGAACGAACGGTGCGCACAATGTGCTGCATGGCTGCATCCCCAAGAAGCTCTGCGAGTAACAGCCTTCGATGATAGCGAAGCAATCAAGGCGAAAGAATGTGATCGCAGGTTCCGTCTGCTGCAGTTCCGTTAACATAGGATATTCAGAGGACGAGAATGCTCGTGCCTTCGATTGCGATGCAGGTGAGCGTTCCGGTTCGCCATGCAGCGGTGTCGATGTTGATGCGGTTGTGACGGATGTCGGGATGCGGCACCGGTGTGTGACCATGCACGATGCATTTGCCGTGATCCTGTGCAGAGTCGAGGAACTCGTTGCGGATCCAGATCAGGTCGGCGGGATCCTGTTGTTCGAGCGGGACGTTGGGACGAATCCCGGCATGCACGAACAGAAAATCGCCACAGGTGTAACTATAGCGCAGGCATTGCAGGAACAGCTCGTGCGTGCGTGGGAAAAGATTGAGAAAAATTTGTTGTACGTCGATGTCGGTGTCGTGGAGGGAAGGGCGAACGCCGTACGACTCCAATGTCTGCAAGCCGCCGAGCCGTTCCCAATGTTCGAGCACCGAGGCGTCGACAAGGAAGTGTTCCAGGAAGGCTTCGTGATTGCCGCGCAGGCACACTGCATGGTTTTGCACCAGGCGAACGGTGAGGAGATCGATCACCGCGCTTGAGTCGGGACCGCGGTCGATGTAGTCGCCGAGATAGACCTCTGCGACATAATGAGTGGGCCGCCGCGCAATGTCCTCGTCGATTCGCGCGATCGTTTCCGCAAGCAGATCCGCCCGGCCGTGGATGTCGCCGATCGCGTAGATGCGCGTGTGCGGCGGGGTTGCGGCGCGCGATGTGTGTGGGCGTCTGGCGAATAGCCGCGTCATCGACGCCTCAGACCATGGAACTGTCGATCGGTCAATCGCGGTCGATGTCGCGCAAGCGACACGTGCCCTCGCGCATTCTAGAAGAACGCCACCTTGATCAGCAGGATGATCACGATCCAGGCAATCGCGTTCGCCAACAGAATGCGGTTCCGCAACTTGCGATCGAGCGGTTCGCAATGCTCGTGCGCCGGGCAGTGCTGGGCAATCATCGGCGCCTCCCTGATATTTTCCGATTCGATCGGCTTCTTGGTCTTGGCCGTTTCAACGCGCGCAATCATCGATTTGTGACGCTTCAACAGAAATTGCTTTCGTAGAAAAGTTAACGACGGCGATTTAGAGTTCCGTGAATCGGATTGATCAAAACATCAGCGCGACGCTAACGCGTCTTTCGCAGGTCATATTCAACATCAGAATTGAAATCGCGAAATGGTTCCGCTGATTGTAAATATGCATGGCTGCATCCAGCCAAGCGCAGCGCAATCGTTGTGCAGTTCGCTTAAGCGTCTCACGGCCAAGCGATTTCTTTGCAGCGCACAAGTCGTGATGTGATGCGCTGCAAAAGTGTTCGCGAGAATTCCGATCTCTTGCCCCATTTCGTTCAAAGAGTTCGGAAAGTTTCCACGCTCTGTATCGCGTTGTGTTTGCATTCGGCGTTCGAGCGAGATGCTCGCACGCTTTCGAATCGAATGCGACCGTGACATCCATCAGGTTCCAGCAGGGAGCGCAGAGAGACATGACTGCCATCGCCACCGCCCGGCTAGACCAGGATAATGTCAGATCGCTCCGCAGGGAGCGGCACTACATTTCGATGAGACCCGTGGAGTGCGGCGCCGCCGGCGTGTACGGCACGCCGCGAAGTCGTCATGTGCGGAGAGTCCGGCGGGTCGAGCCCGCAGCATCGATCACCAAGCGGCTGTTCGATATCGTTGCCGGCACGGCAGCGTTGCTGTTCCTGCTGCCGCTGCTCCTCACCGTCGCCATCCTGATCAAGACGACGTCGCGCGGGCCGGTGCTGTTTCATCAATATCGATACGGCTATCGCAACCGTCGGTTCAAGATCTACAAGTTCCGGTCGATGCGGACCGATGCTGGCGATGCGAAGGGCGTGACGCAGACCGTCAAGGGTGACACGCGGGTCACCTGGATCGGAAAGATCATCCGCAAGACCAGCATCGACGAGCTCCCGCAACTGATCAACGTGATCAAGGGCGACATGTCCCTGGTCGGGCCGCGCCCGCATGTTCCGGGAATGCTCGCGGCCGAGCTGCCCTATGAGGATCTCGTGCCCTATTACTTTCAGCGCCACACGGCGCGGCCGGGCATCACGGGCCTGGCGCAGGTCAACGGCTGCAGGGGCAGCACGGTCGAGGCCGGCCGCGCGATCTCGCGGATCGACTACGACCTCGTCTATATCGAGCAGTGGACGCTGTGGATGGACATCGTGATCATCGCGCGCACCGTCCGCCGCGAATTCCTGTCCGGCAGCGGCTTCTGATCCCCGACATCAGGCGATTCGCAAAACGAGGGTGGCAACGCCGTTGCGATCGCCGCCCTTTAAACTCTTGCCGACTTCAGATGACACGCAAACGGGGATGACGCGATGGGCGCGACGCAACAGGCCAAGGATCTTCTGAAGGAAGTCTTTCCGTCGATCTGGCTGCACTGGCATTTCATGCATCGCCCGAAGTCGGCGGAGCGCGAGCTGTCCTATCTCGGCAGGATCGTGCCGGCGGATGCGGTGACCGTCGATGTCGGTGCCAATTGCGGCCTCTACACGCGCCAGCTGGCGCGGCTGTCGCGGCAGGTTCATGCCTTTGAGCCGTCGCAGGAGATGGCGCGATTGCTGCGGCGGACGTCGGCGGCGAATGTCAGCATCCACGAGGTCGCCCTGTCGGATCATGATGGCGATGCGGATCTGTTCATTCCGCAGGATGACAGGGGATCGGTGTTCGGCCTGGCATCGCTCGAGCCGCGCCTGGGTTCGGGCGCAAGCGCCGTTGCGACCACGCATGTGCCGATCGCCCGGCTGGACGCGGTGATCGATCAGGACGTGGCCTTTGTAAAGGTCGACGTCGAAGGGCACGAGCTGAATGTGCTGCATGGTGGCGTGGAGTTGCTCGAACGCTGCCAGCCGGTGTTCCTGGTCGAGGCCGAGGACCGCCATCGGGAGGAGGCGACCGGCCGCGTCTTCGACTTCTTCCGCGACAGGGCGTATCGCGGCTTCTTCCTCAGGGGTGACGAGGTGGTCCCGGTGGAGCAGTTCGACGTCGCGCGCCTGCAGGACCCCGAGGCGCTGGAATCCGACGGCGGTCGCAAGAGCGGCCGGTTCTACGTGAACAATTTCTTCTTCTTCCCCAAGCATCTCGACGGGGAATCGCTGCTCGCCAACTAGGCTGACCGCGACCTGAACTTGATGAAGAGGGCGCCCGATCCGGTGCGCGGGAGTCCTTTTGGGCGCCGCCCATAGGGGCCTACTTTCGGCTGATTGGAGCCGTTTTCGTTCCATCTAACAGATTGATTCGCCTGCGCTATTCTGCCGCATCTGTTTATAGCTCTATTACAAAAGTTTAATTCCCCCGCCAGCGCGCTGTAAGGCGCAAATCCCCATCTTCCCCTCATCAGGTGCCGCCCCCGCACCGACGATTCTGGCCCTTGGAGAAAACAAGAAATGACCGACCGTCCGACCGACCTGTCTTCCTTCCCGTCCTATCAGCCGCCGAAGCGCTCGCTGTTCTCGGCCCGCAAATTCGCGCTGATGGCCTCTGTCGTCGCCGGCCTCGGCGCCGCCGTCTTCGGCCTCAGCCCGCAGCACAATCCCGCCGACCTCCTGACCAGCCCCGCTTATGCGCAGGTCAACACCGAGGTTCGCAAGGTTGCGCAGCCGGTCGGCTTTGCCGACATCGTCGAGCGGGTGAAGCCCTCGGTGATCTCCGTGAAGGTCAACATCAACGAGAAGGTCGCCAAGGACGATAGTGGCAACAGCGAGGACTCGCCGTTCCAGCCGGGTTCGCCAATGGAGCGCTTCTTCCGCCGCTTCGGCGGTCCGGATGGGCTGCCTCCCGGCCTGCGCGGCAATCCGCGCGGCGGCGGCCGCGCCATCACCGGCCAGGGTTCCGGCTTCTTCATCTCGGCTGACGGCTATGCTGTGACCAACAACCACGTGGTCGACGGCGCCGACAAGGTCGAGGTGACGACCGACGACGGCAAGACCTTCTCGGCCAAGGTGATCGGCACCGATCCGCGTACTGATCTCGCCTTGATCAAGGTCGAGGGCGGTTCGAACTTCTCCTATGCCAAGCTCTCCGACACCAAGCCGCGGATCGGCGACTGGGTGCTGGCGGTCGGCAATCCCTTTGGCCTCGGCGGCACTGTGACCGCCGGTATCGTCTCGGCGTCCGGCCGCGACATCGGCAACGGCCCGTATGACGACTTCATCCAGATCGACGCGCCCGTGAACAAGGGCAACTCGGGTGGTCCGGCATTCGACGTGTCGGGCGAGGTGATGGGCGTCAACACCGCGATCTACTCGCCGTCCGGCGGCAGCGTCGGCATCGCGTTCTCGATCCCCGCCGCGACCGTGAAGAGCGTCGTTGCCCAGCTCAAGGATAAGGGCGCGGTCAGCCGTGGCTGGATCGGCGTCCAGATCCAGCCGGTGACCTCTGACATCGCTGACAGCCTCGGCATGAAGAAGGCTGAAGGCGCGCTGGTTGCGGAACCGCAGGCCAATGGCCCCGCGGCCAAGGCCGGCATCGAGTCCGGCGACGTCATCACCGCCGTCAACGGCGAACCGGTGAAGGACGCACGCGAGCTCGCCCGCACCATCGGCGGCCTGGCGCCCGGCAATGCGGTGAAGCTGAACGTGCTGCACAAGGGCCAGGACAAGACGGTCAACATCACGCTCGGCCAGCTGCCGAACACGATGGAAGCCAAGGCTGATACCGACAACAGCGACAAGGGCAGTGCGAACCGCGGCACCGACGTGCCGAAGCTCGGCCTCACCGTTGCGCCCGCCAACAGCGTGGCCGGCGCCGGCAAGGACGGCGTGGTCGTGACCGAAGTCGATCCGAAGAGCGCCGCCGCCGAGCGGGGCTTCAAGGAAGGCGACGTGATCCTCGAGGTTGCCGGCAAGAGCGTCGGCACCGCCGGCGAGGTGCGCGAGGCGATCAACGCGGCGCGCAACGACAACAAGAACAGCGTGCTGATGCGCGTGAAGAGCGGCGGTTCGTCGCGCTTCGTGGCAGTGCCGCTGGCCAAGGGCTAAATATGAGTTGGGAAGTGTCGCCGGCATCAGTCGCCCCCGCCGACGGCGCTTTCCGGGGGGCGGGCGCTTCGCTCGCTCCCTTTGGTACCTTTCGATGGAATACGCCCCCCTCCGTCGGAAGGCCTAGGGGCGGTGAGGTCCCCCAGCCTCACCGCCCGCTTTTTTCACTCCCTCCGCATGATCCGGAAAAGTGGAAGCCGGTTTTCCGAAGAGATCATGCGGCAGCAAAAAGTATGCCTGAAAGCGCGGTCGTCTTGCATGTGCAGGGCGGCCGCGCCATGGTGAGAGAAGGCCTTTTCCCGTGACCGCAACCGCTCCGCAAATGCGCATTTTGATCATCGAAGATGACCGCGAATCCGCCGACTACCTCGTCAAGGCGTTCCGTGAAGTCGGCTATATCGCCGATCTCGCCAGCGACGGCGAAGAGGGTCTGTCGATGGCCGACAGCGGCGATTACGACGTGCTGGTGGTCGACCGCATGCTGCCGAAGCGCGATGGCCTGTCGCTGATCGGCAGCCTGCGCGACAAGGGCAACCGTACGCCGGTGCTGATCCTGTCCGCGCTCGGCCAGGTCGATGACCGCATCAAGGGCCTGCGTGCCGGCGGCGACGACTATTTGCCGAAGCCGTATTCCTTCGCCGAGTTGCTCGCCCGCGTCGAGGTGCTGTCGCGCCGCAATGTCGGCCCGGCCGAGGAGACCACCTACAAGGTCGGCGATCTCGAGCTCGACCGCCTGTCGCACCGCGTCGCCCGCGGCAAGGACGAGCTGATCTTGCAGCCCCGCGAATTCCGCTTGCTCGAATATCTGATGAAGCACGCCGGCCAGGTGGTGACACGCACCATGCTGCTCGAGAACGTCTGGGACTATCACTTCGATCCGCAGACCAACGTCATCGACGTGCACATCTCGCGGCTGCGCTCCAAGATCGACAAGGGCTTTGAGCGGCCCTTGCTGCACACCATCCGTGGCGCGGGGTACATGATCAGGGATGGGATCCGCTAGGTGTGTTAGCTAGCTAAGCCCGGGCATGCGGGCCAATTCAGCCTGCTGACATAGACTTTGTTCGTCGGCCTTGTTTGGTTGTACGCTGCCGCGCACGTTTTCTGCCGCTCGCAATCTTCACGATCATCTTCCGGGTCTTTGTCGGCGCCTTTCTCGCAAATTTGGTCGGCTTGGGAATTACCAGGTCGTCCAATGATATCCCCAACACTCTTGCGATTGCGGCGAGGGTCTGCACATCGCCCGTCTTTGCTCCGTTCTCGATCTCGGAAATAAAGCCCTGAGCGACACCAACAGATTTCGACAATGCCTCCTGGGTTATGCCGCGATGCTTGCGCCAGAATGCGAGCGGGGTCTTGGCATCAAGTAGCAGGTTTGCCTCTTCGCTGGTCAACAGCGTCTCGGTACCCCTCTCGATTTCCGCGATGATTTGGTTGGCGCGCGCTGCATCCGCGGCATCTTCATCGTGTCGAGCAGCCGTCAGAGAGTCATACTCGGAGCGGGACAAAATCACGATATCTTCGCCCTGTGGCGTTTTTGTCATGACGGGCATAGCCACTCCTATTCGTAAATCCCACCGCGAGGACCGACATCCAATACGGTAATAGTCGTCTCGGTCTCGGTGAAGAGCACCCGAAAGCTCGCAATGCGGAGACGTTTTGCGCTGCTGCCTGAGAGCTGAATCACATTGTTGGCCAGTGTTTCGGGCGTCGCGGCGTACTGGTCGATCTTCGCGCGGATTTGCTTCGCACGGTTCTTATGTGCCTGAAGGCTCCGAAGAGCCGCCTTGGTATAGAGGACCGTCTTCACGAGCTTCAATATATCTCATTGAGATAATATCTTCAATCTCATATAGAGATATATTTGCTGGCGGTTAGGGCTTTTCACGCTCGACTGGTCATCCGCTTCATGAACGCTTTGTCACTTCTGGCGTTTCGGCGCCCTATGGTAAGAAGGCTCAATATGACTGGTGGGATAATTCGTGACGGCATTCGGTAAACTGATCCGCACCACGGCGTTTCGCCTGACGCTGGTCTATCTGTTGCTGTTCGCGCTGTTTGCCGCCTCGCTGCTGGTCTATTTCGCCTGGAATACGCGGCGCCTGATCACCGAGCAGATCACCTCGACGGTGAATGTCGAGGTCGGCGAGATCACCGCCATCTATGATCGCCGTGGCCTGCACGGCCTTTACAACACCATGGGAAACCGGGCGCTGCGGCCGGGCGCGAACCTGTATCTCCTCACCACACCGACCGGGCAGGCGATCGCCGGCAATGTCGATTCGCTGTCGCCGGGTGTGATGGCGAGATCCGGCTGGTCCGAGATCGCCTATCGCAGGCTCGATGACCAGGGCAACGTGGACCATCGCGCGCTGGTGCGCGTCACCCAGATGACGAACGGCTTCCGCCTGCTGGTCGGGCGGGACCTCGAGGAGCGACGACGGCTGTTCGGCATCGTCGCCAAGGCGGCGCAATGGTCGATCCTGGTGGTCGTCGTGCTCGGTATCGGCGGCGGCATCTTCGTCGCACGGCGGGTGCTGCGCCGGATCGATGCCATGACCGGCACCACCCAGCGCATCATGGCGGGCGATCTCTCCGGCCGCCTGCCGGTCGGCCGCAGCGGCGACGAACTCGATCGCCTGGCCGAAAACCTCAACGCCATGCTGGAGCGGATCGAGGCGCTGATGACGGGGCTGAAGGAAGTCTCCGACAACATCGCGCATGATCTGAAGACGCCGCTGACGCGGCTGCGCAACCGCGCCGAGGAGGCGCTGGCGCGTTCGGGCAGCGAGGCCGATTACCGCGCGGCGCTGGAGCGCACCATCGAGGAATCCGACGGCTTGATCCGCACCTTCAACGCGCTCTTGATGATCGCCCGCGCGGAGTCAGGGCAGGCGCGGGGCAATATGGACAATTTCGATGCGGCCGATGTCGCCAACGGCATCCATGAGCTTTACGAGCCGCTTGCCGAGGACGACGGCATGACGCTGCGTGTGAAGACGTCGCCGACGCCGGTGCATGGCAACCGCGAACTGATCAGCCAGGCGCTCGCCAACCTCGTCGAGAACGCGATCAAATACGGCAAGCCTGATTCCGCCGTGCAGCCGCTCAACGCCGGCGCAAGGGAAATCCTGATCGAGGCGCGCCGCGAGGGCGACCAGATCCTGCTCAGCGTCACCGACCATGGCCCCGGCATTCCCGTGAGCGACCGCAAGCACGCGGTGGAGCGCTTCGTGCGGCTGGAAGCGAGCCGGACCTTACCCGGTTCCGGCCTTGGCCTGAGCCTCGCCTCGGCGGTCGCGACGCTCCACAACGGTGAGCTGCGGCTCGGCGATGCGCATCCGGGGCTGGTTGCGACGCTGGTGCTGCCGGCGCGGGCCGGCGGCAGTGACAGGCTTGCGGCTCAAACGCAGGATGTGCCACAGAAGGCGGCATGAATGCCGCCGCGCCGGGAAACGCGGATCGACATCGTCTGGCCGCGCGATTCGTGGACGGACCGCATGTCGCCGCTTCCAATTCCGCCGAACAACGCCTGACCGACTGGCTTGCCGAGCTCGAGCCGGCGCAATCGGCTGCGCTCACTGAGTTGCTCGCGCTGCCGCGGGCGCGGGACATCCTGCTTGGGATATTCGCGTTCTCGCCCTATCTGCTGGAGCTCGCCCGCGCCGATGCGACCCGGCTGATCCGGATACTGTCGTGCGACCCGGAGTCGCACCTCCCGGCGTTGATCGAGGACACCTCGCGCGCGGTATTCGCTGCCGGCAGCGAGGCCGACGTGATGCATCTGCTCCGTCGCCTGAAGGCGGAGGCGGCGCTGTTGATCGCGCTCTGCGACATCGGCGGCGTCTGGCCGGTGATGCAGGTGACGGCGGCGCTGACTGATCTGGCGGTCTCCTCGGTGCAGGCGGCGCTACGCTTCCAGCTGCGGCAGGAGATGGCGCGCGGGCGCATGATCGCACCCGCTCCCGAGCATCCCGAGCAGGGCTCCGGCCTGATCGTGCTGGCGATGGGCAAGATGGGGGCGGGCGAGCTGAACTATTCCAGCGACATCGACCTGATCGTGTTCTTCGATCGCGACGCCAACTCGCTTGCCGAGGATATCGAGCCGCAGCCGTTCTTCGTCCGCGTCACCCAGGCGATGGCGCGGATGCTGCAGCAGCGCTCGGGCGAGGGCTACGTGTTCCGCGTCGATCTGCGGCTGCGGCCTGATCCGGCCTCGACCCAGGTCGCGATCTCGACCGATGCGGCCTTGCACTACTACGAGCGCGAAGGCCGCACCTGGGAACGCGCGGCGATGATTAAGGCGCGGCCCTGCGCCGGCGACGTGCGCGCGGGCGAAGCGCTGGTCGCCGAGCTCGCGCCGTTTGTCTGGCGCAAGCATCTGGATTTCGCCGCGCTCGCCGACGTTCACGACATGAAGCGGCAGATGCAGACCTATCGCGGCCAGACCGAGACCTCGGTCGAAGGCCACAACGTCAAGGTCGGCCGCGGCGGCATCCGCGAGATCGAGTTCTTCGCCCAGACCCAGCAGCTGATTGCCGGCGGCCGCCATCCGGAGTTGCGCGTGCGCCCGACGCTGGATGCGCTCAATGTGCTTGCCAGCAGCAACTGGATCACCCACCAGGCGCGCGACGAGCTGACGACGGCCTATGAATTCCTGCGCCGCGTCGAGCACCGCCTGCAGATGATCGCCGACGAGCAGACGCATTCGCTGCCCGAGGAGACTGAGGCGGTCGAGCGTTTTGCGCACTTCTTCGGCTATGACAGCCGCGAGGCGTTCGCCAGGGATCTGCTCGGTCATCTCAACGTCGTGCAAGGGCATTACGGCAAGTTGTTCGAAGGCGACGATCCGACCGGTACGGCGAAGCTGCCGAAAGTCGATTATGGCGCCGGCGCCGAAGACCAGCGCCTGCTCGAACATCTTGCCAGTCTCGGCTTCAAGAAGCCGATCGCAGTGGCCGGCACCGTGCAGCAATGGATCGAGGGCGACTACCGCGCGCTGCGTATCGAGGCGACGCGCGCTGCGTTCCTGGAATTCATCCCCGACCTGATCGACGGATTGGCGCGCGCCGAAGAGCCTGACGATGCGGTCGTGGCGTTCGACCGTTTCCTCGGCGCGGTCCAACGGGGCGGGCGGCTGATCTCGCTGCTCAGCCAGAACCGCGACCTGGTCGCGCTGGTGGCGCTGATCCTTGGCGCGGCGCCGCGGCTCGGCGACATGCTGGCGCGGCAGCCGCAGATCATGGACGGCCTGATCGATCCGCGCTTCTTCGGCGCGATGCCGGACAAGAAGGAATTATCGGAGCGGCTCGCGGCCACGCTGCAGGATGCCGTCTCGTATGAAGACTTCCTGGATCGCCTGCGCCAGTTCGGCCAGGAGAGCCTGTTCCTGATCGGCACGCGCATCCTCTCCGGCACGGTCTCGGCGCAGCAGGCGAGCGTCGCCTTTGCCGACGTCGCCGAAGGTATCGTGCACACCGTGCACGGCCTCGTCACCGACCAGTTCGCCGCGCAGTATGGGCGCATCAAGGGGCAACAGACCGCGATCCTCGCCATGGGCCGGCTCGGCAGCCGCGAGATGACGGCGTCCTCCGACCTCGACCTGATCCTGCTCTACGATCACGACCAAGAGCAGCCGGATTCCGACGGTGAGCGCTCGCTGCACGGCGCGCAATATTTCGCCCGCTTCACCCAGCGCCTGATCAGCGCCTTCACCACGCGGACCAATTACGGCGTGCTGTACGAGGTCGACATGCGGCTGCGCCCGTCAGGCCGCGCCGGTCCGGTCGCCTCGCGCGTCGATTCCTTCGCCGACTACCAGGAGCGCGACGCCTGGACCTGGGAGCACATGGCACTGACCCGCGCCCGCGTCATCTCGGCTTCGCCCGAGTTCACCGCCCGGATCGAGGCGATCGTCCGCAGCGTGCTGACCCGTCCGCGCGATGCCGCCAGCACCGCGACCGACGTCGCCGACATGCGCCGCGCCATTGCGCAGGAAAAGGGCGAGGACGACGTCTGGGACCTCAAGCTCGCCGCCGGTGGCCTCATCGACATCGACTTCGTCGCACAATATCTGCAGCTCGCGCACGCTGCCGAGAAGCCTGACATCCTCAGCGTCTCGACGCTGCAGGTGCTCGACAACGCGGCGAAGCTCGGCGTGCTCGGACAATCCGAGGCCGAGATCCTGCGCTCGGCGGCGCGGCTCTATCACGACCTGACGCAAATCCTGCGGCTCTGCGTCAGCGGCAAGTTCAATCCGGAGACCGCCGGCGAGGATCTGCGCCGGGTGATGGCACGGGCCGGAGACACGCCGGATTTCTCCGCGCTCGAGGCCCGCTTGCGCGAGACGCAGGGCGAGGTGCGGCGGGTGTTCAACGCGATTGTGGGCGACGGTTAATTGCGGTGCCGCGGTGCCGTAGGGTCGGCAAAGCGAAGCGTGCCCACCATCACGAGCACACCGAGAATGGTGGGCACGGCGCAAGAGCGCCTTTGCCCACCCTACAGACTTCCCGAGACGCTCACGCGTTCTTCAGCTTCTCCAGCGCATCGCGCACGAAGGGATCGAGGCCGGTGCCGCCGGCGTCGAGATGGGCGAAGATCGACTTGCGCATCCGCGGATCCCAGAACTTCCAGATGTGCTCGGAAATCCCCTTCACGGCCCGGTCATGGCCCTGGCTCTGGAAGAACTTTCCGATCTGGTTCGCCATGTAGACCAGTTTGTCAGGCGACGACATAGACGGCCTCCTTCGCGGTCACGGTGGCCGTGATGCGTTCCGCATGCGTGAAAACTTCAAATCCGTCGGCGCGGGCGATCGCGGCGAGCGTGATGCCGGCGGCGTCCGCCATCCGCACCGCAAGCGCAGTTGGCGCCGAGACCGCGACCATCAGCGGTGCGCCGATCGCAGCGGTCTTTTGCACCATCTCGACCGAGACGCGGCTGGTCAGCAGCACCATGCCTTCGCTGGTCGCGATGTCGTCGCGGGCGAGCGCGCCGGCGAGTTTGTCGAGCGCATTGTGGCGGCCGACATCTTCGCGCAGTGCGACGATGCCGCGGCCTGGCATCCAGAACGCAGCGGCGTGCACCGCGCGGGTCTGGTGATTGATCTCCTGCCGCGGCGCGACGGACGCAATGGCCGTCATGATCTCGCGCGGCGAGAAGCAGCGCCCCCTCGGCACCACCGCGGCCGGCTTGACCGCCTCGGCAATCGACTCGATCCCGCAGATGCCGCAGCCGGTCGGGCCGGCAATATGCCGCCGCCGCTCGCTGATCTGCTCGGCCTTGTCAGCCTTCAGCCACATCCGAAGCTCGATGCCGTCGTCGAGCTCGACGATGTCAAGCGTCTCAATCTCGTCGGCCGACTGCACGATGCCTTCGCTCAGGCTGAAGCCGATCGCGAAGTCGCTGAGGTCCTCAGGCGTGCCCATCATCACGGCGTAGGTGCCGCCATTATAGGTCAACGCCAGCGCCGTCTCCTCGGGGATCAGGCGCGCGCCGTCCGTGAGGCTGCCGTCGCGCCAGACTTTCCGATCGGCCTTGAAGACGGGATCGCGCATGTTCACTCCGCGGCCTCCACGATCGGCGCGATGCGGCGGGAGTGGCGAGCCTGCTCGTCATAGGCCTTCTGCCAGTCGCTCGGGCCGTTCGACGGCGAGATCTGCACGGCCGTGACCTTGTACTCCGGACAATTGGTCGCCCAGTCCGAGAAGTCGGTCGTGATCACGTTGGCCTGCGTGTCCGGGTGGTGGAAGGTGGTGTAGACCACGCCCGGTGCCACGCGGTCGGTGATCTCCGCGCGCAGCGTGGTCTCGCCGGCGCGGCTCTGCAACCGCACCCAATCGCCGTCGCGCACACCGCGCTGCTCAGCGTCATGCGGATGGATTTCGAGGCGATCCTCGCTGTGCCAGACCACGTTCTCGGTGCGTCGTGTCTGCGCGCCGACATTGTATTGGCTGAGGATGCGGCCGGTCGTGAGCAGCAGCGGATAGCGCGGGCCGGTGCGTTCGTCGGTGGCGACATATTCGGTGATGATGAACTTGCCCTTGCCGCGGACGAAGCCGCCGATATGCATCACCGGCGTGCCCTCGGGTGCCTTCTCGTTGCAGGGCCACTGCACCGAGCCGAGCTCGTCGAGCCTGGCATAGGAGACCCCGGCGAAGGTCGGCGTCAGTGCCGCGATCTCGTCCATGATCTCGGAGGGGTGATTGTACTTCATCTCAAAACCCATCGCCCTGGCGAGGCCGATGGTGACCTCCCAGTCGGCGAGGCCATTCTTCGGCGTCATCACCTTGCGGACGCGCTGAATACGGCGTTCGGCGTTGGTGAAGGTGCCGTCCTTCTCCAGGAAGCTCGAGCCCGGCAGGAACACGTGCGCGTAGTTCGCGGTCTCGTTCAGGAAGAGATCGTGAACGATCACGCATTCCATCGCCGACAGCGCCGCGACCACATGCTTGGTGTTGGGATCGGACTGCAGGATGTCTTCGCCCTGCACGTAGAGGCCCATGAAGGTGCCTTCGATCGCGGCGTCGAACATGTTGGGGATGCGCAAGCCCGGCTCGGGGTTGAGCTTGACGTTCCACATCGCCTCGAACTGGTCGCGCACCGCATCGCCGGAGATGTGGCGATAGCCCGGCAGCTCGTGCGGGAACGAGCCCATGTCGCACGAACCCTGCACGTTGTTCTGGCCGCGCAGCGGGTTCACGCCGACGCCGGGCCGGCCGATATTGCCCGTTGCCATCGCCAGGTTGGCGATCGCGATGACCGTGGTCGAGCCCTGGCTGTGCTCGGTGACGCCGAGCCCGTAATAGATCGCGCCATTGCCGCCGGTGGCGTAGGTCCATGCCGCCTCGCGCAGATCCTTCGGATCGACGCCGGTCATGATCGCGGTGGCTTCCGGGCTGTTCCTGGGATCGGCGACGAACGCCGCCCATTCCTCGAACTCGCTCCAGTCGCAGCGCTCGCGCACGAAGCTCTCGTTGACGAGGCCCTCGGTGACGATGACATGGGCAAGCGCGGTCAGCACGGCGACGTTGGTGCCGGGCATCAGCGGCAGATGCAGCGCCTTCATATGCGGCCCTTCCACCATCTCGGTGCGGCGCGGATCGACCACGATCAGCTTTGCGCCTTGCCGCAGCCGCTTCTTCAGGCGGGAAGCGAACACCGGGTGAGCTGACGCCGGATTGGCGCCGATGATCAGCACGACATCGGTCTCTTCGACCGAATCGAAGTCCTGGGTACCCGCGGAGGTGCCGAAAGTCTGCGACAGGCCGTAGCCGGTCGGCGAATGGCAGACGCGGGCGCAGGTGTCGACATTGTTGTTGCCGAAGCCGCCGCGGATCAGCTTCTGCACCAGATAGGTTTCTTCGTTGGTGCAGCGGGAGGAGGTGATGCCGCCGACCGCGTCGCGGCCATACCTCTGCTGGATACCCTTGAATTTCGCCGCGGCGAAATTGAACGCCTCGTCCCAGGACACTTCCTGCCAGGGATCCTCGATCCGCTCACGGATCATCGGCTTCAGGATACGCTCCTTGTGGGTGGTGTAGCCCCAGGCGAAACGGCCCTTGACGCAGGAATGGCCGCGATTGGCCTTGCCGTCTTTCCACGGCACCATGCGCACCACTTCCTCGCCGCGCATCTCGGCCTTGAAGGTGCAGCCGACACCGCAATAGGCGCAGGTGGTGATCACCGAATGCTCGGGCTGACCAATCTCGATCACGGACTTTTCCGTCAGCGTTGCGGTCGGGCAGGCCTGCACGCAGGCGCCGCAGGAGACGCATTCGGAGCCGAGGAAGCTTTCGCTCATGCCGGGTGAGACGCGGCTGTCGAAGCCGCGGCCGGAGATCGTCAGCGCGAAGGTGCCTTGCACCTCCTCGCAGGCACGGACGCAGCGCGAGCAGACGATGCACTTCGAGGGATCATAGGTGAAGTACGGATTTGATTCGTCCTTCGGCATCCATGAATCGTTGTCGCAGCCATGCGACTTGGCGAAGACGTGGTTCTCGCCTTCATAGCCGTAACGGACATCGCGCAGGCCGACCGCGCCCGCCATGTCCTGCAGCTCGCAGTCGCCATTGGCCGCGCATGTCAGGCAGTCCAGCGGATGGTCGGAGATGTACAGCTCCATCACGCCCTTGCGCAGCTTCTTCAGCCGCTCGTTCTGGGTGTGCACGACGAGGCCGTTCATCACGGGCGTGGTGCAGGAGGCCGGCGTGCCGGCGCGGCCTTCGATCTCGACCAGGCAGAGCCGGCAGGAGCCGAAGGCGTCGACCATGTCGGTCGCACAGAGTTTCGGGATCTGCGTGCCGGCCTCCATCGCCGCGCGCATGATCGAGGTGCCCTCGGGCACCGTGACGCTCTGCCCGTCGATGGTCAGCGTGACCATGCTCTCGGATTTGGATTTGGGGGTGCCGAAATCGATTTCCTGGATCAGCGACATCGTGATCTCCTTTATTCCGCGGCCTGAAGCGTGGCCGGTGCGGGACCTAGATCTCTGCCGAAATCTTCCCGGAAATGTTTCAATGCGCTCATCACGGGGTAGGGCGTGAAGCCGCCCAGCGCGCAGAGCGAGCCGAACTTCATGGTGTTGCAGAGGTCCTCGACCACGGCGAGATTCTCGCTGACGCGCTCGCCGCGGATGATCTTGTCGATGGTCTCGACGCCGCGGGTCGATCCGATCCGGCACGGCGTGCACTTGCCGCAGGATTCGACCGCGCAGAACTCCATCGCGAAGCGCGCCTGCTTGCGCATATCGACGCTGTCGTCGAACACGACGATGCCGCCATGGCCGATCAGGCCGTCGCGCGCCGCGAACGCCTCATAGTCAAACGGCGTGTCGAACAGCGCGCGAGGGAAATAGGCGCCGAGCGGACCGCCGACCTGCACGGCGCGCACCGGGCGGCCCGACAACGTGCCGCCGCCGATGTCGTCGATGAGCTCACCGAGCGTGACGCCGAACGCGATCTCGAACAGGCCGCCATATTTGATGTTGCCGGCGAGCTGGATGGGCATCGTGCCGCGCGAGCGGCCCATGCCGAAATCCGCATAGGCCTTGGCGCCGTTGTCGAGGATGAAGGGGATCGCCGCAAACGACAGCACGTTGTTGATCACGGTCGGCTTACCGAACAGGCCCTTGTGCGCCGGCAGCGGCGGCTTTGCCCGGACGATGCCGCGGCGGCCTTCAAGGCTTTCCAGCAGCGAGGTCTCTTCGCCGCAGACATAGGCGCCGGCGCCGACCCGCACTTCGAGATCGAAGGAATGCGTGGAGCCGCCGATGCGGTGGCCGAGGAAGCCCGCGCGATTGGCCGCCGCGATCGCAGCGTTCATCGCCTCGACGGCGTGCGGATATTCGGACCGGATGTAGATATAGCCCTTGGTCGCACCGACGGTGATACCTGCGATGGTCATGCCCTCGATCACGACGAAGGGATCACCTTCCATGATCATGCGGTCGGCGAAGGTGCCGCTGTCGCCTTCGTCGGCGTTGCAGACGATGTACTTCCGGTCGGCCTGTGCCTGCGCCACCGTCTTCCACTTGATGCCGGTCGGGAAGCCCGCGCCGCCGCGGCCGCGCAGGCCCGACGTGGTGACGTCGGTCAGGATCTGGTCGGACGTGAGCGTCAGCGCGCGCTCCAGGCCCTTGTAGCCGCCATGGGCGCGATAGTCCTCGACCGAGCGCGGGTCGACCACGCCGCAGCGGGCGAAGGTGAGGCGGGTCTGCCGCTTCAGCCAGGGAATCTCGTCCGCGACGCCAAGCCGCAGGGCATGCGGACCGTCACTGACCATCGCATCAAGCAAAGATGGGACGTCAGCGGCGCTCACCGGGCCGAACGCAACGCGCCCCCTGGCGGTCGCCACCTCGACCATCGGCTCCAGCCAGCAAAGGCCGCGCGAGCCATTTCTGACGATCTCGATCGACAGTCCACGCTGTCCTGCGGTCTGCTCGACTGCGGCAACGACCTCATCGGCGCCGACGGCGATCGCGGCAGCGTCGCGGGGAACGTAAATCTTCATCATCGCTGCGCCTCCGCAACCAGCGCATCGAGGCGCTTTTCATCGAGCCGTCCGACGATACGGCCGTCGAGCATCGCCGACGGCGCGGTGGCGCAGAGGCCGAGGCAGTAGATCGGCTCCAGCGTGACGCGATCGTCCGCAGTGGTGTTTCCAAGGGAAATGCCGAGCCTGGCTTCGGCGCGCGCGGCGAGCGCATCGCCGCCGGCGGCCTGGCAGGCTTCGGCGCGGCACAGCTTCAGCACGTGGCGGCCCGCCGGTTCTTTCCGGAAATCGTGATAGAAGGTGAACACGCCATGCACCTCGGCGCGGGACAGATTGAGCGCGGATGCGACCATCGGGATGGCGGGCTCGGGCACATAGCCGAAAGCTTCCTGCAGCGCGTGCAGGATCACCAGCGTGGCGCCTTCGAGCTTGGCATGTTCGGCGATGATCTCGGCGCCGCGCGTCTCGTTCCAGGGTTCGTAAACCGATGTCATCCGCGTTCTCAAATCAGGGGTTTTCGAGTCTCTTCCACATGCGTTGGAATCCTTCCAAACATCAATAAAGCTGTCTCATGCGGCGATTGCGAAATGCGATCAATTTGGCGGTGAAATCGATCGATTTGCGTTTAGAATGGTGGCCGGGAATCATGGCTTCCGGCGCAAATCGAGGCGTTGGGGAACGGGCCGCAGCCGTGGTATTCGTGACGGTGTTAAGACATTGTTTGGGACGGGGACTAGCTCTTGATCGACAAGCTTGAACTTCTGCTGGCGCTGGCCAAGGAGCGGCATTTCGGACGCGCGGCCGAGGCCTGCGGCGTGACCCAGCCGACCATGTCGACCAGCCTCAAGCAGCTCGAGGAAATCCTCGGCGTCATGCTGGTGCAGCGCGGCTCCCGCTTCCAGGGCTTCACGCCGGAGGGCGAGCGCACGCTGGACTGGGCGCGCCGCATCGTCGGCGACGCGCGGGCGATGAAGCAGGAGATCAATAGCCTCAAGGACAAGCTGTCCGGCGAGATCCGGATCGCCGCGATCCCGACCGTGCTCGGCATGGTCGCCGCACTGACCACGCCATTCCGCGCGCGCTATCCGGATGTGCGCTTCCGCATCCAGTCCTGCACCTCGGCCGACGTGCTGGGCCTGCTCGAAAATCTCGAGGTCGATGCCGGGCTGACCTATATCGAGAACGAGCCGATCGGCAAGGTGCGCACCATCCCGCTCTACAATGAGAGCTATCGTTTGCTGACGTCGCCGGACGGCATGTTCGGTGACCGCAAGCAGGTGACGTGGAAGGAAGTCGGCCAGGTGCCGCTCTGCCTGCTGACACCTGATATGCAGAACCGCCGCATCATCGACCGCGCGCTGACTTCGGTCGGCGCGGAGGCGACGCCGACGCTGACCTCGAATTCGCTGCTCGTGCTGTACACCCATGTGAAGACCGGCCGCTGGGCGAGCGTGATGCCGGCGAAGCTGGCGGAGACGCTCGGGCTCGCCGACGCCGTCCGCAGCATTCCGATCGTGGACCCCGTGGTGAACTACAGCATCGGCATGGTGATCCCGCAGCGCGACCCGATGACGCCGCTGATCGCGGCCCTGGTGCAGGTCGCGCGCGAGGTCGCGCCGACGCTGGAAACTCAGTAGCTTGCCCTCATCAACTTGAGCCGCGGATAGAGCTTGTCGATGGCCGCCATGTCAGTGCGCATCTGCGCGATGATCCAGTCCCTGATGTCGGCGACCACCGGCCGCACCGAGCGGTCGGGCGGATAGACCAGCTCACACAGCCGCCGCGTCGTGGTCAGCTTTTCCGAGGCCGGCACCAGTGCGCCCGTCAGCAGCCAGTGCGCTGCGACCGTCAGCCAGCCGAGCGCGATGCCCTGGCCGAGCAGGGCGGCCTGCACGACCACCGCATAATCGGAGAAGCTCAGCGACTTCGCCGCGCCCAATCGCTTGGTGAGAAATGTGCGATACTCCGCCGCCCAATCACCCGGCGTCTCCGCCAGGCGGATGATGGTGTTGGGCTCGCTTGCACCATCCGCGCCATCGGCATCGCGATAGGCGGGCGTGCAGATCGGCACCATCACCTCCTTCATGACCAGTGCGCCATTCTGTTCGGGATCGAAGCGATCGCGAAAGCGCATGCCGAGATCGACATTGTCGACGGGGCCGCGCAACGGGCCCGAGATCAGCTGGAAGCGCAGATCGACGGTCGGAAACTGGCGCTGCAGCTTGTCGATCCGCGGCATCAGCCAATGCGTGGTGAAGGCCGACGACACCGACAGCGTCACCGTCTCGGTGCCCTTGCGCCGGCGGTCGATCTCGATCAGCCCACTCTCGATGCTGCGAAAGCCGTCGGAGACGCGGCGATAGAGGATCTCGCCTTCCTCGGTCAGCACCGCGCCGCCGGCCGTGCGGTCGAACAGGCGGACGCCGAGATAATCCTCGAATTGCCCGAGCATGCGGCTCACCGCAGGCTGCGTGACATTCAGCTCCGCGGCCGCGGCCGTGAAGCTGCCGTTGCGCGCGGCGGCGTCGAAGACGAACAAAGCGTGGCTCGAGGGCAGCATCCGGCGGAGCTCAGACATAACTTCAGCTTATGCCTCCGGTGAGAATTTGGCAATTGCCGGTGTTCGGCAAGTCTGTTTGCATTGACGGAATGGCCTGCACACAAGGGCAGGTTGTTTAATCCGGCGCAGCGGGGGCTACCATCAGGCTAGTCCGATCTACCCGGATCATAAGACGAGATCATGCCGGTTCACAGGTCAACCCGCGTCAGGCGGGTGGCCCCGATCCTGCGCATCGCAGCGCGGATCGGCAACATGACGGGGTCGGTGATTGGACAAGGGCGGAGAGAGCGTCGACATCAGGTCCGCGAGCAAGCATTACGATGCTGTCCGCGCCCTCGATAATGTCACGCTGAATGTCGCGCCGCGCGAGTTCGTCTCGCTGCTCGGCCCGTCCGGTTCCGGCAAGACCACGCTGCTCGGCATCCTCGGCGGCTTCATCCAGCCATCCTCCGGCTCGGTCCATTTCGGCGACCGCGACGTCACCCTCCTGCCGCCGCACAAGCGCGACATCGGCGTCGTGTTCCAGAACTACGCGTTGTTCCCGCATATGAGCGTCGGCGAGAACGTCGCCTTTCCCCTGCGCGCGCGGCGGCTGCCGAAGGCGGACTGGCCGAAGAAGGTGAACGCAGCGCTCGCCATGGTCGGGCTTGCCGGCTACGAGTCGCGCGGCATCTCGCAGCTCTCGGGTGGCCAGCGTCAGCGCGTCGCGCTGGCGCGCGCCATGATCTTCGAGCCGCGGCTGATCCTGATGGACGAGCCGCTGTCGGCGCTCGACAAGCAATTGCGCGAGGCGATGCAGATCGAGCTCCGTGAGTTGCACCGGCGGATCGGCGCCACCATCATCTACGTCACGCATGACCAGCGCGAAGCACTGACCATGAGCGATCGTGTTGCGATCCTCAAGGACGGCAAGCTCGTGCAGATCGACGCGCCGCAGCGGCTGCACGATCACCCCGCCGACGCCTTCGTGGCGAGTTTCATCGGCGAGGCGAGCCTGTTGCCGGTCCATCCCGTCGACAGCTGCAGCGTTGCACTTGGTTCGTCGATCCTGCGCAGCACGCGCCGCATCCCGGACGGCGACGGTTTGATGCTCGCCGTGCACAGCGAGAAGCTCCTGATCGATGACGGCAAGGGCGATGCGGCGCGCAACCGCTTGACCGGCAAAGTCACCGACATCGTCTACCAGGGCGAGAGCCTGCGCGTGTTCCTGCAATTGCCCGACGGCACCGCCTTGAGCCTGCGCCAGCCGAGCCATTACGAGGCTGCGCGCCGCATTCCGCCCGTCGGCGGCGACCTCACCGTCACGCTGCATCCTGAAGACACCATCGTCGTGCCGAAGGCGCGTCAATGACCAGCAAGCAAAGCCAAGAAAAGAGATGACCATGTCCTACGATAGCTTCAAGGTTCTCACATTCGACGTCGTCGGCACCCTGATTGATTTCGAGGCCGGCGTGCTCGAAGGCGTGCGCCGGATCGGCGGCCCGCGGACGGCAGCGCTGAGCGACGATCAGATCTTCGCCTCCTACAAGCGCGGCCGCGATGCCCATCCTGAGCGCTCCAGCGAGGTGATGTTCAATGTCTACCGCTATCTCGCGCGCGAGCTCGATTTGCCGTCGGATGACGGCGCCTGCGACGCGTTCCAGCTTGCGGTGCTGCGCTGGCAGCCGTTCGCTGATTCCGTCGAGGCCTTGAAACGTCTGCGTACCAAATTCCGCCTGGTCGCCATGACCAATGCCGACCGCGTCGCGCTGTCGGCCTATGCGCATGCGCTGGGCAATCCCTTCCACGACACCATCTGCGCCGACGATACTGGCTGCGCAAAACCCAATCCGGAGTTCTTCGCCTTCAACAAGGGACGGCAATCGGCGTTCGGCTACAAGCAGTCCGACATCCTGCATGTCGCGCAGAGCCAGCACCACGACATCGGCATCGCGCGCAAGCTCGGCTACAAGGTGTGCTGGATCGAGCGGCGCCAGGGCATGAAGGGATTTGGCGGCACGCCTGAAGTGCCGGAGCTGACCAAGCCCGATTTCCATTTCGCCACGATGAAGGCATTTGCCGACGCGGCGGTCGGAAGCTAGCAGGCGCGGCGATGGCACAGGCCTTCACCCCGATGACACCGGTGCCTTCGTTATGGGCTGCGACGGCTGATCCGTTGCCGGCCTTTCCGAAGCTGTCCGGTGCGCGGCAGGCCGACGTCGTCATCATCGGCGCCGGCTACACCGGTCTGTCAGCCGCGTATCACTTGGCCAAAAGCGGGCTCGCACCTGTTGTGCTCGAGGCCAACCAGCCCGGCTGGGGCGCGAGCGGCCGCAACGGCGGCGTCATCACCGCAAAGTTCCGGCTGTCGTTCCGCGAGATCGATGCCGTGCATGGTCGGGCGATGGCGCGGCGGATGTACGAGATCGCGCATGAATCGGTCGACATGGTCGAGGAGCTGGTGTCCGAATTCGACATTACCAGCGCGCGGCTGACGCGGACCGGCCAGGTCAAGGCGGCGCATAATGATACGACGCTGAAGGCCGCGATCGACGAAGCCGCCTGGATGTCGCGCGAGATGCGCGACACCGAGGTCAGGATTCTCGATCCGCACCAGGTGCGCGATGAGACGGGCTCGTCGATCTTCGTTGGCGGCGTGCTTAATCCCGGCTCCGGCGGCATCCATCCGCTGAACTATCTGCGTGGACTCGCCAAGGGCGTCGCGGCGCGCGGCGTGCCGATCTTTCAGGAGAGCCCGGTTGTTTCGTTGCGTCGTGACGGCGACGGTGTCCTCGCCGAGACGCCAGGCGGCAGCGTGCGGGCGCGCCAGGCGATCATCGCCACCAACTCCTATTCCGACCTGACGTCGGCCACCGCGCGCGTGCAGCGAACGCTGGTGCCGTTCCGCAGCGCATTGATCGCAACCGAAAAGCTGTCGCCCAATCTCGCCGGCAGCTTGATGCCGACCGGTCGGAGCTACACCGAGACCAAGCGCATGATGCGCTGGTTCCGTAAGGTCGACGACCGCGTCGTCTTCGGCGGCCGCGGCGCGTTCGGCAAACAGGATTCGGAGAGCGCGTTCGAAGCGCTGCGCAAGGCGATGGTCGGCATCTTTCCGGAGCTTGCGGATGTTCCGCTGGAGTTCAAATGGTCCGGCCTCGTCGCGATGACGCTCGACTCCGTGCCGCATGTCGGCCGGCTCGATGACCGCACGCTCTACTCGGTCGGCTACAACGGCGCGGGCGTTGCGATGTCGAGCCTGATGGGGCGCTATCTCGCAGACCTCGTGCGCGGCGAGTCCGTCAATCTCGGCCTGCTCGCGGCGCGCCGTCTCAAGACCATTCCATTCTATGCGTTCCGCGAACCGGCCGTCCGCGCGGTGGCCGGCTGGTATCAGTTTCTGGATGCGGTCGAGCGCTAGCTCGGCCGTCAACACGAGAGGGGATTGGACATGACGATTGCTTCTTCATATCTCAGCCGCCGCGCGCTGCTTGCCGCGGCCACGATCCTGACCAGCATGCCGGCCTATGCGGCGGAGCAGATCACCTTCGTGTCGCAGGGCGGCGCCTATCAGAAAGCGCAGACCGTTGCGATCCTCGATCCGTCCGCGAAAAAACTCGGCATTACCATCAACCAGGACAGCATCCCCGACGCATGGCCGGCAGTGAAGTCGCAGGTCGCGAGCGGCAAGCCGACCTGGGATGTGGTCGACGTCCCGACCGGCTATTGCCTGCGCGGTGGCGAGCAGGGCCTGTTCGAGAAGCTGGATTTCTCCAAGCTGCCGAATGGGGCCGCGATGCCGGAGGCCTATCGCTCGGCCTACTCGGTCGCGTATGAGTTCTATTCCAGCGTCCTCGCCTACAGCCAGAAGAAGTTCCCATCCGGAGCGCCGGCGAGCTGGGCCGACTTCTGGGACGTCAAGAAATTCCCCGGCCGCCGCGCGCTGCGCAACCACCCGATCGCAACGCTCGAAGCCGCGCTGATGGCCGACGGCGTTGCGCCGGACAAGCTCTATCCGCTCGACGTCGATCGTGCCTTCAAGAAGCTCGAGGAGATCAAGCCCAACATCACGGTGTGGTGGACCTCGGGCGCGCAGTCGGCGCAACTGCTCAATGACGGCGAGGTCGACATGGTGATGGCCTGGAACGGCCGTGTCAGCGCGCTGATCAACGAGGGCGCAAAGGTGTCCTTCACCTTCAACCAGGGCATTCTGCAGAGCACCTCGCTGTGCATCCTCAAGGACGCGCCAAATCTTTCGACAGCCGTGAAGTTCCTCAATGAGGCCGTCGATCCCGTGCATCAGGCCAATCTGCCGCTGCATATCGACTACGGCCCGGCCAACCCGAAGGCGTTCGACACCGGCGTGATCAAGCCGGAGCGCGCAGCGCAATTGCCGAGCGCGCCCGATAACGCCGCCAAGCAGGCGCTGATGTCCTATGCGTGGTGGTCGTCGCCGGCGGGCGAGGCGGCCGAGAAGCGCTGGGTCTCGTTCATGCAGAAGTGACGTGAGGGATCACCCGCCGTGACCGGTTCAGCCCCAGACATCTCGCTCAGGCATCAGCGCCGCGAACAGCTGACGATGCTGGCGCTGGCGCTGCCGGCGCTGCTGGTGATCCTGCTGCTGATCGTGCTGCCGGTCGGCTGGCTGGCCTGGCAGTCGATCTGGCACAACGGCTTCACCTTTGAGAACTACCGCCGCATCTTCAGCGAGGATATCTATTGGCGCAGCTTTGCGCTGACCTTCGAGATCAGCCTTGCGGTGACGCTGCTCGCGCTGCTGCTCGGCTATCCCATCGCCTATGCCGCCAGCATCGCGCCGCGCGGCTGGAACATCGTGATCCTGGCGCTGGTGGTGCTGCCGTTCTGGACCAGCGTGCTGGTGCGCGCCTATGCCTGGCTGGCGCTGCTGCAGCGGACCGGCGTGATCAACCAGTTGCTGCGGCAGCTCGGCCTGATCGACGAGCCGCTGGCGCTGGTGCACAACACCTTCGGCACGGTGGTGGCGACGCTGCACATCCTGCTGCCCTTCATGGTGCTGCCGCTCTATGCCACCATGCAGAAGATTCCGCGTGATCTCTTGCAGGCCGGCGCCAGCCTCGGGGCAGGGCCGGTGCTGACCTTCTGGCGGGTGTTCCTGCCGCTGTCGCTGCCGGGCGTGCTGGCTGGCTGCACGCTGGTGTTCGTGCTGGCGCTCGGCTTCTACATCACGCCGGAGCTGCTCGGCGGCGGCCGCACCGTGATGGTCTCGATGCTGGTGAGCCGCAATGTCGAGCTCTACGACCAGTGGGGCGCGGCGAGCGCGGTCGGCGTCGTGCTGCTCGCGGCGGTGGCGGCGATCTTCTTCGCCGTCAGCCGGTTCATTCCGCTCGATCGCGTGCTGGGGCAAAAATGACGACGTCCCGCCCAACCCGCATCGCCTTCGTCGTGTTCTGCACGCTGGTGCTGCTCTATCTGATCCTGCCGATCCTGATCATCGCGCCGATGTCGTTCTCCTCCGCGCGCTTCCTGACCTTCCCGCCGCCGTCGCTGTCGCTGCGCTGGTACCAGGAGTATGTCGGCAACGCCGCCTGGATGCAGGCGACGCGGGTCACGCTGACGGTCGCCTTCCTCACCGTCGCGATCGCAACCCCACTCGGCGTCGCCGCAGCCTATGCCATCAGTCAGTCGAGCTGGCGGATCATGCGCGTCATCCACATGACGCTGCTGCTGCCGCTGGTGGTGCCGATCATCATCACCGCGGTCGGCATCTTCTTCGTCTACGCCAAGGTCGGCCTTGTCGCGTCGATGACCGGGCTCGTGCTTGCCAATGTCATGCTCGGTCTGCCCTATGTCATCATCTCCGTCGTCGCCGGGCTGCAGAGCTTCGACCCGGCGCAGGAGATGGTGGCACGCAGCCTCGGCATGAATCGGCTGCGCAGCTTCTTTGCGGTGACGCTGCCGCAGATCAAGGCGAGCGTGGTCGCCGGCGGCATCTTCGCCTTCATCTCGGCGATGGACGAGACCATCGTCGCGCTGTTCATCTCCGGCGGCCAGTATCAGCCGCTGACCAAGCGCATGTTCACCGCGCTGCGCGACGAGATCGATCCGACCATCGCGGCGATCTCGACCTTGATGACGGCGGCGTCCTTCCTGCTGGTGCTGATCGCGACCACGCGGCGCAAAACGTAGGCTGGGCAAAGGCGCGTTTGCGCCGTGCCCACCTTTTGCGGCGCGCTCGTGAGGGTGGGCACGCTTCGCTTTGCCCACCCTACAATTCCTTTCCGGATCATGCTCTACGCGGCCAGTTTCTCCTGCTGCTTGCGCGGGTCGCGGGGCAGGGTGACGCGGACGACGGTGCCGACGCCAAGCTTCGAACGCAGCTTCATCGAGCCGCCGTGGAGGTTGGTGAGCGAGCGGGCGATCGCAAGGCCAAGGCCCGAGCCCTGATAGGTCTTCGTGAGCTGGCTCTCGACCTGCTCGAACGGCTTGCCCAAACGCCGCAGCGATTCCGAGGCGATGCCAATGCCACTGTCGGCGATCAGCAGCACGATGGAGTCGTTGACCAGCTGGCCGCGCACCAGCACGCGGCCATTGTCGGGCGTGAACTTCACCGCATTCGACAGCAAATTGACGATGATCTGCTTCACCGCGCGGCGGTCGGCGACCACCGAGATCGTGCTCTCGATTTCCGACTCCACCGACAGCCCCTTGTCCTCGGCGCGGCCGGAGACGACGCGCAGGGATTCGGCGAGGATGCTGGAGAGGTCGAGTGGCTCCATGTCGAACTTCATGCGGCCGGCCTCGATCTTCGACATGTCGAGGATGTCGTTGATCACCTCGAGCAGGTATTTCCCCGAGGTCAGGATGTCGTGGCAGTACTCGGCGTATTTGTCCGAGCCGAGCGTGCCGAACAGGCCGCTGCCCATGATCTCGGAGAAGCCGATGATGGCGTTGAGCGGGGTGCGCAGCTCGTGGCTCATATTGGCGAGGAACTTCGACTTCGCGGCGTTGGCCTCCTCGGCGCGGGTCTTCTCCTTGGAGTATTTGTCCGCGAGGTCGGCGAGCTCGTCGGCCTGCCGCTCCAGCTCGCCCTGCGAGCGCTTCAAATCGATCACCGAGGCGCGCAGCCGCAGATCGTTGTCGACCAGCTTCTGCTCGTGCTCCTTGATGCGGGTGATGTCGGTGCCGACCGAGACGTAGCCGCCGTCCTTGGTGCGGCGCTCGCTGATGTGCAGCCAGCTGCCGTCGTCGAGCTGGGCCTCGAAGGTGCGCGCCCCCGGCGCCGGCACGTTGCTCTCCTGCAGGCGGGTGCGCACCTCCGGCATGCTGCCGACCTCGATCACGGTCTCGTAGGAGGTGCCGGGCGTGACGGCGGAGTCGGGCAGCTTGTGCAGGCGCTGGAAGTGCGAGTTGCACAGCACCAGGCGGTCCTCGGCATCCCACAGCACGAAGGCTTCCGGGATGGTCTCGATCGCATCGCGCAGACGGAGGTCGGCTTCGACGGTCTTCTCGGCGAGGCTCTTCTGCTCGGTGATGTCGACGGCGATGCCGATCAGATGCAGGCCGTTGTCGGCGGCGGCGTGGCTGAGCTCGCAGCGCACGCGCAGCCAGATCCAGTGGCCGTCGACGTGCTGCATCCGGAAACTCTGGTCGATGTGGTCGATCTTGCCGGAGATCAGCTGATCGGCGATGTCGAACAGGTTGATGTCGTCGGACTTCACCAGCGCGTTGACCTCGCCGAAGGTGAGCAGGTCGTTGCGGGTGTCGAGGCCGAGCAGGGTGAACATCGACTGCGACCAGAAAATTCTTCCGCGCGACAGATCCCAGTCCCACAGGCCGCAGCGGCCGCGGTTCAGCGCGGTGTCGATGCGGCCGCGCACGGCGTCGTTGATCAGGTCGCCTTCGCGGGCGCGGGTCGATTGCCAGTGGAAGGCAAAGCCGAGGATCAGCACCACGAAGCCCGTGGTCGCCGACAGCGTCACCGACAATGCGGCATCCGAGCCCCAGATCGGCTCGTTGTTCTCCTGGATCACGACGACCTGGCCGGGCAGTGACTTGACCAGCCGCGAGATCGCCAGCGCGCTGGAGCCGTTCGGCAGGATCATGTCGCTCACCACGCCCTGTTGGCCGGGCGCGGCGAGCAGCTGCGCGGTGGAGATCACGTCGAGCACGCGGTCATTGTCGCCGAGCCCGTCGATCGGCACGCGCGCCAGCACGCGGTGATCGGCGCCGGAGATGATGACGTGGCGGCCGAGCGCGATGCCCCAGGACGGAATCAGGTCGGGCAGGATCTCCTGCATTCGCTCGATGTTGCCGAGCCGCTCGCGCCGCGCCGAGGTCAGACGGTCGAGCCGCTCGGCGAGGATGTCGGACAGCGCGGCGAGGTCGCGCTTCGTCGCGTTGCGCTTCTGCCGGTTCTGGTCGATCACCTGCACGAAGGCGCCGAGGCAGATCGTGATGAGGAAGGCGATGATCAAGGTCGGCACCGCGCGCCGCAGGGCAGGCTCGGCCGTGAGAAGCCTGGTGTAGGCCGGTTTCGCGATCGACTGCGCCAATCCCTTGATCGAATCGGATTGGACACACGCGTTCGCGGCATGCGCGCGCGCCATGCTTTAGACCCCCGCCTTAAGCTTGCTTTTTACACGGTTCGGATGCGCCCCACGCAGCATTCGAATCATGATGATTTGAATCCAGATTTTCCGGACTGTCGAGAGTCAACGATTCGTTAACGCGAAATAATTCTTGTCCCGGAGAGAATCGGTCCGTTCAGAATGAGTCCGAAACAGGAACGACTCCGTAGAACTACGCGCGCGGCGGCTCGGCGTGACTGATCACGCGCTTGATGGTGGGGAACGCGCGCCGCAATTCGCGCTCGATCTCGTCCACGCTCTCGTGCACCTTGATCACGCTCATCGACGGCGCGGCGCGGCAGTGGAAGTTGACGATCTCGCCGGCATCGGTGTCGCGGACCCGCACATTGTGGACGTCGTGGATCGCCCCGCCATCGGCAAAGCGCGTCAGTGCGGCCCGGATGGCCTCGACGCGGTCGGGTGGGGCGTCGTTGCCCCATGGCGTTTCGGGCTCGAGCGGCTCGATATGGGTGTCGACCTCGACGTCCTCGCCAAAACTCTCGCGGATCGCGTGCTCGAGATCGTGGGCGATGGCGTGCGCCGCGGTCAGTTCCATCCCGCCGTCGACCTCGAGGTCGATGCCGACGATCAGCTTGTGGCCGAGATCGTGCACCGTGACGTGGTGGATGGCGAGCCCGGAATTGCGCGCGATCACCATGATGCGCTCGCGCACGCTCTCATTGTCGCGCGCGACGGGGACGGCGGTGAAGGTGAGGTCGGCATCGCCGAGCGCCTTCGTCACCGCCTCCTGTGCCCTGCGCTTGATCTCCTCGACGCGGTCGATCGGATAGGTGCGCGGCACCTTGGCGATCGCGTCGATGAAATGGGTGGGGCCGACCATGCGCACGCGCAGGCGGTCGACGCCGACCACACCCGGCACCGCCGAGATCGCAGATGTCGCCTTGTCCAGCGCGCCTTCCGGCGCGCGGTCGAGCAGGGTCTCGACCGTCTCGCGTGCCATCCGCAGGCCCAGCAGGGCGATCATGATGGCGACCACGATCGCCGCGGCGGCGTCGCCCCACCAGAAACCGAGCCCGGCCAGGATGAGGCCGACGATGACGGCACACGAGCCCATCACATCGGATGCAAAATGCAGCGCGTCGGCCGCGAGCGCCTGGCTCTTGGTTGCGCGCGCCGCACGATGCAGCGCGCGGGCGCGCCACAAATTGACGGCGATGTCGATCGCCAGCACGGCGAACGGACCCGCCGAGACCGTTGGCGGCGCGGCGCCCTCGCGCAGATGGCCATAGGCCTGCACCAGAATGCCGCCGGCCAGCACGTAGAGCAGGGCGATGATGCCGAGCGCGGAGACGCTCTCGAACTTGCCGTGGCCGTAATGATGCTCGGCATCCGCCGGCTGGTCGGAGACGCGCACCACCGCCCAGGTGATGATGGTCGCGACCAGGTCGATCGCGCTGTGCAGCGCTTCCGAGATCAGCGCCAGCGAGCCGATTGCGATGCCGACCACGAGCTTTGCCGCGGCCATGCCGCCGCTGGCGAAGATCGAGATCGCGGCAACCGATGTCTTGGTGGCGGGGGAAGGGGTATGGGAGGCAGTCATGGGCGGCGGTTTAGCAGGGCGTCCGTGAACATCAAGCGTCGATCATGAGCCGCAATCGCAACTCACTTGCAAGTGCAGCTGTCCTGCGAATTGTTCCGAATTCAGCAGATGCGGTCGGCAAGCTCATTGGTCCGTTCAGATAAAGGGGTCCATTCAGATGCAGCTTCGGTCCGTTCAGATATAGCTTCGCGATCTCGCGGCGCCTTTCGCCCGAGCCTTGCATGGTCGTCGGCCCTCGGAAGGAAGAGGGCGCAGGGAATGCCGGGTGCACGCTGCACCCGCGGTCTCGCGTGCAATGAGTAGAAAGTGGCGCACACGAGCATACAGGTTCAGCGGAGGCAATCCGACATTCCCTGCGCGATGGGCTTACGGCTTATACGTGCTCACCCCGGCGAGACCATGCTTGGTTGTCACCGTCATCCGCAAGGGGCGTTGGCCTCTCGCGAACTTGCCACCAGCATCGGGGCGGCAGATCCACACGATTTCACCGTCCGCCTCGGCGCATTCGTCTCGCGCACCTTGGCGGCCACCGCATCTCACACCGCGTTCGTGACGATCGCGAAACGCCCCTCAACGGATGAGACGGGGAGGATCATACATCAATCCGAACTTCTGTCAAGGCGAATTATTTTTGTCGCGAGGACTTGACGGGTTTTGGGCTGGCGGACTGATTTGCCCGTCGTGTCGAATGGGCAACAGTTGATCCCTGAAACTGCGGTCCGAGGCCATCGGCACCATGCGAGAGTGGGAAGGCGTCGAGGCCATGTGTCTCAACACTGCAACGATCCGCGTGGATCGATGGTGCGGTTCGACGCGACGTAGTCGATCTCTCCGCGCGTGGTACCGATATCCATCAGTTCCCTGTCGCTCAGCTCAGACAAACGGTCGCGGAGCCTTTGGCGTTGGCGCCACTCCTGTAACGTATCCCGGCATGTCCTGAGCAGGCCGCAGACGCGCGGCGACGGCGCAAGGGAGAGCCCAAATCTGATCGCCCCGTGGATCGCGTTCATCGTGGCGCTCCTCTGAAATGTTGGTTTCAACAGGGGGAGGGTGTCAGGACCCGAGAGGGTCCGCTTGATCGTTCGCTTACTTTTCCCTTACCGGCGGCTTATGCTTCGGCTACTTCTCTGGCTACCGGGGACGCGAATGTCGCCGGCGAAGCGGAGGCGGCACTGGAGGGATTAGCAACTTGCTCTATCTCTTCGAGAATTTCGCATTCGATACTGGCCGGCGCGAGTTACGTCGCGGGGCGGCCGTCATTCCGATGGCGCCGCAGGTCTTCGACCTGCTCGAATACCTGATCCGTAACCGGGATCGCGTGGTCAGCAAGGACGACCTCATTGCCGCCGTCTGGAACGGTCGCATCGTGTCCGACGCCGCGCTCACGACACGTCTGAACGCAGCTCGCGGTACGGTCAGCGATTCCGGGGAGGAGCAGCGGCTTATCAAGACGCTTCCACGCAAAGGTTTTCGTTTCGTCGGCGTCGTCCGGGAGGAGAGCCCTGCAGATGATCTGGTGAGCGATGCCAACGCGCGACAGCCGGTCTCCTCGCTAGCGCTTCCCGACAAACCGTCGGTGGCCGTTCTCCCCTTCAGCAACCTGAGCTCCGATCCGGAGCAGGATTACTTTGCGGACGGGATGGCCGAGGACATCATAACGGCGCTGTCCCGCTTCAAGGAGCTGTTCGTCATAGCCCGCCACTCGAGCTTCACCTACAAGGGGCAGGCGGTCGACGTAAAGCAGGTCGGGCGCGAACTTGGCGTGCGTTATGTCCTGGAGGGTAGCGTTCGCAAGATTTCAGATCGCGTGCGGATTACCGGACAGCTCGCTGATACGTCGTCGGGCGTGCATCTCTGGTCGGGCCGGTTCGACGGTGGGCTCGGGGACATCTTCGAATTGCAGGACCGGGTGACCGAGAGCGTCGTGGGTGCGATCGCGCCGGCGGTGGAGAGTGCCGAGATCGAGCGTGCCAAGCGCAATCCTACCGACAGCCTCGACGCCTACACCGTCTATCTGCGAGGCATGTCCAGTTTTTATCAGTTCATCTATCAGGTCATCGGCCAACAACCGTATCAAGAAGCCCTGCGCTTGTTCATCCATGCGACCGAGTTGGACCCGGACTTTGCGGCTGCCTATGGCCGCGCTGCATCCTGTTACGCGTATGGCAAGGGGGTCGGCTGGATTCCGGAAGTGGCGGATGAAGTTGCCGAGGTAACGCGGCTGACGAAGCGTGCAATCGAGTTGGGCAAGGATGACGCGATCGCGCTCGCTGCCAGCGGGTGGGCGTTGGCGGCCATCGTTCACGATCTCGACCAAGGCATCGCCTTGATCGATCGGGCGCTTGCGCTCAATCCGAATTTTGCCGAGGCGTGGCACGCCGGCGGCTGGATAAAGGATTGGCTCGGCGAGCCGTCATCGGCGATCGATTACTTTGCGCATGCCATCCGCCTGAATCCTCTCGATCCACGCTTGATGGGCATGCGCAACGGAATCGCCTATGCGCACTTCCTCCTGGGTCGCTACGATGAGGCCGCGTCGTGGGCCGCTATGGCGCTACGGGACAGCCCCGACTTTCCAGCCGCGCTACGCGTGGCTGCCGCGAGCAACGCCATGTTGGGGTGCCTGGATAGGGCTAATGCAGCGGTCGCTCGGCTGCTGCATTTGCGTCCCGGTCTGCGTCTTTCCAACATACGAGACATGGTGCCTCAGCGGCATCTCGAAGATCTTGAGCGCTACAAGGATGCATTGAGACGAGCCGGGCTGCCTGAATGACAGTCGGGCAATGGCAAGATGCTTTGATGCATCGACGGATCGACCGATCAGGGGAGGCCGTTTTTGACCGACCATCGCGTTGAAAGGCGGCTTGCGGCCATCCTTGCGGCCGATGTAGTCGGATATAGTCGCTTGACCGGCCTCGATGAGGAGGGGACCCACATCCGCCTCAAGGAGCGCCTGCGTGGGCTCGCTGACCCCAGGATCAGCGAGCATCGCGGCAAGGTCGTCAAATACACCGACGATGGCATGCTGGTCGAGTTCGCCAGCGTCGTGGACGCTGTGCGCTGCGCCATCGCAATCCAGCGCGGCATGGCAGAGCAGAACGCCATGGTGCAGCAGGCCGAGCGGATCGAATTTCGTATTGGTATCCATCTCGGAGACATCATCGTCGATGAAAACGATATCTTCGGAGACGGCGTCAATATTGCGGTGCGTCTTGAGGGAATAGCGGAGCCTGGCAGCGTCTGCATTTCAGACGACGCGCAACGTCAGATTCGCGGCAAGGTCGATATCGCCTTTGAGGATATCGGGCTGCAGAGCCTGAAGAATATTGCTGAACCAATGCGCGCGTGGCGTTTCAAGATAGATTCGGGTGTTCCCGCGGTAAGATCGGCGAAGCCACCGCTCGCGACGGCCCAGGCGCTGCCACTGCCCGACAAGCCATCCATTGCCGTGTTGCCGTTCGAGAACATGAGCGGCGACCCCGAGCAGGAGTATTTTGCCGACGGCATGGCTGAAGAAATCATCACCGCGCTATCTCGCTTCAAATCGCTGTTCGTGATCGGCCGCAACTCGAGCTTCACCTACAAGGGGCGCGCGGTCACCGTAAAGCAGGTCGGCAGAGAACTCGGCGTCCGCTATGTCCTCGAGGGAAGCGTGCGAAAAGCCGGAAGCCGAGTCCGCATTACCGGGCAGCTCGTCGAAGCGGCGACGGATCGATATTTGTGGGCCGACCATTTCGATGGTGCGCTTGAGGACGTATTCGGCCTGCAAGACCAGGTCACCGCCAAGGTCGTGGGGCTGATTGCTCCGAAACTCGAACAGGCCGAGATCGAACGATCGAGACAAAAGCCGACTGAAAAGCTGGATAGCTACGACTTCTACCTGCGCGGCATCGCGCTGGGGATAAGCCGGCGGAGGCAAGCTGAGGCGAGAGCCCTGTTCAAGGAGGCGCTTGCGCGGGACGCGGACTACGCCGCGGCATATGCCATGGCTGCATGGACATTCCTCGTGCAGCAGGTGACCGGCGGCCTGCCTCTGACCGACGACATGCGGGCAGATGCGGTTCAGTTCGCCCGGTCAGGCGCAAGAACGGCAAATTCCGACGCGTTCACATTGGCCAGATGCGGCCATGTGCTGACATACTTCGGGCACGAATACGATCGCGGATTGGCGATGGTCGAGCAGGCCGTTGCCCTCAACCCAAATCTCGCCATCGCCTGGTATTCCCGGGGCTGGGTGGCGCTGATGTGTGGTGAACCGGAGCGCGCAATCGAGAGCCTTGAGCGAATGATCAGGCTGAGCCCCTTTGACCCGCTGCGAGCGACCGCCTGGCTGGGAATCTCGTTTTCACACTTTTATCAGGAGCGTTTCGAGGAGGGATGCGCCTCGGCGGCGAAGGCATTCCAGTTCACCGCCGATACCAATATGCTCGAAGCCTATATCGCGAACGCCATCCGCGCCGGACATGTTGCCGAAGCCCACGAAGCGGCGGCGCGATTGTTGAAACTTCAGCCGGACTATCATGCGTCTCGTGGCCGACAGGCCGTTCCCTTCCGTTCAGCCGAGATGCGTGAGCGGATCGTCGTGGCCCTGCAAGCTGCGGGCTTGCCGGAGTAGGTCGTAGATGTTCGCGTCGGAACGCGGCGTGCGTTTGCGTGGAAGGACATGAGGGGTGCCCTGGCCGCTCCACATCCAAGGAGCCGCCATGCTACTTCGCGAGGAAATAGAAGTCCTCACGGCCGGGCAGCGAGCCGTAGGTGTAGGGTTCCTGGCGCCCGGCGGTCGCCTCCATCATGTCGTCGCGCACGAGGCGGAACAGCTTGTTGATCTCGACATTGGGCGTGGCGATGCGTTGCGCGAACGCCACCGCGAACAGCGAATTGCCGCCTTCGCCGTCAAGCGCGACTGGCCATGCTTGGCCGCGTAGACGACGAGCGCCGCGCCGGAGACCTTGACCTCGCTCAGCCCGCGGCTGGTCGAGCGGGTATGTCGCCTTGGCCCTTGGCTGCGCGTTGCATTGACCGCCCTGACGTCGGTCTTTGTGTCGCGTGGGTTCGTGCGGCGGCTGTTGACGTTCTCGTTCGCGCGATGTGTCAGCCGGATTGACCGGATACTGTCCATTGGATCAATAGCGCTGGCCGCAGGTTCGCGCTTTGCTATTGCTGCGACCGGCTTGCGGTTCTCCGCGCCACATTGTGCCTGGTCGAAGGAGGTGTCCATGGCGAATGCACCTCCGAACTGTCCGAGATGCGGACGCAAGATGATCGCGGTGTCGCCGTCCGAGGGCAACGGGCCGTCGATCATGCTGTGCCGCGCTTGCGACGCTCCGGATCCGCTGCAGTCCGAAGTCGTCGTGGGGTGGATCCACAGCACCCTTCGTCCGCCGGATTGATCTCGCCATCCTGCGACAAGAGAAGTCTCAAGCCATGCCCGAACAAGCCAAAGGTTGCCCGGCGTTGATCTAGGTCAAGCGCGGGGTGCTGCGCGCGCGCAGCTTGGGTTCTGGCCAAAACTGGGAGGTTCAAGTGACACGATATCGAAAATCCCTGACCGTGACCGGATTCGTCTGCTCCGCCCTGTTGTCGATCGCCTTTGTGTCGTTCGACAGCAAGCCGGCGAGCGCGGTGGTGTATTGCACCTATGTCGGCTATCCCGCAGGCTGCATCGCGAGAGCCGGCGTCGTCCTGCGGCCCCGGCCCGTCGCGCGGGCTGCGGTCCGTAACAATGTCGGCGGCAATTTGAACGGCGGCGTCAATCGCGTTGGGGTGCGGCGCTAGCTGTCTCGCAAGGGATGCGCATCGCATCTGTTCCGACCCGTTGATGATAGTTTGAGCGGACGCGCCGGAATGCGGCCGGGCACGCGAGCGGTTGCCTGCTGTGTCGATTCCGGCTACAACTTGAGAGTGTCGCGGCAGCCCGAGTCACGTGGGGGGCGCGGAGCGACAGGATGCCTGTGGTGGCGTATTTCCGCAATGTCGGCGCGGTGCTGTTCGCGCTGCTGTTGCTCGCCGACTATTTTTGCCCGCAGCTGCCGGTCGTCGAGAAGGCCGCGGTGCATCCGCCCATCATCCGGATCTTCTCGGTTGAGAATTGGCCCGAGCGGGTCGTTTTCGATACGGCCCGGGCGCCGGTTCCGTCCCCGGCAGAAGCGGGCGCGACGGTTGAAATCGCAGGAGTGCCCGATGTTGTCGCGGCGCCGGCCATCCCGGTCGAGGCTTCGCCCGCGCGCGACGCATTCGCGATGCTGCCAAAGCCGGATGTCGCGCCGCAGGTATCGGTTGGTCAGCACCGGCGTCAACACCGGCCGCCCTATCGCGCAGCTCGGCCGAGCCGGTATTATGGGCCGCCGCCGACATATCTGGCGATGCGGCACCGGCAATATGCGTTCGGGTTCTTCGAGTGGCGCTGATGCCTGACATGATGAGGGGACCACCGCGGCAACCGATGGTCCCCGGCAATTCAGCTAGTTATTGGCACAGCTGCCGCCGGCCATCCGCACCGCGGAAGTACGTGCCGGGCTGGCACACATAGCCCTGATCGTAAGAAGGATAGCGCGCGTAACCATAGGCGCCATAGGCTCCCACGGCCGCTGCTCCGACCGCGGCTGTACCCACGACGGCCCGTCGCGTCTGACGACGCGCGACGCCGGCGACGCTGACGGGAGTCAGTGGCCGGCCGACGCGGGCCCGGGCGCTGTCGACCGAGAGCGAGACGCCGCCTGGCTCGGACCAATTGACGGAGAACATCGCTGCACACGCGCAGGCAGCGATCGCAAGGACGGATTTTCTGACCATTCTCATGGGTCTCTCCTTCATGAAGAACCCCGGCACCACAACATCGCGTGCCCTGCGCGGCTTGATACAGATCAAGCATTGTTCGTGATGATCTGCCTGCGTCGCGCGGAGGGCGGATCAGGCATAATCCGCCGTCGCGTGCCGACAGAACGCGGATGACGCCAGCGCTCATCCGCTCTGCGAACTCATCTTGCAGGATGGGTGGAGCGCAGCGATACCCATCAATTGCATCCGAGTGGCGAGGTGATGGGTATCGCTTGCGCTCCACCCATCCTGCGAAGTCAGATGCAAAGTCCGAGCAGCTTGACGTGGCACTCCCTGGGCTTGGAGCGGCTGGCAGGGACCACCTCGCGCTTCACAACAACAACCGGCTCCTTGCCTTTCTTGCCTTTACCCGGCTTCGGCTCGTAATCGCCGGCGATCACCATGGCCCAGTAGGTGCGCTTGCCGCTGGCATCTTTCGCGCTCGCGATCCCGACGCGGGACGCATTGTGCAGCAGCAGGTTCTTGCGATGGCCGGAGGAATCGATCCACTGGCCGAGGGTTTTCTCGAAACTCTCGTAGCCATAGGCGATGTTCTCGGCCGCGCGCCCCGCCTTCGCCGGTGCGACCCGGGTGAAGAACGAGCCGAGCACGTCGTGGCTGAGATTGTCCTTTGCCGCCATGGCGCGAGCCTGGTCCATCGCAATGCGATCGAGCGTCGCATCGCGCACCACGCGCGGCTCGCCATGCGCGAGACGGAAGCGCGAGATCAGTTCGGCCGGCGAGTCGGCTGCCAATGCAGGCATGGCTGCCAGCAGCAGACAAAGTGCGAGGACTCCGCCAACCGCGCGCTGCATCATCGACCCTCCAAAGCGTTCGTTGCCGGGCCAACGCAATACAAGACCATCGCTCCGTGGGCAATGCGGGCTGCGTATGTCGCTGGTTTCGCGCTTTGCGTTGCGGCCAACCGGGGATAGGCTGCGGCGCGCACGAAAACCGTGCGTTCCGGAGAAGACCCCACACAAGGAGAGGCCCCGATGACGGTGATCGATTCCCAGGTCCATGCCTATGAGGCCAACAGCCCGAAGCGGCCATGGGCGACGGTGCCGAACTGGCCCGATCACGTCACCGGCGACGAGATGGTCGCGGCGATGGACAAGGTCGGCGTCGACGGCGCGATCTTCATCTCGGCGTTCTCGATGTATCGCTATGACGCGAGCTACGCGGTGGAGGTGCAGCGCGCACATCCCGGCAGGTTCGGCATCGTCAAGCCGGTGGATCCCGACAATCCTGCCGTCGCCGATGTCGTCGCGGAGTGGAAGGCGACACCGGGCACCGTCGGCATCCGCATCATGCTGCCGAAGGATGGCCGCGCGGCCGACGATCCCGGGCACGACCGGATCGCACGCGCCGCGGTGCGCCATGATTTTCCGGTCAACCTGCTGTGCTGGGACAATCTCGACGAGGGCATCGCGCTGGTCGACCGCCATCCCGGCACGCGCTTCATCATCGATCATCTCGGCCTGCTGCAGCCGCGCGTGCCGGGCGCGCCGGAAAAGCCATGGGCCGAGCTGCCGAAGGTGCTGGAGCTCGCCAAGCGCCGGAACGCGGTGATCAAGGTCAGCGGCGCCTGCACGCTGTCGCGCGAGCCGTATCCGTTTGACGACATCTGGGATCCGCTGGCGCGCGTGTTCGACGCCTGGGGTTTCGAGCGCTGCCTGTGGGGCACCGACTGGACGCGCGCGTTCGCCGTCGTCAATTACGAGCAGGCGGTCGAGCCGTTTCGTTTGACGAGCCGCCTCAGCGAGACCGAGCGCGCGATGCTGATGGGCGGTGCCTGCGCGAAGGCGTACCGGTGGACGCCGAAGAAGTAGAAGTAGGGCGGATTAGCCGTAGGCGTAATCCGCCGACCCGTGTTACGGCGAAGAATGGCGGATTACGCTAGCGCTAATCCGCCCTACGCACCTCATAGCGTCACCACGATCTTGCCGAGGTGCTGGTTGGCTTCCATATGCGCGAACGCCGCGCCGATGTCGTCGAACTTGTAGACCTTGTCGATCGGCAGCTGCAGCTTGCGCGATTCCACCGCGGGCCAGATGTCCTTGCGGACTTCGTCAAAGATCGCGCGGATCTCCTCGATGGTGCGGGTGCGGAAGGTGACGCCGATATACTGGATGCGGCGCGCGGCGTGCAGGTCGAAGTTGAAATCGCCATGGGTGCCGCCGAGCCGGCCGACATTGACGATGCGGCCCTTGACCTTGGTCGCCTTCAGATTCTGGTTGGCGACGGGACCGGAGACCTGGTCGACGATGAGATCGACGCCTTCGCCGCCGGTGGCCGCAAGCACCTGATCGACCCAGCCGGGATCCTTGGAGTCGACAGCGAGATCGGCGCCGAATTCCTTCAGGCGACCGCGGCGCATCGCATCCGTCGATGAGCCGATCACGAGCTTGGCACCTTTATGCTTGGCGATCTGCATCGCCATCAATCCGACGCCGGAGCTGGCGCCCTGGATCAGCACGGTTTGCCCTGCCTGCAGCGCGCCATTGGTGACGACCGCGTTGTGCATGGTGGCGAGCGCGACGGGCAGCGTCGCGGCCTCGTCGAAATTCATGTTGGAGGGCGCGCGGAACAGGCGGCCGTGATCGGCCAGCGTGTATTCGGCGAACGCAGCACCGCCCGAGCCCATGATCTTGTCGCCGACCTTGACGCCCTTGGCGTCAGGCCCGAGCTCGGCGACCTCGCCGGCCCATTCCATGCCGAGCACGGTGCCGACGCCGCCGGCCGCGCCATGCGCGTGGCCCTTGGTCATGCCGAGGTCGGCGCGATTCAGGCCGCAGGCGTGGACCTTGACCAGCACCTGCGTGCCCTTCGGCGAGGGCTTTGCAACGTCGGTGATGACAGGCCCGTTGGCGCCGTAGACATAGGCTTTCATGGCTCTTCTCTTTCTTCTTGCGTAGGGCGGATTAGCGAAGCGTAATCCGCCGACACGTGTCGCCGCAAAGAATGGCGGATTACGCTAACGCTAATCCGCCCTACGAATCTCGTTCGCGGTTATTCCGCGGCCTGGCGCTTACCGCCGGACAGCATCGCTTCGAACCGCTCGCGGATGATCGCCTCGGCCTCGCGGACGATGCGCGAGATCAATTCGGCGCAGGAGGGGATGTCGTGGATCAGGCCCTGCACCTGGCCGGCCGACCAGATGCCTTCGTCGGCATCTCCGGTGGCGTAGACCATCTTGCCGCGGGCGCCGGCGACGAGCTCGCGGACGTCCTCGAACTTGGCGCCTTCCTTTTCCATCGCCACCACCTTGGTCGAGATCGCGTTCTTGGCGACGCGCGAGGTGTTGCGCATGGTGCGGAAGATCAACTCGGTCTCGCGCTCGTCATTGGCGACGATCTTCTCCTTCACCAGCTGATGGATCGGGCTCTCCTTGGTGCACATGAAGCGCGTGCCCATGTTGATACCCTCCGCACCCAGCGCCAACGCGGCAACAAGTCCGCGCGCATCACCGAAGCCGCCGGAGGCGATCATCGGGATCTTCACCTTGTCGGCGGCGGCAGGAATCAAAATGAGACCGGGCGTGTCGTCCTCGCCGGGGTGACCCGCGCATTCGAAGCCGTCGATCGAGATCGCATCGGCGCCCATCCGTTCGGCGGAGAGCGCGTGACGCACGCTGGTGCATTTGTGCAGGACCTTGACGCCGTGCTTCTTGAATTCGTCGACATGCTCCTGCGGCTTGTTGCCGGCGGTCTCGACGATCTTGATGCCGCTCTCGATGATGGCCTGGCGATATTCGGCGTAGGGCGGCGGCTTGATCGCGGGCAGGATGGTGAGGTTGACGCCGAACGGCTTGTCGGTCATCTCGCGGCAGCGCGCGATCTCCTTGCGCAAATCGTCCGGCGTCGGCTGGGTCAGCGCCGTGATCATGCCGAGCGCGCCGGCATTGGCGACGGCGGCGACCAGCTCCGCGCGTCCGACCCATTGCATGCCGCCCTGCACGATCGGGTGGTCGACGCCGAACATTTCCGTGAAGCGAGTCTTGATCATTGCTGCCCTCTGTTTCCCCGCGGCGGGAGGCCCGCGCGTTTTCCTTGGATTTGACGGGCAGGATGCCGTTAGCCCCTGCAAAAGTCTATCCTGCAGGGCAGGGGTCTGAGCAACGCCAGCATGCAAAAGCAACCGCTTGTTCCGCAGTGCGAACAATTCCGCACGTGCCGCGCGCGTCAGGTCGAGGCCAACGCCGTCTGAGCGGCAATCTCATCAGCGCGCCAGCAGCGGACCGCGTGTCCGTCGGGACGCGTTTCGAGCGGTGGCACGGGCGCCCGCTGACACACGGCCGCGGCGTGGCGGCAGCGCGGCGCGAACGCGCATCCGTCCGGCGGATTGAGCGGATTGGGAAGCTCGCCTTTGGTCGTCGCCAGCGGCGTGTGGCGCAGCGGATCGGGTATCGCCGCGATCAGGGTTTGCGTATACGGGTGCGCCGGCCGCTCGAAGATCTCGCGCCAGTCGCCGGTCTCGACGATGCGGCCGAGATACATCACGGCGACCCGGTCGCTCATGTGCTCGACGACGCCGAGATCGTGGCTGACCATGATGTAGGAGAGGCCGAGCGTTTCCTTCAGCTCCAGCAGCAGATTGATAATTTGGGCGCGGATCGACACATCGAGCGCCGACACGGGTTCGTCGCAGATGACGATCCTGGGATTGAGGATCAGCGCGCGCGCAATCCCGATGCGCTGACGTTGCCCGCCCGAGAACTCATGCGGGTAGCGGCCGGCCTGTTCGGGACGCAGGCCGACCTGCTTCAGCATCACCGCAACGCGATCGTCGATCTCGCTCCTGGCCGTCACGCCATGCAGGCGCAAGGGATCCTCGAGCGTGCGGCGAACGGTCTGGCGCGGATTGAGCGAGGCGTAGGGATCCTGAAACACCATCTGAACGGTCCGGGCGAGCGTCTTCCGATCGCCGGATTGCCCGCCGGTGACGACCTGCCCATCCAGCACGATGCGGCCGCGCGTCGGCACCAGCAGGCCCAGGATCGACAGCGCGAGCGTCGACTTGCCGCAACCGGATTCGCCGACCAGGCCGAGACATTCGCCGCGCTTCAGTTCGAGATCGACGCCGTCGACCGCACGCACCAGCTGGTGGCCGCCGCCCAGCCAGCCGCCGCCGATCGGAAAATGAACCGCGAGATCCTTCACGCTGAGGATGACGTCGTCGCCGGGCCTTTTCGCGGGCTCATGCATGGTGGTGGCACCTGACCAGGCCGCCGGCATCGAGCGGGGTGATCTCCGGCGCGGTTGTCCGGCAGATGTCGGTCGCGAGCCTGCAACGCGGATTGAAGCGGCAACCGTCCGGAAAATCCGCGATCGCCGGCACGACGCCTGCGATCTCCGTCAGCCGCGTCCGGCCGAGCGCCGCGCGGCTGCCGAGCCGCGGCAGCGAGTCGACCAGGCCGCGCGTGTAGGGATGCGCGCCGGCGCGGAAGATGTCGGCCGAGCCGCGCTCCTCGACGATGCGGCCGGCATACATCACGGCGACGCGGCGGCAGACATTGGCGACCAGGCCGAGATCGTGGCTGATCATCAGGATCGCCGTGCCGCGCTCGGCGCAGAGATTGCGCATCAGCTCGATGATCTCCGCCTGCACGGTGACGTCGAGCGCGGTGGTGGGCTCGTCGGCGATCAAGAGGTCCGGGCTGCAGGCAAGCGCAATCGCGATCATGACGCGCTGGCGCATGCCGCCGGACAACTGGTGCGGATAATCCTTCACCCGCCGCTCGGGCGCGGGCACGCGGACATCGGCCAGCGCCTCGACGGCCAGCCTGTTGGCTTCGCTCCAGTCCTTGCCCTTGTGCAGCACGAACATCTCGGCGATCTGGCGGCCGACAGGGGAGACCGGATTGAGCGCCGTCATCGGCTCCTGGAAGATCATGGCGATGCGATTGCCGCGCAGCGCGCGCTGCTCGGCCGCCGACAGGTTCTGGAGTTCGCGGCCGTCGAACCGGATGGTGCCGGCGCCGATCGAGAGCGGGTGACGCAACAGGCCGATCAGGGCGAGTGCCGTGATGCTCTTGCCGCAGCCGGATTCTCCGACCAGCCCGAACGTCTCGCCGCGATCGATGCGGAATGAAACGCCCTCGGCCGCCGCAACGCGGCCGGACCGGTCGGCGAGATCGATGCGCAAATTCTCGACCTCGATCAGGGGAGGGCTCGTCATGCGCGCCGGCTCCGCGACTGCGGATCGAGGATATCGCGCAGGCCATCACCGAGCAGGTTCAGGCCGAGCACCGTCAGGAAGATCGCAAGGCCCGGAAATACCGAGAGCCACGGTGCCGTGGTGATCTGGTCGCGCGCTTCCGACAGCATGCTGCCCCAGCTCGGAAACGGCGGGCGGACGCCGAGACCGAGGAATGACAGTGCGGCTTCGGACAGGATCGCGCTGCCCATGCCGAGCGTGCCGATCACGATGATGGGGCCGAGCATGTTCGGCAAGAGCTGCGTGATCATGATCCGCAGATCGCCGTAGCCGAGCACTTTGGCCGCCTGCACATAGCCTTGTCTCTTCAGGGAGAGCGCCGAGGCCCGCGCGATCCGGCAGGTGAAGGACCAGTTGGTCAAGCCGAGCGCGATCAGCAGGCTGGTCAGCCCGGGTCCGAGCACCGCCATGATGGCCAGCGCGAAGATCAGTGAGGGGATCGCGAGCATCAGGTTGGTCAGCCCGTTGACGACATCGTCCCACCAACCGCCCCAATAGCCGGCGGTCAGGCCGAGCGCCACGCCGATCACGCTGTTGATCAGCTGCGAGACGATGCCGACCGTCAGCGAGACGCGCGCGCCGTACAGCACGCGGGAATAGATGTCGCGGCCTTGGCCGTCGGTGCCGAACCACCAGACCCAGCTCGGTGCTTCCTCCGCATTCATCAGATTGGCGTCCATCACCGGATCGGTATGCGCCAGCCAGGGCGCGAGCAGGCCGACAGAGATCGCCAGCGCAAACAACCCCCCGCCGATGATGAGACTTGATCCGAGCTTCATCGCCGCCGCTCCGCGGCATCGGCACTGCGCTCCCTCTCCCGCTTGCGGGGGAGGGTTGGGGTGGGGGTCTCTCCACGAGTCATATTGCGGAAATAGCCCCCACCCGGATCGCATCTGCGATGCGATCCGGCCTCCCCCGCAAGCGGGAGAGGCGAAGCGAGCCCGTAGATAGGCTGTCCGAATAACATACGCGATCGCCGCCGCCCCACCGCGCTCATGAGTATCTGATCCTGGGATCGATCACGCCATAGAGCAAGTCGATCGCCATGTTGATCGCGAGGAAGAACAGCACCACGACGAAGATCGAGCCCTGCACGGTCGGAATGTCGCGCTGCAGGACGCTGTCGACCAGCAGCGAGCCGATGCCGGGCCAGGAGAACAGTTTCTCGACCACGACCGCCTGTCCCATCAGCGCGCCGAATTGCAGGCCGATTGCGGTAAGGATGATGACGAGGGCGTTGCGCATCACGTGCCACTTCACGACCCTTGTCTCGCTCATGCCCTTGGAGCGCGCGGTGCGGACGAAATCCGCGGTCATGATCTCGAGCACCGCGGCGCGCGTCGTCCGCGCCAGCAGCGCCATCGGCGAGACGCCGAGCGTCACCGCCGGCAGGAGCAGATATTTCAGTCCGCCGTCGCCATAGCCAAAACTCGGCAGCCAGCCGAGCTTCAGCGCAAACAGGTACATCAAGAGCAGCCCGAGCCAGAACTTGGCCATCGACAGGCCCGACACCGCCACGACCATCGAGAGCGTGTCGGCGAGACTGCCCGGCCGAAGTGCTGCGATGAAGCCCAGGGGGACGCCGATCAGGATCGCGAATGTCATGGCGGCGAAGATCAACTGCAGCGTCGGCCACATGCGTTTGGCGAGCATGGACGTGACCGGCTCGCGCGTGCGGAACGATGTTCCCAGATCACCCATTGCGAGCTTGGAAATGTAGGCGCCGAAGCGGACGTAGATGGGATCGTCGAGGCCGAGCTGCTTCCTCATGCGCTCCATGACCTGCGCATCCGTCGCGCCGCGGCCGTCGCCGTCCATGCTCGACATGATGCTGCCGGGAACGACGCTGAACAGCACGAACACCACCAGCACGACGGCCAGCACGGTCGGAACGGCTTGCAGGAGACGACGGATCAGGAAGGCGAGCATTGCAACTGTTCCTCCCTCCCTCCATCGCTGGAGGCAGGGTGAGAGCGCGTGTCACTTGGCAGGCTACTTGGCGGGCGAGGTCTCATCGACCCAGAGGTCCTCGACGTTCTGATGGGTCAGTTCGGTTGCGTTCAGCTGAATGCCCTTGAGCCACGGCTGCACCGCCATGACCGCCTTGTTGTAGTTGAAGAACCAGACCGGCGCCTCGTCGTAGAGCAGGGCATTGGCCTTCTTCAGCAGCTGGTCGCGCTTGGCGCCGTCGTCGGTCTGGCCGGCGTCGTCGATCAGTTTGTCGAAGTCGGCATTGTTGAAGTTGGTGTAATTGCAGGCCGATGGCGGCGTCTTGGAGTAGAAGCATTTCAGCGCCGCCGCGGGATCGGGGCCCGACGCCATCGAATAGACGTAGGCCTGGAACTCGCCCTTGCGAATGACCTCGGCCAGCACAGCGGTCTCGACCTGCTTGACCTTCACCGTGATGCCGACCTTGGCCAGCATCGGGATGATCGCTTCGACGATCGGCAGGCCCCAGCTTTCATTCGAACTGGTGGTCCACTCGAATTCGAAGCCGTTGGGATAGCCGGCCTCGCTCAGCAGCTGCTTCGCCTTGGCGGGATCGTAGGCGTAGGGCTTCATCGTCTTGTCGTAGAGCGGCGAGGTCAGCGGCAACCAGCTGGTGGCACGATAAGCCTTGCCCTTGACCAGCTTGTTGATGATCAGATCGGTATCGATCGCATAATTGATCGCCTGCCGGACCCGCTTGTCGGCGAACGGCTTGAAGGAGGGATTCATCCCCATGTGACGCGTGAAGACCTCGGCGACTTCAGCGATGGTGCCCTTGAGGTTCGGGTCGGCCTGATAGGCGACATATTGCGCCGGCCCCAGCACCGAGGTGTCGATCTCCTTGTTCCGGAAGGCGACATCGCGCGCGGCGGCCTCGCCCATGACGGAGATGATGAGCCTGTCGGCATAGGGCTTGCCGGGCTTGTAGAACTTCTCCCAGCGCTCCAGCACGATCCGCGATCCCGGCACGTGCTCGACGAATTTGAAGGGCCCAAGCCCGATCGGCTTCTGGATGAAGCTCTCCTTGACGGCCTCGTCGGCGGGATAGATCGAGGTGAGCGCGTTCCAGAAATAGAAGGCGGGATCGACCTTCTCGGTCAGCGTCATCTCGAGCGTGAAGTCGTCGATCTTCTTCAGGCCAGAGATCTCCTTGGCCTGGCCCTTCTCGACCTCGGCCGCGCCCTTGATCACGCGGACGAACCGCGCGCCGGGATAGGCCTTGCTGCCGTCCATGATGCGGTTGAAGCTGAAGATGACGTCGTCGGCCGTCATCTTGCGGCCATTGTGGAAATAGGCGTCGTCGCGCAGCCTGAAGGTGTAGACCAGACCGCCGCCCGAGACGGTGGCGTCCTTGGCAAGTTCCGGAACCGGCTTGCCCTCGGCGGAATCCCAGATGTAGAGCGAGCGATGCAGGCCCTTGGCGTAGATCTCGTCCTGGGCGCGCTGCGTCGTGTGGATGTCCATGCTGGAGAAACTGGAGCCGTAGGGCGCCGTCATCCGGATCGTGCCGCCCTTGCGCGGCGTCTGGGCCTCCGCCGCGGCGGACAGCAGCAATCCAAGGCCGGCCACGATCGCGATTTTCTTGAGCATCACGTTTCTCCGATTGGGCAGGGTCGTCCAATCGGGAGTTGAGCATTCGCACCGTATCTGATGCAAGGGGGCGCCGTCCTGAATCCGCAGGCGTGCGGAGACGGTCAACGCTGTCGAGGTTGGCTCTTGCAGCGGAATCGCGGTGCAGCGGTCTCAGCCGGTGCTTTTTGTAGGGTGGGCAAAGGCGCGCTTGCGCCGTGCCCACCTTTCTTGCTGCGACAGAAGTGGTGGGCACGCTTCGCTTTGCCCTCCCTACTGGACCTATTCAAAGGCGGCGGCATCGTCAGCGGAGGGGCGGTGCAGGCCTGCCGATGACGATGCCGGTCAATCAGAGCCGAATGGCGCTACGCCACGGCGACAGGGGCGGGCGCCGGTGCGCCGGAGTCCTTCGCCGCGCTGCTCGCATTCAGCTTCTGATTGACGATCTGCACAGTGCGGTCGATCTCGGCATTGGGCACGCCGAGCTGATGCGAGATCAGCTTGACCAGCAGGTCGACGCGCTCGATGGACGGCGAGCCGCCCGCGACAGCGCGGGCCGCCGACGACGGCTTCAGCAGGCTCTCGGCCGCCTTGGCGTATTTCTCGAACGGCACCTGATCGGCCGGATCGGCGCCGAGGCGCTGGGCGACGGCGTCCACGTGGCGATAGATCGACTGCGAGAGATTGATGTCGCCGTGCACGGCGTCGCGGATCGATTGCGGCTCGGCCGGGGTGATGCAGCGGTAATTGCCGGTCAGCAGCATCGACCATTTCGCCAGCGGCACGAACATGGAGTCGAACACTTTCAGCTTCACCGGAACGTCCTGGCCGTCGAGCGTCACCGCATCGATATCGGCTTCGAGCTCGCGCAGCATCGCGTTGTGCGCCTCGTCGGCAAACGGTGCGGCCTTGAAGTTGGTGGGCAGGCCGACGTGAAGCACGTTCGCGGCCTCTTCCGGCGGACGGAAGGCCTGCGGATCGGGCGAGCAAAGCGACACCAGGCCCGGCTCGAACCGTTCCCACACCGCGGCATTGGTGTAGGCCTGCTCGAGATCCATCGTTGCCAGGGCGGGGATGCGCTTCAGATAGGGCAGCGGCGGCATGTTCATGATCGACAGGCACGGCAGCTTCGCCTCGGCGATCCCGGCCATCAGCGCCTTGATCTCTGATGTCGCGTATTGCGGTTCCTGCATCGCAAGGCCGACCAGATCGTAGCGCGACGGATCGACCTTGGCGGGTTCGACCGCGTCCAGCGTTCCGGGCAGTTCGCGCGAGAAGATCGAGCGGTGGGTCGGCTCGTCGCGCAGCTTGATGCGAACCTCGGTGCCGTCGCGATTGATCAGGTCGGCGGTCTGCTTGCGGCAAACCAGGGTCGCGTTGTGGCCGGCCATCAGGAGTTTTGTCGCCAGCAGCGAGCCGTACGAGGCGCCGAGGATCAGAACGTTACGGGGCATGCGCCCTCCCACAGATAATGCTTTTCCACGTGCACGACACCGGCGCGCAGATGCGCGTGCCTGTTTGCGACAGGAGTTGATCCGAATGTTTTGGTAGCGCGCCGTCTCTCCCGGGATCTGCAATCTCCAGGAGAGGCCGGCGGAGTGGAGACGTCCTAGGCGGCGAACACGGTGGCGGTGCCGGTCGCCTCTTCGTCGAACGCGGTCGAGATGTCGCGCATGCTGATCACGCCGATCAGGCTGTAATTGTCGATGACAGGCACGTGGCGGATGTGATGCAGGTTCATGAGATGGCGGACATGCTCGAGCGTATCGGTCGAGTTGCACGAGACCAGCTGCTGCACGGCGACGAACTGCGACACCCGCATGCCGGCGCCGGCGGCGCCGTGCTGGGCGATGGCGCGCACCACGTCGCGCTCGGTGAACATGCCGACCGCGGTGTTGCCCTCGGTGCGGACGACGTCCTTGACCACCAGCGCGCTGATATTGCTCGAGCGCATCAGCTGGGCGGCGATCGCCACGGTCTCGTTCATGCGGACCGTCGCGACGCGGGCGGTCTTCTTGCGCAGGATATCTCCGACTTGCATGGCAACCTCCTTGGTAAGCGTTGAAGCAAGTCTGGTATACATAATGCCAATTGTCAACACGCGCGATGGAGGATTCTGACAGAAAAAACCGCTTAGAATAGACAGGTTTACTGACGTATCGGCGGCGTCCACCCAAGTTGACCGAAGCCGAGGTGCGCTGGATTGGTATCTGGCATCCCTGAGATTCGAGCCAAGATGGGTGCGCTACGCCGATGAAGGGAGTCGTAATGGCCTCGGGTTGCGCACCCCGGAAGTGCGTATTACTTTGTACACATTCGCTCACACGGGAGTTCTCCATGAAGTCGACGACCTTTACGGTGCGGGTCGATACGGATGTGAAGAAACGGCTGGAGCGATTGGCCAAGAGCACCGGTCGCAGTCGTTCCTTTCTCGCCGCTGAGGCCATCAACGGGTATCTCGACGTCAATGAATGGCAGGTGGAAGGCATCAAGCGCGCCATCGCCTCACTCGATCGTGGCGAGAGGATTCCGCATGATCAGGTCAAGGATTGGGTCGCTTCCTGGGGAAGCGGGGACGAAAAACCGGCGCCCAAGAGTTCATGAATCCGATCTGGTCGCCTGAGGCTATCGCCGACCTCGCGGCGTTGCGGGCCTACATCTCGCAGGACGATCCGGCAGCGGCGCAACGCATTGCGCTTCATATCATCCGCAACGTTGAGACGTTGCTTCCCAGCAGCCCCGAAATGGGGCGGCCAGGCCGCGTTTCCGGGACGCGCGAGCTCGTGATCCCGAAGACGCCGTATATTGTGCCGTATCGCTTGGTCGGCAACACCATCCAAGTTCTGCGGGTCTTCCACGGTGCCCGCCGGTGGCCCGAGGCATTTTGAGAGACGGCACTGCCGCCGCAAAAAAGAGGCGCACCGAAGTGCGCCTCATCAAGTCCAGGGAGAGAATTTTCAGGTCACGCCGTCTTGGCGCTCGCCGCGGTGGCTTCCTCGGCGGCTGCTTCGTTGCCGAGGATGAAGCTGCGCCGCAGCGGCTTGATCACGAACAGCGCCATCAGGGCTGCCGTGGCGTTGAGCGCGACTGCGATCACGAACACCGCCTGCCAGCCATAGCTCGCGGCGATCAGGCTTGCGGCCGGCACCAGCAGCGAGGCGGTGCCCTTCGCGGTGTAGAGCATGCCGTTGTTGGTGGTGGCGAACTTCGAGCCGAAGGTGTCGCCGCAGGTGGCGGGAAACAGCGAGTAGATCTCGCCGAACACGCCGAAATACACCGCAGTCGCCAGCACGAACACGATCGGATTGTGGCCCCAGGTCGAGAGCGTCAGCAGCATCACGGCGGCGGTGCCGAACGCGATGAACATGGTGTGCTCGCGGCCGATATTGTCGGAGACCCAGCCGAAGAACGGACGGCCGAACCCGTCGAAGATGCGATCGAGCGAGATCGCAAACGTCAGCGCCGCCATCTGGAATCCGGCCAGCGACACCGGGGTGTTGGCGATCTTGTAGTCGTGGGCGATCGGGGCGATCTGCGCCGCCGTCATCAGGCCGCCGGCGGCGACCATCACGAACACCAGGTACATCACCCAGAAGATCGGGCTGCGCAGCACCTGGGGCGGCGTGAAGTCGATCTTGGTCTGCGGCAGATTGAGCTGCTTTTTCTTCGGCGGAATCGCATGGGTCGGCGGGCGGATGAAGAAGGCGAGCACGAACACGATCACGCCCTGGCCGAGACCGAAATCGAAGAACGCAGTCTGATAGCCGCTCGCGGCGATCATGCTGGCGATCGGCACCACGGTGATCGCGGCACCGGCGCCGAAGCCCGCGGCGGTCGCACCCGCAGCGAGGCCGCGGCGATCCGGAAACCATTTCAGCGCATTGCCGACGCAGGTGCCGTACACGGCGCCGGCGCCCATGCCTCCGATCACGGCTGCCGCATAGAGCAAGGTGAGGCTATCGGCGTAGGAGTTCAGCACCCAGGAGAGCGCGATCATCACGCCGCCGAACATGATCACGACGCGCGGACCATATTTGTCGACGAACCAGGCTTCGACCGGCACCAGCCAGGTCTCGGTCACGACGAAGATCGTGAAGGCGAGCTGGATCGCGGCGCGGCCCCAGTGGTTCTTGGCATCGATCGGGTCGACGAACAGCGTCCAGCCGTACTGGAGGTTCGCGATCATCGCCATGCAGATGATGCCCATGGCGAGCTGAAGCCAGCGGAAGTTGCCGGACGAAGGTGCTGCAGCAGGTGTGGCAGCTGGATTGCTGGAAACCATCAAGTCCTCCCGAAACGCGCTCTTCTCTTGTGACCGAGTGTCGCAATGTTGTGGCTTATCGTCGCAAGCCGTTCGGGTGATGCTGGTATACTTTATTCCAGTTTGCAAGGGCAACTTAAGTTGCGCCGCACCAAAAATACCCCGTTTCTTCCCGCATCGTGGGAAAGCCCACAGGGGTCCACTGCACGAAAAACCGGGCAAACGAAAAGCGCCCGGCACGAGGGCCGGGCGCTTCGCGCATGGATTGTCTTGTTTGGTATTACGCCAGTGTCGACTTCTCGACCACGACCTTGCGCCAGGGTTTCAGCACCGCGATCGCGAGCAGCGAGGCGAGGATGTTGGCGCCGGCGGCAATGATGAACACGCTGTCCCAGGTGCCCGAGGTCTGCTGCATGTAGTTCGCGATCGGGACCAGCAGCGCCGCCGTGCCCTTTGCGGTGTAGAGCAGGCCCGCATTTGTTGTCGCGAACTTGGCGCCGAACGTGTCGGTGCAGGTCGAGGGGAACAGCGAGTAGATCTCACCCCAGGCGAAGAACACGAAGCCCGACAGCAGCACGAACCAGACCGGATCGTGGCCCCAGAGGTAGAGCATCCAGATGCCGAAGCCTTCCATGCCGAAGGCGATGAACATCGTGTTCTCGCGGCCAATCATGTCGGAGATCCAGCCGAAGAACGGACGGGTCAGGCCGTTGAGCACGCGGTCGATGGTGGCCGCGAACGTCACCGCCGTCATCGTCACCGCCATCAGCGTCACCGGCACGCTGTCGACCTTCCAGTCAACCGCGATCGGCTTCAGGTTCGCCGTCACCATCAGGCCGCCGGCGCCGACGATCACGAACATGAAGTACATCAGCCAGAAGATCGGCTGGCGCAGCACTTCCGTCGGCTGATAGTTGCGCCGGGTCTGGATGACGTTGGCGTTCGCCACCACCTGCGGCACCTGTCCGGCCTTCGGCGACAGCAGGAAGAAGGCGAGCAGCACGATGATGATGCCTTGGCCGAGACCGAAATAAAGGAAGGTGGTCTGGAAGCCGGAGTCCTTGATCATCGCCTGGATCGGCGCAACCGTGAGCGCGGAACCCGCACCAAAGCCTGCCGCGGTGATGCCGGCGGCGAGACCGCGCTTGTCGGGGAACCATTTCAGCGCGTTGCCGACGCAGGTGCCGTAGACGCCGCCGGCGCCGATGCCCGCGATGATCATGCCGAGATAGTAGCCGTTGAGCGAGGTGGCCTGCGCGTTGATCGCCCAGCCGATCGCGCAGAGGATGCCGCCGATGAGGACGACGATGCGCGGGCCGTATTTGTCGACGAACCAGCCCTCGACCGGAACCAGCCAGGTCTCGAACAGGACGAAGAGGGTGAAGGCCCACTGGATCGATGCGCGATCCCATCCAAACGTCTTCTGGATGTCGGGCACGAAGAACGTCCACCCGTACTGATAGTTCGCGATCATCACCATCGCGGCGACGCCGATCGCAAGTTGTGTCCAGCGATAGGTGTCACTGACTCGTGCGGCTGCTGGGGCCGTAGTTGCCTGAACCATATCCGTCATAGCTCCTCCCAACGCGCGCTGTCATCGTTCTGTTCTAGCGCTGCGGCGGTCGCCATCTTGGTATCTGATATGCCAAGGAGCAAGCCGTCACAGGGCAAGCGCGCGCAAATGCCGCAGACGCCGAAGCGCTGCGGTTGGGAAGCTAGATCAATCGGCTGGCAAATGGCCCCGGAAAGGAGGGCCATTGGTCGAAGGTACTAGGACGCTGTGGATTTCACGGGCGATGGCGGCAGGGCCGCCAATCGCCTGGATTCTTGCGGGATTAGAGCCCGAACCGCGGCAGGTCGCCGTTGCGGTTGGAGATCGCGGCGCTCTTCATCAGCAGGCGATCGATCGAGGCCAGCAGGCGGGCGAAAACGGAAGCCGAGGGGGCGAGGGCGATAGCAGCAGTCTTGGACATCGGTGGTGCCTTTTCTTGGAACCGACAACGTGCCGGCTCATCATCTGCAGCCAATCTATGTATACCAGATGCCAAAAGCCATGCATTTGTTTGCATAGCAGCATTATCGCCTGTGCAATGCAACATAAAGGAACTGTTTTGGCATGCCAGGGAGGAAAATGGCCTAGGGATACCGGCGAGGGTGGTATTTTGTGTCCCGTTTCGAGGGGAACCCATTTTGGACGGCGGCAACTGGCTTGGGGATATCGGCCACTGGATCGTGCACCACCTGCAGGCCCCGGCGACGTTCGCCGTTCGACCGACCGTCCAAGCTGACGTCTTCCTTCACGCCGCGAATAGCGGCCGCCATCGGCGGCGAGCTCTTGGCGCATTGCCAAACAAAAAGGCCGCCGAAACCGGCGGCCTTTCGTTTTCGTTCTGAACGCGCAGCCTACTCCGCCGCCTGCTTGCGCGGCGGATCGAGCGCGCCGGAGTCGTGGATCTCGGCGACCTGGTGATCGCTGAAGCCGAGCACCTGGCGCAGGATCTCGTCGGTGTGCTCGCCGAGCAGCGGGGAGCGCGTCACTTCGCTGGCCGAGTCCGACAGCTTGATCGGGTTGCCGACCGAGATGTACTTGCCGCGAGTCGGGTGATCGACCTCGACCACGGTGCCGGTCGCGCGCAGCGACTGGTCCTCGGCGATCTCCTTCATCGACAGGATCGGGCCGCAGGGGATGTCGTCCTTGTTGAGGATCTCCATCGCCTCGAACTTCGTCTTCGTCATCGTCCACTGTTCGATGCGGGCGAAGATCTCGTTGAGGCGCGGCAGGCGGGCCGGCGGCTTGGCGTAGTTCGGATCGGTCTTCCAGGTCGGCTCGCCGATCACGTCGCAGATCTTCTCCCAGACCGGGGCCTGGGTGATGAAGTAGATGTAAGCGTTCGGATCGGTCTCCCAGCCCTTGCACTTCAGGATGCGGCCGGGCTGGCCACCGCCGGAATCGTTGCCGGCGCGCGGCACGGCATCGCCGAACGGAATGCCTTCGCCGAACTGGCTGTATTCCTTCAGCGGACCATGGGCGAGGCGCTGCTGGTCGCGCAGCTTGACGCGGGCGAGGTTGAGCACGCCGTCCTGCATCGCGGCCGTGACCTTCTGGCCCTTGCCGGAATGCGTGCGCTGATAGAGCGCGGTGACGATGCCGAGCGCGAGATGCAGGCCGGTGCCGGAATCGCCGATCTGCGCGCCGGTGACCAGCGGCAGGCCATCGCGGAAGCCGGTGGTCGAGGCGGCGCCGCCGGTGCATTGGGCTACGTTCTCATAGACCTTGCAGTCTTCGTACGGGCCGGGGCCAAAGCCCTTGATCGAGGCCACGATCATCTTCGGGTTGATCTGCTGGATCTTCTCCCAGGGGAAGCCCATGCGATCGAGCACGCCGGGACCGAAGTTCTCCACCAGCACGTCGCACTGCTTGATCAGGGCGGTCAGGACTTCCTTGCCCTTGGGGTTCTTGGTGTCGAGCGTGATCGAGCGCTTGTTGTGGTTCAGCATGGTGAAATACAGGCTGTCCACGTTCGGGATGTCCTGCAGCTGGCCGCGCGTGATGTCGCCGACACCGGGACGCTCGACCTTGATCACGTCGGCGCCGAACCAGGCCAGCAATTGCGTGCAGGTCGGTCCGGACTGGACGTGGGTGAAATCGAGAATGCGAACGCCCGTGAGCGCCTTGGTCATCATATATCTCCGTACTCTGTCTGACCCCTGCCAACCGCAGGGAAGCATGGTTGAGGGGGTGGCTTACTTTTTCTTGAGGACGCTTTGCGGATTGAGGTTGCCGATGCGGCCGCTCTCCGAGCCCGCGGCCGGATCGATCACCGCGTTGATCAGCGTCGGCTTGCCCGACGACATCGCCTCGTTGACGGCGCGCTTCAGCTCGTCCGGCGAAGTGGCGTTGACGCCGACGCCGCCGAAGGCCTCCATCATCTTGTCGTAGCGCGCGCCCTTGACGAACACGGTGGTCGCGGGATCCGCGTTGGCGTTGTTGACGTCGGTGCCGCGATAGATGCCGTCATTGTTGAAGATGACGACGCAGATCGGAAGGTTGTAGCGGCAGATCGTCTCGACCTCCATGCCGGAGAAGCCGAACGCCGAGTCGCCTTCCACCGCGAGCACGGGATGGCCGGTCTCGAGGGTTGCCGCAATCGCCTGGCCCATGCCGATGCCCATGACGCCCCAGGTGCCGACGTCGAGGCGCTTGCGCGGCCGGTACATGTCGATCACGCCGCGGGCGAGGTCGAGCGTGTTGGCGCCCTCGTTGACCAGGATCGCCTCAGGATGATCCTTGATGACGTTCTTCAGCACGCCGAGCGCGCCGTGATAGTCCATCGGCGACTTGTTGTTCATCAGCTTCGGCGCCATCTTGGCGATGTTCTCTTCGCGCTTGCTGCTGATGGCCTTGGTCCAGTCGGCGGGCGGGGCGCTCCAGCCGTTGCCCATCGCCTGGTTGAACGCGGCGACGCAGGAGCCGATGTCACCCACCACGGGGGCGACGATCTCGATGTTGGAGTCCATCTCCTTCGGCTCGATGTCGATCTGGATGAACTTCTTCGGCGTTTCGCCCCAGCTCTTGCCCTTGCCGTGCGAGAGCAGCCAGTTCAGCCGTGCGCCGATCAGCATCACGACGTCGGAATCCTTCAGCACGGTCGAGCGCGCCGCACCGGCGCACTGCGGATGGGTGTCGGGGAGCAGGCCCTTGGCCATGCTCATCGGCAGGAACGGCACGCCGCTTGTCTCGACGAACGACTTGATCTCCTCATCGGCCTGCGCGTAGGCCGCGCCCTTGCCGAGGATGATCAGCGGACGCTTTGCAGCCTTCAGCACGTCGAGCGCGCGCTTGATGGAAGCGGGCGAGGGGAGTTGCGCGGGCGCGGCGTCGATCACCTTGACCAGCGACTTCTCGCCGGCGGCAGCATCCATGACCTGGCCGAACAATTTCGCGGGCAGATCGAGATAGACGCCGCCCGGACGGCCGGAGACCGCGGCGCGGATCGCGCGGGCAAGACCGATGCCGATGTCCTGGGCGTGCAGCACGCGATAGGCCGCCTTGCACAGCGGCTTTGCGATCGCGAGCTGATCCATCTCTTCATAGTCGCCCTGCTGGAGGTCGACGACTTCGCGCTCGGAGGAGCCCGAGATCAGGATCATCGGGTAGCAATTGGTGGTGGCGTGGGCCAGCGCCGTCAGGCCGTTGAGGAAGCCGGGGGCCGACACCGTGAGGCAGACGCCGGGCTTCTTGGTCAGATAGCCGGCGATCGCGGCCGCATAACCTGCGTTCTGCTCGTGGCGGAACGAGATCACGCGGATGCCCGCGGCCTGCGCCATGCGGCCGAGATCCGTGATCGGAATACCCGGCACGTTGTAGATCGTGTTGATGCCGTTGAGCTTGAGCGCATCGATGACGAGGTGGAAACCGTCAGTGAGCTCCTGCTCGGTGCCCGGTGCTTCGGTCTTGGCGGCGGTATTCAGCATGGGCAACGTCTCCCTGATCGTTTCCTGGTTTCGGACGAGTTGTGACTCGTCTCGATGCGAGTGGACTTTGGTGGCAGTTCTCTACGTAAACAGTGTCTCTAGGTAAAAAGCTCATGGCCGTGCGCCTCGACATAGGCGGCCAGGCCGAGCGTGTGGTCGCGGGCGCGCTTTTCGGCGAGCTCGGTGTCACGCGCTTCAAGGGCTTCGATCATGCCGAGATGCTCGGGCAGCGAGGTCGCGGTGCGGTCCTTGCGTCCGATCGTGAGCTGGCGATAGCCGCGCACGTGCAACAGCAGGTCGTTGGTCAGATCGACCAGCACCGGCGATTCCGACAGCGCGATCAGCGCCTGATGGAACGCGATGTTGGCTTTCGAGTATTCCTCGACATGATCCTGCGGCAGACGGTCCGGACCGAAATCCTTGAAGAAGTCGCGCAGTGCCGTGATGTCCTTCTTGCGCGCGGTGGTGGTGATCAGGCGCGCGGCCATGCTCTCCAGCGCCGCCCAGGCGCGGATCATGTCGACGATCTCGGCCTTGGAGCGGCGGACCACGACGATGCCCCGGCGCGGCACGGTTTTGACGAAACCGTCCTGCTCGAGCATCGCGATGGCTTCGCGGATCGGGGTGCGGCTGACGCCGAGCCGTTCCGACAGCGCACGCTCGTCCAGCATCACCGGTTCCGGCGTCGCGTAGATATCCATCTTCAGAATCGCTTCTTTCAAGGCCTCGTAGGCCTTGTTCTTGAAGCTGGTCTCCGGAGCGATCCGGACGATGGCGATATCTGTGTCAGCCATGACAGGCGACGCCTTGCTTTGTTTTGGTTCGGGCACGACTCGTCTCCTTCCTCTTGGAGACGTCTTCTTAGCAGAAGAAATTACCTTAGATTTTTGGCATACCAAATACCACGATGTCAAGATGCCCTTGTTTTCGGCGATTCCGGCCAATCAAGTCCCTTGACATTTCCTTTCGTGGCATACCAAATGCCATGAAATTGTCCCAGGAGGAAGCCGATGTCAAACTCAAAAGATGCAGTCCGCAAAGTTCTCGATGCGGTCAAAGCAGACAAGCGCACGAGCCTGACGGCTCCGGAAGGTAAGATCGTGTGCGACGCCTACGGCATCCCGGTGCCGAAGGAGGGCGTGGCGAAGTCGGCGGCCGATGCGGCGCGCCTCGCCGGCGACATGGGCTTCCCGGTGGTGATGAAGATCGTCTCGCCGGACATTCTCCACAAGACCGAAGCGGGCGGCGTCATCGTCGGCGTCAAGAGTGCCGCTGAAGCCGAGAAGAGCTACGAGACGATTCTCGCCAACGCCAAGAAGTACAAGGCCGATGCCAAGATCGAAGGCATCCAGGTGCAGCAGATGCTGGGCGGCGGCACCGAGGTGATCGTAGGCTCCATCACCGACGGCTCATTCGGCAAGCTGGTCGCCTTCGGCCTCGGCGGCGTGCTGGTCGAAGTGTTGAAGGATGTCACCTTCCGCCTTGCGCCCGCCACGAAGCAGGACGCGCTGTCGATGCTCGACGGCATCCAGGCTCATGAAATGCTCAAGGGTGTGCGCGGCGGCGATCCCGTCAATCGCGAGGCGCTGTCCGACGTCATCGTCAAGGTCTCGCAGCTGGTCTCCGATTTCCCCGAGATCGTCGAGCTCGACCTCAACCCTGTGTTCGCCACCAAGGCCAATGCGATCGCCGCCGACGTCCGCATCGTCGTGGACTTCGACTACAAGCCGCGCCCGGCGCCGCGCCCGACCGAAGAGATCGTCACCGCGATGAACCGCATCATGCAGCCGAAGGCGGTTGCGGTGATCGGCGCCTCCGCGGAGGACGGCAAGATCGGCAACTCCGTGATGAAGAATCTCGTCAACGGCGGTTACAAGGGCGAGATCTATCCGATCCATCCGAAGGCCGCGGAGATCCTCGGCTACAAGGCCTACAAGAGCGTCAAGGACGTTCCCGGCGTGATCGATACCGCTGTGTTCGCGATCCCGGCAAAATTCGTCGCCGGCGCACTCGCCGAATGCGGCGAGAAGAAAATTCCGGGCGCGGTGCTGATTCCCTCGGGCTTTGCCGAAGCCGGCGCGCCGGAGCTGCAGGCCGAGATCGTCGAGGTCGGCAAGAAGTACAACGTCCGCCTGATGGGGCCGAACATCTACGGCTTCTATTATACGTGGTCGAACCTCTGCGCGACCTTCTGCACCGCCTACGACGTCAAGGGCCACGCGGCGCTGTCGTCGCAGTCCGGCGGCATCGGCATGGCGATCATCGGCTTTTCGCGCTCGGCGAAGATGGGTGTGTCGGCGATCGTCGGCCTCGGCAACAAGTCCGACATCGACGAGGACGATCTGCTCGCCTTCTTCGAGCAGGATCCCAACACCAATCTCATCGCGCAGCATTGCGAGGATCTGAAGGACGGCCGCGCCTTCGCGGAAGCCGCCAGGCGCGTCTCCAAGAAGAAGCCGGTCGTCGTCCTCAAGGCCGGCCGCACCTCGGCCGGCGCGAAGGCGGCCTCGTCGCACACCGGCGCGCTCGCCGGCAACGACAAGATCTACGAGGACGTGTTCAAGCAGTCCGGCGTGATCCGCGCACGTTCGCTTCGCCAGCTGCTCGAATTTGCCCGTGGCGTGCCGGTGCTGCCGACGCCGAAGGGCGAGAACGTGCTGATCATCACCGGTGCCGGTGGTTCGGGCGTGCTGCTGTCGGACTCCTGCGTCGACAACGGCCTGTCGCTGATGTCGATGCCGCCGGATCTCGATGCGGCCTTCCGCAAGTTCATCCCGCCGTTCGGCGCGGCCGGAAATCCTGTGGATATCACCGGTGGCGAGCCGCCGATCACCTACGTCAACACGGTCAAGCTCGGCCTGTCGGATGAGCGCATCCACTCGCTGATCCTCGGCTACTGGCACACGATCGTGACCCCGCCGATGGTGTTCGCGCGCAACATGGTCGAGGTGAAGAAGGAGATGGAGGCCAAGGGCTTCGTGAAGCCGATGGTCGCCTCGCTCGCGGGCGACGTCGAGGTCGAGGAAGCCGCCGAATATCTCTACCAGCACGGCATCCCGGCCTATGCCTATTCGACCGAGCTGCCGGTCGAGGTGCTCGGCGCCAAGTACAAGTGGGCGCGCGGCGCGGGCCTGCTCTGATCTATCAATAGTTTGCGCCGCTCCGGAACATGCTCCGGAGCGGCGTTTTCCACGATGCGGGAAAGTTTGACGGGTGGCACGCCGCTAGTTTGACAGGCTGATATGATGCAGGTCGCGATGAGGAAAGCCGTGATCCGCCGCAGGGCCGTTGAGCCGAAATCCACAGGTGAGAACGAGCCCGAGGCCCGCGACGGCGGCGTGCAGTCCGTCGACCGCGCATTATCGATCCTCACCACGCTCGCCGAGGACGACGAGGGGTATCGCCTCAGCGACCTCGCCGTCCGCACGGGATTGTCGACCTCGACCGTGCATCGTTTGCTGGCGACGCTGGAAAGTCGGCGCTTCGTCCAGTTCGACCGCACCCAATCCAAGTGGCATGTCGGCTCGCGCGCCTTCAGCGTGGGCGCGACGTTTGCGCGCCGCCGCAATTTCTCGGCCCAGGCGATTCCCTATCTGCGCAAGCTGCGCGACCTGACCCGCGAGACGGCCAATCTCGCCGTCGTCGACGACGAGTTCATCATCGTGCTGACGCGCATGGAGAGCCGCGAGATCATGCGCTCGCTGACCAAGGTCGGCGGCCGTGCCGCAATGGTCGCCTCCGGCGTCGGCAAGGCGGTGCTCGCGACCTATTCCAATGACGACGTCAGCGCCATCATCCGTCACCACGGCATGCCGCGCTTGACGGAAAAATCGATCGTGCGGCCGAGCGACCTGTTCAGGGAGCTGGAAAAGATCCGCAAGCAGGGCTACGCGCTCGACGACGAAGAGGCCTGTATGGGCCTGCGCTGTATTGCCGCAGTTGTGTACAACGACTGCGCCGAACCGCTCGCGGCGATCTCCGTCTCCGGCATGACAAGCCGCTTGACGGACGAGAGATTGCCGGAAGTCGGCCAGATCGTGCGCGAGGTCGCGCAGGAGTTGACGCTCGCACTCGGCGGGGTGATGCCGACTTCTTGTTAATACGGAACCAGGGCGTCGTCGCTGGACAGCATCAGCCGTTTTGGCTGATATGCGGCGAAACGACACAATGCGGCCAACACGCAACAACGTCCGCACGAGCCTGGAGATTGCCCTCATGTTTCGATTTCCCGCGCGCCTTGCCGGCGCAGCCGTCGCGCTGACCCTCAGTGTGGCCGCGCCTGCCTTTGCGCAGCAGCTCGAGCTCAAGGTGATGGCGCCGGCGGCGCCCGGCGGCGGCTGGGACCAGACCGCGCGCTCGATGCAGCAGGCGCTGGTCGCCTCGGGCGTGGCGCGCAGCGTGCAGGTGACCAACGTCCCCGGCGCGGGCGGCAGCGTCGGCATTGCGCAGTTCGTCAACGGCGCGAAGGGCGACGGTCATCAGCTGATGGTCAACGGCTTCGTCATGGTTGGTGCGCTCGCCATGAACAAATCGCCGGTGACGCTGGAGCAGGTGACGCCGATCGCACGCCTTACGGAAGAGATTCAGGTGATCGTCGTTCCGGCGAGCTCGCCGATCAAAACGGCGCAGGATCTTGCCGCGGCGGTCAAGGCCGACATTGCAAAAGTCACCTTCGCCGGCGGCTCGGCCGGCGGCGTCGATCACGTGATGGCGGCGCTGTTCGCCGGCGCGGTCGGCGCCGATCCGAAGAAGATCAACTACATCCCGTTCTCCGGCGGCGGCGAGTCGCTGGCGGCGATCCTCGGCGCCAAGGTCACCGCGGGCATTTCGGGGTTGAGCGAATACGAAGGCCAGATCAAGTCCGGCAAGCTGCGCGCGATCGGCATCACCTCCGAGAAGCGGATCGCGGGCAGCGACATCCCGACCTTCAAGGAGCAGGGCATCGACCTCGTGATCGCCAACTGGCGTTCGGTGGTGGCGCCACCCGGCATCACGCCGGAGCAGAAGAAGGTGCTGAGCGACGCGGTCGAGAAGATGGTGAAGTCGGATTCCTGGAAGGAAATCCTCAAGCAGAAGGGCTGGGAGGATGCCTATCTCGGTGGTGACGCCTTTGCCGACTTCCTGAAGAAGGAAACCGTGCGCGTCACCGACGTGCTGAAGTCCGTCGGCCTCGTCAAGTCATGAGCTCAGGCGATCCCGCGCAACATCAGCGGCGCGTTGATCGCGCCGGCATCGTGATCGCGGCGCTGCTCGCCGCACTCGCTGCGGTGCTGGTGTGGGACGCGCGCGGCTTGTCATCGGGTGCGATGTACGGCATGGGACCCGAGGCGATGCCGGTCGTGATCGCCTGCGGCCTCGCGCTGCTCGCGATCGGCAATTTCATCGACGCGTTGCGCGGCAATCTGCCGGCGCGCGAGAGCACCGATCCGGTGCCTGTTGTCCTGATCCTGATCGGCCTTGCGCTTTTGATCGGCATCATCGGCTTCGGCGGCGGCTTCATCCTCGCGACCTCGGCGCTGTTCGTCACGACCTCGGCCGCGTTCGGCCGCCGCGCCATCCTCGTCGACAGCATCATCGCGCTGGTGATGTCGACCCTCATCTATCTCGCGTTCGACCGCCTGTTGACGCTGAGCCTGCCCGCCGGACCGCTGGAGCGACTGCTGTGATGGACACGTTTGCGGCGCTGGCCCACGGCATGGCGGTCGCCGTCCAGCCGATGAATCTGCTGTATGCGCTGATCGGCGTGTTCCTCGGCACCGCGGTTGGCGTGCTGCCCGGCATCGGCCCGGCGCTGACGGTCGCGCTGCTGCTGCCGGTCACCTACAAGCTCGATCCCGGCGGCTCGCTGATCATGTTCGCCGGCATCTATTACGGCGGCATGTATGGCGGCTCGACCACCGCGATCCTGATCAACACGCCGGGCGAGAGCGCCTCGATGGCGACCGCGCTCGAAGGCAACAAGATGGCCAAGGCCGGCCGCGGCGGGCCGGCGCTCGCGACATCCGCGATCGGCTCCTTCGTCGCCGGCACCATCGCCACCATTGGCTTGGCGTTCCTCGCGCCATGGCTGGTCGATTTCGCGGTGCGCTTCGGCCCCGAAGACTACTTCGCGCTGATGTGCGTCGCCTTCGTCACGGTATCAGCGACCTTCGGCGACTCGCCGATCCGCGGCCTGACCAGCCTGTTCATCGGTCTGACGCTCGGCCTGGTCGGCATCGACAAGCTGACGGGGCAGGCGCGCCTCGCATTCGGCGTCCCCGAACTGCTCGATGGCGTCGAGGTGACAACGCTGGCCGTCGGCCTGTTCGCCGTGGGCGAGGCGCTCTACGTCGCCTCGCGCCGTCACCACACCGAGGAGAAGCTCGAGCCGGTGCGCGGCTCGCTGTGGATGACAAAAGAAGACTGGAAGCGGTCGTGGAAGCCTTGGCTGCGCGGCACCATGTTCGGCTTCCCGATCGGCGCGCTGCCGGCGGGCGGCGCGGAGATTCCGACCTTCCTGTCCTATTCGACCGAGAAGCGTCTGACCAAGCATCCCGAAGAGTTCGGCAAGGGCGCGATCGAAGGCGTCGCCGGACCTGAAGCTGCCAACAACGCCTCCGCCGCCGGCACGCTGGTGCCGCTGCTGACGCTCGGCCTGCCGACCTCGGCCACCGCCGCCATGATGCTCGCGGGTTTCCAGCAATATGGTCTCAATCCAGGGCCGCTGCTGTTCGCCGAGCGGCCCGATCTGGTGTGGGGCCTGATCGCGAGCCTGTTCATCGCCAACATGATGCTGCTGGTGCTGAACCTGCCGCTGGTCGGATTGTGGGTGCGGCTGCTCGCGATCCCGCAACCCTGGCTTTACGCGGGCATTCTCGTGTTCGCGACCATGGGCACCATCGCCGCAAAACCCTCGGTGGTCGAATTGTCGATGCTGGCCGGCTTCGGCGTGCTCGGCTTCCTGATGCGCCGGTTCGATTTCCCGATCGCACCCGTCGTGGTCGGCCTGATCCTCGGGCCGATCGCTGAGAGCCAGCTGCGCCGCGCACTCGCGATCAGCCTCGGCGATCCCATGACGCTGCTGCAAAGCCCGATCTCGGCGACGCTGCTCGCGGTGGCGCTGATCGCGCTGCTGGCACCGTTCGTGCTGAAGGGGCTCGGGCGGTTCAAGGCGAACGAGGACTAGCCGTCTCGTCACAGTTGTCCTCTAATGCAGGCGCACCATTGGGGAATCGCCATGCCATCCGAAATCCGCTCGCCCCGTCTCGCCGTCCTGATCGACGCCGACAACACGTCGGCCAAGATCGCGGACGGGCTGTTTGAGGAGATTGCAAAAATCGGTGAGGCCAGCGTTCGCCGCATCTATGGCGATTTCTCCAATGCGCGGTCGAAGGGCTGGGCCGATATCCTTGCCAAGCACGCCATCATCCCACAGCAGCAGTTTGCCTATACGACCGGCAAGAACGCCTCCGACATCACGCTGGTGATCGATGCGATGGACTTGCTGCATAGCGGCCGCTTCGACGGCTTCTGCCTGGTGTCGTCGGACAGCGACTTCACCCGGCTCGCGGCGCGGATCCGCGAGCACGGCATCGACGTGTTCGGGTTCGGCGAGCAGAAGACGCCGGAGAGTTTTCGGCAAGCCTGCCGCAAGTTCGTCTACACCGAGAATTTGCGCGGCGGCGTGGTGAACAATCGCGATGCCGCGTCGACGCCGCGGTCGCTGCAGCCGCCGGAGGCTGCGACGGCGATCATCAAGAACGTCATTACGCAAACGGAAAGCGAAGACGGCTGGGTCGCGCTTGGCGTGATCGGACAGCAGGTGACCAATCTGGCGTCCGATTTCGATCCGCGGACCTATGGTTCCCGCAAATTGATCGACCTCGTGCGCAAGACCAACGCCTTCGAGCTCGACCAGTCCAAGGGATCGGTGCGGATTCGCGTCAAGCCCGTGGCGGTGGCGCCGCCACCGCCGGCGCCGAAGCGGCGCTCGCGGCGGAAGCCTGCGGAAGCCAAGAGCTGATCAAGACCTGATCGCGCGCCGGACGCATGGCACGGTCTCCCATGCCGCATGATGCGCGCCGTTGGCGGATGCGTCCGATCCACTAGACTGCGCCCAACAGAAAATCAAAAGGGGAGAGCGTCATGGGCCGGAAGATCGCGATCGTCGGAGCGGGGGCCGTCGGCGGCTACGCCGGCTCGCACATGGTACAGGCGGGCGAGGATGTCACCTTCATCGATCCCTGGCCCGAGCATGTCGAGCATATGCGCAAGCACGGCCTGCGCGTCACCCACGCGATGGACGTTCCGGAATTCACCGTGCCGGTGCGCGCGCTGCACGTCACGGATGCGCAGCAACTTGCAAAGGAGAAGCCGGTCGACATCGCCTTCGTCTGCATGAAGTCGTACGACACGGCGTGGGCGACCATGCTGATCCGGCAATATCTTGCGGCGGATGGTTTTGTCGTCTCGCTGCAGAACTGCATGAACGAGGAAACGATCGCCGGCGTGGTCGGCTGGGGCAAGACGCTCGGCTGCATCGCGAGCAGCATCACGGTCAACCTGCCGGAGCCCGGCCACATCCACCGTGGCGCCGGCAAGGGCGGGGCGGCGCACACCGTGTTTCGCGCCGGCGAGGTGCACGGCCGCATCACGCCGCGCGCCGAAGAGGTGTGCCGGCTGGTCGGCTATTCCGACAGCGCCAAGGTGACCAGCAATCTCTGGGGCGAGCGTTGGTCGAAGCTCGTCGCCAACGTGATGGGCAATGGGCTGTCGGCCTGCACGGGCCTGCCGGGGAACGACGTGTTGCAGAGCGAGCCGCTGCGGCGTTTTGCGACGCGGCTCGGCAGCGAGGCGATCCGGGTCGGCCAGGCGCAGGGCTATCAACTCGAGGAGATCCTGCATTTGCCGCCGGAGACGATCGCGCGCGCAGGCGAGGGCGATACGGCCGCGATGCTGACCTGCGACGAGCAGCGCTTCAAGGATGCCAGGAAGACCTCCGGGCAGCAGCGCCCCTCGATGGGTCAGGACATCCAGAAGGGCCGGCGCACCGAGATCGAGTTCATCAACGGCCTCGTGGTGCGGGAGGGCGAGAAGCTCGGCATGGCGTGTCCGGCGAACGCCGCGCTGACCGACATCGTCAAGCGTGTCGAGACCGGTGAGCTGAAACCGGATCCGCGGCACATCACCGATCTCAGGCTCAACTGAGCGGGCTCCGCGTCATCCCTCGCCCGCGGGCGGCACCACATACAGTGTCAGTGCAAACACCGCATAGATGAGGATCAGCAGCGCGCCGACGAACCAGGCCGAGCGTCCACTCGTGGTGACGAAGCTCGCCGTCACCGTTGCAATCATCACCATGGTCACGGCGCCCGGCCAGAACTGCAGGTCCATCGGCTTGGGACCCACGACATAGCTGAGCAGCACCAGCGCCGGCGCGACGAACAGGGCGATCTGGGATGCGCTGCCGAGCGCAATGCTGACGCTCATGTCGAGCCGGTTCTTGCGTGCTGCGGCAAAGGCGACGGCAAATTCGGCGGCGGCACCGACCAGCGAGACGATGATGAAGCCGACGAAGGCCGGGCTCATGCCGAAACTTTCCGCGGCCTTCTGCACGGATTCCACGAAGATCTCGCTGACCAGCGCGACCAGCACGGTCACGGCCAGCAGCGTGCCGATGGCGAGGCCGATCGGCCAGTGCGCCTCCTTTTCGTCGCCATGACCGGCCCCTTCGAACAATTCCTTGTGGGTCCTGAGCGAGAACAACAGGCCGAGCGCGTAGGCGAGGATGAGGAGGACGGAGATGCCGATGCTGAGCTTGTGGATGATGTTTCCACCCGGCGGCAGGTGATCGAGATCGGCGACCGCCGACGGGGCGAGCAGGGCGACGGTGGCCATCAGCAACAGGCCGGACGACAGTCGCGCGCCGGCGCGGTTGTACTCCTGGACGTGGTAGCGCACGCCGCCGAGCAGCAGGCAGGCGCCGAGCATGAACATCGCATTGGTGACGATCGCGCCCGCAATGGAGGCTTTCACCAGCATGTACTGGCCGGCGTGCAGCGCCGTGATGGCGATGATCAGCTCGGTCAAATTGCCGAGCGTTGCATTGAGCAGCCCGCCCACCGCATCGCCGGTCTTGGCGGCAACCGCCTCAGTGGCGTGGCTGAGCAGCGCCGCCAGCGGCACGATGGCGACCACGGCCAGCACGAACAGCAGGGTGTGGGATTCCGGGACGGTGGCCTCGGCCACCAGTACGACGGGCACGAAGACCAGCATCCAGAGCAGAGGCGTATCCCGGATTTCCCTGAACAGAGGTTGCATGTCAGCCGTCCTTTCCATCGACGTGCTGGCGGAAAGGTCCGGCGGGCGCAGAGGGAGGACGTTGATCTAGCTCAAGGCGCGACCTTGGCCAGGCAAAGCCGCAGGCTCGACGTGCCGGCTAAGGCCTGGACGTTGAATTTCGACTGGCGACGGTCTCCAGCCCGGGATCATGGTCCTCCCAATCCTCCCATTCCACGTTGTTGTTCTCGAGATAACGGGAGACGGCGACGCCGATGGTCGGGAAGAAGTAATGCGCGCCAAGCTGCTCGAACAGGCCAAATCTCTTCAGCTTGTCCTTCACGGGATCCTTGAGCTCGGCAAAGCACAATTCGATGCCCCGCGCGTGCAACGTCCGGTCCAGTTCGGCGACCACGTCGCAGGCGGTGACGTCGACGCTCGTCACCGGCTCCGCGGCAACGACCAGCCAGCGCACCGGCGTTGGCGACGCCGCGACGGCATCCAGGACGCGCTCCCTGAAGAATTCAGCATTGGCAAAAAACAACGGCGCATCCCAGCGAAACAGGACGAGCCCGGGGATCCGGCGCGCATCGGGATATCGTGTGATGTCGTGGTAGCCTTTGACGCCGTAGGCGCGCCCCAGCACGGCGGAATGGGGGCGCCAGCCGTCCCACAGGAACTCGATAATGGCGAGCACGATCGCAAGACCTATTCCCTGGATCACGCCGAACACGGCGACACCGACAAAGCAGACGATCGCCAGCCAGAATTCCCACTGTTGAATGCGATAGATCCGCTTGAGGTCGGCAATCTCGAACAGTCCAATCGCCGCTGCGATGACGACAGCGGCCAATGCCGCGTTCGGCAAATGCTGCAGGAGATTTGGCGCGACCAGCAGAAGCAAGGCGATGGCCAGCGCGCCGATGACGCTGGTGAGTTGCGTGCGGGCGCCGGCGGCTTCCGCAACCGGGGTGCGCGAGCTGCTGCTGCTGATCGGGAAGCCCTGGAACAATCCTGCCGCGAGATTGGCGGCGCCAAGCCCGACCATTTCCTGGTTGGGGTCGGCCCGATCTCCCAATCGCGCCGCGTAGGCCCGTGACAGCACGCTCGTATCGGCAAACGACACCATCGCGATGGCGCAGCCGCCGAGCACCACCGGGACGATGTCGCCATAGGTGATCCACGGGATGGTGAAAGCCGGCAGACCCTGGGGGAGCGGACCCAGCACCTTGACGCCGTGCTCTGTCCCGAGATCGAGCGCCCCGACAATGATCGTGGCGCCAACCACCGCAATCAGAATGCCAGGCAGCTTGCTGTTCTTGAGCAGCAGGATCACGATCAACGTCGCGAACCCGATCGCGGCCGCGACCCAGTTGATCTGTCCCGCAAGGATCGCGCCGACGATCGCCCACATGTCGCGCAACGGGCCCGCGCTCTCGACGGAAAAGCCCAAGAGCTTCGGCAACTGGCTGATCAGGACGGTCAGCGCAATTCCGTTCATGTATCCGTAGCGGATCGGCTTGGAGAGCAGTTCGGTGACAAAGCCAAGGCGCGCGACACCTGCCAGGATGCAAACCATTCCCGAGACGATCGCCATCATGCCGGCCAGCGTGACGGCACGCAGGGGATCGCCGTGAGCCAGGGGAGCGATGACCCCCAGCAGAATTCCCGCCAGCGCCGAGTCCGGCCCCAGCACGAGAATGCGGCTCGGGCCGAACAACGCGTACGCCAGCAGCGGCACGATCGTGGCGTAGAGGCCATAGATGCCAGGCAAGCCCGATGCGGTCGCATAGGCAATTCCGACCGGCACCAGCATTGTCGCCAGCACGAGACCGGCAAAGACATCGCGCGGAAGCCAGGCTGCTTCATACCGACGAAGCGTTTCGAGTCCTGGCAGCCAGTGGGTCATGGGTGCTCACTCCCGCAGGCAACGTCGCACATCTGCCTGGCGTTCCTTGCCCGTCTCGGCTGCGCCGCGGCGGCGATGTCTTTGGTCGGAAGCATCGAGCTCAGCTATCGCTCGGTGACCCTTGATCAAGATCAATATTTGCCTGCGCGGTTACGTCCTGGCGAATGACTGTTTTGGTTGATTTCCGCGCCTGCCTGTAAAGCGCGGCCCGCAAACGCGCGGCTGCGAGTCCACGCACCGGCCTGAAAACGCAACGGAGGCAGCGCACGAGACGCTGCCTCCGCCGGATCAATCGGTTCGTCTTACTTCGTCGCCGGGCCGGCGTCGGCGCGGGCGTCCGGCTGCAGCTTCTCCCAGTCGAAAGCACCGCAGGTGAGCGAGACCTTCTTGTAGCCGAGGATGTTCATCGCGATCTCCTCGGTGTCACGGGCGGCGGATTCCTTGCCGTCGGTCGCGAGCTCCTGGATCGACTGCCGCAGCGAGGTGACGCGGGCCTTGTCCTCGTCGGACAGCTGAGCGGTCGGCAGCAGCTGATCGATGCCCGAAGCAAGCTGCGGGACGGTCATGCCCTGGCAGCTCTGGACCGCCTGCTGCATCACCGGCCGCGGCTGGGCCGGAATGTATCCGCCGCCAGAGGGCTGGCGAACCGGGACGGTCACGGGGACGCCCACGGGAACGGGCACACCGACCTGCACCGGCGGCAGCACCACCACGATCGGCGGCTTGCCCGGCTTCGGCGGGAACGGCCACGGCTTCGGCGGGCACTTCCACTTGTTGAGCGGGCAGACGTTGTCGATCGGCATGCCGATGATCGGCTTGGGCGTCTTCGGGGGCGGGGGCGGCGGCAGCTTCGGCGGATTCACCACCGGCGGCTTCTTCGGCCCAAGACCGACGACGCCGACGACCGGACCTTTGCCGCCCGAGGGCAGGCCCTGCGGCGGCTTGACCGGCTGGATCGGCTTGACGCCGCCGGAGACCGGCGAGGGGTGGAAGCCGTTCGGCATCGCGGAAGCCGGGACCGTTGCCGATCCGAGCGCCGCGACAGTGAACGCAACTGCTAGCAAGCTTGAAGTACGGAACATGATGATCTCCTGTTCGAGACAATGTGGGTTGAGCATCCATGAGCAGGAGAGGTCCCGTCAGGAGCAGTGCGTCGTCGCACCATTCGTCTGTGAACCTGCTTTGCCCATGCGTTCGAAAATTCCATCAGCGTTCGCGTAATATCGCCGCGCGCTGTCCGGCAACGTGAGATGCAGCACACAACGGCGCGTTCCATCGGTCGATTTCTGAAAACCGACACATTGATGAACTGCGGATGAACGATGAAGAAAAGCAGACGAACACGCGTTCAGAAGCGTGCGCCTGAACTCGCCACCGTGCTCTTGATGACGACGACGGCAACGATCGCGATCGTCGTTGCTATCCGCGGATCGCCGCGTTGGCCTGCTCGGCGGCCTTCGTCATCGCGATCTTCGCCGGCTTGGCGCCGGAGACCGCTTCATTCACGCCGATCATGAAGGTGTCCAGGATCGGCCTCGATTGCGGATGGAAGAGGATCGCCTTGGCGCGGTCGACATCGGCGTTCTGCAAATTGGTGAGCGCCGCCTCCGCGGCCTGCGCACCGAATGCCTTCTTGAAGTCGTCGCTCGACCAGGCCGACAGACGTGTCGTCGCCAGCCCCGCTGCGGCGGTGCGTAGCGAGGTCGGCCTGCTGGTCGCCCACAGCAACAGCAGGAACCCCGCCCGCTTGTTGCGCGACCTCGAATTGATGCACGCCTGCCAGTGCGACATGAAGGGCACCGACGTGCGGCCGGCGAGGTACGGAAAGGCGGCAAACACCGCCTGACCGGCCACGCTGCTCTTGGCGGGGTTGGAGATGTCGGTCGCGAAATTGCTGCTGTCGATCGCGATCGCCGTCTTGGCCTGAAGGAAGTCGTCCAGCACATGATACCATTCGTAGCTGCCGATTCCGGCCGGCCCGGCCTGGCTGAGCAGTTGGGCGTACATCTCGATGGCCGCGATGGCCTCGGGGCTGGCGAAAGCGGCCCTGTTGTCCTTGACCATGTCCGCGCCGTAGGAGAACAGGAAGCTCATGGCCGGCACGGATGAATTGCCGCCGGCCTGGGCCCGCATCGCGATCCCCGACATCTCGTTGGTCTTCATCGCCTTCGCGGTGACCAGCAGTTCGTCGAAAGTCTTGGGAACGGGAAGGTTGCTGGCTGCCAGCGCGCCGCCGTTGATGAACAGGGTCACCGCCTCCGACGTGATCGGGACGGCATAGCGCTCGCCGTCCTTCCACAACGGAAAGGCCCGGGCTGTCTTGAGCAGGTCTGTCTCATCGTACCAGGCGGGATCGGTCAGCGATTTGTCGGAGTAGTACGCGTTCAACGGCTCGACCCATCCGTTCGAGATGCCCTGGCCGTAGGTCGTGAACATGAAGACGTCGGGTGTGCTGTCGCGACGATTGAGGTGGATCGGCAGCGCGCCAAGATAGGTCGTCTCCAATCGGAAGTCGGTCGCGACATTGATGCCGGTGAGCTTGGTGAATTCGGGCAACAGCGGTGTGATCGCGTTCGACCAGGGATGGACCGCGCCCGCGAGCGTGATCGTCTGCCCTGCCGCCTGCTTCCAGTCGATTGCAGCGCTGGTGTAGCTTGCGGCGACGTCCTGCGCGAAACTCCGCCGTGGCAGCATGGCGAGAGCGGGCAAGACCGCTCCCGCCGCGCCCAACCCTTTCACGAAACTGCGTCGGCTGGCCGCCCCTGGATTGCCTGGCAATTGCCTGTCTGCAGCCATGTGGGTGCTCCTTGCGGAGCATCGATCTCCGCAACACGCGGTACCACCGTGACGTTCTGGCCCATTGCGAGAGGACCGACGGGCTTCTAAGCCGGTTCAGTCTCCGCGGTTCAGCATGCCGGTTCCGCTCGCACTTCGGACCGTGGCTATATTTCTATCATACTCGTTATATTCTGCATCGGCACCACGATACAGCCGCACGCGTCACATCGAAGCGCACGCCAATGTCAGGTCCTCTGAGCCAGTCCCGTCGGTGGTTTGCTCATCCGCTGGCGCTGGTGGTTGCGATTCTTCTAATTGTAGTTGTCGCAATCGGATCTCTCGGCTTCCGATATTGGCAGGAGCGACAAGCGTCGGATCTTTCGCTCGAGCGCGGCCGCCAGGTGCTCGAGACACTGGATCGGCTGAAAACGGTGATCAGCGACGTCGAGGCCCAACGACGCGGTTATCTGCTGACGCTCGATCCCACCTATCTCAAGGCCTACGGCGTCGCCGACGAAAGCGTGCGGCGAGATGCGCAGGAGCTGCAGGCGCTGGTCGCAAACGATCCATTGCAGAGCCATCGTGCCGGGCACCTGGCGCTGACCGTTGCGGCAAAGCTGCGCGAGATCGACGACATCGTCAGGAATGCCCGAACCAGCTCCAGCGCGGCCGCGCTTGCGATGATCCGCAGCCTCGACGAGATCAAGTCGCAGCTCGACCAGATGGTGGACCATGAGCGCTACCAGCGGGTAGATCAGGAGAGGCGCGCCGAGGCACTCGAACAGCGCAAGGCATGGTTGATCGCTGTGGGGGTCGTCATTGTTTCGTCGCTGGCGGCGGCGGCGCTGGCGCTTGCACGGCTTGAAGCGATCCGGCGGCGCAAGGCGATCGCGGAGAACGTCGCGCTTCAGGGCGATCTCCAGGCACGCGACAAGAAGATCCGCCACCTCGTCGATGCCAATATCGTCGGGATCATCATCTGGGATCTCGCAGGACATATCCTCGAGGCCAACGACCAGTTTCTCAACATGATCGGCTACAGCCGCGAGGATCTTGCCTCGGGTTGCCTGAACCGGACAGACCTGACGCCGGACGAATGGCGCGCCCGCGACCTGCGCACCGTCGAAGAGCTGAAGCAGTGGGGGACCGTCCAACCATTCGAGAAGGAGTATTTCCGGAAGGACGGCAGCCGTGTGCCGGTGCTGATGGGCGGCGTGATCTTCGAGCAGAGCCTCAATCAAGGCGTCAGTTTTGTGCTCGATCTGACCGAGCGCAAGCGGGCGGAAGAGGCACTGCGGCAGGGCGAGGAGCGCTTTCGCACCCTCGTGCATTTTTCCTTCGACGTGTATTGGGAGAGCGATACGCAACATCGCTTCACGCATCAGGAGTTTGCCGGCAGCCTTTCCGACGCGCCGGCGATGGGCTCCGAGATCGGCAAGACGCGTTGGGAAGTGCCCTACCTGGAGCCTGATGAAGAGGCCTGGCGCAAGCACCGCGAGACGCTCGACGCCCATTTGCCGTTCCGCGATTTCGAGCTGGCGCGGCTCGCCCCGGACGGCAGCAAGCGTTACGTGTCCGTCTCCGGCCTGCCGGTGTTCGACACGAGCGGACGCTTTGTCGGCTACCGCGGCGTCGGGCGGCACATCACCGAACGCCGGCGGGCCGAAGAGGCCTTGCGCGCCATGCAGGCCGAACTTGCGCACGCCAATCGTGTCACCACGATGGGACAACTGACGGCCTCGATTGCCCATGAGGTCAACCAGCCGATCGCCGCGACCGTGACCAACGCCCAGGCCGGCCTGCGCTGGCTGCGCACCCAGCCGCCCGATCTCCGCGAGGTTCGTCACTCGCTTGACCGAATCGTCGAGGACGGCACGCGCGCCGGCAACGTGATCCACGGCATCCGCGCCTTCATCAACAAGGTGCCGCCGCGCAAGGATCGGTTCGACCTCAACGAAGCCGTCCTCGAAATGGTCGCGCTGACCCGAAACGAAATGTTCAAGCATCGCATCCTGCTGCAGACCGAGCTCGCGCCCGGACTGCCTGCGGTGGGTGGCGATCGCACGCAGCTGCAGCAGGTGATCCTGAACCTGATCCTCAATGCCGTTGAAGCCATGAGCGCCACCGACGCGGGGAGGCGCGAGCTCCGGATCCACACCGAGCGTGAGGAGGCGGGCGGCGTGCTCGTCACGGTGCGTGATTCCGGCCCGGGCCTCGACCCCGCCGCGATGGAGCGGGTGTTCGAGGCGTTCTACACCACCAAGCCGAAGGGCATGGGCATGGGGCTGGCGATCTGCCGCTCGATGGTCGAAGCCCACGGCGGACGCATGTGGGCGAGCGCGAATGACGGCGGCGGCGCCGTCTTCCAATTCACGCTGCCGCCGGAACCAGGCGAGGCCGTTCTCGATCTCCGACAGGCGACGAATTGATGCAGATCAGCGCGATGGAATCGCGGATGAACGTCAGAAGCGGTGGCCGGGAAGCAGCATGGTGCTCTTGATGATGACGACGTAGACCGCAACGGTCGCGATCGACGCGAGCGTCAGCGCGATGCCATCGGCCAGTGTCATTCGCTTGAGCTCGATCGTGATGTTGCCGCTGGTCAGGTAGCGCTGCAGCCCAAACAGCAGGAAGGGAATGCCGATCAGGAAGGATTGCAGGTAGGCGGCAAGGCCGAGGCCGGCGATGATCCCGACCCAGCCCGCGATCAGGGCGGACCTCCGGCTCACGGAGCCGATCAGTGCATTGAGGATCAACCCGCCATCGAGCGGATAGATCGGCAACAAATTGGCGACGTTGATGAAGGCAAACATCTCGGCCGCCATCGCAAGGTTGAAGCTGCCGGTTTGCCGGTAGAGAGCATAGAGGCCGAGCGTCGGGATGACGCTCAGACACGGCCCCATCAGCGCGACGAAGCCGAGCCGCGCGTCGCTGCCGTAGCTCGTTCTCGGCACCGCGGCGCCACCGAAGAACGGGATCAGATAGATGGCGCGGACGCCGACGCCCGACACCCACATGGCGGCGGCGTGTCCGGCCTCGTGGATCACGATGACCACCGCAAGCAGCAATCCAGCCTTCCAGCCGAACAGGTAACAAAAGCTCAACAGGGCTGCAGCCGACAGCACCAGTCCGTGATTGGCGAACTCGGTGAGGCGGCTGGATGCGCCGGCCTCCTTTTCGCATTGCCGGCCGATCTGGCTTGCCAGCCGGCGCACGCCGATCGGATAGACGATGCGGTCGCGAAACGCGCGGACGGTCAGCTCATAGGACATCGTCAGCGCCGTGCCCGACGGCGTCGCCGTGATCATGAGCCCTGTTTCGATATCCCGGCCGCCTTCGGGCGGGATCGCCAGTTGATGCGCGACCGATCGCGCGCGGATGACGCCCTTCACTTCGTCGCGCTCGGTTTCGCGGGCGACGCCCTGTGCGCGAAGCTGGCCATTGATGGAGACGCGTGACAGCAAGAGACCGTCACCGTCGGGGATGGGCTCGGTCACGATCTCCATCGGCGGCGGCCCGTCCAGCAGCATGCGGCTGGCAGAACAGAAGCGCCATACGGCCTCGCGCGGCGCATTGACCGCAACCTCGACCGCGAAGCGCAGCCGATTGCGTCCGCGCAAGGCGTCGACGACACCCTGCACGATGTAGAAGGCGAGGTGCAGCAACTCGATCGGCAATGTCAGAAGCGAGAGCATGGGAAGCGTTCGGGTGGGACGACCAGGGATTGGCTATGTGCTGCGGTGTGTGCGGTCAAGTTTCCATCTCGAATTGCACACAAGTGGTTGATTTCATGAGATTCTTGTACCCCCTCCCATCCAGCGGGAAATAAAATCCGCTGCGTTGAGATCGCATCGCGCTGCCCTGATGATCGCCTCACGGCCAACACCTTGAGCGAGGCGCGACATGGCGAAGATGCGGGCGATCGATGCGGCGGTGCGGATCCTGGAGAAGGAGGGCGTCACGACCGCCTTCGGCGTGCCGGGGGCGGCGATCAATCCGCTGTACTCGGCGCTGAAGCTGCGCGGCTCGATCAAGCACATCCTGGCGCGTCACGTCGAAGGCGCCTCGCACATGGCCGAGGGCTACACGCGGGCCAAGGCCGGCAATATCGGCGTCTGCATCGGCACCTCGGGGCCAGCCGGCACCGACATGATCACCGGGCTCTATTCGGCGATCGCCGATTCGATTCCGATCCTCTGCATCACCGGCCAGGCGCCGCGCGCGCGGCTCTACAAGGAAGACTTCCAGGCCATCGACATCGAGTCGATCGCAAAGCCCGTGACCAAGTGGGCCGTGACGGTGCGCGAGCCCGGCCTGGTGCCGCGCGTGTTCAGCCAGGCCTTCCACATCATGCGCTCGGGTCGGCCGGGGCCGGTGCTGATCGACCTGCCGCTGGACGTGCAGCTCGCCGAGATCGAGTTCGACGACACCACCTATGCGCCGTTGCCGGTCTACAAGCCCGCGGCGACCCGCGCGCAGATCGAGAAGGCGCTGGAGATGCTGAACGCGGCGGAGAAGCCGCTGATCGTCGCCGGCGGCGGTGTCATCAACGCCGATGCGTCCGATCTGCTTGTGACCTTCGCCGAGACCGTGAACGTGCCGGTGGTGCCGACCTTGATGGGGTGGGGCGCGATCCCCGACGATCACGTGCTGATGGCCGGCATGGTCGGCCTGCAGACCAGCCACCGCTACGGCAACGCCACGATGCTGCAGTCGGATTTCGTGCTGGGCATCGGCAACCGCTGGGCCAACCGTCACACCGGCTCGATCGAGACCTACACCAAGGGCAGGAAGTTCGTCCATGTCGACATCGAGCCAACTCAGATTGGCCGTGTCTTCAATCCCGATCTCGGCATCGTCTCCGATGCCAAGGCAGCGCTCGAACTGTTCGTTTCGGTCGCCAAGGAATGGCGCAAGGCGGGCAAGCTGAAAGAGCGGCAGGCGTGGCCGGCGTCGTGCCAGGACCGCAAGCGCACCATGCTGCGCAAGAGCCATTTCGACGACATGCCGATCAAGCCGCAGCGCGTCTATGAGGAGATGACTAGGGCGTTCGGTCGCGACACCACCTATGTCAGCGTGATCGGCCTGTCGCAGATCGCCGGCGCCCAGTTCCTCGGTGTCTATCATCCGCGCAACTGGATCAATGCCGGGCAGGCCGGGCCGCTCGGCTGGACCCTGCCGGCCGCGCTCGGCGTCCGCGCGGCCGATCCCAACAAGCCAATCGTCGCGCTGTCGGGCGATTACGACTTCCAGTTCCTGATCGAGGAGCTCGCGGTCGGCGCACAGTTCAAGCTGCCCTACATCCACGTCGTCGTGAACAACTCCTATCTCGGGCTGATCCGCCAGGCGCAGCGCGGCTTCGACATGGATTATCATGTCCAGCTCTCGTTCGAGAACATCAACGCGCCTGAGCTCGGCGTCTACGGCGTCGATCACGTCGCGGTCGCCGAAGGGCTCGGCTGCAAGGCGATCCGCGTCACCGATCCGAACCACGCCGCCGCCGCGTTCGAGACCGCGCGCCAGTTGATGGCGGAATTCCAGGTGCCTGTGGTGGTCGAGTTCATCCTTGAGCGTGTCACCAACATCGCGATGGGCACCGAGATCGACAACATCGTCGAGTTCGAGGAGGTCATCGACCTGCCGCTCGACGACACGCCGACACACGCGCGCAAGCCCGGCGCGCTGCAGCCGGCCGAGTGAGGAGCCACCATGCCGAAATTTGCCGCCAATCTCACCATGCTATTCGGCGAGATGCCGTTCCTCGACCGCTTCGCCGCGGCCAAGGCCACAGGCTTCTCCGGCGTCGAATATCTGTTCCCCTATGATTTCGACAAGGCGGAGCTGCGCGAAAAGCTCGACGAGCACGGGCTGACCCAGGTGCTGCACAATCTCCCCGCAGGCAACTGGGCCGCCGGCGAGCGCGGCATCGCGATCATGCCTGATCGTGTCGACGAATTTCGCGACGGCGTGCATCGCGCAATCGACTATGCGAGGGCGTTGGATTGCCGGCAGCTCAACTGCCTGGTCGGCATCCTGCCCAATGACGCCGATGCCTTCGACACCAACGAGACGCTGATCAACAACCTCCGCTTCGCTGCGGACGCCCTGGCGCGCGAACGCATCAAGCTGCTGATCGAGCCGATCAACACGATCGACATCCCGGGCTTCTATCTGAACCGTACCGAGCAGGCGCTGCAGATCATCTCGGACGTGCGCTCGAGCAATCTGTTCGTGCAGTACGACATCTACCACATGCAGATCATGGAAGGGAATCTCGCGCGCACGCTGCAAAAGCATCTGGCGCGGATCGCCCACGTGCAACTCGCCGACAATCCCGGCCGCAACGAGCCCGGCACCGGCGAGATCAACTATCCCTTCCTGTTCCGCCATCTCGACGCGATCGGCTATCGCGGCTGGATCGGCTGCGAATACAAGCCGCGCACCACGACGGTCGAAGGCCTCGGCTGGCACGCCGCGCAGATGTTCGAAACCTGACAAGGACAAGCAACAATGATCGATATCGGTTTCATCGGCCTCGGCACCATGGGGCGTCCGATGGCGGGGCATCTGCAGGCCGCCGGCCACAAGCTCTTCCTGCATGACGTGGGGCCGGTCCCATCGGAGCTGCTCGCCGGCGGCGGCATCGTCTGCAAGTCGGGCAGGCAGGTCGCCCAGGAGGCCGATGCCGTCATCGTCATGGTGCCGGATACGCCGCATGTCGAAGCCGTGCTGTTCGGCAAGGACGGCGTCGCGGAGGGCCTGTCGAAGGGCAAGATCGTGGTCGACATGAGCTCGATCTCGCCGCTCGCGACCAAGGACTTCGCCAGGAAGATCGAAGCGCTCGGCGCCGATTATCTCGATGCGCCGGTGTCCGGCGGCGAGGTCGGCGCCAAGGCCGCAAGCCTCACCATCATGGTCGGCGGGCCCGAGCGTGCGTTCGGCACCATGAAGCCGGTGTTCGAGAAGATGGGCAAGAACGTCACCCATGTCGGCGGCAATGGCGACGGCCAGACCACCAAGGTCGCCAACCAGATCATCGTCGCGCTGACCATCGAGGCGGTCGGCGAGGCGCTGCTGTTCGCGTCGAAGGCCGGCGCCGATCCGGCGCTGGTGCGCAAGGCGCTGATGGGCGGCTTCGCCTCGTCGCGGATTCTCGAGGTGCATGGCGAGCGGATGGTGAAGCGCAATTTCGATCCGGGCTTCCGCATCGAGCTGCATCAGAAGGATCTCAACCTCGCACTCGAAGGCGCAAAGGCGCTCGGCCTGTCATTGCCGAGCACGGCGCTGGCGCAGCAATTATTCTCGTCCTGCGCAGCCCATGGCGGCAAGGCCTGGGATCACTCCGCGATGGTGCGCGCGCTGGAAATGATGGCCAACCACGAGGTCGCCGGCGGCTGAGTTGTCGTGTCCCGGACGCGGCGCGTCTTCGCGGTGCGCCGCAGAGCCGGGACCCGCGCCAAGATGGGCGCCGGAACAGCGGCGCACCACGCCGCCAAGCAGCGGCCTGCTGCGCCGCATCCGGGGCACGAGAGTTGTGGGCGTCGAAACAAATCCGTTCCATGGAACGAACAGATTTTGCGCCGCTCGGAACCGGAACATCTCCTTCACGCAGCTGTTGACGGGCATCTGTCACTTCGCTGGAGGAACATCATGAACAAGCGTCTTGCCATCTCACTTGTTGCCGCGTCGCTGTTGGCCTCGACCTCGGCGTTCGCGCAGTCGACCACCGCAGAGGGCGCCCGGAACGGTGCCGCGGCGGGCGGTGAGATCGGCGGCCCGGTCGGCGCGATGGTCGGCGGCACCGTTGGCGCCGCGGTCGGCGCGGGCCTGGAAATCCCGAACGCCGTGTTCGGCGCCGTTCCGCGGGGTGAGCGGTCGGTCGTCGTGCGCGAGCGCGTCGTGGTCGGCGAGCCGCTGCCCGACACGGTCGTGCTGCGCCCGGTCCCGAACTACACGCAGTATCGCTATGCGGTGGTCAATGATCGCCGCGTGATCGTCGAGCCGCGCACCCGCAAGATCATCAAGATCATCGATTAACGGCGCAGGCCGATTGCAATCAAATCCTCGCGGGTGTCCACCCGCGGGGATTTGTGTCTGAAGTGCACATTCCTCTCTCTTGTCCCGGGCGCACTGCGGCGCGAAGTGCCGCTGTGCAGAACCGGGACCCATTCGCGCGATGGGCCCGGCTCGGCAGCGCATCACTTCGTGCTGCGCAGCGTCCGGGGCACGAGACCGGGGAATCTAAAGCGGCTGCCGCACGCCCAGCCCATGCATGAAGCGCTCGCGGATCTGCACGGGATCGCGCCGCGTGGTGCCGGTGCCGGGCTTGTCGTCGATGCGCACGCCGATCAGCGTCGGCGCCTCCGCGGACATCGACTGCTCGATCAGCCGCTCGAAATCCTCTTCGTCCGCTGCCCATGAGCTGTTCGACAGCCCGCTCGCGAGCGCAATCGCGACGAGGTCGGTATGGCCGGCCGCGGGCGTCGGCTGGCTGCCGGTGATCTGGTAGATGCCGTTGTCCAGGACCACCATGGTGAGGTTCTTTGGTTTCAGCGTCGCGATGGTGGAGAGGCAGCCGAGCTGCATCAGCAGCGAGCCGTCGCCTTCCAGCGCAAACACGCGCCGGTTCGGCTGCGCCAGCGCCACGCCGAGGGCGATCGGGAAGGCGAGCCCCATGCTGCCGAGCATATAGAAGTTCTGCGGACGATGGCCGGCGGCCCAGAGGTCGAAATTGGTGTTGCCGATGCCGCCGACCACGGCCTCTTCGTTCTTCAGTTTTGCAACCAGACGCGACGTCAGGTCGAAGCGGTTCATCACCTTGGTGTTGCGCGCGGGGGCGTTGCTCATGGCCGATCTCACTTGTCAAAAGTCTTGCCGCCGGTCAGCAGCGGCGAGAGGATCAGCGCGACCGGCGCCTGGGTGGTGACGGCCTGCTTGATCGAGCGGTCGGCGATGAATTCGAGCTCGTCGAGCCGTGTGATGGTGTGGTGCTCCATCGCCAGCGAATCCAGCACCGGGCGCATGGTGCGGCAGACCATCGCCTGGCCATAGTTGAATTCGCCGAGCGTGCCGCGCTCGGAGACGATCATGATCAGCGGGATTTGCGAGGGTACCACCAGCGAGGCCAGCACGTTGGCGAGCGTGGCGAAGCCCGAGGTCTGCATCAGCACCGCGCCGCGCGTGCCTGCCATCCAGGCGCCGGAGACGATGCCGACGGCCTCTTCCTCGCGCGCAGTGGGGAAGGTGGTGAAATAGGGATCGGCGTGCAGGTTCTTGATCAGCGTGGTCAGCACACGGTCGGGCACGTAGGGCACCAGCCGCACCTCGTTGCGCTTCAGCGTCTGCTGCAAGATGCCGTGCCAGGTTGGGTCCTGTTCCGTGGCGGCCGCCATTCCGTACTCCCTGATCGCGCGACGCTTGAGGCCGCTTTCAGGGGCCAAAACTTGACGCGGTGTGCGGGATTGTCAACATGCCCTGATCGCAATGGGGTTTGCGCATTGCGACGATGTGAGATGGCGCGCCGGCGTGCGATACAGGGCGTAACAAAAACCTCGGGGGAAACGGCGTCGACCATGACTGTCAACAACAAGCGCGTGTTCTACGTCAAGTATCTCGCCCACGAGATCTACACCGACATCTTCAAGCGGCGGCCCGACGTCCGGCTCGACCGGCTCGAGAACGACACGCCGGAGGGGACTTTCGCTCCCATCCTCGCCGAGGCCCATGCCTACCAGATCGGCGCCGCCCGCGATGAATTGGCGCCGCACTTCCATGCTCATGCCGAGCTGTTGAAGCGCGCGCCGAACCTGCTGATCGTGTCCTCGAACGGTGCGGGCTTCGATCCCGTCGACGTCGACGCCTGCACTGCGGCCGGCGTGCTGGTGGTCAACCAGTCCGGCGGCAACGCCAATTCGGTCGCCGAGCACGCGCTTGCGATGATGCTGACCCTGTCGAAGCGGATCATCCAGTCCGACCGCAGGTTGCGTCGCGAGCGAAACGTCAATCGCAACGATTTGATCGGCAATGAGGTGGGCGAGAAAACGGTCGGGATCGTCGGCATCGGCAATGTCGGCCGCCGCATCGCCGAGCTGTGCAAGGGCCTTTTGCACATGAAGGTGATCGCTTACGACCCGTATTTGTCCGCAGAGGAGATCGCGAAGCGGGGCGCGGAGAAGGTCGAGCTCGACGATCTCATGCGCCGTTCGGATTTCGTCTCGATCTCGTGCCCGCTGTCAAAGGACAATCGCGGCATGATCGGCGCCCACCAGTTTGCGCTGATGCAGCCGCACGCCTATTTCGTCACCACCGCGCGCGGTTTCATCCACGACGAGAAGGCGCTGGAGGATGCGTTGCGCGAAAAACGCATCGCCGGCGCCGGCCTCGACGTCTGGGACAAGGAACCGCCGCCGCCGGATCATCCGCTGCTGCAGTTCGACAATGTGCTGGCGAGCCCGCACACCGCCGGCGTCACCCGCGAAGCCCGCATCAACATGGGCCGGATCGCCGCCGAGCAACTGCTTGATGCGCTCGACGGCAAGCGCCCGCCGCGCGTGATCAATCCGGAGGTGTGGCCGGTTTATGCGAAGCGGTTCGAGAAGGCGTTCGGGTTTGCGCCGAAGTAGGCTGCCTCTTCTAACGACACGCACCGGCCGTTGGCTCCCTCTCCCGCTTGCGGGGGGAGGGCGGGGTGGGGGCGTCTCCACATAAAGTCTTTGAGTGGTGAGAACCCCCACCCGCCGCGCTCCTTGAGCGCGTCGACCTCCCCCGCAAGCGGGAGAGGTGGCAGTGCGCCGCATGGCCAACGAACGGTGGAGAAAATCTCCTTCGTCTCCACCTCAATCCAAGCAACAAACCCACTGCCAAATCGGCCCCCGGCGACTGCTTTGTCGTTATTTTCCCAGAGATATCGACGACTTAGTCGAATATGGCCATTTTCCTCCTGTGCCCGGCCGATCCGGGCCGGCAAGGAAAATGTGTCATGCGACAGGTCCAGACTTTGCTCCGCACCGCCCCGGCCAGGATCGGCCGCCGGATCGCGCAGATCGTCGCGATTGCCGCTGCCAGCCTGCCGCAGGCCGGCGCTTAAAGTTCCGCCGCAACCAACCGCCACATGCGGCGGCGTTGATTTCACTCAAAGCCAATCTTCGACAGTGCTAGTATGTGAATCCCAGGCTCTGCCGGTGCAGCAGAGGGAGGGTTTCCCATGTCCCACTTTGTCGTTCACTTCATGAAGGACGTGCTCGGCGGCAACGGCCGTGAGCGCGAGATCTGCCAGGGCTCGCTCGAGATCGACGCCTCAACTGAGGGCCAGGCCACCGAGATGGCCAAGCGCAAGTTCTGCGAGCAGCAGTCGCTGTGCGACTGGTCGCTGCACGCCGACCGCATCAAGATCGAGGCGGCCGAACTGCGCGCCTGAATGAGCGGCGTCGTCTCCGACGCCGCCATTCCCAATCGTCACTCCGGCAGGATGCGCACCGCGCCCTTGGCGGCGCTGCTGGCGAATGCCGCGTAAGCCTTCAGCGCGGTCGAGACGGCGCGCTTGCGCGGCTCCGGCTTCCAGGCGGCATTGCCCTTGGCTTCCATTGCCGCGCGGCGGCGATCGAGCTCGGTCTCCGGCACGGCGAGGTTGACCTTGCGGTTCGGGATGTCGAACTCGATCAGATCGCCTTCCTCGACGAGCCCGATCAATCCGCCTTCAGCCGCTTCCGGCGAGACGTGGCCGATCGACAGGCCCGACGATCCGCCGGAGAAGCGGCCGTCGGTGATGAGTGCGCAAGCCTTGCCGAGGCCTTTCGACTTCAGATAGCTGGTCGGATACAGCATCTCCTGCATGCCCGGACCGCCGCGCGGGCCTTCATAGACCACCACGACGACGTCACCGGCCTTGACCTTGTTGGTCAGGATGGCCTCGACCGCCGCATCCTGGCTCTGGAACACGCGCGCCGGGCCGGAGAATTTCAAAATGCTCTCGTCAACCCCTGCGGTCTTCACGATGCAGCCGTCCTTGGCGAGGTTGCCGAACAGAACGGCGAGGCCGCCGTCCCTGGAATAGGCGTGCTCGAGATCGCGGATCACGCCCTTTGAGCGATCGAGATCGACGTCGTCGAAGCGGCTATCCTGGCTGAAGGCCTCCTGGGTCGGCACGCCGCCGGGCGCTGCACGATAGAAGTTGCGCACCTTGTCGCTCGACGTGCGCGCGATGTCCCAGCGGTTCAGTGCATCCGCCATGGTCGCGGCGTGCACCGTCGGGCCGTCGGTCTGGATCAGCTTGGCGCGATCGAGCTCGCCGAGGATGCCCATGATGCCGCCGGCATGATGCACGTCTTCCATGTGCACGTCCTGCACTGACGGAGCGACCTTGCACAGCACGGGGACTTTCCGCGAGAGCCGGTCGATGTCGGCCATGGTGAAATTCACCTGGCCTTCATGCGCGGCGGCGAGCAGATGCAGCACGGTGTTGGTCGAGCCGCCCATCGCGATGTCGAGCGTCATCGCGTTCTCGAACGACTTGAAGCTCGCGATCGAGCGCGGCAGCACGCTGGTATCGTCCTGCTCGTAGTAGCGGCGGGCGAGATCGACGATGAGATGGCCGGCCTCGACGAACAGGCTCTTGCGGTCGGCATGCGTCGCCAGCACCGAGCCGTTGCCGGGCAGCGCAAGACCCAAAGCTTCAGTCAGGCAGTTCATCGAATTCGCGGTGAACATGCCGGAGCAGGAGCCGCAGGTCGGACAGGCTGAACGTTCGATCACCGCGACGTCCTCGTCCGACACGTTGGAATCGGCGGCGGCGACCATCGCGTCGATCAGGTCGACCGCGCGCTTCTTGCCCTTGAGCACGATCTTGCCCGATTCCATCGGTCCGCCCGAGACGAACACGGTCGGGATGTTGAGGCGCAAGGTCGCCATCAGCATGCCGGGCGTGATCTTGTCGCAGTTGGAGATGCAGACCATGGCGTCGGCGCAATGCGCATTGACCATGTATTCGACGCTGTCGGCGATCAGCTCGCGCGAGGGCAGGCTGTAGAGCATGCCGTCATGGCCCATCGCGATGCCGTCGTCGACCGCGATGGTGTTGAACTCCTTGGCGACGCCGCCGGCCTTCTCGATCTCGCGCGCGACCAGCTGGCCGAGATTCTGCAGGTGGACGTGACCGGGAACGAATTGCGTGAAGGAATTGACCACCGCGATGATCGGCTTGCCAAAGTCCTCGTTCTTCATGCCGGTGGCGCGCCACAGGCCGCGGGCGCCCGCCATGTTGCGGCCGTGGGTGGTCGTGCGGGAGCGATAGGCGGGCATCGTAAATCCTTGGGCTATGGGCGCTTTTTGAGCAGCCCTTATGCCCGCCCGCACGGGGGGATTCAAGCGCGGAACCGGCATGGCAGGACCGCGCTGAGGCCGCCTATTTGACCTCGATCCCGGCCTCTTTCGCCACCGCCTTCCAGGCCGTGATGTCGCGCGCGTTGATGTCGCGCTGCTCCGCGCCGGGGATGAACTGGCTGGTAATTCCGAGGCCAAGCAGCTTCTCCTTGATCTCGGCATCGTCGAGTGCCGTCTTCAGCGCATCCGACAGCTTTCGCGCCACGGGATCGGGAAGGCCGGCGGGTGCGTACATCACCCAGGACAGGCTGCGGTCGAAGGACACACCCTGTTCCCGGTAGCTTGCGACATCAGGCAGGCTTGGCGAGCGCTCGCCGCACACGGCGAGTGCCTTCACCTTGCCGTCCCTGGCGAGCGGCGTGCCCGTGGCCATGTCGAGCATCGCGAGCTTGATGTGGCCGCCGAGCAGATCGTTGGCGACCTTGGCGGTGCCATTGAACGGCACGTGCTCGAGGCGGATGCCGGCCTGCTGCGACAGGATCGCGCCGCAGAAATGGCCGGTCGAGCCCATGCCCCAGCTGCCGTACTGCACCGGCTCGCTGGTCTTGGCCAGCGCGATCAGCTCCTTCAGATTGTTGGCGGGAAAATCCTTCACGGCCAGCAGCACGATCGAGGAGACGCCGATGCGGCCGATGGTGGTGAAATCCTTGATCGGATCGTAGGACAGTTTTGGATAGATCGCCGGCGCCAGCACATGCGTGGTCATGCCGCCGATGGTGATGGTGTATCCGTCCGGCGGCGAGGACGCCGCCTGCTGCGTGCCGAGCGTGCCGGCGGCGCCGGTGTGGTTCTCGATGTAGATGGTCTGGCCGAGCGTCTTGCCCATCTTGTCCGCGAGCAACCGGCCCAGCACGTCGCCGCCGCCACCGGCCGCGAAGGGCAGCAGCATGCGGATCTTGTGGGTGGGATAGTCGGCGGGCTCCTCGGCGCGCGCCGCAGTGGCGGACAACAGCGCAAGCATTGACAGCGTAACGATGCGCAGCTTCATGATCCCTCCCGCAAGATCTTCTTGGGCCTAATCCTCGAACCGAATCCTGTAGGCGTCGCCATGCCTGACCACGCGGCCCGCGGTTGGAGCGGGGAAATGGCCGGTGAGCAGATAGCTCGGCGTATCCACAAGCTCTTCGAGCAGCGCCACCCGCGTCGCAACGGCGGCGGCCGGATCGATATCGGCGGCACTCGACAGCCAGGGCGCGGCGCACTGGATCGGGTGATGGATCACGTCGCCCGACATGACAGCGTGATCGTGGCCGCCGCGCAGATGGATCTGCATGTTGCCCGCGGTGTGGCCGGGCGCCGGCGCAAAGCGCAAGCCGGCATCGCGCTCGTCGAACAGCAGGTGATCGGTCTCGACGAATTCAGCGAGGCCGGCCGCGACCACGGGCAGCACGGAATCGGCGAACGCGCCGTGATTGACCGGCCTTGCCGGGTTTGCCTTGTGGGCTGCGTCCCAATGTTCGTATTCGGCCCGCCCCATCAGATAGCGCGCGTTCGGAAAGGTCGGCACCCAGCGCCCGTCGATCAGCCGCGTGTTCCAGCCGACGTGATCGACATGCAGATGCGTGCACATCACGAAGTCGACCTGCTCCGGTGCGACGCCGAGCGCAGCCATGTTCTCCAGATAGGGCTGGTTGAGCTGGTCCCACATCGGCGTGCGCGGCCGGCTCTTGTGATTGCCGCAGCAGGTATCGACCACGGCCGACCAGCGCGGCGTGCGCACGAGATAGGAATGATGGCTGAGGATGAAGCGGCCGGTGTCCGGCTCGATATAGCGATGATCGAGCCAGCACCGGTTGGCCGCGATGACCTCGTCGGTGACATTGGCGAACAGCCATTTTTTTTCGAAGGCCAGCGAGGGGATTTCGACCAGACGGTCGATCCGCATGCTGCCGATGGCGATCTGGCGCATGTGATCAGTTCTTCAGGAGATCGCCGAACGGCACCCAGCGCGTGCCGTCGAAGCGGATCAGCTGCAGGCTGGTCATCGGCGTGACATGCTCCGGCGAGTTGCTGACCGCCGTGCCGTTGATCAGCATCGGCAGATGCACGTCCTTCAGGTTCGTCGCCTGCTTCATCACATTGGCGCGGGTCAGGTCATTGCCGGCGGCCTTCAGCACCGTCACCAGCGTCTGCGCGATGGTGTAGCCGTAGACATTGAGCCAGTCGGCCTTGTTGGCGTCGGGCAGATATTTGTCCATGAAGGCGGCCCATTGCTTGTAGCCGGCATCATCTTTCAGTGCGGGGTCCGTGGAGTCCTTCAGGTATTGGCTCGAGATCACGCCGGTGGAGTTATCCTTGCCCGCGGGCTCCAGCACGCCGCTGATCGAGGCGGAGACGTTGGAGATGATGGTCGTGGGCTTCCAGCCGATCTCCGCGATCTTGCGGATCGCCTGCGCCGCGAATTTCGGCGTCGCTGCGACCAGCACCACGTCGGCGCCGCTGTTCTTCAGCAGCAGGATCTGCGTATCGACCGTCGGCGACGTGGTCTCATAGGGCGCCCGCGCGACGATGGCTTCGGCGCTGCCGAGGCCTTCCTCCAGCGCCTTCAGGTAATCCTTGCCGAGGTCGTCATTCTGGTAGAGCACCGCGACCCTGGCATTCGCGTGACTCGCTTTGATGTATCTGGCATAGGCCAGCGCCTCGTCGCGATAGGTGGGCTGCCAGCCGACGGTCCACGGAAAGTTTTTCGGATCGTCCCACTTCGCCGCTCCTGAACCCAGGAATAGCTGCGGCACCTTCTTGTCGTTGAGATATTTGTGCACGGCGCTGTTGGTCGGGGTGCCGACGCCGCCGAAGATCAACAGTACCTCGTCGCTCTCGACCAGCCGCCGCGTCTGCTCGACGGTCTTGGGCGGACTGTAGGCGTCATCGGCAATGATCATCTGGATGCGCCGGCCGTTGACACCACCCTCTTCATTCACCTTGCGGAAATAGGCTTCGGCCGATTTCGCGATCTGTGCAAAGGCGGAGACCGGGCCGGAGAGCGGCGCGGTGGTGCCGATCCTGATCGTCTTGTCATCGGCGCCGGGATCGTATTTCGGGCTCTCGGCTTGTGCGGCGCTCGCGGCGAGCAACGGCAAAAGGATGCAAGCCGCACGGAGGCGAGGGCGAACTGAACGCGCCATGACGTCATCTCCCGAACATTGCTCTCCGCCTCTATGGACGGAGTTGAAACGCGAAACCTCGCTCACTCCCTGGCGAGCACACTGGCCGTGACGGCCGAAAAGCCAGACGAACGATCGTTCGTAAGTTGACTAGCGAACGTTCGTTAGCTAGTCAAGCCAGATGGCGACCTCCTCATTCAGTGCGGCCGAAGCTGCCGGGCTCTCCACACGCGAACGCATTCTTGCCGAGGCGCTCGGCCTGTTCGCGCAATCCGGCTATGGCGGCGCCTCGATGCGCGAGCTCGCGCGCCGCGTCGGCATCCGCGAGAGCAGCCTCTACAATCACTTCCCCGGCAAGGCCGCGATCCTCGAGGCGATCGTCAGCGAGCATGGCCCGGCGAGCTCGGCCGACCGGCTTGAGGCGCCGCGCTACAAGCAGCTTGCGCGCGAGCCCGCGGCGTTCTGCCGCCAGTTCGCGCTCGACCTGGTCGATCAATGGTCCGATCCGCGCGAGCACCAGTTCCAGAAGGTGATCACCGCCGAGCGCAACCGTGTGCCCGGCATCCGCGCCAAATTCGCCGATCATTTCTATGCGCGCGAGCAGAGCCTGATGACGGATTATTTCCGCGGCTTTGCGCTCGCGGGCCTGATCACGGCATCAGATCCGCGCGAGACGGCGCGGTTGTTCGCGGCCGGGCTCATCTACATTCGCCTCGAACATTACGTGATGGGCGCGCAACCGTCGGCGCGGCCGAAGGTGATCGAGGCGATCGAGCGCTATCTCGGCTTTTTCCTGGCGCTGATCGGCGTAAAAGAGACCAAGAAACAACAAAAGACCAAGGGAGAGACGCGTGGCAAAGCTGCCCCTGATTGATCCGGAAGCTACCAGCGGAGACATCCGCGCCTCCTTCGACCGCATGCCGGTCAAGCTCAACATCTTTCGGATGATGGCCCATGCCGAGGCCAACATGATCCCGGCGATGCGGCTCGGCAATTCGATCCTGCACAAGCAGAAGCTGTCCGCGGTCAACCGCGAGCTGTTGATCCTGCAGGCAGCCCAGCTCGAAGGCGGCGCCTATGAATGGCGCCAGCATGTGCCGATCGCGCTCGGGGTCGGCGTGACGCAAGCGCAGATCGATGCGGTCGAGCACGGCAAATATGATGACGTCTCGCTGAACGAGGCGGAGCGTGCGCTGCTCGTGTTCGGCCGCGAGGTCGTCGAGAAGGTGCGCGTCGGCGATGCGGCCTTTGCCGCCATGCGCAAGCATTTCAGCGATCAGGAGATCGTGGAATCGATCGTCGCTCTCGGCTTCTACATGATGATGGCCCGCCTCACCGAGGCGACCGAGACCGATCTCGATCCGGCCGCCGGCATGAAGGTCTATGACGGCGGCAAGGCGCGGAGTGCGTGAGATGTCGGAGAGTTCACTCGATGCCAAGCCGGAGCGCTACATTCGTCCGCCGAGCGCGGAGTCCTCAGGGACAGCGCCGGGCAGGGGGCGGCTGAAGGGGCGCCGCATCCTGATCGTCGGTGGCGGTCAGCGCGTGTTCGATGCGGCGACCGATCCGATCGGCAACGGCCGCGCCATGAGTCTCTTGTTCGCGCGCGAAGGCGCCCACGTCGCGGTCGCCGATCTCAATCGTGCCTCAGCCGAGGATACGGTCGCGCGCATCGCCGCCGAGGGCGGCCGTGCGTTTGCCGTGCAGGCCGATGTCACGCAGGAAACCGATGTGGTCCGGATGATCGACGAGGCGCACCGTGCCATGGGCGGTCTCGACGGCATGGTCCTGAACATCGGCACGTTCGGCAAGACCGGCCTCGACAATGTCAGCGCCGACGAGTGGAACAGGATCTACGACGTCAATGTCCGCGGTCCCATGCTGTGCTGCCGGGCGGCGCTGCCAAGATTCGAGAACGGCGGCTCGATTGTCTTCATCTCCTCGATCGCGGCGCTGAAGGCGGGATCGCAGATGGCGGTCTATGACTCATCGAAGGCCGCACTCGGCGGCCTGATGCGCAACATCGCGCATGCCGGCGCACGGCGTGGTATCCGCGCCAACCTGGTCTATCCCGGCCTCGTCGATACCCCGAACGGCCGCGAGGCCGGCGCCGGCCGTCCCTCGCGCGGCAAGAGCCATATCCCCTTCGGCCGCCAGGCGACCGCCTGGGAAATCGCCTATGCCGTGCTGTTCTTCATGTCGGACGAAAGCGTCTACGTCACCGCGCAGACGCTCGCGGTGGACAGCGGCTTGAGCGGGTTGTGATGGAGGACGGCAGCTCGCCGCTAACGGCTTGCGCGGGCTACCGGCTACAGTGCCGGATGAACGTGACGTTCCTGGCGTACAGGTATGTGTACGGGTCCACCTGTTCGAGCGCGTGGTGTCTCGTCACCCAGTCGCGAACCTCGGGCGCATAGGCCGACATCATCAACTGGGTCTCGCCGGGGTTGATGCTGCGGTCACCGTGATGCGCAGCATGAAACATGAAGTAGCCGCCCGGGGTGATGCAGATCTTGTTGAGGGGAACGGTCCCCAGGACCGTCGTGCACGACGACTTGCAGCGACCGTCGATCACCACGCGATCATACTCCGCATTGACGCGCGTGTACGTGTAGATGTGCGCGGCAGTGTTGCCGCCCGGGTCGTGAAGATAGTAGACCTTTTCCGCGTAGGCAGAGCTTGCCATGACCAACGTGAAGATGATGATACTGACCAAGGTTTGTATCCGGAACATGTCACTTCCCTATTGGCGAGTATCCCGCCGCTGCAGATCGCCGCTTGCGACATACCACCTTAGGATGTGGTCAGCATTCTCAAAATTCTTTGAGCAATCTCGGGAAACAAAATTCCGCATTCGCTTGGCGAGCGCAGCGATATCTTCTTTGTCCCGCATGTCGCTCCGCTCGTGCGGGCTACAGGCTGCTTCAAGTCCAGCCTGCGCTAGAGGCGATTTCGGATCAAACTTTGTCGATATCCGAGTATCAAGCAGCCGCTCAAGCCGGCTACGACCAAATGGTTCAGGATTGATAGCCAACGTTGGCTGCCGTCATAGATCGAGCCTGAATATTGCTTCCAATGCCATGGGAAGATTTTAACCGACGGCAAATGCCACTGCATTTGTTTGTTGAGCATCGCTGGTCCCAGATCGACCAGATCGGGCAAGATTGCACCGAGAAAGCAGCTGAAGATGATCCACCGCGCGTCCCTGCGCGCGAGCGTGAAAACAATTGAGACGAGGATCAGACTGAGGATGACATCCACGGCGGAAGGCAGCGGGTATTCGTGCGGAAGCCAATCGAGCGCGCCGTGCGACAGAATTCCGATGCCCAAGCCCGCGACCAGAACGGCCACGCCGCGTGCTGAATTGATCGGCCTCTTTTCAATCTGCGCCGACAGCACGGATGCGGTCGCAACACTCGCCAAGGTGTGGAAGATCACGTTCATGGGTGTGCTGCAGCCCTTGCAGGATGTCACTCATTCCGCGGCGAGGCTGGTCGGGATCGGCTGCCGACGTTTCGTGGCGCGGCCCGTTTTGCGCCCGACATGGCTCGGCCCCAACGTGGCGGCGGCCGCCTGTAGCTGCTCACGCAGCCACTGGTTTGTGGCGTCGCCATCCGCGGTGGCATGCCAGTAGAGGTAGTTGATGTGCGGGCTGATCGGGAAGGGGCAGGGGTACTGCCGTAACAGGCCCGGCTGATCCAAGAGCGATGCCGCGCTCTCCGACGCCGTCAGCAGCATGTTATTCCGCGCCACGACATGACAGGCCGTGGTGAAATTCTGGCAGTGCAGGCGAACGTTGCGCTTGATGCCGAGCCGCTGGAACTGGAAATCCTCGAACGACAGTCCGCTGCGCCGCGACGTCACGCAAACGTGTTCCATCCGCAGGTATGTCTTCTTGTCGAGCCGCCTGCGGAGGTCCGGATGGTCGCGCCGGGCGAACACCGCGATGCGCTCGGTCAGGATCTGCGCGCGATGCACCTCGGTGGAGAGCGGCAGCAGCGTGTCGATCGCGACATCGAGGGTGCCGGCGGCGAGCTCACGCTCCAGATTGTTGCGCTCGCAGCGCACGGTTGCGATCTCGACCAGCGGCGCGGCCGTGCTGATCCGGTTGACCAGCGCGCTCAGCACCGGGGCCTCCAGATTGTTGCGCAGGCCTATCACAAAGCGCTTTGGCGTCTTCGCGGGATCGAAGCGGTGGGTCTGGGTCAGCGCGGTTTCCAGCCCGTTCAAGGCCTGGCGCACCGTGGTGATGATCTGGCGTGCCAGCGGCGTCGGCGTCATCACGTGATGGCGGCGCACGAACAGAGGATCGTTGAACATCACGCGCAGCCGGCTCAGCGCATGGCTGACCGCGGGTTGCGTCAGATTGAGGCGGAAGCAGGCGCGGCTGACGCCGCCCTCCGAATAGATCGCGTCGAACACGACGAACAGGTTCAGGTCGACGTCTCGTACATGCATGGGAATGATTGGCCCGTATCCGTCGAATGCATTTGACGAATATGATTTGGGGCTTCTAAAGTCGCAAGCAAAATAATACCTGGAGGAAACGATGAGCGTGGACTCGCCATCGCGCAACCTTGCTGTCCCTGCGACGACGTCGTCCGCGCGCTCTGTCTTCGCCAAGCCCAGCCAGGAGCAGATCGTGCTCCTGATCACGATCGCGCTGCTGGTCGTGTTCGGCCTGACGCTGAACGGCTTTGCCACCGTCTCCAATCTCCTCAATCTGTTGCGGAGCATTTCGATCCTCGGCGTGCTCGGCCTCGGCATGGGGCTGATCGTGATCAGCCGCGGCATCGATCTCTCCGAAGTCGCGATCATGGCGGGCTCGTGGTCGATCGCGCTGATCGAGATGCAGAACGGCATGTCGGTATCCGCAGCCGTGCTGCTGGCGCTGGCGATCGCGGTGTTCATCGGAATCGTCAACGGCGTGATGGTGGCGTTCGTCGAGGCGCCCGCGCTGTTCGTGACGCTGGCCGCGGGCTTCGTGATCTACGGCGTGGCGTTCTGGATCGCGCCGGCCTGGGTGGTCTACGCGCCGAAGAACGCGCCGGGGCTGATGTATCTCGGCGCCGGCCGGCTGTTCGGCGTCCCGGTTCCGATCCTGGTGTTCGCGGTTTGCGCGATCGCGATGCATCTGTTCCTGTCGCGTACCTCGATCGGCCGCTTCATCTATGCGCAGGGCGACAATCCCGAGGCCGCGCGGCTCTCCGGCGTCGCGCTGCGGCCGCTGATCGTGCTCGAGCATGTGCTGGTCGCGGCGCTGGCCTGGATCGCCGGCTTCGTCTGGGTCGGCACGACGGGCAGCATGCAGATGGCGATCACGCAGGGCACCATGATCTTCGACGTCGTGCTCGTGGTCGTGATCGGCGGCATCTCGCTGATCGGCGGCCGCGGCAGCGTGTTCTCGGTCGTGGTCGGCTGCATCCTGATCGGCACGCTGCTCAACGCCTTCACCATCATGGACGTCAACACCGAGGTGCAGAACATCATCAAGGGCGTGGTGCTGCTCGCCGCCATCGTGCTCGACAATTTCCTGCATCCGCGGGACGAGGAGACCGCGCGACAGGGCGACTGATGGGAATGCGATCAATCCAAATAAAACATATCCAAGGGGAGGATCTGATGAAGACGACAAAGTTCTGGACCATGCTGCTCGCCGGCGTGACGCTGGCCGCGATGCCGTTCGCGGCGTCGGCGCAGGAGGAGGGCACCAAGACGGCCCGCGAGCTGCGTGCCGCCTACGACAAGGCGCTGCAGGGCAAGACCATCGCCTATTTGCCGATCGCGCTCGGCGTGCCGCTGTCGGACGAATGGGGCCGCGTGGTGCAGGAAGAGGCCGAATGGCGCGGCATGAAGTTCATCGTGCGCGATCCCAACAACAATCCCTCCGCGATGCAGCAGGCGCTGACCGCGCTGGTCGACCAGAAGCCCGACGTGCTGATCGTGCAGAACCCAAGCGTGACGCTCCTGATGAAGGACCTGAAGCGCGCCGAGAGCCAGGGCACGCATGTGATCCAGATCAACATGTCCTCGAACTACAAGTCCGGCGCGTTCGTCGGCGCCGACTGGCGCGAGATCGGCAAGATGCTGGCGACCGACGTGGTCAAGGAATGCGGCTCGGCCTCCGGCAAGTCGGGCAAGGTGCAGATCGTGCAGGGCGAACTGACCGCCGCCGCCAGCGTCGACCAGGTCGGCGGCATCATGGAGGTCCTCAACAAGGACTCCAACATCAAGGTGGTGTCGAACCAGGCCGCGAATTGGGACGCCAACACCGCGCTCAACGTCACCGCAACCGTGATCCAGCAGCATCCGGATCTCTGCGCCTCGATCGGCTTCTGGGGCATCATGGAATCAGGCGCGGCACAGGCGATCCGCAACGCCGGCAAGATCGACACGGTCAAGGTCTATGCGTCCGGCGAAGGCTCGCAGCTCGATTGCGACCAGGTCAACTCAGGCAATTTCTACAAATTCCTGAGCTACAAGGCGACCGAGCAGGGCCACGACCTGATGCTGGCCGCGCAGACGCTGCTGATGAACGGCGACAAGCCCGGCACCAGGAACCTCGAATACTACACGCGCCCGGTCTGGCTCGATAAGAGCAACGCCTCCGGCGCCAACTGCTTCGCGCTACCGAAGAAGAACTAACAAAAGCGCGACAGCCGGCGCGGCGCTTCCGCGCCGGCTGATTCTCACGAGCATGATCCCGGAAAGGTGGAAGCCGGTTTTCCGCAGGGATCACGCTCAACCAAGAGAGAGTGCCTTGCGATGTCGATGGCTGTCGATTCCTTTGCCGCTTCGGTGCGGCGGTTCTCACCCCGGCTCGTGCTGTCGGAACTGCTGCTGAAGCAATGGTTCGAGCCGGTGGTGCCGTTCACCGTGATGATCGGGCTGTGGGCCTATTTCGCGCTCACGATTCCCGACTACGCCTCGGTGCAGAACTCGGTCTCGCTCTTGCGGCTGTTCGCCGAATTCGGCTTCGTGGCGCTGGCAATGGGGTTCTGCCTCGTCACCGGCGGCATCGATCTGTCCGTCGGCGCGATCTTCGCGCTGTGCAATTTCGCCGCGCTGTATTTCCTGCTGGTCAAGGAATGGCCGGTCGGCGCCGTGGTGCCGGCGACGCTTGCGATCGGCGCGCTGCTCGGCAGCATCAACGGTTTCCTGATCGGCTTCCTCAAGACGCGGCCGTTCCTGACCACGCTGGTGACGCTGATCATCCTGCGCGCCTCGGTCAACCTGCTCAACACCGGCTACGCCCAGGTGTTCGCCACCAACTCGGTCGACAGCGACGCCTGGGATTACATCGGCGGCGGCAGCGTGCTCGGCATTCCCATCAATGCGGCGACGCTGTTCGTCGTGCTCCTGGTCTGCCACATCTTCCTGTCGCGCTCGCGTTATGGCTGGCATCTCACCGCGATCGGCGCCAGCCGCAAGGCGGCGCGCCATGCCGGCATCCGCGTCCGCCTGATGCTGTTCTTCACTTACGTGCTGTCAGGCACGCTGTGCGCGGCGAGCGGTATCTTCTACGCCGCACGCCAGGCCTCGACGGATTCCACCACGGGCGTCGGCTGGGAATTCCAGGCATTGACCGCCGTCGTGCTCGGCGGCGTCTCGCTCGCCGGCGGCAAGGGCACGGTGTGGCGTGCCATGATCGGCGCGCTGATCATCTTCCTTTTGATCAACGGCCTCGTCCGCATGGGCATCCCCGGCTACGTCACCTCGGCGGTGACGGGCCTGATCCTGCTCGCCGCCGTCGGCATCGACGTCAAATGGTCGAAGAACCGCGGCAAGGCGATCCAGAAGATCTACGTCAATCCGGCCTTCGTGCCGCTGGCCTCGGCGCCGTCGGTGCAGCGCGGCTCGGCCTCGCCCTATGCGCAGAACGACCGGCTGCTGAAGGCCGAGGCGATCGGCCTCGACCAGGTCGAGGGTCCCGAGGATGTCATCCTCGATCGCCAGGGCCGCGTCTATGGCTCGACCCGCGACGGCAACGTGATCCGCTTCTCCGGTCCTGACTTCGAGACCCGCGAGATCTTCGCCCATATCGGCGGCCGCCCGCTCGGCATGCAGTTCGATCGCGAGGAGAACCTGATCGTCGCGGTCGCCGGCATGGGCGTCTACGGCATCAAGCCCGATGGCACCATCTTCAAGGTCACCGACGAGACCAACCGCACCTGGTACAAGCTGAACGACGACTCCCGGCTGCGCATGGCCGACGATCTCGACATCGCGCCCGACGGCAAGATCTATTTCAGCGACTGCACCACGCGCTACGAGATGACGACCAACACCCTCGACATCCTCGAGGGCAGGCCGAACGGCCGCGTGGTCTGCTACGATCCCGCGACCAAGACGACGCGCACCGTCATCAACCACTTCTATTTCCCGAACGGGATCTGCGTCTCGCATGACGGCAAATCGATCCTGATCGCCTCGACCTCGCTGTGCAAGATCTTCCGCCACTGGATCGCCGGGCCGAACAAGGGCCGCACGGAAGTTTTGATCGACGAGCTGCCGGGCAACCCCGACAACATCAACCGCGCCTCTGACGGCACCTATTGGCTGGCGCTGGTCGGCGTCCGCACCCCGACCTTCGATCTGTCCTGTCGCAAGCCCGGTTTCCGCCTGCGCATGGTTAAGCAGGTGCCGACCGACGAGTGGCTGGCGCCCGCGCTCAACCATGGCTGCGTGCTGAAGTTCAACGAGCAGGGCGAGGCGCTGGAATCCTGGTGGGATCCGACCGGCCTGTCGCATTCGGTGCTGACCTCGATGCGCGAGCACAAGGGCTATCTCTATCTCGGCGGCCTCGAGAACAACCGCATCGGCCGCATCAAGCTCGACGGCGTCGACGACGACTGGAACGGCTACGATGCCTATTGGGGCGGCAAGAGCCGGGTGAAGGGTTAGGCGATGGGATTCTTCGATCATTTCCTGCGCGACGTCAGAAGCGTCATCGACCGCGACGGCGGCCAGAACGCGATCCCGCCGCTCGACGGTGCGCTCAGCCCGAACGACCGGCTCGATACCGCCGTGCCGATCGGCGACGCCTTGCCTGGGATCGACGATGTCATCTCCGCAGGCGACGACGCGATCTACGTCTCGGCCGGGCGTAGCGTGCTAAAACTCAGCGGCGCGGAATTTGCCACCCGTACGCTGGTCGCCGAATTCGAGGGCGACGCCGGCGGACTGGCGCTGCATCCGGATGGCCGGCTGCTGGTCTGTGTTGCGGGCAGGGGCCTTGCCGCGATCGATCCGGCCAAGCCCAATCCGCGCTGGCTCGAAACCGCCGATGGCCGATCGTTTGCGGGATTGCTGTCGGTTGTGGCGGCACCCGATGGCCGCATCTTCGCGGTCGAGGGCAGCACCGGTCGTCGCCCCAATGAATGGCGCCACGACCTGATGGAGAAGCGCACCAACGGGCGCCTCGTGATGTGCAACGCCGATCTCGGCAATCCCCAGGTGTTGCTGCGCGATCTGCCTTATCCCTATGGCGTCAGCGTCTCCGCCGACGGCAAGCAGCTCTGGCTCACCGAGAGCTGGGCGCACCGCCTGAGCCGTTTCGCGCTGTCAGCCAACGGCCTCGGCCCCGGCGAGGTGGTTGCCGCCAACATGCCCGGCTATCCGGCGCGGCTGCATCCGGATTCCCAGGGCGGTCTGCTGCTCGGCCTGTTCGCCCGCCGCACCCACCTGATCGAGTTCGTGCTCAAGGAAGACGATTTCCGCGAGGAGATGATGGCGACGATGCCGCCGGATCATTGGGTGGCGCCGGCGCTCGCGGGCGGCAGCGATTGCCTCGAGCCGATGCAGATCGGCGCGGTCAAGGCGCTCGGCATCCAGAAGCCCTGGGCGCCGCCGCGCTCCTATGGCCTGCTGGTGCATCTCGACGGCGAGGGCGAGGCGACCGACAGCCTGCACAGCCGCGCCGGCGGCCGCTTCCACGGCATCACATCGGCGTGCGCCACGCGCGATGGCGTCATCATCGCCGCGCGCGGTGCCGGGCGCCTGCTGCGCTATAGCGGAGACCTCAGATGAATGACGGCGTGATGCAGGTAGCCGAGAGCACCGGGGCCGCGCCGCGCGAGCCGGTGCTGCAGATCAAGAGCGGATCGAAGATCTATGGCGGCGTTCACGCCATCGAGGGCGTCAATTTCGATCTCTATCCCGGCGAAGTGCATGCCCTCGTCGGCGAGAACGGCGCCGGCAAGTCGACGCTGTGCAAGGCGATCGCGGGTGCGATCAAGCTGACCTCCGGCGACTATCTGCTCGACGGCAAATCAGCCAATCTCGAGCAGCCGCGCGATGCGCTCAACGCCGGCATCTGCATGGTCTATCAGGAAACCAGCCTGGTGCCGACCATGACGGCGGCGCAGAACATCGAGCTCGGCAACGAAAAGCTTTTGACGCGTTTCCGCACGCTGAACATCCAGGCCCAGCAGCTGTTGCAATCCCTCAACTTCCACGTCGATCCGGCTACTCCCGTGGCGCTGCTCGGCACCGCCAAGAAGCAGATGGTCGAGATCGCGCGCGCGATCTACAACAAGGCCCGCATCATCATCTTCGACGAGCCGACCGCGAGCCTGACGCCGGAGGAGATCGTCCACTTCTTCCATTTGGTGCGCGATCTGCGCGCCCGCGGCGTCTCCATCATCTACATCTCGCACGCGCTGGAGGAATCGCTGCAGATCGCCGACCGCATCACCGTGCTGCGCGACGGCAAGCTCGTGATCACAGCACCCGCCAAGCAGCTGACGCGCGACGCGCTGGTGCAGCACATGGTCGGCCGCGAGGTGGCGCAGGCGGTCTATGGCCGCAAGGAAAAGACCCACCAGCGCCGCGAGAAGGTGCTGACGGTCGAGAACGTCACCATGGGCATGGCGGTCAAGAACATGTCGTTCTCGGTCTATGCCGGCGAGGTCGTCGGCATCGCCGGCCTGATCGGCTCGGGCCGCACCGAGATCGCCAAGGTGATCTACGGCGCGCTGAAGCGCAATCTCGTCAATGGCGGCACCATTCGGCTCCGCGGCAAGCCGATCCGCTACCGCGTGCCGCGGCAGGCCATCAATGACGGCATCGCCTACATCACCGAGGACCGCAAGGCCAACGGCTTCTTCGAAACCATGGTGGTCGACGACAACGTCTATATCGGCAATCTCGCCACCCGCACCGGCTGGAGCTTCCTGCTGTCGAAGGCGCGGCGCAGCAAGCTCGCCAGCTACTGGGTCGATCGGCTGAAGATCAGCGCATTGCAGCGGAAAGCGCGGATCATCGAGCTGTCCGGCGGCAACCAGCAGAAGGTGGTGCTGGCGAAGACGCTGGTGCAGGATCCCTCGATCATCATCTTCGACGAGCCGACCCGCGGCGTCGACGTCGGCACCATCCCGCACATCCACGCCGAGATCCGCAGGCTTGCCGACGAGGGCAAGGCGGTGGTCGTGATCTCGTCCTATCTGCCGGAAATCCTCGCCGTCTCCGACCGCATCCTGGTCGCCCGCACCGGCCGCATCGTCGCCGAGTTCGACGCGGCCGATGCCACGCAGGACAAGATCCTGTACGCGGCGGTGCATTGAGGGCAGCGCGTAGGATGGGTGGAGCGCAGCGATACCCATCACCTTCGTGCCGCGTAGTGAGATGATGGGTATCGCTGCGCTCCACCCATCCTACGAATCTGTGCGCTCCCGCTGACATTAGACCGCTGATTTGCCCGACGGCGCAAGGCCACTAGGCAAAAATAATCCTCTTTACACGAACTTCGGAATATGCTAACAATGGCGCCGTCTCACCCGACACGAGGGGCGTTTCGCGAACGTCACGAACGTGGGTGGTGATGCGGTGGCCGCCGAGCGTGCACGGACGTGTGCATGTGAGGTGGACGGCGAAGTCGTGTGGGCCTGCCGCCCCGATGTTGGTGGCAAGTCCGTGAGAGGCCCAAAGCCGATCGCGGACGATGGTGGCACAAAAGCAGAGTCTCACCAGGGCGAGCACGTATAAGCCGTAAAACCATCGCGCAGGGAAGGCCGGGATGTCTCAGCCAAACCTGTATGCTCGTGTGCGCAACCTTCTACTCATTGCGCACGAGACCGCGGGTGCGGCGTGCACCCGGTCTTCCCTGCGCCCTCAGTTCTCTAAGGGCGCGAACGAAAAGCAAGACTCGGACAAATCATGTCGCGAGAATGTGGAGTCATACCTCAGTGTCATCGCCCGCGCATGCGGGCGATCCAGTACGCCGGGGCCCATCGGCCCAATCACAGCCGTCTCTGGAATACTGGATCACCCGCATGCGCGGGTGATGACACCATTGGGCTGTTTGACAAATGAGGCCGGGCGAACCTCATTCGTCGTCCTGGCTTTCAGCAGGGCGACGGAGGTGGGCTTGGCCCTCGCTTTTACCCCTCCAAGACCGCCAACCCGCCCTTGACAATTATTTTAAGTATAAAATAATATCCGGCATCGGCTCCCCGGGAATCCTGCGTCAAACAACCCCGGCCGCCGAATCCAACGGGAGATCGCCATGCGGATTGTTTGCATTGGGGGCGGGCCGGCCGGGCTTTATTTCGGCATCCTGATGAAGATGCTGGATCCCGCGCACCACATTTCCGTGGTCGAGCGCAACCGGCCCTACGATACCTTCGGGTTCGGCGTCGTGTTCTCGGATGCGACCATGGACAATATGCGCAAATGGGATCCGGTCACCGCTGACACCATCGAGCAGGCGTTCAACCACTGGGATGACATCGAGGTCCTGATCAAGGGCCGGCGGATGCGCACCTCCGGGCACGGCTTCGTCGGCATCGGCCGCAAGAAGCTGCTCAACATCCTGCAGGCGCGCGCCGAGGAACTCGGCGTCGAGCTGATCTTCGAGCGCGACGTCGACTCCGACCTCGATTTCCCGGACGCCGATTTGATCGTCGCCGCCGACGGGGTCAATTCGAAGATCCGCACCAAATATGCGGAAGCGTTCCAGCCGGACATGCTGATGCGGCCGAACCGCTACATCTGGCTCGGCACCAACCGCCTGTTCGACGCCTTCACCTTCGACTTCCGCAAGACCGAGCACGGCTGGTTCCAGGCCCACATCTACAAGTTCGAGGAGGGCGCCTCGACCTTCATCATCGAGACCACCGAGGAGGCCTATCTCGCGCACGGCCTCGACAAGATGGAGCAGGGCGAGTCGATCGCCTTCTGCGAGAAGATTTTCGCGGAGATTCTCGAAGGCCATTCGCTGGTCTCCAATGCCCGCCATCTGCGCGGCTCGGCCTGGCTGTCGTTCCCGCGGCTGATCTGTGGCAACTGGACCACCTATAACGGCAACAGCCATGTCGTGCTGATGGGCGATGCTGCGCACACCGCGCATTTCGCGATCGGCTCCGGCACCAAGCTGGCGCTGGAGGACGCGATCGAACTGACCAACCAGTTCAAGATTCATGGCACGTCGCGTGAAACCATTCCGGCCGTGCTGAACGCCTATGTGGAGCTGCGCCGGGTCGATGTCGCCCGCATCCAGAACGCGGCGCGCAATGCGATGGAATGGTTCGAGGTGGTCGGCCACCGCTATGCCGACACGCTGGAGCCCGAGCAGTTCATGTATTCTCTGCTGACCCGATCGCAGCGCATCAGCCACGAGAACCTCCGGCTGCGCGACAAGACCTGGCTGGAAGGCTATGAGCGCTGGTTCTCGGAGAAGAGCGGCCTGCCCGATAGCAACGAACGCTCGACGCCGCCGATGTTCACGCCATTCAGGATTCGCGGGCTGTCGCTGCAGAACCGCATCATCGTCTCGCCGATGGCGATGTATTCGGCCGAGGAGGGCGTGCCGACCGATTTCCATCTGGTGCATTTCGGCTCCCGCGCGATGGGCGGCGCCGGGTTGATGTTCACCGAGATGACCTGCGTGTCGCCGGAGGCGCGGATCACGCCCGGCTGCTGCGGCCTGTGGAATGATGCGCAGACCGCGGCATTCAAGCGCATCGTCGATTTCGTGCACGGCAATTCCGGTTGCAAGATCGGCATCCAGCTCGGCCATGCCGGCCGCAAGGGGTCGACCCGGGTGGCCTGGGAAGGCATGGACAAGGCGCTGCCCGAGCACAATTGGCCGCTGGTCTCGGCTTCTGCACTGCCGTATCTCGCCGACGGCCAGGTGCCGAAGGCGATGACGCGCGCCGACATGGACGAGGTGCGCGACCAGTTCGTGGCGTCGGCCAGGCGTGCCGCGCAGATCGGCTTCGACATCCTGGAACTGCACTGCGCCCACGGCTATCTGCTGTCGAGCTTCCTGTCGCCGCTGACCAATCTGCGCACCGACGAGTGTGGCGGCTCGATCGAGAACCGCGCGCGGTTTCCGCTGGAGGTGTTCCGCGCCGTCCGCGAAGTGTGGCCGAAGGACAAGCCGATGTCGGTGCGCCTGTCCTGTCACGACTGGACCGAGGGCGGCAACACGCCCGACGATGCGCTGGAATTCGCAAAGCTGTTCAAGGAGGCCGGCGCCGACCTGATCGACTGCTCGTCGGGCCAGGTTTCGACCGACGAACGTCCGGTCTATGGCCGGCTCTTCCAGACCCCGTTCGCGGACAAGATCCGCAACGAGGTCGGCATCGCCACCATCGCGGTCGGCGCGATCTCCGAGGCCGATCACGCCAACTCGATCATCGCGGCCGGCCGCGCCGATCTCTGCGCGATCGCGCGTCCGCATCTCGCTGATCCCGCCTGGACGCTGCATGAGGCCGCGAAGATCGGCGTCAAGTCGCTTCCCTGGCCGAAGCAGTACCGCTCGGGCAAGCCGCAATATGAGGCCAACCTCGAGCGCGCGGCCGCGGGAGTGAAGGCATGACGCAGTTCTGGCCGAATGCACATGCCCTGGTGACGGGCGCCGGCTCCGGCATCGGCGCCGCCACGGCGGTCGCGCTCGCAAAGGCTGGCGTGCGCGTCAGCGTCGCCGGCCGCCGGCTCGACGCGCTCCAAGCAGTTGCGCGTTCGCTTGGCGATCATGCCGGTGCCATCGCGTCGATCGATGTGACCGACGGGGCGGCGGTGGCTAAGGGCATCGCGGAGATCGAGGCGACGGCGGGGCCGATCGATATCCTCGTCAACAATGCCGGCAAGGCCGGCAGCGCGCCGTTCGACAAGACCGCGTCGACCCTGTGGGGTGACATGCTGGCGAGCAACCTCACCAGCGTGTTCCTGGTGACGCATGCGGTGCTGCCTGATATGGCGAAGCGCGGCCGCGGCCGCGTCATCAACGTCGCCTCGACCGCCGGCCTGACCGGCTATGCCTATGTCTCGGCCTATGTCGCCGCCAAACACGGCGTCGTCGGGTTGACGCGGTCGCTGGCACTGGAATATGCGCGGCGCGGGGTCACCGTGAATGCGGTCTGCCCCGGCTATACCGACACGCCGCTGGTGGCGGAGGCTGCGGCGAACATCGTCGCCAAGACCGGCCGCAGCGAGGACGAGGCGAAGGCCGCTTTGGCAAAGGTCAATCCGATGCAGCGGCTGGTGACCCCTGAGGAGGTCGCCGACACCGTCGTCTGGCTCGCCTCGACGGGTGCAGCATCGATCAACGGACAAGCCGTGGCGGTGGCCGGCGGCGAAGTCTTTACCGGGTAGAGGAAACCACCATGTCTGAGATGAAAGCAAAGCTTCGGCCGTTCAAAAATTATCCGGCAAAGCACTTCAAATGGTCGACCGATGACAGCGGCCGCGTCGCGACCATCACGCTGAACCGGCCCGACAAGAAGAACCCGCTGACCTTCGAGTCCTACGAGGAGCTGCGCGATCTCTTCACCGATCTCAAATACGCCTCCGATGTCCGCACGATCGTGCTGACCGGCGCCGACGGCAATTTCTGCTCGGGCGGTGACGTGTTCGAGATCATCGAACCGCTGACGCGGATGGCGATGCCGGACCTGCTCGCCTTCACCCGCATGACCGGTGAGGTCGTGCGCGCGATGCGCAAATGCCCGCAGATCATCGTGGCTGCGATCGACGGCATCTGCGCCGGCGCCGGCGCGATGCTGGCGCTGGCCTCCGACATGCGGCTCGCGACGCCACAGGCCAAGACCGCATTCCTGTTCACCCGCGTCGGTCTCGCCGGCGCCGACATGGGCGCCTGCGGCCTGTTGCCGCGCGTGATCGGGCAGGGCCATGCCGCCGATCTGCTCTACACCGGCCGCGCGATGAGCGCGGACGAAGGGTTTGCCTGGGGCTTCCACAATCGTCTCGTGCCTGCGGCCGAGCTCGCCGCGGCGGCACAAGAGCTGGCGCGCTCGCTGGCTGATGGCCCGTGGTTCGCGCATGGCGTCACCAAGACGATGTTCAACCAGGAATGGGCGATGGGCGTCGACGAGATGATCGAGTCGGAAGCGCAGGCGCAGGCGATCTGCATGGTGACCGGCGACTTCCGCCGCGCCTTCGAGGCGTTTGCCGCGAAGAAGAAGCCGCTGTTCGAGGGGAATTGAGATGAACGAGACGTTGCAACCCGAAGGCTGGGCCAAGCCGATCGGCTACGCCAATGGCGTCGCCGCACGCGGCAAGAGCATCTTCATTGCCGGCCAGATCGGCTGGAACGGGCAGTGCCAGTTTGAATCGGACGATCTCGTCGCGCAGATCAAGCAGACGCTGCAGAACATCGTCGATGTCGCAGCCGCCGGTGGTGCGGGACCTGAGCACATCGTGTCGATGACCTGGTTCCTGCTCGACCGCAAGGAATACTCCGCGCGGCTGAAGGAGATCGGTGTGGTCTATCGCGACGTGATCGGCCGGCGCTTTCCGGCCATGACCGCGATCCAGGTCTCCGGCCTGATCGAGGACCGCGCCAAGGTGGAGATTCAAGCGATTGCGGTGGTGCCGGATTAATCATGTCGGGCATTCCCGCATTAACCCTTGGGGGCGGATGGCCGCGCGGGAGGACGTCAAGGCGTTGATGCAGCTTGCGGTCGGGTGAGGGGGCGTGCGACTTTAAGCGCGAGCAATTAACCGTCCTGGTGTCAGTGGAGTAAGGACGATGAAGGCGATTATCGTCGGCGGCGGAATTGGCGGCCTCACCACCGCGCTGATGCTGCGCGCGCGCGGCATCGAATGCGAGCTGTACGAACAGGCCGACACCATCCGCGAGCTCGGCGTCGGCATCAACACGCTGCCGCATGCGATCCGCGAGCTGGCGCAGCTCGGTCTGCTCGACCGGCTCGATGAAGCGGCGATCCGCACCTACGAGCTGTTCTACCTGACGCGCCACGGCCAGCAGGTCTGGCACGAAAAGCGCGGGCTCGATGCCGGCCACGAGGTGCCGCAATTCTCGATCCACCGCGGTCGCCTACAGGGCGTGATCCATCAGGCCGTGATCGAGCGGCTCGGCCCCGACGCGATCCGCACCGGCTGCCGGCTCGGCTCGTTCACGCAGGACGAGGGCGGCGTCTCGGCTTACTTCTTCGATCGCAGCGGCGCGCATGTCCACACCGCGCGCGGCGACATCCTGATCGGCGCCGACGGCATTCATTCCAAGGTGCGCGAGACGCTGTTCCCCGCCGAGGGCGGCCCGGTCTGGAACGGGCTGATGCTGTGGCGCGGCGCGACCGACTGGCCGGTGTTTTTGACCGGACGCTCGATGATCATCGCCGGCGGATTGAATGCCAAGGCGGTGATCTATCCGATCGCGGCGGGATCGAGCCCGGCAAGCCGGCTCACCAACTGGGCGGTGCTGGTGCGGATCGGCGACGGCTCGACGCCGCCGCCGCGCCGCGAGGGTTGGTCGGTGCTCGGCCGGCGCGAGGAGATGATGCCTTACGTCGTGAGCTTCTCGATCCCGCAGGTCGATTTCGCCGGCATGATCAAGGCGACGCCGGAATTCTGGGAGTATCCCTGCTGCGACCGCGATCCGCTGCCGTACTGGTCGAGCGGCCGCGTCACGCTGCTCGGCGATGCCGCCCATCCGATGTATCCGGTCGGCTCCAATGGCGCTTCGCAGGCGATCCTCGATGCGCGCTGTCTTGCGGATGCGCTGGCGCGCGCCGAGCATCCGCGCCAGGCGCTGGTCGCCTATGAGCGGCAGCGCCTGCCGATGACTGCCGACATCGTTGCCTCCAACCGCCGCGGCGGACCGGAGGGCGTGATCGACGCCGTCGAGCAACTCGCGCCGCAGGGCTTTACCGACGTCGATACGATTTTGAACTATGAGGCGCGCGAGGCGATCGTGCGCGGCTATGCCGCCAAGGCCGGCTTTGCCGCGCGCGTGGTCGCGCGGCAGCCGTAGTTATTCGAAGAGGAGGGGAGGCCCTCTGACTAACCCTCATGGTGAGCGCGCAAGCGCCGTCTCGAACCACGAGGCCGGCTGGTGGCCACGTCCTTCGAGATGCTTGCTTCGCAAGCTCCTTAGGATGAGGGGACAGAGCGTTAGCCGGGAGGCGGCGGCAGGAAGTGGATGTTGTGCTCGGCGGCGAGCCGCACCACGTCATCCGGATTCTGCTCCCTCATGTTGTGGATCGCCCAGAACAGGTCGTAGAGCCTGCGCGTCGGCGACACCCAGAACAGCGTCTTCGCCGGCTGCTGCGACTTGTTGAAGATGCCGTGCGGCTTGCCCATCGGCAACCGGACGAGATCACCCGAGGTGGCGGATTCGTCGGCGCCGTCGAGGAAGAAGTCCAGTTTGCCTTCGAGGATGTAGAGATACTCATCTTGGTCGGGATGGATATGCGGCGGAACGAAAGTGCCCGGCGGAAAGGTCGCGTGCCAGGAGAAGGAATGTTCGGTGCGGCTCTTCGGCACATAGGTCTGGCCAAGGATGCTCCAGGAAATCCCCTGGATGCCATCATTGGCGCGGGTGATGCCGGCGATCTCGTCTTTCATGGGCGTTGTGCTCCTCTGATTGTTATTTGCTCGCGCAATGCTTACTTGCTGGTGCAATCCTTGGCGTAGCGATCGCCGTAATTCTCGAAGACTTTTTGCACGATCTCGGTCTGGAATTTGCCGTCCGGCCGCTTCGCAACCTTGGTGAGGTAAAAGTCCTGGATCGGATAGCCGTTGGTGTTGAACTTGAAGTTACCGCGCAGCGAGGTGAAGTCCGCCTTCTTCAGCGCTGCCGCGACCGCGTCCTTGTTGGAGAGATCGCCCTTGACGGCCTTCACCGCGCTGTCGATCAGCATCGCGGCGTCGTAGGCCTGCATCGCGTAGGTGCCGGGCACGATGTTGTAGGCGGCCTCGTAGGCGGTGACGAACTTTTTGGTCTGGGGATTGTCGAGGTTCGGCGCCCAGTTCGCCCCGCCGAACATGCCGACGGCGGCATCCTGTTGCGCGGGCAGGGTGGATTCGTCGACGGTGAAGGCGGACAGCACGGGCACGGTGGCGCCGGCCTGCTTGTACTGCTTGACGAGATTGACGCCCATGCCGCCCGGCATGAACGTGAACAGCGCATCCGGCTTCAGCGAGCTGATCTTGCTGAGCTCCGGCTGGAAGTCGAGCGTGTTGAGCGGCGTGTAGGATTCGTCGACGATCTCGCCCTTGTAATCGAGCTTGAAGCCGGCGACGGAGTCGCGGCCGGCCTGGTAGTTCGGCACCAGCAAATAGACGCGCTTGTAGCCGCGGTCCTGCGCGACCTTGCCGAGGATCTCGTGCACCTGGTCGTTCTGGTACGAGGTCACATAGAAAAACGGATTGCACTCCTTGCCGGCGTAGCTGGACGGGCCGGCATTCGGGCTGATCAGGAAGGTCTTGTTGTCGGTGACCGGGCGATGGATCGCCTGCAGGATGTTGGAGAAGATCGGGCCGACCACGAAGTCGACCTTGTCGCGCTCCAGGAGGCCGCGGACCTTGACCACGGCGCCGTCGGGCTTGAGCTCGTCATCGGCGTTGACGACCTCGACGTCGCGGCCGGCCATCTTGCCGCCGAGGTCCTTGATCGCCAGCGCAAAGCCGTCGCGCACCTGCTGCCCGAGCGCCGCCGCTGGCCCGGAGGTCGTGACCAGTACGCCGATCTTGATCTTCTCCTGCGCGCTCGCCGGCATCGCTGCGACGCCCAGCAAGGCCGCGACGGCCGCCAACTTCAGATGTTGTTTCATGTTGCTTCCCTAACCCCTGTCTCCGTACGCGATCGGCAGCTTATTCTGACCGTTGGCGTCGCCGCAAGCGATGTGGCGTTGCGTCAGAACGAAGCCGTCGCTCGCAGGCGGGGCGCATGCAAGCCGCGCGCCAATTGCTTGAAGCTTAAAGAAATTACCCGCGAAAAGCTCGCCGGGCGCCGGATTCCTGTTGCGGCGCGCAGAAAATTGCTTGAAGCTCAAAATGATCGATTTGCCCCTGAGGGCGCCATAACGGACGCGATAGCCGCATGAATCTCGATTCCGAAACCAAAGCCGTCGAACTGCCCGACGACCACGGCACCGAGCTGCGGCTATGGCTGCGACTGCTCACCTGCACGACGCTGATCGAGGGAGAGGTGCGCGGCCGCCTGCGCGAAAAGTTCGACGTCACGCTGCCCCGCTTCGACCTGATGGCCCAACTCGACAAGGTCGCCGACGGCATGACGCTGTCGGATCTGTCGAAGCGGATGATGGTCTCGAACGGCAACGTCACCGGCCTGGTCGAACGCCTCGTCGAATCCGGCCATGTCGACCGCCGCACCTCGGAGACCGACCGCCGCGTGCAGTTCATCCGGCTGACCAAGCTCGGCCGCGCCGAGTTCCGCAAGATGGCCGCCGAGCACGAGAAATGGATCGCCGACGTATTCGCCGACCTGTCGCCGAAGGACATCCGGGAATTGATGCGGCTGCTCGCCAAGGCCAAAGGCTCGGCGCAGCGCTCCGCTAGGGCGCGGACGGCGTAATCCCAAGGAGACGTCGATTCCGCACTTGCGGGAAATTATTTTAAGTATAAAATGATTTCCCGTAGAACGCTGCCGGGCGTGCTCGATATTGGTCTTGCTCAACGGAAGGCGAGGGCGATCGAATGTCAGGTGAATTTCCGGGGCTCGGCCCCTCAGGTCACGTCGACGATTTCTCGCGGCGCAATCTGCCGCCGCTGGAGCAATGGCCGAAGCTGCTGCTCGATCGGCCGGAGTTTCAATACCCTGAATATCTCAATGCGGCAGTCGAGCTGACCGATCGCATCGTCGAGAAGGGGCTGGGCGACAACATCGCGCTGATCGGCAATGGCCGCCAGCGCACCTACAAGGAATTGGCCGACTGGTCGAACCGCCTGGCGCATGCGCTGGTGGAGAATTACGGCGTCAAGCCCGGCCATCGCGTGCTGATCCGCTCCGGCAACAATCCGGCGCTCGTCGCCTGCTGGCTGGCAGCGACGAAGGCGGGCGCGGTCGTCGTCAACACTATGCCGATGCTGCGTGCGGGTGAGCTCACGAAGATCGTCGACAAGGCCGAGATCGCGCTGGCGCTGACCGACAGCCGCATCGCCGACGAGCTGGTCGCCTGCGCCAAGACCAGCAGATTCCTCAAGCAGGTCGTCAATTTCGACGGCACCTCGAACCACGATGCCGAGCTCGACCGGATCGCGCTGAACAAGCCGGTGAAATTCGAGGCGGTGAAGACTGGCCGCGACGACGTCGCGCTGCTCGGCTTCACCTCGGGCACGACCGGTGAGCCCAAGGCGACGATGCATTTCCACCGCGATCTGCTGATCGTCGCCGACGGCTATGCGAAGGAAGTGCTGAAGGTGACGCCGGACGACGTGTTCGTCGGCTCGCCGCCGCTCGCCTTCACCTTCGGCCTTGGTGGTCTCGCGATCTTCCCGCTGCGCTTCGGCGCCACCGCGACGCTGCTGGAGAACGCAGCGCCGCCGGAGATGATCAGGATCATCGAGACCTACAAGGCGACGATCTGCTTCACCGCGCCGACTGCCTATCGCGCGATGATGGCGGCGATGGACAACGGCGCCGATCTGTCGTCGCTGCGGATCGCGGTCTCCGCCGGCGAGACGCTGCCGGCGCCGGTGTTCGAGAACTGGACCAGGAAGACCGGCAAGCCGATCCTCGACGGCATCGGCAGCACCGAGCTGCTGCACATCTTCATCACCAACCGCGTCGGCAACGCGGTGCCGGGCACGACCGGGCAGCCGGTCGGCGGCTACGAGGCCAAGATCGTCGACGAGGACATGAAGGAGCTGCCGCCGGGCACGGTCGGCAAACTCGCGGTGCGCGGGCCGACGGGGTGCCGCTATCTCGCCGACAAGCGGCAGGCCAATTACGTGCGCGACGGCTGGAACATCACGGGCGATGCCTTCGTCAGTGACGAGAATGGCCGGCTGTCGTTCGTCGCGCGTGCCGACGACATGATCATCTCGGCCGGCTACAACATCGCGGGTCCTGAAGTGGAGGCCGCGCTGCTCGGTCACCCCGATGTCGCCGAATGTGCGGTGGTCGGGGTATCAGATGTCGAGCGCGGGCAGATCGTCTCGGCCTATGTCGTGCTGAAGCAGGGCGCGCCTCACGACGATCTCGAGGTCAAGGCGCTGCAGGATCACGTCAAGGCGACGATCGCGCCCTACAAATATCCCCGCGCGATTGCCTTCGTCGAGGCGCTGCCGAAGACCCAGACCGGCAAGATCCAGCGCTTCAAGCTGCGCGAGGCCAGCTGAAGCGCCGGGGTTGGATTAGTGCGCGGCGCCGCCGCCGGTCGCGCCCTTCGGCTTGCCGGTGAGCAGGATCGCGATCGCCGCGAGGATCAGCACGATTCCGATCACGGCAAAGGTGTCGCTGAAGCCGAGCACCAGCGCCTGGCGCTTCACGGTATTGCCGAGCGCGACCAGCGCCTGATGGTGCGCGGTGGCGGGGTCAGTGACGCCGTGCGCCTGGAAGTAGGCTGATATCTCGGCGATCCGGGCGCGCACCTCCTCGCGGCCGAGATCGACGGACTGGCCGATGATGTTGGAGTGGAACTGCTCGCGCTTGGTGACAATGGTCGCGAGCAGCGCGGTGCCGACCGCGCCGCCGAGGTTGCGCATCATGTTGGAGATGCCGGAGGCGGCGGCCGCATCCTGCGGCGCGACGCTGCCGAGGCTGACCGCCGAGAGCGGCGCCAGCATCAGCGCCTGACCGATGGCGCGGACGATGTTCGGGATGAACAGCTGGTCGCCGGAATAGTCGAGCGACATCGCGGTGTTCATGAAGGACGAGACCGCGAACAGGATCATGCCGACGAAGGCAATGAAGCGCGCATCGAAGCGCTGCATCAGCTTGGGCACTAGCGGGATCAGCAGCAGCTGCGGCAGGCCGGTCCAGGCCAGCACCTGGCCGATCTGCTCGGCATTGTAACGCTGCACCTGGCCGAGATAGGCCGGCAGCAGATAGACCGAGCCGAACAGCGCGAAGCCGACGAACACCGCCGAGATGGTGCCGAAGCCGAAGCTGCGCTGGGTCAACAGCCGAAGCCGGATCAGCGGCTTCTCGACCACGAGCTCGATCCAGACGAACAGCGACAGGCTAACGGCGGCGACGATCGCGAGCTTGACGATGAAGGGCGAGCCGAACCAGTCGTCCTTGTTGCCTTCCTCCAGCACCGCCTGCAGTGCCGAGAGGCCGATCGCCATCGTGGCGATACCGAGCCAGTCGCCTTCGCGCAGCAGCTTGAGCTGCATCGGCTGGCGTTCCAGGGTGAAGAACAGGATCGTCACCATGGCTGCGGTCGGGATCACGTTGACGAAGAAGATAGTCTGCCAGCCGTAATTCTCGGTGAGATAGCCGCCGATGGTCGGGCCGATCGCGGGCGCAAAGGTCACCGCGAGCGAGAACATCGCAAGCCCGATCGGCTGCTGCGGCTTCGGCAGCTTGGTGAAAACCAGCGTGAACGCCATCGGGATCAGCACGCCGCCGAAGAAGCCCTGCAGGCCGCGCATCGCGATCATCAAGGGCAGGTCGTTGGTGAAGGCACAGGCGACCGAGAACAGCGCGAACAGCGTGGCGTGCCCGAGCATGATGTTGCGGAAGGAGAACACGCGGCTGAGATAGTCGGTGAGAGGGATCACCACGATCTCGCCGATCAGATAGGACGTCGAAATCCAGGAGCCGTTGTCGACGCCCGTGCCGATGCCGCCCTCGATGTTGAGCAGCGAGGCGTTGGTGATCTGGATGTTCAGGATCGCCATGAAGGCGCCGATCATGGCGGCGAAGATGGCGATCCAGGTGGCGGTGCTCGCGCGGTCGGGATTCGTGGGCGCGGCCGCTACCGCGCGAGGGGAAGGGCTTGAGGCCGGGAGTACGAGATCGGACATGGCATCACCTATTTGACCGAGGCGAACGCAACTTTGGGAGAGGCGGCGGTGGGTCGCGGCGCGTCCGCCGGATGTGACTGCGTGGCGATGGTGGGGATGACCGACATGCCCGGCCGCAACTCGATGGCGGTGCTGTCGAGCGCGATCTTCACGGGAATGCGCTGCACCACCTTGGTGAAGTTACCGGTGGCATTGTCGGGCGGCAGCAGCGCGAATTCCTGGCCGCTGGCGGGCGCGAGGCTGTCGACATGGCCACGCACGGTCTGGCCCGGGAACATGTCGACGGCGATATCGACCGACTGGCCCTTGCGCACGGCGGTGAGCTGCGTCTCCTTGAAATTGGCGATCACATAGGCGCCGGTCGCCGGCACCACCGACATCAGCTGCGTGCCGGCCTGCACGAACTGGCCCGTGCGCAGCGTGCGGTTGCCGACCACGCCGTCGATCGGCGCGATGATGGTGGTGTAGCCGAGATTGAGCTCGGCCTGCTGCTGCAGGGCGTTGGCACGGGCAGATGCTGCAACGGCTTGCGCGATGTCGGCCTTGAGCAGCTCGATCTGGCGGAGTGCGGAGGCGAGATTCGCGGTGTCGCGCGCGACCGCAGCCTGCGCGCTGGCATGGCGCGACTGTGCCTGCTGCGCATTCTGCACGCTGCCGTAACCCGTCGTGGCGAGATCGGTGTAACGCTTGTTCTCCTGCTCGGCAAACGTCTGCGTCGCGCTATCGACCGCGAGCGTCGCGCGGGCGGCTTCGATCACGGATTGCTGCACGTCGAGCTGCGCGCGCTTGCTGGTAACAGCAGCGTCAGCCGCGGCGACGTCGGCCTTGGCTTGATCCAGCGCGACCTTGAAGTCGCGATCGTCGATTCGCGCCAGCACCTGGCCGGCATGGACGCGTTCATTGTCGCCGACCAGCACGTTGCTGAGATAGCCGGACACTTTCGGCGCGATCGTGGTGTTGTCGGCCTTCACATAGGCGTCGTCGGTGGAGACGAGGAAGCGGCCGACGCTCCAATAGTCCCAGCCGTACCAGCCGGCACCCGCGAGTGCCGCGATGGCGACGCCGGCGAGCAGGAGGCGGCGAAGCCTGCCGGTGGCCTTGACGGGGGTGGGGGCGACTTCCGCGGGCTGGATCAACTGCCTGGCGGTATCGGCCGGGACCTGGCTTTCGGCCTTGAAGGAGGTCTGGTGCTGGCTCATGACGGGCTCCCTGGCGTTCTATCTGTCTGACAAGGCTCGGAAATCTCTGGTTTCGCGCCTAGGTCAAATTAGGAAACTTGATATTTTCCAAAATAGAGCGCATATTGGGACTGTCAATGGAATGACAGGCATCATGTAAAAGCATGGCTTGGATGGCGTGATGGTTGCAAAGGATCAGAGACAGCCGGCAGGCGAGTTCGCGACAAGCGAGCGGCGTGGTCGTGGACGGCCGCAGCAGCGTTCCGACGAGGAGACCCGCGCCGTCATCTATGAAGCCGCGCGCCACGAGTTTGCCGCACGCGGCTTTGCCGCCGCCAACATCGCCGATGTCGCGAGCCGCGCCGGCGTGTCGACCAAGACGCTGTATCGCCTGGTCCCGAACAAGATGGAGCTGTTCGAGGGCATGGTGAACGATCGGCTGGACCGCTTCGTCTCAACCGTGAACCTCGGCGCCTGCGACGGCAGCGATATCGCGACCGCGCTGCAGAAGGCGCTCATGGTTTGTGCCGAACTCGTGCTCGATGGTGAGGTGATCGCGCTGCAGAGCATGATCTTGGCCGACAGCGACAAGTTTCCCGTCGTCGCCAAGACCTTCTACAAGAACGCCATGCAGCGCACGCTCGGCGCGTTGGCGGCCTGGCTGCGCATCCAGCAGAAGCGGGGACGGATCGCGCTCGATGACGTCGACGGCGCGGCGGGCATGCTGCTCGGCATGCTCGTGTTCCAGCCGCAGCGCGACGTGATGTATGGACACAAGCCTCCGCCGTCGCATGACGCACTCGAGGCGCGCGCCAAGGCGTGTGCGACGCTGTTCCTGAACGGATGCGCGGTCAGCAGTTGACTAGGACGCGACGTATAAATGCGCTTACTTCGCGGCCTGCGCGCCCGGGCCTTGCGCCAGTACCTGGCGGATCATCCGCGCGAGTTCGGACTTCCTGTAAGGCTTTGGCAGCAACGTCACGCCGGGATCGAGCCGGCCGTGATGGAAGATCGCATCCTCGGTGTAGCCTGACGTGAACAGCACTTTGACGGTCGGCAGCCGCACCAGCACGGCATCAGCAACCTGCCGGCCGTTCATGCCGCCGGACATGATGACGTCGGTGAACAGCAGATCGGGGACGAAGCCGTCGTCGATGATCTTCACGGCTTCAGGACCGTTGGCGGCGACGACGGCGTGATAACCGAGCTGCGCGAGCTGGGCGCTGACATAGTTCCTGACCAGCGGATCGTCCTCGACGACCAGGATCGATTCATTGCCACCGCGGGTCTCCACAAAGGCAGGCGGCTCCTCATAGGCCGTCTCGCCGGTGCTGCGCGGCAGATAGAGCTTGATGCTCGTGCCGTGGCCTTCCTCGCTGTAGATCTTGATGTGGCCGTTCGACTGCTTGACGAAGCCGTAGACCATTGAGAGCCCAAGACCCGTGCCCTTGCCGGTGTCCTTGGTGGTGAAGAACGGCTCGAACACCTTTTCCTTCAAGGTCTCGGGGATGCCGGTCCCGGTGTCGCTGACGGCAACCATGACATATTCGCCCGGCCGGGCCTCGACATTGGTCGCGGCATAGGCCTCGTCGAGGATGACGTTGCCGGTCTCGAGCATCAGCTTGCCGCCCTCGGGCATCGCGTCGCGGGCGTTGACGGCAAGGTTGAGCAGTGCGGTCGCCATGTGGTTGGGGTCGATGAAGGCCGGCCAGGCGTCGGGCTCGAGCGAGGTCTCCACCTCGATCTGCTCGCCAAGCGACGGGCGGAGCAGGCGCGCGGTGTCCTGCACCAGCGCATTGAGGTCGGCCTCGCGCGGCTGCAGCGGCTGCTGGCGCGAGAAGGCGAGCAGATGTTTGGTCACCTCGGCGCCGCGGCTTGCCGCGTCCAGGATCATGCGGGCGATCGAGGAAAGGCCGGGATCGTGCGCCACGGCATCGGCGAGGATGTCGATCAGGCCGGTGATCACGGTCAGGATGTTGTTGAAGTCGTGCGCGATGCCACCGGTGAGATGGCCGACCGCCTCCATCTTCTGCACCTGGCGCAGCTTCTGCTCGGCCTCGAGCTGCTCCTTGGCCGCCTCGACCTCGCGCGCACGCATATAGATCTCGGCTTCCATCTGCTCGGTGCGCTCGCGCAGCTCGAGCGCGATCTTGTCCTGCTCGGCGCCGCGTTGCTTGAGCTGGATGAACTCGGTGACGTCCTCGACGCGGTGGATAATGTAGCTGAGGTGGCCGTTGGCTGCGAGCACCGGCGAGTTCCGCGGGCTCCAGAAGCGCACCTCGAACCCGCCGCCTTCAGAGGTCGGTTTGCGGATGTCGTATTTCTGCACCGCCATGGTGTCGGCGCGGCGGAACTGCACGACGCGCTCCAGCGAGGCGCGCAGGTTACGGACACCGTCTGCCGCGGGATCGTCGGGATTGTCCGGAAACACCTCGAACAGCCAGCGGCCGAGAATCGCGTCACGCTCGGTCTTGGTCGCGCGCAAATAGGCTTCGCTGACAGCAACGATCCGAAAGTGGGGTGCCGTCAGCACCAGATAGAGACCGGGAGCCGCCTCGAACAGCGCCCTGAAGTCAGGCTCGGGCAGGGACGGGATGTCCAGGCGATCCTCCTCAATAGGAATCGGCCACGACAATCTGTCGCACGCGTATGGGTGGAGCGCAATGGCCCGCCCGCGCGTCCATGGGGTGTTGGTTAGCGGATACACAGGACAAGGATTAACATCCGAGATTGTTTCCAGCCGTTTACACAGCGCGGAACCGAAACCGGCGCGTGGGACCCTTGCAGTGCAGCCATCCTCGGGACGGATGGCAACGCGCGTGCCGCGCGCAGGTGAAAGAACGAAAACGCGTCACGCGCGCAATTCTGGAATCCTTCTTGGAGTCTCTCTAAGAGCCCTTCTATTAGAGGAATCCCCATCCCTCACGTAAGCGTCGACTCCAACGACACGCCGTCCGTCGCGAGGACGACGTGACAGGGATTCGTTGGACTAAGAGTTGGGGTAGGGCGCGTTGAACACTCTTCACATGTTGCGGATCGCCACGCTGGCGACCGCGTCCGCCTTGGCGATGTTGCCGCGGGCATCGTCAGCTCAAGGCACATCGTCGCCGTCTGGCGCGCAGTCGTTGCCGCCGGTCACGGTCACGCCGCCGGAAGCGCGCCGGCGTCCCGTTGCTGCGGCACCGCGCCGCACGCAGCGCGCCGCGCGGTCGGATGCACCGCGTGCACTGAGGCCGGTTGCTGCGCGCAATGTCGGCTTTGTCGAGAGTCCGCGCGGCCCGATCCAGGGGTATGTCGCCAATCGCAGTTCCACGGGAACCAAGACCAACACGCCGATCATGGAGACGCCGCAGTCGGTCTCGGTGATCGGCGCCGATCAGATCCGCGACCAGAAGCCCGGCAAGCTCGACGAGACGCTGCGTTATTCGGCGGGCGTGGCCGCCGGCACCTTCGGCGCCGACACCCGCAACGACTGGTTCCTGATCCGCGGTTTCAAGTCGGACGACGTCGGCATGTTCCTCGACGGGCTGCAGCTGTTCTACACCTCCTATGCGAGCTGGAAGCTGCTGCCGTTCAACCTCGAGCGCGTCGAGGTGCTGCGCGGTCCGTCCGCTGTGCTCTATGGCGGCTCCAGCCCGAGCGGCATCGTCAACGCCATCAGCAAGCTGCCGCCGGCCGAGCCGATCCGCTACGTCGAGACCGGCGTCAACAATTTCGGCAACGCCTATCTCGGCTTCGATTTCGGCGGTCCGGTGCCGACGGCGCCGCAGAACGGTCAGCTGTTCTACCGTGTGGTCGGCCAGGTGCAGAACGGCGGCACGCAGGTCAATTTCACGCCCGACAACAATTACTCGATCGCGCCGTCGGTGACGTGGAAGCCGGACATCGACACCACGCTGACGATCCTTGCTTCCGCCACCAAGACCGAGACGCGCGGCATCAACTTCCTGCCCTATGTCGGCACGGTGACGGATGCGCCGTTCGGCCGCATTCCGACAAAGCTGTTCGTCGGCGATCCCAGCGTCGATTCCTTCCGCCGCGAGCAGGAGATGATCGGCTACCAGTTCGAACGCAACCTCTCCGACAATGTCACGTTCCGCCAGAACGCGCGCTTCGCCCATGTCGACGTGACCTATCAGGGCCTGATCGGCAACGGCTATTCCAACATCGCGACCGGCGATCTGTCGCGCTACATGTTCTTCGCGCACAACACCGCCAACCAGGGCAATCTCGACAACCAGGTCGAATATCGCTTCGACACCGGACCGGTGAAGCACACCGCGCTGTTCGGGCTTGACATGAAGACCTACCGGATCGACGACTTCCAGGGCTTCAGCTTCGGCTGGCCGTCGATCAACGCGCTGAACCCGGTCTATACGTCGCTGCCGGGCTGGTCGGGGACGCCGTTTCGCAACTTCATCATCAGCCAGCAGCAGCTCGGCGCCTATCTGCAGGACCAGATCAAGTTCGGCAATTTCACGCTGGTGCTGAGCGGCCGCAATGACTGGGTGTCGCTGAGCCAGGATGACCGCCCGACCGGCGTCACGCAGTTGAACCGCACCGACAGCAAGTTCAGTGGCCGCGCCGGGCTGATCTACAATTTCGACAATGGCGTCGCGCCCTATGTCTCCTATGCGACGAGCTACAACCCCGTGATCGGCGTCAACGCGTCGAACCAGCTGCTGTTGCCGGAGACCGGCGAGCAGACCGAGGTCGGCGTCAAGTTCCAGCCGAACGGCTTCAACGGCCATTTCACCGCGGCCTGGTTCGACCTGAAGCGGCAGAATGCGCTGACCACCGATCCGAACAACGCGCTGCTGCAGACCCAGAACGGTGAGGTGACCTCGCGCGGCTTCGAGCTGGAGGCGGTTGCAAACGTGATGCCGGGTCTGAAGCTGATGGGAGCCTTCACGACCTATGATCTCTTCATCAGCAAGGATCTCAACCCGGCGCTGATCGGCAAGTCACCGACCAACACGCCGCACCAGGTGGGCTCGGTCTGGGGCGATTACACCTTCCAGGACGGGCCGCTGCGCGGCTTCGGCTTCGGCGGGGGCGTGCGTTACGTCGGCTCGTCCTACGCGGACACGGCCAACACGCTGCGTGTGCCTTCGGTGGTGCTCGGCGATGCCGCGATCCATTACGAATGGCAGGGTTGGCGCGCGGCGCTCAATGTCATCAACATCGCCGACACGACTTACGTCGCGAGCTGCGCCTCGGCCACCGCCTGCTTCTATGGCGACCGGCGGCGCATCACCGCCAGCCTCGGCTACAAGTGGTAAGGAGGCACGACTGAAGGCGCGCACCGTCAGGATCTGGTCGCTGGTTCATACCTGGACCAGCCTGATCTCGACCATTTTCCTGCTGCTCTTGTGCATCACCGGGCTGCCGTTGATCTTTCACCACGAGATCGACGAGGCGCTCGGCTATGCGCCGCAGCCGGAGGCCGCGGCCGGCCGTCCGCACGCGCCGTCGCAAACCATTGTGCAGGCTGCGCTCGCGGCCGATCCCGGGCGTGTGATGCAATACGTCTCCTGGGACAAGGACGAGCCGGGCATTGTCATCACCTTCACCAACACGGCGCCCGACGGCAACCCCGACGACACCACGCTGCGCGCGTTCGATGCGGTGACGACGAAGCCGCTCGGCAAGGTCGGCGTCGGCCCGATGGTGATTGTGTTGAAGCTGCATGTCGACATGTTTGCGGGCCAGCCCGGCAAGCTGTTCCTGGGCGGCATGGGTCTGCTGTTCGCGGTCGCAATCGTCTCTGGCGTGGTGCTCTATTGGCCGTTCACGCGCCGCCTGCGCTTTGCCACCATCCGCGACAAGTCCGCGCGCCGTGTGGCCTGGCTCGATTGGCACAATCTGATCGGCGTCGTCACCATCGTCTGGGCGCTGGTGGTCGGTCTCACCGGCGTGGTCAACACCTGGGCCGAGCTGATGCTGAACCAGTGGAAGGCGACCGAGCTTGCCGACATGGTCAAGCCCTATGCCGGCAAGCCGCCGCCGACGCATCTCGCCTCGCTCGACGATGTCGTGGCCCGCGCACGACAGGCCGCGCCGGGCATGGAGGTCGCCTTCGTCGCTTATCCCGGCACGCCGTTCTCCTCGTCGCATCACTATGCAGCCTTCATGCGCGGCGATACGCCGCTGACCTCGCGGCTGCTCAAGCCTGTGCTGCTCGACGGCGAAACCGCGGAGGTCTCCGACACCCGCGCGCTGCCGGCGTATCTGCAGGCGCTGTTGATCTCGCAGCCGCTGCATTTCGGCGACTACGGCGGCATGCCGCTGAAGATCATCTGGGCGCTGCTGGATGTGCTGACGATCATCGTGATCGGCAGCGGACTCTATCTCTGGTTCGCGCGGCGGCGGAAGCGGGGGCGGAATACCGTACCCAGCGAGCAGGTGGCATTGGCGCGATGACAGCCGGGAAGCATCGGCCGCGCTGGACCGCCGTGTTCGGCGCGCCCCTCATCGTCGGCGTGCTGTCGCTGGCCGGGCTGCTCTCCGCGCTGCTGGCGGGCGATTTCGGTCGCTATTTCTGCTGGATTGCGGTCGCATTGCCGGTCGCCATCGTCACGATCGTCTGGCTACGCCCCAGGTTTCGCCGGGACTGAAGCGCGCCGGGCGGCCCGCCCAAGTTGATCTGGCCGGGATTACGTGGCAATTCAAGAAGATGGCCCTCGCGAACCCGGCTCGAGATCGATGAAGGTGGTGATCCTGGCGGGCGGCCTTGGCAGCCGGATCGCCGAAGAGACGACGGTCCGGCCGAAGCCGATGATCGAGATCGGCGGCCGGCCGATTCTCTGGCACATCATGAAGATCTACAGCCATTACGGCTTCAACGACTTCATCGTCTGCCTCGGCTACAAGGGCTATCTGATCAAGGAATATTTCGCGAACTACTTTCTGCACATGTCGGACATCACGTTCGACATTGCCGGAAACGCGATGGAGGTGCATCGCCGCAGCGCCGAGCCGTGGCGCGTGACGGTGGTCGACACGGGTGACGCGACCCAGACCGGCGGGCGGATCAAGCGGGTGATGCCGTATTTGAAGGGCGACGACACGTTTGCACTGACCTATGGCGACGGTGTTGCCGATATCGATCTCAATGCGCAGCTTGCCTTCCACAAGGCGCACGGCCGTCTTGCAACGGTGACCGCGGTGCGGCCGGCAAAACGTTTTGGCGCGATCAGCATCGAGGGCGACCGCGTCGTCGCCTTCGAGGAAAAGCCCGACGGCGACGGCGGCTGGATCAATGGCGGCTTCTTCTTGCTGTCGTCGGAGATCGGCAATCTGCTGCAGGACGACGACACCGTCTGGGAGCAGGCGCCGATGCAGCAGCTTGCGCGCGACGACCAGCTGCGCGCCTTCGTGCATCGCGGCTTCTGGCATCCGATGGACACGCTGCGTGACCGCACCTTCCTCGAGGAGCAGTGGAGCAGCGGCAACGCCAAATGGAGAATTTGGTGATCGACGCCGCGTTCTGGCAGGGCCGCCGCGTTTTCCTGACCGGGCACACCGGATTCAAGGGCGGCTGGACGGCGCTGCTGCTGCATCGGCTCGGCGCCCGCGTCGCCGGATTTGCGTTGCCGCCCGATGGCGAACCGAATTTATTCTCGCTCGCGGATCTCGCCGGTGGCCTCGATCACCGCATCGGCGACCTCAGGGACATCAGCGCGGTGACATCAGCGGTCGCAGACTTGCAGCCCGAGATCATCCTGCACATGGCGGCGCAGCCGCTGGTTCGCCGGTCCTATGCCGATCCCGTCGAGACCTACGCCACCAATGTGATGGGTACGGTGCACCTGCTGGAAGCCGTGCGACGGACGCCGTCGGTCAGGGCCGTCGTCGTCGTGACGTCAGACAAGTGCTACGAGAACACCGGATCGACCGCAGGCTATCGCGAGGACGATCGCCTCGGCGGCCACGATCCCTACAGCAACAGCAAGGCCTGCACCGAGCTCGTCACCGACTCGTTCCGACGCAGCTTCTTCTCGGCGCCCGGTGCCGCAGGGATCGCGACCGTGCGCGCCGGCAATGTGATCGGCGGCGGCGACTGGGCGGTCGATCGGCTGGTGCCGGATGCGATGCGCGCGTTCGCCAAGGGCGAACCACTGGTGATCCGCAATCCCTACGCGGTGCGGCCCTGGCAGCACGTGCTGGATCCCGTGCTGGCCTATCTGGTGCTTGCCGAGCGGCTGTTGCGGGGCGAGGCCGTGGCCGAGGCTTGGAATTTCGGGCCGGCTGCCGAGAGCCATGTCCCCGTGGCTGCCGTCGCAAGCCAGTTGGCGGAATTATGGGGACAGGGCGCGAGCTGGCGCGCCGCCGCTGACGATCATCTGCACGAGGCGGCGTATCTCGCGCTCGATTGCAGCAAGGCGAAAGCGCGGCTCGGCTGGTCGCCGCTGATTTCGCTCGACGATGCGCTTGCGAAAACGGTCCAATGGTATCAATCCTTCAGAGACGGCCGGTCGATGCGCGCCGTGACGCTCGACCAGATCGAGCAGGTCATGACGGTGTCGCCGGCCCTCACTCAACAGACGCGGTGAAGCAGAATGGCCTATCAAGATGATTTCCGGTTGCTGATGATCTCGGCGATGTACGAGAACGGCGGCAACACCACGCACCGATTCCTGGACGGCCATCCGGAGCTCCACGTCTATCCCTTCGAGTCGCAACTCGGCAATGCGCGGCAGACCGACTTCCTGTCCTCGCTCTATCCGTTCAAGTACCGCTATCCGGATTTCCCGATGGGGGCGTCCGCCGGTGATTGCTACGAGCTGTTCTTCGACGAGGAGTTCAAGACGGTCGCGCGCAATCCCAACGCCAGCAAGTTCCGCAACGCGGATTTTGAGATCGACGAGAAGCTGCGCAAGAAGCTCTATATCTCGATCATCGAGAGGGAAGGAATGTCGCGCGGCAATCTCGTGGCGGCGTTCTTCGAGGCGACGTTCAAGAGCTGGCTCAACCTCAACAAGTCCGGTCGCGAGACCGCCTGTGTCGGCTACAGTCCGGTGATCGGCTTCGACGCCGATCGCATCCTCGGCGATTTCCCGAAGGGCCACGTCATCCATGTCGTCCGCAATCCCTGGTCCGGCTACGCCGACACCATCAAGCGGCCGTTCCCGCTGTCGATCGAGCGCTATTCCTGGACCTGGGCGATGATGCAGCATCACGCGCTGGTCTATGCCGGAAAATTCCCGGATCGTTTCCACATCCTGCGCTTCGAGGACCTGGTCGCCGATCGCCGCGCCACCATGGGCAAGCTCGCCGAGCAAGTGAAGATCGGCTGGGACGACAACCTGCTGGAGCCGTCGTGGAACGGCAAGACAATGGATCAGGTCTACCCGTGGGGCACGATCCGCACGCCGACCACGGAAGCGAACATCGCGACGATGAACGAACTCGACGCCAGGCAGAAGGCTGCGATCAAGTCCATCACTGCATTGGTGCTGCCGCATTTCGGCTACGACAAGCTCGCCTGACGCATAGCAGCAGTGGCGCAAATCTCCGATCAGCCGCTGGTGCTTGGACGGGCGGAACGCCGCGACATCTTCTTCCTGAAGTCGGACATCGCCCTTGCCGATCCGCTGCTGCGCTCGTTGAAGCGGTTGGCCGAGGCCGAGCTGCAAGGCCGCGTGCCGCGTCTGCGTGAACTCGCCGCGCAACTCGGTTTCGACGGTCCGGTCACGCCTCTCGCCGCCGGCAGCTTCCATGTCGTTCATGGGCTGCGGCGCGGCGAGGAAAAGTTCGTGGTCCGCAGCACGCTGCCGGGGGTGTTCACGGAAGATCGTGCGCTGCGGTTCGAGGGGCTGGTGCGGAGCTGGATGGCGCCCGTTGGGCATGCCGCGCTCGTTCCGCGAACGGAGCGTGTCCAATTTCAGGGCGATGGCGTGCCGTTCGACTTTGCCATCCTCGGGTTTGCCGAAGGCGCCGTGTTGCGCGATCTCGGCGATGCCGTGCTTGACGCGCAGCCGAACTATTTGCGGACACTCGGCGCGGCGCTCCATGCAATCCACGACGTCGAGGGGCACGGTGCCGGTTTGCTCGATTGCAAGGGCAAAGCCGAGCAACCGCCGACCGGCGTGCACGACGACTGGCGAGCTTATCAGGCGCTTCTGTTTGAGCCGCATCTGCGGACCTGCAGGGACGCCGGATTCGTCGATGCGGCCATGTCGGATCGCATCGTGCGGTTATTCGAGACCATGCAGCCCGCCTTGAGGAATCGCCCGCTGCGGCTGCTGCACGGCGACCTCGGGCCGCACAATATCTGTGTCGATCCGGTCACGCAGAAGGTGACGGCGGTGCTCGATTGGGAGGATGCGCTGATCGGCGATCCCCTGTTCGATGTCGCGATGGTCTCGAGCTTCCAGCCCGCGCGGCGGTTGCCCGCGATCCTGGAAGGATATGGGCCGCCGCGTCCGACGCACGAACAGCAGGCGCTGATAGCGTTCTATTTCCTGCGCATCGCACTGGCGAAGACGGTACACCGGCTTCGCTTCGGCATCGTCGACCGCCCGGATCGTACACCGGGTCATCACCGCATCACTCGCGGTGTCGACGAACTGAGCCGGTTGATCTGAGGCAACCATGCGCATCCTCGTCACCGGCGCGACAGGATTTTTGGGATCGTATCTGGTCGCGGACCTGCTGGCGCATGGCCACGAGGTCGGTGCGCTGATTCGGCCGGAAGCAGACGCCTGGCGCCTCAAGGATGTCCTGCCGCAGATCGTGCGGCTTGAAGGATCGTTCGACGATCTTGCCGGTATCCGCGCGGCGTTGAAGACGTTCAAGCCTGAGGCCGTCGCCCATCTCGCCTGGCGTGGCGTCGCCGGCGCCGATCGCAACAATCCTATGCAGATGCAGAACGTGGCCGACGCGGCTGCGTTCGCGGCGGCCTGCGCGGAGGAGGGCGCCACCACCTTTGTCGGCGCGGGGTCGCAGGCCGAATACGGCCCGTATCCGCGCGCGATCAGCGAGGACGATCCGGCCCGTCCGACGACGCTTTACGGGCAAGCGAAGCTGGCGGCGATGGAAGCCGTCAGGGAGATCGCCGAAGCCAAGGGCCAGAGGCTGGCGTGGTTACGGGTGTTCTCCACCTACGGCCCCAGGGATGCGGACCATTGGCTGATCCCGAGCCTGATCAGGACGCTGCGATCCGGGGAGCGCCTGCCATTGACGCGCTGCGAGCAATTGTGGGGATTCTTGCACGCGCGCGATGCGGCCGCGGGCTTCCGGCTGGCGCTGGAGCAGCCGGCGGCGCGCGGAATTTTCAATCTCGGCGCGCCCGAGGCACCGCCGCTGAGGGAGACGGTGCTGGCGCTGCGCGATCTCGTCAATCCCTCGGCCGAGCTTGGCATCGGCGATATTCCCTATCGCGACGACCAGGTCATGATATTGAAGGCTGACGTCACGAAGCTTGCCGGGCTTGGCTGGCATCCGAACATCGACCTGTTGACGGGATTGCGCGAAACGGCCGAGTGGTATGTCAAACACGCCTGATATCAACGACTTTGCCAAGCGAATCCGCGCGCATGCGCTGCGGATGGTGCATGCCGTCAACGCCTCGCACATCGGCAGCTGCCTCTCGATGGCCGACATCCTCGCGGTGCTCCACACAGAAGTGCTGCGGCTTGATCCGACCGATCCCGCAAATCCCGATCGCGATCGTTTCATCCTCAGCAAGGGACATGCGACCGCGATCCTCTATGCGGCGCTCGCGGAACGCGGCTTCTTTCCGGTCTCGGAGCTCGAGACCTATTGCCGGAATGGCTCGGCGCTGACAGGGCATGTCAGCCATGGCGTGCCCGGTGTGGAGGCCTCGACCGGCTCGCTCGGCCACGGCCTGCCGATGGCGGTCGGCATGGCCATCGGGCTGCGCGCCGACGGCCGCAAGAGTCGCGTCGTTTGCCTGCTCAGCGACGGTGAATGCGACGAGGGCTCGAACTGGGAAGCGATCCTGTTCGCGCCGCATCACAAGCTCGACAATCTCATTGCGATCGTCGATTTCAACAAGATCCAGAGCTTCGGCCGTGTCACCGAGGTGCTGAACCTCGATCCGCTCGCCGACAAATGGCGCGCCTTCGGCTGGCATGTTCTCGAACTCGACGGCCATGACATCGGCGCGCTTCGCGCCGCCTTCGCCGGCATCCCCGCGGTCGCAGGCAAGCCCACCGTGATCATCGCGCATACGGTCAAGGGGCGCGGCGTGTCCTTCATGGAAGACCGCCTGGAGTGGCACTATAAGTCGCCGAATGTCGACCAGCTTGCGCAGGCGCTGAAAGAGATCGGCGCATGAGAAATACGTTTGTCGCAACGCTGGCCGAACTCGCCGAGCGCGATCCGAACATATGGCTGCTCTGCGGCGACCTCGGCTTCTCCGTGCTGGAATCCTTTGCCGCCCAATTCCCCGATCGCTTCCTCAACATGGGCGTGGCCGAGCAGAACATGGCGGGTGTCGCGGCCGGCCTCGCGTTGACCGGCAAGACCGTGTTCATCTATTCGATCGGCAATTTCCCGACGCTGCGCTGCCTGGAGCAGCTACGCAACGACGTTTGCTATCACGGCGCCGACGTCAAAATCGTCTCGGTCGGTGCCGGTTTCGCCTACGGCAGCCAGGGCTACACCCATCACGCGATCGAGGACGTCGCCGTCATGAGCGCGCTGCCGGGCATCGAGGTGTTCGTACCCGCCGATCCGGCCGAGACGCGTAGTATCGTCAGAGCGATCGCCGCGAGCAGGCGGCCGTCCTATCTGCGCCTCAGCCGCGCCGGTGAGCCTGAGCTTTCGGGAGAGCCGTTGGCTGGCCTCCATCGGCCGCGATGGCTGCGTTCACCGCCGGCGGATGTCTGCGTCCTCGCGGCCGGTCCGATCGCCGGTGCATGTCTGGAGGCCGCGCGGCTTTTGCCCGGCAATATCAGCGTTGCAAGCGTGCCCTGCCTCAAGCCGATCGACGATGGCTTCGTTCGCAGGGTGGCCGGACAGGCGCGGCTCATCGTCACAGTGGAGGAGCACATCCTGCGCGGGGGACTGCACGCTGCCGTGTCGGCGCTTCTCGCCGGTGAGCGGTCGCGTGCGCCGGTCGTCGGTCTCGGGATTCCCGAGGCCGACAAGCTGTCGGTCGCCGGTGACCGCGACTCTCTGCTGGCATCTGCCGGGCTCGGCCCGCAGGCGATCGCGGAACGGATCGAGGCAGCCCTTCGCGCGCTGTGATCACGGGGAAGGTCGGTCCGGCGGCGCGAAATTGATCCGCTCGCGCTCGAACACCACGGGCTTGCCGCGCACCTGGCCGTGGATGGACAGGATGTACTCGCCGAGCATGCCGATGAAGAACAGCTGCACGCCGCCGAAGAAGAACAGCGCCACGATCAATGTCATGATGCCGGGTTCGGCGAGCTGTCGATAGAGCACGATGCCGATGATGAAGTTGAGCAGGGAATAGGCGACACTGAGCGCCGACAGGATGAAGCCGACGATCAGGCTGGCGCGGAGCGGGGCGGTGGTGAAGGAGACGAGCCCATTGAGGCTCTGGTCGAACAGGGCGGAGAGACGGTTCTTGGACAGTCCCTTCTTGCGCGCCCGCCAGGTGTAGGGCACGCCGATGGCGCGGCCGCCGCATTCGAAGGTCATCATGCGCATGAACGGATAACGGTCCGTAACCTGCCGCATTGACTCGACCACGCGGCGGTCGACCAGCTGGAAGTCGCCGACGCCGGGCGGAATCTCGAACTCGGAGAAGCGCGTCAGGATGCGGTAGTAGACGTCGCGCACGGTGCGCATCAGCCTGCCTTCCTCGCGGACGGCGCGGATCCCGTAGACGATCTCGTGACCGGCCTCCCACAGCTTGACGAATTGCGGCAGCAACTCCGGCGGGTCCTGCAGGTCAGCCGGCAGGAACAGCAGTACGGCATCGCCGGTGCTCGCCATCACGCCATTGAAAGTGTTCTTCAGCGGCCCGAAATTGCGGGTGTTGACGATGATCCGGACGCTGGAATCGGCCGCGGCGATCTCCTTCAGGACGGCGAGTGTGCGGTCGGTGGACGCATTGTCGCAGAAGAGATGCTCGCGCGCGTAGCCTGTAAGCTCCGTTTCAAACAGTTTCCGCACCGCCTCGTAGCAGTCGCGGACATTGTCCTCTTCATTGTAACATGGTGTAACGACGGATATTGTCTTCATCAGTCCCGCTCGACAGGATCAGCGCGTGGAAGCGTCCGACCGGTATGGAATTCGTGGTATTGCCAATCCTTCGCGACCTTCCGGCAAAGCCACTGTCGGCCAATCCACCATCGGCCAATTCCCCCATCAAGTTCAAGGTGCGGCAGCCACCTTTTTCGATCACCGGGCGGGGTGAATCGTGAGTGCGAGAGCCCAAAGGTTGATTTGCCTCGGCGTGCTGGCGATCGTCTCCGCAGCGCTCAACCTGTCGCTGAGCGCCCGCGAGGGCACGCTTGCGATGCCGCCGATCTATGACGACGCGAATTACCTGCTCGACGGCTATTTGCGGGTGCTGCGGGGAGACGCGACCTCGCTGTTCAACCTCGTGGCTTCGATCATCGCCGATCCCCCGCATGCGCCGCTCAGTACGCTGACGTCGATGCTCGGCTACTCGCTACTCGGCCCGCACGTCTGGTCGCCGTATCTTGTCAGCACCTGGATCGTGCTGGTCTTCCTCGCCAGCGTCTACTACGTCGCGCGTTCGGCGCTTGCCCCCTTGCCGAGCATCCTGCTCGCCGCCTGCACGCTGTTCATCCCGGTCGTCCAGTTCATCACTACTGAATTCCGTCCCGATTTTGGAGCTTCCGCGCTGTTTGCGCTTTCGCTCTATCTCCTGATCAGCACCGACTATGCAGGGATCAGCCTGCGGCGGGCGATCGGGATCGCTTTGGTCGCGGCCGCTGCGATCACGGCCAAGCCCAGCGTGTTCATGATCACGCTGCCGGTGACGGGGCTGGCGGCGTTGATCGGCATCCTGCGTCCCGGGCTGGTGCCACGAAAGGAGTTCTGGTCGTCCGTCCGCACGGCGCGGTTGCCCCTTGTGCTCTTTGTCATCGCGTTTGTGCCCTGCGTGATCCTGTTCAGCCCGCGCGCGGTGTCCTACGCCTACCGGATCCTGATCGTCGACCGGCACATCTGGGCGACCGAGGGTGACGCGCTCTATCACTGGACGTTCAATTCCATCGGTCGCAACGGCGGCGCGCATGCGTTGCGCGGGTTCTTCTTCGTCGGCCTGGTTGCCGTCGTGGTCGATGCCGTGCTGTCGCGGAAGACCTGGCGCGAGCCGCAGGCCTATCGCGCGCTCGCGTACTATTTCGTCGTCGTCGTGCTGTACTGCCTGATGTCGATCTCGACCGAGCAGACCTTCTTCATCAGCTCGCTGTTCTTCTTTCCATTCATCTTCGCCATGGTGCTGGCGCTGGCGCGGCTGCTGCGCCGGCTTGCCGATCAGCTGCCGAAAGCTGACGTCGCGGTGGCGATCTCCCTCGTCGTGATCACGGCGTTCGCCTCGCCGGCGGCGCGGATCAGCCAGCTCAGCCGCAATTTTCCGAATGCCGGCCGGATTCTCGATGGGATCACCGCGGTGATCGCGCGCGAAGCGGCTGGCAAGCCCGGCTGCTCGCTTCCCCAACCGGTCATCTCCATGCTGACCCCGTATCCGGTTACGCCGGAGACGACCATGCTGTTCGCCGGCTTGAACCACGGGATGGCGATCCGCGGCTACGGCCTCGCCGGCGCGCGGACGCAGGAGGAGATGGTGGAACGCGCGCTGAAGTCGGATTTCGTGCTGGCGCCCAACAAATGGGGCAGCGAGATGCACACCAATCTGCCCGGCGTTCCCTTCATCGAGGCGACCAAGGCGCGGCTCGCCGCTGATCCGACCTGGAAGATTGTGCCGATCGACGCACCGGATCCGCCGACGCTGTATGTGCGGAAGTCCTGCAGCTGAATTTCTCGCCTTTCACCTCGTGTTCGGCAGATAGCGCCAGCCTTCCTTGCCGAGGAAATCCAGCATCGCCTGCGCCGGCGGCAGCAATATCTTGTCGGCGCGGCGGATCGCGTGCCACTGACGGATCACGGGCAGTCCCTTCACCTTGAGCACCACCAGACGGCCGTCTTCCAGCTCGTGAAACACCGTGTGCTGGGAGATGAAGGCGATGCCGAGCCCGGCCATCACGGCCTGCTTGATGGTCTCGTTGCTGTCCATGGCCATGCCGATCTTCGGCGCCAGCCTCATCTTCTCGAAGTATTGCTCCATCAGCATCCGCGTGCCGGATCCGACTTCGCGGGTGATGAAAGTTTCGTTGGCAAGCTCCGACGGCTCGACATGACGGCGTCGCGACAGCCGGTGGTCGGCCGCGGCCACGATGTAGTGCGGATGCCGGCCGAGCGGGCGCATCTCGACTTCGAGATCGGCGGGCGGCGCGCCCATCACGGCGATGTCGAGATCATAGCCGCGCAGTGCGTCGCGGATATCGGCGCGATTGCCGATCCGCAGCGAGACGTCGACCTTGGGAAATTTGCGCGAGAACGCCGCGATCGCGAACGGCACGAAATATTTCGCGGTGCTGACCGCACCCATCGAGACGCGGCCGCCGCTGCGGCCGGCGATCAGATCGAGCGATTGTTCGCAATCGAGCATCGCCGCCTCGATCCGCTCGACCAGCGCCAGCACATGCGCGCCGGCGTCGGTGAGCGCCATTCCCTCGCCGGTGCGCTGGATCAGCGGCAGGCCGGCGAGCGTCTGCAGGTTGCGCAGCTGCAGCGTCACCGCAGGCTGGGTGAGGTTGAGCTGATTGGCCGCCGCGGTGATCGAGCCGGCTGCATTGACCGCTGATAGCGCGCGCAACTGGCGGATGGTGAGGTCGCGCACGAAGTTCCCGGCCATGACAATTGCCTCATAAGAAAAACTTTGGCGAGGTCTAAGATAATGAAATTTCCCTAATCCTGCAAATCGGGCGTTGATAGGGACGAACGCGACTCCGGTACGAGACGCGGTCAACGCCCCGACAGAGGGCGCCAGCGAAGGGAGCGGCCCGTGGACATTCGTCCTGCATTGCATGCCTATCTGGATTGGCCGACGCATCAGAACCCGATGCGTGCCGCCACCGTCGCTGTCATCCAGGCTCTGGCTGGCGCCGCTATCGAGCTTGCAGGAACCATCGCGGCAGGTCCGCTCGGCGGCGTCAGCGGCGAGGCTGCCGGCGTCAATCCCGACGGTGACCGTCAGCGAGACATCGATCTGGTCGCCGACCGCCTGATGCGCGATGCGCTGCGGTCGGCGCCGGTCGCGGCCGTGCTGTCGGAAGAAGCCGAACTGCCGGAAACGTTGGATGCGGACGCGCCGCTCTGTGTCGCGATCGATCCGCTCGACGGCTCCGCCAATCTCGAGAACAACATTTCCATCGGCACCATCTTCTCGATCCGGCCGAAGGGGTTTGATGTCATCTCGACCTTCTTCGAGCCCGGCACGGCGCAGATCGCCGCAGGCTGCTTCATCTTCGGGCCGCAGACGCTGCTGGTGCTCGCGCTCGACCAGTGCGTCGACTGCTTTACGCTGGATCCGAGGACGCGCGAATTCGTGCTGACTGCGCGCGACGTCCAGGTCCCCCAGGACACGCCGGAGTTCGCGATCAACGCCTCCAACCGCCGTCACTGGAGCGGCGCGGTGCGCGGCTATATCGACGAGTGCCTTGCCGGCGTCAATGGCGAGCGCGGCCAGGATTTCAACATGCGCTGGATCGGCTCGCTGGTGGCCGAGGCTTATCGCATCCTGATGCGCGGCGGCGTGTTCCTTTATCCGGCGGACGAACGCCAGGGTTATCGCGAGGGCCGGCTGCGGCTGCTCTACGAGGCGCATCCGATCGCGCTGATCATGGAGTGGGCCGGCGGTGCCGCTTCGAACGGCCGCTCGCGCATCCTTGAATTGTCGGCGCGGACGCCGCACCAGCGCGTGCCCCTGATCATGGGCTCGGCGCGCGCGGTGCGCGACGTCGAGGCCAAGCACCTGACCGTCGAGCCGTTGTTCGAAAGCAGCGATGCCCCGCTGTTCGCGCGACGCGGCCTGTTCCGCTGACAGAGACGCCTGAGAGAGAGACCCATGTCACGCCGCCATCCCATCATCTCCATCACCGGCTCTTCGGGCGCCGGCACCACGTCGGTGAAGAAGACCTTCGAGAATATCTTCCGCCGGGAGAACGTCGTCGCGGCTTATGTCGAGGGCGACGCGTTCCACCGCTACGACCGCGCCGAGATGCGACGCAAGATGGGCGAGGAGGCCGAGCGCGGCAACAAGCACTTCAGCCATTTCAGCCCCGAGACCAATCTGTTCGAGGAGCTGGAAAAGCTGTTCCGCGACTATGCCGAAACCGGCACCGGAACGACGCGGCACTATGTGCATGATGCCGAGGAGGCGCGGCTCTATGACGCCCAGCCCGGCACCTTCACCGGATGGGAGCCGCTGCCGGAGAATTCCGATCTGTTGTTCTACGAGGGCCTGCATGGTGCCGTCGTCACCGACAAGGTGAACGTCGCCCAGCATGCCGACCTCAAGATCGGCGTCGTGCCGGTCATCAATCTCGAATGGATCCAGAAGCTGCATCGTGACCGCAGCCATCGCGGCTATTCGACGGAAGCAGTGACCGACACGATCCTGCGGCGGATGCCTGACTACGTGAACTACATCTGCCCGCAATTCACCGACACCGACATCAACTTCCAGCGCGTGCCGACGGTCGACACTTCCAATCCGTTCGTCGCACGCTGGATCCCGACCCCCGATGAATCGATGGTCGTGATCCGGATGAAGAATCCGCGCGGCATCGATTTCCCGTACCTGCTGTCGATGATCCCGCACAGCTTCATGTCGCGCGCCAATTCCATCGTGGTGCACGGCGCCAAGCTCGACCTGGCGATGCAGCTCATCCTCACCCCGCTGATCCTGCAATTGATCGAACGAAAGAGGCGAACGATATGACGACCGCGCTTGCGTCCGTTGCCAGCCGACCGGAAGTCGGCCATGCCGAGATGGCCAACGCCATCCGCTTCCTCGCCATCGATGCGGTCGAGCAGGCGAAGTCAGGCCATCCCGGCATGCCCATGGGCATGGCCGACGTCGCTACGGTCCTGTTCTCGCGCTTCCTGAAGTTCGATCCCAGCGACCCCGCCTGGCCGGATCGCGACCGCTTTGTCCTGTCGGCCGGCCACGGCTCGATGCTGCTCTACGCGTTGCTGCATCTGACCGGCTACGAGGCTGTGACGCTCGACCAGCTCAGGGCGTTCCGGCAATGGGGATCGAAGACGCCGGGGCATCCCGAATATGGCCACACGCCAGGCGTCGAGACCACCACGGGGCCGCTGGGGCAGGGCATCGCGACCGCAGTCGGCATGGCGCTCGCCGAACGGCTGATGAATGCGCGGCACGGCGACGACCTCGTCGATCACTTCACCTACGTCATCGCCGGCGACGGCTGCCTGATGGAAGGCATCAGCCAGGAGGCGATCTCGCTCGCGGGTCATCTGCGGCTCAATCGCCTGATCGTTCTGTGGGACGACAACCGGATCTCGATCGATGGCGCGACGTCGCTGTCCTGCTCGGATGATCAGGTCATGCGGTTCCGTGCGAGCGGCTGGAACGTCGCCAGCATTGACGGTCACGATCCCCAGGCAATCACGGCCGCCATCAAACAGGCGAAGGCGAGCGACCGGCCGTCGCTGATCGCTTGCCGGACCATGATCGGTTACGGCGCGCCAAACCGCCAGGGCAGCGAAAAGGCGCACGGTGCGCCGCTCGGTGCGGAGGAGATCGGCAAGACCCGCACCGCGCTCGGTTGGCCGTATCCCGCATTCGAGATTCCCGACGCCGTGCTCGGCGAATGGCGCGACATCGGTGCGCGCGGCCGTGAGGCACGTCGCGCCTGGATCGAGCGATCGCGAAAAACCTGCAATGGCGGCCGCTCAGCATTTCACGACGCGCTGAACCGCAAGCTGCCCTGCACCTATGCGGAGGCGATAGCCAAGCTGAAGCAGCGCTTCGCCACGGAGCGGCCGAAGCTTGCGACCCGCCAGGCTTCGCAGCAGGTGATCGATGTAATCGCCGAAGCGCTGCCGAACCTGCTCGGCGGCTCGGCCGACCTGACGCATTCCAACCTGACACTAGCGAAGGGCCAGACACCCGTCGGCCGGAACACGCTCGACGGCAGCTACATCCATTACGGCATCCGCGAGCATGCGATGGCGGCGGCGATGAACGGCATCGCGCTGCATGGCGGCTTCATCCCCTATGGCGGGACGTTCCTGACCTTCGCAGACTACAGCCGCCCGGCGATCCGGCTCGCGGCATTGATGGGCATTCGCGTCATCCACGTGATGACGCACGACTCGATCGGTCTTGGCGAGGACGGCCCGACGCATCAGCCGGTCGAACATCTCGCCTCATTGCGCGCGATTCCGAATGTGCTGGTGTTCCGCCCCGCAGATGCCATCGAGACGGCGGAAGCCTGGGATTGCGCACTCAAGGCAGAGGGCTCGCCCTCGATTCTCTGCCTGTCACGACAAGGTCTGCCCGCGTTCCGCGACGGTGCGGCGGACAATAAGGTCGCGCTCGGCGCCTATGTGGTGGCCGAGCCGGCACACGGGCGCGACGTCACCCTGATTGCAACGGGTTCAGAGGTGGCGATCGCGCTCGATGCTGCAAAGCTGCTGGCGGAAAGCGGTGTGCACGCCGCGGTCGTCTCTGCCCCCTGTCTCGACCTGTTCCGCCAGCAGCCGCGCGACTATCGCAACCAGGTTCTCGGCACCGCGCCGCGTGTCGGCGTCGAGGCCGCTGTCGAAGGCGAGTGGGCACGCTGGCTCGGCGACGACTGCGAATTCATCGGCATGACCGGCTTTGGCGCCTCGGCTCCGGCCGACGTGCTCTATCGCGAGTTCGGTATCACGCCCTCAGCCGTCGTGGCGGCGGCGCAGCGTGTGATCCAACAATCAACCGAAAGGAGGTAACCATGGCCCGGATCACCCTGAGGCAATTGCTGGATCACGCCGCCGAGCGCGGCTACGGCGTGCCCGCGTTCAACATCAACAATATGGAGCAGGGCCTCGCCATCATGGAAGCGGCCGCGGCCTGCGATGCGCCGGTCATCATGCAGGCCTCGCGCGGTGCCCGTGCCTATACCGGCGACATCATGCTGGCCCGGATGATCGACGCGCTGGAGGAGATGTATCCGCAGATCCCGCTCTGCCTGCATCTCGATCACGGCAACGAGGAATCCACCTGCGCCAGCGCGCTGCGCTACGGCTTTACATCCGTCATGATGGACGGCTCGCTGAAGGCAGATGCCAAGACCGCAGCTGATTACGACTACAACGTCGACATCACCCGCCGCGTCGTCGATATGGCGCATTGGGTCGGCGCCTCCGTCGAAGGCGAGCTCGGCGTGCTCGGCTCGCTCGAGCATGGCGGCGGCGAGCAGGAGGATGGCCATGGCGTCGAAGGCGAGGTCAGCCACGACCAGCTGTTGACCGACCCGGACCAGGCGGTGGATTTCGTCCGCACCACCAAGGTCGACGCGCTCGCCATCGCCATGGGCACCTCGCATGGCGCCTACAAGTTCACCCGCAAGCCCGATGGCGACATCCTGGCGATGCGCGTGGTCGAGGAGATCCACACGCGGCTGCCGAACATCCACCTGGTGATGCACGGCTCGTCCTCCGTGCCGCAGCCGCTGCAGGACATCTTCAACCAGTTCGGCGGCGAGATGCCGCAGACCTGGGGCGTGCCGGTGGAGGAGATCGTCCGCGGCATCAGGCACGGCGTGCGCAAGGTCAATATCGACACCGATTGCCGTCTGGCGATGGCCGGCGCCTTCCGCAAGGTCGCGACGCAGTCGAAGAGCGAGTTCGATCCGCGCAAATTCCTCAAACCCGCGATGGACGCCTTGCGCGAGCTCTGTCGCGACCGCTTCGAGCAGTTCGGTACGGCCGGCAATGCCGGCAAGATCAAGGTCGTGCCGCTACCCGAGATGGCCAAGCGCTACCGCACCGGCGCGCTCGACCCGCAGATCGGAAACATCACCCAGGCGGCATGACGCCGCGCCAACGAAACCAAGGAGAATAACAATGAACATGCAGTCGATCACCGTCCGCGGCAAGGATCGCTACAAGTCCGGCGTGATGGAATACAAGCGCATGGGCTATTGGGAGCCGAACTACGAGCCAAAGGACACCGATGTCATCGCACTGTTCCGCGTCACGCCGCAGGATGGCGTCGATCCGACCGAAGCATGCGCTGCGGTCGCCGGTGAATCCTCGACCGCGACCTGGACGGTGGTGTGGACCGATCGCCTGACGGCAGCGGAGAAGTATCGCGCCAAGTGCTACCGCGTCGATCCTGTCCCCGGTTCGCCCGGCAGCTACTTTGCCTACATCGCCTACGACCTCGATCTGTTCGAGCCGGGCTCGATCGCCAACCTCACGGCGTCGATCATCGGCAATGTGTTCGGCTTCAAGCCGTTGAAGGCGTTGCGGCTGGAGGACATGCGGCTCCCAGTCGCCTATGTGAAGACCTTCCAGGGACCCGCGACCGGCATCGTTGTCGAGCGCGAGCGGCTCGACAAGTTCGGCCGTCCCTTGCTCGGCGCCACCGTCAAGCCGAAGCTCGGCCTGTCCGGCCGCAACTACGGCCGCGTGGTCTATGAGGCACTGAAGGGCGGGCTCGACTTCTGCAAGGACGACGAGAACATCAACTCACAGCCCTTCATGCATTGGCGCGACCGCTTCCTCTACTGCATGGAAGGCGTCAACCGCGCACAAGCGGCGACCGGCGAGGTGAAGGGCACGTATCTGAACGTCACCGCTGCGACAATGGAAGACATGTATGAGCGCGCGGAGTTCGCCAAGCAGCTCGGCTCCGTCATCATCATGATCGACCTCGTGATCGGCTACACCGCAATCCAGTCGATGGCGAAATGGGCGCGCCGCAACGACATGATCCTGCATCTTCATCGTGCCGGCCACTCGACCTATACGCGTCAGCGACTGCACGGCGTCTCGTTCCGCGTCATCGCCAAGTGGATGCGGCTGGCCGGCGTCGATCACATCCATGCCGGCACCGTGGTCGGCAAGCTCGAAGGCGATCCGGCGACCACGCGCGGCTACTACGATATCTGCCGTGAAGAGTTCAATCCGATGACGCTCGAACACGGCGTGTTCTTCGATCAGCAATGGGCCAGCCTCAACAAGCTGATGCCGGTCGCATCGGGCGGCATCCATGCCGGTCAGATGCACCAGCTGCTCGATCATCTCGGCGAGGACGTCGTGCTGCAGTTCGGCGGGGGCACGATCGGCCATCCCAAGGGAATCCAGGCCGGCGCGACCGCCAACCGTGTCGCGCTCGAGGCCATGATCCTCGCCCGCAACGAGGGGCGCGACTATGTCCACGAAGGACCGGAAATTCTCGCCAAGGCGGCGCAGACCTGCACACCGCTGCGCGATGCACTGGAGGTCTGGAAGGACGTGACGTTCAACTACGAATCCACGGACTCGCCGGACTTTGCTCCGACGGCAACACCCGCGATGTAACGGAAGCAAAAGGAGAACCGCGATGAGAGTGACCCAGGGATGCTTTTCCTTTCTTCCCGATCTGACCGATGAGCAGATCACGGCGCAGGTCCAGTTCTGCCTCGACAAGGGCTGGGCGGTGAACATCGAGTTCACCGACGACCCGCATCCCCGCAACACCTATTGGGAAATGTGGGGGCTGCCGATGTTCGACTTGCGCGACGCGGCCGGCATCATGAAGGAATTGGCGGACTGCCGCCGCGTTTACGGCGACCGCTACATCCGCTTGAGCGGATTCGATTCCTCTCATGGCTGGGAGTCGGTGCGCATTTCCTTCATCGTCAATCGGCCGAAGGAAGAACCCGGTTTCCGGCTCGAGCGGCAGGAAGTCGACGGCCGCAGCATGCGCTACACCACAAAGGCCTACGCGGTCGACCGTCCCGAAGGTGAGCGGTACGGCGCATGACCCAGGCTGCCATTCAACCGGTGCCGGATCAGCCGGCGCCGGTCAGTGCGATCGATCTGCGCAAGGAGTTCGAGGCGGTCGATATCGCCTCGGTGCTCGCGCAGCTCGACAGGGAGCTGATCGGCCTCGTCCCGGTGAAAACCCGTATTCGCGAGATCGCCTCGCTGCTTTTGGTCGAGCGCATCCGGCAGAAGATGGCGCTCGCCACCACCTTCCCGACATTGCACATGTCGTTCACCGGCAATCCCGGCACCGGCAAGACGACGGTGGCGATGCGGATGGCCGGCATCCTGCACCGGCTCGGCTTCGTGCGCCGCGGCCATGTCATCAGCGTGACGCGCGACGATCTGGTCGGGCAATATATCGGTCACACCGCGCCGAAGACCAAGGAGATCCTGAAGAAGGCGATGGGCGGCGTGCTGTTCATCGATGAGGCCTATTATCTCTACCGGCCCGAGAACGAACGCGACTACGGCCAGGAGGCGATCGAGATCCTGCTGCAGGTGATGGAATCGCAACGGGAGGATCTCGTCGTGATCCTCGCCGGCTATGGCGACCGGATGGAAAAGTTCTTCCAGAGCAATCCCGGCTTCCGCTCGCGCATCGCCCACCACATCGACTTCCCGGACTATGCGGAGAGCGAATTGATGGCGATCGCGGAACTGATGCTGACCGAGCAGAACTATCGTTTCTCGGCCGAGGCGCGCGAGGCGTTCATTCGCTACATCGCGGTGCGCAAAACCCAGCCGCTGTTCTCCAATGCGCGCTCGATCCGCAATGCGCTCGATCGTATCCGATTGCGCCAGGCCAACCGGATTGTCGCAAAGCTCGATCGCACGCTGACATGCGACGACGTGATGTCGATCGAGGCGGGCGACGTGCTGGCGAGCCGGGTGTTTGCCGAGGGGGCTGCGAAGGGGGCGTAAATGATGAGCGGGACGCTGGAGGCCATCCGTGTCGGCGGCATGCGCGATCTCATCGCCGGCGCCCGCGCGCTGATCTTCGACGTCGACGGGACGCTGGCCGAGACCGAGGAGGTGCACCGCCGCGCCTTCAACGAGGCGTTCGCGGAAGCCGGCCTCACCTGGCATTGGGATCGCGGGACCTATCGGCAATTGCTCCGCGTTGCCGGCGGCAAGGAACGCATCCGCGCCTTCGACGAACGGAATGCGATCCCGCTGCTGACCTTTGCCGAGATCGCCGTGCTGCATCGAGCCAAGACCGAACGCTACACCGCGCTGGTTGCCTCCGGCGAATGCCCGCTGCGGCCGGGTGTCGAGGCGATGCTCGCCGGCGCGCGCCGTCGTGGCCAGCGCCTGGCGATCGCGACCACCACCACACGGGACAATGTCGATGCCTTGCTCTCGGTCGCGCTGGGGCAAGACTTGGCCAGCCTGTTCGAGGTCATCGCCGCAGGCGACGACGTGCCCCGGAAGAAGCCGGCACCTGATATCTATCTCGCGGTGCTGGCGCAGTTGGGGCTCGCGCCCTCGGATTGCATCGCCATCGAGGATTCCGGCAACGGGCTCGCCTCTGCCTCGCGGGCCGGCATTCCCGTCGTGATCACCCGCAGCGCCTACTTCCCGGACGACGACTGGTCGGGAGCACTGTTGGTTGTCGATGATCTCGCCGAAATCGGGTATTAAGGTCCAATCTCGCGCCAATATGCGGCCGGCGCGGAACTTAAAAGTCAAATAATATGACTAGTCGCCGTCTCCCATCCGTGAAATAGTAGGGGTACGATCCGCCAATGGGTCGTCAAGGTGCCATGACACCGCCTGCGCGGTGCTGGTAACACGGACAATAATCTCGGGAGTTAGCGCCACATGATCCTCACAGCCTTTTCTGCGCCCTGTTCAATCCCTCACTTGATGCACGGGTAAGTTGTTGCCGGCTGGTCGAGACCGGCACAACGGGTCGCAAGACGGAGGCGGGGAGCTGGCGCAGTCATGAAGCTCCATCACAACAAGACAAAGCTGGTTGGTGACGGCGCGCTTCGGCGCGACGTTTTCAGACCAAAGCAACGGACGTGAAGAAGGCAGCCCGCATCGCGGCCTTCTCCTGCTAGACTGAACCAAAATCTCAAAAGAAGGGGAGTGAAGCATGCTCAAGTTGAAGACGACCATCATGGCGTTCGCGCTGGCAGGCCTTGCCGTCGCCGCCTCGAACAGCGGCGCGCTCGCGCAGGCCAAGGCGACCATCGGGATCGCGATGCCGACCAAATCCTCGGCGCGCTGGATCGACGACGGCAACAACATGGTCAAGGTGCTGAAGGAGCGCGGCTACAACACCGACCTGCAATATGCCGAGGACGACATCCCGAACCAGCTTTCGCAGATCGAGAACATGGTGACCAAGGGCGCCAAGGTGCTGGTGATCGCCGCGATCGACGGCACCACGCTGTCCGACGTGCTCAAGCAGGCGAAGGCAAAGGGCATCACCGTGATCGCCTATGACCGCCTGATCCGCGACACCCCGAACCTCGACTATTACGCGACCTTCGACAATTTCCAGGTCGGCGTGCTGCAGGCGCAGTCGATCGAGAAGGCGCTGGGGCTGAAGGAGGGCAAGGGCCCCTTCAACATCGAGCTGTTCGGCGGCTCGCCCGACGACAACAACGCCTATTTCTTCTACGACGGCGCGATGAGCGTGCTGAAGCCCTACATCGACAGCGGCAAGCTCGTGGTCGGCAGCGGCCAGATGGGCATGGACAAGGTCTCGACGCTCCGTTGGGACGGCGCCACCGCCCAGGCGCGCATGGACAACCTGCTGAGCGCCTTCTACGGCAAGAAGCGCGTCGATGCGGTACTGTCGCCCTATGACGGCCTGTCGATCGGCATCATCTCCTCGCTGAAGGGTGTCGGCTACGGCAGCAAGGACCAGCCGATGCCGTATGTCAGCGGCCAGGACGCCGAGGTTCCCTCGATCAAGGCGATCCTGCGCGGCGATCAATATTCGACCATCTTCAAGGACACCCGCGACCTCGCCAAGGTGACCGCCGACATGGTCGACGCCGTCTCGAACGGCAAGGAGGTCACCGTCAACGACACCAAGACCTACAACAACGGCGTCAAGGTGGTTCCGTCCTATCTGCTGAAGCCGGTCGTGGTGGACAAGACCAATTGGGAGAAAGTCCTGATTGACAGCGGCTACTACAAGAAGGCGCAATTCGACTAAGGCAAACGAGGTTCGGCGGGCGGCGGCGCCCGTCGAACCGCACTGCGCCAATCTCTTCGGCGCTGCGGGACGATGCTATGACGGCAATGCTCGAAATGCGCGGCGTCAGCAAGAGCTTTGCGGGCGTGCAGGCGCTGCGCGACGTCAATTTCACGGTAGAGAAGGGCGAGATCCACGCTCTCGTCGGCGAGAATGGCGCCGGCAAATCAACCCTGATGAAGGTGCTGAGCGGCGTCTATCCCGCCGGCAGCTATGAAGGCTCGATCGTCTATGACGGCGAGGAGCGCAAGTTCCGCGACATCAACGACACCGAAGCGCTCGGCATCATCATCATCCACCAGGAGCTGGCGCTGATTCCGCTGATGTCGATCGCGGAGAACATCTTCCTCTCGCATCCGCCCTCGCAGTTTGGCGTCATCGACCGCAACATGGTGTACCGGCGCAGCCGGGAATTGCTGGCTCAGGTCGGGCTCAAGGAATCGCCGGACACGCTGATCACCGATATGGGCGTCGGCAAGCAGCAGCTGGTCGAGATCGCCAAGGCGCTGTCGAAGAGGGTGCGCCTCCTGATCCTGGACGAGCCGACCGCGAGCCTCAACGAGGCCGACAGCGCGGCGCTGCTCGAGCGTCTCCGGACCTTCCGTGAGCAGGGCATCGCCTCGATCCTGATCTCGCACAAGCTGAACGAGGTGGCGCAGGTCGCCGACCGTATCACGGTGCTGCGCGACGGCCGCACCGTCGACAGCATCGATTGCCGGACCGAGCGGGTCGAGGAAGACCGCATCATCCGCAGCATGGTCAACCGCGATCTCGCGCACCGCTTCCCGGAGCGCAAGGCCGAGATCGGCGAGCCCGTGATGACGGTAGAGAACTGGTCGGTGCATCATCCGCTGCACACCGAGCGGCAGGTGATCAAGAATGTCGACTTCAAGGTGAGGCGCGGTGAGGTGGTCGGCATCGCCGGCCTGATGGGTGCCGGCCGCACCGAATTCGCGATGAGCCTGTTCGGCAAGGCGTGGGGCTACAATATCAACGGCCGTCTCACGCTCGAGGGCAAGGACGTCAGCCTCTCCAGCGTGCCGGCGGCGATCGACGCCGGCCTCGCCTATGTCACCGAGGACCGCAAGCAGCTCGGGCTGATCCTGGCCGACGACGTCCGCAAGAACGTGACGCTGTCGAGCCTCTATCAAGTGGCCGACCGCGGTGTGATCGACGACGTCCGCGAGCTCAAGGCCGCCAGCGACTATCGCAACCGGATGCGGATCCGCTGCTCCGACGTCTATCAGGAGACCGGCCAGCTCTCCGGCGGCAACCAGCAGAAGGTGGTGCTGTCGAAATGGCTGATGACCGATCCCACCGTGCTGATGCTGGACGAGCCGACCCGCGGCATCGATGTCGGCGCAAAATATGAGATTTACTGTATCATCAACGAGCTGGCGGAGGCCGGCAAGGGCGTCGTGGTGATCTCGTCGGAAATGCCCGAGCTGCTCGGCATCTGCGACCGGATCTGCGTCATGAATGACGGCGCCTTCGTCGGCGAGTTTGCAAGCGCCGACGCCACGCAGGAAAAGATCATGCGCGCCATTATGCGCAATGTCAGGATGTCCGGGAATGGCGCCGCGGGCGGCGACGCACGGGCGGAAGGAGCCATGCAATGACCGACAAGACGGTGTCGCTTCCCGAGGCGCCCAAGCATTCCGGCTTCATCAAGAACAACCTGCGCAATTACGGCATGCTGCTGTCGCTGCTGGCGATCATGCTGTTCTTCCAGGTCGTGACCGACGGCACGCTGCTGCAGCCGCTCAACCTCACCAACCTGGTGCTGCAGAACAGCTACATCGTGATCATGGCGCTCGGCATGCTGCTCGTCATCGTCACCGGCCATATCGATCTCTCGGTCGGGTCGGTCGCGGGCTTTGTCGGCGCGGTCGCGGCCGTGCTGATGGTGCGCTACCACGTCGACTATCCCCTGGCGTTCATCGCCTGTCTGCTGGTGGGAGCCGCGATCGGCGCGGCGCAGGGCTACTGGGTTGCCTATTTCAAGATTCCGTCCTTCATCGTCACGCTGGCGGGCATGCTTGTCTTCAAGGGACTGGCGCTCGCCTTCCTGCAGGGGCAGTCCGTGGGGCCGTTCCCGCCGACCTTCCAGAAGCTTTCGTCCGGGTTCATTCCCGAGCTGATTCCCGGTGCCGAGCAGTTGCACCCGACCTCGCTCTTGATCGGCGTGGTGCTGGCCTTCCTGCTGGTGCTGAACAGCGCCAAGAGCCGGGCACGCGAGCAGTCGCATGGCATCGAGGTCGAGCCCTATGGGTTCTTCATCGTCAAGAGCGTCGTGCTGGCGGGCGCCGTGCTCTACTTCACGTATCTGATCGCCTCGCATCGCGGCCTGCCGAACGTGCTCGTGATCATGGGCGTGCTGATCGCGCTGTATGGCTTCGTCACCAGGCGCACCGTGATTGGCCGGCACATCTATGCGGTCGGCGGCAACGCCAAGGCAGCGAGCCTGTCGGGCATCAAGACCGAGCGGCTGACCTTCTTCACCTTCGTCAACATGGGCGTGCTGGCTGCGCTCGCCGGCCTCGTGTTCGCAGCAAGGCTCAACACCGCGACGCCGAAGGCCGGCCTCGGCTTCGAGCTCGACGTCATCGCCGCCTGCTTCATCGGCGGCGCGTCGGCCTATGGCGGCGTCGGCCGGGTCGGTGGCGCCGTGGTCGGCGCCATGATCATGGGTGTGATGAACAACGGCATGTCGATCCTCGGCATCGGGATCGACTACCAGCAGGTCATCAAGGGCCTCGTCCTGCTCGGCGCCGTCTGCATCGACGTCTACAACCAGCGTAGATGACGCGGATTCAGAACCTGTACGTCAGGCTGCTCAGCACCGTCCGACCCATGCCGTAGAAGCAGTCGCCGCGTGCGAGGCACGTGGTGACATGGCGCTTGTCGGCGAGGTTGGTGGCGTTGACCTGGAAGCGCCACGGGCCGTTCTCGTAGCGGATCATCGCATCGAACAGCGTGTAGTCCGGCGTGCGGATGGTGTCGGTGCCGTCCCAGGACTGGCCGATATAGCGCACGCCGCCGCCGACGGTGACGCCGGGCAGGCCGAGCAGCGTGAGGCGATATTTCGCCCACAGCGAGGCCTGGTGCTCCGGCACGGTCTCGACATGCTTGCCGGCATTGTCGCCGCTTTCGACGCGCGCATCGAGATAGGAATAGGCGCCGATCAAATCGAGCTCCGGCGTGACACGGGTGATCACCTCGAGCTCGGCACCGCGGATCCGCACCTTGCCGGTCTGGACCGAGAGCAGCGGATTGTCGGGATCGGTCGCAAGGCGATTGCGCTCGATCGTGTCGAAGATCGCGCCATTGATGGCAGTGCCCGGCATCAGATTGTACTTGAAGCCGAGCTCGACCATCTCGCCGCGCTGCGGCGCGCAGACGCCGCTGGCACAGACGCCGCTGCCGAAGATCGGATTGAACGACTGAGCGTAGGTGACATAGGGCGTCAGCCCGAACGGCAGCTCGTACATCAATCCGGCACGGCCGGTGGTCGCCTGCAGATTCTCCGTCGGCGAGCCCTGAATATTGTTGGTGACGTAGTCGTGGCGGATGCCGACGACCGCGAGCCAGCGTCCGAGCCGCATCTGGTCCTGCGCGTAAAGGCCGAGCTGGCTCTGTCGCAGGTCGGGCTCAGCGGCCATGGTCGGCGGCGTCACGCCGGTATAGACCGGCGCGTAGAGATCGAACGGTGTCGCATCATAGCCCGAGCCGGACGAAGCGCGTTCGCCGAGCCCGCGATAGTCGACGCCGAACAGCGCCTTGTGCTGGACCGGGCCGGACACGAACTTCAATTCGGCATTGCTGTCGGACGTGAAGCTGTCCTTCACGGTGTCGCGGGCCCAGATGTAGCGCGCGACGGTTCGGCGGGCCGGATCGAGGAACGGATCCTGCGGGTTCGAATACACGTCGGGATACATGCCGTGATAGATGCCTTCGACATGGGCGTAACGCATGCTCTGGCGGATGGTCAGCGCATCGTTGAAGCGGTGCTCGAACAGGCTGGAGACCGCGGCGGTCTCGGTCTGATAGCGGTCCCAGCTCGGATCGCTGGTGAAGCGCTGCAGCGGGATGAAGCCGTTGGGGCCGGGATACAGCGTGCCCTCATGCGGCAGGAATGCGGTCGACGAGCCGGTCTTGTCCTTCTGGTAGGTCACGAGCACCGTCCAGCTCGTATTGTTGGTCGGCCGCCAGGTCAGCGACGGCGCCAGCACTATGCGATCGTCGGGAACGTAGTCGGTCTGCGAATTGCTGTCGCGGAACACGCCGACGAATCGATACAGCCACTCGCCATCCTTGGTCAGCTTGCCGGTCGAGTCGACCTGCATCTGCTTGCGGTTGAAGCTGCCATATTGCACGCCGATCTCGTTCGACGATTCCGCCTGCGGACGTTTCGAGATCAGGTTCAACAGGCCGGCGGTCGAGGTATCGCCATAGAGCACCGACGAAGGACCGCGCAGCACCTCGATGCGTTCCAGCGTGTAGGGATCGGGCCGCCATTCGTTGAACTGAAACGTGTTCACGACGCGGGTGCCGTCGAGATAGATGTTCGGATCCTGGCCGCGAATGCGCGGATAGTCGCCGCGCGAATCCGGGCCATAGGCGTCGGCGAACACGCCGGGCACGTAGCGCAGCGTCTCCTGCACGGTGCTCGCGGCCTGATCCGCCACGCGATCGGCGGTGACGACCGTGATGGATTGTGGCGTCTCGCGGAGTGGTGTGTCGGTTTTGGTGCCGGTGCCGCTCTGGTTGGCGAGATAGCCGTGCACCGGGCCGGTCGCGGTCTCCGCGCGCGTGCTTCGGCCGTTGGCGGCCGCGGCGTCGGAGGTCGTCGATGCGCGCTGCACTGTGCGTCGTGTCGCGCTCGTTGCGGCTGCCTGTCGCTTGCGCGCCGGGCGCGCGCGTGACGACGGCCTTGATGGTTGCTCCACCACGACGGGCGGCAATTCCTGCGGCGGCGATGATTGCGCATCCGCCGGAGCCACCGTCATCATCGTCGCGAGCATCGGCAACACTGCGCCGAGCGGGCGCGTGGCTCTTGTTGTTGTCATTGTCGGTCCCATCACTTTCGTGTGGGACCACTAACAAGCGTCTCCTGGGCGTTGAACCCTGCGACAGGCGCGAACGCCGCTTCAACCACCGGTTTGGAATTAGTATTTCTTTAACGAGGATGTCCTTTGCGTGCACGCGCCGTATTGTTCGCGCCTCGAGGCGTGACTTTGGAGTCGATCCAGATCCGCGAAACGCGAAGCTGCCCGCGTTCGCTCCAGTAGTTCTACGAGTCACCGATTAAGGCGGCTTTAGCGCCCGTTAAGTAATGTGCCCCGATCCAAACCCAGCGGAAATGAAAACATGCGGATCGGTCGGCTTTTTGCGGTGTCGATGCTCTCGGTGACGGCCCTGGCGGTCATCCTCGGGGCCGAGGTGCTCATCCCCCAGGCGCGCACCGTCGCCGACAAGTCCGAGGCGATCAGATCCGTCGAAGCCTTCGGCGCGGTGCTGGCAATCGGCCAGCAGGTCGCCGGCAATCGCGCGCCCTATATCTCTCCGCTGTTCCAGGACGCGCCGGCGACGCCCGCGCAGCTCGATGCCATCGCCAAGAGCGGGCGGGCCACCGAGGCCGCCTTTGCCAATGCGCAGAAGGCCGTCAGCGCGCTCAGCGACAACGCGGCGATCGTCGACGGGTTGAAACAGGCCGCCGCCAAGCTCGCCGAGGTCCGCGGCGCGTCGGATCGCGCGCTCACCGTTCCGATGGCCTCGCGCGATCAGGCCGTGGTCAAGGGTTTCCTGCCCGGCGTGGGCCAGGTGGTCGCGCTCATCGAGCCGGTGCTGAACCGCCTCGAGAACAAGGTGACGACGGCCGATGCCTCGCTCTCCGTGCTGCTGACGGTCGCGCGCACGGCGCAGGACCTGCGGATCGCGGCCGGCAGCCGTGCGGCCACCTTGTCGCCGGCGCTCAGCGCCAAGCGTCCGCTGACGGTGGCCGAATTCTCAATCATGGATCGCGCCCAGGGCCGCGTCGAGGTCGACCGCGAACGCGTCGAGGCCGGTATCGACCAGCTCGGCCATCCGCCGCGGCTCGAGAAGGCGCTGAAGGACGCGGTCGATGCCTATTTCGGCAAGGCCGTGCAGGCGGTCGAAAAGGAAATGCCGGCCGCGCGCAGCGACGGCAAGTATAGCATCAACGCCGACGAGCTCGCCAGCGCCATCGTTCCCGCCATTCAGATGTTCTTCGCCGTGCGCGATGCCGCGCTGGCGGAGGCGCTCGAGCGTGCAGGCGCCGCGCGCGATGGCGCCATGATGATGCTTGCACTTGCCGTGCTGGCCGTCGCCGCACTGCTCGGCGTGCTCGCCGGCGTCACCGTGATGCTGCGTCGTCGCGTGATCGCGCCGCTCGGTACATTGACGAATGTCGTCGGCGATCTCGCTGCCGGCCGGCACGACGTCACGATTCCCGACAGCAAGCGCGCCGACGAGATCGGATCGATGGCCGGATCGCTGCAGGTGTTCAAGGAGGCGCTGATCGCCAAGAAAGCGGCCGACGAAGCTGCTGCCGTCGAGGCCGACGCCAAGATCCAGCGCGGCCAGCGCGTCGACCAGATCACCCGCGATTTCGAGGCCATGATCGGCGACATCGTCAATGTCGTGTCCTCGGCTTCGGGCGAGCTGGAAGCTTCCGCCGGCACGCTGACCGCAACGGCCGAACGTTCGGAAGAGCTCACCACCAAGGTCGCGGCGGCATCCGAGGCCGCGTCCAGCAACGTGCAGTCGGTGGCATCGGCGACCGAGGAGATGGCGTCCTCCGTCAACGAGATCAGCCGCCAGGTGCAGGATTCCGCGCGCATCGCCGGCGAGGCCGTGCAGCAGGCGCAGCAGACCAACGACCGTGTCGGCGAACTTGCCAAGGCCGCAAATCGCATCGGCGACGTCGTCGAGCTGATCAACACCATCGCCGGCCAGACCAATCTGCTGGCGCTCAACGCCACCATCGAGGCGGCGCGCGCGGGCGAGGCCGGCCGCGGCTTTGCCGTGGTGGCCTCCGAGGTCAAGGCGCTGGCCGAGCAGACTGCGAAAGCCACCGGCGAGATCAGCCAGCAGATCAGCGGCATCCAGGCCGCGACGCAGGAATCGGTCGGCGCCATCAAGGCGATCGGCGACACCATCTCGCGGATGTCGGAGATTGCCTCCGCCGTTGCCGCTGCGGTGGAAGAGCAGGGCGCCGCGACCCAGGAAATCTCCCGCAACGTGCAGCAGGCCGCGCACGGCACCCAGCAGGTCTCGACCAACATCGCCGACGTGCAGCGTGGTGCCAGCGAGACCGGCTCGGCCTCGGCCCAGGTGCTCACCGCGGCAAGGTCGCTGTCGGGCGAGAGCAGCCGGCTGAAGCGCGAGGTCGGCCAGTTCCTCAGCTCCGTCCGGACCGCCTGATCGAACCACATCACCGTCGCAATTTCGTCATGCGCCGTATCATCGGCGCATGATGGCTCACGCCGATGATTTCGGTTATAGGCTGCGCACCGCCATGCAGGAGAGCGCGCCGTGAAACTGTCCCATGCCGATGTCACGACGATCGGAACGATTTTGGCCGAGGTCGGCCGCAACGAGATCATGCCGCGCTTCCGCCGCGTGCGGGAGATCGAGGTTCGCACCAAGACATCGGCTTTCGACCTCGTCACCGAGGCAGACGAGACTGCCGAGCGGGTGATTTCGGCCGAACTCACGCGCGCCTTTCCCGGCGCCGTCATCATCGGCGAGGAGGGCACGGCGCGCGATGCGGCGATGCTGGAGCGGATCGGACCTGCGGAGCTCGCCTTCATCATCGATCCCATCGACGGCACGCGGAACTTCGTCTCGGGCCTGCCGCTGTTCGGTACGATGATTGCTGCGACCGTTCGTGGCGAGATCGTGCTCGGTGCCATCAGGGATCATGCGTGCGCAGATACGGCATTCGCGCTGCGCGGCGAGGGCGCCTGGCTCGCGGCTGATGACGGCCGCCACTTCGATCTCAAGGTCGCGCGTCCGGCTTCTCCAAAGGACATGGAGGCTATGGTGGGTCTCAATTACTTGCCCGAGCCGCTGCGGACAACGGTCGCCCAGAATCTCTCCAGGCTCGGCATGAGCGCGTCGTTCCGATGTGCGGCTCATGAATATCGTCTCGCGGCCTCCGGCCAGTGTCACCTCCTGCTGTACAACAAGCTGATGCCCTGGGATCATGCGCCCGGCTGGCTGCTGCATCGCGAGGCCGGCGGCTTCAGCGCGCATTTCGACGGCAGCCCGTACAAGCCGGTCAACTTCACGGGCGGGCTGCTCTGCGCGCCGGACGAGGCGAACTGGCACGAAGCGCGACAGGCGCTGCTGACCGCAAAGGCCTAAGCGCTAGCGCCGGCCGACCGCGCGCCGCGCTTCTGGCCGAGGAAGCGCCGCGCCAGCTTGATGAAATTGTCGACCACCATTGAGGTCTCGTCCTCCCGGAACACGAGATAGACGTCGGCCTTAGGGGGCGCAGGGCGGATCGATCGGAACGCAATCTCGTCGGTGGTGAAGCGCGCGATCGATTGCGGCACCAGCGCCACGCCAAAGCCCGCCGCGATCAGGCTCGGCACCGACTGCGCATCGATGATCTGCTGCGAGACCCGCGGCAGGAAGCCGGCGTCGATGCAGCATTTCTGCAGGTAGCGGGCGAACTCCGAACTGTCCGGATGCAGCACGATGTGGTCCTCGGCGGCGAGATCGCCGAGCGCGACGCGCTTGCGTTTGGCGAGCGGATGCGACCGCGGCATCGCGACCACGACCTCCTCGGGCCACGCCAGTTCGCTGACCAGGCCATGCTCGGTCGGGATGCTGCGGTTGAGGCTGACATTGGTGGTGCGATCGAGCAGGGCGGCGATCTGGAGCGACGGCGCCTGCTCATGCACGGTCATCTTCACCATCGGCGCCTGCCGCCGATAGGCCGCGAGCAGATCGGCGAGGCGGGCGCGCAGGATCGATCCGGTCGCGCCGACATCGAGCGTGCCGACCAGCCCGGCGCCGACCATCTGCACTTCCTCCTCCGCCGACTTGATCTGGGCCTGGATCGCCCGCGCGCGCACCAGCAGCGCCTCGCCGGCCTTGGTCAGCTCGACACTGCGGCTGGTCCGCTGCAGCAGGCGTGTCCCGAGCGAAGCCTCGAGCGCCTGGATGTGTTGGCTCAGCGGCGGCTGCGACAGGTTCAACCGCCGCGCCGCGGCCGTGAAGCTGCGCTCCTCGGCCACCGCGGCGAAATAGCGGAGCTGACGGAGATCCATAGGGAAGCCCTCTTGATCATGTTGATCTATATATTGGACGCAAGGTCTGCCCTGGTCAACGAATAGCGGGTGGATCGTCGGCCCGGATTCGAGCTGAAAACCGGGACGCCTGCGGGCCGGAGCAGGCGAGGCGATCCACCAAAACAAGCGAAGCGACGTCAACGTCGCCAGCAAGCCGTGTGGTCTGAAGGAAATGCTCCGGCCGCGGCCCAAGGGAACGCCAACCAAGCGAGGGACACCGTGCCAAATCTCTTCAAATCACTCTTCTTCCAGGTCCTGATAGCGCTCGCGCTCGGCATCGTGCTGGGCATGGCCTATCCGGACATCGCGCTGCAGACCAAGTCGCTCGGCGACGGCTTCATCAAGCTGATCAAGATGCTGGTCCCGGTGATCGTGTTCTGCGTCGTCGTGCATGGCATCGCAGCGGCGGGCGATCTCTCCAAGGTCGGCCGCGTCGGCATCCGCGCCATCATCTATTTCGAGGTCATCACGACCATCGCGCTCGTGCTTGGCATTCTCCTGGCCTACTACTTCCAGCCCGGCGTCGGCATGAACATCGATCCGAAGTCGCTGGACGCCAAGGCGCTCTCCGGCTTCAGCCAGACCGCGGCGCAGGTCGCCGGCGGCGGCGTCTCCGAGTTCATCCTGAAGCTGATCCCCGGCACCCTCGTCGGCGCGTTCACGACCGGCGACATCCTGCAGGTGCTGATCGTCTCGATCATGTTCGGCTGTGCGGTCTCGCTGTGCGGCGAGCGGGCCAGGCCGGTGGTCGATTTCATCGAACGCGTCAGCGAGATCGTGTTCAAGATGATGAACTTCGTGGTCCGCCTCGCCCCGCTCGGCGTGTTCGGCGCGATCGCCTTCACGGTCGGCAAATACGGCATCGGCTCGCTCAAGCAGCTCGGTGGCCTCGTTGCGTTGTTCTACCTGGCGGTCATCGTGTTCGTGGTCGTCGTGCTCGGCTCGGTGATGCGGCTGTCGGGCTTCAGCCTGTTCAAGCTGCTGCGCTACCTGCGCGAGGAACTGACCATCGTGCTCGGCACCGCGGCCGGCGACAGCGTGCTGCCGCAGACCATGCGCAAGCTCGAGCAACTCGGCATCAAGCAGTCGACCGTCGGCCTCGTCATCCCGACCGGTTACTCCTTCAATCTCGATGCGTTCTCGATCTATCTGACGCTGGCCGCGGTGTTCATCGCCCAGGCCACCAATACGCCGCTCGCGCTCGGCGATCTCCTGGCCATCCTCGGGATTGCGCTCTTGACCTCGAAGGGCGCTCACGGCGTGCCGGGATCGGCGATCGTGGTGCTCGCCGCGACGCTGTCGGCGATCCCCGCCATCCCCGCGATCGGCCTGGTGCTGATCCTGTCGGTGGACTGGTTCATCGGCATTGCCCGCGCGCTCGGCAACTATATCGGGAACTGCGTGGCGACGGTTGCCGTGGCGGCCTGGGAAGGTGACATCGACCGGGCGCGCGCCCATCAGGTGCTTGACGGCGAGATCGATCCCGCCGGGCAGGGCGCGGCGCCGGATACCACTGTCCTCGAACCGGCCGCAGCGCAGCTGCAGACGTCCTGAGACGCGGCTGGCGTCCCGTCGCCGTGCGATCTAGGTTCGGCGACGGTCGCCTTCGATTCCTCACGGGGGCGCCGACAGGAGATTTTGGCAATGCTAGCGCTTCCGATTGTCCCTTTGACGAAGGCCGCCTTCGCGCCGTTCGGCGATGTCATCGAGACGGCGGATGTCAGCCCGATCGTGATCAATGACGGCTTCGCCAACCGCTTCAATGATCTCGCCAACATCGACGTCGCGACCGGCGGCGGCGACATCTGCATCAGCCTGTTCACGGGCTCGATCAGGCCGAAGCCGATCGCGCTCAAGCTGATGGAGCGTCATCCGCTCGGCAGCCAGTTGTTCATGCCGCTCAACGCGGCGCCGTGGTTCGTTGTGGTGTGCACGGATCCCCGCGTGCCCGCGAGCTACCGTGCCTTTGCCGCGTCGGGGCAGCAGGGGGTCAACTACGCGCGCAACTGCTGGCACCATCCGCTTTTGGTCGGCGTTGACGCCAGCCCGTTCCTCGTGGTGGACAGGAAGGGCGAGGGAAACAATCTCGAGGAAGTCCGGCTGGACGAGAAGGACTGGCTGCATCTTGCGCCTTCAGAGGCGCGGTGAGCTGCGGCAGCATCTTAAGAGAGGCAGAGATCATGCGATCAGCAACCTATCACGTGCCGCCGGGAGGCCTGCCCGGCCAGACCGAACTCCTGACCGATCGCGCGGTGTTCACCGAGGCCTATGTCGTGATCCCCAAGGGCGTGATCCGCGACATCTGCGCGAGCTTCCTGCCGCATTGGGACAAGGCGCGGTTCTGGGTGCTGGCGCGGCCGCTGTCGGGCTTTGCCGAAACCTTCTCGCACTACCTCGCGGAAGTCGCACCAGGTGGCGGCAGCAAATCGCCCGAGCCCGACCCTGATGCGCAGGGCGTGCTGTTCGTCGTCGGCGGCGAGCTGAGTTTGCGGATCGGCGAGACCGACCACGTGCTGCAGCCCGGCGGATTTGCCTATCTGCCGCCAGGTGTGTCCTGGAGCGTGCGCAATGCCGGCACCGGGACGGCGAATTTCCACTGGATCCGCAAGCTGTATCAGCGCGTGGCGGGCCTTGCGGTGCCAGATCCGATCGTGACCAACGAGCGCAATATCGCACCGATCCCGATGCCTGACACCGAGGGCCGCTGGGCGACGACGCGCTTCGTGGATGTGACCGACCTTCGCCACGACATGCATGTGACCATCGTCAACTTCGAGCCGGGCGGGGTGATTCCGTTCGCCGAGACCCATGTGATGGAGCACGGGCTCTATGTGCTCGAAGGCAAGGGCGTCTACCGGCTGAACCAGGATTGGGTCGAGGTGGAAGCCGGCGACTACATGTGGCTGCGCGCGTTCTGCCCGCAGGCCTGCTACGCCGGCGGCCCCGGACGCTTCCGTTATCTCCTCTACAAGGACGTCAACCGGCACATGGATTTGCGCGCGCTGCGGCCGCAGTCGGGGCGCTAGGTCTCGTTACATCCGCGCGACCACCTTCTCCGCGCATTTGACGAAGCTGCGGATGAGCGGGCTCTGCGCGTCGCGCCGCCAGCACACCGCGATCTCGATAGAGTCGGTGGCATCGCGGAGCGGCCTGAACACGATGCCGTGCGGCGCGCCGAGCCTGGCGCAGGCCGGAACAATGGCCAGTCCTTCGCCGGCAAGGACGAGGCTGAGCGCCGAATGCACCGTCTCGACCCGGCTGACGATCGGCATCACCACCTGATGCCGTCGCAGCAGGGCCGAGATCGCGGATGAGGCGGGATTTGCGTCCGGGTGGGGAAGGGCAATCAGGGGCCGGCCCTGCAATCGGCTCACGGGCACGGCGCTCAGGCGGGCGAGCGCAGAGCGGGCCGGCACCGCGAGCATCAGGCGCTGGGCGCCGACCTGCGCGATCTGGATCTCGCGGTGATGGATCGCGGGCATGCACAGCGCCACCGTGACGCTGCGGTCGAGTAATCCTGCCTCGCGGGTCGATGCGCTCAATTCCACGAATTCGAGATCGATGCCCGGCAGCGATTTGCGCAATTCCGGGACGAGCTTCGGCAGCAGGGCATTGGCGAGCACGAACATGTAGCCGACCGAGAGCCGTCCGCGCTGCCCGGCGGCGACCGCCCGCGCGGCTTCGATGCCGTCGTTGGCCAGCGCCAGCGCCTCATTGGCGCGCGACAGCAAAGCGAGGCCGGCTTCCGTCAGGTCCATGCCGCGCGTGCCGCGGCGGAACAGCGGCGCGCCGATCTCGGCCTCGAGCTTGCGGATCTGCACCGACAGCGGCGGCTGCGCCATCCGCAGCCGATCGGCGGCCTTGCCGACGCTGCGCTCTTCAGCCACGGCAACGAAATAGCGGAGACGACGAAGATCCATAGGCATACCGAAAACGTATGGGTTGCCGTTCAAAATCGTATTGGACGGCGAGTTAACATCGGCCCCATTCTTGCTGTCAATCTGTCGGTTTTGCCGACGATCTCGGGGTGAGTTCTGCCATGGGCAACGATCTTTGCTTCCTCTCCGCGACCGAGCTGCGCGCGCGCATCGCCCGCAAGGAGGTATCCCCCGTCGAGATCACGCGCGCCGTGCTCGCGCAGGCGGAGCGGCTGCAGCCCGAGCTGAACTGCTTCATCACGCTGTGTGGCGACGAGGCGCTGGCACAGGCCAAACAGGCGGAGCGGCAGATTATGGCAGGTGAGCCGGTCGGTCTGCTGCATGGCATTCCGCTGACGGTGAAGGACCTCGTCAACACCAAGGGGGTGCGCACCACCTTCGGCGCCGTGCCCTACAAGGAAAATGTGCCCGCCGCGGATGCCGTTGCGTTCGGCCGGCTGCGCGCGCAGGGCGCGATCCTGGTCGGCAAGACCACGACGCCGGAGTTCGGCACCAAATGCCTGACGGATTCGCCGCTGTTCGGCCGCACCCGCAATGCCTGGGACGCTGGCCGCTCCAGCGGCGGGTCGAGCGGCGGCGCGGCGGTGGCGGTGGCAAGCGGCATCGCGCCGCTCGCCGTCGCGACCGACGGCGGAGGCTCGACGCGCATTCCCGCGGCGTGCAATGGCGTGGTCGGCATCAAGCAGAGCAACGGCGTGATCCCGCACAGCCAGGTGGAGGACGCCTTCGGCAACCAGACCTATGTCACACCGACCACCCGCACCGTCGCAGACACCGCGCTGATGATGCAGGCAATGGCCGGAGGGGACGCTTCCGATCCCTGGTCGATCGGCGTGCCCGTGCCTGACTATATCGAGGGCGCCGCACCGCGCGGCGACCTGCGCGGCCGCAAGGTGCTGTTCTGCCTGTCGCCGCCCGGGCGTCCCGTATCGGCCGACGTCGCCGCGGCTTTCAAGGCCAGCCTCGATCGGTTGGCGGGGCTCGGCGCCGAGCTCGAGGAATTTTCGGGCGAGAGCTTTGACATCGAGCCGATCTGGCGCGCGATCAATCACACGGTCTGGCGGACCCGATTTGGCAAGCTTGCCGCCGACCACCGTGATGACTTGAGCGAGGCCTTCCTCAAGCAGCTGGCGCTCGCGACCGAGGTCAGCGGCGCCGATTACCAGCGGGCGATGTTCGATCGTACCGCGCTGTTCCGCCGGATCCAGGCGCTGCTCGCGCGCGGCGACCTGCTGGCGATGCCCACCTTGACCCGCACGGCGTTGCCGATCGAGCAGGACCTGTTCGGCACCATCGAGATCGACGGCAAGGTCTTCGACAGCGTCCGGCCGCACTGGTTTCCCTGGACCATGCTGTTCAACATGACCGGCCACCCCGCGATCACCATGCCCGCCGGCTTCGGTCGCGACGGCTTGCCGATCGGCCTGCATCTGGTCGGCCGCTTCCGGGCCGATGCGGAACTCCTGCGCGTTGCCGCACTGTTCGAGTCGGCGAGTGATCTGCTCGGCCGCTGGCCGCAGGGCGTCAGGGGCTGACGCGATGCTGCTTGGGGCTTGCATTCGCCGGCGAATGTGTTGGAACGTGCCCAAATCTGGCATCGAATCCGGGCGCGTATGAGCGTTTTCCTCCTTCGACGATTTGCAACCTTGCTGGCGACGCTGATCGGCGCCTCGCTGATCATTTTCCTGGTGTTGGACGCCTTGCCGGGCAATGCCGCGCAGATGCTGATGGGCGCCGATGCTTCGCCCGACGCGGTTCGCGCACTTTCCATCAAGCTCGGTTTGGATCAGCCGCTCAGCCTTCGCTACCTGCTCTGGCTCAAGGGCATGATGGTGGGCGATCTCGGCAACAGCTACGTCTATGGCACGCCCGTTGCCGGATTGATCGCGGAGCGGCTGGTATTGACCATCCCGCTCGCGATCATGTCGATGTCGGTCACCGTCGTGCTGGCGCTCTCCGCCGGCATCTACACGGCAGCCAATCACAATAGGCTCGGCGATGTCGGCGTGATGTCGCTGACCCAGGTCGGCATTGCGCTGCCGAATTTCTGGTTCGCGATCCTGCTGATCCTGCTGTTTGCGGTGAAGCTGCAGTGGGTGTCCGCGGGAGGGTTTGCCGGCTGGGATGACGGCATCTGGCCCGGCGTGCGGTCGCTGCTGCTGCCGGCGATCTCGCTGTCTGTGGTGCAGGCGGCGATCCTCGCACGCGTCACCCGCTCGGCCGTGCTCGAAGTGCTGCGCGAGGATTTCGTCCGCACCGCGCGCGCCAAGGGGCTCGGCAAGCGCGAGGTGCTGTGGCGACACGTGCTGCGCAACGCCATGATTCCCGTCATGACGGTGATGGGGCTGCAATTCGCCAATCTCTTGGCCGGCACCATCATCATCGAGAACGTGTTCTACTTGCCGGGTCTCGGCCGGCTGATCTTCCAGTCGATCGCCAATCGCGACCTGATCGTGGTGCGCAACTGCGTGATGCTGCTGGCGGCGATGGTCGTCATCGTCAACTTCGTGGTCGATGTGCTCTATGCCTTCATCGACCCGCGCATCAAGGTGCATCACCTGTGAGCGCGCCGATGACCGCATCCGCCGACGCTCCCACCGTCGCGACAGCACGGAAGCCTGCGACCGGCTTCTGGCGCCGTGCGCTGCGCCATCGCAGCTTCGTGCTCGGCGGCCTGCTCAGCCTGCTGGTGATCGGCGCGGCGCTGCTGTCGCTGGTGTGGACGCCGTGGTCGCCCTATGACATCGACGTCGCCTCCAAGCTCAAGCCGCCAACGGCCGCGCATTGGCTCGGCACCGATGTGCTCGGCCGCGACATCGCCTCGCTGCTGCTGGTCGGCGCACGCTCGACGATCGCGGTCGGTATCATCGCCGTCGGCATCGGCCTGACTTTCGGTGTCTGTCTCGGCCTGCTCGCCGCCGCGCGCAAGGGCTGGACCGAAGAGCTGATCATGCGGATGAGCGATTTCACCTTTGCTTTTCCGGCCGTGCTCTCCGCGATCATGCTCGCCGCGGTCGCAGGACCGGGCATGCTGACGTCGATCACGGCGATCGGCATCTTCCAGATCCCGACCTTCGTTCGCGTCACCCGCGGATCGGCCAGTGCGATCTGGGCGCGGGAGTTCGTGCTGGCGGCGCGCGCATCGGGGAAGGGGACGTTCCTCATCACCATCGAGCATGTGCTGCCCAACATTCTTTCGATCCTGATCGTGCAGGCGACGATCCAGTTCGCGCTCGCGATCCTCGCGGAAGCCGGGCTGTCCTATCTCGGGCTCGGCACTCAGCCGCCGCAGCCGTCCTGGGGCCGCATGCTGAACGACGCGCAGACGCTGCTGTTCCAGTCGCCGATGCTCGCAGTCTATCCGGGTGCTGCGATCGCGGTCGCAGTCCTCGGCCTCAATCTGCTCGGCGATGGCTTGCGCGATCTGCTCGATCCACGCTTGGCACGGGAGCGTTGATCGTGGCCACCTCATCCAACGCGCCCCTGATCGAAGTCCAGAATCTCGGCGTCCGCCTCAACACCAGCCGCGGGCCTGCGCAGGCCGTGCGTGGCGTCAGCCTTGCGCTGAAGCGCGGCGAGACGCTGGGGCTGGTTGGCGAATCCGGCTGCGGCAAGTCGGTCACGGCACTGGCGCTGATGGGCCTGCTGCCGGACAGCGCCGTGCTCACCGGCAGCATCAAGCTCGACGGGCGTGAGCTGATTGGGCTGACCGATGGCGAGTACTGCAAGCTCCGCGGCAATCGCATCAGCATGATCTTCCAGGAGCCGATGACCGCGCTCAATCCGATGCACACGATCGGGCGCCAGGTCGCCGAGCCGTTGCGGCGTCACACCGGCTGCTCGGCAGCCGATGCGCGGCGCGAAGCGATTGCCTTGCTCGACCGCGTCGGCCTGCCCGATGCGGCCAAGCGCGTCGATGCCTATCCGCATCAATTCTCCGGCGGCCAGCGCCAGCGCGTCACCATCGCGATGGCGCTGGCCTGCCAGCCCGACGTGCTGATCGCGGACGAGCCGACCACTGCGCTCGACGTCACGATCCAGGGCCAGATCCTCGATCTCATCGCCGACCTCGTCGAGGAGCGCGGCATGTCGATGATCCTGATCTCGCATGATCTCGGCGTCATCGCCGAGAACGTGCAGCGCATGATGGTGATGTATGGCGGCACCGTCGTCGAGAACGGCGAGACCGACAAGGTGTTTTCGCGGATGGGCCATCCCTACACCCAGGGCCTGTTCCGCGCACGTCCGAAGCTCGGGGCGCGCAAGGGGACGCGGCTCAAGACCATCGCAGGCACGGTGCCTGAACTCGCCGACCTGCCGTCAGGCTGCACTTTTGCTGACCGCTGTCCGCTGGTGGAGGACCGCTGTCGTGCCGCACCTCCGCCGGTGATCGATGTCGGCGGCGGCCATGGCGTGCGTTGTGTACGGACCGATGTCTCGATGGCTGCTGCTGTGGGGGCGCCGGCATGACGACATCCGACCAGCCGCTCCTCGAAGTGAGGGATCTCGTGCAGCACTACACGCTGCCGCGCGAGAGCGTGTTCAAGCCGGCGGGGCAGGTGCTGGCGCTCAACGGCGTCAGCGCGCGGGTGACGGCGGGCAAGAGCCTCGGCGTGGTCGGCGAATCCGGCTCGGGCAAATCGACCTTCGCGCGCTGCGTGATGGCGCTGGAGCGGCCGACCTCGGGCTCGGTCACGCTGCTCGGCCGCGACCTGCACGCGCTCCCCGCGGACGAGCTGCGCCGCGCCCGTCGCGATTTCCAGATGGTGTTCCAGGATCCCTATGGCTCGCTCGATCCGCGGCAGACCATCGCGCGCATCGTCGCCGAGCCCTTGACGGCGCTGGGCCGCATGGACAAGGCGTCCTTGCGCGAGCGTGTCGCCGCAGTGCTGCGGCAGGTCGGCTTGCGCGATGCAGACATGGACAAATTCCCGCATGAGTTCTCCGGCGGCCAGCGCCAGCGCATCGCCATCGCCCGCGCGCTGATCACCCAGCCGAAGCTGATCGTCGCCGACGAGCCGGTGTCGGCGCTCGACGTCTCGGTGCAGGCGCAGGTGCTGAACCTAATGCAGGATCTGCAGGACCAGTTTGGGCTGAGCTACATCCTGATCAGCCATGATCTCGCTGTCGTCGATTATCTCTGCGACGAGATCGCGGTGATGTATCTCGGACGGATCGTCGAGCAGGGCAGGCCGGAGGATCTGTTCGACCATTGCGCGCATCCCTATACGCGCGCGCTGCTGGAGGCCGTGCCGCGCGCCCGGGCCGGCGGGGTGCGGCGGCGCCGCGGCGCCCAGGCGATCGCCTCCCAATCGACCGGCGCGACAGGATGTCCGTACGCCGCGCGCTGTCCCCTGGCTGACCAGCATTGCCGTGACACCCCGCCTGCGCTACGGACGGTCGGCGAGGCGCATCTTGCCGCCTGTCACTACGCCGAAAGGGTAATGGCGCAGCCAGCCCTGGCCGCGGCGGAGAGTTAGCCTTTTGTGCGGGACTGGCCTAGGCTGGCCCGCGATACGTCCGGGAGCAAACGAATGTTGAAGAAACTGACCATTTTCGCGGTGGCGGCTGCGTTCATCGCCGCGCCGCTGCCGAGCTTTGCGCAGGCCAAGAAGGACAGCGTCGTGATGGCCATGGCGCTGGAGCCGCCGGGCCTCGATCCGACCAATGCGGCGGCGGCCGCGATCGCCGAAGTCACGCTCTACAACATTTACGAGACGCTGACCAAGATCAACGAGGACGGCTCGGTCTCGCCGCTGCTGGCCGAGAGCTGGCAGGCGTCGCCTGACCTCAAGACCTACACCTTCAAGCTCCGCAAGGGCGTCAAATTCCAGAACGGCGAGGCCTTCGATTCCGCCGCGGTGAAATTCTCCTACGACCGCAACGCGGCGGCGACCTCGACCAACAAGGACAAGAGCCTCTACCAGAGCTTCGAATCCGTCACCGCGCCTGACGCGGATACCATCGTCATCGCGCTGAAATATTCCGAGCCGAACCTGCCGTTCCTGCTTGGCCAGGCCTCCGGTTCGATCGTCGAGCCGAAGAGCGCGCCGACCAATGTGACGCAGCCGGTCGGCACCGGGCCGTATCAGCTCGGCGGCTGGGTCAAGGGCTCCTCGATCACGCTCAACAAATGGGCCGACTACCGCAACGCATCCGCGATCAAGCTCTCCAAAGTGACGATCCGCTTCATCTCCGATCCGGCAGCGCAGATTGCGGCGTTGCTGTCCGGTGACGTCGACGCGTTTCCGCGCGTCGCAACCCGCAGCGTTGCCCAGTTGAAGGCCGACCCGCGCTTCACGGTGCTGGTTGGCGGCTCCAAGGCCAAGACCATCGTCGCGATCAACGAGCGGAAAAAGCCGCTCGACGACGTCCGCGTCCGCCGCGCCATCCTCGCCGCGATCGACCGCAAGGCGATGATCGACGGCGCCGCCGACGGTTTCGGCACCCCGATCGGCAGCTTCTACACCCCGGGCTCGCTCGGATTCGTCGATACCACCGGCATCAACCCGTATGATCCGGAGAAGGCCAAGCAGCTGCTCAAGGAAGCCGGCGTCACCAATCTCGAGCTCTCGCTCAAGCTGCCGCCGCCGCCCTATGCGCGGGCGGGCGGCGAAATCCTGGCGGCGCAGCTTGCCAAGGTCGGCATCACCGCCAAGATCGAGAACGTCGAATGGGCGCAGTGGCTGTCGCAGGTGTTCGCCGGCACCGGCCCGCACAATTTCGATCTCACCATCGTCTCTCACGTCGAGCCGTTCGACCTCGTGAAGATCACCGAGTCGGACTACTATCTCGGCTACAACAACGAGGCCTTCAACACGCTCTACAAGCAGATCATGTCGACGCCGGACGAAGCCGGCCGCGCCAAGTTGCTCGGTGACGCGCAGAAGATGCTGGCGACCGATGCGGTGGCAGGCTTCCTGTACCAGCCGCAATGGCCGACGGTGATCAACAAGAAGCTGAAGGGCGTCTGGAAGGAAGTGCCGCAGTTCGAGAATGATTTCTCCGCCTGGTCCTGGGAGTAATCGCTAATCGCATCACGTGGCCTGTCACGCCAGATGGCAGGCCACGAGATGACCGTCGCTGCCCTCGCGCAATTGCGGTGCGCTCTGCTTGCAGCGCTCCTCCGCAATGGGACAGCGGGTATGGAAGTGGCAGCCTGCGGGCGGATTCATCGGGCTCGGCACGTCGCCCTTCAACCTGATACGGTCGCGCTTGGCCTTCGGGTTCGGCACCGGCACCGCCGACAGCAGCGCCTTGGTGTAGGGATGCTGCGGATTGCGGTAGAGGTCGCTCGCTTTCGCCAGCTCGACGATGCGGCCGAGATACATCACGGCGACGCGGTCGGAAATGTGCTCGACGACGGACAGATCGTGGGCGACGAACAGATAGGTCAGGTTGAGCTCGCTCTGCAGGTCCTCCAGCAGATTGATCACCTGGGCCTGGATCGAGACGTCGAGCGCCGACACCGGCTCGTCGCACACCAGAAGCTTCGGCTCCAGCGTCAGCGCCCGGGCGATCGCGATGCGCTGGCGCTGGCCGCCGGAGAATTCGTGCGGATAGCGCCGCATGTGATCGGCCTTCAGCCCGACCTTGACCAAAAGGTTCGCGACGCGGTCTTCGCGCTCGCTCGCCGATGACGTGAGGCCATGGATGACGTAGGCCTCGCCGAGGATTGCGCCGATGGTCATGCGCGGATTGAGCGAGGCGAACGGGTCCTGGAACACGAGTTGCATGTTACGCCGCATGGCGCGCAGGTCGCTGCCGCCGAGCCCGATCACGCTCTGGCCGTCGAACACGACCTCGCCGGAGGTCGGCTCGATCAGGCGCAGCACGCAGCGGCCGGTGGTGGACTTGCCGCAGCCGGATTCGCCGACCAGGCCGAGCGTCTCACCGCGGTTGACCGTGAACGACACGCCGTCGACCGCATAGACCTGGCCGACCTCGCGCGAGAGGAGACCGCCGAGCACCGGGAAATGCTTCTTCAGATTGGTGACGCGGAGCAGCGGCTCGCTCATGACGCGTCTCCCAAATGGCAGGCCATCCGATGGCCCGCAGCGATCTCGCGCAAGCGCGGCTCCCTGGTGGCGCAGATGTCCATGACGTGGCGGCAGCGCGGCGCGAAGCGGCAACCGGGTGTCGGATTGATCAGGATCGGCACCGAGCCGCCGATCGCCTCCAGCCGCGTCTTGTGCTCGGCATCGAGATCGATCCGCGGGATCGAGCGGATCAGGCCCTGCGTGTAGGGATGGCTCGGATTGCCGAACAGCTCGTCGACGGTCGCCTCCTCCACCACCTTGCCGGCATACATCACGACGACGCGCTGCGCGGTCTCTGCGACCACGCCCATGGCATGGGTGATCAGCATCACCGCCATGCCGAAGCGTTCCTTCATGTCCTGCAGGAGGTCGAGGATCTGCGCCTGGATGGTGACGTCGAGCGCGGTGGTCGGCTCGTCGGCGATCACGAGCTTGGGCCGGCAGGCCAGCGCCATGGCGATCATCACGCGCTGGCGCATGCCGCCGGAAAACTGGTGCGGATAATGATGCACGCGGCCGGCCGCATTCGGAATCTGCACCAGCTTCAGCATCTCGATGGTGCGCTCGAGCGCCTGCTTCTTCGTCACCGCCTCGTGTCGGCGCAGGCTCTCGGAAATCTGCTCGCCGATGGTCAGCACCGGATTGAGCGAGGTCATCGGCTCCTGGAAGATGAAGCCGATCTCCTTGGCCCTGATGTCGTCGAGCTGCGGGCCGGTGAGGGGGACGAGGTCGCGACCCTCGAAGATGATCTCGCCCTGGACGATGCGGCCCGGCGGCATCGCGATCAGCTTGAGGATCGACATCGCGGTGACGGTCTTGCCGCAACCGGATTCGCCGACCACGCAGAGCGTCTCGCCCTTGTTGATGCTGATATCGACGCCGTCGACGGCCTGCAGGATGCCGTCATCGGTGGTGAAGTGGGTTTTGAGGCCCTTGATCTCGAGCAAGGGCGTCATCAGATCACCTTTCGCGCATCGAGCGCGTCACGCAGGCCGTCACCGATGAAGTTGATCGCGACCACGGCGATGAAGATGGCCGCGCCGGGGAACAGCGCCCAGTGCGGGCCGATGTCGAGGAAATCCTTGGCATCGAACAGGATGCGGCCCCAGGTCGGGGTATCCGGCGGGAAGCCGAGGCCGAGGAACGACAGTGTCGACTCCGCGATGATCGCGGCCGCGACGTCGATGGTGCCGGCGATGATCACGGGACCGACCGCGTTCGGCAGGATGTGCCGTACCACCTGACGCACCGGGCTTGCGCCGAGCGCACGTGCGGCTTCGACGAATTCCTTCTCGCGCAGCGACAGGAATTGCGCGCGCACCAGACGCGCGACCGGCATCCAGCGCAGGCCGCCGATCACGAGCACGATCAGGATGAAGATGCCGCCCTCGGGGCCGAACACGGCCTTCAGCCCGTCGCGGAACAGGTAGATCAGCAGCAGCAGCAATGGCAGTTGCGGCAGCGACAGGAACAGGTCGGTCATCCACATCAGGAAGTAACCGAGCGCGCCGCGCGACATGCCGGCGACCGCGCCGATCAGCGTGCCGACCATCACGGAGACCAGCATCGCGGCGAGGCCGACCGCGAGCGAGATGCGTCCGCCATAGATCATCCGAGCCAGGATATCCTGGCCGAGATCGTCGGTGCCGAAGGGATGGGCGAGCGAGGGGCCCTGCATGCCGGCGACCACGTCGATGTCGTTGATCGAGACGCGCCAGATGAACGGACCGATCAGCACGGCCGCGATCAGGATCAGCAGCAGGAAGGCACTGACCACGGCCGGCTTGTGCCGGCGGTAGCGCCGCCAGGTCTCGCGCCAGGGCGAGTAGGCCCGCCGCTCAGCGGAAGGAGATGCGAGGGTCAAGCCAGCCATAGAGGACATCTGCGATCAGGTTGAACAGCACCACGAGACACGCGAACACGAAGGTCACGGACATGATGACGGGCGTGTCGTTGGCGAGGATGGAGGAAATCAGCAGCGAACCGATGCCGGGGATGCGGAAGATCTGTTCGGTGACGATGGCGCCGCCGAACACCGCCGGGATCTGCAGCGCCACCAGTGTGACGACGGGGATCATCGCATTGCGCATCACGTGCTTGATGATGACGATGCGCTGGCCGAGGCCCTTGGCGCGGGCCGTCGTGACGTAATCGAGCCGGATCACGTCGAGCATCGCCGAGCGGACGAAGCGGGTCATCGAGGCCGCCTGGAACAGGCCGAGCACCATGACGGGCATGATGGCCTGGCGGACCTGCGCGATCACCCAGTGGATGCCGGTTTCCTTGAGATCGGAGGTGTAGACGAAGGGCAGCCAGTCGAGCTTCACCGAGAAGATCAGGATGAACAGGATGCCCGTGAAGAAGGTCGGCAGCGAGAAGCCGATGAAGGCGAAGGTGTTGGCGATCTGGTCGAAGATCGAATAGGGCCGGGTCGCCGCATAGACGCCGACCGGGATCGCGATCAGGAGCGCCAGGATCTGCGACGAGCCGACCACGTAGAGCGTGGCCGGTAGGCGCTGCAGGATCAGCGTGTCGACGTTCATCCGGCTGACGAAGGAAAAGCCCCAGTCGCCCTGGGCCATCGCGGCGAGCCAATGCAGGTAACGAAGGTAGACGGGGTCATCGAGGCCGAACTTGGCGCGAAGTGCAGCCTGCACTTCGGGGGGCACGTTCGGATTGGTCGCAAGCTCCGAGAACGGATCGCCTGGCGCGAGCGCCAGGACGACGAACAGCACGAGCGAGATCCCGAGCAGGCTCGGGATCGCGATCATCAGGCGGCGCAGGACGTACTGACCCATGAGCGAACAATCCGCTTAAACGTTCGCGCTCACGCCTCGCGGTACCAGTCCTGGATATTGTCGAGGTCGTTGGCCCAGCCGCTGACCACCGGGCGCAGCGCGAGTGCCGTGGCGCCAACCTTGATGCGGTGCATCACCGGAATCATCACGGTGTCCTTCCACATCAGGTCGTTGCACTTGATGTAGAGGTCGGCGCGCTTGAGCGGATCGATCTCGGTTTCGGCGGCGTCGACCGCGGCGTCAAACTCCTTGTTGACCCAGCGCGGGAAGTTCTGGCCCTGCCACTTGTTCTCCTTGGTGGCGACGAAGCGCGAATGATAGCGGCGCATGTGCAGCGCCGGGTCGGGCTGCGCCATCGGGATCTGGAACATCTCGATGTCGGCATAGAACTTGGCGTAGGTGTCGGGGTTGGCGACGTCGGAGGAGAAAAACACGGAGGCGACGACCGATTTCAGCTCGACGTCGATGCCGGCCTTCTGGCAGGCCTGCTTGACGATCGCCTGGGTCTTCTGGCGCGGGCCGTTGATCGAGGTCTGGTACAAGAGCTTCAGCTTCTTGCCGTCCTTCTCGCGGATGCCGTCGCCGCCGACCTTCCAGCCGGCTTCATCCAGCAGCGCGCCCGCTTTCTCGACGCTGAACTCCCATTTGGTGTTCTTGGAGACGAACTCCTCGGGGCCGTTGAGATAGTTCGCGGTGACGCGGCCGGCGCGGCCGTAGATCGCCTTCTTGACGGATTCGCGGTCGACCAGCATCGCCAGCGCCTGCCGTACCTTCGGATCGGACAGGATCGGATGCTTGGTCTTGATCGAGGACCGCTCGCCGTCGACCTCGGTATAGGGGTCGGTGAAGTTGACGGCGATGAACTCGATGTCGCCGCCGGGCGCGTAGATGGTCTTGCCCTTGCCGCCCTTCTCGAGGCGCAGCAGCACTTCGTCCTCGACCTGCATGTTCCAGGCGTAATCGTATTCGCCGGTCTGTATGATGGCGCGTGCCGCCGAGACCGCGTCACCGCCGCCCTTCAGTTCGATCGAGTCGAAATAGGGCCGGTTCGCCATGTGGTAGTCGGGGTTGATCTCGCCACGGATCAGGTCGCCCGGCTTGAACTCGACGAATTTGTAGGGACCGGTACCGACCGGCTTCAGATTGTTCGGCGCCTCGCGCGACTTGCTGCCCTTGTACTCCGCGAACAGATGCTTCGGGATGATGCAGCCATAGGCGCCGACGAAGGCATTGGCCCAGAACGGGGTCGGGTCCTTGAACTTGATGCGGATCGAGAGGTCGTCGATCTTCTCGACCGTCAGATTGGTGTAGTTCTGGATCGAGACCGCCGCCGTCGCAGGATCGGTGGAGTATTCCCAGTTGAACACGAGATCGTCGGCCGTCAACGGTTTGCCGTCGTGCCATTTGACGCCGGGCTTCAGTTTCCAGATCACCGATTTGGCGTCGGCTGACAGGCCGCCGTTCTTGAGGGAGGGGATTTCGGCGGCGAGGATCGGGTTGAGATGGCCTTCGTCGTCCCAGCTCGCGAGCGGTTCATAGAAAATGCGCGAGCCGTCCTGGTCCTTGGTGCCGGTGGCGAAATGCGGATTGAGCAGGGTCGGACCCTGCCACCACAGCAGCTTCAGCGGACCGCCGCCGCCGCGCTTGGTCGGCTTGTAGGGGGCGGGGCTCTGCGCCATGGCAACGCCGCCGAGGGCGAGAATCTGGTTGGCCATGGGGGCGGTGAGGCCGACGGCGAGCATGCGCTTGACGAAGGCGCGGCGGTCCATGCGGCCGTCCTTCACGTCGGAAATCATCGACTTCAGATTGTTGTCCAGCATGTCGCCCCTCATTCGTTCTGCTGTGATTGCGGCGCGCCGCTTCACGCGCGGGACGCCTTGTGTCTGGCGGCAGATGGCACACGGAATGACCCCTCAGGTCAACGTCTCGCGTGTCTCACCCCCTCAGTCTTTTGGCTACTGCTTGTGCAGAACAGCGCGCGGTCGCCCACGGCTTCGGCAAATTGACGCCAAAGCTTGCTTCCGCGCGTCCCGGATTGCGAAAAATTTGTTCGTTATCCTTTGTTCTTATGCAGCTTTTCCTTATTCCACCGCAGCCCGCCCCGGACCCCGTCCGGGACGAGCCTTGTCGTCCAACCAGGCACGCCTCATGCCACCGACATATTCAACGGCGGTGCAACATTGGACGGGAGCGGGCTGACATAGGGGGTGCGGGCGGTTCTCCTCTTCAAATCCGCCTTGGCGGCGGCGATCAGCTCGGGTTCCAGCAGCGCCTTGACGCCGAGCCCGGCCATCGCCTTGGCGGCCTGCACCATCGCTTTGTGGGCGTGCGGGCTCTTGCCCTGCGCCACCACCTGCCAGGTGTGGAAGGGCGTGCCGATCGCAACCGTGGGGGCATGGACCTGCACGGTTGGCACCACCCAGCTGACGTCGCCGACGTCGGTCGAGCCGATCAGCGGATTGCGCTTGGCGTCCATCGGCACTAGGAAGTCGGCGAGCGGCCGCTCGGTCGGCTCCATCCCGATCGAGTAGTAGATCGAGGCGATGTCCTTCTCGGTCAGGGTCGCGCGGATCTTGCCGGCAAAATCCCTGTCGGCGTCGTCGAAATGCGGCGGGCCGAGATCCTCCATGATGCGATGCAGGCTCTGCTCCAGAGGCGTGTTGGGCAGGATGTTGGAGACGGCGGAGATGATCTTCATCTCGACCTGGGTCTCCGTCATCAGCGCCGCGCCCTGCGCGATCTTGTGCACGCGCTCGACCAGCTCGTTCATGCCGGGCAGGTCGCGGGCGCGGATCGAGTAGCGCACGCGGGCGTGGGCCTGAACGACGTTCGGCGCGATCCCGCCGGTGTCGAGCAGCGCGTAATGCACGCGCGCGTCGCTCGGCATGTGCTCACGCATGTAGTTGACGCCGACATTCATCAGCTCGACGGCGTCGAGTGCGCTGCGGCCGAGATGCGGCGAGGCGGCGGCATGCGAGGTGCGGCCGGTGAAGGTGAAATCGGCGCGGGTATTGGCGAGCGACGGCGTCACGCCGACTTCCCAAAAACTGTGCGGATGCCAGGTGATGGCGATGTCGGCATCGTCGAAGGCGCCACAGCGCACCATGAAGGCTTTTGCGGCGCCGCCTTCTTCCGCCGGGCAGCCATAGTAGCGGACGCGGCCGGGCACCTTGTTGGCGGCGAGCCAGTCCTTGACCGCGGTGGCCGCAAGCAGCGCGGAGGAGCCGAGCAGATTGTGGCCGCAGCCATGGCCATGGCCGCCGGATTCCACCGGCCGATGCTCGGCAACGCCGGCCTCCTGGCTGAGGCCGGGCAGGGCGTCATATTCGCCCATGAAGGCGATGACAGGTCCGCCTTCGCCCCATTCGCCCATGACAGCGGTCGGGATATTAGCGACGTTCTCGGTGATGCGAAAACCCTGATGCTTCAGCTCGGCCAGATGTTCCGCCGACGAGCGCGCCTCGGTGTAGCAGACCTCGGGCATGCCCCAGACTCGGTCGCTCAAATCAATGAAACGCGGCTTGATCGCGTCCACACCCCGCCAAACGTCGCTTCGGTTATCCATCTTGAAGTGTCCTGGTTCCTTGAAGAGAGGCCGGGGAAGCTAACAGCTTGCCATCAGCGAGGGAATGCGTTTGCGGTCTGCTCGGACGGGGCAGCATGGCTGCATTGCGTGGGATTTCATCCACTGTCGTCGTTTTGGCGAAAGCCGCGGACCCTGTCCCAGCCTCAGTGTCATCACCCGCGCACGCGGGTGATCCAGTATTCCAGAGACGGTCGTGCTTGAACCGATGCGCCGCGGCGTACTGGATCCCCGCGTTCGCGGGGATGACACTGAAACATGCGTCCGCATTCTCGCGACATGATTTGCCCGAGTTGTCCATCTCGTTCCGCCCTCTCTCGATAGCGAGGGCGCAGGGAAGACCGGGTGCACGCCGCACCCGCGGTCCCGTGCGCAATGTGCACAAAAGAAAGTGCGCGCACGAGCATACAGGTTCGGCGGAGGCATCCGGCCTTCCCTGCGCGATGGCTTTACGGCTTATACGTGCT